>CAWDBE010000001.1:0-458217 GCA_963800435.1 uncultured Actinomycetota bacterium
CGTCGTGCACCAGGATCGCGATCTGGACCCGGTTGGTGACGTCGAGCTTTACCAGGAGTCGTGACACGTGTGCCTTCACGGTCGACTCGCTCATGAACAGCTGGGACGCGATCTCGGAGTTGGAGGCACCTGCGCCGACCGCGACCGCCACCTCGCGCTCACGGTCGGTCACCGCACCGAGCCGTTGGGTGGCCACCTGTGCTCGGTCTGAGGCATCCGAGTTCTTGAAGTGGGACAACAGGTTTCGCGTGACGGATGGGGAGACGATCGCGTCACCACCAGCGACCAGCCGAACCGCGTCGATGATGTCCGACGGGGGAGTGTCCTTGACCAGGAACCCGCTCGCCCCGGCGCGTAGTGCTGCCACCACCTGTTCGTCGGCCTGGAAGGTGGTCAGCACGATGACCTCGGGAGGGCGGTCGAGCCGGCGAAGCGCCGCGGTTGCCGTGATGCCGTCCATCCGCGGCATCCGGATGTCCATCAGGACGATGTCTGGACGGTGCCGCAGAACGGCCGCCACCGCGTCGGTGCCGTCGTCGGCCTCGCCGACGACGTCGATGTCGTCCGCCGCCGAGAGGATGAGGCGCAGGCCGGCCCGCACCAGGGCGTCGTCGTCGACGAGGAGCACCTTCACCCGGGCCATGCCAGCTCCGCCTCCACCACGAAGTCGCCCGAGCCGTCGGGCCCGAGCACGATGGTGCCCCCGGCCAGGGCGACTCGCTCCCGCAGCCCCAACAGGCCCGCACCGGAGCCGGGAAGCGCCGGGGCCGTCGGCACGGACGTCGCTGCTCGGTTGCGGACGCTCACGTGCAGGCCTTCGCCAGGGCCGCCGATGACCCACACCCGGGCCGTGGTGTCACCAGCGTGCTTGGCCACGTTGGTGAGCCCCTCCTGCACGATGCGGTAGGCATCGCGGCCGAGTGGCGCCGGTGCGTCTTCGATGTCGTCGACGTCGAGGTGGTAGTCGATGGCCGTCCCGGCGTGTCTGGTCTCATCGACGAGGTGAGCGATGTCCTTCAGGGTTGGCTGGGGGGCGGACGCTGCGGGCTCGCCAGTCCCGTTCTCGCGCAGTACCCCGATGACGTCGCGGAGCTCCTCGAGCGCCTGCCGAGCCGTGGCGCCAAGCAGGGCGGCGGTCGAGCGGATCTGCTCCGGGGGGAGGTCGGGTCGCACCTCGAGCCCACCGGCGTGCAGCGCGATCAACGAGATCCGGTGGGCCAGGACGTCGTGCATCTCGCGCGCGATGCGTGTCCGTTCGGCGACCCGCGCGTACTCCTCGTGCAGCTCTCGGTCGGCTTCGGCTCGTAGCGCTCGTTCCCGCAGGGACATGCAGCAGCTGCCGACGGGCCCGGATGAACATGCCCCAGCCGCTGGCGGCGAAGGCGAGCGGCATGACGAACAGCAGGACCGTGGCGGGGTCGGTGGTCGGGCTGTAGACGGCGAACACGATGACCGACGGGACCCACAAGAGGGTGACCAGCACGGTGGCGCGGGCTGGGCGGTGCACGGCCAGCGACGACAGCGCCAGGAGGCCCGCCGGGGTGGCCGAGGCCGAGATCGTGCCCAGGACAAGACAGACGAGCGCAACGGCGATGGGCCACCGCCGCCGCCACCACAGGGACAGGCACGCCAGCACGCCGGCGGTGACGTCGACGGCGATCTGGCTGCCGCTGAGGGGGTCTGGCGTGTCGTGCAGCTCGGGGCTGAGGAACAGCGCGCCCAGCGCGAGGGCCACGAGCGACCGCCACCATGTCGACGACCCACTCGCGCCCGGCATGGCTGTCGGTCAGATCGGGAAGGGGCAGGGCCTCGGATGCCGTCGCCGGCCGTGCCAGCGCGGCCCACGACCAACGCGACCCAGGCACACCTTCACCGTAGACCTGCGCCGCAACCCGGGACAGCGGCGAAAGTCGGCGCGGCCCGGTACGAAAGGCCGTCTCCGGGCGAGTCAACCGTGGTCCTTCGGCCCGCTGACTGGCCCCGCGGGCCGATGCGCGCCCCCCGCCGGTCCGGCGAGTCTGGAGCGCATCGGCAGCCCGCCGGTCGCCACAGCACCTTCCTCGAAAGGCCTGACCATGAACCCAGTTCAGCTGCAGACACAGCTCCCCACCGCCCAGCCGGAGCGGCGCGCCGGCAGCCGGCGCGTCATCCCACCGCTGCCGACCTGGCGACTCAACCTCATGCGTGTCGGTTACCTCGTCATGGGTGGCGGGCTCGCGATCACCAAGTGGCCTGAGCTCGTCTCCCACGACCCGTGGGAGCTGAAGCAGGGGGTGGTCGTCGCGGTACTGGTGGCCATGTCGGTGCTCGCCCTGCTCGGGCTGCGCTACCCCCAGCGGATGCTGCCCATCCTGATGTTCGAGGTCGGCTGGAAGCTGCTGTGGCTCGGCACCGTCGCGCTGCCGCTCTGGCGGGACGGCGACCTCAACGGGGCAACACGAGAAGAGGCCATCAAGATCCTGTGGGTCATCCTCATCATCGCCGTCCTCCCGTGGCGCCACGTCGTGCGGCAGTTCGTCCTCGCCCGTGGCGACCGGTGGCGCTGACATGAGCGGGATCATCACGACACACACCACCGTCGCCGCAACCGTCGAGGACACCTGGATGACGCTGACCGACCTGGCCGGGTACGCCCGATGGAACCCCTTCATCATCGCCGCAGCAGGCGACGTCCGAGTCGGCGAGCGACTGGACCTCATCATCCTGCCGCCCGGCGGCCGCGCCACGGTGTCCAGGCCGTGGGTCACGGCCGTCGAACCGCCCCGGTATCTCGAATGGTTGGGTCGTGCGGTGCTACCGGGAGTCTTCGACGGCAGGCACAGCTTCACCCTCACTGCGATGCCAGGCGGTCGCACCCTGCTCCAGCAGTCGGCGACCTTCACGGGCGTACTGGTCCCGTTCGCGGAGGGCGTCCTGAACCGCACTCGCGCTGGCTTCATGGCCATGAACGAAGCGGTGACTCGTCGGCACTCGCAGGCCCATGCCGCACTCGATGGTCCGAACGGCCACCAGGTCACCCCGCACGGGGAGCAGGAGGCAGGTCATGATTGACGTCGTGCTGGGAAGCGCCCACGCCCCCGGGAGCTCGCAGTGACCACCCTGGCTGCCGCTCTGGTCTGCGGACTGCTGGGCGCCGTGGCGATGTTCCAGGCTCTCCTGACGTTCGGCGCACCCCTGGGCCGGTTCGCCTGGGGCGGGCAGCACCGGGTACTGCCCACCCCGCTACGCGTCGGAAGTGCCCTGTCGATCGTGGTCTACGCGCTGCTGGCGGCCGTCGTCCTCGCCCGCGCCGACCTGGTGGCCACCGGGGCCTCAGACGCGGTGGTGCGCACCGCGGCGTGGGTCGTCGTGGGCTACTTCGTCATCGGGATCGGGATCAACCTGGCATCTCGGAGCAAGTCCGAGCGTGCCGTCATGACTCCCACCGTTGCCGTGTTGTGCGGACTGTGCGTGGTGGTCGCGGCAAGCTGATCGCGGGTGGCCGCAGACGGTGGATGGTGGCATCGAAGCTAAGGGGCGGGGCCGCATCACTGGGGACGCGGTACCGGTTGGAACCCTAGCCCGCCCTCGATGACACACGAACATGGCCGCGGGGCCAAACTCCTGTATTGCTTCTGGTCTGGGCTGCGTCGTGGTTACGCATCACCTCTCGACGGGCAACCCGATGGTGACCACTGGTCTGCAGCACGATGCCGAGGCGACCACACCGAGGGGCCGGGGTGCCTCAGGTCTCCAACATCTTGGCCAAGTGTCCATGGCCATGAGAAAGTCCCCACTGGTGGCCAGGTGAGGTCCCCGCTGGTGGCCAAGTAGAAGTCCCCACCCCTTGCTCGAGGAGTCGTGTCGATCCGGAGCGTGAGCCCCTGAGCGGTGGACGGTGGCGGTGTCTAAGCCAGCCACTGCCACCGCCCAGGGAGAGCTCCATTGAAGAGCATGAGGGAAGAGATGGACATTGTTGCCGCCTACCAGCTGGTGGGCTCCTACCGTGGCGCCGCGGAGATCTGCGGCACCACCCACAAGACCGTCAAGCGCGTGATCGAGCGGAGCGCTGTCACCGAGACTGGACGAGCGCGTCCGGTCCGGGCACCGCGCCCGAGCAACTACGAGGTCGTGCGGACCGTGGTCACCGGCGCGGTTGCTGCCGGGAAGGGCCGGGTCAGCGCGAAGCGGCTGCTGCCGAGAGCGCGGGCGGCGGGGTACGCCGGGTCGGACCGCAACTTCCGGCGCCTGGTCGCGCAGGAGAGACGCCGCTACCGGCGCGTCAACGGCCATGCCCGACGTCCGGCGGTGTGGGCTCCGGGTGAGCACTTGGTCATCGACTGGGGCGTCATCGCCGGGGTCCACGTCTTCTGCGCGGTGCTCGCGTGGTCGCGGGTGCGGTTCGTGCGGTTCGCCGCGGACGAGAAGCAGGACACCACGCTGAGGCTGCTCGCGGAGTGCTTCGAGGTCCTCGGCGGGGTGCCGGGCGTGGTCCTGACCGACCGGATGGGCTGCCTGAAGGGTGGGGTCGTCGCCAATCGGGTCGTCCCGACCCCGGACCTGGTGCGGTTCGCCACGCACTACCGGTTCCGACCCGACTTCTGCGAGGCCCACGACCCCGAGTCCAAGGGTCTGGTCGAGAACCTCGTCGGCTACGGCAAGGACGACCTGCTGCGGCCGCTGATGCTGGAGCACGCCCTGCACGACGGCACCTCGATCGACGAATCACGTGTGAGCGCAATGGTCCTGGCTGACCTTCACGCAGCGAACGAGCATGCCGCCGCGTGGTGTGCGCAGGTCAACTCAGCCGTGCACAGTGAGACCTGTGCGGTCCCGGCCGACCGGCTGAGCAGGGAGCGGGAGCTGCTGAGCCCGTTGCCGTCGCTGCGGCCGAGCATCGGACCACCCCCGGTGACCCGCAAGGTCGACAAGCTGTCCACGATCCGTCTCGGCTCCGCACGGTACTCCGTGCCGAGCGTCCTGCGCGGGGCCACGGTCGCGGTCGTGACCGACGGCCCGCACGTGAGCATCTTCGACCCCGCCACCGGGCAGGTCCACGCCCAGCACCCGCTCGTCGCCCCGGGGGAGGCCTCGATCCTCGACGCCCACTACGGCGGCCCCCGGACCGCACCCCGCCGGGCGGTACGACCGAAAACTGCTGCGGAGAAGAAGTTCTGCGGGCTCGGACCCGCTGCGGAGGCGTTCATCACCGGCGCCGCCGCTGCGGGGCACACCCGCCTCGGACCCGAACTGGCTGAGCTGAACACGATGGCCGCCGCCCACGGCGAAGCCGTGTTCATCGCCGCGCTCGAGCGGGCCACCGCGTTCGGGCGGTGGCGCGCCTCGGACGTCCGCTCCATCCTCGCCGCCGGCACCGGGACCCCCCACCCCCGCACAGCCGGCGACGCGCTCGTCATCGACCTGCCCGTCGCCTCGGGCCGACCCTTGAGCGACTACGCCGTCGAACCACCCACCGTGGCAACGGTGCCCGGTCCAGCGGAGGTGTCATCGTGACCGCGAAGACCCCGCCCGAGCTGCCCGCCGACCTCGCCGCTGGGCTGCGCCGGCTCAAACTGTCGACCATCCGCCAACTCGCGCCCGAGCTGCTGCTCACCGCGAAGACCCAACGCTGGGCCCCCGAAGAGGTCCTGCGGACCCTCGTCGAGGCCGAGGTCGCCTCCCGCGATGCCTCGAACACCGCCGCCCGCCTCAAGGCTGCGACGTTCCCCGTGACCAAGACGCTCGAGGAGTTCGACATCGCCGCGTCCTCGATCCCGCCGCCGACGTGGGCGTACCTCACCTCGCTGGAGTGGATCCCCGCGCGGGAGAACCTGGCCCTGATCGGCCCCGCCGGCACCGGCAAGTCGCACACCCTCATCGCCCTGGGACACGCCGCGGTCCATGCGGGGTACAAGGTCAAGTACGCCGCCGCCGCTGACCTCGTCGAGACCCTGTACCGGGGCCTGGCGGACAACAGCGTCGGCAAGACCATCGAGACCCTGCTGCGCAACGACGTCCTGCTCGTCGACGAGGTCGGGTTCGCCCCGCTGGATGACACCGGCACCCAGCTGCTGTTCCGCCTCGTCGCCGCCGCCTACGAACGCCGATCGCTGGGCATCGCCTCGCACTGGTCCTTCGAGGACTGGGGCCGATTCCTGCCCGAGCACACCACCGCCGTCAGCCTCCTCGACCGGCTCCTGCACCACGCCACCACCGTGGTCACCACCGGCCAGTCCTACCGCATGCGCGACGCCAAAACCCGGACAGGAGGCCGCCCCAGCACCTGAACATCACCGCAAGGGGTGGGGACTTTCACTTGGCCACCAGCGGGGACCTGAGCTTGGCCATTGACACCAAGCTCGGGTTGACGTCCCCGCACGACGCAGCAATGGCTCGCCAGCGACTCTCCTGACCACACCAGCCGATGGTTGGTCACCAAGGTCCGCAGGGACGTAAACCGCCACACGCACAACCTCGGCATCCAACCGGGCGCGGAGCCCGACGACATGCGTCTCTACGCCGCGTAGAGCGGTACGGTCCTGATACGGCCACTCCGCCTGGGCTTGGACGGGCCTCGATGTGGTCGTGCGTTCTCGGCTCATGAGCCGCCCCAGGTGTGCGCAACCGACCGTCAGGACGACGCGCCGAGTCGGTGTCGCACCACCCTGCGGCGCAGGGTGGGCGACGCCTCGACCTCGTAACCGGCGTCGAGGAAGACCTGGAGCAGCCCGACCGACGCCTCGTCCCAGATCACGGTCTTCCCCGGCGGCGGCTCGGTGGGGTAGCCCTCCAGGACGCGAGCGCCGACCTGTCTGCCGTACTCGACGGTGGCGGCGGCGAGCTCGTACATCAGCCCCTGTCGACGGAAGCCCCTACGCACGACGAAGCAGGTGACCGACCAGACGCCCTCGAGGTCGGGGTCCATCCGCATCCACGACTTCTGCCGGGCCCAGATCCTCGGGTAGTTCTCCCGCGGCTCGACCGCGACCCAGCCGGCCGGCTCGCCGTCGAGGTACCCGATGAGGCCGGAGGTGGGGCCGCTGGTGCCGCAGCCGGTCTGCTCCAGGAGCGCGGCGTCGCGCTCCTCCTGGGTCGTGTCGCGCCAGATCCAGCCCGGGACCTTGAGCGCCTGGCAGCGGCACTTGCGGGCGCCGCCGGCGTCGAACACGGCCTCGACGTCCTGGCTCGTCGCGTCGTTGGCCGGTCGCCAGCTGAACTCGGGCACACCGCGAGGGTAGTGGCGGGCCGGCGCCAGTAGCGACGCCGCGATAGTCGATCCCTGACCTCGTCGGTGCGACGCTCCTATGCTTCGTCAAGCAGCGGCGGCGCCATTTTCAAGTAGGCGGTACAGGTCGCGTGCGACGTAGCGAGCAAGGCAGCGTTTGATCTCGCGGCTGGTCTTTCCTTCAGCGGTTCGACGAGCGACGTAGTCGCGGGTGGCGGGTTGGTACTGGATCCGGATCTGGACCACGGTGTGCAGTGCCGTGTTGAGGTGCCGGTCCCCATGACGGTTGAGCCGATACCGGGTGGTGACCTGGCCGCTGTTGGCGGGGATCGGTGCCACGCCGGCGAGCATCGCGAACGCGGCCTCGGAATGGACGCGGCCTGGGTGGGACCACGCGCACAACACCGTTGCCGCGACGATCGGTCCGACGCCGAACTCCTCGAGCAGGTCAGGGCGCCAGCTGCGGATGATGGCCAGGATCGCCTTCTGCAGCTCACGTGCCTCCTTCAACATCGTGTGCGCGCGACGAGCCAGGGTGCGTAGCGCGACGACAGTGCTGGTCGTCTCGACGTCCCACGCTGACTGAACACGCAGCTTGGCCGCGGTGTTGAGCATCGCGGCGAGCTTCTGGCCACGGAACCGGACACGGATCGGTTCCGGCGCGGCGACCACGAGACTGAACAGCTGTAGCTGCGCCTCGGTGGAGGCATTGACCGCTGAGCGGCGAGCAGCCAGAAGCACTGACAGTGCTTGGCGTTCGCCCCCGCTGCGCGGTGTTCCCAACCGCGGTCGCGCCATCGCCTCACGCGCGGCTCGGATCGCATCAAGGGGATCGGACTTCGCGCCGTTGCGTCGCGCGGACCGCTTCGGACGGTCCAACTCGACGACGAGCTCCGAGGACTCCAGCAGATGACGGCTCAAACCAGCGCCGTGGCCGCCGGTCCCTTCGATCGCCCAGGCCCGCATCATCGGATAGTTGTTGGCGAACTCCACCAGCTCGGCATAGCCCGCGGCTGTCGCTGCCACGGTGACCTCGCCGAGGACACCACCGGTCGCGCTGTCGATGACCGCTGCGGAGTGGGTATGGACGTGGGTGTCGACGCCGATGACGACATCGACCACCTCACGCAGATCGGTCAGACTGGTCATGCGTTCTCTCCTTCGCCGGATGGGACGTGGTTCCGGTCCGGGACGAAGGGTCGGCAGGACTGTGATGAGACACACCCGGCGCCTTTGACGCCTGGTGGTCAAGCTCCTGATCAGGCCAGCTCCTTCAACCGGGCCGGGGCCGGCGACCGCGAGCGGACATGTCGCAGCAAGGCACAAGACGCCAGTCCTTCCGGGGGTCACACCCGCAGCCGCCAACCACAGCCCAGCAGCATCAGGCTGCGAACGCGATCCTCACAGTCACACCGCCGCCAGTCGACCACCCTGACGACGGCATAGGTCGGACGGGGATATTGGGAGCCCTTGAACCAGATGCCGCGCAACGCGGCGCCGGGCGCCCTGGCACTCTGGCGGCCCCTCACTCCCGGAGGTCAGCCGCCGAACTGTTGCGCCTGCTCGAACAACTTCTGCGCGGCGGCTCCGACCTGCTCGGCGTCCTTGCCGTCAAGTCCGTGGGCCAGTTCGATCGCCGCAACTGCAGCGCCCAGGAAGACCTGCCATGGCAACGGGTCGGGGCCACCGCCCTTGGGCTGGGGGACGTGGTGCGGCCAGCCGGTGCCGCACCAGTTGTCGATGTCTTCGGCGAACTTGGAGAAGCTGCCACCGACCGCGGCCCGCTCGGCCAGAACCGACACGAGTGCCGCACCGATCTCCCGGGGAGGCAACGGTTGCGGGTTCAGTGCAACCTGCCCGAACCGCCCCAGTGGCCCGCCGCCGACGACCTCCCAGATGTAGGGGTTCCGCAGGGCGAGGAACCGAAGAAAGCTGTCTGACTCATAGAGGTCCATGGTGTCTCCTTGGTGGGTGTGACGTACACACCATGAGGAGCTTCCGGGCCGCCTCGTGATACGGCGCCAGCGCTGCTCATGCCCCCGCGCGCCCCCCTTCCCCAACCCCTGCTGGTCTACGCCGCGCAGGTGCGGGCCCGTGATGGCCAGCTCCTGCATGGGTTCGTCGAGTTCTGCTGATGTCGCCCTCGCGTACACCGCCCACGCGCATCGGCCATGAACCCGAGCGTCTAACCTGCCCCACTTCGGCCGCCAGACGGGCGCGGCCGGGTCGGGCGGTGCGGGGCCAGGGTCGGTTGCGCCAAGTTGGGTACGACATGTCCAGGCTTGTCGTTGGCGTCCTGGCTGAGCAGGCTGGGCATATCGGGCCGCCCGCCGCGACGGGCTCCACCCGCCCTGGTTAGCGCTCGCGCTGAAGCAGGATCTCGAGTCCGTCGAGGAGGCGTTGGAGCCCGAACTCGAACTGGTCGTCGGTGGTCAGTTCGGCCATCGCGGGGGCGGCCGCGATGAGGTTGGGGAATGTCTCGGCCGGAAGCGACGTGGCCAGAGCCTGCGCCATCGCCCGGGTCTGGTCGCGGCCTGCGTCGGGCGTTGCGGCGAGGGTGGCTGCCTCTGCTGCGGCGTAGGAGTATCCGTGGTTGAGGATGACCGTGTAGGCGAGGATGAGTTCCTTGCCCTCGAAGCCGGCAGGGCGCAGGACGCCGAGGAGCGCCTCGACGACCAGGAGCGCGTTGGGTCCGGCGCTCGGGCGGGCGAACAGGGACGCGGCGTGCGGATGGTTCCGGGTGAGGACCCGTCGGACGGTGCGGCCGAACTCGGCTGCCTGCTCCCGCCAGGGCGGGGAGGGGTCGGGGGCGAGCTCGTCGAGGACCTCGCCGACGATGACGTCGCAGAGCAGGGCGAGCAGCTCGTCCTTGTTGCGGATGTGGGTGTAGAGCGAGGTCGCGCCGGCACCGAGGAGCTGGCCCAGCCGACGCATCGATAGCGCCTCGAGCCCTTCGTCGTCGATCAGTCGCAGCGCGCCGGCCACGATCTGGTCACGGGAGAGCGGCACGCGTGGCACGGTCCGGCCCACCGGTTTCGGCCACCACGGCAGGTCCACCGTCACCGAGCGATCGCCTGCCATCGTGCCTCCTTCGGTCGCCCGGACGCATCGTGAGCCTCCGCACACTGTCTTGACGCCGAACAGTGTACGGGCTATCTTGAAGACATCCAACCGAACAGCGTACGGGTAAGCGCACAGCGTGCGGGATGCGTAGGAGCGCAGTCGTCACGGCATTCGGCCCGATCGCATGTTGTGTGCACGCGCGTGCCTGCTGCTCCGGACGCGTGGGGGGTCGTATCGAGGCCAGGAAGCCTTTGTCGGCCTCGGCTTGACCCTTCGCGCGACCCGCGTCGATCGCCTGGAGCCGCGCGGTGCCGTGCGAGGCATCTCACATCCGCGGCCCGCCGGACCCGGCGATACGTTCGAAAAGGGGCTCTTCTGACTGATCCGTGGGTCATTTGCGGCCGGGGAGGATGGGCTTGTGGCCCCCGAGGTTGAGCATGGCCAGCGCGATGAGGGCTTCGGGTGAGCGGAAGCCGAACGCGATCCGGGTGATGAGCCGGATCTTGGTGTTGACCGACTCGATGCGGCCGTTGGACAGGCCGTGCTCGATCGCGGCCAGGATCGACGCCTTGTGCTTGACGATCCGGCGCTGCAGTTCGACGAAGGCGGGGATCCGGCAGCGGCGGGCCCAGCCGATCCAGACCTGCAGCGCCTCGACGGCCTCGTCGTAGGGGAGCTGGAAGACCAGCCGCAGACCTTCCTTGAGCAGGTAGGCGCGATGCAGCCGCGGGTCGGTCTTGGCGACCCAGGCCAGCTTCGCCTGCTGCCGGGCGGTGAGGTTCTCCGGGTTCTTCCACAACGCGTACCGGGCATGCTTCAACGCCTTGGCGTGCCCGCTGGCTCGCCCGGCGCGGCGCTGGTGCACGGCTCCGCGGGCCTGGTTCCAGGCCTGTCGGCGGACCTCGTCGAGGGCTTCGGTGGCCCACTTCACTATGTGGAACGGATTATGCCGACGTCGGCATAACCCCTTTTATGCCGAGGTCCTGGTTATGCCGATGTCGTCGGGGTCGGTGCTGGTGGGGGCGGTGGCCGGGCCGTTGAGGTCGGCATAATCACAGGTTCTGGAGGAAGGTGAGCAGGGAGTCGTCTTCGGGCTGGTAGCGGCCGGTGGGGATTCCTGTTGGGGTGGTTCGGGCTAGCGCGTTCTCCTTGGTGGCGAGGTCGGCGTGTAGGTACACCTGAGTGGTGTCGATGCTTTCGTGGCCGAGCCAGAGGGCGATGATGGTGCTGTCGATTCCGGCGGTGAGCAGTCGCATGGCGGCGGTGTGCCGTAGGACGTGGGGGGTGATCGTCTTGCCGGTCAGGCTGGGGCAGGAGGCTGCGGCGGTCCTGGCGTGGAGGGTGAGGCGGGCGGCGACGGCGTCGCGGCTCATCCGGGTCCCGGTGCGGGTGGCGAACACGAAGGCGTCGCTGGTGGTGGCCATGGCGGGGAGCAGGTCGCGCAGGATGGTGACGGTCTGGTGGTCCAGCGGGGTGACGCGGTCTTTGCGGCCCTTGCCGTGGGCCAGGACGTGGGCGCCGGCGCCGAGGTGGACGTCGCCGGCGCGCAGGCCGGTCAGCTCGCTGACCCGCAGCCCGGTGGTGACGGCGACTTGGATCATCGCGTGGTCGCGCCGCCCGGTCGAGCTGTTCTGGTCGGGGGCGTGGAGGAGCGCGGTGACCTCCGGTTCGGTCAGGTAGGTGATGTCGGTGCGACGTTGGCGCCGTTTCGAGGGGATGGCCATCACCCGGGCGATCGACCCGGCGTGTTCGGGGTGTTGCACGGCGGCGTAGGCGAACAGGGAGTGGACCGCGGCCAGGCGGGCGTTGCGGGTGGCGATGCTGTTGCCGCGCTTGTCTTGCAGGTGGCTCAGGAACCGGCCGATCAGGTCGGCGTCGAGCTGGGCGAGGTCGATGGCGTGGGCGGGGGTGCCGGTGGTGTCGGCGACGTAGCGCAGCAGCAGCCGCCAGGTGTCGCGGTAGGCGGCGATGGTGTGCCCGCTGGCGCCGAGCTGGCCGCTCAGGCGGGTGGTGAAGAACGCTTCCAGGGTGGGTGCCAGCCGGGTCATCGTGGCCCCGCCCGGTGGTGTTCGAGCCGGTCGGCAGCGGCCGCGAGCAGCTCGCTGGTGCCGGTCAGGTACCAGTAGGTATCGCGGGGTTCGGTGTGCCCGAGCCAGGTCGACAGGATCGGTAAGACAGCGGCGGGGTCGGCCCCGGTCCGGTACGCCTCCAGCATGGTCGTGACGGCGAAGGTGTGGCGCAGGTCGTGCAGCCGGGGCCGGCACGCGCCGCTGACCGGTTCCAGCCGCGCCGTCTTGACCACGGCGCGGAAGGTCGTGTGCACGGTGGAGGGTGACAGGCGGCGACCGGTGGTGGAGATGAGCAGGGCGGGGCAGGCTCCGGCGGGTAGCAGCCGGGCGCGGGCGTCGAGGTAGTCGCTGAGCCCGCCGAGCACGCTGGGGTGTAGCGGCAGCAGGCGGGTCTTGCCGTACTTGCCGCTCACCCGCAGCGTGGCTGCGGCGTGGTCCAGGCTGGTGGTGTCCAGTCCGATGGCCTCTCCGGTGCGGATCCCGGTCGCGGCCATCAGCGCGATCAGGGTGTGGAAGGTGGCGGCCCGGATCGGTGGGCGGAGCTGGCCGGTCGCGGCCAGCAGCGCCTGGATCTGGTCCTCGGCGTAGATGTACGGCGCCGCGCGGGTGGGTCGGGCCGGCAGCAGCCGGGCCGGGGGAACCTGCACGCTCGGGTCGCTGGCCGCGGCCCAGCGGGCGAAGCAGCGGATCGCGGAGAGCCGTAGCGCCTGCCAGCGGGCGGATGCCCCGGCCGGGGCGGTGGCGAACCCGAGGGCGTGCTCGATGGTGATGGTGTCCGCGTCGTGCTCGTCGAGGTAGGCCAAGAACTGGGTCAGCAGCGCCTCGGTACCCTCGAGTTTGAACCCCAGTGCGCGGCGCACCCGCAGATAGTCGCCGAGCAGTTGCGTCAGTGTCCCGGTCATGACCGGCGCCCGGACAAGGGCCAGGGCCTGGCCAGCGTGGCCAGCCGGGACAGGTCGGTCTTGGCGTACACCGCCGTCGTGGCAGGGCTGGCGTGGCGCAACAGGTGGGAGACCTGCTCCAGCGTGGCGCCGGCGTTCAACGTGTCCGTCGCGGCGGTGTGCCGGAGCCGATGAGCGTGGACCGTCCCCAGCCCGGCGCGTGCGGCGGCCCGAGCGACGATACAGCTGACACTGCTCGGGGCCAGCGCGGTGACCGGTGCCACCGCGGTGAGGAACACGACCCGCTCGCAGGACATGGGGCGTGCGTGGCGCAGGTAGCCGACCAGCGCCTGTCCCACGTCAACCGGCAACGGCAGCAGGTCGACCCGGTTTCCCTTGCCGTGCACCGTCAGTGTCCCGCTCGCCCAGTCCAGGTCCTCCAGGCGCAGCGCGGCGACCTCGCCGCAGCGCAGCCCCAGACGAAGCAGGCACGCGATGACCGCCAGATCCCGCCGGCCGACCGGCGCCGACGGGTCACATGCGCCGATCAGGGCCTGCACCTGCGCCGGCGTCAACGGCTGCGGCAGGCCGGACAGCCGCCAGAACGCGAACGCCGGAACGGCGAGGGACAGATCGACATCGACACTCCCGTCAGCGTGCAGGAACCTCAGGAACGAGCGCAGCGAGGACGCCGTCATCTGTGCGCTCTTGCGCCCCAACCCGGGCAGGTGCCCGGTCAAGAACCGCGACACCTGTGCGGCGTCCAGCTGCTCGAACGTCAGCTCCGCGTCGGTGGCCGCGACCGCCTGGACGAACGGGCGCACCCACCGCACGTACGCGTCGGCGACCGGGACGGTGACCGAGCGCTCGATGAGCAGGTAGTCCCAGAACCTGGCCAAGACCTGATCACCGGCCCCCACCGGCACCGTCACCTCCGCAGCGGGCGCCACGCCGATCCGACGCAGATACCCCAACGTCGGGCCTAACGCGTCCAACGAGTAATGGCTGCTGTAGTCGCGACGGCGGGCCACGAGGAACTCGGTGAGCACAGGCCCGGTCAAGTCGACCGGGCCCAGGCCGCGCGCCTGCAACCATCGAGACAGATGCGCCACCAGCTGCAGCTGGTTCGTCGCCGACGACGACGCGAACCCCAACGCCGACAACTCCGCCGCCAGGCCAGCAGCGTAGGGCGCCAACGGGCCCGTGAACCGGACCCGCGATGGATCAGAGACGCTATGCATGATCGTGCTCCCCTCATCGGAAATGAAGGCAACAGCGTCCTCGCGCAGGCACCGGTTATGCCGACCTCAACGGCCCGGCCACCGCCCCCACCAGCACCGACCCCGACGACATCGGCATAACCAAGACCTCGGCATAAAACGGATCCGCGCAGCGCACCGCGTTGGGACACCGGTCGGCGACCACCGTGCTGATCCAGTCCGCCCCGTCCGCGGACACATGGGTGATCTGGGCGCACCTTTGTTCACCCAGGGCGTCGAAGAACGCCTCCAGGGTGGCCTTGTCCCGCCCGGGCGCGGCCCACACCAAGCGGCCCGAGTCGTGGTCCACGACCACGGTGAGGTAGCGGTGCCCGCGCTTGTAGGAGATCTCATCGACCCCGAGCCGGGTCAGGTCGGCGAACCGGTCATGCAGGGCCTCGGTATCGGCCCAGACCCGGCTGATGATCGCACCCACGGTGCGCCAGGCGATCCGCATCAACTCGGTCACCGCGCTCTTCGAGCACTGGGTCGCCAGCCACGCGACCTGCTCGTCGAACACGTAGGTGTGGCCCGCACCGTGACGAGCCCAGGGGACCGCAGCCACCGTGGGCCCGTGCTCGGGACACCTCACCCGCGGGGCAGCTGCTTCCAAGTCGACCTGGACGGTGCCCAGGTCAAGGGCCCGCCACCGACGGCGACCCTCGCCACGGTCGTACGCCGGCGCTCTTCGACCACAGCGGCCGCACCGAGCACGAGCCTGCGCCCGGGCTCGAGGCCGCACGTGCGCCACCAGCAACCCTTCGTCCTCGTCGAACTCGACGTCCTCAACGACCGTCTTCTCGACCCCCAACAGGGCACGCCATAAGGTGGCGTTCTGCACGCCGTTCTCCGCTCACTGGTAACTGACTCTCGACAAGCCAGAAACCTAGGCAGAGAGCGGCGTGCTCACGTCTCAGACGCGCAGGACACCCACGGATGCGTCACAAGAGCCCGAAAAGGCGGCACCTGCGGTGCCCCGTCCGGATACGCAACCGAGCTAATGGGTCGACATCACTGAGAGGACTGTTACCGATGACCTCCGAGTCCCTGACTCTGTCCACGCAAGGACCGACACGGCGGCGCATGATCGCCGATCGTCCGGTGACCGTCGCGGTCGCCACCACCGCCCTTTTCGCGCTCGCCCTGGTCTGCTGGCCGCTGCTGTTCCCCAGATCGGCGCTGCGCCCCGCCACCGCCGGATGGGCGTTGGCGGGGTTGGACGCCACCCGCATTCTGGTCCCGGCCATCCTGCTCACCGCACTGGGCCTCTGGCGCACCGCCGGCTTCACCCGCCGGCTCACCTGGCCGACGCTGTGGCCGTTCCTGCCACTGCTGCTGTTCGTGGTCCTCAACCTAATCACCGGTAACGGGAACTGGGCCACCAGCCCGAAGACCCTGACGCTCGCCACGCTCACGATGCTGGCGGTGGGCTTCGGCGAGGAGGCCACCTTCCGCGGCGTCGCGCTGCGGGCCCTGCAGTCCATCGGGCTCATGCGGGCCGCGGTGCTCTCCTCGGTGCTGTTCGGAGCGTTCCACCTGGTCAACCTCTCCCTCGGGTCGAGCCCGACAGACGTGGCCTTCCAGGTCCTCTACACCGCCCTGATCGGGTTCGCCTTCGCCGCGCCCGCCCTGGTCACCGGCGCAATCTGGCCGCTGATCGTCATTCACGCCGCAATGGACCTGGCCAACACCATCCAGGCCAGCGCCCCCCTCGCCCTCGCGGCATCGGCGTCGAGCCCGGACCTGGCCAGCCGGTTCCTCACCGCCATCCCGAATGCGCTACTCGCGGCATACGGGTACTGGCTGCTCCGCCGCCACCTGAGTCACGACGCTGCCAGCAACCACCACGGCACCACGTCAGGACGGGGGCGATGACGGTGATGGCACCAACGCACCGATGGACCTGGCTGGTCCGCACCTTAACCGCCACAGCCGTGCTCGTCGTCGTCGCCGGCGTGACGGTCGCCGTCGCCGGTCACCTGGAGAGAGGCGCCGAGCTCGTCCTGTCCGGCGCCGTCCTGTCGATGTTCGCCGCGGCGGCCGCGGTGATGACCCGGATGCCGCACCTGCACGTCGAGCCCGACGGGGAGGACCTAGTCATCCGGTTCGGCGGCTGGGACCAGCTGTGGACCCTGCGCCGCCAGACGAGGATCCGCACCGCCGACCTGACCAAGGTCGGCACCATCCCCATGGCCGCACTCCACCCCAGTGCGTGGTCCTGGCGACTGCGCGGAACGATGATCCCCGGAGTCATCCGGGCCGGCACCTTCATCGACGCCCAGGGACGCCAGCTGTGGGACGTGCGGGCCACCGGAGACGCCCTGCTCGTCGAGCTCGGACCCGACGCCCCCTACCGGCGGATGGTGCTCCAAGTCCCAGCCCCCGCCGAGACCGCCCGTCGACTACGGCCGCTCCTACCCAGGTAGCACCGCCCGGCAGGCCCCGACGAGGCAGATCCCTCGTCGGGGCCGCTCAACGTCGCACTCACGCTTGACCTGAGCGGGAACCGACCGCGTCACTCCGGCAGCCGCTGAAGACGCGGTAGCTGGGTACCAACGGACGGTGGTGGTGTGAACCTGGGACCGTCTCATGGCGTTGGCGCCAACGGACGTTTGGGACGAGCGGGTCAGGGGGTGAAGGCGGGTAGGACAGCATCGACGATGCGTTCGCCGAGGTCGGTGTCGAGCGGCCCACCAGAGAGCAGCAGACGGTGGTAGACCGGCCCGAACAGCAGCTCCTGGAGGAAGGCCGGGTCGGTGTCCGCTCGGAGCTCGGCCCTGTCGATGCCGAACTGCACGATCTCGCCGACACGGCGCACGCGAAGGTCCACGACCTGCTCCCTGAACGCCCCGGAGAGCTGCGGGTCGGTGGCGATGTCCGAGGCCAGGCCCTGCATGACCCGCCCCATGATCGTGTCGCGAAGCAGGCCAACGGCGGTGTCGACCAGCCCGATGAGGTGCACTCGGGTGTCACCCTCCCACTCGGTGGCCACGACCTGCCGGGTCATCTCGAGCACCACGGCCAGGGCAAGGTCCTGCTTGGAGCGGTAGCGCCGGTAGATCGTCGTCTTCGCGACCCCGCTCCGTGCGGCTGCGCCTTCGATGGTCAGCCCTCGCACCCCCGAGTCCGCGAGGATCGCGCGGGCGGCGACGAGGATGGCGTCGCGGGGGTTCGCGCGCCCGCGAGCGGCTTCGGGCACGTTGCCTCCCTTCTTGGGCCGGCGCCGGCGCTGCAGGCCGGCCACCCGGTGGGCCGGACGACCACGATCTTGCCACCGACCCATCCCAGAGATACGATACGTTGCGTAGCGCATGCAGCGGGAGTCCCACTCCGTCTCATGGCGCGCCGAGCTGGCGGTGTCGGTGTCCCCGCCTGACCTGGAGCCCAGCGGTGGCCCTCGGGCTCACGACGGGCGCGGAACCCTCCATCACCGCGGCGTGCTGCGAAGCATGCCTCCCGGATCCCGAGGAGGTCCCATGTCCAGCCAGCAGACCAGGATCGATCTTCGCTTCCCCCTCGCAGCCGCCCCGGCGGGCGCCGATCCCACGGTTCGCCTTGCCTCGCTCGCCCTGGTCGGGTCCGGGGTGTGCTTCGTCCTCTATCCGGCCCTGCGGCCCTTCTCCGACGAGACGACCCTGGCGGGTGCCCGGGCGTTCGGGTCCTCGCGGTGGGTGGTCGCCCACTCGTTGGGAATCGGCGCCTTCACCCTGCTTGCCGTGGGCGCGCTCGGCGCCTACCTCCGGTTCGTCCCGACAGCGGAGCGTCGGTCGCGATGGGCATTGTTCCTGACCGTCCTCGGGGCTGGACTGACCCTGCCCTACTACGGGGCCGAGGTCTTCGGGCTGCACGCCATCGGCGGCACCTCGCTCGCCCGTCACGATGTGGACCTGTTCACCACGCTGACCGACGGGGTGCGGTGGGGGCCGGGCATCTGGTTCATCGTCGTCGGACTCATCCTGCTGGCCGTCGGAGGCGTCCTCGCCGCGTCGGCCGCATGGGCGTCCACCCAGGGGTGGGCCCGCTGGAGCGGCGTCCCGCTGGCCGTGGCGCTGGTCCTGTACCTGCCGCAGTTCACCGGGACCCAATGGGTCCGGGTGCTCCATGGAGGGCTCATGGCGGTCGGCTGTGGCCTCCTGGCCTGGGCCCTGACGCGGACGACGGGCCCCACAGCGAGCGAGCCCCCGACCACCTCACGGTGACGTCGTGGACTCCCGGCTCGCCCGCGCACCTGCCCCAGCAGCGACTCTCACATGGATTTCGGCCAGTCGCCTGACTCGCCGTCGATAGGCAAGGAGGTGGTTCCATGTCAGACATCCGCGCCGAGGACGTCACGCGTCTGCGGGCGATCGCCTCGGTCATCGGCGGTATCGGCGGGGCCGCGTATGTCATCGTCAACGCCTCGCCCCTGGGCGAGCCGACAGCGGTAGCGCTTCGGATCCTCGCCGTCGTTGCCCTGGTCTGGATCCTCGCCCGGGCATGGCGGTGGCGAGCAGCCTCACCGCGGGCCCGAGCCGGGCGGGCCGGCTTCGGCGCCGGCTACTGGGCGGTCGTGGCGCTCGAGGTCGTGCTCATCTTCGGCGGCCGAGCGCTCCTCGTCGGCCCGCTGAACGAACCTGGCGCCTTCCTGCCCTGGCTGAGCCTGGTGGTCGGGCTGCACTTCTTCGCGTTCGTGAAGGTCTTCCACAAGCTGACCTACCTCTGGCTCGGCCTGCTCATCAGCGCCTCCGCGATCATCGCCTTCATCCTGGTCGGCTCCGGTGCCACCCCGGCCGCGGTCGCCGTGTTCGCCGCCATCGTCCCCGGCGTCGTCCTGCTCGCGTTCGGGGTGGTCCGCGTCCCCGGCGCTTCCACGCCTGCCCCGGCACCCACCGGGCGCGGAGCATCGGGCGACGTCGGCCCACGCGCCGCCAGAGTCAACCAGAACCCCGGGCGGCGTCCGTGACTCCCGCCCAGGCGGTCCTGCTCGCCCTGCGGGTCACCACGGAGACCGGGGTCGTGGCCGGCCTGGCCTGGTGGGGGTACGACACCGGAGCAGGCGGCGGGGTCGGTCTCCTCGTCGCGATCCTCGCGCCCGTCGTCGGGTTCGGCGTCTGGGGCACCGTCGACTTCCACCAGGCGGGCCGGTATGCCGAGCCGCTGCGGCTCGCCGAGGAGCTCGTCATCTGCGGGCTCGCCGCCTGGGCGCTCATCGCCATCGACCAGCCCGGATGGGGCTGGGCGCTCCTCGCGGTGTCGCTCGCCTACCACGGGCTGGTCTATCCCCTCGGGGAACGGCTCCTGCACGCCGACACCGCCCCAGCCCGTCGCAGCACAACCCTGGAGGACCCAGCATGACGGCCCCGCGGCGACACCCCACGGGGTGAGCCACCTCGCGCCCGGCTCGCCCCACCGGAGGAAGGAACCAGCCATGGACCCAACCCAGCCCAGCCACGAGGCTGACGCCCCGGCAGCGACCGCGTACCTGCCCCGCCCCGAGGGACGCATCGCCTACGACCTCACCGGGGACGGCCCGCTCGTGGTGTGCCTGCCCGGGATGGGCGAGCTGCGAAGCTCCTACCGGCATACCCGACCGGCGCTCGCCCAGGCCGGCTACCAGGTCGCCACCATGGACCTACGCGGCCACGGCGACAGCGACACCACCTTCACCGCCTACGACGACGTCGCGGCCGGCACCGATGCCCTCGCCCTGATCCAGCACCTCGGCCAGCCAGCGGTTCTCATCGGCAACTCGATGAGCGCCGGCGCCGCCGCGTGGGCGGCCGCCGAGGAGCCGGACCTGGTCGCCGGGCTCGTGCTCATCGGGCCGTTCGTCCGCAACGTGCCGATGAACCCCCTGCTCGGGCTGGTCTTCCGCCTGGCGATGAGCGGCCCCTGGGCCAGGCGCATCTGGGTCTCCTATCTCCCGAAACTCTCACCGGGACAACGCCAGAACGACTACGACCGGCACCTGGATGCCATCTCGGCGAGCCTGGCCCGACCCGGCCGCTCGGCAGCCTTCACGGCGACGACGCGGACGAGCCACGCCCCCGCCGAGGCCCGACTCGACGAGGTCCACGTGCCCACCCTGGTCATCATGGGCACCCGCGACCCCGACTTCCCCGACCCGGCCGCCGAAGCCCAGCACGTCGCCGACCATCTCCGTGGAGAGGTGCTGCTCGTCGACGGCGCCGGCCACTACCCCCACGCCGACGACCCCGATGCGGTCAACCCCCAACTCATCTCCTTCCTCGACAAGGCGACGCAGAAGCAGCGCCGACCGACAACTCCAAGTAAGGAGGGCCATGGCTGAAACACTGACATTGGTCAACGCCTTCGAGGTTCCCCTAGACCAAGCCCTCCAGTTCATCGCGGCCTGGGAGACGACGCGGGACTACCTCAGCTCCCGGCCCGGCTACATCGACACGACCCTGCACCAAGCCATCAACCCCGACACCGGATTCCAGTTCGTCAACATCGCCCACTGGAACAGCGCCGACGACTTCGCCGCCGCCGCCCAAAGCCAGGGCTTCCGCTCAGCAGCCGCCGCACTCACCCAATACCAGGCCCACCCAGGCCTCTATCGTGCAGTACGCGACTGATGGGCCCACTCTGCGGCCAGGTGGCCGCACCGCACGCACCAACCGGCCAGCCGCCCAGATCGGTCGCGATGGTGACCCGGCTGCCGGCCTGGTCCCTGCCCAGCCGTCCGTTGATGCACTCGGCAACACGCGACCGTAGGCGACTGGTCACAAGGCAGCCACCTTGGGTCGCGTCCGAACGGCCTAGATTGGTCAAGTCCTCGGCGCCCCCCCGACTCCTCCTACACGACTTGCCCCTGAACCCGGCTCAGCGGGCGGCCGCCTATTGGGTGAGGGTCCCCCACTGTGTGCCGAGGAGGACCCGGACCACGTTGCAGCCGCTCTGCTCGATCACGACATCGGGCCCGGCGTCGGTCGTGGCTAGGACGAGGACCTGGAGGGTCACGGCTGGCCCTGTGCCGTTCGAGGCCGACGGGCCGGGTGTCGCCCCCGAAAGGCGGGTCCAACAGGACGTGCCGACGGACTCCTCCAGCGCCGCCATGCCTGCGGCGGTCAGCCGGACCTGGCCTTGCCTGGGTGTCGTCAGGACGTTTGCCGCGGCGTTGCTCGCGGCCGCGTCGGGGGGCGGGTTGGCCGCCCAGGCGAACACACCCAGCCCGACAGCTGACGCGACCGCGCCTATGACGATCCCAATGCGAGCGTTGCGCCACCGACGTGCGAGATGCTCGTATGACACGACATCGAGTAGCTGGGATACGACCTGGTCGATGGCGACGAACCGGTTGTCGGCGAGGTTGGCCACCGTGATCTTGTCCTGATCCCCGGGCCGGGCCCTCGCCTCCTCGTACGCGGTCCGCCGTGCCTTTACCGCACCGAGGTACTCGGTCTCGATGTCGGAGACGCTCGGGTGGCCGGCCAGCAGGGTGGGGTCCGTGACAGCGTTCCTCGCTCCACTCGGGGCCTTCTGGGCGGTGGTATGGAGGCTGACGGCTCGAACGGTCATCGTGTTGACGACGGCCCAGAGGATGACGAGCGCGCCGGCGACAGCGACAGCGGCTGCGCCGACAGCGAAATGCATCCGGTCGCTAGCAGGGTCGAGCTTTCCGATATCGGTGAGTTGCGAGCCCGCCGCCACGACGCCGCCGAGGGCCGCGACGCTAACGGCGAACCACTTCGCGGTCTCCCTGATCCGATCAGCCGCACCTTGCAGACCGGTGCTCTCGTCAGACATCGAGGTCGGACGAGCGGATGAGGTGGACCTTGATGTCGCCGAAGGAAGTGGTGCGCAGCCCGTCGAGGACGGTCACGAAGACTCCCTCGCGCCCACCGACCCCGCCATGGGTCAGGTCAGGGATCTCGACCCCGATGTCGACGCCGCCTTGGGACTCAAACGTCGTCACGAGGTGGTCAAAGTCGAAGTCCCGCGGCTCGCCACGGATCAGTTCCGCGTAGGGTCCACGGCCCTTGGTCGGGTCCTTCAGGGTCGCAGGTGCCCCCGTCGCCGGAGGTGTCCCCGAGCCGCTCGGCTTCCCTCCCGTACCGGACGCCCCTCCCGAACCGCCCGAGGGGTCCCCAGGCTCGGGCGGGACTCCCTGGTGGATGAAGATATTGACACCGCCCAGTGGCAGTTCATACGGGTCCTCGTCCCCAACCCAGACATGCAACTCCGCACTCATCGTGACCTCCCTGCCAGATGACGGCCCGCCGCCGCCGTTTCAGTCGCCCCGGTCCCAGCCGGCTGGCCTGTCCACCCATGGTGCACGAAATCGGCACCTGGGACCACGGAGAGCCCCGACGTCCCCCCGACCGTCCGGTTGCGCGCCAAAAGCAGGCGCCGGCGCTCAGCCCGAGGCCAGCCCTGCCGACGCCGGTCCCCTGGGACCGAGCGCGGACGAGAATGCCGCTCAATGATGTCGTCAGGGCAGCCGTCGCCGGCCGGCTCGCCGATGCTGGGCTCGAACTCGGTGTGCACCGTGCCGACCTGGCGGTCGTCGGTACTGCGCGCCGAGCCGAAGGCCGGGTCCTCGGTCAGCAGCAACTGGTAGATACGACCGGGGCTTCGGCTTCATCACGCCGGCTGCTGGAGGCTCGCGTGTATTCGTGCATGTGAGTGCGTTCCCGCGCGGCCGGCGGCCTGTCATCGGCTGCAAGGTGACCTACGCCGGGGTTCGAGACGAGCGCAACCGGGCGCGCGCATCGGAGGTGCGTTACGTGGCCGCGGTACGAGCCAGCGTCGCAGGGGTCGGGGGGGTACCCCGCGTGCTCGCCACCTCGGTCCTGTTCTTCGCCGTCTTGGTGGGTCTCGTTGTGTTGGACGACATGCCGGCCCTGTTGTTGGCCGCCTACGGCCTGCTCAGCGGGGTTGCGTTCATCATGTACGGAGCTGACAAGGCCACAGCAGTACAGGGCCGATGGCGCACGTCGGAGTACAGCCTGCACACGATCGCCCTGGTGGGTGGCTGGCCGGGCGCGCTGGTCGCGCGACGGGTCTTCCGACACAAGACGACCAAGCAGCCGTTCCGCACCATCTTCTGGGGCACGGTCATCGCCAACTGCGTGGCACTCGCATGGTTCGTGTACGAGGCGCCTCTGACGCTGCCCTGACAGGGTGCGCGCATATCAAATTCCGACGCTGCGTCTTTTCGCCGCGTGATCTCGGAGCTAATATCAGCCCGCCGACTGCGGACCCGACCTGACCGGGCAGTACATCTAGTGTCGCGCGTCGTTAATTGATTTACCGTCGGTGGTCCGTGAGAATGGGGCATGGACAGTGCAGGGTTGGTGATCAGTGCTGAGGACCGGGCGACGTTGGACTCCTGGGCGCGGTCGCGGGCGATCCGGGCCAGGCATGTCGAGCGGGCGCGGATCGTGCTGGCGGTCGCGGACGGCACGGGCACCTCGGGCACGGCCCGCGAGGTTGGGGTGTCGCGCCCGACGGTGATCAAGTGGCGCGACCGGTTCGCGCAGCTGGGGCTGGCGGGGTTGGAGGACGAACCGCGACCGGGGCGGCCCAAGACCGTTGATGACTCGGCGATCATCGCCGCGACGCTGGAGCCGCCGCCGGACTCGTTGGCGGTGACGCACTGGTCGAGCCGGCTGCTGGCCAGGCAGCTCGGGATCGGGGACGCCACGGTGGCGCGGGCGTGGCGCAAGTACCGGGTGCAGCCGTGGCGGCGTGAGACGTTCAAGTTCTCCACCGACCCGCAGCTCGAAGCCAAGGTCCGTGACGTCGTCGGTTTGTACCTGAACCCGCCGGAGAAGGCGATCGTGCTGTGCGTGGACGAGAAGTCCCAGATCCAGGCGCTGAACCGGACCGCGCCGATCCTGCCGCTGCGCGAAGGCCTGCCGGAGAAGGCGACCCACGACTACAAGCGCAACGGGACCACCACCTTGTTCGCCGCGCTCGAGGTCGCCACCGGCAAGGTGACCGACCAGTGCTACGACCGGCACGGCAAGGCCGAGTTCGGCGACTTCCTCAAGAAGGTCGCCAAGGCCTACCCGCGCCGCCGACTGCACGTCGTGGTGGACAACTACCACACCCACAAGCACGCCGAGATCAACGCCTGGCTGGCCAAGAACCCCCGGGTGACGCTGCACTTCACCCCGACCTCAGGGTCCTGGCTCAACCTCGTCGAGGTGTTCTTCGGGATCATCACCCGACAGGCCATCCGGCGCGGGTCCTTCGACAGCGTCAAGGAACTCATCGCCGCGATCAGCGCCTTCATCGACGGCTGGAACGACCGCTGCCACCCGTTCACCTGGACCAAGACCGCCGACGAGATCCTGCCCCACGCCACCCGTAAACGAAACTCAGACGCGCGACACTAGCCCTTCCGTCGGCGTCGCTCGGTGCCGGCGTCACGTCCGGAGGTGCTCTGCAACGGTGTCGTACGCCCCAGCGCCAACGTCGTCGGCGAGCGTGGGGCCGTTGGGCTCCCAGCCGTACGTGGCGCGGGTGAGTGTGCTGGTCGAGGACATGTCCCTGCCGAAGAATTGGCCGATGAACCCGAAGTGGTCGACGGCGTCCTCAGGCGCGACCGAGGTCACTGGCAGGCCGAGCCGCGCCCCGATGGCCGCAGCGATCTCTCGGGCCGGCACGCCCTCTTCCGCCACGGCGTGCAGGCGGGCCCCAGCCGGAGCCTGTTCCAGGCCGAGTCGCACGAGTCGTGCCGCGTCGGACCGGTGGACTGCGGCCCAGGCGTTCGACCCGTCGCCGACGTACGCCGAGACGCCGGTGCGCCGGGCCGCTTCGGTGATGATGGCGATGAAGCCGTGGTCGTTCATGCCGTGGACGGTGGGCGCAAACCGGACTGCCATGGCCCGCACGCCCTGGTCGATGAAGTCGAAGGCGCGGTTCTCGCTGCCACCGCGCATCGAGTCTGGCCCGACGAAGGGTGACGGTTCGTCCTCTGCCGCGAGTACGCCCGAGGCGAGCACGAGGGGGCGACCGCTCCCGGTCAGGGCCTGGGCGATCGTCTCAACCGCGGCACGTTCCGCACGGTTGGACTCGGCCGGGTTGACGAAGTCGTGCTTGTTGGCCAGGTGGACGGTGGCGTCCGCGTCAGCCGCGCCGCGGCGCAGCGAGTCGAGGTCGTCGAGGTCGCCGCGCAGCACCCTCGCGCCTCTTGCTTCAACGTGTGCGGCCGAGGAGTCCGACCGCGCCAGGCCCACGACCTCGTGGCCGCCGGCCACCAGCTCGTCGACGACCGCGCTGCCGATCCACCCGCTCGCTCCTGTGACAAAGACCCGCATGTGTATGACCTGGCTTCCGATAGTGATGTCATGTACTGACATCACTACGCTAACACTGAATGTCAGTCGCTGCCATCACTATGCTCAGCCCATGGCCCGCTGGCAGTCCGGTTCGCGCGAACGGCTCGCTGCCTGCGCCCTGGAGCTGTTCGCGTCGCAGGGCTTCGAGCGCACGACAGTCGCCGAGATCGCGGCCGAGGCGGGACTGACCGAACGGACCTTCTACCGCTACTACGCTGACAAGCCCGAGGTCCTCTTCGCAGGTCAGGACGACTTCGAGGCGCTCTTCCTCGCTGGTCTCGAGGCATCGGACAGCAACCGCCCGATGGACCTCGTGGCCGCGGCCCTTGAGCACGCGGCGGCGTTCTTCCCGGAGGACAGGCGCGCGTGGTCGCGCAGCCGTCACGCAGTCGTCTCGGGCAATGTCGCACTCCAGGAACGCGAACTGCACAAGATGTCGAGGCTCGCCGGCTCCCTAACCTCGGCCCTGGTCGAGCGCGACGTCGAACCGACCGCAGCAGCGCTGGCCGCCGAGGCGGGGGTCAGCGTCTTCAGGCGGTCGTTCGCTGCCTGGATCGGCGAGGGCGAACGACGCCCGTTCCCCGAGATCCAGGACGCCGTGCTCCGACAGTTCGGGGCACTCCTCTCGCCACCCGGCTAACGGCATCGCGGACCCTCGAAGTGCTCTCGAGCTGAGGCCTCAGTACCCGCGTAGTAACTACCTGAGCGTGTTGGCCGGGGCTCGAGCGCATCCCCCTGATGGGGTTTGACGGGCTTGGTGTCCCAGACCACTCATCAGGAGGATGCAATGTCCAACGGTAGCCGTCGGCTCTCTCGTGGAGACCGCCGCCGCAATGACAGGCTTGCGGCGCTGCGGGCTGTCGTCACCCGCGAGACCGCGGTGCTCGCGTTCGACCTCGCCGCTGACAAGCAGGTGTGCGCGCTGACCGACCAGGACTCCCGGGTGCTGGGGCGCCGCACGGTGACGGCCAAGGCGTGGCAGCTGGCCGAGGCCGTCACCTGGGGGTTGGCCCAGGCCACGGCGGCGGGGTTCTCCTCGGTCGTGGTCGCCTGCGAGCCGACCGGGCACCGCTGGCGGGTGCTGGACCAGATCGCCGCGGGACTTAAGCGTCAGGCTGGTCTGTGTGCAGCCGTTGCTGGTGCACCGGGCTCGGGAGAGCGAGGACTTCACCCGCAACAAGAGCGACGAGACCGACGCGATGATCATCGCCCGGCTGGTCACCGAGCTGCGCTGCTACCTGCCCGAGCGTGCCGAACCGGTGTGGGCGCGGCTGCGGCACCTCGGCGCCCGCCGGGCTGCCCTGGTTACCGATGCCACGGCCGCCCGTCAGCAGGTCGCTGACCTGCTCGAGTGTGCCTGGCCGGCGGCGCTGGAAGCCGCCGGGAAGCCGATGAAGTCGAAGAGCTGGCTGGCCGCGATGACGGTGGTCTTGGACCGGGTCGGCGCCAGCGGCGACCTGAGCGTGGTCCGCCGTTGGGGCTGGGCCCGGTTCGCCGCGGCGGTGCGCCGTGAGGTCTGCCGCCACGGTGCGACCCGCTGGTACGCCAAGATCGTGCGGGCCGTCTTCGACGCCGCAACCGACCCGGCCCGGGTCGCGGCTGGTGTGGCCGACCAGCGGGCCGGCGCGCTGGAGCGGACCCGGTTCGCGTTGGCCGACCTGGCCCACGCCCGCGCCGAGACCGCGGTCGTCGAGACCCGCATGGTTCAGGTCCTCGACGAGCTCGGCCTGACCAAGCCTGGCGACCAGCATCCCGGGGCTGTCCGCGGTCGGCGCCGCCGCCATCCTCGCCGAGACCGGCGACCCGACCCGGTTCACCAGCGCCCGGGCGCTGGTCAAGCACGCCGGGCTCTGTCCCCGCGACAACGCCTCAGGCAGCTACCAGGGCAAGACCGGGATCAGCGGACGGGGCCGCCCCCAGCTCCGCCTCGCGGCGTGGCGAGCGGTGGGCCGCGTTGCGGAACAACCCCGTGCTCGCCGCCCGGTACGCGCACCTGACCGGCCGCGCCGACAACAAGCTCACCCCCACCCAGGCCCGGGTCGCGGTCGCCGCCAGCCTGCTGCGTCAGCTCCACGCCGTCCTCACCACCGGCACTGCCTGGGACCCCGCCATCGCCAGCGGCGGCCTCGACGGGCCAGCGAAGGGAGCCGCCGCTGCCGCATAACCCAAGGCGCCGTAGCTGACCGGACGGGGCGAGCCCGCCTGCGCGTCGGGATCACATCCCGCAATGTGACCATGGGCAGCCCCGCCCGTCTCCACCAAAGCCCGGATGAAGGCTGTCGGGAACAACCCGCTTGCCCGCTACGTAGGGCAGGAGACGGGCGCGAGGCCCCCTCCCACGCCAACGACGCACCCCGCACACCAAACCAGCCCGCCGGCGAACCCGGCGAGCCGAATTCCCCTACACAAATCAACAAAACCAAGCCCCTTGACTTCGTCCCCATAGGCTGGTCACTACGCCGCGAAGCGGCAACCTTCATGGTTGACCGCGTCGACGTGACGTTGCTGGACCGGCCGCGGGCTGTCTCCTAGGGTATCCAGATGGCCACTGCGAGCATGAGCATGAACAAGGTCATCCACTGCGCCGTCCGCCGGGATCTCGACCGGTTCCGCCGCGCCCTCGACGCGTTCACCGACGGCGACCTCGAACGTGCCGACGCGCTCCACCGCGCGTGGGTGAACTTCAATGCCCAGCTCACCGAGCACCATGAAGGTGAGCTCGAGATCGCCTGGCCGGCGATGAAGGCGATCGGGATCGACGGGGTCACCATCGACGTGTTCGACACCGAGCACGCAACGATGGCCGCTGACCTCGCGACAGCCGGGACTGCCATGTCGAAGCTGAGGGGTACGGCGGCCCGCGCCGAGGCCGACGTGGCGGCTGCCGCGATGGTGCGCCTGCAGACCACCACGGTCAGCCACCTCGACCATGAGGAGCAGGCGACCGAGTCGACGCTGACCCAGCACCACGGCGACCCGGTGATCAAGGAGATGGGGAAGAGGTTCAGCCGGCGGACGCGCCCGGCGAAGGCGGGTGTCTTCTTCGCGTGGGTGCAGGACGCTGCTACCCCCGAAGAGAAGGCGGCGCTCCGCGAGAGCGTGCCTGGACCGGTGCTGGCCATCATCGGCGGGCTCTTCGGTCGCCGCTACCGCAAGGAGATCGCCCCCGTGTGGGCTCAGACCGGGGGTTGACGCCAACAGTTCGAGGAGCCCCTGAGCCGACTGTCCTTCGGCGGACTGAGCATCTGAACGTCATTCGCGACGAGATGGAGCGGGCCCGGAGGCAGTCGGCGAAGATCACGAAGGTCGCCGACGCGTGGCGACGAGCAACGGTGCAGACGATCATGCAGCACGTCCCCGGCCCACACGGGTGGATGTGCGGTCACACCGCCGCCTGCGGACGCGGCCGGGTCGGGCAGGGGCGGCGTGGGGGTGTCGCCCAGAGTCGGTCACCAGCCAGATGCCATGACGTCGTACGCCAACGCCCTAGCGCGCGGTGACCAGAGCCACCGACGCGGACAGGACGAGCATCGACAACACGCCGATGCGGAACTGTTCGGGCTGAGCCGGTGGAACAGCAGGGCGCCGAGGCGCCAGCCGATCGGCAGGGCGACGGCATCCGCGATCACCAGGGGCCCCACCTCTCGGTCCACCAACCCGGAGACTGCGAACAGCCCGACCGCGACCACGCCCTGCAGGGCGAAGATCGCCTGGAGCGTGGCACGGAACCGGGCGGGCGGGAGGGCGCGAGCGTCCAAGCCGATGACGATCGGCGGTCCGTTCATGCCGGTCGAGGTGAGCAGCGCCCCGCCGAGTAGTCCGGCCGCGATCTGCCAGCCCCGGCCGGAGACGCGGTACCGGAGCAGCATCCCTGCCACCGCGAGCAGCACGACGACTCCCACGAGGATCTTCAGGGCTGAGGATGGGACGACGAGCAGCACGAGTAGGCCCACGGGCATGCCGAGCAGGCCGGTCCACGTGTAGCCGATCACCGCCTCCCGGTCCAGCGCCGCGCGGTGGCGCCATCCCACCCAGGCCGAGAGGAGCAGGCTGACGGCGGTCACCGAGACCACCGCGCGCTGCGGGTCCGTCACCGTCGCGAGCAACGGCACCGCGATGAGCGCAAACCCGAAACCCGTCGTGGACTGCACGAACGCGGCGAGAGCGATGATCAGCCCCGACACCAGGAGCGTCTCGACCGCGGGCACGATCCGTAGCGTAGAGGTCGGATGCGTCGCGATCCGGCGTCGGAGCCGAGAGCGGGAACCCGCGCCGCCTGGCCAGTAGCTGTTCGACGGCGTCGACCACAGGTGTCGTGCGCAGACGTAGACGTCGGGCAGTTGCCGAACCCCTGACCAACCCATGGGCAGGCCGCATGGACTCCTCGCTCTTGCGCGGCCTGGGTTTCCGACCCTCGGTTCCCACCATTTGGGAAGCAGCTGCCAACGGGATCCTCTAACCGCCCAAACAGGCACTCTGTCCGGCCAGGACGCCCGAGGTCTCCCTCCCTGCGTCCCGCCACGTGTGATCGTCAAGCCGGCGCGTCAGAGGCCGGTGGCCGGCAAGGCCCGTTTCGCAGGCGGAAGGCTCAACGGCGACCGCGATGGCAGCGGCGCCCGCCTCGCAGCGGACGTTCCACAAGACCCGTCCGGAGCGATGTCCGGTGAGGGATGCGCCACAGGCGCACGACAGATCTGATAGCCCGACGAGGCGTCGTGAGGCTCCATCTCGGTTGACCTCCTCCGCCTGGTCCAAGACGGGCCCACCCCTGTCTCAGTTTCCTCAACGAACCACACCTGGCAGAAGCGGCCTCGCATGACGTCGCTCTGATTCCGCTCGCCGACCCTCACGCTCTGGTACAGGCCGCCGATGTGGACGTGGTCCTCGACTACCTCTGGGGCGAGCCCGCCGCCGCGGTGATGGTCACCGTCGTCACAGGTCGAGCCGATAAGGGCCGAGGCCTGGACTGGTACAGATCGGCTCCATGGCCGGATCAGAGTGCCCCATCCCGTCCGAAGCGGTGCGTGCCTCCGGGCTGACGAACGTCGGCAGCGGCCAGGGGTCATCGAGTACCAACCACATCCTCGCCGAGTTACCCAACATTGCGACGGCACTCACCGAGGCCACCTTCGCAGTGAACCACCGGCCTGTCCCACTCGGACAGGTCACCAGGCCCGGGCCCAGGCCGCCACCACCACGGACAGGCTCATCATCATCCCCTCCCGCACCGCTCCCGCAACGCAGTCGACCCATGTCGGAACCTGCGTCATTCCCGCCTGGGCCCCTTCGGTACCTCGCTGGGCGACCACGGCCGTCAGCAGTCGTCACTAGCCTGAGGTTGGTGCCGAGATGTCGGCCGTCGTGGGCGAAGCATCGGCGTGTGTGGAGGTCAACCAACGGGGCGGTTCACGAAGAGGGAGACCAGCGAAGGCCACGTACGCAGGGCGCTGCGCGATTTGTCCAGTGCCCATCCGGCGAGGCGACAGCATCGCTAGCCTGGGCGAGGACTCCAGCACCTGGGTGCACGCCTGCTGCCATCCCAGCATCGACGTTGTCGCGGCAGCGCTAGCCGAGGGCCAGCCGCCGACTCCAGCAGCCGGCAGAACACCCAAGCGCGGGCACAACGCCCCCAAGACACCGATGATCGCCCCCCAGGGCGCGGTGTCGGTCTACACCGATGGGCCTGCTCAGGCAATCCCGGGCCGGGCGGCTGGGCCTGGGCGGTCGACATGGACACCTGGGCTTCCGGCTTTGAGGCAACCAGTACGAACCAGCGAATGGAGATCCGAGCGGCACTCGAGGCCGTTACCGCACTCGATGGCCCTCTGGTTGTCGTCAGCGGCTCGACATACGTCGTCAACTGCTTCCGCGACCGCTGGTGGGCGGGGTGGCTCAGGCGCGACTGGCTCAACTCGCAGAAGAAGCCGGTCGCCAATCGCGATCTCTGGGAACCGCTCGTGCACGCGGTCAACCAGCGGGGCGACGTGGCCTTCCAGTGGGTCAAAGGACACTCAGGCCACGAGATGAACGACGTGGTCGATCGGCTGGCCGTCGCGGCCAGCCTCCACGCCGGCTGAGGGCGGTGCGCTTCTGAGACCGTGCGACAGAGTACTTCCGCCGCGTGGGGAGCCGCCTGTCTCCCCGCTGCCTCTCCCCAGACCCCCCACGTGCCGCCCGATCGCTGGTCGGCAGGGGGCGGCTGGTCACACTTCTTGCTGGCTGGCGGCGACCAGCGTCCCGGCGGCGTCGTACCCTTCGATCCGGATGCGCTCGCCGGCGGTGGCGGGGACGGTGATCTCGGTGGTGCCGTCGGTGGTGGCGGTGGTCGCGACCGGTCGGTTCTTGACGTACACGTCGATGCTTGCCACCGATCCGGTGGTGACGGTGAGCTTGCGCTTCTTGGTACCGGCTGTGGTGGCGGTGAAGCGCAGCAGCCGCGCCTGTCGTTGGGCGAGCAGGGCGCCCGCGGCGGCCATGAGGTCGGCGTTCTCCTCGAGGAGGTCGCGTTTGGTGAGCTCGTGGAGTGTGTCGGGCACGACGCCGAGGTCTTCCACCGGCTGTCCCATTCGGGTGCCGACGCGGAGACAGCGGCGCAGCGCGACGCGCATCTGCACTCCCTTGGGCAGCTTCTTGAGGCCGCTGTCGGTCCACTCGGTGCGCAGGTCCTCGTGGGTGACGACGTTCGCGCCGCCGGCGCCGGTGTTGGCTTCGACGCCGAGCACGGGCCCGATCTCGTGGTCCTGGAAGCCGGCGGCGAAGATGTCGCAGGCGCTGTAGCACTGCGCGTCGGTCACCAGCACGACCGGGCCCTGGTAGACCTGGCCGACGTTGTTGACCAGATCGGGGGGGTAGAGCGGGAAGGCGGTGGAGTACGCCGCTCCCGTGGTTACTGCCTCTTCCAGCGAGGGCTTCCAGTCCTGGTAGTCGGCGACCGTCCGGGCTAGTCCGGTGGTGCCGGGCGTGCTCACGAACTGGAACGGCTCCGGGGTGACTCGGCGCGGGCTGAGGAACTGCAGCAGGAACTCGGCGGCGATCACGTAGCCGCCGCCGTTGCCGCGGACGTCGAGGACCAGGCCCTCGGGTGGCAGCAGGGAGAGCAGCCGGGCGACCTCGTTAAGGAACGCGTTGATGTCCTGGTCCTGCATGTGGAAGGTGAAGATCCGCAGGTGGCCGAAGGTGCCGCTGGGGGTGTCGACGATCCGGGCTTTGAGCTCGTCGGGACGGCTGGTTGGGACCGGACCGGCCGCGAGCGGTGCGGTGACGCGGGGTGTGCGGGCGCCCGCCCTCGCGGCGCGGGGGACGGCCGCGTCCTTCAGGGAGGCCGGCGCGAACAGTCGGCGCTTGACCCGGCGGGTCAGCTCGGTGCGCAGGTCCATGCCGACCAGGTGGTGCGCCGCGGCCTGGACGCCGGTGGGCAGTGACGGCAAGGTCCCTGGTGTGGTCACCTCGGCGGCGGACTCGAAGACCCGCCACGGCACGCGGGTCTCGTGGGTGGCCCCGTCGACCTTGTAGCTGACGTCGACCCAGTCCTCATCCGGCGGTAGCGACATGTTGATCGAGCGCAGGGTCATGTTCTGCAGGCCCTGCGCGAGCTGGGCGGCCTTGTTGCTGCCCGCCTCGCGGGCGGCGTTCGCGTCGACGGCGAGCTGGATCGGGGCGCCGTTCCAGTGCGTGACCTCCACGCCGGGCTTGAGCTGCGGGTCGCCGGTGACATGGTCGAACGTCTTGGTCACCAGGTATGTGGTGTGCCCGTCGTCGACACAGCGTTCAAGGAAGATGCCGAGGAACGCGAAGCCGGCGTAGCGCGAGGGCAGGATGTAGTTGGTGTGCAGGTCGCGGAGGCCGAGGAAGATCCGCTGCAGCTGAACATGGAACTCGGTCTCGGTGAGGTCGCCCAGCCGATGCCGCAGCAGGCGGAGCGCCTGCAGCGGGTCGATGGCGTGCATGGCGCGTTTGAGGGGCAGGTGGGCGTAGACCTCTCCGATCAGGATCTCGGCCTGATCCAGGACCACGCGGCGCTGGGTATCGGTGAGCGGGCCCTGGGCAATGTGGCTGCGGAACTGCGGCATGGTGCGGACGGTGCCCAGGTCGTGGTCTGCGGTCAGGACGACGGTGTCGGGGTGGGCCATGGCTGACTCCTTGGGGAAAGGCGGTTCCTCCCTGTAAGGATCCGCTGGGATGCCCGCCACGGACATCGGCTGTGTCGCCGCGACCCCGGTGGGGTCGAGAACGCCCTCCGAAGCCGGGGTCGGACGCCAGCGCCAGAGCGGCTGAGTGGCCTTTCGGGTGGTCTTTGATGCTGCGTGGTGCGTGCGCTCGGGTGTGACGTGGACGCACTGTTGATGCGGCAACGGTCCCGGCGGTGTCGGTAGCGGGATCACCTCGGGTGTGGCTCTTGACTTGGGCTTGCTGTTCTATGAGATGGGCGCTTGCCAGGTCATGGTGTGGTCGGGGTCGGCGGCGGCTCTCTTGACGGTGTTGTTGTGGCGGGGTGAGTCGGTGCGTCCCCAGTGGTCGTCGCCGATCCAGATCGGTTGACCGTAGGGGAGGTCTGCGTGTGGGATCCGGGCGTAGTCGGCTTCGGTGATGCCGGCCCCGTAGTTGGGGCCGCTCCTGTCACCGCCGGGGTCGGGGGTGACAGCGGCGCGGGCGTCCGGGATGGCGGCGGCCCACTTCGTAGCAAGGTCGGCGCCGTTGTGGGCGGAGGGGTGGGGGACTTCGAACGTGGGGACATCGGGTGCGGTCTCCCAGAGCCGGAGGGCGGCTTGGGCGTTGCCGCCGAAGGCGATGATGGCCTCCAGCCTGGAGTCGGTGACCAGGTCGTAGAACCGGTTGCGCCACGCAAGCTGGTCGGGGTCGGACAGGAGCGGGAGGGCTCTGCTGACCTTGCCGGGTGACCTTCGCGGAGCGGTCGAGCCGGTCACGGTAGAACACCGGGCCCCAGTCGTACCAGAACAGGTCCCGGTCTTCGGCCGCGATGGGCGGCAGCGCCGCGAAATGCCGGGCGATCGCCACCGGTGGCCCCTTGTCGAACTCGATGCTCGGCGGAGCGCCCGCGTCGAAGTCGATCATCGTCGCTCCCCTTGGTCGGTGTGGTGGGGAAGGTCCCAGGCTGCTCCTGCAGGGACGAGTTGTCGAGGGCGGGAACCCGCGGACAGGGCGGGACCGGAGGCGTCGGGTTGTTAGGCGAAGATCGGGCCCACGGCGGGATAGCGCGCGATGAGCTTGGCGCGCATCTCGGCGAGCCGTCGTGGCGGTCCGGCGACGCCGGCGTCTTCCGGGGAGCCGAACCGCGTGTCGAGCAGCATCGGTCGCCCCCCAAGCGGTGACCTGCTCGTAGTCGGCCGGGGTGGACAGTGCGGCGATCCAGTCTGCGCGGCCGTAGATGATGTCCCCGCTGATGAGCACATCTCGACCCAGGAAGGGTAGGCCGAGACCACGTTCTCGTAGGACCCGTCAAGACGCTTCTGCACGATCGTCAGATCGGCGGCACGGCCCACCTCGAGGGTGCCGATCTTGTCTGCGAGGCGGGCGATCTCGGCGGCGCTGGTGACGATATGCACCAGATCCGGCGGCCGCACCGGCACGCTGCTCTGCTTGAGGACCTGCCAGGCCACCTTTACCTCGTGCAGCAGGGACGGGCTGCCCGAGGGCGTCCAGTCCGCGCCCAACGCGACCGACACCTCAGCAGCCAACGCGGCACCGATATCGGTGGTCTCGTTGTACAGACGCAGGTTGGACTGCGGCGACCACACCAGCTTCCCGCCCACCGCGGCGAGCTGGTCGAAGTGCACCCGGGTCAGGGCCGTCCCGTGGATCATCACCGTCGCGGCGCTGAACAGGGGGGAGTCGGTGAACGTCAGGAACTAGTTCACCGACGTCTGGTTGGTCTTCTGCCCCTCCGCGAGATGGACGTTGTCTGCCTTGACGGTCTGGGTGTGGAGGATGCCCTTGCGGATGCTTTCGACGTCGGCGTCGTCCAGGCGGTCGAAGTCCACCGTGCTGCGGGCAACCTGGCTGCCGAAGATCAGCAGGTCCACGTTCCGTACCAACGCCTCACCCTTGTTGGGGTAGTCCTGGGAGGCGCCCTGGATGGCCGTCACCCCGCCGACCGCGGCGCGAACCTCCGCGAAGCGGGTCATCGCGGTCTTCACCGACACCGACTTCCCGCCGGAGGTCAACACATGCCAGGGCTTCTTGATGAGCTGGTCGTACTCGTCGCTGTCGCGCCACCGGCCACGGTTGATGTAGACCTTCGGCGGCTCCCGGGTGGCGAACACGGGCCCTGACCCTCGGCCTGGAATGCACTCCGGACCCGCCACCGGCCGCGTACCGACCACAAGAGGGCGCCTAGTGTCGCGCGTCTGAGTTTCGTTTACGGGTGGCGTGGGGCAGGATCTCGTTGGCGGTCTTGGTCCAGGTGAAGGGGTGGCAGCGGTCGTTCCAGCCGTCGATGAACCGGGTGATCGCGGCGACGAGTTCGGTGACGTTGTCGAAGGACCCGCGCCTGATGGCCTGGCGGGTGATGATCCCGAAGAACACCTCGACGAGGTTGAGCCAGGACCCTGAGGTGGGGGTGAAGTGCAGGGTGACCCTGGGGTTCTTCGCCAGCCAGGCGTTGATCTCCGCGTGCTTGTGGGTGTGGTAGTTGTCCAGCACGACGTGCAGCTGCCGGCGCGGGTAGGCCTTGGCGACGGTCTTGAGGAAGTCGCCGAACTCGGCCTTGCCGTGCCGGTCGTAGCACCGGTCGGTCACCTTCCCGGTGGCGACCTCCAGGGCGGCGAACAGGGTCGTGGTCCCGTTGCGCTGGTAGTCGTGGGTCGCCTTCTCCGGCAGGCCCTCGCGCAGCGGCAGGATCGGCGCGGTGCGGTTCAGCGCCTGGATCTGGGACTTCGCCCCCGCAAGCGGGAGGGACCCCCGATCCACGCACAGCACGATCGCGTTGGTCGGCGGGTTGAGGTAGAGGCCGACGACGTCGCGGATCTTGGCGACCAGCTGCGGGTCGGTGGAGAACTTGAACGTCTCCCGACGCCACGGCTGCACCCGGTACTTGCGCCAGGCCCGCGCCACGGTCGCGTCCCCGACACCGAGATGCCTGCCCAGCAGCCGGCTCGACCAGTGCGTCACCGCCAGCGAGGTCGGCGGCGGTTCCAGCGTCGCGGCGAGGATCGCCGAGTCGTCGACCGTCTTCGGCCGACCCGGGCGCGGCTCGTCATCCAAGCCCGCGATCCCCTTCTCGGCGAACCGGTCCCGCCACTTGATCACCGTCGGACGCGACACCCCCACCCGCCGCGCCGCGCCCGTCGTGCCGGCGCCATCCGCGACCGCCAGCACGATCCGGGCTCGCTGCACGTGAGATGCCCGTATCGCATACGAACGCGTCCACGCCTCCAAGGTCGCCCGGTCCTCATCACCGATCACCAACGCCCCAGTCGCCATACCCCATTGTCGAGGACCACGCACTGTAAATCAATTAACGACGCGCGACACTAGTTCGCTCAGGGGCACCAACGGTCCACCAGATCGAGGGCTCTCGAAGGAGAACAGGACCGGGGCGTCCCTGGGCCCTGCGCGAGTCGCACCTTGGTCTAGCTTGTCACCTGCCGCCCCGAGCTCACCCGATCTGCGGGCGCTTGGGACCCCCGGTCGAGGCGCAGGTATGCCATCCTTGCTCACAGGGACAGGCCTGTCGGCCGTGCGCGGGGTGATTGGTGCGCAGACACCGTGGGGAAAGCCGCATGAAGAAGATGGGGATGGCCATGTCGCGTCGCACTGATTTGATGATCGCCCGCACTGTCGTGGTGATGGCCCTTCTGGCTTCCGTTGGGCTGGTTTCGCCCACGCTCGCGCATGCCGACATCCCTAACAAGCCGACCCGCACATGGGGGGTCGGCCCCGCCACGATCACGTCCCCGAGCGCGGTCAAACCTCGGGTCCTGGCCATCCTGCCTGTCGGTGACCGGATCTTCGCAGCCGGCAACTTCTCCTCGGTGCTGGACACCTCCGGCGTCTCCTACCCCGTGAGCAACATCGCAGTCTTCTCCGCGGCCACCGGCCAGGCCGACCTGACCTTCCAGACGACCACGAACAACACGGTCACGTCGCTGGCGACCGACGGCAACGGGACCGTCTTCCTCGGCGGGACGTTCGGCACCGTCAACGGCGCCGTGCACAAGGGACTGGCCGCGGTCGACGCCGCTACCGGGGTGGTGCGGAGCTGGGCTCCGGAGGTCGTCGGGGGCCAGGTCGATCAGCTCGTCTACGCCAACGGGCAGATCTACGCCGGTGGCAACTTCGCCAATGTCAAGTCGCCCGGTGGCACGCTCTCGCAGGCCTTCCTGGCCAAGCTCGACGCTCTCACCGGCACGGTCGACACGGCCTGGGCCACCACGCCGAACGACCGTGTCCGCGCCGTCACCGTGGCTGCTGACGGAACCGGCCGGCTGTTCATCGGGGGTGACTTCACGTCGGTCTCCGGGCTCCCGAGCGCTACCACCAGCAGGCTGGCCAAGGTAAGCCTGACCGGCACGGGCTCCGTCGATAGTGGGTTCACGGCGCCGAAGACCAACGCCGGCGCCGCCGTGCCGGTCTACGACATGCAGTCCGACGCGAGCCGCCTCTATATCGCGGCAGCCGGGAGCGGCGGTGCCTGTGCTGCGGCCAACGTCGCCACGGGCGCGCTGCTGTGGAGCGACCACACCAACGGCAACCTCCAGTCCGTGCGACTCACCGGCGGAACGCTCTACTGCGGCGGCCACTTCAGCGGTACAGGATCCTTCAAGGGGCCCAGCGGCACCGCCTACGACCGCCAGAAACTTGCCGAGGTGGACCCGGCGACCGGCGTCCCCACGACGTTCAAGCCGACGATCAACAGCGCGCTGGGTGTGTGGACGATGGCCTCCGACGCAACGCACATCTTCGTCGGTGGGGACTTCAGCGCGGTCTCCGGCATCGCGCAGCCGCACTTCGCCATGTTCACCGACGTCGCCGACCCGGTGAAACCCCAGCCTCCGACGGCGCTGACCGCGCAGCCGGCCGATTCGGCTCTACAGCTGTCGTGGTCCCCCCCGTCCAGTGACGGCGGCTCGCCGCTGCTGAAGTACAAGCTCTACCGCAGTGAGACCTCAGGTGGCCAGAACCTCAGCCACACACCGTTGGCGACCCTGTCCAAGACCGTGACGTCATACACGGACCTCGCGGTGACCAACGGCACCACGTACTACTACGTGATCGTCGCGACCAACGCCGTCGGTGCCAGCCTCCCCTCGGTCGAGGCAGCCGGGATACCGAGCGGCACCGTCGTCGTCGTGCCGCCTGGCCCGCCGACGTCGGTCACCGCCGGCAACCCGCCCGGGCAGAACCACCTGCAGTGGAACCCCCCGACCGGCAATGGTGGCGGGACGGTGACGTCATACAACATCTACCGAGGTCTGGCGCCCGGTGGTGAGGACCCCACACCGGTCGGCGTCTCGTCCAGCACGTCCTTTGACGACGTGTACGGTCTGAGCGCGGGCACGACCTACTACTACTACGTCACCGCCGTGAACTCGGCTGGAGAAGGGACGCCCTCGACCGAGGTCTTCACGACCACCACGGCGAGTAAGCCCAACCCGCCGAACCTCACGGCATCGGTGGTCTCGGGGACCAACGTCCAGCTCGACTGGACCATCCCGCCCAATGGCGGCTCACCGATCACCAAGTATGTGATCCTGCGCAACAGCATCCAGCTCAAGACGATCAAGACCGACACCAGCGAGGGACCGACGACCTACCTCGACACGACCGCGGCGTCGGGAACGACGTACAGCTACCAGGTCAAGGCAGTCAACGCACTGGGCGCCGGCGGGCTGTCCAAGAGCGCCGTAGTAACCACCCCCTGAGGCATCCAGTGTCACGCACTCTCAACCCGTTCGGGGACGTCCAGAACCGTCCATTTGAGCACGGCCCCGGTCTCCCACCGTCCCGGGCGCACGCTCACATCCGGGGCGGTTGCCACGCAGGTGGTCAGGGAAGTCACCCTCGTACACCGGGCCCGGGCACTCTATGGTCATACTTCCTCGGTGCTGGCATAACGCGCAGTCTCCCTTGCTAGATCGGCACCCTCCGGGAGATCCAGGGCGGTTCACGACCGCCCCTGGGCAGATCTCAATGGCCCTTGACAACCGCCAGACGGTGCGGGTCCGGCGAGTGTGACGGAAAGGCATACGGCGCCACTGCCGACCCGCACCCGGCTATCACCTTCCCGGATCCACGGCAACGAGCACCGTCGCCTGGCTGGTTGGAGGTGAACGCGACTTCTATCCGTCCGGTGAGACTCCGCCGGCCACCAGCAGCGCTCACGATCAGGGCAACGGGGGTGACAAGTACCGCGACAAACGCCGACACCTTCGTTGCTGGGCTCCCTATCTGGTGTTGTTCGAGCGTTGAGTAGCACGAAGAGTCGCCCGCTGGGCGCCCCGACCTTCGGAATCCTGTGCGCCCCGCGGCCCGGTCGTGCTGGGGCCCGCATTCGCGGGCCACCGCGGCCCGAGACCTCTCAGTTCCAGCCGACCTGGTCGTTCCAGAACTCGGTCCAGATGTGGTTGTCGAACCCGATGACGAACACATCGAGGTTGGCTTGTGCCCGAGACACGGCGGCGAGCTGTTGCTTCTCCCGGTCGAAGACCGCTGGTCCGGGGAGCGGGAAGAAGTCGGCGTTCCAGCCGGCGTGGTCGGTCCAGAACGTCGTCCAGACATGGTTGTCGAACCCGATCACGAACAGATCCAGGTTGCCCGGGGCTCGCGACACTGCTGCCAGTTGCTGGTGCTCCCGATCGAACACAGCGTTCCCGGGCAGCGGGAACCAGTCGGCGTTCCAGCCGGCCTGGTCGGTCCAGAACGTCGTCCAGACATGGTTGTCGAACCCGATCACGAACAGGTCCAGGTTGCCCGGCGCCCGGGACACGGCGGCGATCTGCTGGTGATCCCGGTCGAAGACCGCGGCCCCCGGGACCGGGAAGAAGTCGGCGTTCCAGCCGGCCTGTTCGGTCCAGAACGTCGTCCAGACATGGTTGTCGAACCCGATCACGAACAGGTCCAGGTTGCCCGGCGCCCGAGACACGGCGGCGAGCTGTTGCTTCTCCCGGTCGAAGACCGCCTGGCCCGGGACCGGGAAGAAGTCGGCGTTCCAGCCGGCCTGTTCGGTCCAGAACGTCGTCCAGACATGGTTGTCCAACCCGATCACGAACAGGTCCAGGTTGCCCGGCGCCCGAGACACGGCGGCGAGCTGTTGCTTCTCCCGGTCGAAGACCGCCTGGCCCGGGACCGGGAAGAAGTCGGCGTTCCAGCCGGCCTGGTCGGTCCAGAACGTCGTCCAGACATGGTTGTCCAACCCGATCACGAACACATCCAGGTTGCCCGGGGCTCGCGACACTGCTGCCAGTTGCTGGTGCTCCCGATCGAACACAGCGTTCCCGGGCAGCGGGAACCAGTCGGCGTTCCAGCCGGCCTGGTCGGTCCAGAACGTCGTCCAGACATGGTTGTCGAACCCGATCACGAACAGGTCCAGGTTGCCTGGCGCCCGGGACACGGCGGCGATCTGCTGGTGCTCCCGGTCGAAGACCGCGGCCCCCGGGACCGGGAAGAAGCCGGCATCGAGGTATCGCACTTTGACCGAGTCCATGCCTAGCGTGACGTCGGTTAAGGGACGACCGAACGCGACGATCTCGGTCGAGTCGCCATTCTGCGGGTCCGCGCCCGTCGTACCATTCGCGTCCGAGCCGGTGGCGGCGCTGAAGTCGAGCTCGGTGAACCTCGGCAGTGCGGTGCCCGGCTCACCGGCGTTCGGTGCCTCCACGATCCACTCGACACTGTTGCCACCGAACGTGGCCCCCGGCGGTGCGGCCAGTTGGATGCTGAAGTAACGGCCGCGGGTGACGTTGCCAAACATCACGAATCCTTGGCCGTTCTGGTAGTGCACTCCCACGAAGACCTCATCGCCTGGCTGGACGGGCATGTTGTCGATGTTGGTCTGGAAGATGTAGTCGGGACTCCCATTGACCTGGGGCGCGAACCACTCGTACCACGCGACGTATGTCGTTGACCCGTCCGCGGCCACGGACTGCTGGACACCGGCCTGCAGGACGTCGTTGGAGCCGTAGGTCCCGTCGATGCCGATCCAGGACGACGAGTCCCAGCCGCCGTCGGTGCCGGGTGCTGAGGACGGTCTGGTGACGGTCGGGACACGCCAGATGCCCACGGCGTGGGCCCACGTCCCCTTGATGGTGCTGCCGGCCCAGTTGTTGGAGGTGAAGGCGGCGTCCTGGGTCTTGTCCCGAGGCGTCAGCGGATGGGTGACGCCGACCTGTGGGCTTAGCTGAGGCAGGATTCGCGCGTCGACGGGCCACTCGGCCTCAGTGATGCGCTTACGCAGTCCGCTGACGCGGGCTTCCTGGCCGGCCAATGGTCCCGCCAGCAGCTCACTCGCGATGGACTGCGCGTGCGCCTGCTTCTGACCATCGGGCGGCACCAGCCGGATCGCCTGCACTCCGGCCACGTTGGTCTGGGAGATGGGCAGAAACTTCTGATCACCTTTCGACATGGCTACTCCTGTGGTCGATGAGGCAGGACTTACCCAACTCGTCATTGTCCGCCGGTCGACGAGGCTGAGGGAAGGCCCCGTCAGCGGATTGAGTGGACATCGCGAGGGCGCCTGTCTCCGGCGGCCCGAGGTGGCACTCGGGCCGTACACGTCTCCGACGTATGGGCCTCGATCCACCGATCAGCTGATGGCGTGACGTTGATCGTCGTGGTGGGCTGGGCAGGCTGCGGGGGCGTGGGTGATCGCCCGACCTCGCCGTCTGGGTGTTCTGCGTCCGGGGACCAGGGGTCGCGCCGTGTCGGGCTGGGCGGTCAGGGCTGGGTCGTGACGGGGGGGACGGCGACGCGGTCGAACGGTTGGGTCAACTCTTGGCCCCAGGGCCACGCCGTGGGGTAGGTGGAGGGCGATCCGTCGGGCGGAAGACGCGACCCGGGCGGGTAGGTGAATCAGCTAGACCTGGTGACGGCGGCGAGGCTGGTCCCGGCATTGGGCTGGGTGAGTCGGCGGGGTGGCACGGTCCGCCGAGGCAGGTGAGTGTGCCGTCTCCGAACGCGGGAGCGAAGAGCGCGGCCGTGGTGGCGGGGATGCTGGCCGGCGCCGACCAGGTCGCGCTCGTCAGGCGCGTGGGTACGCGAAGCAGGCCGCCGCATACGGGGACTCCGGTCAGCGGGGGCTGAAGTCCGGCTGGCGACGGTCTCGGCGCTGGTGGCGGCGCCGGTGATCGCCCGGGCCCGGCTCCGCAAGGGGCAACACCGCATCGGCGGCCGGGCGGACCCGGCCTACTACGGGTGGGTCTTCGTCGGCACCGCGATCCGGCATCGGGCGTGGACCACGATCACGTCCCCCAAAGTAGCGTGGGGCGAGGCCGAGCAGCGGTGGGTCTCCGACGCACAGGTCGCCGAGATGGCTTTCGTCGCGGTTACCGTCCGCCGCACGGCCGAGCACGTCCGGTGGGCATGGCGGTGTCGAGCGTCCGTCTGTCTCCCGCGCAGTGGAGAGTGTGATGAGCGGGAGACGGTGTCCGTCGGCGCCGCGGCCGGAAGCGGCGACGGGTCGATATGTCGACCCTCGGTGCACCAAGAGGAGCCACGTCGGCGAACCGGCTGACTCGCGCGTCGTCTGTCAGGAGGGGGCTGGAGGCCCAGACACGGTGGCTGCCGTCGTCAGAGGTCCCAGCGGTCCACGCCGGAGCCGGAACCGGTTGTGTTCGGCGGGTGGAGGATGGGTCCATGAGGCCGCCGCGCGACGCTCCTTCCGGCCGACGGGTGTGGACGCCCGGGGTCCCGTGGCCGGTGGTGCTGGCCGCGGGCGTCATGGTGCTCGGGTTGCTGGCGGTTTCGGGTGCCTACGGCTTCCATGGTGACGAGATGTACTACGTTGTGGCGGGCCAGCACCCGGCATGGGGCTATGTCGACCAGCCGCCGCTGACGCCGCTGCTGTCTGCCGGGTCCGTTGCCCTGCTGGGGGTCTCGCCGTCCGCGGTGCGGGTCCTGCCAGCTCTGGAGATGGGCCTGGTCGTGGTTCTCGTCGCGTTGATCGCGCGGGGCCTGGGTGGCTCTCGCCGGGCGCAGGTGCTCGCCGCGGTCACCGCGACCGTGTCCGGCTATCTCGGGGCGGGTCACCTGGACACGACCACCGAGCCTGACCTGCTGGCATGGGCGGTCATTTTGTGGCTTCTCGTCAGGCTCCTCGACGGTGGGGACAGACGGCTGTGGCTGGCGGTGGGCGTCACGACGGGGATCGGGCTGGAGAACAAGGACACCCTGCTGTTCCTCGCGGCGGGGCTGGCGGTCGGGCTCGTCGCGGCCCGCCGCTGGGACGTCGTGCGCTCACCATGGGCGTGGACGGCCCTAGCGGTCGCCGTCCTGCTGTGGGCCCCCAACCTGGCCTGGCAGGCAGCCAACGGCTGGCCCCAGGTCAGCATGGCCCACCAGATCGCCGGGTATGCCGCCGACAACCGCGCGCAGGTCCTGCCGCTGCTGTGGCTGTTCACTGGGCCGCTGCTCTTCCCGGTCAGCGTCGCGGGCCTAGTCTGGCTGCTGGGTGCCAAGGCAGCCGCCCCGTGGCGGGCGATCGGGCTGGCCGCACCGGTGGCGCTGGCTCTGGTCGTTCTCACCGGCGGGAAGGCCTACTACGCGATCGGCAGTGCCTGTGTGCTCATGGCGGCCGGCGGCATCGTCGTGGACCGGTGGCTGGCGCGGGGACATCGACGCCTCAAGACGGTGGCCTTCACCTCGGCCGCGGCCCTCTCTGGCCTGCTCATCGCCGTGCTGACGCTGCCGATCCTGCCGGTCGCGGCGTACGCGAAGACCACGCTGCCTGCCACGGTCCCGGACACGGCCAACCAGGTCGGCTGGCCCCAGTTCGTCGCCACCGTCGAACAGGTCGTCGACGCCCTGCCCCCGGCGCAGCGCGCCCACGCGGTGATCCTGACCAACGACTACAGCGAGGCCAGTCCGCTGATCCTCCTCGGGGTCGGGCTGCCACCGGTCTACTCCGGGCACAACGCCTACTGGGACTGGGGACCGCCACCGGCCGACCGCACCGTCGTCGTCCACGTCGGCGACTGGCGACCCGCCGACTGGACCCAGTACTTCATCGACTGCCACGTCGTCGCGCACATCGACAACCGGCTCGGCATCGACAACGCCGAACAGGGCACGGCCGTCACGGTATGCACCGGCACCCGCGCCCCCTGGAACACCATGTGGCCGGCCCTGCGCACCATCAGCTGACAACCGGAGCCTGCACGTCAACCCCATCCTCGAACCCACCCGACAGCTCGCACACGGAAACGTCGACGATGACCGGACGCCATCACCGAGGTCCCACACGCGGCCTGCCGGTGTGACGCAGGTCGCGGCGGCTCCGTCGGGGGTTCGGTGCGACAGACTGGAGGGCATGCGCAAGAGCGCGACCGTGGTCACCAGCGTGACCTGGTTCATCCTCACTGGTGGGGTCGGCGCGGTCCTCGTCCCCTGGTGGCTGACCGGGTGGCGGCTGCAGCCCGTCCACGCGTATTCCGGCTTCGTGCGGCTCATCGGCGCGGTGCTGATCGTCGTCGGACTGGTCCCGCCGATCCACGTGTTCGCCCAGTTCGTCCGCGCTGGCGGGACGCCGATGCCCGGCGCCATGACGACGCGCCTGGTTGTCACCGGGTTCAACCGGTACGTTCGCAACCCGATCTACCTCGGCGCGGTGACGATCTTCGTCGGCGAGGCCGTGTTGCTCTGGCAGGTCAGCATGCTCGTGTACGCCCTGGCCGCGTGGGCGGGCATCGCCGCATTCGTGCACTGGTTCGAGGAGCCCACTCTGGTCCGACGGTTCGGTGCCGACTACGAGGAGTACCGCCAGGCGGTCCTAGCCTGGATCCCTCGTCGCCACCCGTGGGATGGGCTCGACCATCCACACACCCAGTGACCGCCACCCTGGGAGGAGCGCGAACCGAGGACGGCCAGTGAGATCCCGATGCAGCGTCCTGGATGCCCACCGCGGGGAGGGAAGGCCGCGAACGCCCAGCAGTGCCTCGTCCCCATGGATGCCCCCATGACGCGGCAGTTGGTCCTGCATGATGTACGCCCTCACATCGGGCGCGATGGCTGGGGGCCTGACAACGGCGAGGACGTCGACGAGGCAGTCGCCCTGGCCCGGACGGGAGACGGGAGACTTGCCGAAGTCCGCGCCTACGCACACCAGCGCCCTACGTGCCTCGGCCGAAAGGCCCGCTCCACGAGTGTGCACCGCGTAAGCGTGTGTGCCGCCGCCAGGACGAGGCGCGATTCGGTGTCGGTGCCTTGCTCACGCGATGCGGACCCGCCGGCTTGTGGTCTCCCCGACCTGTCTCCGAGTACCTCCCCCAGAGCGCACCAACCCAGGCGTGGCTAGTCCCGTCGCCCAGCAGCTGCCAAGGCCTCGGCCATTGGGCCGACCGTCTTGGGAAGCTCCGAGTTCGACCAGAGCGACCTCGAGTCATGGCCAGACCTGTGCCGCGGCGGCACGAAGCCCGGGTGGTCGAGGACGCTGGTCACCAAGACTGCCGTCCGGTAGCGCCCCGGCGGCACGCCGTGGAGCGCGCTGAACCGGTGAGCGAGGTGCGCCGCGTCGGCGAACCCGCACTCCCGGGCGATGGACGCCAGGGTCAAGTCGGTGCGAACCAGCAACGTCTCCGCCCGGGAGCATCTCAGCCGCTCGACGACAGCCGCCGGCCCCAGCGCGAGCTCGGTCGTGAAGACGCGGTACACCTGAGCCCTGGAAACGGCGGCCACTCCGGCGAACTCGGCGACACTGACTGGGCTCAACGGGGGCTCTTCCCAACGGTGGCGTAGGTGCGCCAGGCAGGCCCTCAGCGTGCCGGACCAGCGAGGTGCCGAGTCTGTCGGCATCGGCATGGCGAACAGGACATTCAGGAGGTACCGGACGGTGGTGGCCGTGGCAACCTGGTCGAGCTCGCCCCTGCTCCCCAGCCACACGAGGTAGCGCTGCAGCCCCGTCAAGGGGTCCTCGTCGGTCGCGCTGACCACCACGGCCTCTGGCGTCGGTGTCCACCCAACGTCCGCGGCATCGAAGTGGACGTAACCGTGCCTCGTCTGGCGGGCAGGGTCCCACTCGATCGAATGCCGGTGCCCCAGGGGCAGGAGAACCAGGTCCCCCGGACGCAGGACCACCATCGGCTCTGCGACCACGCGCGCTGTGCCCTCGAGCATCCACACCAGCTCGCAGTCGCCGAGCACACGCTCGGGCATCCGAGCGCCGGCAGGGAATACCGCGACAGCAGGCGCGTGCATCAAGCGGAGAACCCCTCTCCGTGACATACAGACAAGAGTGTGAACCATTCAGTCATTTATCGGCGAATCGGGAGTCGAGAGCCTGTGACGAACCGACAACAGAAGGATCCACCCATGCGCCGCAGCATCCAAGCCCCCTACCCGACTCCTGGGCGCGAGGACCAAGTCAGCGCCTATGCCGAGCTCGGCTACCGCGTGATCGAGAATGCGTTGCCACCGGGCCAGCTCCAGGCGGCCCGCCAGGAGGCCGTCGCACTGTGCCGCGGCGACCGAGGAGCGATCGACGGCGTCGAGCCGGCCGACCCCAGCCTCGACGACCTCGACGTGCTCCGCCGGTACACGTGCATCCACTTCCCCCACAAGCTGTCGCCCCTCATGCGCGACCTCGCGACCGCTCCCGCGGTCGTCGACGCAGTGACCGGCGTGGTCGGTCCCAACGTCAAGCTCATGCAGTCAATGCTCTTCATCAAGTCGGAAGGCAAGCCCGGCCAGGCCTGGCACCAGGACGAGGCCCACATCCCCACTCGTGACCGCTCTCTCACGGCCGCGTGGGTCGCGCTCGATGATGCGACCGTCGACAACGGCTGCCTATGGGTCATCCCCGGCTCCCACCGCTCGGGCGTGATCTACCCGACGCGCCCGCAGGACGACGACCGGTTCGACTGCACGGACGAGGCCTATGACTTCGGCTACCGCGAAGCGGATGCCGTCCCCGTCGAGATCAAGGCAGGCGCCGCGTTGGTCTTCGACGGCTACCTCCTGCATCGCTCCCTGCCCAACAACGGCAGCCATGGCACGAGACGGGCGCTGGTAAACCACTACATGAGCGCGGAGTCGCTGCTCCCGTGGTTTCCACCGTCGAACGGCGAGGCGATGGCGCTGCTTGACCATCGGGATGTCCTCTTGGTCGCAGGCAGGGACCCGCACGCCTGGGCGGGGGTGACCGACGTGATGCATCCGCACGTGCGGGCCGACCGCCACGGCGGTTGCATCCGCTGACACGGCCAGGAACAGCCCAAGAAAGCGCTGCCCTCACGGCCCTCAAGTAGTACATCCGGTCAGCCCACGTGCGCCCTTTCTGCTGCGCGGCGCGGTTGATCCTGCTGATGAGCGCATGCCGGTGATCTACGCTGCCCTCGTGCCCGAGACTCTGGCCGAGGAGATGGGCGTGCACGTGGCGGAGCCGTTCCAGGACTCGGTCGAGAGGGGCGGACTACGGGGAGATCGGACCCGTCCTGATCGGTGCCGACATCCTCGGGTGGGCGACCAGAGCAGGGGCGCTCTCCGCCCTGGATCGGTCCCGATTGGCCGCGGCCGCTGCTGAGCCTGAGCGTTCTATCGGCACCCTCCCTCCTGACGCCCGGCCCTACAACGAGTGCGTTTGTCCGGATCGCCAGGTTGGCTCTGGCCGGCTAGGACGGCGACCGGATCCCTGCGGCGATGAGGATGGTCGACGGGCGGCGGAATGGGCAGGCCCGCCACTGGGCAGGTGCCGATCGCTAACGTCTGACCGTCAGTGCGACCCGAGCCCGCACGTCATCGGTTTGAGTCGATGTGGCGGATACCGGCCCGGTGGCTGTGATCGAGGAGCCGGCGAATGGTCTCGGCAACGAGTTGGGGTTGCTCGGCTTGGATGAAGTGGCTGGCGTCGACTGGCTCGAAGTGACCGTCGGGCAGCGATTCGACCCATCGGCGCTGGTGCGCGCCGAGCGTATGAGGGGCGCTGCCGCGCCGCAGCGGGCGGGTGGCCGACAAGATGACCGTCGGGCAGTGCGGCGCCGCCGGTGGTGCGGCGCGGAACTGATGGATCGCGGCGGCGACGGCTTTGAACTCTCTGCGTGTCTGCCCGAGGCCGGCCGGTGTGAAGTCCTCTGCCAGCATGGTCGCGTAGGTCTCGCGTGGGTACGCGCGGCGGATGTTGCCGGTGGACAACCACGCGAGGGGGCGGATCCACATCAGCGGCTGGCCGATCGCCAGCGAGAGGTCGACCTGCCGGGCTGTGCGGTCGAACGTGTCGTAGACCGGTGCGGTCTCTGGTGTCGGATCAACTAGGAGCAGTCCTGCCAACCGCGGCCCGAGGCGCTCGGCGGCGCGGCGGCCGATCAGCCCACCCATGCTGTGCCCGACGAGCACCAGAGGCGCTCCCGGCGGGACGGTCGCGTCGATCAGCGCGACGAGGTCAGCTGCCATCTCGTCGATACTCAGCTGCTGCTTGATGCGGCCGCTGCGGCCGAACCCGGCCCGGTCATACGCGAGGAGGTGTGCCTGATCGGCCAGTTTCGGTACGACCAAGTCCCAGCTGGTGCGCCCTTGCCCGGATCCAGATTCGAAGACCACCCGGCCCTCGCCGACGCCGCGCTCCTCGACGTACACCGATCGCCCGTTGACGGGCACCGATCGCCCGATCGCCTCCCTCATCCCCACTCCCGTCGCCACCTATTTCATCTGCGATAACGGTAGCACATATGAAATAGTGGGCTCCGTGAACGTCACGGAGCTTGTCCTGCACCCGGTCCGGCTCCGGATCATCCGCGCGCTGTCCGGACGGCGCGAGTTCACCACCGGCGAGCTGTGCGCACGAACGCCGGACGTCTCGAAGGTCACCGTGTACCGGCATGTCGCCGTCTTGCTTGAAGCCGGTTACTTGCAGGTCGCCGACGAGCAGCGTGTGCGGGGCGCGGTAGAGCGCCGGTACCGGCTCGCGCAGAACCGGCCCTCGATCGACGAAGACGTTGCCGCGACCATGTCCCTAGATGATCACCGCCGCGGATTCGCCATCGCGATGATCGCCCTGATCTCCGAATTCAACGCCTACCTCGATCGTGACGGCGCCAACCCGAGTGCCGACTCGGTTTCTTACCGCCAAGGCACCATCTGGGCCAGTCCAGAGGATCTGAGCCAGCTCCGCGGCCAGATGCTCGCCGTTATGCAGCCGCTCCTGGCGAACGCGCCGGGACCGGGCCGCTTGCCGTACCACCTGAGCCCGATACTGTTCCCGGCCGAGCCACCCGTCAGGCGCTCCTGAGCCCTATCCGTACCGGTCGGCGCGAGCCTCGCCCACACCGGCACGGCCCGTTCCGCATTCCCGATATCGGGCGGGCCGACGCGGCCCCCATCCCCTCCGAACGTCGAAGCACCTCCCGCATCCACGCCCGCGCTGGCTGCACATCATCGGACATGCCGGCGAGACGCCATCGTCCACGACCACACCACCCACGCCCTCCGACCCGCACCCCCTGACACAGGGCTACTCATGCCGCTGGCGCGGCCGTACGCACCTCTTGGCTCCCTTCTGTGTCAAGACGCTTTGGGGATATCGGTTCTAGGCTGGGTGTTGGCGGGTCCGGGAAGTGACTTGTCCGAAGAGCCGGTGTCGGAATGTGTGCCGGTCGCGCTGGAGTCAGAGCCGTTGCCCGAGTGTCCGAGGTTGTCCCGAGTTCCGTGGAACTTCGGTGGCGGCCTGCATGAGCGTCAGGCTGCGCTCATGTCGTGATTGTGGCAGTCGTCGCCGACAGTGGTCGCGCCGACGTGTCGTTCCAGCGCGGCGCGTAGGGCGGGTAGGTGCAGGTGGCCGTTGACGCGGCGGAACTGCTTGGACGCCTCGAGCATCCCGGCGGCGCACCAGCGCAGCGCCATCTGTCCGTCGCGCCAGCGTTTGACGTTGCGGGAGTGGTCCCTTGCGATGGAGATCATCGACTCCACCGCGTTCGTCGACCGCAGGGTCCGGGCCAGGGTCGGTGGGACCTCGAGGCGCAGCACGGTGAGGGTCTCGGCCATGCCTTCGCGCAGGCTGCCGGCGGCGCCGGGGTGGGACTTCTCGAGCTCCTTGGCCAGCGAGGTCAGCTGGGCCTCGGCCTCCAGGGCGGAGGCCGCGTGGTACGCGGTGCGGATCCGCTTCTCCACCGGCCCGCGCATCGTCTCGGGCAGGTGGTCACGGACATTCCTCAGCTTGTGCAGCTGACACCGACCGATCACCGGGCGGTCGAACACCTCCTTGACCGCGGCCGACAGGGCCGTGGCGCCGTCGAGGACGGCCAGGACTGGGCGGGTGACGTCCAGGCCCCGGTCCCGCAACCCGGCCAGCAGGGCCCGCACCACGGTGGTGTTCTCGGTCGAGCCCTCGACCAGCCCGAGGGGGTGCTTGACCCCGTCGATGTCGATGCCCAGGGCGACCACGCACAGGTGCTCGGCGAAGTAGACCCCGTCGACCATGACCGCGACCAGGTCCAGCCCGGACAGGTCGGCGGCGAGCAGGTCCGCCAGGGCGTGCTCGGTCATCGCGACGAACCGGCGCGAGACCGCCGAGCGCGACGTGGCCCGCGAGGACTGCTGGACCGCTTCGCCGACCGGCTCCAACGCGGCCGGGTACCGCCGGGTCGAGACCCCGGCCAGCATCCGCTCCAACGCCATCTTCCCCAGCAGCTCGGTGCCGGTGAACAGCTCATACGAGGGCACCGCCACCTCCCCGGACCCATCCGCCGCGCGGACCCGGGGCCGGGCCACCGGCACCCGCCGCCCGCCCAGGGTCACCGACCCCGCCCCGGTGCCATGCCGGACCGCGGCCCGGTCCGGGTCATGCCGGCCCCGCGGGCCGCACACCGCGGCCACGTCGGCCTCCATCAGTTGCTGCATCACCTGCAGCCCCGCACCGACCGCGAGGGCGAGCAGGCCCTCACGCATCTCGGCCGCGACCTGCTCCATCGCGATGCTCACCCGCTCCGGCACGGCCACCGGCATCGCGTCCAGCACGGTCTTCTGGTACTTCTTGGTCACAGCGGTCCCCTGTCTCTGGGTTGTCTTGGCGGACACCCGAGACCTACCAGACGGCAGGCCTCAGGCGGGGGACCGCCACCTCAACTTCCACGAGACCCGGGACGACCTCGAGTGTCCTCCCGGGCCCGCACTCGTACACCAGACCGGGCACACGAAGCGGCTTGCGTTATGCCCCCGGTTATGCCCAAAGTCGGGGCAACATCAGGGCCCCGACCACATTTCCGCTGGTCGGGGCCTTGACTCACCGAGTCGGGGTGACAGGATTTGAACCTGCGGCCTCTTCGTCCCGAACGAAGCGCGCTACCAAGCTGCGCCACACCCCGTGGCATGTCGCCGCCCACCGCGGGCAGCGACACCCGAGGATAGCCGACCCCGCCACGGCGTCAGAAATCGGTTCCCCAGCCGAGACGCACCCGCATGACGACCACCTCGCCCACCGCCCGGCATACCGATGCGGGGGTGGGGCGGCCCACCGAGGGCTGATCGTCACGGGCCGCAGACAGCGCCCCGCCGCGCACCCGCCGCTGAGGCAGAGCCGGCAGCCGGCACCCCGCAGCCACCCACCCGCCAGCCGTCTCAGTCGCTGGGCAGCAGGGTCAGCAGGGTCGCCTCGGGACGACAGGCGAACCGGACCGGCGCGAAGGGGGACGTCCCCAGCCCGGCCGATACATGCAGGTATGCCGCCCCCTCCGGGGCCGCGGACGACGGCGAACCCTCCGCGCCGGGCCACCAGCGGGACAGACCCTTGGCGCGCCGGCGGTCGAGGTCGCAGTTCGTGACGAGCGCCCCGTACAGCGGTACGGCGAGCTGCCCGCCATGGGTGTGCCCCGCGATGACGAGCCCGGCGCCGTCGGCGGTCATGGCGTCCAGGACGCGCTGGTAGGGCGCATGGACGAGCCCGATGGTCAACGCCACCGACGACGACGCGGCACCGGCGACATCGGCATACCGGTCGAGGTCGGTGTGCGGGTCGTTCACGCCGACAAGCTCGACCGGAAGTCCCGCCATCGACACCACCGACCGGGCGTTGTTGAGGTCGGACCAGCCGCCGCCGACCAGCCCCGCGACCAGGTCGTCGACGGGCAGATCGGGCCGGACCTTGGGCGGGCGGGCGTACTCGGGCGTCAGATAGAGCGCCGGGTTGCGGAACACGGGCGCCCAGTAGTCGTTCGACCCGAGGACGAACGCCCCGGGGTAGTCCATGAGCGGCTCCATCGCCCGCAGGAGCGCCGGGACGGCCTCGACGTGCGCGAGGTTGTCCCCCGAGTTGACGACGAAGTCGGGCCGCAGGTCCGCGAGCGAGCGTACCCACTCGATCTTGCGCTGCTGGCGGGGGAGCAGGTGCAGGTCGCTGACCTGGAGGACCCGCACCGGGCTGGACCCTGGCGGCAGCACGGGCGCGGCGGCGCGGCGCAGGGTGAACAGGTTGCGCTCGACCAGCCCGGCGTAGGCGACCCCCGCCACCCCCGTCGCCACGAGGGCACCGGCGGTCGTCGCGGCGGAGCGGAGGAACGAGCTCATCGGCCCATCTTGGCAAACCCGACGTGTCGTCCCGAAATCCGTTCACCACGGCGGGGTCCGCGGCACCCACCGGTATGCCGTCCACCCCGCCCCGAACCTGACCCCGCGTCGGCCGCCCGGAGGCGGCTCGGAACTCGCTGGTCGACGATGGGAGACTGGTCCCATGAGCGAGACCGGCCTCAAGGCGACCATCCAGCACGACCTCCACGACGCCATTCGTGCGCGCGACAAGGTCCGGGCCGGCACGCTGCGCATGGCCCTCACGGCGATCACGACGACCGAGGTCGCCGGCGACGAGGCACGTCGGCTGAGCGACGACGAGGTGCTCAAGGTCCTCGCCAAGGAGGCCAAGAAGCGCAAGGAGGCGGTCACGGCATACACCGACGCCCACCGCCCCGAGCTCGCCGACCAGGAGCTGGCCGAGCTCGCCATCCTCGACGCCTACCTGCCCGCCCAGCTCGACGACGCCGAGCTCGCGGCGATCGTCGGCCGGGCCGTGGAGGCCACCGGCGCCACCGGTATGCCGCAGATGGGCCTGGTCATGAAGGCGGCCCAGGCCGAGGTCTCGGGCCGCGCCGACGGTGGCCGGGTGGCCGCGATCGTCAAGGGGATGCTTTCCGGGTAGCCGGCCCCCGGATCAGGTCGGGCGCGGGGTCGCACCGGCAACCGCAGTCGTCGGGATCGCACCGGTCGAGGCGAGGTCGCTCTCACTCGACGGGATCTTCGGCGCCCGGACCGGGAGCGCGGTCGCTAGTTGACCGGCGGGATGATGATCCGTGGTGGGCGGATCCCCGGTCCCGGTTTGGGCTTCTTCGTCGGCGTCGTCTTGGGCTTCGGCGCCTTGCCGTTGCTGAGCACCAGCCCGACGCTCGAGTTCTTCAGGGCGCGGGACGAGGGCTGGGTCGCGGCCACGACTCCGGCGGGGAGGCTGCTGTCCATGTAGCCGGCCTGGTACGCCTTGAAGCCGGCGGCCTGCAGCCTGGCCTGGGCGGCGCCGAACGAGAGGCCGATGACCGACGGCAGCGTGACGTAGTCGCCGTTCTGCACCTTGCTCGACGGGGTGGCGAACTGCTTGACCGCCATCCCCGAGGAGGCGGCCCGCATGACGTCGGCCCAGACGGGCGCCGCGATCGTTCCTCCGAAGACGGAGCCCTTGCACCCGTAGCCGCCGAAGCACGAGCCGTTGAGCGTGTAGAGGTGGCCGTACTTGTCGGCCGGGCGGAGCTTGCCGACCCAGACCGCGGTCGACAGCTGCGGGGTGTAGCCGACGAACCACGCCTGGTTGTGGTTGTTCGTCGTCCCGGTCTTGCCGGCGGCCGGGCGGGCCGACACGTTCCAGACCCCGCTGGCCGTGCCGTTGACCAGCGGGCCCTTGAGGAGCTGTGTGACGCCGGCGGCGACGTCCTTGTCGACGACCTGCTTGCACGAGGTCGCCTTAAACTTCAGGGGCGTGTTGTCGGCCGTCGTGATCGAGGCGATCGGCATCGGCTCGCAGTACTTGCCGTTGGCGGCGAGGGTCGCGTAGGCCGAGGCCATGGACATCGTCGTCGTCGTGCCGGCGCCGAGCGCGATGGACGCCGGGTTCTTGTCGATGGGCTTGCCGTAGCCGTCGTGCAGGCCCATCCGGGTCATCGTGTCGCGGACCGAGCAGGCGCCGAGGTCGATCGTCAGCTTGGCGAACGCCGAGTTGATCGACTGCGACGTGATGTACGCCAGCGGCTGGGTCGTGTTGCCGTTGGGGAAGTCGTTGCGGACCTCGAACTTGCTCGCATTGCAGGAGTCGTGGAACGCGCTGGCCGGGAAGACGTAGGGGGTGCTCGGACCGGCGGCCGGCACCGGAACGGAGGCATTGAGCGGCAGACCCCGCTCCAGCGCGGTGACCAGGGCGAACATCTTCGCCGTCGACCCGAACTGCCACCCCAGCGAGCCGCCGTACTGGACGTCGACGTTCCAGTTGACCTGGTTCTTGGCGAAGTCGGAGCCCTGGGCCATCGCGAGGATCTTCCCGGTGCCCGGCTGGATGATCGTGACGCCGCCGCCGAGGTTGCTCTTGTTGTGGATCGGGACGGCCTTGGTGATGTACTTCTGGGCCGCCTTCTGCATCTTCGGGGTGAGGGTCGTCTTGATCGTCAACCCGCCCTGGTAGATCGTGTCGTGCCGCTCGGCCACCGTCTTGCCCAGCACCGCCATCTGCGGGGACTTCTCGAGCCACTCCAGGACGTACTGGCAGAAGTACGGCTCGCTGGAGCGCAGGCAGACGCCCCGGTTGGGCTTCTTGTGGATCATCGACTTGACCGACACCTTCTTGGCGGCGGCGACGTCCTTGGCGCTGGCCAGGCTCAGCTGCTGCATCCGGTCAAGGACCTGGTCGCGGCGGACCTGTGCCTGCGCCGGGTGCAGGACCGGGTTGAAGGCGTTGGGCTGCTGGACGATGCCGGCGAGCAGCGCCGACTGGTTGAGCGTGAGCTGGCTGGCGTGGACCCCGAAGTAGTTCTCCGCGGCCGCCTCGACACCGTAGGACTGGTCGCCGTAGTTCACCAGGTTGAGGTATCCGGCGAGGATCTGGGCCTTGGTGTAGTTCTGCTCGACGTTCTGGGCGTACTTGAGCTCCTGGAGCTTCCGGGACACCGTGCGGTCGTAGAGGATCTTCTTGGCCGCCTCGGGGTCGTCGGCCCGTAGGGCGTTCTCCTGCATGGTGATCTTGACGTACTGCTGGGTCAGAGTCGACGCGCCCTGGACGTCCTTGCCCTGGAGGTTGGACACCAGCGCGCGGCTGAACCCGCGGGCGTCGATCGGGCCGTGCTCGAAGAACCTCGAGTCCTCGATCGCGACCTGCGCCTTCTGCATGATCGGGGCGATCTTCTTCAGCGAGACGATGATGCGGTTCTCGTCGTAAGGGTTGGCGATCAGCTTGCCGTTGGCGTCGAGGATGCGTGAGGCCTGGGCCAGCGGCGCGACGTTGAAATCACTGGGCAGCGAGGTGTAGGCGGAGGCCGCCCCGTTGACGACGGAGCCCACGGCCCCGATGGCCGGCACCGCCAGACCCGCGACCAGCACGCCCATGGCGCCGGCGAGCACCACGAGCCCCACCAGCCGTCGCAGGACGCGCGGCAGCGTCATGAGAGCACCAAGCATGCACAGAGGGTAGCCGGTCCACCTGGTGCAGACGCTGATCGGACCACGGGGTGACTAGTCCGAACGGCTAGGAGAAACCACCGGTTCGGGTCATGGCCCGGCACCTGGGCGGGACCTAGTGTCAAGCAGGTAGACGAGCAACCCCAGCCAAGGGGTGCCCAACCGGCGTCAAGACCTGGCGGAAGGAGGGTGACGGAGATGACGATCGAGCCGCCGTCGAGCACCACCGCGGCGAGCTTTGCACCCGAGTGGGTCGTGGACTGGCGCGGCCAGGGACTATGCGCGACAGCGGACCCGGACGCGCTCTTCGTCCAGGGTAAGGCGCAGCGGGCCGCCAAGGTCATGTGCAAGGGCTGCCCCGTCATGGCCGAATGCCTCGCCGACGCCCTCGACAACCGGACCGAGTTCGGCGTCTGGGGCGGGATGACCGAGCGCGAGCGCCGGGCGCTGCTGCGCCGCCGCCCCGAGGTCCGCTCCTGGACCGCCATCCTCTCGGCCGCCAAGACCCGCGCCGGTCAGGCCGTCGCCAGCTGATCCGGCGCTGACCGTGTCCATCCGGTCCACGGACCGGACACCTCCACCCCTGCCAGGGAGCCTGCCCCACGACACGGTCGGCCGGCTGGGTCGCCCACCCCAGCGGCATACGCCATCCGTATGCCGTCAGCGCCCGCCGAGGGCGGCGCCAACCTCCCGCAGCCCCGCCAGGTCGTGGATGTCGGTGGCGGCTGCCAGCACCTCGACGACCTCGACGCTCGGGTGGGCGGCGAGGAAGCGCTGGGTGTGCGCCCGCTGCCGGGCCGCCGTGGTGGCGAGGTCGGCGTGCAGGCGTAGCAGCGCGACCGAAGGTCGGAGCCCTCCCCGGCCGGGCCGTCCGCCCCATTCTCGGCGAGGTCCTCCAGCTGCTCGGCGGCGGCGGCCGCGCGTGAGGCGGAGAGCGTCGAGGCGGGGACCGCCTGGACGCCGGTTGACGACGAGCCCGGCCAGCGGCATACCCTCCTGTGCGAGCCGGTCGAGGAAGTAGGCGGCTTCGCGCAGTGCGTCCCGCTCGGGGGCCGCGACGACGACGAACGCGGTCGCCGGCTCCTTGAGCAGGGCATAGGTGAGGTCGGCCCGCTCGCGGAAGCCGCCGAACATCGTGTCGAGCGCCGCGACGAAGGTCTGCACGTCGGTGAGCATCTGCCCGCCGAGGAGCTTGGACAAGGTGCCCGCGGCGAGGTTGACGCCGACCGAGAACACCTTGAGGTAGGCCCGCGAGCCGGCCTTGGCCGGGCCGGCGAGCAGCCGGATGAACCGGCCGTCGAGGAAGCTGCCCAGCCGCTTCGGGGCGTCGAGGAAGTCCAGCGCCGAGCGGGACGGCGGGGTGTCGACGATGATGAGGTCCCACGGTCCCGTCGCGGTCGGCCTCGGCCCGGAGCTGGCCGAGCTTCTCCATCGCCATGTACTCCTGCGTCCCGGCGAAGGAGCTCGACACCGCCTGGTAGAAGGGGTTGGCGAGGATCTGGCGCGCCTTGTCCGGCGTGGCGTGGGCCTCGACGACCTCGTCGAAGGTCCGCTTCATGTCGAGCATCATCGCGTCGAGCGAGCCGCTCTGCCGAGGTGTCGATGCCGGCGACCGGGCGTGGAGTGTTGTCGAGGTGGGTCAGCCCGAGACTCTGCGCCAGCCGACGGGCGGGGTCGATGGTGAGGACGACCGCGCGGCGCCCCTGCTCGGCGGCCGGACCCCGAGGGCCGCGGCCGTCGTCGTCTTGCCGACCCCGCCGGAGCCGCAGCACACGACGATCCCCACGTCGGGGTCGGCGAGCAGGGCGTCGACGTCGAACCGGGGCGCCTGGACCCGGGCCATCACCGCACCCCCTGGCTGTTCAGCTCGTCGGCGAGCACGGCGATCCCGCCGTCCTCGATGCCGTCGGCGAGCGAGGGCAGCCGGAGCACCGGGAGCCCCTGCGCGAGCACCTCGGTCTCCATCTCGCGCCTCGAGGTCGACCCGGTCGAGGTGGTCGCGAGCCTCGCCTGAGCAGCCCCGCCACCATCGGCCCGGTCACCCGGACCCCGGCCGACGCGAGATCGGCGCGAAGCCGCGAGGCGAGGGCGTCCTCCCGGCCCGGCCGCTGCTCGGCCCCCACGAGCAGCGCCCGCTCGGCGTCCCCCAGCAGGGGCTCGCGTACCTGGTTGACGACCACCGCGCCGAGGCCCAGCCGGGTCGCCGACAGCTCGCGCGAGGGCGTCGACGCTCTCCTGGACCGGCATCTCCTCGAGCAGGGTGACGACGTGGACCCGGGTGCGCGAGTCGCGCATCATCCGGGTGATCGAGTCGGCCTGGGCTCGGATCGGCCCGACCTTGGCGATGTCGGCGACCTCGGCGTTGACGTTGAGGAACCGGGTGATCCGTCCGGTGGGCGGCGCGTCGAGGACCACGGCGTCGTAGACGAGCCCGCCCTGGCCGCGTTTCGGGCCGCGGGTGCGCCGCGCCGCCTCGTAGATCTTGCCGATGAGCAGGACGTCCCGCACCCCCGGCGCGATGGTGGTGGCGAAGTCGATGGCGCCGACCTTCTCCAGCGCCGCCCCGGCCCGGCCCAGGTGGTAGAAGGTGTCGAGGTACTCGAGCAGGGCCGGCTTCGCCTCGACCGACAGACCCCACAGCTCGCCGCCGAACGAGTCCTTGACGAGGCGGACCTCGTCGGCCCCGATGGGCGGCACATCGAAGGTCTGCGAGATCCCCTGGCGGCCCTCGACCTCGGCGAGGAGCACTCGCTTGCCGCGCTGGGCCAGCGAGAGCGCCAGTGCGCTCGCGACCGTCGTCTTGCCGACCCCGCCCTTGCCTGTCACGACGTGCAGCCGGGTGTCCGCGAACAGCCGGTCGACGGCGGGAGCAGGCACGGCCCCAGCCTACGGGCGCCCCCGGCATACCTCCGCCCACTGCTTGGGTCCGCGTAAGTGGCGGTCATGACGACCAGTTGCTCGGACGCTGGGGTGAGGTGGGTGCACGGGGAGGGGGGAGGGTATGCCGCCCGCCCGCGGAGCTACAGTGGCCGACATGCAGACATGGGAGTACGCCACGGTGCCGCTCATCGTCCACGCGACCAAGCAGATCCTCGACCAGTGGGGCGAGGACGGCTGGGAGCTCGTCCAGGTGCTGCCCGGGCCCGACGGCAACGGCCTCGTGGCCTACCTCAAGCGCCCGAAGGGGGCCTGAGCCATGAGCGCCGTCGAAGACCGCCTGGCCGAGCTCGGCCACGTCGTCCCCGAGGTCGCGGCGCCGGTCGCGGCCTACGTGCCGGCCGTCGTCGACGGCTCGCGGGTCTACACCTCCGGCCAGCTCCCCATGGTGTCCGGGGTGCTCGTGCAGACCGGAAAGGTCGGCGTGGGCCACGGCCTCATCCCGCCCGAGGACGCCAAGGTGCTCGCCGAGGTCTGCGCCCTCAACGCCATCGCCGCCGTCAAGTCCGTCGTCGGCGACCTCGACAAGGTCGAGCGGGTCGTCAAGGTCGTCGGGTTCGTCGCCAGCGACCCGGCGTTCACCGGCCAGCCGGGCGTGGTCAACGGCGCGAGCGAGCTGCTCGGCGCGGCGTTCGGCGACAAGGGCGTCCACGCGCGCTCCGCCGTCGGGGTCGCGGTGCTGCCGCTCGACGCGCCCGTCGAGGTGGAGATCGTCGTCCACGTCGCCGACTGAGCCCGACGAGGCCGAGATGCTGCGCGACTTCCCCCCGCCCCGCTCCGCGTCGTGGGAGGGCGCCGCGCGGGCCTGGCTGGCGGCTCCGGCCCCTGGGGCGGCGCCTCGCCTGGCCGCGACCGTGCTGCTCGTGCACGACACCGCGTCGGGCCCCGAGGTGTTCGTCCAGCGCCGGGTCCCGACGATGGAGTTCGCGCCGATGATGCACGTGTTCCCCGGCGGCGGCGTCGACCCCGCCGACGCGGACGCCGGGCTCGACCCGGGGCCGCTGGGGCCGCTGGCGGCCGCGATGGACCTCGGGCTCGGCCAGGCCCTCCAGGTGGTGGCCGCCGCCGTGCGCGAGGTCGAGGAGGAGTGCGGGGTCCGGCTCGACCCGGCCGACCTGCGGCTGCGGGCGCACTGGATCACGCCCGAGTTCGAGCGCCGGCGCTACGACACGTGGATCTTCGCCGCCCGGCTGCCGCCGGGGCAGCGGGCCGTGGGGTCGACGACCGAGGCCGACCAGTTCCGGTGGGTGCTCCCGGCCGACCTGCTCACCGAGCACGCCGACGGCCGGGCCCTGCTCCTGCCGCCGACGCTGGTGGCCCTCGAGGAGCTGGCCCGGTTCGGCTCGGCCGAGGAGTTCCTCGCCGACACCCCCGTGGTGACGGCGGTGCTGCCGGTGCTCGTTGACACCGGTGACGGGGTCGTCATCCGCTCGGAGCTCGCGTGACGGCGGTGCCCGCCCAGCCGCCCGCCTCGACCGCGGCGCCCTGGTCGGGCGGACAGGTGACCCCGCGGGCACACTGCGTGCTGGCCCCCAACCCCGGACCGATGACCCTCGACGGGACCAACACCTGGGTCCTGCTCGAGCCCGGCTCGGCCGCCGCGCTCGTCGTCGACCCCGGCCCGCTCGACGAGGCCCACCTGCAGCGCGTATGCCGCGTGGTCGCCGACGCGGGTGCCCGCGTCACCGAGACGGTCCTCACCCACCGTCACCCCGACCACGCCGAGGGGGCGCAGCGGTTCGCCGAGATCACCGGGAGCCGGGTCCGCGCCGTCGGCACCGGTCATGACGACCTCGACGACGGTGACCTCGTGCGGGCCGGGCCGCTCGAGCTGCGGGTCGTCGCCACCCCGGGGCACACTGCCGACTCCATCTCGTTCGCCCTCGGCGCCGACCATGCCCTGCTCACCGGCGACACGGTGCTCGGCCGCGGGACGACCGTGGTCGCGCACCCCGACGGCGAGCTCGCGGCATACCTGCGCTCCCTCGTCGCCATCGAGCGGCTCGTGGGTGGGGGAGAGGTGGTGAGCATCCTCCCGGGTCACGGCCCGGTCGTGCCCGACGCGCGGGCGATGGTGGCGTTCTACCAGGTGCACCGGCGGGAGCGGCTCGACCAGGTGCGCCAGGCGCTCGCCGACGGGGCGGCGGGGGAGCCGGACCCGGTCGACGGGGTGCTGCGGCGGGTGTACGCCGACGTCCCCGAACAGGTGTGGCCGGCGGCGCGGCTGTCGATCCGCGCGCAGCTCGCGTATCTGGGCGTCAGCGCGCCCGGCGCCGGAGCCGCTCGACGTCCAGGAGCAGCACCGCTCGGGCCTCGAGCTTGAGCCAGCCGCGGGTGGCGAAGTCGGCGAGGGCCTTGTTGACGGTCTCGCGGGAGGCGCCGACGAGCTGGGCGAGCTCCTCCTGGGTGAGGTCGTGGGCGACAAGGATGCCCTCCTCGACCGGTCGGCCGAACCGGCGGGCCAGGTCGAGAAGCGCCTTGGCGACCCGTCCGGGGACGTCGGTGAAGACGAGGTCGGCGAGCGACTCGTTGGTGCGGCGCAGCCGCCGGGCGAGCGCCGCGAGCAGGGTCACCGCGATGCCCGGGCGGTTCGCGAGGTAGCGGGTCAGCTCCTCGTTGTCGAGCGCGAGGAGCTGGGTCTCCGCGATGGCCGTCGCCGTGGCGGTGCGGGGGCCCGGGTCGAACAGGCTGAGCTCACCGAACATCTCGCCGGGCCCGAGGATGGCCAGGAGGTTCTCGCGGCCGTCGGCGCTGCGCCGCCCGAGCTTGATCTTGCCCTCGGCGATGACATAGAGGCGGTCTCCCTGGTCCCCCTCGTGGAACAGCACGTCCCCCCGTTCCATGAGGGAGGCTGTCATCGAGGCGATCAGGTGATCGGCCGCTTCGTCGTCCACGGCTGCGAACAACGGGGCCTTGCGAATGACGTCGTGATCCACGGGCACAGTGTGCCATGAGCGATGTGGGTCAAGTCACCTCCCCCACGTACTCTGGCCTGGTGAGTTCCCCTGGTCGCGCCCGGTCCGCGGCGGCGCGACGTGCCGAGCGGTATGCCGCGGAATCCCCGGTGGCGCGGACCCGTCGGGCCCGCCGGACCTACCGCGCCCTCCACGATCGCTACCCCTACGCCCACTGCGAGCTCGACTTCAGCAGCCCTCTCCAGCTCCTGGTGGCGACGATCCTGTCGGCCCAGACGACCGATATCGCGGTCAACAAGGTCACCCCGGCCCTGTTCGCCCGCTACCCCGACGCCGCCGCGCTCGCCGGCGCCGACCGCTCCGCGCTCGAGCAGCTGCTCAAGCCCACCGGCTTCTTCCGCGCCAAGACCGACTCGGTGATGAAGCTGGGCGCCGCGCTGGTCGAGCGCTTCGACGGCGAGGTCCCCGGCCGGATGACCGACCTCGTCACCCTCCCCGGCGTCGGGCGCAAGACCGCCAACGTCGTGCTGGGCAACGCCTTCGGGGTGCCCGGAATCACCGTCGACACCCACGTCGGGCGGCTGGCGCGGCGCTTCGGATGGACGACCGAGGAGGACCCGGTCAAGGTCGAGCACGCGGTGGGGGCGCTGTTCCCCCGGCGCGACTGGACGATGCTCAGCCACGTCCTCATCTTCCACGGTCGGCGCACCTGCCACGCCCGGCGACCGGCCTGCGGCGCCTGCCCCGTGGCCGAGTGGTGCCCGGCCTACGGGGAGGGCGAGACCGACCCGGTCAAGGCGGCACGGCTGCTCAAGTTCGAGCTGGCCCCGGGCCACGTCGCACCGATGGCGGAGCCGTCGGCATGAGCGCCGGGCGCCCGCCGTGGATGGCGGCGATGGTGGAGGAGGTCCGGGCCGGGCTGCCCGACTACTTCGCGATGTTCACCCCGCCGACCCGCCCCTACCGCCGGTCGGCGGTGCTCATGCTGTTCGGTCCCGGCGAGCTCGGCGTCGACGTCGTCCTCACCGAGCGCTCGCGCGAGCTGCGGGCCCACCCTGGGCAGGTGTCCTTTCCCGGTGGGGCGCTCGACCCGGAGGACCGCGGTCCGGTCGACGCGGCGCTGCGCGAGGCCCACGAGGAGGTCGGCGTCGAGCCGGGCGCCGTCGACGTCGTCCACGCCCTTCCCGACCTCTACCTGTCGCCGAGCCGCAACTGCGTGACGCCGGTCCTGGCGTGGTGGCCCGAGCCCACACCGCTCGTTCCCACCGAGGCCGAGGTCGCCCGGGTGGTCCGGGCGCCGATCGCCACCCTGGTCGACCCGGCCAACCGGTTCATGGTGCCCCACCCGTCGGGGATGCGCGGCCCGGGGTTCGACGTCGACGGGCTGTTCGTCTGGGGGTTCACCGCGATGCTGCTGTCGGCCGTGCTCGACATCGCCGGGCTGTCCCGCCCGTGGGACTCCTCGGCCGAGCGGCCGATCCCCGAGCACGTCATCACCTCGTGGACCCGGGGTTACCAGTCGTGACGCTGCTCGACCTCATCCTCATCGCCGTCCTCGCGGCATACGCGATCTCCGGCCTGCGCCAGGGTTTCCTCGTCTCGATGTTCAGCCTCGCCGGGTTCCTCGGCGGGGCGGGGGTGGCGATGTGGCTGTTGCCGAGCGTCGTCGACCGGTGGGACTGGGCCGCCGGCAACACCGCCGTACGCGCCGGCCTGCTCGTGGCCAGCGTGTTCGTCGTCGCCTCGATCGGTCAGAGCCTGGCCCTACTCGCGGGGCAGCGGATCCGTGACTGGGCCAAGCTGCCGCTGGCCCAGGCGGTCGACGGCGTCGCGGGAATGGTCGCCGTCACCGTCGCCGCGTCGGTGCTCATGTGGTTCGTCGCGGGGGCGCTGCGGGTCGGAGGGCCCGAGCCGGTGTCCCGGGCCATCGCGAACTCCTCGGTGCTGCGGGTCATCGACTCCGTCATGCCCGACCGGACCTCCAGCCTGTTCGCGTCCTTCCGGCAGGTGCTCGACAGGGAGGGGTTCCCCCAGGTCTTCCAGGGCATCCAGGCCGAGCCGATCACCCCCGTCGCCGCGCCCTCGGCGACCGTGGTCCACAACCCCGGTGTGGTGGCCGCCGGGAGGTCGATCGTCAAGATCACCGGCATCGCCCAGCAGTGCCGCCAGGTCCAGGAGGGCACCGGCTGGGTGTCGTCGACCGGGACGGTCGTCACCAACGCGCACGTCGTCGCGGGGCTGAGCCAGGTATCGCTCCAGGTGCGCGGGACCGGGCCGATCACGACCGGCCACGTCGTCCTGTTCGACCCCGAGCGCGACCTCGCGGTCATCGACGCCCCCGGCGTGACCGCTCCGGCCCTTAGCCTCGGCTCCAGCCTGGTGCGCGGCGACGACGCCGTGGTGGCCGGCTTCCCCGGTGGGGGCGGGTACGCCGTGGGGGCGGCCCGCATCCGCAGCGAGATGTCGGCCACGGGCGCCGATATCTACGGTCGGTCGGGACGGTCCGGCAGGTCTACTCGGTCAATGCGGTGGTGCGGCCCGGCAACTCCGGCGGCCCGCTGCTCGACGCGTCCGGGCACGTGGCGGGCGTGGTGTTCGCGCGCTCGCTCGACGACCCCAACACCGGCTACGCCCTCACCCTCGACGAGCTGCGCCCGGTCCTGACCCAGGCCGCCGGGGCGCACCAGGGTGTGTCGACCGGCTCCTGCCTCGTCGGCTGACCGGCGACCGCATCCGGCTGAGAACCCACCATCTGGCTGAGAAGGTACTCAGCCAGATGGTGAGTTCTCAGCCAGTTGCTCGCGCACGGCGGGACGGAGCGGCCTAGCGCTTGAGAGCGGCGATCGTCAGCTGCGCCTCTGCGATGGCCTTCTCGGGGTTCGGGCTGGCCTTGGCCAGGGCGTTCTTGCCGACCAGGGCAAGGAGGCCGGCGATGCCCAGCAGGACCGCGGTGACGATGAGGTAGCCGGCCCAGACCGGAAGCCAGATGGCGAGGACGGCGGCGAGGGTGTGGAAGAGGAAGATCAGCCCGAGCAGGGCGAGGAACGCCGCCGCGCCCAGCATCGCCGCGCCCTTGCCCATGAACCGGGCGCCGTGGAGCATCTCGGCCTTCGCCAGGGCGATCTCGCTGCGCACGATTCCCTCGACGTCATGGCTGGCGTCCGCGACGAGCTGGCCGAGGGTGCGCTCCGCTGAGCTGGTGTCTGTCGCCATCGTGTGTGCCTCCGCGTCGCCTCGATGCTGACGGGCTGGTCCCCGTGCTCCGACTCTAGCGAGTCGGGCCCTGCTGGGAGGGGGCACGCCCCCGACGTGAGGCGCCGGACCCAGCACATCGACCGCGACGCCGGGCCGACGCCGGCGGCGTCGGGTCGGGCGGCAGGCCGCCGTGCGGGGCTACGCGGACACGTCCGGTATGCCGTCGGTGTCGCGGTCCCGCTGTTCGTCCTCCCAGATCCGCTCGTACGCCCGGTTGCGGACCCGCAGGACTGCGGCGGCGAGCACTGCGGCGACGATCGAGCCGACGAGCACTGCGAGGCGCACGTGGGCGTCCCGGCCCGACGCCACCCCGAACGCCAGCTCGCCGACGAGCAGCGACACGGTGAACCCGACGCCGGTGAGGAGGGACAACCCGGCCACGTCACTCCAGGTCAGACCCTCGGCGAGCTCGGCCCGCGTCAGCCGGGCCACGGCATACGTGCTCCCGAAGACACCGACGGCCTTGCCGACCACGAGTCCGACGACGACCGCGATGGCCGCCTCGTCAGCGATGGCCGCCGACAGACCCCCACCGACCACCGTCACCCCGGCGGCGAAGAACGCGAAGACGGGTACGGCGACGCCGGCCGACAGGGGCCGCATCCGGTGCTCGAAGCGGTGCGCGACGTCGGTCTCGCCGGAGTGGCTGCTCAGGGCGGAGACCCGCTCCTTGGGGCGAACCGGCACGACGAGCGCCAGCAGCACGCCGGCCACCGTTGCGTGCACGCCCGAGGCGTGGACCAGGGCCCAGGTGGCGGCCGCGAGGGGGAACAGGAGCCACCACCGGGTGATCCGGTGCTGGACGAGCCACGAGAAGGCGAGGAGCGGCGCCAGGGCCAGCAGGAGGGGAACCGGGTGGAGCTCGCTGGTGTAGAACACGGCGATGATCATGATGGCCAGGAGGTCGTCGACGACGGCGAGGGTGAGGAGGAACGAGCGCAGCGCCGACGGCAGGTGGGAGCCGAGGACGGCCAGCACCGCGAGCGCGAAGGCGATGTCCGTGGCCGCCGGGACGGCCCAGCCGCGCAAGCTCTCGGCGTCGCCGCCGAGGACGGCCACCGTCCCGAGATAGAGGGCGACCGGGACGATGACGCCGCCCAGGGCTGCGACGACCGGCACCGCGGCCCGGGCGGGTGAGCGCAGCTCGCCGACGAGGAGCTCGCGCTTGAGCTCGAGGCCGGCGACGAAGAAGAAGATCGCGAGCAGGCCGTCGGCCGCCCACTGGCCGAGGGTGAGCGAGAGGTGGAGGGAGTCGGGCCCGACGGCGGTGTCCCGCAACGTCGCGTAGCCGTCACGCCACGGTGAGTTCGCCCAGGCGATGGCGAGGACGGCGGCGCCGAGCAGGAGGGCGCCACCGATGGTCTCGGTGCGCAGGGCGTCGGCGACGAACTCGGTCTCGGCCCAGCTCGGGCGGCGGAGCAGGCGGTTCTTGGGGGTGGGGCTCGGGGGCACGGCGGTCATCGTCGGCTCCTTCATCGGTTCGGCGGGTCGGTGAGGGGACCCGCACCACTGCGAGTCCGCCGACCAGGCTTCCCGGCACACCGAAGGGTCCAGACTACCGGCGGGGTCGGTCCCCAGAGTTCGCGTCGCGGCCGCGGGCCTTTCACCTGACGTTCAGCAGGCTCGCAGGAAGGGGGGTCAGCCTGGTGCCATGGTCACGAGCCGGCCGACCCCGCCACTGGCCATCGCCCACCGGGGCGGAGCGGGTCTCGCCCCCGAGAACACGATGGCGGCCTTCGAGCACTCGGTCGCCCTGGGGCTGCGCCACCTCGCGACCGATCTGCGCGCCACCCGGGACCGGCGGCTCGCCCTGCTCCACGACGCGAGCCTGCACCGCGTCACCGGGCTGCGGATCGGCGTCCGGGACTGCCTGTGGTCCGACCTCGCCCGCATCCCCGTCTTCGGGTCCCATCCGGTCCCTTCGCTTCCCGAGCTGCTCGACGCGTTCCCCGACGTCGAGGTCTCGGTCGAGCTCAAGGACCCGCGGGCCATCGAGCCGCTCGCGATGCTGCTGCGACAGCGGCGCCACCGGGACCGGGTCTGGGTCGCCGGGACGCGGGACGCCTGGATCGGGCAGCTGCGCGACATCGTCCCGACTGCCCGGGCCGCGCTGGGCCGGCGGTCCCTGGGGACGCTGGTGGCGGCCGCCCGGCTCGGACGTCGCGCGCCCTCCCGGCTCCCGGACGCGGAGTTCGCCCACACCCCGGCCCGGCTGCTCCGGGACGGCGGGACGCTCGCCCGGCTCGTCGAGATGGCCGCCGCCCACGAGATCGGGGTCATCGCGTGGACCGTCGATGACCCGGCGGTGATCGGGCGGCTCCTGGATGCGGGGGTGGCGGGGGTCATCAGCGACCGGGCCGACGTGCTGCGCGAGGTGCTCATCGCCCGTGGCGAGTGGACCCCCATGGGGCGCGTGCGTCGACGGGTCGCCGACGCCTGAGCCCCCACGCTCGCGGCCTGCCGACGAGTTCGGGAGGTATGCCGCGCGCTGAGCACGCGGCATACCTCCCGTCGGTGTGGCGTCGGCAGGGGGGCTCGGTCAGCCCTCCGAGCCGGACCCGGCGGACAGGCCGGCCTCGATGAGGCTCATGACGGCGGAGTCGGCCAGGGTGGTGACGTCACCGATCTCGCGGTGCTCGGCGACGTCCTTGAGGAGGCGGCGCATGATCTTGCCGGACCGCGTCTTGGGCAGCTCGGCGACGATCATGATCTGGCGCGGCTTGGCGATCGGGCCGATCTCGTGTGCCACGTGGTCGCGCAGCTCCTGGACGAGGTCCTCGCCGACCACCGCATCCTGGTGGTCCTGCTGGCGGAGGATGACGAAGGCGACGACGGCCTGACCGGTCAGGTCGTCGTTCGCCCCGACGACCGCGGCCTCGGCGACCTTGGGGTGCGACACGAGGGCCGACTCGATCTCGGTCGTGGAGAGCCGGTGGCCCGAGACGTTCATGACGTCGTCGACCCGGCCGAGGAGCCAGATGTTGCCGTCGGCGTCGTACTTGGCGCCGTCACCGGCGAAGTAGTACTCCGGACCGAACCGGCTCCAGTAGGTCTCCTTGTAGCGCTCCGGGTCGCCCCACAGGCCGCGCAGCATCCCCGGCCACGGCTTGGTCAGCACGAGATAGCCGACCTTCTCGATCTCGGTCAGCGGCTCGCCCAGGTCGTCGAGGATCTCGGCGCTGACGCCCGGGATGGGGCGCTGGGCCGACCCCGGCTCGAGGTTGGTGACGCCGGGGAGCGGGCTGATCATGATGCCGCCGGTCTCGGTCTGCCACCAGGTGTCGACGATCGGGCACCGGTCGCCGCCGATGTGCTTGCGGTACCAGAGCCACGCCTCGGGGTTGATCGGCTCGCCGACCGAGCCGAGCAGCTTCAGGCTCGACAGGTCGTACTTGGCCGGGATGTCGTCACCCCACTTCATGAAGGTGCGGATGGTCGTCGGCGCGGTGTAGAGGATGGTCACGCCGTACTTCTGGATGATCTCCCACCAGCGGCCCTGGTGCGGGGTGTCGGGGGTGCCCTCGTACATGATCTCGGTCGCGCCGTTGGTCAGCGGCCCGTAGATGATGTAGGAGTGCCCGGTGACCCAGCCGACGTCGGCGGCGCACCAGAACACGTCGTTCTCGGGGTGGACGTCGTGGACGACGGAGTTGGTGAATGCCGCCTGGGTGAGGTAGCCGCCGGTGGTGTGGAAGATGCCCTTGGGCTTCCCGGTGGTCCCCGAGGTGTAGAGGATGAACAGCGGGTGCTCGCTGTCGTGCGGCTGCGCCGTGTGCTGGTCGCTCGCCTCGTCGACGACGTCGTGCCACCAGATGTCCCGGCTGTCGTCCCAGGCGATCTCCTGCCCCGTGCGCTTGACGACGAGGACCTTCTCGATCGGGCTGCCCTCGATCGACACGGCGGCGTCGACCGCGTCCTTCATGGGCACGGTCTTGCCCCGGCGGAACTGACCGTCGGAGGTGATGACGATCCTGGCGTCCGCGTCGTCGATGCGGGTATGCAGGGCCTCGGCGGAGAACCCGCCGAACACGACGGAGTGCGGGGCGCCGATCCGGGCGCACGCGAGCATGGCGAAGGCGGTCTCGGGGATCATCGGCATGTAGATCATGACCCGGTCGCCCTTGCTCACCCCGAGGGACTCCAAGGCGTTGGCGGCCTTGCACGTCTCGCGGAGCATGTCGGCGTAGGTCAGGACCCGGGTGTCGCCGCCCTCGCCCTCGAAGAAGATCGCGACCCGGTCGCCGTTGCCCGCCTCGACGTGCCGGTCGAGACAGTTGTATGCCGCGTTGAGCTCGCCGCCGACGAACCACTTGGCGAAGGGCGCGTCGCTCCAGTCAAGGGCCTGGTCGAAGTCCTTGGCCCACGTGACGCGCTGCCTGGCCTGGGCGGCCCAGAACCCGGGAAGGTCGGCCTCGGCCTGGGTGTACAACTCCGCCGTGCCGTTGGCCTGCGCCGTGAAGTCGGCGGGAGGTGGGAAATCACTGCCCTGCGGCTTGCTGGACACGTTCTCGTCGGTCACGGCTTCCTCCTCGTTGAGCGAACCGATCTGACGCACCGGTCGTCCGATGCGCAGCGTGCAACAACACAAGCGCCATACCCTGTGAGGAGCAACACAGTCAGGTGGGTCCTTCGACAGGCGGGCCCTCCCTGCGACGAGCGGTGGGCGGCCCGTCGGTCGCTGCGCATTGTGCTCAGTCCAGGACACCGGCGCAGGCCCGGGGGTATCGATTCTGCGCATGCCCCTGCACAAGGGTTCCGTATCCACGTCCCGGCATGGTCTCCTGGCGTGACCGGGGTCACAACCCACGGACCGGTCGCGAAACGACCGACGATCCAGGAGGTGTCAGGCATGTTCGAGGAGGGCCAGCTCTACTCGCCCGTCACCCGGGCCGAGGACGGGTCCGTCGAGGTCCACCTGGGGGAGGACCACCCCGGGTTCACCGACCCGGCATACCGCGCCCGCCGCGGGGAGATCGCCGCGGCCGCGCTCGCCTGGCAGCCGGGCAGCCCGCTGCCGCACATCGACTACACCGAGACCGAGCAGGACATCTGGCGGCTCGCCTCCCGCGAGCTCGCGCCGAAGCACGAGAAGCGCGCGCACAGCGAGTACCTCCGGGCCAAGGCCGCCCTCGACCTGCCGGTGGACCACGTGCCGCAGCTGTCGGAGGTGACCGACCGGCTGCGCCCGCTCACCGGCTGGTCCTACGTGACGGCCCCCGGGCTCGTCGAGCTGCGGGAGTTCTACTCCTCGCTCGGGGAGCGGACCTTCCACTCCACGCAGTACCTGCGCCACCCGAGCGAGCCGCTCTACACGCCCGAGCCCGACATCATCCACGAGGTGGTCGGGCACGCGAACCAGCTCGCCAGCCCACGCCTCGCCGCGATCAGCGAGGCCGCCGGTAGGGCCGCGCAGCGGGTCGAGACGGCCGAGGCCCTGCAGTTCGTCGCCGACGTGTTCTGGTTCTCGATGGAGTTCGGCGTGATGACCGAGGACGGCGAGCCCAAGGCCTACGGGGCCGGGATCCTGTCGAGCTACGGGGAGATGGACGAGTTCGTCGAGGTCGAGCACCGGCCCCTCGACCTCGTCGCCATGGGCACCCTCGACTACGACATCACGAGGTACCAGCCGGTGCTGTTCTGCGCCGACGGCATCGACCAGCTCGAGGACGTCGTGGGCGGGTTCTTCGACACGGTGGCCGACGACACGGTCGCCCGGATCCTCGCCTCGGCGTCCTGACCCACCCGGGGCACCCGCTGTGTCCGAGGAACTGGTAGCCATGACGACCAGTTACTCGGACGCCAGCAGCCACCCCCTCGCTGTGTCCGAGGAACTGGTAGCCATGACGACCAGTCACTCGGACGCCAGCAGCCACCCCCTCGCTGTGTCCGAGGAACTGGTAGCCATGACGACCAGTTACTCGGACGCCAGCAGCCACCCCCTCGCTGTGTCCGAGGAACTGGTAGCCATGACGACCAGTCACTCGGACGCCAGCAGCCACCCTCTCGCTGTGTCCGCGGAACTGGTAGCCATGACGACCAGTTACTCGGACGCCAGCAGCCACCCCCTCGCTGTGTCCGAGGAACTGGTAGCCATGACGACCAGTCACTCGGACGCAAGCAGCTGGGGGGCGACAGCGGCCGCCGCCCCCGGAGCCGTATGCCGTGGGCTCAGGCGACGTTGCTGCGCGGGCTGCGCACGACCGGGCGCCCGGTGCGCTCCCAGCCGCTCGTGCCGCCCCGCACCGACCACGCGTCGTAGCCCGCCGCGACGAGCTCGGCCGTGACCCGCAGGCTCCGGTTGCCGGAGCCGCAGATGACGTAGACCCGGCCCTTGCGGGGGATCTCCGCCAGGCGGCGGGGGACGTCGGCCACGGGGACGAGACGGGCACCGGGGACGTGGCCGGCGACGTACTCGTGCGGCTCGCGGACGTCGATCGTGCACGCCCCGTCGGCGCGCGCTGCGGCGAAGGTGTCGGTCGTGACTTCACGCATGAGGTCTGCTGCTCCTGGAGGGTTCGGCTGAGGGACAGAGCCGCCCGGGCCGGGCGGCCCGAGCAGCGGCATACTCCTGGGGATACCCCCTGGGGTATGCTGAGGATAGCAAACCTGCCGCTGTGCCCGGGAGAGGGGCCGTCATGCTCGAGACGTTCACCACGTGGACCCGACGTCGCTGGCTCGTCGCTGCCGCCCTGGCACCGCTGCTGGCCGCTCTCTTCGCCGCCGCCGCCCCGACCCGTCCGTCGTGGGCGGCCGTGGGCTGGTGGGCCGGACTGCTCGTGGCCGCGTCGGTGGGCTCCCTCGTCCTGGCCAGCTACGTGCCCCACGTCGGCCGTCGTCCCGACCTCGGCTGCACGCCGTGCGCGGCGATGTCCGGGGTGACCCTGTTCGGCGCGGTGCTCGCCTTCGCGACCTACGGCGCGCAGGCCAGTGCCCCCCTGCTGGCGATCGTCGCCACCGGCTTCGGGCTGGTGCAGCGGGTCACCCGGCAGGCGACCTGCGCCACTGCGGCCAAGCCCCCGGACGCGTCCGCGGGGACCCAGGCCCCCACGGCCGCGTCGCCGGCCCCTACCAGCGGTGCGCCACGTCGATGACGAGCCTGCTCGTGCCGCTGGCCGAGTCGTGCAGGGTGAAGACCCGGAAGGGCAGTCGCGCCCGGACCCCGAGGCCGAACGAGGTGTACCCCTCGAAGCTGCCCGCCCAGGTGACCTGACGGAACGTCCGGTAGCCCGTGACCGACGGCAGGCTCGGCCGGGTCGTCGCGCTCTTGTCGACGGTGACCTCCAGGCGGGCCCCGCCCGCGGTCGGGACGACGTGCCCCGAGCCCTCGGCCCGCACCCTCGTGAGGTACCGGACGGTGTAGCCGGGACTTGCCCCGCTCAGGTCCAGGACCAGTCGGTCATAACAGGCGTGCCGTCCGGAGCGGACCCCCGTGACCGAGCCCGGCAGCGGCATACCGCTCGACTTCGCGAGTGAGCCCCAGGTGATGCCGCAGTAGGGTGCGGCGCTCGCGGACGCGGTCGTGCCGACGGCGGCGACGACCGTGAGGGCGAGTGCGGCGAGAACGATGATGGTGCGGCGCAGGCCGCGGCGTGCCGACATGTTGGCCTCCCTCTCCTGGCCCCGACGCGCTCGTCGGGACGTCGAGTAGACGCAGGGGAGGCCCGGCCGGTTGTCAAGGCGGGCCCCGACATGCGTCGGCGGCCGTGGAGCCCCATGGCTCCACGGCCGCCGCGCGCCTTGGTGTGGTGCCCTCGGTCAGCGGGGGAACACCGGGAAGACGACCTTCTTGGCCGTGTTGTTCATGACCCCGGCTGCCGCGCCGTACCAGGCGAGCAGGGCGGTGATGATGCCCATGTAGCCGCCGAACTTGGTCATGCCGGTCGAGCTGCCGAGCTCGCCGATGGTGAGGGCGGCGAAGGTGATGGTCAGGACGATGAACACGATGACGAGCACGCCGTTGGTCCGGAATGACGCGATCAGCATGATGGCCGTGAAGATCGTCCAGCTGAGGAGGTACCAGCCGACCCCCTTGGCGGCGTCGCTGCCGGCCCCACTGAGGTCAGTGTGGGCCACGAGGTACCAGAACGAGAGCCAGAAGGCCCCGTACGACGAGAAGGCGACCGCGCCGAAGGTGTTGCCCTTGGCGAACTCCCACATGCCCGCGAGCAGCTGGGCGATGCCGCCGTAGAACAGGGCAAGCCCAAGAACCACGACCTCCACGGACTTGGGGATGAAACCGGCGTTGACGCTGGACAGGAAGAACGTCGTCATCGCGAAGCCCGCGAGCCCGAGGGGGCCCGGGTCCGCGAAACCCGCCCCAGCAGTGGGGGCCGGGGCCTCTGAGGTCTGTGACACGGTTGAGTCCTCTCACTCACGCCCACGCCGTCGACGGTGACGGGCGGGTCGTGGCCGAATGTCGCAGGCCGGGGGGGCCGCAACAACAGGCACCGCCGGGGGATGCGGCGACCGCTCGCATAACGTTGACGGGCGGTGGGCCCGGGCGCGACGAGCGGTCGGTTCCCTGCGCCTAGCGGTGCCCCACCCGGAGGGCGGACCGCCCGGCGTGTGGCTCCGGTCACAGGCGCCCGGAGGGGGCCGGACGTGCAGGTGTCCGTCGGACGGGGACATGATGGCCTCATGCGCGCTCTCGTCAAGACCTCTGCCGGACCCGGCCTCGAGCTCGTCGACATCCCGGAGCCGATCTGCGGTGAGAAGGACGTCAAGATCCGGGTCGAGCGGGCCGGGCTGTGCGGCACCGACCTGCACCTGTTGCAGTGGGACGACTGGGCCGCGGCGACCGTCCGGCCGCCGATGACCATCGGGCACGAGTTCTTCGGCGAGGTGGTCGAGGTGGGTGCCGCGGTCACCCACGTCTCGGTGGGCGACAAGGTCTCCGGTGAGGGGCACATCGTCTGCGGGACCTGCCGCAACTGCCGGGCCGGGCGGCGCCACCTCTGCATCCACACCATCGGCGTGGGCGTGAACCGGGACGGCGCGTTCGCCGACCACGTCGTCATCCCCGCGACCAACGCCTGGGTCCAGCCCGCCGACCTCGATCCCGACCTCGGCGCCGTCTTCGACCCGCTGGGGAACGCCACGCACACCGCCCTGCAGTGGCCGGTCGTCGGCGAGGACGTCGTCATCACGGGGGCCGGCCCCATCGGCGTCATGGCGACCGCGGTCGTCCGACACTCGGGGGCCCGGCGCATCGTCGTCACCGACGTCAGCGACGAGCGGCTGGCTCTCGCCCGGGGTGCCGGCGCCGACCTCACCGTCAACGTCGGCTCCGGCGACACGTTGGCGCAGGCGCAGCGCGAGCTCGGGATGGTCGAGGGGTTCGACATCGGGCTGGAGATGTCCGGGGCGCCGTCGGCACTCACCGAGATGCTCGACAACCTCAACCACGGGGCCCGGGTCGCGCTGCTCGGCCTGCCGAAGGACCCGTACGCCGTCGACTGGAGCCGGGTCATCACCCACATGGTCACCCTCAAGGGGATCTACGGCCGCGAGATGTTCGAGACCTGGTACCTCATGGGCTCGATGCTCGCGACGTCGCCCGAGCTGCGCTCGGCCGTCACCTCGGTCATCACCCACCGGTTCCCCGCCGAGCAGTGGGAGCAGGCGTTCGAGGCGACGGCGTCCGGGCACGGCGGCAAGGCCGTCCTCGACTGGACCTGACAGCCGGTGCGGGCGGTATGAGGGCCAGCGACGGCGGCGTGCGGTCGGGGGAGCACGTGGAGGGGGGCGCGCCGTGGATCGGCGGGGGCGGCATACGCTGACGAGCGTGCGGCCCGGACCACACCTGGAGCGGCCCGGCACACCGCAGCACCACACCCACCACGAGCGGGAGGCGAGATGTACGGGTCGGTCAAGGACGAGCTGGCGAAGACGCTGGCGGAGATCGAGAAGGCCGGGCTCACCAAGCGCGAACGGCAGCTGACGACGCCGCAGTCGGCGCACATCGGGACCACGGCGGGGGAGTCGCTCAACTTCTGTGCCAACAACTACCTCGGCCTCGCCGACCACCCCGACGTCGTCAGCGCCGCGAAGGCCGCCCTCGACGAGTGGGGCTTCGGGATGGCCTCGGTGCGGTTCATCTGCGGAACACAGGTCCAGCACGACCGGCTCGAGCGGGCGCTGGCCGACTTCCTCGGCACCGAGGCGTGCATCCTCTTCTCGTCCTGCTTCGACGCCAACGGCGGGGTGTTCGAGGTCCTCTTCGGAGAGGACGACGCGATCATCTCCGACGAGCTCAACCACGCCTCGCTCATCGACGGCATCCGGCTGGCCAAGGCGCGGCGCTACCGCTACAAGAACGCCGACATGGAGGACCTGCGCGCCCAGCTCGTGGCTGCCGCCGCGGCGGGGACCCGGCGCCGGGTCGTCGTCACCGACGGGGTCTTCTCGATGGACGGCTCCTACGCCCCGCTCGACCGGATCTGCGACCTGGCCGACGAGTTCGACGCGATGGTGCTCGTCGACGACTCGCACGCCGTCGGGTTCGTCGGCCAGCACGGCCGCGGGACCCCCGAGCTGTTCGGGGTGGCCGACCGGGTCGACATCGTCACCGGGACGCTCGGCAAGGCCCTCGGCGGCGCGTCCGGCGGGTATGTCGCCTCGCACCGGGAGGTCGTCGAGCTGCTGCGGCAGCGGGCGCGGCCCTACCTGTTCTCCAACTCGGTCGCGCCGTCGGTCGTGGCCGGCTCCCTCGCGGCGCTCGAGCTGGTGGCCTCGTCGGACGATGCGCGAGAAAGGTTGCGGGACAACACCACCCTCTTCCGCGAGCTGATGAGCGAGGCCGGGTTCGACGTGCTGCCCGGGACCCACCCCATCACCCCGGTGATGTTCCCCGGCGACGACGGCGCCCGCCGGGCGACCGCCGTCGCCGACCACATGCTCGGCGACGGGGTCTACGTCATCGCGTTCTCCTTCCCCGTCGTGCCGAGGGGTAGAGCCCGGATCCGCGTGCAGCTCTCCGCGGCCCACTCCGAGGCTGACGTCCGGGCCTGCGTCGACGCCTTCGTGGCGGCCCGGGACGCCGTCGGGTGACGAGGGCCACGGCTCGTATGCCGCGTCGCCGGCCTAGTCCAGGACGCGCGAGCGGCGCAGGGCGACCCCCTCGGGGGTGTGCAGGCGCACCATGATCCGCGACGCCGACCCGGGGACCCGCCCCGGTGTCGCGAGCGAGACGGCGACGGCGACCAGAGCCGCCAGCGGGGTCGCCCAGGCCGCCGGGTTGGCCAGGAGGGCGCCGGGCCAGCCCGTGAGGCCGTCGGCGGCGACGGTGACCCCCACGGCGACCGCCGCGGACGCGCCCCCGACGACAAGCCCTGCGGCGGCACCGACCGTACTCAGCCGCCGCCACCACACGCCGAGGATCAGCAGTGGTGCGAACGTTGCCGCGGCCACCTCGAAGGCGAGCCCGACCGTCGTCGCCAGTCCGAGGGGCTCGGTCACCCGGCTCACGGCATACGGCACGAGGACCGCGAGGAGGGAGGCGACCCGGAAGCCGGCGACGCTCGAGGCGTCGCCGCCGGTCAGCCGCGCGAGAGCGGGCCGCAGGAGGTCCTGGTCCACGACACCGGTCACCGACATCGCCAGCCCGGACGCCGTCGACAGGAACGCCGCGAACGCCCCACCTGCCAGCATCGCGGTGAGGATGTCGCCGCCGATCCCGTCGACGACGAGCCCGGGCAGCCGGAGCACGATCGAGTCCGATCGGACGCCCGGCGGCAGCGTCGGCAGATGCAGCCGGCCGAGGACGCCGTAGACGGGCGGCAGGATGTAGAAGATGCCGAGCAGGCCGATGACCGAGACCGTCGTCCGCCGGGCGGCGACCCCGTCGGGGTTGGTGTAGTAGCGGACCACGACGTGCGGCAGGCCCATCGTCCCCAGCGAGAGGGCCAGGACGGTCGAGTAGGTCCGGTAGACGGGGTGGTCCTGCGGTCCCGACAGGGTGAGCGGGATGTGCCAGGAGGTGCTGGCGACCGCGGGGTGCGGCGCCCCCGAACGCAGCCACAGTGCGAGCAGCACGAACGCCGGCACGGCGAGCGCGGTGAGCTTGATCCAGTACTGGACGGCCTGGACCAGGGTGATCGACTTCATGCCGCCGGCACCCACGGCGAGGCCGACGACGATGGTGACGACGAGGGCGCCGACCCACGAGGGCGCGTTGGTGACGATGGACAGGGCCAGGCTCGCGCCCTGGAGCTGGGGCACGAGGTAGAGCCAGCCGATCGAGACGACGAGCACCGACGACATGAGCCGCAGAACCCGCGACTCGAGGCGGGCCTCGGCGAAGTCGGGGAGGGTGTAGGCGCCCGACCGGCGCATCGGGGCGGCCACCATGACGAGGAGCACGAGATAGCCCGCGGTGTAGCCGACCGGGAGCCAGAGCATGTCGACGCCGCGGTCATAGACGAGCCCGGCGACCCCGAGGAAGGATGCGGCCGAGAGGTACTCGCCACCGATGGCCGAGGCGTTGAGCCGGGGGGAGACCGCCCGGCCGGCGACATAGAAGTCGCTCGTCGCCCGCGACAGCCGCAGACCGAACCCGCCCAGGGTGAGGGTCGTCAGGCAGACGAGGACGACGGCGACGAGGCTGAGCGGCTCACTCATCAGGGACGCGCCCGGGTCGGCGAGGTGACCACGCGGTCACGACCGCCCGACGACATCGCTGAACTCGGCCTCGATCCGCTCCGACGCCCGCACGTACCACCGGGCGAGGAGGGCGACGACGGGATAGACGGCGACCCCGAGGGCGAGCCAAGGGAAGGGGATGCCCCAGAACGCCAGGGTCTTGGTCGACGGCACGAGGAGCATGAGCAGGGGTAGTCCGCCGATGGCGACGACGCCGGTGCCGAGGACGAGCAGGCCGAGGCGCAGCTGGGCGCGCATGAGCCCCCTGAGGTAGAGGCCGCCGAGCTCGGTCTGCTCCTCGAGGTCGTGGGCGATCGGCCGGGCGCTCGGGGCGATGCCGCCGCGGCGCGAGCTGGTCACCCGGACCCGCTGCGGGGGGCCGGTCGGGGTGGACACCTCAGTCCTCCGGCACTCGCCAGTCGGCGATGGGCCGGCGCAGCAGCGTGTCGCGCAGCTCCTTGGTATGCCGCCTGCTCACCCCGAGCTCGACCTCGCCGACGACGACCGAGCACCGCCCGTGGTCCATGTGGACCTCCTTGACGTGCGGCAGGGCGACGAGGGTGCTGCGGTGGATGCGGACGAAGCCGTGCTGGGCCCACTTCTCCTCGAGCAGGCTGAGCGGCACCCGGACGAGGTGCGACCCGGTGTCGGTGTGGAGGCGGGCGTAGTCGCCGTGGGCCTGGGCGTATCGGATCTGGCTGCGGCTGATGAACCTGGTCACCCCGCCGAGCTCGACGGGGATGGTCTCGTCGTCGACGGACACGCCGCCGTCGGCGGCCCCCCCGGCATACCGTTGTCGCCGTTCTGCCGCTTGGTGACAACCCTGCGGACCGCTTCGGCCAGCCGGTCGGCGCGGACGGGCTTCATGACGTAGTCGGTGGCGGCCAGGGCGAAGGCGTCGACGGCGTGCTTGTCGTGGGCGGTCACGAAGACGACCTGAGGGCGCTCGCTGAACTTGGCGATGACCCGGGCCAGGGCCATCCCGTCGAGGCCGGGCATCGAGATGTCGCTGAAGACGACGTCGATCTCGCGGGAGTCCAGGACCTGGAGGGCCTCGGTGCCACTCTGGGCGGTGATGACCTCGCCGATCCGCTCGTCACGGCCGAGGAGGTAGCCCAGCTCCGAAAGAGCCGGTGCCTCGTCGTCGACGACGAGGGCCGTGAGATGGCCGACGTTGGTCATGTGGTGCAGAGTACGACGAACGACCCCCGCCGGTCAGCCCTCCCGTCCGACCGGTCACCGGATGAGATGTGCCGATCGGCGGTTCGTCACGCGGTGGCGTGCACTCCGGGGGCGAACTTCGGCACCCGGAACGTCACCTTGGTCCCGGCGCCGGGGGCGGTCTCGACGACGAGGCCGAAGTCGTCACCGTAGATCTGCCGCAGCCGGGCGTCGACGTTGCCGAGCCCGATCGACTCCGAGCCGTGCACCCCGTCGAGGATGCGTCGGATCTGCTCGGGGTCGGAGCCGATGCCGTCGTCCTCGATGCCGATCTCGGCCTCGGCGCCGCGGTCCGTGGCCGTGATGGTGAGGTGGCCGGTGCCCTCCTTGCCCGCCAGGCCGTGCCGGACCGCGTTCTCGACGAGCGGCTGGACGGCGAGGTAGGGCACGGTGACTCCCAGCACCTCGGGCGCGATGAGCAGCGAGATCTGCAGCCGGTCGCCGAACCGGGCCTGCTCGAGGACGAGGTAGCGCTCGACGTTGCGCAGCTCCTCGGCGAGCGTGGTGAACGGCCCGCCCCGGCGCAGGGCATAGCGGGTGAAGTCCGCGAAGTCCAGGAGCAGGTCGCGGGCCCGGTCGGGGTCGGTCCGGACGAAGGAGGCGATGGCGGCGAGGCTGTTGTAGATGAAGTGCGGGCTGATCTGGGCCCGTAGCGCTCTCAGCTCGGCCTCCATCGCCTGGGTCTTGGTGCGGCCCAGCTCGGCGAGCTCGAGCTGGGAGGACACCCAGCCCGCGACCTCCTCCGCCGCCCGGGCCAGGCCGGGGGACGCCTGGTTCGTGTAGGCCGTCAGGGTGCCGACGACGACGTCGTCGGCGACGAGGGGGGCGGTCACGGCGCTGCGGACCGGGCAGTTCATATCGGTGCAGCCCACCTCGGCGGGGCCGTGGACCGAGGTGCGCCCGGTCTGCAGGGTCTCCCCCGTGATCGAGAAGGCCTGGCGCCGGTGATGGTCGCCGCCGCCGGCCCAGGTAAGCAGGCCGCCGGTGTCGCAGATCGCGAGCGAGGTGGCCCCGAGCATGGCGAGCAGGTGGCGCCCGGCCTTCTCGGCGCCCTCCTGGGTGAGTCCGTCGCCCAGGGACCGCGCCGCCAGCGAGGCCGTGTGCAAGGTGGCGTACGTGGCCCGGTCGACGTCGGAGAGGAACCCCCGTCGGCGGCTCCGGGTGATGAGGTAGGCCACGACGGCGATGAGGACCAGGGTCCCGCCGACGACGATCGCCGTCGGCAGATGGAAGTCCCGGCTCATGCCGGCAGCCTAGGCTCTGGGCGCTCTGGTAGACCTACGGCATGACCGAGTTCGACGACGCGGTGGCCGTGGAGGGCACCGGCTCGGAGACGGCCGCGACCCTGGGCGAGGGGTGGGTCGTCGGGCAGGCCGTCAACGGCGGCATCCTGGTCGCCCTGGCCCTGCGCGCGCTGCGGGACGCGGTCGGGGAGGCCGGCGGCCACGGCGACCCGCTCGCCTTCAGCGCCTACTTCCTGTCCGCCGCCCGGCCCGGACCGGCCCGGCTCCGCAGCGAGGTGGTGCGCACCGGCCGGTCCATGTCGACCGGGCAGGTCTCGGTGCTCCAGCCCGAGGGCGACGCCGGTGGGGAGACCGAGCGGCTGCGGGCCCTGGCGACGTTCGGCGACCTCGACGAACGCTCCGAGCCGGTATGGCGCTCTGCTCCGCCCCCCGAGATGCCGCCGCCCGAGGAGTGCGTCCGGGCCGACCGGACCGCAGCCGAGTTCGCCCGCCAGATCCGGATGCTCGACCGGGTCGACCTGCGGATCGACCCCGCCACCGCCGGTTGGGCGGTGGGGCACCCGTCGGGGCGCGGGGAGCTCCGGGCCTGGATCCGGTTCGCCGACGGGCGCGAGCCCGACGCGAGCGCACTGCCCTTCTTCCTCGACGCCATGATGCCCGTGGCGTTCGACCTCGGCGCCCTCGGGTGGGCCCCGACCCTCGAGCTGACCGGCCACGTCCGCCGTCGCCCCGCACCCGGCTGGCTGCGGGTCGCCCTCTCCACCTCGAACGTCATGGGTGGGCTGCTCGAGGAGGACGCGACCGTCTGGGACGGCACCGGCGCCGTCGTGGCCCAGTCCCGACAGCTCGCCGGCGTCCGGATGCCCGCGCCGCCGCAGGAGCAGGCGTGAGCGACGTCGTTGCCGCGGTCCGGGCCCTCGGCCGGCTGCCCGGCATACCCGAGCAGGTCGAGGTGGCCCGGGAGGCGTGCACCCAGCTGCGGTGGCACGAGGCGCTGCGCCGGCGGATCCCCGAGGCGGCCGCCGAGTCGCGGGTGCGGGGAGCGTGGGCGAGCGGTGAGCTCGAGGGCGCCCGGGTCGGGCTCGGCCGGGTGCGCGACATCATGCGGGGCGCCGCGTCCTGGGGGCCCGACCCCGACCCGGTCGAGCAGGTCATGCGGGGCGTGGTCGCCGCCACGGCCGAGTCCGAACGCCTCGAGCCGCTGGTGCGGCGGGCACCGCTCCAGACGCTGGCCCGGCTGCACGTCGCGGCGGCCGCCGGCCTCGTCGCCGACGACCAGCTCGGTCGCCCCCGCGCCGAGGGCGAGGAGTGCCGCGAGCTCGTCGACCTCGGACCAGCGCCGCCCGTCGACGAGGCCCGGGATCGGCTGGCGGCCGTCGTTGACCTGCTTGTCGCGTCCGAGGGACTGCCGGCTCTCGTCGTCCTGGCGGTCGTGCATGCCGAGATCCTCACCGTCCGACCGTTCGTGCGTGGCAACGCCGTCGTGGCCCGCGCGCTCGAGCGTGCTGCGGTCAAGGCACTCGGCCTGGACCCCACCGGGGTGGCCGTCACCGAGGCCGGGCACCGCGCCCTCGGCGGGCCGGCCTACCTCGGGGCGCTCGCGGCATACGGCCTGGGGACCCCCGAGGGGGTCACGCTGTGGGTCACCCACTGCGCGAAGGCGATCCAGGCGGCCGCCACCGAGGGGCGGGCCGTCGCTGATGCGGTGCTCGCCGGTCGGCTGGGCTGACGACCACCCCCCGAGGCCACCCGGGAGCCACCCTCCGCCCGGCCGGGCCGCGGTGGAGGTCCGGCTCGGGGTGCGGGTGTGCTGGATCTGGCCAGGGTGCGGTCCCTGTGGACTTCTCCGGTTCCCTTCCGCGCGGCGCCCGCGAGGAGTAGAAACAGAGGTGTCGGACCGCCGACCTCGTGCCGACGGGCCGACAACGGAACCGTGAGCGGAAGAGGTACCCACGCGCGGGCAGTCCACTTATGGACCGATCGTGGCGGGCTGGTCCCACCACGACGACGGCACAGGAAGCACGCCTGGTCGCCCCGGAAGCCCACGGCCCATGGCGCTCCTCCCAGTCCTCGGGAGGAGCGCCATCTGGTTGCCCTGGCGGGTCGCTCGCACTGGGCCTGGAACGGCTGGCCGGGCGTGAAAGGGAGTTACCGACAGTCAGAAGATTCTCGGGCGATTTCGTTGACAAGAGTCGGGAGTCGGATTTTCCCTCTCCGACCGCCCCGTCGACTTGCGTGCAGCCCCGTGTTGAGTGACGATTGAGGTGTTCGCTCCCCTTCGGGGTTGAGCGAGGGCGGACCGGCTTCTCCCCCCCGGAGCTCGGCTCGTCGACGGCCCCGGTTGTCCCCCCGACCGGGGCCGTCCCATATCCGGTTCGTTTCTGCCCGCCCCTGCCCGGCCCGGCGGGGGGTGCCCCCGCCCCCGACCGGGGCCGTCCCATATCCGGTTCGTTTCTGCCCGCCGCCCCCCTGCCCGGCCCCCTGCCCGGCCCGGCGGGGGGTGCCCCCCGCCCCCGACCGGGGCCGTCCCATACCCGGTTCCTGTCGGCCCCCCTGCCCGCGCCCCTCGCCGGCCCCGTGCCCCGCCCGGCGGGGGGTGCCCCCGCCCCCGACCGGGGCCGCCAGTTGTCCACAGGCACGGCGCGCCACGGCGGTCGTCCACAGATCACTCGGTCGGGGGTGCGCCGCCGGGGCGCCACCCAGAGCCTGGACCCATGGATGACAGCGCACGCGTGGTCGGCGTCCTCGGTGCGTCCGGGGGTGTCGGTGCCTCGACGCTGGCGGCGGCGCTCGCCTGGCGGGCGGGTCGCCGGGGCGCGGCCGTGCTCGTCGACGGCCAGCTCGACGGCGGCGGGATCGACGTCACGGCCGGCGTCGAGCACCTGCCGGGACTGCGCTGGGGGGACCTGGCGGACCTGCGGGGTTCGGCCGGGGCGGTGCTGGCCGAGCTCCCCGAGGACCGCGGAGTCCGGGTGCTCGCGGCGGGCCGCGGTGCGACGCCGCAGCGCCGACCGGTGCCCGACAGTGCGGTCCTCGAGGTCGTCGACGCGCTGGCGGTCTCGGGCCAGCTCGTGATCGACCTTCCGCGGGTCGGAGCGCTGCGTGAGCAGCTGGTCGGCCGGTGTGCGCTGGTGCTGGTGCTGGCGGGCCTGCACGTGCGTGCCCTCGCCGACGCCGATGCAGCGGTCGAGGCACTCGTCGACGGGGCCGACAGCCTGCCCGCCGAGGTCGCCCTCGTGACGCGCGGCCCGAGGGCGCGGGTCGACCTCGCCGAGGCCGTCGAGCAGCACCTGGGGCTGCCACACCTCGCCCACATCGCCGACGAGGACCGCGTGGTCCGGGCGGCGGAGCGCGGGGAGTGGCCGGGGGAGCGGCGTACCCGGCTCGCTGACACCGCCGACCGCCTCATCGACGTCGTCCTCCCGGGCCTGATCGGGCTGGTGTCGTGAGCGTCGTGGCCGACGGGCGGTGGGCCGGCCCGATCCGGGAGTCGATCCGCGCCGGGCGGCCACCGACGGCCTCGGCCGTGGCCCGGCTGGCCGGCGCGGAGCGCGCCCGGCTCGGTGACGATGGGGTCGCCCGAGCCACCGGACGCCTGGCCGGGGCGCTGCTCGGCGCCGGCCCTCTCGAGGGCGTCCTCGCCGACCCGGGCGTCACCGACGTCCTCGTGAACGGCGACGGCTCGGTGTGGGTGGACCGGGGCGGCGGAGTCGTCCCAGCGGGTCCGGGGACCCACGTCGACGACGTCCGCGCGCTCGCGACCCGCCTCGCCGGGCTGGCCCGCCGCCGGCTCGACGACGCGCAGCCGTGGGTCGACGGGCAGCTGCCGTCCGGCGTGCGGTTGCACGCGGTCCTGCCGCCGCTCGTCGACGGGGGCGCCCACATCAGCCTTCGGGTTCCGCGCCACCATCCACGCGGCGTCGACGGCCTGGTGGGGCTCGGTGCCGTCGACCGGCCCACCGCCGAGCTGCTCCGGTCCCTCGTCGCTGCCCGGGTGGCGTTCGTCGTCACAGGAGGTACGGGGGCCGGCAAGACGACCGTGCTCGGCGCGTTGCTCGCTGAGTGCCCGCCTGCCGAGCGCATCGTCCTCGTCGAGGACGTCCGCGAGCTCGCACCCGACCATCCACACGTCGTGCGCCTGCAGGGGAGATCCCCCAACGTCGAGGGGGTCGGGGCGGTCTCGATGGTCGACCTCGTCCGGCAGGCGCTGCGCATGAGGCCGGACCGGCTCGTGGTCGGCGAGGTCCGCGGCCCGGAGGTGCGCGAGATGCTCGCTGCCCTCAACACCGGGCACGAGGGCGGGTGCGGGACCATGCACGCCAACAGCGTCGAGGAGGTCCCGGCTCGGTTCGAGGCGCTCGGCGCCCTCGCCGGTATGCCGCGGGCCGCCGTGCACGCCCAGCTCCGGGGCGCCGTCCGGGTGGTGGTCCACGTCCGTCGGCGCGGATCCCGGCGTCGGGTGGCCCAGATCGGGGTGACCCGGGCCACGGCGGCCGGGGAGGTGGAGGTCGTCGTTGCGACGACAGTCGCCGACGACCCCGGCATTCCGGCCCTCCCCGGCCCGGGGTGGGCCGCCCTCTCCGCACTGCTGTCCGTGAGCCGGTGATGAGCCTGCTGCCCATGGCCGTCGCCGGGCTGTTCACCGGCGCCGTGCTGGTCTGGCCGGTGGGTGGAGCGGCGCGGCCCGGAGCTGGGGCGGGCGGTGCAGCCGCCCCGGCGGACCGGCCGCTCACCCGGGCGCCCACCCGGGCGCCGCGCGTGCCCGGGTGGGCGGCCGCGTGGCCCCGGCGGTGGGGCCGGTGGGGCGGTCGGCGGCCCACGGGCGGTCGTGGGCGAGGAGTCCCTTCACCGGGGTGGGTCGCCGAGTTCGCCGAGCTGTCGGCCGTCGGCCTCGAGGCCGGCCTGGCGCCGTCGGAGGCCGCCCGGCTGGCCCTGCACCCTGGTCATGGGAGCGCCCTCGACGACCCCGCGTTCGACGCCCTCGACCAGACCCTGCGCGACGCGGCCCAGCGTGGCACCGGGCTCGGGGCCGCCGTGGCCGAGGCGGTGCGGCACTGCCACGACGCCGGCACGCCGCTGCGCTTCCTTGCCCAGGCCTGGTCCCTGACCGACGACCTCGGTGCCCCGTCCGGCTCCGCGACGCGCACCGCCGCCCGGGTGCTGCGCGACCGGGACGCGGCCGAGGCGCGACGCCGGGTGGTCCTGGCCGGACCGCGTGCGTCGATGTGGCTGCTGTCCCTGCTGCCGGCTGCAGGACCGGTCGTGGGGGCGATCCTCGGCATCCCGGTGGCGAGGCTTTATGGCAGCTCCGCCGCACTGGCGTCAACCGGCGCCGGCGTGGTGCTCACCGCCGCGGGCTGGGCGTGGTCCCGCGCGATCCTGGCGCGGGCCCGGCGCCCCCGGGGCCTCGGGCCATGACAGCCGGACGGCATCCGTGACGGCCTCGCTGCCCGCTCTGACCGTGCTGAGCGCCCTGCTCGCCGCAGCGGCGGTGCTCGCGTGGCCGTGGGGGACCGGCCCGAGGCGGAGTGCAGGCCACCCGGCGGGCGACCCACCGGCAGCGACGGTCTACGACGTCGCCGATGCGGCCACCCTGCTGGGCCTCGTCCTCCGGGCCGGCCTGGGCCCGGTCGAGGCCCTCGAGACGGTGGCGACCCAGGTCGGCGGTCCGGTGGGGCTCGAGCTGTCGGTCGTCGCGGCAGCCCACCGCTGGGGCGAGGGACCCGAGTCGGCGTGGTCGCACGTCGGACCGGTATGGCGCCAGGTGGGGCTGTCCTGGCGTGCGGCCGTCGAGGCAGGTGCCGCCCCTGCCGGGCTCATCGAGGCCGCCGCCGGACGGATGCGCGACGACGAGGACCGGCGTATCGAGGCCGCCGTGGAGCGGGCAGGGGTGATGCTCGTCCTGCCGCTCGGTCTGGCCTTCCTGCCGGGGTTCGTCGGGACGACGATCATCCCCGTCGTCCTCCACCTCGTGGGGTCGCTGGTGGGCTGACGTCGGCCAGGGCCTGCGTGGCGGCCCGGGCGGGCGGACCCGCCTCCTACTCTGGGGGCATGTGCGCTGGCGGAGGACGGTGGTGAGCCGCCAACGGCTGACGGTCGGCGCCCTGCTCGTGGCGCTGGTGGCGGCCGTCGTGGTCGCGTTGTCGGCGAGCCCCGCCGGGCGGACCGCCCTCACGGCCGCCTCCACCGCTCCGCCCTCCGCGCCGGTGACCGTCACCGAGGCGCCGCCCCCCTCGCCGACCACGGCCACTGCGTCACCCAGCCCATCGCATACGGCGTCGACGACCCCGACACACGCGGCGACGCCCCCGCTGCCCCACATCGTCCAGCGCCCGATCCCCTACTCCCAACGGCGCAAGGACGAGATGGCGGCCTACGCGCTGGCGCACTACGGGACGCGTACCTGGCGGCTCCATCCGACGGCCGTCGTTCTGCACTTCACCGACGGGGACTCCGCGTCCGGCGCCATCGGCCTGTTCGAGCAGGACGTCCCCAACATGGGCGTGCTTCCAGGGGTCTGTGCGCACTTCGTCGTCGACCAGGACGGGACCGTCTACCAGCTCGTCCCCACGACGGTGATGTGTCGGCACGTGCTCGGGCTCAACGACAGCGCCATCGGCATCGAGGTGGTGCAGGGGACGCACGGGCACTCCTCCGCCTGGGCCGACCAGCAGATCCTCGCCAGGACCCGCCAGGCCCGGGCACTGCTGCTGCTGGTCGCGATGCTCCAGCGCCAGTACGGCATCGGCGTCAGCCATGTCTACGGGCACGCGACGGCGAACTCGGCGCCCGAGTTCCACGACCTGCTCGGGTGGACCAACACCCACACCGACTGGGGCCCGGCCGCCGTGTCCGAGTTCCGCGCCCGGCTGCGCCGGCTGACCTCGACGACCTGACGGGCGGAACGCAGGCTCAACGTGGCGAGCGCCGGCCCACACCCCGAGCCTGCTCCCGCCCTCGCCCAGCCGTGGCGCCGCGTTCGTCCACAGGTCGGTTGTCGCCCGGCCGTCATCCACAGATCCCTGATCCCTGCTGTTGTCAGGGCTCGGCGATGGCGAGAGTGACAGCGAGGCGGCCCGCTGGGCGGCCCTGTCGAGGGGAGCTCGTGATGAGAGACCGTGTGCGCCGGCGCTGTTCGCGCCACTGGGCGGCCGTGCGGAGGGCCGGCGAGGCCGGGATGACGACGGCGGAGTATGCCGTGGGCACGGTGGCCGCGGTCGCCTTCGCCGCGCTGCTGCTGGCAATCGTCAGGTCCGGGCCCGTCAAGTCGGCCCTGACGAGCATCATCGTCAACGCGCTGCACACCGGGTCGTGATGCCGGGCTCGGTCGTCAGGGGTCCGCGGCCGGGGCACGAGCGGGGCATGGCCACCGCGGAGCTGGCCGCGGCCCTGCCCGTTGTCGTGCTCCTTCTCGTCGTGTGCCTGGCCGCGGTCTCCCTCGGGACGGACCAGGTCCGCTGCATCGACGCGGCCCGCTCCGCGGTCCGGCTCATGGCCCGAGGCGAGAGCGACGCGGCGGTGCGCGCCGAGGCCGTGCGAGCCGGCCCCCGGGCCGCTCTGGTGGCGACCGCCCGCTCGGGAGATCGGGTCAGCGTGACCGTGAGCGGCGGGGTGCCTGCGCCGCTCGGTTGGCTCGGGGTGCGGACCCGGCCGACCGCCACCGCTGCTGCGCTCCGTGAGGACCTCCCGGGCGCTCCGGCCCCGGGGAGGGCGGCCCCGCCGGGCGGGTCGCCGTGACGCGCCGGCGCTGGAGGAGGCCGGGCGCGCTGCGGGCGGCGACCAACGACGGTGAGCGCGGGTCCGGCACGGTCCTTGCCGTGGCGCTGGCCGGGATGCTCGTGTCGGTGACCGTCGCGTCGCTCTGGCTCGTCTCGGCCACCGTCTGTGTGCACCGGGCGCGGGCGGCAGCCGACCTCGCTGCCTTGGCCGCCGTGACAGCCGCGCGGCAGGGCGCCGCCGGGTCTGCCGGTCCGGACGGCTCGCTCGGCTCGGCCGGCTCGGCCGGCTCGGCCCGCTCGGTCGGCTCGGCCGGCTCGGCCGGGGCCACGACCGCAGAGGGGGGACCCTGCGCGGCGGCCCGGCGGACCGCCGCGTCGAACGGCGCGGAGCTGACCGGATGTGTGGCAGCGGCGGACGAGACGGTCGTCGTCAGCGTGCGGGTGGCTCTCATGGCGCCGGTCCCGGGCGTCCCCGACCACGCCCTCGCGAGCTCGCGGGCCGGGCCGGGCGACCGTCCGCCGGGCTGAGCAGGCTCGGGGGACGTCAGGACGTCGGTGTGCTGCCGCTCGACGGGGGCGGCGGGGCCGGCGGCTCGTCCTGTGAGGCGCGCTCGCGGGCCGCGAGCTCCTCGCGCCGCTGGTCGGTCTCGGCCCGCTCTGCCTCGGCCTGGCGCTCGGCCTCCTTGGCCGCCCGGCGCCGTCGGCCGGCCCGGCGCGCCCCGAGCCGCAGGATCGTCCAGCCGAGCCAGAACACCAGGACGACGAGGGCGCCCGAGAGTGCCAGGCCCAGCGGGTTGGTGCTCAGCTGAGCGCCGAGCGGGTCGAACGTGAAGGTATAGCCGTGCAGGGAGGCGGCGCCGAGATAGACGGCGGCACCCGCTCCGACGGCGAGCAGGACCAAGAGCAGACCGAGGACGACCATTGGGTGCACCCTAACGTCTCGGCGACGTGGCCGCAGGGGTCGACCGGAGCGGACCGGCGAGCACCTAGGCATCGACAGGCGACGGATGCCTCCCCGACCCGGCAGGCAGGTCCGGCCGCGCGCCGAGCACGACGTCGAGCAGCGCCACCGCTGCGGCCTTGTCGAGGGGCTCGTTGCCGTTGCCGCACTTGGGGGACTGCACACAGGACGGGCACCCGGAGGCGCACCCGCACCCGGCGACGGCATCCCTGGTGGCCTGCAGCCAGGTCCCGAAGGCGGCATACGCCCGCGCCGCGAACCCCGCACCGCCGGGGTAGCCGTCGTAGACCATGATCGTCGGCAGCCCAGTGTCGGGGTGGCAGGCCGTCGACACCCCACCGATGTCCCACCGGTCGGAGGTCGCCACCAGGGGCATCATGCCGATGGCCGCGTGCTCGGCGGCATGCGCGGCGCCGGGGATCGCTGCCTCGCACACGCCGGCCGAGGCCAGCGACTCCGGCGGCATGGTCCACCAGACCGCCCGGGTCGTCAGCGAGCGCTCTGGCAGGTCGAGGGAGTGGGTCCCGATGACCTCGCCCGACGGCAGGCGGCGCAGGAACGACACGACCCGCCCGCTCACTCGGACCGACCCATAGCTCACCTCGACCGCCCCCCATCGCATCCGCTGCTCGGCGTCCAGCACGGCGAACTCGCTCACCGACTGCGCCTGTGTCGTCCACCCCGGGTCCCCGCGCACGACGCTCGCGGACCCGGCCTCCAGGTCGAGCTCGGTGACGACCCACGTCTCGCCCTGGTGGACGTGCACCGCGCCGGCGTGCACCTGCGAGTGGGCCGACGCGGCGTCGACCGTCCCGATGACCCGGCCGGTGCGAGCCTCGACGATCGAGACCACCGCGTCGGCTCCGCGCAGCGAGAGGTGGTCGCCCGGGCGGTCCGACCGGGCCCAGTACCAGCCGGTCGGTCGGCGCCGGAGGATGCCGCGGCCGACGAGGGCGTCGACGAGACCGCGCGCCGTGTCGCCGAACAGGGCGAGGTCCTCATCGGTGAGCGGCAGCTCGGCCGCCGCCGCCGCGAGATGCGGGCCGAGGACGTGCGGGTTCGCGGGGTCGACCACCGTGACCTCGACCGGCGCGGCGAAGATCGCCTCGGGGTGATGCACGAGGTAGGTGTCGAGGGGGTCGTCGGCAGCCACCAGCACGGCGAGCGACTCAGCGCCCGAGCGGCCGCCGCGCCCGGCCTGCTGCCACAGGCTGGCGAGCCGACCCGGCCATCCGGCCATGAGGACGGCGTCGAGCCCGCTGATGTCGACGCCCAGCTCGAGGGCGTTGGTGGCGGCCAGGCCGCGCAGCGTCCCGTCGCGCACGGAACGCTCCAGGGCCCGCCGCTCGTCGGGCAGGTAGCCGCCGCGGTATGCCGCGACCGCGCCCGCCAGGTCGGGGCTCGCGTCGTCGAGGCGCCGCCGGGCGTTGGCCGCCAGCGCCTCGACGCCGGCGCGGCTGCGGGCGAACGCGACCGTCTGCACCCCGGCCGCGACCAGCTCGGCGAGCAGCTCTGCGGCCTCGGTGGTCGCCGAGCGCCGGGTCGCCCCGGCCGTCAGCTCCGGCTCCCACAGGGCGAAGGTCAGCGCCTCCCGCGGCGAGCCGTCGACGTCGACGGGCACCACCGGCATACCGATGAGACGTGCGGCGTGGTCGGCCGGCGAGGTCACCGTCGCCGACGCGAGGACGAACGTCGGGTGGGCGCCGTAGCGCGCCGCGACCCGGCGCAGCCGGCGCACCAGCACAGCCACGTGTGACCCGAAGACCCCCCGGTAGACATGGCACTCGTCGATCACGACGTAGCGCAGCGCCCGCAGGAACGGCGCCCAGCGCCGATGCCCCGGCAGGAGCGAGTGGTGGACGAGGTCAGGGTTGGTGAGGACGAGCTGGGCGTGGTCACGGATCCAGCGCCGCTCGTCGGGCGGGGTGTCCCCGTCGTAGGTCGCCGCGCGAAGGCCCGGGACCGCCAGCGCCTCGACCCGCGCGAGCTGGTCGGCGGCGAGCGCTTTGGTGGGGGAGAGGTAGAGGGCCGTGGCGCCGCGACCGGTCGGGGCAGCCGCTCCGTCGACGAGGTCGGACAGCACCGGGACGAGGTAGCCCAGGCTCTTGCCGGACGCGGTCCCGGTGGACAGGACGACGTGTGACCCTGCGTGGGCGAGGTCCACCGCCTCGCGCTGGTGGGACCACAGCGCGTCGATCCCCAGGCCGAGAAAGGCCGCCCGGACCGGAGGCGCCACCCAGTCCGGCCAGGGCGCGTGCCGCGCCTCGCGGGCCGGGACCCGCTCGACGTGCTGTAGCCGGGACGCCCGCCCGTGCGCCATCAGCAGCTCGAGCATCGACCCGGGGTCGATGGACGCGCCGCCCACGTGCGTGGCGGATCTGGACACGTTGGTTACGGTAGTGCGCAGTGGGGACGGCCCCGTCGTTCTCATCTCGCAGCCCGTGTGCCTTCCGGCCGGGGCTTCGTGGAGAGGGACCAAGGAGCGATGGTGGAACTCAACGTCGTGTCGAACGAGCGCGACGGCACGGTCGTCGTGCTCGTCGGCGGCGAGGTCGACGTCTATACCGCGCCCCAGCTCCGGGCCGCCCTCGACGCCCAGATCGCTGCCGGCCACTCGCGACTTGTCGTCGACCTCGACAAGGTCGACTTCCTCGACTCCACCGGCCTGGGCGTCCTCGTCGGCCGCCTCAAGCTGGTCCGCAACCAGTCCGGCTGGCTGCGGATCGTCTGCAGCAACGAGCGCATCCTGCGGGTCTTCCGGATCACCGGTCTCGACAAGGTCTTCGCCATCCACACCAGCGTCGACGCGGCCCTCGCGGGCTGACCCGGCCCACACCGCCGACCTCTCATCGCGTTGTGGGCCCGTCTCCCGTCCCGAGGCGACCGCTCGGCGTGAAACGGGTCACGTCCCCGTCACGCTCCGCACGTGCAAGCGCTCTCACCGAACGCGGGCGCCTCCCGACCCGGTAACGTCCTCATCGCGCCCGACCTCACGCCACCCATCGGGGCGCCGACATCATCAGGAGGATTCAATGGCCCTCGCGCTCGCGCCAGCCATGCCGAGCTCTGCTCTTGACCTCACCGGAACGAACCTCACCCTGGTCGTGACGGTGGCGGTCATCGCTGTCATCGCCCTGGGCATGGGCTTCGTCTTCCGGGGCCAGGTGCTTGCTGCCGAGACCGGCACCGACAAGATGCGGGAGATCGCGTCGGCCGTCGAGGAGGGGGCCCAGGCCTACCTCGCCCGCCAGTTCAAGACCCTCAGCGTCTTCGTCGTCCTCGTCTTCGGACTCCTGTTGGTCCTGCCGGCCGACACGGCCAGCATCAGGTGGGGCCGCTCCGGCTTCTTCGTTCTCGGCGCGCTGTTCTCCGCCTCCATCGGCTACCTCGGCATGAGCCTCGCGGTCAAGGCCAACGTCCGGGTGGCGGCCGCCGCTCGTGGCGCGGGGCGTGACGAGGGCATGAGGATCGCCTTCCGCACCGGCGGCGTCGTCGGCATGGCCACCGTCGGCCTGGGTCTGCTCGGCGCCTCGATCGTCGTCCTGCTCTACAAGGGCGACGCTCCCAAGGTCCTCGAGGGCTTCGGCTTCGGCGCCGCGCTGCTCGCGATGTTCATGCGGGTCGGCGGCGGCATCTTCACCAAGGCCGCCGATGTGGGTGCCGACCTGGTCGGGAAGGTCGAGGCCGGCATCCCCGAGGACGACCCCCGCAACGCCGCAACCATCGCCGACAACGTCGGTGACAACGTCGGTGACTGCGCCGGCATGGCCGCCGACCTGTTCGAGTCGTATGCCGTCACCCTGGTGGCCGCGCTCATCCTCGGCTCTGCCGCGTTCGGCGAGTACGGTCTCGTCTTCCCGCTGATCGTGCCGGCCATCGGCGCCCTCACGGCGCTTCTCGGGGTGTTCATCACCAAGGCGCGAGGGGGTGAGAACCCGCTGAAGGCGATCAACCGCGGCTTCTACATCTCGGCGGTCATCTCGGCCGTCCTCTCGGGTATCGCCGCGTTCGCCTACCTGCCCTCGACGTTCTCGCGGCTGAACGCGAGGGACCAGACCGTCACCGCCCTGACCGGCGACCCGCGGGTCACGGCCTTCCTGGCCGTCGTCATCGGCATCGTCCTCGCCGGCGTCATCCTCTGGCTCACCGGCCACTTCACCGGGACCGAGAGCCGGCCGACGCGCGACGTCGCCCGCACCTCCCTCACCGGGGCGGCCACGGTCGTGCTCTCCGGCATCGGCGTCGGCCTGGAGTCGGCGGTCTACACCGCCGTCATCATCGGTGGCGCGGTCTACCTCGCCTTCCTCCTCGGTGGCGGTTCGACCGCCCTGGCCCTGTTCCTCGTCGCCCTGGCGGGATGCGGGCTGCTGACGACGGTCGGCGTCATCGTCGCGATGGACACCTTCGGCCCGGTCTCGGACAACGCCCAGGGCATCGCCGAGATGTCCGGTGACGTCGACGCCGAGGGCGCCAAGGTCCTCACCGAGCTCGACGCGGTCGGCAACACGACGAAGGCCATCACCAAGGGCATCGCCATCGCAACGGCCGTGCTCGCGGCCACCGCGCTCTTCGGCTCCTACACCGACGCCTGGCGCACCGAGGCCGCCAGGGTCCTGGCGGGAGCGACCGTCGAGCCCACGGCGCGGACCCAGCTCACGTTCAGCACCGACATCGTCACGCCCAGCACCCTCGTCGGCCTGATGATCGGCGCGGCCGTCGTCTTCCTGTTCTCCGGCCTGGCCATCAACGCGGTGACCCGCGCGGCCGGCGCCATCGTCTTCGAGGTCCGCCGGCAGTTCCGCGAGATCCCCGGGATCATGGAGGGCACGACCAAGCCCGAGTACGGCAAGGTCGTCGACATCTGCACCAAGGACTCGCTGCGTGAGCTCGCGACCCCGGGCCTGCTGGCGGCGCTCATGCCGGTCGCCGTCGGCTTCGGCCTCGGCATCGGCCCGCTCGCCGGCTTCCTCGCCGGCGCGATCGGCGCGGGGGCGCTCATGGCGGTGTTCCTCGCCAACTCCGGTGGGTCCTGGGACAACGCGAAGAAGATCGTCGAGGACGGCCACTTCGGGGGCAAGGGCTCCGACGCCCACGCGGCCACCGTCATCGGTGACACGGTCGGCGACCCGTTCAAGGACACCGCAGGTCCGGCCATCAACCCACTGATCAAGGTGATGAACCTGGTCTCGGTGCTCGTCGCGCCGGCGATCGTCACCCTGACCCTCGGGTCGGGCGCGAACGCCCCCGTGCGCTACGGGATCGCCGCGCTGGCCCTGGTGATCGTCATCGGAGCGGTGGCGGTCTCCAAGAGCCGCGACCTCGCCATCGGTGGCGACGTCCCCTCGGGCGGGACCCCGGCGGAGGAAGAGGTCTCCACGGCCTAGCCGAGGCCACCTTTAGATGCCGGACGGCCGGGTCCCAGCAGGGGCCCGGCCGTCCGCCGTCGCGGGGCCTTCGGTGAGCACGGTCCAGGCGCTCGTCGGGGGCCGGGCCGGGTGCCCCGTCGAGGGCCGGGCCGGGTGCCCCGTCGACGGCCGGGCGTGCTGTGGTGCGGCATGATGGCCTCACCGACCCCGACCCGAACGGACCCCTCGTGACCGACGAAGGCCATTCCCGCATCGCGGTGCTCATCGATGGCGACAACACGTCCGCAAGCCACGCCCGGGACCTTCTCGAGGAGATCGCGAAGTTCGGCGTGGCGACCGTCAAGCGGGCCTACGGCGACTGGACGACGACCCAGCTGGCCGGGTGGAAGGGCGAGCTCAACCGCAACGCCATCACCCCGATCCAGCAGTTCGCCTACACGCGTGGCAAGAACTCCACCGACTCGGCGCTGATCATCGACGCGATGGACCTGCTCTACTCGGACAAGCTCGACGCGTTCGCGATCGTGTCGAGCGACAGCGACTTCACCCGGCTGGCGACCCGGCTGCGCGAGTCCGGGAAGACGGTCATCGGGATGGGCCGGCGCAAGACCCCCGTGTCCTTCGTCAGTGCCTGTGACAGGTTCATCTACCTCGAGGTCCTCTCGGCCGGAGACGGGCCGGACGACGGCCAGGGCCGGACTGGCGCGGCCCCGCAGCGCCCGGGGGACCAGGGCGCCGCGCCGGAGGACACCGAGGCCGAGGCGTCGCTGCCCGAGCTGCGCCGGCTGCTGGTCAAGGCCGTCGAGAGCACCTCTCAGGACGACGGCTGGACCCACCTGTCGGCGATGGGCAACTACCTCTCCAACAGCACCGCCTCGTTCGACCCCCGCAACTACGGCTTCGGCAAGCTCAGCACCCTCGTGCGGGCCCAGCCCTATCTCGAGACCAGGGCCCCCGAGACCGGATCCGGTTCGGCTCTGGTCCGGTTGGCCACCGAGGACGCGTCCTCGCGGTCGCCGCGTCGCCGGGGCACCTCGGCCACCACGAAGACGACGTCCGCCCGCAAGACCCGGCCCGTCTCCAAGAAGGCCGCCACGAAGGCCTCGGCCGCTTCCTGAGCGCCGCCATGCGGTGCGCAGGCGCGCGGTGAGCCGGACGGCATACGCTCGCCTTGATGAACGCGAACCCGCCCCTGATCGAGCCCGAGCGCATCGGCCGCCTGCGTGCCGACCTGACCGCCTCGCGGTTCACCGTCGACGACGTCACCGTCCTGCTCGGCCCCCTCGCCGCCGCGGCGCTCGACCGCGAGCAGGCCCTGCCCGCCCAGCGCGTGACGGCGGCCTCCGACCAGCCCTGTGCCACGCTGGTCCGGCTGTTCACCCTCGGCGACCCCGTCGACGCGGTCGAGGCACAGGCGGCGCTGCCGACCCTCGGCGTCGACGGCGCCATCGCGCTCGGCCTGGTCGCCCAGGAGGGCGACGGCGTGACGGCCCTGGTCGACCTTCGTCCGTATGCGGCCGACGACCGGGCCTGGTGGATCGCGTCCGACCTCGGCGAGCTGGCGACCGGGCGGCCGCTGACTCCCGAGCACGTGCTGGGCATCGGGGGCGCCTCGACGACGCTGGCCTGCTGGACCCCCCGTCCCCAGGTCGCCAGGGCGCTCGACGTCGGCACCGGCAGCGGCGTCCAGGCCCTGCACCTCGGGGCGCACTCCGGCTCGGTCACCGTCACCGACCTGTCGCAGCGCGCTCTCGGGTTCGCCCGGTTCAACGCCGCGCTCAACGACGTCGGCTGGGAGGTCCTCGAGGGCTCGATGCTCGAACCCGTTGCGGGACAGCGCTTCGACCTCATCGTGAGCAACCCGCCGTTCGTCATCACGCCTCGCACCGGTCCCGTCCCCCGCTTCGAGTACCGCGACGCCGGTGGCGCCGGGGACGCCGTCGTCGCCGACCTCGTCCGCTCGATCGGCGACCATCTCGAGCCAGGCGGGATCGCCCAGTTCCTGGGCAACTGGGAGGTCCCGCGCGGGACGGCCTGGACCGACCGGGTCGGCTCGTGGATCGCGGGGACGGGCCTGGACGCCTGGGTGGTGCAGCGCGAGGTGCAGGACCCGGCCGAGTACGCCGAGACGTGGTCGCGCGACGGTGGCCAGCACCCGGGGACGGCCGAGTTCGACGGCATGTATGCCGCGTGGCTCGACGACTTCGAGGCCCGCGACGTCGAGTCGATCGGGTTCGGGGTGATCACCCTCCAGCGGCCGGCGACCCAGCGCGAGCCGTTCGTCGAGCTCGACGAGGTGACCTGGCCGGTGCAGAACCCCATGGGGGGCGCAGTCCTCGCCGGACTGCGCGCCCGGACCTGGCTGGGCGAGCACGACGACGCCGCCGTGCTGGACATCGCCTGGCGGTGCGGACCGGACGTGCACGAGGAGCGACACACGATGCCGGGAGCGGCCGACCCGACGGTCATCCTGCTGCGGCAAGGGGGTGGCCTGCGCCGGCACCTGACGATGACCACGGTCACCGCGGCATACGCCTCGGTCGCCGACGGCGAGCTCACCGCCCGGCAGGCATCCGCGGCGATCGCCGGCATCCTCGATCTCGACGGCGCCGAGGTTGCTGCCGAGATCGCCGGCTTCGTGCGGGAGGCCGCCAAGGACGGTCTGCTCGTCCAGTGAGGTCCGCCTAAATCGACTTGTGAGTGAGTGCTCACTCACATATGGTGTCCGGGTGACCCCACGCGCCCCCTCCATGCCCGCACAGGACCGGCGAGCCGCCCTCGTCGAGGCGACCCTGCCACTCCTGCGCGAGCACGGCCTCGCGGTGAGCACCCGCGACATCGCCGCCGCCGCCGGCGTCGCCGAGGGGACGATCTTCCGGGTCTTCGCCACCAAGGACGAGCTCGTCCACGAGGCACTGCACGCCGCCTTCGCGCCGGGCGCCGTCATCGAGCGGCTCCGCGCCGTCGACCGTGGCGGCCCGCTGCGTACCCGCCTGGTCGACGCCGTCGCGGTCGTCCAGGAGCGGTTCGCCGAGATCTTCACGCTCCTCGCCGCGGTCGGGATGGTCCAGCCCCCCGAGGACCACCGGCGCCGGCCACCGGGGCCGGGCGAGCACGACTGGCGGGCCGACCTGGTCGAGGAGCTGCTCGACATCATCGGCGAGGACCGCGACCAGCTCGCCGTCCCGGCCGACCACCTCGTCCGCCTCATCCGGCTGCTCGCCTTCTCGGGCAGCCACCCGCAGATCACCGACCACCGGCTGCTCACCGCCGAGGAGATCGTCGACGCGCTCCTCCTCGGGGCCCTCAGCCGCGACACCCCCGCAGACCATCCCGCTGCTACCCACGGAGGATCCTGACCGATGCTCGTCACTCTGCTGCGCCGACACCTGGGCCCCTACCGCTCCGTGATCTACACCCTGCTGGTCTTCCAGCTCATGGGCACGATCGGCTCGCTCTACCTGCCGAGCCTCAACGGGCAGATCATCGACCAGGGCGTCGCCAAGGGCGACACCGGCTATATCCTGCGCACCGGCGCCTGGATGCTCGGTGTGTCGCTCATCCAGATCGCGGCCACGATCACCGCCACCTACCTCGCATCGCGGACCTCCGCCGGCACCGCCCGCGACCTGCGCCGCTCGGTCTTCCACCGGGTGGGCGAGTTCAGCGCCCAGGAGGTATCGCGGTTCGGAGCGCCGACGCTGATCTCGCGGAGCACCAACGACGTCCAGCAGGTCCAGCTGGTGCTCTACATGGGCCTGGCGATGATGGTCTCGGCGCCGATGATGATGATCGGCGGGATCATCATGGCACTTCGCGAGGACGTGGGGCTGTCCTGGCTCGTCGCCGTGGCGGTGCCCGTCCTGGCGATCTCGGTCTCCCTCATCATCCGGCGGATGATCCCCAACTTCCGCCGGATGCAGGCGGCTGTCGACTCGGTCAACCGGGTCATGCGCGAGCAGATCACCGGTGTCCGGGTCGTGCGCGCGTTCGTCCGCGAGGACACCGAACGGGAGCGCTTCGGCGAGGTCAACACCGACTACACGGGCGCCGCCATCGCCGTCGGCCGGCTCATGGCCCTGGCCTTCCCCATCGTCATGGTCGTGCTCAACGCCTCGACCGTGGCCGTGCTGTGGTTCGGAGCGGCCCGGATCGACTCGGGCGAGATGCAGATCGGCTCTCTGACGGCCTTCATGTCCTACCTCATGCAGATCCTCATATCGGTGATGATGGCGACCTTCATGTCGATGATGATCCCGCGGGCCACGGTCTCGGCGGGACGCATCATGGAGGTCCTCGACACCGAGACGAGCGTCCACGAGGCCGCTGCCCCGCTGCCGATCCCGACCGGGGGCGCGACGGTCGAGTTCGACCATGTCGAGTTCGCCTACCCCGGTGCCGACGCCGCCGTGCTGCACGACGTGACGTTCACGGCGCGCCCGGGCGAGACGACCGCGATCATCGGTTCGACCGGGTCGGGCAAGACGACCCTGGTCGGGCTCATCCCGCGGCTCTACGACGTGACCGGCGGGGCGGTCCGCATCGAGGGCGTCGACATCCGGGAGGCCGGCCTCGAGGATGTCTGGGCCCACGTGGGTCTCGTCCCGCAGCAGCCCTACCTGTTCTCGGGAACCGTCGCGTCGAACCTGCGCTACGGAGACCCCGACGCCACCGACGCCGACCTCTGGCACGCGCTCACCGTCGCCCAGGGGGCCGACTTCGTGGCCGAGATGTCCGGGGGGCTCGACGCGACGATCGCCCAGGGCGGGACCAACGTCTCCGGTGGGCAGCGCCAGCGGCTCGCCATCGCGCGGGCGCTGGTCCGAAAGCCGCGGGTCTTCCTGTTCGACGACTCGTTCTCGGCCCTCGACCTGTCGACCGACGCCCGGCTGCGCCGGGCCCTGGTCCCCGAGACGAGGGGAGCGACGATCATCGTCGTCGCCCAGCGGGTGTCGACGATCGCCGAGGCCGACCGGATCGTCGTGCTCGATGACGGCGCGGTGGTCGGGATCGGCAGACACCACGACCTCATCGAGACGTGCCCGACCTACCGCGAGATCGTCGAGTCCCAGCAGGCCACGGAGGAGGCGGCATGAGCGAGGGCGTCAAGACCCAGGAGGAGAAGGCCGCCGAGGCCCGGCGCGGCCCCGGTGCGCGCGCCATGGGCGGCCCCCCGCACATGCGGATGGGCATGCCGGCCGAGAAGTCGAAGGACTTCGGCCCCTCGGCGAAGCGGCTGCTGCGCACCCTCAGCCCCGAGCGCACCGGGCTCATCGCCGTCCTCGTGCTCGCCGTGACAAGCGTCGTGCTCAACGCGATCGGCCCGAAGATCCTCGCCGGGGCGACCAACCTCATCTTCTCCGGGCTCTTCAGCAAGCGCATCCCCGCCGGGGTGACCCAGTCCCAGGCCGTCGAGGGCCTGCGGGCCGCCGGGCAGGGCCAGGTGGCCGACATGCTCGCCGCGATGGACCACATACGGCCCGGCCTCGGCGTCGACTTCACCGCCGTCGGGCACGTCCTGCTGGTCGTCCTCGGGATCTACCTCGTGGCGGCGGTCCTCGGATGGATGCAGGCCTACCTGCTCACCGGGGTCGTCAACCGGTCGATCTTCCGGCTGCGCCGTGACGTCGAGGACAAGCTGCACCGGCTGCCGCTGCCCTACTTCGACAACCAGCCCCGAGGCGAGCTGCTGAGTCGGGTCACCAACGACATCGACAACATCGCCCAGAGCCTCCAGCAGACCCTGAGCCAGCTCGTCACCTCGCTGCTGACCGTCGTGGCGATGGTGACGATGATGTTCGTCATCTCGCCCCTGCTCGCGCTCATCGCGCTCTTCACGATCCCGCTGTCCCTCCTCCTCACCGCCCTGATCGGCAAGCGCTCCCAGAAGAAGTTCGTCCAGCAGTGGAAGAGCACCGGCGAGCTCAACGCGGTGATCGAAGAGACCTTCACCGGCCACCAGCTCGTCAAGGTGTTCGGCCGCAAGCACGACGCCGAGACGGAGTTCCAGGCCAAGAACGAGGACCTGTATGCCGCCGGCTTCGGCGCGCAGTTCATCAGCGGCATCATCATGCCGACGATGATGTTCATCGGGAACCTCAACTACGTCGCCATCGCGGTCATCGGCGGCCTGCGGGTCGCCTCCGGGACGATGAGCCTCGGTGACGTCCAGGCCTTCATCCAGTACTCGCGCCAGTTCACCCAGCCGCTCACCCAGGTCGCGTCGATGGCCAACCTCATGCAGTCGGGCGTGGCCTCGGCCGAGCGCGTCTTCGAGGTGCTCGACGCCGACGAGCAGATGGCGGAGCACCTCGAGCCCATCGACCTCCCCGACCCGCACGGGCGGGTGGCGTTCGAGGACGTGTCGTTCTCGTACAAGCCCGACAGCAAGCTCATCGAGGACCTCGACCTCGTCGTCGAGCCCGGCCAGATGGTCGCGATCGTCGGGCCGACGGGTGCCGGCAAGACGACGCTCGTCAACCTCATCATGCGGTTCTACGAGCTCGACGGCGGCCGCATCACCCTCGACGGGGTCGACATCACCGACCTGACCCGGCACGGGCTGCGCTCCGAGATCGGGATGGTCCTCCAGGACACCTGGCTGTTCGGCGGGACGATCCGCGAGAACATCGCCTACGGCAAGCCGGGCGCCACGGACGATGAGGTGCACCGGGCTGCCGAGGCGACCTACGTCGACCGGTTCGTCCACTCGCTGCCGCACGGCTACGACACCGTCCTCGACGCCGAGGGCAACAACATCAGCGCCGGCGAGAAGCAGCTGCTCACCATCGCCCGGGCGTTCCTGGCCGACCCGGCGCTGCTCATCCTCGACGAGGCGACCAGCTCGGTCGACACCCGGACCGAGCGGCTCGTCCAGCAGGCCATGTCGGCGTTGCGCAGCGACCGGACGAGCTTCGTCATCGCGCACCGCCTGTCCACCATCCGCGACGCCGACGTCATCCTCGTCATGGAGCACGGTCAGATCGTCGAGCACGGCACCCACGAGGAGCTGCTCGCGGCCGGGGGCGCCTACGCCCGGTTGTATGCCGCCCAGTTCGAGGGCGCCGCGGTCGACCTCGACGAGCTGGCCGGTGCGGCCGCGGGTCCTGGTGGTCCCGGAGGACGCCCGGGCGGCGGCGGGCCGGTGCCGGCGGGCGGGCCGCGGTAGCGTGCCCGCATGGCGGAGACGGTCGACCTCGGGCAGCTGGCCGGCGAGCACGCCAGCTCGCCCACGCTCACGGCATACCTCGCCCACCCCGAGGGCGAGGGGCCGTGGCCGGGAGTCGTCGTCATCCACGAGGCGTTCGGGCTGACCGACGTGATGAGGCGGGCGACCGACCGGGTCGCCGCGCTGGGCTATCTCGCGATGGCGCCGGACCTGTTCACCCGCGGGTCCATGGCCCGCTGCGTCGTGGCGACGTTCCGCGCGCTGTCGGCCGGCGAGGGCGCTGCCTTCGGCGATCTCGCGGCCGCTCGGGCGGCGCTGCTCGCTGACCCCCGGTGCTCGGGATCGGTCGGGGTTCTCGGGTTCTGTATGGGCGGCGGGTTCGCGCTGGTCCTTGCGAGCCGAGGGTATGCCGTGTCTGCCGTCAACTACGGCGCACTGCCGGCCGACCTGGACGCCGCTCTCGATGCGGCGTGCCCCATGGTTGCGAGCTACGGCGGACGCGACCGTTCGCTCACCGGCGCGGCCGGCACGCTGCGGGACACGTTGCAGCGCAAGGGGATTCCCAATGACGTCAAGGAGTACCCAGAGGCGGGGCACTCGTTCCTCAACGACGCCGACGACGGGCCGTGGTTCGTCCGCCCCATCTCGAAGGCGGTCCTGCACGCCGGCCCGGAGCCGACCTCGGCCGCCGACGCCTGGCAGCGGATCGAGGCGTTCTTCGCAGCACACCTGGGAGCCTGAGCCCCGGGCTCCGACCCGGGGGCGTACGGCTGAGAAGTCACCGACTGGCTGAGAGGGTACTCAGCCAGGCGGTGAGTTCTCAGCCAGGGAGCCCGACGCGAGGTCGCCCAGCGGCCATGGCCGCGGCCGCCACATCCTCAGTCGACGACCCTGACCCGCAGCCGCCGGAAGCCGCGCCCCTTGCTCTCCATCTTGGCGACCTCGATCCGGCCGATCTGGCGGGTCGACGCGACGTGGGTGCCGCCGTCAGCCTGGGTGTCGAGGCCGACGATGTCGACGATCCGGACGACCTCGAGGCCGGGCGGCAACAGGTTGGTCGCCGTCCGGATGATGTCGGGGATCGCGAAGGCCTCCTCGCGGGGCAGCACGCGCACCTCGATGGCCCGGTCCGCCGCGATCTCGGCGTTGCACGCGGCCTCGACGCTCTCCTTGAAACCTGGCGGCACCTCGGGCAGGTCGAAGTCCATCCGCGCGGTCCCGGGCTCCATGTTTCCGCCCGTGACGAGCGACCCGAAGTCGCGGAACACCACGCCGGACAACAGGTGCAGCCCCGAGTGCGTCCGCATGAGCATGCTGCGGCGCTCGTCGTCGAGCGCGCCGCGCACCTCGGTCCCGGCCGGCGGCACCGGGTCGCCCTCGGCGAGGACGAGCCGCTGTTCGCCGTCCTCCTTGGCCGCGCCGACGACGCGGCTCTGCACGCCGCCCCACAGCAGGACCCCGTGGTCCGGCGGCTGGCCACCCCCGCCGGGGTAGAACGCGGAGCGGTCGAGCACGACGCCCCGCTCGGGGTCGGCGTCGAGGACCGTCGCTGTCCACTCGCGCAGGGTCGGGTCGGCGAGGTCGAGGCGCTCGGTGCTCACCGGTCCACCGTATGCCGTCAGGCTGCCCGCGTCCCCCGCGTCCTCCACCCCGGTCCGCCCCGGTCGCGCGCCCCGTGTAGCAGAAGCCTCGAGCGGGTCAAGCGGATGGGGTTGGGCGGGAAGGGGAAGCGGGGGGCCGGGTCGCTACCAGACGATCGGGGTCTCGGCGCGCCAGGACCGGAGGAGGCCCGCGGGGTCGTCGACGTCGTCGCCGCGGTTCCACAGCGCCAGGTAGAGGTCGACCGCCGGGCCGGCGACGGTTCCGGCGAGGGCGCCCGCGAGGTCGTCCCCGGCGGCTGCTCCCATCTCCAGCCGCGTCGTGACGGTGCGCTCGGGGCCGACCTCCAGGAGCCAGGCGGCGTCGACGTCGGTGGCGCGCACGAGGGCGGCATACGGTGTCGCCGCGCGCGGCCCGCTCTTGCGCCGTTGCCAGAAGCCGACGAGCAGCTCGTCGATGCCGTCGACGGCCAGGTCGGGCCCGAACCAGACGTCCTCGGCCGTGAGCCGGCGTCCGGCGCGGGCGGCGACGGCGTCCAGGGCGTGGATCGTCGTCTCGTGACACTGCCGTCGGGCCCAGAACAGCTTCGCCGGGGGAGCCTGAGTGAGGAAGACGTAGGCGTCGAGGTCGTCGGCCGCCGCCTCGAGGGCCTCGGCAAGCCGGGTCGAGCCGGCGCGTAGCCAAGCCGGCGGGTCGGGGCTGGTGCGGCCCTCCTCGGCGATGAGCTCCGCGTCGCCCATCGTCTCGCGGTCGCCCTCGACGGCGGCGGTGGCCCAGCGGTGCACCATGCCGGCGTGGGCCACCAGGTCGAGCATCGTCCAGTCGGGGCAGGTCGGGACCTCGGCACCCATCCACGAGCTGCTCGCGGCGGAGGCGAACCGCTCGGTGGCGGCGGCCAGGGCGTCGAGGTGGTCGCGGAAGGTGACGAGGGGTGGCGCCGGCGTGCTCATGACCCGACTGTGCCAGCCTCGCGGGTCCGCGGCGACCCTCTGTGCGCTTCCTCGCACCGCCGCCGCACCCACACCCAGGGGTGGCGATCGGCCCCATCGGCCACCCGGAAGGGGCGGATAGCCATCCCTCGCCGCGACCCGCTCCAGGGCCGGGTCGGCCGCGACACCAAGCGGGCTTGTGGTGACGTCAAAATGGTGTCAAGGTAGTGCCGATCACTCTGAACCGGATCCTCGTTGACGAGTACTCCGAGTCTGAATATCTTGGACCCGAATACTCTGACTCGGATAACTGCGAAGGGAGCCGGCATGACCCGCCGCCGCGTCTCCAACCCGCTGGCCCTCGCGGTCCTGGGCTGCCTGACCGAGCGGCCCATGCACCCCTACGAGATCTCCCAGACCCTGCGCAGCCGCGGCAAGGAAGACAGCATCAAGCTCAACTACGGCTCCCTCTACTCGGTCGTCGACGCGCTCACCAAGCACGGCCTCATCGAGGCCAGGGAGACCGTCCGCGAGGGCCGGCGCCCGGAGCGGACGATCTACGCCGTCACGGCGGCCGGTCGGGACGAGTACGAGGACTGGCTCGCCGAGCTGTTGTCGACCCCGACACGGGAGTACACCTCGCTCGAGGCCGGCCTCTCCCTCATCGCGGGGATGCCGCCCGACGAGGCGGCCCGGCTGCTCGAGGTGCGGGTCCAGCGCCTGGCCATCGAGGTCAAGGCCGTGGCCGCGTCCAACGAGGTGGCCCGCGACATGCACCTGCCCGAGGTGTTCCTCGTCGAGTCGGTGTTCCGGGGGAAGATGCTCGAGGCCGAGCTCGACTTCGTGCGGCAGCTCGCCGCCGACATCCGCTCCGGCGCTCTCGCCGGCACCCCCGCGTGGCGGCGGTTGCACGAGCTGCTGGCGGAGGGGGCCTCGTTGGAGGAGGTCTTTGCCGACCCTGTCGCCTATCTCGGAGAGGAGGCGAGGGTGCTCGAGACCGGGTCCCCGGGCGGGCCGCCCAGACCCTGACGCAACGACCCCGGCCAGGTGCGGCAACACCCGGCCGGGGCCCTTCCTCGAGTTGGTCCGCGGGGGACCTGCCAGATGGCCTCAAGGCGCATCTCCACCATAGGGCAGGGCCACCGTCGGACCGACTCCGTCACCACCAAGGAGTCACGATGTCCGCACCACCCACCCTCCCGGGCGCCGACGAGCGGCCGGAGCTCGCGATCGAGGCCCATGACCTCGTCAAGACGTATGGCGCCGGCCGCGGCAAGGAGCCCGTCCGGGCGTTGGACGGGCTGAGCCTGCGGGTCGGCCGCGGCGAGGTGTTCGGGCTGCTCGGCCCGAACGGCGCCGGCAAGTCGACCACCGTCAAGATCCTCGCCACCCTGGCCCGGGCCGACAGCGGCACAGCCAAGGTCGCCGGGGTCGACGTGGCCCGGCGCCCCCGAGAGGTGCGCCACCGGATCGGCCTGGTCTCGCAGAAGCCCGGCAACGACCCGATGGCCACCGGACGGGAGAACCTGGTCCTGACCGGCCGTATCTACGGCATGCCCATGAGCGAGACCCGCGCTCGGGCGGCCGAGCTGCTCGAGCGGTTCGGGCTCGCCGACGCGGCCGACCGGCAGTCCAAGACCTACAGCGGCGGCATGGCTCGCAAGCTGGACGTCGCCCTCGGCCTCATGCACCGGCCGAGCGTGCTCTTCCTTGACGAGCCGACGACGGGGCTGGACCCCGAGGCCCGGACCGAGATGTGGCGAGAGATCGAGAGCCTCGCCAAGGACGACGCCACGACGGTCCTGCTCACCACGCACTACCTCGACGAGGCAGACCACCTCGCCGGGCGGCTCGCCATCATCGACAAGGGCCGGGTCGTCGCCGAGGGGACGCCCGACGACCTCAAGGGCGAGCTGCGCGGCGACACCGTCTCTCTCGACGTCGAGAACGTCGACATCGCCACCAGTGTCGTGCAACGGATCACGCACCTCGACGGCCTGTTCGACATCACCACCGAGGGGCGGACCGTGCGGGCCCGCGCCGAGCGTGGCGCCCACTCCGTGCCGATCGTCCTCGCCTCCCTGGAGCAGGCCGGCATACCCGTCCTGTCCGCCACCGTCAGCCGACCGTCGCTCGACGACGTCTATCTGCGCCATGCCGGACGCGCGTTCGCCAAGGAGGAGTCATGACCACCCTCGTCACCCACTCGACCCACCTGACGATCCGCTCGGTGCGCCAGCTCGTCCGGCAGCCGGCCTTCGTCGCCATCACGCTGGTCCAGCCCGTCATCTGGCTGTTCCTCTTCGGGCAGCTCTTCAAGCGGGTCGTCGACATCCCGGGGTTCGCGGCGCCGGGCACGTCCTACCTCGAGTTCCTCACCCCGGGGGTCGTGGCCATGACGGCGCTGTTCTCGGCCGCATGGGCCGGGACGGTCTACATCGAGGACATGAACCGGGGGGTGATGGATCGGCTGCTCGCCTCGCCGGTGCGGCGCGGGGCGATGATCAACGGGACCCTGGCGTACCAGTCGATCACCACCGGGGTGCAGGCGGCGGTCATCATCGGTCTCGCGTATGCCGGGGGCGCCCGGTTCGCGGGCGGGTTCGCCGGGGTGGCGCTGACGATGCTCTCGGCCGTCCTCCTCACCCTGATCTTCGCGGCGCTCTCCAACGCCGTGGCGCTCATGGTCCGCCAACAGGAGGCACTCATCGGCATCAGCCAGCTGCTGAGCCTGCCCCTGTCGTTCCTCTCCTCGGCGGTCATGGACATCCGGCTTGCGCCGGACTGGATCCAGACGGCGGCGCGCTACAACCCGATGGACTGGGCGGTCGTCGTGAGCCGCCAGGCGCTGTCGGCCGCGCCGGAGTGGGGCGCCGTCTGGCCCCGGCTCGGGGCGCTCGCCGGCTTGGCCCTGGTCATGGGCTGGCTCGCCACCCGGGCGTTCGCGGCATACCAGCGCTCGTCCTGACGGGCACCGATCGAGCGACCCGGGCCCAACCGGTCAGGCGAACTGCCAGGAGCGCTTGGACAACCCGTACCAGAAGCCGTCGATGACGCTGTCGCCGGCGACGCCGGTCTCGGAGGCCGCCCCGAGGGCGACGAACAGCGGCGCCCAATGCTCGGTCCGCGGATGCGCCTCGCGGGCGGCGGGGGCCTTCGCGGCGAAGTCGAGCAGCGCGTCGACGTCACCCGACGCGACGGTCTCGGCGGCCCAATGGTCGAACTCGCTGGACGGCATCGGCGGTGCGCCGTCCGCCCCGGCCGCCGGGTTGAACCAGCGCAGGTTGTGCGTCGTGAAACCCGAGCCGACGATGAGCGTCCCGGCGTCGCGCAGCGGCGCGAGCCGCCGGCCCAGCGCGAAGAGCCGCCGCGGGTCGAGCGTCGGCATCGACAGCTGCAGCACGGGGACGTCGGCCTCGGGGTACATCTCGACGAGCGGCACGTAGGCGCCGTGGTCGAGGCCGCGCGACGGATCCTGGAGCAGGGGCTCGCCCGGCTCGCCGTCGGGCCCCGGACCGCCGAGAAGGCGCGCGACGTCGGCCGCGAGGTCCGGGGCACCCGGGGCGGCATACGTCACCTCGTAGTAGTGCCGCGGGAAGCCGTAGAAGTCGTACACGAGCGGGACGTCGCCGGAGGTGGCCGAGACGGCGGTCGGAGCCTGCTCCCAGTGGGCCGAGACCATGAGCAGGTTGGCCGGACGGGGTATGCCGGCGGCCCACCTCCCGAGCTCGCCCCGCCAGCGTTCGTCATCGGCCAGGGGCGGCGCGCCGTGGCTGAGGTAGAGGACCGGCATCGGTCCGGTCGGCGCCTCGTCGGCGCGCGTGTTGTCGGTCGTCGTCATCGGGGCTCCGGGAAGAGTAGTTGAACAGTTAACGAGACTCGGTGGGCGGCTATTCCGGCCGTCGCCGCGGGCGTACCGGCGGCCGGGTGGCGTGTGTGTCGTGAGATGCCGTTGTGCCGATCCGAGGTCGGGGCGCTACCGTTCGAGCCGGACACCGCGGCGGAGCAGCGACGAATCCGCTGCACGCGGTGCCAGGATGGCAGGTGAGCAGTGAGCGGTTCGGGACGCAAGCTCGTCATCGTCGAGTCGCCCGCCAAGGCGAAGACGATCGCGGGCTACCTGGGGAAGGACTGGGACGTCGAGGCCTCGGTGGGCCACATCCGCGACATCCCCACGCCCTCGGAGATGCCGGCGGAGATCAAGAAGGGGCCGTTCGGCAAGTTCGGGGTCAACATCGAGGACGACTTCGACCCCTACTACATCGTCGACGCCGACAAGAAGAAGAAGGTCCGCGAGCTCAAGGCCCTGCTCAAGAACGCCGACGAGCTCTATCTCGCCACCGACGAGGACCGCGAGGGCGAGGCCATCGCGTGGCACCTCCTCGAGACCCTCCAGCCGACAGTGCCGGTCAAGCGGATGGTGTTCCACGAGATCACCAAGGAGGCCATCCAGCGCGCGGCGAGCTCGACCCGCGACCTGGACACCCGTCTCGTGGACGCCCAGGAGACCCGTCGCATCCTCGACCGCCTCTACGGGTACGAGGTCTCGCCGGTGCTGTGGCGCAAGGTCCGGGCGGGGCTCTCGGCCGGACGGGTCCAGTCCGTCGCCACCAGGCTGGTCGTCGAGCGCGAGCGCGAGCGGATGGCGTTCGTCGCGGCGTCGTACTGGGACGTCGAGGGCGAGTTCACCCCCGACGGCGAGTCCCAGCAGTTCACCGCCCGGCTGAGCTCGGTCGACGGGCACCGGGTCGCCACCGGCAGGGACTTCGCCGACGACGGGACCCTCACCCACCACAAGGCCGTCCGGCTCGACGAGACCGCCGCCACCGGGATCGCCACCGCCCTGCTGGCGCTGCCACGTGAGGGCGGGGTGCGGGTCGGCTCGGTCGTCGACAAGCCGTACACCCGCCGCCCCTCCGCCCCGTTCACGACGTCGACGCTCCAGCAGGAGGCGTCCCGCAAGCTCCGGCTGTCGAGCAAGAACGCCATGCGGGTCGCCCAGCGGCTCTACGAGAACGGCTACATCACCTATATGCGGACCGACAGCACGACGCTGTCGGCCGCGGCCCTGACGGCGGCCCGCCAGCAGGCCCGAGACCTCTACGGCGCCGACTACGTCCCGGACGCCCCGCGGATGTACGAGAAGAAGGTCAAGAACGCCCAGGAGGCGCATGAGGCGATCCGCCCGGCGGGGGACCGGTTCCGCACGCCGGCCCAGGTCGCCGGGGCGCTGCGCGGCGAGGAGTTCGCCCTCTACGAGCTGATCTGGAGGCGCACGGTCGCCTCGCAGATGGCCGATGCCCGGGGCTCCACCGCCACCGTCAAGCTCACGGCCGCGTTGCCCGACGGCGCGCCCGCCCGCGAGGTCGAGCTCAGTGCCTCGGGCACCGTCATCACCTTCCGGGGGTTCCTCGCGGCCTACGAGGAGGGGCGCGATGAGCAGCAGGCGCTACGCAAGAAGGACGTCGCACTCGAGGAGCGGCGGCTGCCGAGGCTCGCCGAGGGTGCCGAGCTCGCGGTCGTCAGCGCCGAGGCCGACGGCCACGAGACCTCGCCGCCACCCCGCTACACCGAGGCCACCCTGGTCAAGGCCATGGAGGAGAAGGGGATCGGCCGTCCCTCGACCTACGCGTCGACGATCGGCACCATCCAGGACCGCGGCTACGTGACCAACCGGGGCAACGCGCTGGTTCCGAGCTGGCTGGCGTTCGCAGTCACCCGGCTCATGGAGGAGCACTTCACCCGGCTCGTCGACTACGACTTCACCGCCTCGATGGAGGCCGACCTCGACCGGATCGCCAGGGGCGAGGAGCTGCGGGCGGCCTGGCTGCGCCGGTTCTACTTCGGCGACGAGGCCAGCAGCGCCGAGGGCCTGCGCGCCCTGGTCGAGGACCTGGGCGACATCGACGCCCGGGCCATCTCGACCATCGACCTCGGCGAGGGGATCGTCGTGCGCGTCGGTCGCTACGGCCCCTACGTCGAGGAGGTCGTGCCGGCGGGCGTCGACGCCGAGACCGGTGAGGTGGCCGAGACGTATGCGGCTGACGAGGCACCCGCCGCCACCCCCCGACGCGCGACCATCCCCGACGAGATCGCCCCCGACGAGCTGAGCCCGGCCCGGGCTCGGGAGCTGCTCGAGGCTGCGGCCGACGACGGCCGGGTGCTCGGCCAGGACCCGGTCACCGGACGCGACATCGTCGCTCGCGCGGGGCGCTACGGCCCCTACGTCACCGAGGTCATCCCCGAGCCCGACGGTGACGCCGCACCCGCAGGTCGCGGCAAGGCCAAGGCGGTCAAGCCCAGGCCGAGGACGGCCAGCCTGTTCGCCGGCATGGACCTGGCCACGATCGACCTCGACGCGGCGCTGCGCCTGATGTCGCTGCCCCGCGTCGTGGGCACCGACCCGGAGTCGGGTGCGGAGATCACGGCCCAGAACGGTCGCTACGGCCCCTACCTCAAGATGGGCACCGACTCCCGCTCCATCGAGACCGAGCAACAGCTCTTCGACATCACCCTCGAGCAGGCCCTGGCGATCTACGCGCAGCCCAAGACCCGCGGGCGCGCCGCGGCCAAGCCGCCGCTCAAGGAGCTCGGTGCCGACCCGGTGTCGGGCAAGGCCGTCGTCGTCAAGGACGGCCGCTTCGGGCCGTACGTGACCGACGGCGAGACCAACGCGACGCTGCGCCGGGACGACGACCCCGAGACCATCACCCCCGAGCGCGGCTTCGAGCTGCTCGCCGAGAAGCGGGCCAAGGGGCCGACCACGCGCAAGCGGGCGGCCAAGAAGGCCACGAAGAAGACGGCGAAGAAGGCCTCGTCGCCTCGGCGCGGTAGCTGACCGCGTGAACCCGTTCGTCGTCGCGGCCACGCTCACCCGCCGCGGGGTCATCGACCTCGGACTGCCGCACCGCCAGGTCGGCCAGCTCGCAGCCCTGGCACGCTGGGGCTTCGGCCTCGCGGGCGAGCTGTACCAGGCAGAGGCACGGAGCGGATCATCCATCGCCGTCGTCGACGAGGCCGAGGGCGAGGTGACCTACACCGAGCTGGCCGACAGGGCTGAGCGTGTCGCAAGAGCATTGCGGGACAAGGGTTTCCGCACGGGGGACCAGATCGGGCTGTTGGCCCGCAACCACGTTGGTGCCGTTGCCGTGATGGCCGGCGCGAGCATCCTCGGGGCAGACCTCGTCCTCGTCAACGCCGGGCTGTCGGGCGCTCAGGTCGCCGTCGTGGCCGAGCGCCAGCGGCTGGTCGGGCTGGTGCACGACGACGACCTCGCCGAGCTGACCGAGCGCGTTCCCGCCTCGGTCAGGCTCGTGGGTGAGAGCGAGCTCGCCACGGCGGTGGCCGAGGGCTACACCGAGCGGCACGGCGACCGGATGGGGCCGCCGGGGGTCGTGGGCCGCACCATCATCTTGACGTCCGGGACGACGGGGACCCCCAAGGGCGCCGCCCGCCGGACCCCGGGGGGCATCGGCCCCCTCGTCTCGGTCATCGACCGGATCCCCGTCCGGACCCGCGACACCGTCCTGCTCAGTGCACCGCTGTTCCACACCTGGGGGTATGCCGCGTTCCAGCTCGCGCTGGCGATGCGCGCGACCGTCGTGCTCCAGCGCCGGTTCGACCCGGAGGCGGCCCGCCGGGCACTGGTCGAGCACGGCTGCCACGCGATGTTCGCCGTGCCGGTGATGCTGCAGCGGATGCTCGAGCTGCCCACGGACCCCGGGAACCCGCCGTTCCGTCAGGTGCCGCGACTGCGGGTGGTCGCGACCAGCGGCTCGGCCTACCCCCAGGGCTGGGCCACCCGGTTCATGGACGAGTACGGCGAGGTCCTCTACAACCTCTACGGCTCGACCGAGGCATCCTGGGTGTGCATCGCCACCCCCGCGGACCTGCGCCGCGACCCCGACACCGTCGGGACACCGCCGCTGCAGACGACGGTGCGGATCCTCGACGAGCGGGGCCGCGAGGTGGGGCCGGGTCAGACCGGCCGGATCTTCTGCGACAACGAGTTCACCTTCGAGGGCTACACCTCCGGAGAGACACACCGCACGGTCGCCGGGATGGTCGCGACGGGCGACGTCGGCCATGTCCGCGACGGCCTCTACTTCGTCGACGGCCGGGCCGACGACATGGTCGTCAGCGGCGGTGAGAACGTCTACCCCAGCGAGGCCGAGGGCCTGCTCGCCGAGCATCCGGCGGTCCGCGAGGTGGCGGTGTGCGGCATACCGGACGCGGAGCTCGGTCAGCGGTTGGCGGCGTTCGTCGTGCTCGAGGCCGGCGCCACGCTCACCGCTGACGAGGTCAAGGCACACGTGCGGGCCAACCGGGCGCGGCACGTCGTGCCCCGCGAGGTGGTCTTCCTCGACGCGCTGCCGCGCAACGCCACCGGCAAGGTGGTCGCCGCCGAGCTCCTCGCCCTCCTCGACGACAGGTGATGGGCGGACGCGACCTACCGGTCACGGCATACCGGCTTGACTCTCACGCGACGTGAGGCCGCACGGTGGTGACATGACCGCGACGAGCCAGCAGACTGCCGAGGTGGACCCCGTCGACGAGGGCAGCTCCCTCACCGTGGGCCAGGTGGCCGAGGAGCTCGGCGTGACGGTGCGCACCCTGCACCACTACGACGAGATCGGCCTCCTGGTCCCGAGCGAGCGCACCCACGCCGGATACCGGCTCTACACGCGCGCGGACCTGCAGCGGCTCGGCACGGTCGTCACCTACCGGCGGCTCGGCTTCTCCCTCGACGAGGTGGGCGAGCTGCTCCGGGGTGACGGCTCCGTCGCCGAGCACCTGCGCCGGCAGCGCGCCGCGGTCGAGTCCAGGATCGAGGAGATGCACGATCTCGTCGACGCGATCGACCGAGCATTGGAGAGAGAGATGAGCGAAACGCCGGCCAGCCCGCAGGACCTCAAGGAGATGTTCGGTGGCGGCTTCAGCGACGAGTATGCGGCCGAGGCCGAGGAGCGCTGGGGCGACAGCGAGGCGTGGAAGCAGTCGCAGTCCCGCACGAAGCGCTACACCAAGGCCGACTGGGCGGCCGTGAAGGCCGAGATGGACGCGGTCAACGCCGCGTTCGTGGCCGCCATGCGCGCCGGCCTGCCGCCGACGTCGACCGAGGCGATGGACGCGGCCGAGATGCACCGCCGCCACATCGAGGACCGGTTCTACGACCTGAGCCACCAGTTCCACCGCGGGCTCGCTGACATGTACGTCGCCGACCCGAGGTTCACGAAGAACTACGAGGATGTCGAGCCCGGCCTCGCGGCGTACGTGCACGACGCCATTCACGCCAACGCCGACCGGCACGGGGCCCCGCCCGCCGAGTGACGTCGCGGAGGTCGAGCCGGTGTGGCTAAGAACTCGCCATGTGGCTGAGAACCTACTCAGCCACATGGTGACTTCTCAGCCGTAGCGGCCGGAGGCGCCGGTATGCCGCCGGCGGCGCGCCCCGACACCGGGCTGGCCTAGGCTTCGTCCGTGACCGTGCGCCAGGGGCTGTTCATCGCGTTCGAGGGGGGCGACGGCGCGGGCAAGTCGACCCAGGTGCGGCTGCTGGCCGAGGCCCTCGGCGCGACCGGCCACGACGTCCTCGTCACCCGCGAGCCCGGCGGGACCGATCTCGGCGCCGAGATCCGCGACCTTGTCCTGCATGGCGACCACGTCTCGCCCCGCGCCGAGGCGCTGCTCTTCGCCGCCGACAAGGCCCACCATGTCGACCAGCTGGTCCGGCCGGCGCTGCGCGAGGGCCGGACCGTCATCACCGACCGCTACACCGACTCCTCGGTCGCCTACCAGGGCGCCGGGCGCGACCTCGGGGCCACCGAGGTCCATGACCTGCAGATGTGGGCCGTGGACCATCTCGTGCCCCACCTCACCGTCATCGTCGACGTCCCCGCGGCCGAGGGCCGGCGCCGGCGCGGCGACACCCACGACCGGCTCGAGTCCGAGGAGGACGCCTTCCACGACGCCATCCGGGCGCACTTCCTCGCGATGGCCGACGCCGCTCCGCATCGCTACCTCGTCGTCGACGGCACCCTGCCGCCAGGTCGGATCCACGGCGCCGTGCTCGCCCGGCTCGCGGCGATGGGCGTCGAGGCCACCGCTGCTGTGCCGACGGCGGGCGAGGCCCCGGCCGGGGCCGCCGAGCCGCGGTTCCCGCCACGGCGGACCCGGACCGGAGCGAGTCGTGAGCGTGTGGGCCGACGTCATCGGCCAGGAGGAGGTCGTCGAGACGCTGCGGCGCGCCGTCGCCGACCCCGCCGTCGATGACCCATGCCTGGTTGGTCACCGGGCCCCCCGGCTCCGGGCGGTCGGTCGCGGCGAGGGCGTTCGCCGCCGCGCTGCAGTGTCCCCAGGGTGGCTGCGGCACCTGCCGCGAGTGCCGGACGAGCGTCGACGGGACGCACGCCGACGTCGAGCTCGTCGCCACCGAGGGCCTGTCGATCAAGGTCGACCAGGCCCGCGAGCTCGTCACCCTCGCCGCCGTGCGGCCCTCGGTCGGGCGCTACCGCGTCATCGTGGTCGAGGACGCCGACCGGCTCACCGAGCGGGCCGCCGACGCCCTGCTCAAGGCCCTCGAGGAGCCGACCCCGCGCACCGTCTGGATGCTCTGCGCCCCCTCGGTCGAGGACGTCATCATCACCCTTCGGTCGAGGTCCCGGCACCTCCGCCTACGGACCCCACCGGCCGCCGCCGTCGCCGAGCTGCTCGTCCGGCGCGACGGGGTCGACCCGGCGATGGCACTGTATGCCGCTCGCGCGGCGCAGTCCCACGTCGGCCTGGCCCGGCGGTTGGCCACGGACGAGAGCGCCAGGATCCGCCGTCACGATGTCATCTCGCTCGCCTCCAGGATCCGCACGGTCGGCAACGCCATCGACGCGGCCTCCGACCTGTCGACCATCGCGACCGAGGAGTCGGCGGCGGCCTCTGCCGAGCGCGACGCCGCCGAGCGGCTGCGGCTCATGGAGATCCTCGGCGCCGACCCGACGGCCCGCACGCAGCCGCCGCACATCCGGGCCCAGCTCGCCTCGCTCGAGAAGGAGCAGAAGGCCCGGGCCACCCGGTTCGCGCGCGATGTCGTCGACCGTGCGCTCGTCGACCTGCTCTCGGTCTACCGGGATGCACTCGTCCTGAACGGCGGTGCCGAGGTCGACCTCGTCAACGAGGACAGCCGCGGCATCGTCTCGCAGGTCGCCCAGACGATGACGTCCGAGCGGATCCTGCGCGCCATGGACGCCATCGGCACCGCCCGGGAGCGGATCGGCGCCAACGTCCAGCCGCTTCTGGCGCTGGAGGCGATGGCCCTCGACCTCCGCCTGCCGGAGCGCTGAGCCGAGTCGGCCCGGCGGCCGCACCACCTGGCCACCCGACAGCTCGGCCGAGGCGGCGGCTCAGGGGTGGTCGGCGTCGTGACTCTGGGTGCGGGCCCGGCGCCAGGCCACGAGCAGCGCGATGACGGCCACGGTCGCCGGGAGCGTCCAGCCCGGGACGGCGCCGGCCCACCGGACGACGGCGTCCTGGGCGCGCAGCTCGAACCCCGTCGTGTCGCCCAGCCCGAGGGTCCCGAGGATGCCGGCGGTGCCGTCGTAGACGAGGAACAGCACCCCGATGGCGATGAACAGCAGCCCCGCGACGAGTGAGGTCGTGTGCACCCGCAGGGGCCCGAGCCGCAGCTCGCGCCCGCGCAGCCACGACCGGCCGCCGATGCCCAGCCGGTCCCAGAACAGCGCGAGGACGAACAGGGGGGCCGCCATGCCCAGGCCGTATGCCGCGAGCAGGGCCGCCCCGGTGAGCGGCCGGCCCGACGTGGCAGCCAGGGTGAGGATCGCCCCGAGGATCGGCCCGGAGCAGAAACCCGCGAGCCCGTAGACCGCGCCGAGGGCCACCGTCGAGGACCGGCCGCCGGCGCGTCCGGCGGCCCTCTGCTGGAGCCGGGCGGCGAAGGGCAGCGCGACCCCACCGGTGACGATCTGGAGGACGCCGAGTGCGATGATCGTCCACCCGGCGACGCCGATCAGCAGGCTGCGGTGCCCGTAGAAGACCCGCGAGACGGCACTCGCCCCGGTGCCGAGCGGGACGAGGGTGATGAGCAGGCCCAGGTAGAACAGCGCCGTCCGGCCGAGCAGGGCGGTCCGGCTCGTGAAGGCGTAGGCGAAGAACGACGGCAGGAGCAGCGCGCTGCACGGCGACAGGAGCGCGAGAAGGCCGCCGCCGAACGCCGTCAGCAGGCTGACCTCGGTCACGACGGACGGCTCACTTCGCCGCGGCGGCGGCCTGCTCGATGACCTGCTCGAAGACGGCCTCGGGCTGGGCACCGACGACCAGGGTCCCGTTGACGACAAAGGTCGGCGTGCCCGTCACCCCGAGGTTCGTGCCCTCACCCAGGTCTGCGGCGACCTCGTCGGCGACCTTCTGGGTGGCGAAGTCCGTCATGAACCGGGTGACGTCGAGGCCGAACTTCGCGGCGAGGCCCTTCAGGGTCGCCGCGCTGAGCTTGTCGAAACCCTGGGTGTGCATCGTCGTGAAGAGCGCGTCGTGCATCTCCCAGAACTTGCCCTGCCGTCCGGCGGCCCGGGCGGCGATCGCGGCCACCCCGGACTGGCTGCTGAGGTAGGGGAAGTCCCGCCACTCGATCCGCAGGACGCCGGAGTCGACGTACTTCTTGACCAGTGTCGGCTCGGTCGTGGACGAGAAGGCGGCGCAGTAGGGGCAGGAGAAGTCGGAGTACTCGACCAGGACGACGGGAGCGTCGGTCCGGCCCAGCGCGAGCGGGTCGCCGGCTGTCCGCCGGGCGGTGTCCTTGACCTGGCCGGATCCCGTCGTCGTCCCCCCGCCGGAGCCGCTGCCGGTGGTGGCCGTGACCGTCACCGTCGTCGCCGGCGTCGGCGAGCCGGCGACCTGGGGGCCGAGGGCCATGACGAGCGCGACGACGCCGGCCGTGGCCGCCACGGTGAGCGGGACGACATACGGGTTGCGGGAGCGGCTGGGGGCCGGCACGTGGATGACGGTGTCCGGTGGCGGCGTCGGAGCCTGCTGAGCCGGGCCCAGCTGAACAGGGCCCTGCGCCGCCGCCTGCTCGTCCGCCGGGTCCTGGTGCTGGGGCTGCTGCTCGTCCATGGTTCCTCTTCGTCGGGTCCCCGCCAGGATACCCTAGGGGGTATGCCGTGTTCGGTCGGCGGCGGGACCCTCAGGCCGCTCACCTAGGGTGCCGTGCATGACCTCGCGCCGCCTCGCCGTCACGGCCGCCGTCACGGCGGGCACGCTGCTGGTGTCGGGGTGTTCGGTCATCGACAGCGTACGGGACCACGTGAACCCGCCCACGACGCCCTTCACCCCCCAGAGCGCGCCCCCGGGCTCGACGGGTCTGGAGAGGTACTACGCGCAGCGGCTCGCCTGGAAGACGTGCACCGGCGGGCAGTGCGCTGACCTCACGGTCCCGCTCGACTACGCCGACCCCGCGGGGGCGACGATCACCATCGCCGTCTTCGACGCGCCGGCCACCAGCCCGTCGCGGCGCATCGGTGCGCTCGTCGTCAACCCCGGTGGCCCCGGCGCGTCGGGCGTCGACTACGCCCGGGCGGCCGATGCCATCGTCACGTCGGCCGTCCGCGCCCGGTTCGACGTGGTCGGGTTCGACCCGCGCGGCGTCGGCCGGTCCGAGCCGCATCCACTGCGTCGACGCCACCGCCCTCGACCACTTCCTCGCCTCGGACCAGACGCCCGACACCCCCGCGGAGGAGCAGCAGCTCGCCGCGGGCGACAAGGCGTTCGCCGCTGCGTGCAAGCAGAACGCGGGGCCGCTGCTCGGCCACGTGTCGACCGTGGACGTCGCCAAGGACATGGACGTCCTGCGCGCCGCCCTCGGGGCGGGCACCCTCAACTACCTCGGCAAGTCCTACGGCACGCTGATCGGCTCCACCTATGCCGGGCTGTTCCCGTCCACGGTGGGCAGGTTCGTCCTCGACGGCGTCGTCCCGCCCGACCTGACGAGCGACGAGATGAACCTCGGCCAGGCGGAGGGCTTCGAACGGGCCACCCGGTCGTGGGCGCAGTGGTGTGTCAGCCGGGGGAGCTGCCCGCTGGGCGGCACGGTGGACCAGGTCATGCAGGGGCTGCGGGACTTCCTACGGCGCGTGGACGCGACGCCCCTGACCAAGACTGGCGACCTCTCGGTCCCCGAGCTCACCGAGGGGTGGGCGGCCACCGGCATCGCCGAGGCGATGTACTCCCAGCAGCTGTGGGGCACGCTCGTCAGCGCCCTGCGGTCGGCCCTCGCCGGCGACGGCAGCCTGCTCCTGCGGCTGGCGGACGAGTACGCCGAGCGCAAACCCGGCGGCGGCTACACGGGCAACATCATGCAGGCGATCTATGCGGTCAACTGCCTCGACCGCCCCGAGCCCACGTCGTTGGCCGCTCACGAACAGGAGGCGGCGAAGGACCTCGCCGTTGCGCCGACGTGGGGCGCCTTCCTCGCCTGGGGCAACCTGCCCTGCGCCTACTGGCCGGTCGCGCCGACGAGCACACCGCATACGATCTCCGCCGAGGGGAGCGGGCCGATCGTCGTCGTCGGCACGACGCGCGACCCGGCCACGCCCTACGAGTGGTCGGTCCGCCTGCGTGACCAGCTCGCCAACGCCGCGCTCGTCAGCTACGACGGAGACGGACACACGGCCTACATGCGGTCCAACGCCTGCGTGAACGACGCGGTCGACGGCTACCTCATCGACGGCACCGTTCCCCGCGACGGGCTCAGCTGCTGAGTCGTTGTCGCGGGGCCGCGGCTCGCGGTCAGCGCAGGGCGTAGACCGCCGTCACGGTCACGTGCACGTCCTGGCTGCCGGCCTGGATCGGCACCGCGCTCTTGGCGGCGTCGGCGCCCATCGGCGCGGGGTAGTACGGGCTGCTCGGGGTCGAGACGGACTCGCTCAGGCTCGTGAGGGCGCCCAGGTCACGACCCGCGGCCTGCGCGTACTGCTCGGCCTTGGTCCGGGCGTCGCCGACGGCCTTGGTGCGGGCCGTGGCGAGCAGCGCGCCGGTGTCCTCGATGTCGAGGCTCACATTGTCGATACGAACGTCGTTGCCGCCGGCGGCCGCCGCAGCGCTGATCGCCGACCCGGCCTTGTCGAGGTGGCGAAGAACGGCGGTGAGGCTCTCACTGACCTGGTAGCCCGTGATGGAGGAGCCGGAGCTGCCGTAGTTCGGGTAGATCGACATCCCGGAGGTCTGCAGGTCCTTGCCGGCCACGCCGGACTTCTTCAGTGAGGTCTGGACCTTGGCTGCTGCTGCGTTGGCCTGGGCGAGCGCATCGCCGACCGAGGAGCGGCTCACGGACACCGACATCGACAGCCGGAGGGTGTCCGGAGTGCCGGTGACGGTCGCCGTGCTGGTGACGGTGATGCCCGGGGGGGTGCCGGTGGCGTCGGTGGTGGGGGTCGTCGTGGCCGCGGCGGCCGTGTCGGTGCGGCCGGAGGTGACGAGGGTGCCGACCGTGAAGGTGGCGGCGAGAGCGAGCACGGCCAGGGCGCCGAGAAGCGCCTGCCTCAAGGTGATGCGGGTGTCCATGCCCGCTCGGACGGGGGCGCGGTGGCGAGGGTTCCGAGTTGTGGGTCACGGCATCCGGCGGTGCGTGAGGCGAGCGGCATGCGCCGGTATGCCGGAGGCCCCGGCTGGCACCGGACATGGGGCAGCGCCGTGGCGACCGAGGCCGACACGGCGCTGCGGGGCGGGTCAGCCTTCCTTGACGACCCGGGTGCCGCCGGCGAACTTGTCGTGCCAGGCCTGGCGGTTGACGGTGTCGTTGCTGATGCCGACGGCGATCATGATGACGGCCACGAGAGAGGCGATGCCGCCGATGATGGTGCCGAGGATCGGGACGATCCCGAGGATCCCGAAGCCCATCCAGATGTTCCGGCGGACGGCCTGCTCCATCGTGGGGTTGCCGCCGTTGGGGCCGAGGACCCGGAGCTTCATGACCTGCTTGCCGATGGTCCGGCCGTTCGTCGACTCCATGAAGCCGAAGTAGCCGAGGTAGATGACCGCGCCGATGACGGCGTTGATCATGCCCGCCACCAGACCGTAGTTGAGGATCGCGTTGATGATGGCGGCGACGATCCCATAGGCGATGCCGATGATGACACCGTCGATGAACCGAGCCACGAACCGGTCGAGGAGCTCTCCGGGCCGTGGGCCAGCGGCGGGGCCGGTTGCGTCGTATCCGTAGGACGGGGGAGGAGGCATCTGTGACATGCGGCGAGCGTAGGGCACGAAGGGCCCTCTTGGGAGCCTTTGGGGGTAGATCTGGACACAACTCCCCCGTGGGCCCCTGACGTCCCAGTCGTGTCGGGCCTGCGCGATTTCCCGCCGCGCTGGAGCCCTCCGTATACTCAGCGGGCGTGCCTGCCAGGCACTTGCCGCCTTAGCTCAGTCGGCCAGAGCGATTCACTCGTAATGAATAGGTCGTGGGTTCGATTCCCACAGGCGGCTCCACGCGGTCGGCCAGGTCGGGCCCTCGGGACGGTGATCTCGAGGGCCTCTTGCATGGGTGTGGTTCGCACGTGTGCCCCCGCGGTGCCCCCGACCCGCGCGGCGGCATCCCAGAGGTTCTCGTCGATCAGGTGACCGTAGAGATCCATCGTCATGGCGGCCGACGCGTGTCCCAGGATCCGCCGGACGACCTTGGGGCCGGCGCCTGCACCGAGCCACCGACGCCCGGGGCGGTTGCCGAACTGATGTCCACAGGGGCGCCGAGCCGCCACGAGGTGGCCGGAGCCGTGCTCGGAGGGACGGCTCCGTGCGCCGCGGCGCCCGACAACCCACAGCGCTGCGGGGCCACTGACGCCTCGGACCGCACGGTTCCTCCTGCTGCTGGTCATTCCTGTCGGTCCACGAAAGCCCGAGTCGAGGGACGGCGCTATCGCCTCGTGGGACACCTCCAGGACGTCCCGGACCTGCCCGAAACGTCCCGCCACGTCCCAGCCGCTCGTGGTGCCGGGTGACTGTCGCGAAATGTGGCAACACTTGTGGCCATGACACACGATGGCCAGATGGCGCTCAGGGACGTGAAGAACCGCCTGTCCGAGGTCGTCGACCAGGTGGAGCGCGAGCACCACCGGGTCGTCATCACCAAACACGGCCGGCCCGCCGCCGTCGTCGTGTCGATCGACGACCTCGGGTCACTCGAGGAGACTCTCGACGTGATGGGCAAGCCTCGGCTGCTCGAGCAGATCCGCGACAGCCTCGCCGATCTCGAGCGCGGTGACGCCGAGACCCTGACGAAGGACGAAGCCCTCGCGCTCCTGCACCACTGAGGCCGGCCAGTGGAGTTCGCGTGGACGCCTACGGCCAAGCGGGCGCTGGTCCGGCTTCCCGAGAAGGCCGCCGCCGTCGTCGTCGAGTTCGTCTTTGGGGCGCCCGCGGCGAACCCGCATCGAGTCGGCAAGCCGCTGCGCTTCGAGCTGGAGGGCCTCCACAGCGCCCGGCGCGGTGACGTCCGGATCATCTACTCCATCGGCGACCTCGTGATGATCATCGCCATCGAGCACCGCGCCGATGCCTACCGCTGAGATAGCCTTCGAGGGAAACGCACCCGCTCCGCGGCAGACATCCGGACGTTTGGCAGGGCTCCGTCTATGCATGGTTGTTCACGTCGACAGCAGTGGGGTGTCGCGCGTGGCAGAGCCTCCTGGGCCGCAGGCCGGATTGGGGAATGGGTCCACCCGGTCAGTGTTCAGCCGCACAGGAGCGACCAGCAGAGATCGCTGACGTGAGCTGTCATGTTTGCTGTGGTGGGCGTTGGTACGCTTCGCCCCGCGGCGTGTTCCGGGAGACGCGAGGTAGCCGGTGAGGGAATGGACCGATTTCGGCGTTCGCGAGGGCATGTCGATCTCGGCGCGATCTCCGATCCGAGGGATGCCGGACGCGGCGCAGATGTTCTCAGCCTTTCTCGCCGAGACCGACGCCGCGCTCGCTGAGCCATTCCGCGGTGTGACGACGGACGGCGTCGTTCGAGGCAACACCCCACGGCGGTCTGGCATGGCGGCCGAGACGATCCGCGAGTCCGCCGCGGCGTTCCTGGATTCGCTCGACACGACGACCCGGACGCGGTTGAGCTTCCCGTTCGAGTCCAACGGGTGGCGGTCGTGGTACAACCCGCACTTCAACGCGTATCGCCACGGGGTGATGCTCGAGGAGTTGCCGAGTGCCCGACGGAACAGATTCCTCGACCTGCTCCGCGTCACGCTGTCGCCCCGTGGCTATGACCAGACGCGCGACATCATGCGCCTGAACCACATGCTTGCCGAGGTGACCGGCCGGCCCGACGATTTCGGCGAGTGGCCGTACTTCGTATCATTCTTCGGCGAGCCCTCGGTGGACGCGCCCTGGGGATTCCAGCTCGACGGCCACCACCTCGCGATCAACTGCGTCGCCGTTGGCGACTATCTGGCGATGACACCGATGTTCATGGGCTCCGAGCCGTGCGAAGTCCGAACCGGTCGTTTCGCTGGGATTCGAGTGCTCGATGACGAGCAGAGGACCGGCCTCGACCTGATCCGGTCGCTTGACGCCGATCAGCAACAGGCGGCGATCCAGTACGCGTCGATCATGCCCGACTCGATCCCGGCCCACCTGCGCCATCCGATCGACCAGCTGACGCAGTCCGGCGCCTTCCATGACAACGCCGTCGTCCCTTACCTCGGCATTCGGGCCGACGCGTTCTCGGACGCGCAGCGGGCCAGGCTGCTAGAAGCCATCACGGCCCACATCGGGCGGGCACATGGCAGCCACGCGACGGTGAAGTTGGCTGAGGTCACCGCGCATCTGGACGAGACGTGGTTCGCCTGGATGGGCGGCTCCGGTCCGAGCGACCCGTTCTACTACCGGCTCCACAGCCCCGTGGTGCTGATCGAGTTCGAGCATCTCCCAGGGGTGGCGTTCGACAACCCGGAGCCGTCGCGCCATCACATCCACACGATCCTGCGAACACCGAACGGCGGTGACTACGGAGCCGATCTCCTGGGGAGACACCACGCCCGGTTCGACCACGGCGATCGCCTCCAGGCTTGAGTCCGCAGTCGAAGGCGCAGCTGACCGGACCCACCAACGGATGGATACCGCTGGCCCCCTGCCGACCTACCGCCGCGCGGCACGACCGCGCGGTACCACTTTGGTATCATCCTGGGTATGGCGATGACTCTGCGATTGACCCCCGAGGACGAGCAGGCACTGACCCTGCTGGCCGAGGCCGAGGGCGTGAGCAAGCAGGAGGCGACCGTGCGCGCGATCCACGAGGCTGCCGCCCGCCGGCTGCGCCGCGACAAGGTCACTGCGCTCTCAGCGGCGGCCCGGGATCGCTACGCCGATCTGCTTGATCGACTCGGCCAGTGATCGAGTACCTCACCCTGGAGGACGTCCTGGCCTTGATCGAGGACCTCGGAGTCGGCCCGATCCGAGACATCGGCCTGCTCGACTCGGCGATGCACCGGCCGCAGGTCACGGTCTTCGGCGACGACGCCTACCCGGGTGTGGATGAGAAGGCAGCGGTCTTGCTCGAGTCCCTGGTGGGCAACCACGCCTTGGTCGACGGCAACACGAGAATCGGCTGGCTGGCAACTGTGGTGTTCTACGGGCTCAATGACATCAGCCTGGAAGCTCCCGACGACGACGCCTTCGACCTCGTCATGGCAGTCGCCAGCGGCACCTCCCCATACCAGGACACAGCCACGCGCCTCGTGAAATGGCACTGACCGACAGCGGCATTAAGGATGTCCGCCGACGTCGGCGCATGATTACCCGAAATGACCCACTCCGAGGCGGACCGCTGGCACGTTGGTGGGCGCTGGTACTCCACGACCCTTGCGAGCGACGTCGCAGCCCGCGACGGGACTGGATTGGAACTCGATGACGTGGCCCCGGCTCCTGGCCGGGGAACCGTTCTCGTAGCCTTCCAAGATGACACGACTGGGGAGGTGACCTTCACGTCATACCTAACCGACCCGCTGCCGTTTGAACTAGTGAGAAGCTCATCGTCGAGGCAGGTCGTCGCGCGGCGTAGACCAGCCACGCCTCAGGGGTCCAGACCCCACCGGCGCGAGCTTCCCAGCCTTTTTGCGGCGTCGTAGGTTGTCCGCCAATCCCCCTCGGTCAGTTCCTGCGCGGCCCACGCGCGGTAGTCAACCGCCCAACATCGCCTCGGTCATGGACCTCATCGTGCCAGTTGCCAAGAGCTGCATCCGACCTACCGCTCAACTGCAGAACTGCTCGCCGAGCGGCTACGCTGTCGGACGCTAGCGTCCGACAGCGGCCATGACCGGACGACCTCGAACAGCCGAACCGGAGTCATGCCGAATCGACCTCCCGGGTCACGATGACGATCATGAACACGATGACGAGGACGAACAAGAAGAGGACCAGGAGGAGCAGGAAGAGTAGCGTCAACGACCCTCATCGCTCGTGACACGGTGCCGGCGCGGCGCGGCATCGTCACCTCCCTTTAGAGGGTCCCGGACCAGCCCGGTCAGCACATCGAGCAGGCCGAGGCAGACAGCGGCCTGGCGCGCCGGCGCGGGAGTTACCTCACTACCCTCATGGTGGGTCTAAACTACATAGGCGACCGCCGCATTATCTAGTTTAGACCGTCTGTGAGGGCTTCTGGTGCACTCGTTCGTCGACCTTGACCGAGTCCTCGGCGCCGTGCCAGCGCCCTTGGTCATGACGTTGCGCGACATCGACCGCGGCCAAGGCAGCGAGGGCCTGTACCTCAACCAGGTGCCCGACCTACTCACCGAGCTGGCCCACCGCGCTCGGGTCGCGAGCATCACTGCGTCGTCTGCGCTCGAGGGCGTCGTCGTCAAGAACCGCAGCCGTGCGGCCGCCATCATCGCCAACAAGCCTATCGAGCTGCGCACCCGCAGCGAACAAGAGCTCGCCGGCTACCGTGCTGCCCTCGACTACCTCTTCGCCGATGACTGGCGCCCCCTGAACGTCGGTCTGCTCCTTCACCTGCACCGGCTCCTGTTCGCGGATACCAAGGCCACCGGTGGGACCTTCAAGCAGAGCGACAACCTTGTCGTCGACCGGTCTCACGACGGGGTCCAGACCGTCCGATTCAAGCCCGTCCCTGCGGCTCGCACCGAGTACTACGCCGCCGACCTCATCGACCGCTACGCCGATGCCGTCAAGGCAAACCAGCACCACCCAGTGCTCCTCGTCGGCCTGTTCGTCTTGGATCTGCTCATCATCCACCCGTTCGACGACGGCAATGGTCGCGTGGCACGCGCGCTGACGAACGCCCTTCTCGCCGAGGCCGGGTATGGGGTCGGCCGCTACGTGTCGCTCGAACAGCTCATCGCCGAATCTGCCGACGACTACTACCAGGCGTTGCTTGACTCAACCCACGACTGGAACGACGACGCCAACGACCCGTGGCCCTGGCTGGCGTACTTCAGCAAACTCCTCGCTCGCGGCTACGCCCGGTTCGCTGAGGGTGTCGCCGCCGATAGGTCAGGAGGCACGAAATCGGAACGCGTCCGTGAGCACGTCTTGAGGCACGGTGCGCCCGTCTTTGCGATCTCCGATGTCAGAGCCGCGCTACCCGGAATCAGCGATCCCACCATCCGACTCGTCCTCCATGAGCTGAAGGACGAAGGGCTCCTCAAGCCACAGGGCACAGGACGCTCGGCCGTGTGGTTGCGTGTGACCACGTAAGCCACTCCGCGCACACCTTGCGACAAATGAGTGCAATCGGCGGCGCCCCGGATCTCGGTGTGGTCGGATGAGGACATGCCCTCTCTCACGGGCGCCAGGCACCCCCTGAGGGTGCCGGCGGAGCGTCTCGTGGGCGTGACGGTTTTAGTTGTCGCCGTCTCGGCCCTGTTCGGTGGATGCCAGGCCGAGCCTTTCACGATTGAGAACAACACCGATATGCCCCTCACGATCGTGGGTCCGGCTCCAAGCCCTCAGGCCACCTACGGAGTCGTAGACGCGCACCGAAGCATGGCCTGGACCTGGGTGCGATCGTCGATGGCGAATGCCGCGGCGCATCGGGCTACGAGGCCAGGAAGCCGGACGGTTCGGTCGTCGCCACCTCGCCCGTGATCTGTCCGGGTCGGACATGGACGATCGAAGAGCCGTAGCGGAGATGGGCGGCTCCGCCTGGTAGGACGAACGAGGGGGCCACTCCCCACCGCCGTGCCCCACAGCGGCATAGGAAGACGTTGAGCGTCTTCGGTCGGGTGGAAGATCGGATGCGGTCGCGCTCAGCTGGGCGCCGGGCGCTCGGCGTCGGCCGGGAGGTCCGCGATGCCGGTTGCGGTCACCAGGCGCAGTCGCTGGACGGCGACGCTCGTGACGTAGTCGTCAACGCGGTCGAGGAAGTACCGGGTCGTGGTCTGCGACTCGTGCTCGGCCAGGGCATCTTCGCTCGTGTAGAGCTCGTAGAAGATGCGGACGTCGGGCTCACCAGCGAGCGCGTGCACCGCGTAGGCCAACGTGCGGGGCTCGTGGGCGGCGATTCCCGCCACCGTGTCGCGCATCAACGCGTCGAACGCCTCGGCTCGCCCGGGCCTGAGCGCGAACCGGACCACCAAGCCGAACTGGGACATCTGCTCCTCCTCGGTACGAGCAGACCCTCCCACGTCGGGGACTCCGGCACGGTGAGGATGGAGGCCGCCGCGCCGTCCAGGTCGGCACCCCGCGAGGCCGAACATCCCCGGCGAGGACCGAGGTCGGCAGTCGCGCGGGCCGCGGCCCCTCAGGTTCGGCACGCCGAAGCGCATCTACGTTCAGCCGTCCAAGGCAACTCCCGCCTAGCGCCGGGTCAACCCTGCGCGAGCGGAGATCAGCGCTGAGAACACCCGCGCGATCCGCTGATGTGCGCGCGGATCGCTTCCTTGCTGCTTGGACTGCTCAGCTTGTGTCCTGGGAGTTGCGCCGCGACGCTCATCATGAGGGCATTCCGCCGTGGGGACCCGGCGTGACAGGTCTCGCTCGTACGTCCCCCGAGTCATCCCCATCGCCGCGCGCCACCTCACCTGCGGAAACGTCAAGGGCGGCGATATCCCCTTTCGTTCCCCCAGGCCGTGCTTCAGGAGCGCTGGCGCGGCCCCGCGTCGACCGTGATCCGACTGTCGGTCACCGCCGCCATGCTCGTGTTCGTGACGGACGACAGTCAGACCTCGGGCCCGCGCGAGCTCGGCCCTGCGCGAGTCGGGCTCGACGCCGAGGATGGCGCTGCCGGCGGCCTGGAACCGACGGGCTGCGATCCCGGTGCCGCAGCCGACCTCAAGAACGTTGGGCCCGGAACTCGCGGCGGCGATCCGCGCCACCAGTGCATCGGGGTAACGCGGGCGAGGCTGGTCGGTGGTGGGCATCTCCTGTTCGCCGACCTCGAGCCCGGCCCGCCGACCCCGGCAACAGTCAACAGGTTCGTGACGGCATTCCTCGCCGTGTGGTGCACCGGCGACCGCGCGCCGGGCCGGCACACGGACTGAGTGCCACCCACGTGGCGGCGGCACTGAAACCCCAGCCCGCGCGGCCTGCGAGGTCACCGGAGCCCGATGAGTCGCTCGGACACCTCCCAAAGTCGCTCTGCGTTCGTGCCGTCGAGGGCGTACCAGGCGACGCCGCGCGCGTGCGAGGGAATGTCGGGCGTGCCCTCGGGGATAACGTCAGACTGCTGGCAGTCCTCGAAGTAGCGCCCGCTCACGCCCCTCAGGTCGGGTGACGTGGCGACGAAGACGCTGGTCGCGGCGCCCTGGCCGACGGTCTTGAACGCCTGCCGATTGGTGGCCGCGATGCCGCCCAGCAACTGGGCGGGCATGTGGCGGGACAGGCCGGTCTCGAGGATCGCGCCGGGGTGGACGGCGTTGGCGGCGATGCCCTCGCCGGTCCAGCGGCGTGCCACCTCGACGGCGAAGAGTACGTTCGCAGTCTTGGACTGCCCGTACGCTGCAAGCGGGTCGTAGGCGCGGCGCTCGAAGTCGAGGTCGTCGAAGTCGACCCCGGCGCGCAGGTGGCCGCGCGAGCTGAGGGACACGATGCGGGCGCCGCCCAGGATGGTGCCGGCAGGATCCGTCGCACCGCTGGCAAGGGACGCGTGCAGTCCCATGGCGAGCGCGAAGTGACCGAGATGGTTGGTCGCGAACTGCAACTCGTGGCCGTCGCAGTTCACCGTGCGCTCGGGCAGCGCCATGATCCCGGCGTTGTTGACCAGCAGGTGCAGCGGCTCGCTCCACCGTGCCGCGAACGCCGCGACCGCGGCCGGATCGGACAACTCAAGACCGATCACGTCGATGACAGCCCCGGGGTGCTGCTCCACGATCCGGTCGACGACGGCCCGGCCAGCCTCCAGGTTGCGCCCCGTGATCGTGACCAGCGCCCCGGCCCCGACCAGCACGCGAGCCGTCTCGGCGCCGATGCCGGAGGTGCCACCCGTGACCACGGCGCGCACGCCGTGCAGGTCGATCCCCACGATCGCCTGCTCGGCGGTCGTGTCCCATCCAAAGGTTGATGCGGGCATCGTCGATTCCCTTCCATGTGTGCGATAGCCTCATATCCGGAGGCACCTCCTAATATAACGGAGGAGCCTCCGGATGGCTACTGCCGCACGACTCAGGGAGGAACCGGATGGCCGAGCGCCCGCTTCGCGCCGACGCACGCCGCAACCGCGAGCAGATCGTCGCCGTCGCGACCATGGCCTTCGCCGAGCACGGGCCCGGGGCCTCGCTCGAGGACGTGGCACGCGAGGCCGGCGTCGGGATCGGCACGCTCTACCGGCACTTCCCGACGCGTGACGCCCTGTTCGTGGCCGTCCACCGAACCGAGATCCTCCGCATCGCCGAGCGCGCCGACCAGCTGCTCGCCGCGCACGAGCCGCACGACGCGCTCCAGAGCTGGCTTGTCGAGTTCTGCGACTTCATGCACACCAAGAAGGGCATGGCCGAGGTGTTCCGCTCGGTAATGAGCTCGGGCGAGAACCCGTTCCTTGACCTGCGGGCCGACACGACCGCCGCGGCCGAGCGCCTGCTCGCCGCCGCACGAGCCGTCGGGCCGCTCCCGGCCGTCGGCGCCCTCGACCTGCTCACAATGCTTCACGGCATCTCGCTTGCTACCGACGACCCCCATCAGACCGCCCGGCTGGTGCGGTTCGTGGCAGAGGGCCTGGTGGGGCGCGGGCAGGGATGACGGCGGGCTGCGGGCTCGATGATGCGAAGCCCAGAGTCGCCGTGGACCACGTGGAGGTCGGTGCGTCCGGGCGGGTGGGGTCCTGCCTGATCCCGACCGACGGCACCGGTTCCTCAACTAGGAAGTAGGGCACAGCACGAGTCGTATCCGCACGTGGACGGGCATCGGATTCCAGATGGCTCCGGCGCGTCTACAGGGCGACGTCACGCACGTGCTCGGCGAGCGTCGTCGTGTCACTCCCGAACGCCAGACCGACCATGCCGTTCGCATGACGGTCCTGGCGTCCCGGCGACGTCGGTCACCCGTGATCTTGAGAACGATGGCCAGCGGCGGACTGCCGGAGTCGGCCGGTGCACGGCCCCTGCCGGTCAGCACGCACAGCACCAGGCCCGTGCCGCCAACGACGAGCGACGGTAGCCCGAGCAGCACGCCGAGGATCCGCACGATCCCGTCCCGCGCGTCGGTGTGCGAGAGTTCGTCCCCGATGATCAGGTCCGCCGCGAGACCTCTCCCGGCGAGTTCCAGATTGGCCGCGGCGCCACCACCGACCAGCCGTGCGTCCGACCACTGCCTGCGTCATCCGCACGGGTGACTACCCGATCGGGGCACCGCGGTCAGCCACCGCACCCTTGGCGTTCGTCGCCCGTCGCGCGACTTCTCTGGTTGACCTGCCCCGAGCGCCCCGCAGCCGATCATGGTGCGCTAGCGCCCGACTATCATCCCGGGCTGGCGCGATGGCGCGGTCGCGTGCTAGGTTGCAAACCAACCAGTTGGTTTCTCTTCGAGGAGCATTGTGTACACCGTCCCCGATCAGCACGGCCGCACCGTCGTCGTCACGGGTGCCAACAGTGGCACCGGCCGCGAGGCCGCGAACCGGCTGGCCGCGGCCGGCGCGCACGTCGTGCTTGCCGTACGCAACCCCGCGAAGGGTGCGCAGGCGCTCACCGACCTGCTCACCGCGCACCCGGACGCCCACGCCGAGGTGCGGATCGTCGACCTCGCGGACCTTGCGTCCGTCGCAGCCTTCGCCGACGGGCTCGGCCGCGACCTCGACCACCTCGACACGCTCGTCAATAACGCCGGGGTGATGGCGCCGCCGACGCGGTTCGAGACCACCGACGGGTTCGAGTTGCAGATGGGCAGCAACTTCCTCGGCCCGTTCTCGCTGACAAATCGGCTCTTGCCCCTGTTGCTTGCCGGCCCCGCGCCACGGGTCAGCACCATGAGCAGCGGCACAGCCAACTTCGGCCGCATTCACTTCGACGACCTCCAGTGGACTCGGCGCTACAGGCCCGCGCTCGCGTACGCGCAGTCCAAGCTCGCCGACCTGTACCTGGCCACCCACCTCGCCGTCGTCGCCGGCCAGCGGGGCTGGTCGCTGCTGAGCAACGCTGCGCACCCGGGCTTCACCCGGACCAACCTGCAGACGACGGGACCGACGCTCGGCCGCACCGGGCCGCACCGCACCGGCCCGGGCCTAAGCTCGCTGCTGCCCTCGATGCTGCCGCCGGAAGGCACCGGTCCGCTCCTGCTGGCTGCCACGAGCCCCCAGGCCGAGCAGGGCGGCTACTACGGACCGCAGGGCCGGTTCAGCCTCGTCGGCGAGGCTGGCCCGGCCTGGCGCAGCCGGCACACGCGCGACGCCGCCACCGCGGCCCGGCTCTGGGACGTCGCCGAGGACCTGACCGGAACCGCGCTGCCCCACCGATGACCGGACGGTCCGCCACACACCGACGGATACAGTGATCGACGTGCCGACCACGCTCGCCCCGACGGCGCAACGCATCCTCGCTGCGGCGACGGCCGAGTTCGCCGAGCGCGGCCTCGCGGGCGCCCGCGTGGATCGGATCGCCGAGCGCGCCGCGGCGAACAAGCAGCGGATCTATGCCTACTTCGGCGGCAAGGAGGGGCTGTTCGACGCCGTCGTCGCGGTGCAGATCGAGCTCCTCATCGATGCGGTCCCGTTCGACGCCGACGACCTCTCCGACTATGCCGCGCGGCTCTTCACGTTCAACCGAGCCCACCCCGAGCTCATCCGGCTGATCGAGTGGCACAACCTCGAGCGCCCCGGCCGGGTCGCGGTGCTGCCCGACTTGACCGGCGCGAACGCGGCAAAGGTCGAAGCGCTCCGGGCGGCGCAGCAGCGGCACCCGGAACGCATCGACCCGACCGTGCCGGCCGAGCGTCTGCTCGGCCAGGTACTGGCCGTGGTGCACGGCGCGACGCTGGCTGCGGGGCTCTTCGACCAGGACGACGACCCGATCCGCGCCGACGTCGTCCGGTCAGTGAGCCGCATCGTCGCTCCGGGCTGACCCCGGCCCGAGCCCGCTCGGCCGTGGCGGTGCACGGCACGACCGCTGGCTCCTTCGCCTGCCGGCTGGTCGCCGGCGGTGCCGCTGACCAGCCGCGGCGCAGGCCCTAGCGTGACCGCAGACGCGCACCGACATCAAGTCAGGCGACCCCCGGGACACCGGCGCAGCGCAAGCGCCGTGCCACCGAGTACGACGACGACCACGACCGCGAGCGCGACGAACGCTGTATTGGGCGACGCGCCGGCCCGCGTGGCAAGCCCCGTCGCGAGCACACCCACCGCGAGTGCCGCCAGCTCGGCCACGCTCACGATCAGGCCGACCGCCAGCTGACGCGCCGTCGCGAGAGAGATCCGAGCACGACCCGCGTGAGTGCCGCCAAGGCAAGGACCGCGAATGCCGCGAACCCACCGAGCAGCGGGGACCATTGACCGATCGAAGTGAGGAAGGTCGGCGCGAGCGTGATGAACAATCCCGTGATTGCGAAGAGCCCGAACGCCGCCGTGGTCACGGCGAAGTAGCGGCCGCGCCCGGCCGCCGGCACCGGGACCCGCCGCGGCCGGCAGGTACGCGGCTGCGCCACCACGGTCTCGGCCACGAGCCGGACGCCTAGCGCGGCGACCAGCAGCAGCACCAGGAGAGGGGCGTGGGGTACGACGAGCGGCCGGGCGACATACTGCACGAGCACCCCCGCAACCAGGGGACTGAGGACGGGCAGCCAACGACCGAAGCCGGGTGACGAGCACCCAATCGCTGCCCGACTCGGCGATATGCGCGTCGCAATGTTCATAGATGCGGACCGCATCAGCTATGTCCAAGTGGGCCAGGTCCGCAGCTCGACAATCCAAGCGCTCCGGCGCGGGGGGCTTCACCGGGCATGCCGCCGCCTTCAGCATCACAGGGACAGGCTCTATCCCCATCGGCGTACTGGCACCTCTGGCACCAACGTGCACTGACCGGAAGACCGTAGCCCCGGCCCGACAGTTCGGTCCGACGCGGCCCCGAAGCCGGCGACGCCGCGTCGGTGTCCGCATCCGTCGGCCTCCCAGCTGCATCTAGGAAAGGTCGTCCGACGTGGAGGCGAGCCATGCCGACGCGGTTGTGGTTCAGCCGGACCGGTTCGGCGTCGAGGATGTCCTCGCCGCCGTCCGGGGCGTACTGGAAGTCGCACTCGAGCGCTGCGACGCTCGGTCGGATGCGGCTCTCGAGATCTGCGCGGCGTGGGAAGCGCTCGACGACGGTGAGGCTCGGTCGCTCCTCCAGCCCGACCTATTTGCCGCCTTCGGATCCGACGTCGTCATCGCAACGGCGCGGCGCCTGCTTCGCGGGGCGATCGTTCGAGTGGAGCCATTGGCCTCGGCAGTTGCGGCTCTTGCGACGCATCCGTGGGTGCTGTGCGCGTCTGAAACGTGAGCATGCCGTTCTCTGTCTAGGTTTCTGGCTTGTCGAGAGTCAGTGACCAGTGAGCGGAGAACGGCGTGCAGAACGCCACCTTATGGCGGGCCCTGCTTGGGGTCGAGACGGTCGTCGAAGAGGTCGAGTTCGACGAGGACGAGCCGTTGCTGGTGGCTCATGTGCGGCCCCGTGCCCGGGCGCGGGGCCGCGCCCGGTGCGGCCGCGGCCATCGCCGGGCGCCGGCCTATGACTGTGGTCAGGGACGCCGGCGGTGGCGGGCCCTGGACCTGGGGACGGTCCAGGTGCTGCTGGAAGCAGCAGCACCGCGGGTGAACTGCCCCGAGCACGGGCCGACGGTGGCCGCGGTGCCGTGGGCCCGTGCACCGCGCCGGCCACACTTACGCCTTCGACGAGCAGGTCGCCTGGCTGGCCACCTGTGCTCCAAGAGCGCGATCACCGAACTGATGCGGATCGCGTGGCGCACCGTGGGCTCGATCATCACCCGGGTCTGGGCCGACGTCGAGGCGGTACACGACCGGTTCGCTGGACACCTTCTCCTATGAGGACGGCCTGAAGGCGGTGGGACTGCTGCGCCGGCCCGACCGACCGACCGCTGTCTTCGCCTCGTGCGACACCGGCGACCTCGGCGTCATCGAGGCCGCCCGGCGGGCAAGCCTGCGGGTGCCCGAGGACCTCTCGGTCATCGGCTTCGAAAACACCTTCGCAGCGACCTGGGCTGCCCCCCGGCTGACCACCGTGCACCAGCCGCTCGAGGACATGGGCCGCATCGCGATGCGCACCGCCATCGAGGCCAGGCAAGACTCCTCGCGAGTCACCCCCCATGTTCAGCTGATCACCCGAGTCGTCGTCCGCGAGAGCACCGGCCCGGTCCCGGCGTAGCTGTCACGCACCCAGGTGACGGTCCCACGAGCCCTCGCGAGGTGCACGCCGTTGCGGCCTGAACGTCGCCGCCTCCCGCCGAGGTCGATCGTGGTCGTCCCGCCCATGTCCGCTTCGAGCAGGAGACTGCGAAGTGCGACCTCGCTGGGACGTGGTCGGCGGGCCGCCACCACGCGACGAAGGGTCTCCTCGGCCACCAGGTCCACCAGAGTCGGCTCGGCCCGCCAGAGGGGGGCGAACCCGGATCCGCCCGTCGCGAACCACGACCCGGTCGTCAGGGCGCGGACTCCAACGGCGAGGGCGTGGACCCTGCCGTGCGGGGCTACTGGCGCCATGCTGGCAGGCGCGCCCGACGCAGTCAACGGCAACGGCTGGACCTTCACCAACACCGTGAACAGAAACGAGATCGGGCCGATCCTGCGCGGCATGGCAGAGAGCTACAACCCGGCCGACCACGGTGGCGCAAGCCTCCAGAAGTACCTCGAGGACCGCAACATCCCGACCTCGTTCTCCCACGTGGCGAACCCCGACTGGGCGCCGGGGGGGTATGACGCCCGGGCGCTGGATCGCGGCAACAGGACGGAGACCGAGTTCCTGGGTGCTCTGGGTGAGTCCTCTCCCGACATCCACGGCGTGCGAATCGTCGGCTGCTTGGGCCCACGCGGTGACGGCTGCGTCGCCGGTGAGCGCGTCGGTCCCGACGAGGCGGCGGACTGCCACCGGGCCAGGTCGAGGCCTTCGCCGACGCCAGGGTCGACGTGGTCGCGGCCTACACGATCCCCGGTCGCCAGGTGGGGCTCGGGATCGCGCGCGCCGCGCGCGGGGCCGCGATCTGGGTCCTGGATAGGGTTCACCGTCGAGATCGGCGGCCGGCTGCCGAATGGGGCACCGCTGCGCGACGTCATCGCCCGGGTCGAGTCCGAGGAGTCGGCGCACGGGTCATCGCGAACGGCGCTCACCCCACTCACATCGAAACGGGGCTGGATGAGGGAGCTGGCTGAGCCGTATCGTCCAGGTCACCCCCAACGCCTCGACATGAGCCACGCCGAGCTCGAAGAAGCGAAGGAGCGCGACCCGGGAGACATCGGTCTGCGGCCCCCCAACCACGCCCTGTCGGGTCGCCTGCACATCTGGCGATCACCCCGGCGATGCTGCGGCACCGATGCTCGCCAGGTGAGCGCAGGGTGGGGGATCTGATCGGGCGCTGGCCACCGACGCGAGTCGGTCATCCGCCCACGATCGGTGTGAGCAGTGAGCGAGACGTCATCCCCACGGTGTGACCCAGCCCGTCCAGGAACCGATCGCGGAGGAAACCGGCGCCCTGCAGCGCCCACAGCGTCTCTGTGGTGACCCACGCGACGTCCCGAGCCTGATCGATGTTCCACGTGCTGAGCAGATGCACGAGCGGGCCCAGCCGGTCGTCGACCGCACGACCCGCCGCATCCAGGAAGGAGCGCCGGATCGGGGACTCGACCTCGGCGAGAACGGCGTTGATCGCCTCGTAGTCCCGATGGAGAGCCGTCGGATCGAGATGCCTCGCGTGACAGGTTGCCGCCACCGCGATCGGCAGGTCGTGCTCGATGTGGCTGTTCATCCCGGAGACGGCGTACTGCACCGGGAGGCGCCCGCCGCCGCGCGCCTCGAACAGCGGCCGCCACGCGGCTGGCACGGCCCCTCCGGTCGCCCCCGCGTCGTACGCCGCCAACCACAGGTTCGCGAAGCGCACATCGAGCTCGGCCACCGCCGGGGAGTCCGCGAAGCCCCCTGCGCCGCCGGGCTGCGCGATGATGGCGGCAACCCGCTCGGTCACCGCCAGGTACATCCGGTTGAAGACCGCCACCCCGTCGACCGAGGGCAGCTCGGCGTCGATCGCCCGCAGCCGGGTGATCACGCCGTCCACCGTCGTGGGCATGCTCACGGGACAAGTATCCGCCGTCCCGGTCGCTGTCAGTCGGCCCGGCCAGACCCGGACCAGCCGTGGCCAGCAGGTTCACTGATCTACATGCTGCGCTGCGAGAGGCACCGTAGAGGAGGCAACGCGCGAGGGCCACCCGGTCTGGGGGATGACCACGGTGCGAGGCATCGCCCCGCCGTGACTGACCGGGTTGCGGCCCACGAGCCGACCCTACGGCTTGGATCCAGGCGGCCAGGGGCGGCAGCGTGGCTGTGGCGGGATCGCCACGAACAACGCGAAGTCGTCACGCCTGTCCGAGGTGACCACTACCGTGAGTCGTGCCCGAGGGAGCGACCCGCTGGCCACACGCCAACGTCGCCGACTGGAAGCAGAACGGTGAGCCATGCCGCAGGGAGGACGCACCCCGAAGCGGGTGGCCCTGCTGTCGCCGTTGCTGCTTCTGGCCTTGGCCGGGTGCCAGCCTGCTGACGCCTCGCACGCAGGCGCGGCTGCCACGACGTCGAGCCCGTCGGTCGGGATCGCGCCGTCATCCCCGAGCCAGAGCACGTCATCGACGTCCGCGACCGGTTCGAGCCCCGTCCCGACTAAGAGCACCGCGTTGGCGGCGTTGTTGGGGTTGCCGGTGAAGGGGCGGGCACCGAAGACGGGGTATACCCGGGCGCAGTTCGGGCAGGCCTGGGCCGACGTCGACCGCAACGGGTGCGACACCCGCAACGACATCCTGCGCCGGGACCTGATCAGCATCGTTCTCAAGGCCGGCAGCAACGGGTGCCTGGTCCTGCGCGGAACCCTGAAGGACCCGCACTCCGGGAAGGCCATCAGCTTCGTCCGCGGTGTCGGTACCTCCGAGATCGTCCAGATCGCCCACGTCGTCGCCCTATCGGCTGCCTGGCAGAAGGGCGCGCAGAAGCTCAGCCTCGCTACCCGGACGACCCTGGCCAACGACCCACTGAACCTGCTCGCCCTCAATGGCCCGACCAACGACGCCAAGGGCGACGGGGACGCGGCGACCTAGCTGCCCCCTACAAGGGCTACCGGTGCGCCTACGTCGCCCGGCAGGTCGCCGTGAAGGCCAAGTACCACCTGTGGGCCACCTCCGCCGAGAAGGACGCCATCGCCCGGATCCTCGCCACCTGCCCCACCCAGACGCTCCCGGTCGCCAAGGCCATCCCGCTCGGTGGCGGCACGGTGCAGACCCAGGCCCCAGCGACGACGTCCGCCCCGAAGGCCACCACCAGCGGCACCGACCCCAGGTTCGACACCTGCAAGGCCGCTAAGGCCGCCGGGTACGGCCCCTACACCCGCGGCCAGGTCGAGTACGGCTGGTACCGCGACGCCGACAGCGACGGCATCGCCTGCGAGTAACCCGGCATGCGCACCACGGCAGTCAGCTGGCAACACTGCTCGCCGAGCCACGGTGCCGGAACAGCGTGCGTCGACCGCAGCCCCGCAGCCGATGACCGGGCGTCCTATCGCCCCACTCCGCCCACAAAGACGCGGCAACGGGGAGGACGTCGAGGCAACGATGAAGGCGGCGCGCCCAGGCATCCCGACTAGCTGACAACCACCGACGCAGGGAGGTGGTAGGAGCGGGTCTCGTTCACGTGACGCTTGGGTCGACTGCAGCAGGTGCGCCAACAGGCCGTCCAGGCTGGCGGGCACCAACCTGCTGAGGCGCGCTCACGCTTCGGCCACCCAGACTGGGGCACCCCCTCGGAGTCGTGGGACATGGCCCTCGGGATGGCCAGGTGGGGCAGTCAGGGCATGCGTGGCCTTGGAGTCTTGCTGATCGCGGATCGGAGAACGTGTGGTCCCGGCCGCGCGATGTGCCACCTGGTCGTCCGTCCGCGGGACGTGTGGTTGGCCCACTCATTTCACGCCGTAGTCGGCCAGCCCAGCGTTGAGGTGCTGGAGTGCGTCGCGGCCCTGGGCGGTCACCTCGCGGGCGAGCTGGGCGTGGTCCACCGGGCCGGCGGCGAGCCGTCTGCGGACCAGTCCGATGAGGCTGTGGTGGACGCCCATGAGGGCATGGGCAGCGGCCGAGGGTGTGATGTCGGCTGGGTCTGCCCCCGTCTCCTCGGCGATCAGGGCGGTCAGGGAGTCGGTGTAGCGGGCGATGACCTCGCGCTCTCGGGTCAGCAGGCTCGGGCTCGCGGCGATCATCGTCGACATGGCGGCCAAGGTCTTCGCCGAAGCCTCGTCCTCGGCGGCCAGTAGGCCCCGCGGCTGGAGGACGAACCGGCCGAAGGCGGCGCTGATCGACTCCCCCGGAGATCGATCGCGGACAGCAGCGATCAGATCCGTCTCGAAGGCCTCCATGCCCCGGTAGACGAGGTCTTCCTTGGTCGGGAAGTAGTTGAACACGGTTGCTTCCGACACCTCCGCCGCGCGGGCGATCTCGGCGACGGGCACGGCGTCGAAACCCTTCTCGACGAACAACACGGTGGCGACATCGACGATGAGCTGACGCGTCCGGGCCTTCTTGCGCGCACGTAGCCCGAGGTCGGTATCCACGGTGCTCAGACTAGTCAGAATGATAGCGAGACCATAATCTTGTAGATAATAGAACAATAGAGTTACTCTAGTTTACGAGGTGGCCCACCGGCCCGCCGTGACCCGACGCAAGCCACCCACGAGAAGCACAGTTGCCTCGAACCGCGGCTGGCTCGGGAGGCGGCCACCACCCGAAGCAGACAAGGACCTCCCGACATGACCACGACACAGCGCCCACCCCGACGCGCCGCCCAGGCCGCCATCTTCCGGATCGTCAACGTGCCGATGCGTGCGATCCTCGGGCTTCCTGTCCGCACGCCATTGGCCGGGCGCCTCATGCTCGTCCACCACATCGGCCGCAAGACCGGCACCCACTACCGGCAGCCGGTCAGCTATGTCCGAGACGGCGACACGCTGCTCAGCCCAGGGGGCGGCACGTGGACCCGCAACCTGCGGCGGGACCGGCCGGTCCGGCTCACTTTGGCTGGCACGGACCGCATGTACCGCCCCGACCTGGTCGCCGAGCCCCAGGAGGTCGAGCGGCTCCTCGAATTCATGGCCGCCCATAATCCTGCCCTCACCCGGTTCGTGCCCATTCCCACCACACCGGACGGGCGTCTCGACGCCAAGGCACTACGCGCGGCGCTCGACCACGGCTTCCGCATCATCCGCTGGCAACCCGACCAACAGACCCAACGCCAGACCTGACCACCGAGGACCACCATGCGAGTCAGCCTCTCCCTGACGAACTTCACCTGGCCCGCCGGGCCACCTGCGCTCGCGAGCGACCTCGCGGAGGTCGCCGTGACCGCTGACCGCGGCGGCCTCGACACCGTCTGGGTCAATGACCACCTCCTCCAGGCCGACCCCAGCGCCGCGCAGGACGAGCGGGACATGCTCGAGGCGTACACCACCTTGGGCTACCTCGCCGGCCAGACCCGTCGAGTGCGGCTCGGCGCGCTGGTCAGCCCGGTGACCTACCGCGAACCGGCACTGCTGCTCAAGGCGGTGACCACGCTCGACGTGCTTTCCCGTGGCCGGGCCTGGCTCGGGGTCGGCGTCGGGTACCCCGCCGAAGCCGAGGCCATGGGCCTGCCCATGCCCGCCACCGGCGAACGGTTCGAACGGCTCGCCGACCTGCTCGACCTGGCCGAACAGATGAGTCGCGGCGACCCCGGACCCTTCTCCGGGACCCACTACCAACTCGCCCACCCCGAGAACCGGCCCCTCCCGCTCACCGTGGGCGGCATACCCGTCCTCGTCGGGGGAATGGGACCGAGGCGGACCCTGCGGCTCGTGGCCCGCTACGCCCAGGCCTGCAACCTCTTCGACATCCCCGACGACGGCGCCACCATCCTCCAACGCCTCGACCTGCTACGGCGCCACTGCGAGGACCTCGGCACCAACTATGCGGCCATCGACAAAACCATCAGCACCCGCCTAGAACCAGGCGAGACCCCACAGAGCCTCGCCCGGCGGCTCCACCGGATGCACGCCTGGGGCATCGATCACGCCATCGTGATCCGACCCGGCCCATGGACCCCATCGTCGGTGCAAACCCTCGCCGAAGCGGCAGACACCGTCCGGGACCTGTGAACCCCGCTCAGCCCCGGCATCAAACGCCAGGGCGCCACAAGGCGATCGACACGACACCAAGTCCGAGCACTCCTCAGACCAGCGTCACACCGCCGCGAAGGGCGGCGTTCAGTAGGCCACCTGACCAGGTGGCGTTGCGTCCTTGCCCGGCTGAACGCGCCGAACGTCCAACTCGGGCTCGTTCATCAATGCCTCGATGAGATCACGAGGACCACCCAGGCAGCGCCAGTCGTCATCCCACAGCCACGACAGCAGCCAGGAGTGATCCACCGGAAAGACCAGGTCAGGGCCGGGACCGCGCCACGACGTCGTTCCGCGTCGCCACGTCGCAGCCTGGTCGGGCCCCGCCAGCGCCAGCACGTACTCCCAACCGCTGTAGAGGGTCGTTCGCGGCGCATCAGGGAAGACCACATCGTCGGCACCGGTGTCGAGGTACCCCAACCACCAGGGCTGGGCGCCAGACGATTGTTCAAGATGACGCAAAATCAGATCGACGTGCCGCGACCGGGCGTCGCGGTCGCTCGGGTCCGAGATCGTCGCGTAGTCGGCGAAGATCGGCGGAATGGCGGCGGTGATCTCACGGCCGACCGTGGTCGACCCCCGGATCCACGCAACGACGTCAGCGGTCCCGATGCGCCAGTCTTGGCCGTCCTTCTGAACGGTCATCGCCGATCGACCCATCGACCCCACGCCGACAGCGTAGGCCTTGGACCCACTGAAGCGACCTGCGTCAAGCAGCCGCCAGTTGACGACCTTGTGCTCTATGGGCCACCCGTTCGTGCTGCTAGCGTGGAAGCAACTCACGAGGTACAGGGACGTGGAAACCACGTTGGCAGACGTCGACACCGCAACCGTCCGGCGCGATGCACTGCAGTGGCGCGGGCTCCTTGTCACGGGGGCATGGTGTGCCTTCGCGGCCGTCGTGATGATCGTCCTGGAGGTCGGACGATACCTCGTCTGGCCACCGCCAAGCTCGACCGCGGGATTCTTCGACCTGCTGCTGGAGAACCCAGTGCTCGGCCTGATCTCGCTGGACCTGCTCTTCATCGTGTCGAACACCCTGGCGTACCTCGTCCACATCGCGTTGGCTGTCGTGCTGTGGCGGGTCAACCGGTCTGCGGTCGTGATCGCGCTCGCGTTCGGCGTGGTGGGCACGGCCGCCTTCATGTCCTCCACACGTCCCGTCGAGATGTTGACGCTGGCCCACGCGTACGCCGACGCCGACGCCGCCGGTCGCACCGCGCTGTTGGCCACCGGAGACGGCATGCTCGCGACGTGGACGGGCACCGGATACGACGTCTACTACTTCTTCGGATTCGCGACCCTGCTGATCCTGACGGTCCTCATGCTGCGGTCTTCGATCTTCACCCGGGCCACGGCGGTGTGGGGTCTGGCGAGCGCGGTCCTCATGGCAGTCCCCGCCAACTTCGGGCAGGTGGGGATGGCGTTCGCGATCGTGTCATTGGTGCCGTGGTCCGTCTTCGCCCTCCTCGTATGGCGGCGCCTGCTGCATCTCGCCCGCCCGGCGGTGACGACAGCAGAGACTGGCGACGCCTCAGACGTGGCCTGACGTTGCGAGGGCAACGAGGTCCCGGGGCGACCTGAGACGTCCCGTGTCGTGTGCGCCGTTAGCACTCGTGCGTCGCAATGGGTGCGTCACATCGCCGCCTGCGGACGCAGTCTCGGGTGGGCGAGTTCGCCCAGCCCGCGTGCACACTCATCACAGCCAGCCGGTGGTGTCATCAGTGATACCATCCCGTCATGGCGATGACCTTGCGACTGACCGAAGACGAGACCGAGGCGCTGCGCCGCCGCGCACAGCTCGAGTCTCGCTCGATGCAGGACGTGGCCCGGCAGGCGGTGCGGGAGTACGTGGAGAGCCACAGCAGGGCTGAGCTGCTCGACCAGGTTCTCGACGAGGAGCTGCCGCGCTACGCCGAGGCGTTGGAGCGGCTCGGCCGGTGATCTACCTGACTCTGCCCGAGGTCCTGCACGTCGCCGAGCGGACCCTCGGCCCGGAGGTAGCCGTGCGCGACCACGGGTTGCTGGAGTCGGCACTGGCACGCCCGCAGGCGACCGCGTTCGGGGCCGACGCCTACGAGAGCCTCGAGGAGAAGGCCGCCGCACTCCTGCACTCCCTGGCCCGCAACCATGCGCTGGTCGACGGCAACAAGCGCCTGGCCCTTGCCGCGACGATTGCGTTCCTGGGGCTCAACGGCTACCGGCTCACCCTGACCAACGACCAGGCATACACGCTCGTCATGGACATCGCCTCCGGGCGTCTCGACGACGTCGCGGACATCGCTGAACGCATCCGGCAGGGCATCGCGCCACGACGCCGGTGAACCCCTCCGGTCCGCAGCGACAGCTGCCCCACACCGCGCATGGCCTCCGGCTGACGCGGCAGTTCCATGAGCGCCCGGGGTGGCCCCTTGCGGGGAGTCGTCTGCCCGCGGCGAGCCACCCCACCTCGCCAGTCCCGGCACCTCGGGGTCAAGTGGGCGGCGATGGCGGGGAGTCTGGGCGGAGTTGCTCGAGGACGAAGATTCCGACCGGCCGCCGGCCGGAAAGGCGTTGCTCGTAGTTGGCGGCGCCGGCGAACCTGGTTGCCGCCATGGTCAGGATGATGGTGCGTTCGCGGGGGGTGGCGCTGCGAGCGCGGACCGTCACCGTGGTGCCCGCGTGGGAGACGGTCGCGGTCGGATCTGCCTCGAGGTTGAGCGTCCAGGCGGGTGTCGTGGGCTGGCCGAAGTTGGTGCCTAGGAGCGCAAGGGTGTCCTGCCAAGGGATCGCGATCAGGTGGGTGGCCCGAGGGAGACCGGACCTGCGGCCCGTCGTGGTCAGGGTGACCACCGGGAGTCCGGCCAGCACGACGGGAAGGCTGATCCGCCCGCGGCTCCAGCGGGAAATGAGCCTGTCCAGTGGCACCAGCGTCCGGGGAGTCATCCATGCGCCGACCCGGGAGCTGGCGAACGCCTGAACACCCCGCTGGAACGTGTTCGGGTGCGGATATTGGTAGCCGAGCTGGTCGGCGAGTCCCATGAACCGAGACGCTAGCAACGCCAGGACCACCTGGCCAAGCCCCGAGCGCGCCCGCCGAAGGGACCTCCGCGGATGCTCACCAGTCGCTACCCCAACGTGCCCCACACCGCCGCCTGTCGTCCGCCCGTTCGAGTCGGCTGCCTCAGCGGGGCTGAACGGTGTTTCCGGCCCGACACCCCCACCTGTGGACGAGGGCGTTGCCCGGCCTCGATCGGAGCGGAAGATTGGTCGCACCGATGACGTCGACGAGAAGCCCCGTCCATGTTGCGATAACCACCGAGGAGGACCCATGACCCGAAGGACCCGTCGAGCCGGTCCGAGGTCCAACCCGCCGCCGACGGGGGACCAGGCCCGATGAGCACCATGGTTCCGATCACCGTCACCCCCGTTCTGGTCGCCGACCTGCTCGTCGAGGGCGAGCGGATGCCCGTGTACGCACATCTCGTCGAGCACCCGGACGCCCGCGTTCTCGTCGACACGGGCCTGATGCAGCCGCACCCGCTCACTGCCGACCTCGATCCTCGCCCGTACCCACTCGACACCCAGGACCTCGACTTCGCGAGCATCGACCTCGTCGTCAACACCCATCTGCACTTCGACCACTGCGGCGGCAACCGGCTCTTCCCCGGCACGCCGATCCACGTCCAACGCGCCGAGCTGGAGGACGCCCTGACCGAGGACGGCTACACCATCCGCGAGTGGGTCGACATTCCCGGTCTGACCTACGTCCCCGTCGACGGCGAGCTCGAGTTGCTCCCCGGAGTCCGCCTCGTCCCGACACCCGGCCACACCCGAGGATCCCAGGTGGTCGTCGTCGAGAACGGTAGGCGCCCGACCGTCATCGGTGGCGACGTCGCGGTCTGGTTCGGCGAGCTCGAGGAGGCCGCCACCGAGGGCCAGCGGCGCGTGCACGCGCTCAACCCCGAGCTGGTCTGGCTCGCCCACGAGCACGAGCCCTGGCGGCCCCGCACCAGCTAGGCGAACTCGGCATCCATCGCGTTGGTGCCCAGGCCTACCGACCAGCCTGTGGCATCTGCAGATGGTGCGGACCTGCCCCACATCGCCGCGAGCCGGGCTACCGAGGGAGGGGAGGCACATTGATCAGCCGGAGCGGGAGAACTGGGTCATCCGGGCGACGGCAGTGAAGCCCAGTCGCCGGTAGAGGGGGATGCCTGGCCCGCTGGCGTCGAGGCTGGCCCGCGTGGCTCCCGACTTCGCCGCGGAGCGCAGCGCGGCCGCTGTCATCGACAGCGCCACGCCGCGGCGGCGCCAGCCGGGATCGGTGTTGACGAAGAACACGTACGCCTCCGAAAGGAAGGTCCGCGATCCGCTCGTTCCGCGCACCGTGCCGTCGTCGTCGACCGCCGCGAAGAGCCGGGGGCCCTCCGGCAGCGACCTCAGGTACGTGACGAGTGCCGCGGTCGCCACCTTACCTGCTGGCGCCGCTCGTCCGGCGGCCGCAACCGCATCCGTCAACGGCACCCCGTCCGGCGGGTCCTCGGGGACGCGGCACACCGGGCGCAGCGTGAGGCCAGTGGGCAGCGACTGGTCCGGCACGCTACGAAGGTCGCGGCGCACCATCGCCGTGACCGCCTTCGGCGTCCATGTCCGGTCCCGGCGGAGGAGCTCGGCGCACCGACCGGCTGCCTCGTGGACCCTGATCGTGCCGGCCGAGGCCAGCGGCAGCACGGCAGCGAGCACGTCGAAGGCTCGGTCATCCAGGACCAAGAGCTGAGCGGGGGACGCCCCGTCGGCCGACACCAGCCCATGGATGCCGAGCCCGTCCACCCGCTGTGTTCCGGGACCCTCAGCGGCGGCACACCGCGCATCGAAGGCTGCGGCGTAGGCGTCAGGCGCTGGATCCGGCACCGACGCAGTCTAGGTCGCAGCCGACACGATGTTCGTCGGTGCCGGCGACGATCGCTCGCGGCTCACGCGTGAAGGCAACACACCAACCCCAAGTCGACCCGCGCGGCCGCTGGCGGCCATGTGAAGGTCTCCCGCGTCCGCAAAGGTGCGTCACCCCGCCGCCTGTCGACCATCATCACCGCTCGAGCGGCGGACTCGTGGCGATCCCTCGACTCACACAGGGTCGGTCGCGCGAACGCGATGGTTCACACGCGGCATCTGGGCCGTGGGAAGCAGGTCGGGAGGTTCGTCGACGAATGGGCGGAGCACGAGCGGGAATGCCCGTCGCTGCTCGGGCTTGGGCCATTGGGGTACTTGCCGTGTCTTCCGCCCGCACGTGTCTGCCGCAATCGTCATGTTCGCCAGCCGAGCCCAGCTAGCGTGACCTCGTCGACACTCGTGGCCGGGTTCGACTTTGACTTCCGTTACGGGAGCAGCCAGGACCTCCTCCTCAAGGTCTGCCTGGACGCGGCCAGATCGCGCGCCCGAAGGCTCCAGGTCTGCTGGCGCAGTGAGCGCCTGGGCGCGGAAGGCCTCCGGTGCGTCATCAACGGGAACGGTCGCCGGCTGGACCTCTTGGCGCACGCGCTGGAGCGCGACTTGCCGCTGGTTGCCGAAGGTGCCGCGCACGCCGGACTGACTGCCGGAAGACGGCGACAGCTCGGCGTGGGATTCGCCGATCTCTACGTGCGGGGCCGCGACACCCGGTCCCACGGTCCGTGGCAGTGGCGAGGCGCAGCGCACACCCGGTACTACTTCGCGCCCTACGACGTTGCGCACCCCGGTGGGCCCATTGCGCTATCGGCGCGACTTCGGGCACCGAGAGCGTCGTCATCGATTGGTGCTTTGACCGTGTGCCGGCCGTCGTCCTCCTCGAGGAGCTGCACACAGCCTGCGAACCACTTCTTGAACACTTGGTAGATCAACGCTCCAAGCGCTTGAGCTTCGCTGAACTCGTGAAGAGGGCGAGCGACGCTGGTCTGCTGAGTTGGCCCCGACTGCCGATCGAGGTGCCCGGCTTCCCGTTCATTGGCGGGGAGGAACTACTCATCAAGCTCAAGGACTACCGCAAGAACGCTCGCCACAGCGGCGACCTGTCTTTTGGGGCCTGGCTGAGGGAGTCCTGGGAGGTGATCGCGCTTCTCATCGAGCGGTTGGCAGAGGCCGATCCCGTTCCAGAGCGGACACGAAGCGAACCTCGGTAGGGGCACCGTCCGCGAATCCGACCTCTCGTGTGGCGTGGTCGCCGCGACGGCGGCAAGTGAGCATACGGCCGCGACAGCGGCGGAACCGGATGGCCGCGTGTCGTTCCCTGCGCTCACGGGACCGGGCATGATCGGGACGGTGAGCGCTCGATCGAGCCGGCTCCCGGCGACCCCGCCGATGCGTGGTTTCGCGGTTCGAGGGGTGCTGGCTGCGGCAGTCACGGTGACCGTGGTGTTGACCCTGCTGAGCGGGCGGTACGGCTATCACCGGGACGAGTTGTATTTCGCGATGCTGCCTCCTGCCTGGGGGTATGTCGATCAGCCGCCGCTGGTGCCGCTTGTGGCGCATGTGTTGGGTTCGAGCGTCTGGCTGCTGCGGGTCCCGGCCACGGCGTGCGCGGCTGTCTCGGTGTTGCTGATCGCCTTGATCACCCGGGAGCTCGGCGGGCCGGCGAGATCTCAGGTCTGGGCGGCGTGGGCGTACGCAGGGACTGTCGCCATCCTGGACTTCGGGCACGTGCTGCTGACCTCGACGCTCGACCTGGTGTTCTGGCCGCTGATCTGCTGGCTGGTGATCCGGGCCGAGCTTCGCGGGCGGCCGCGGCTGTGGCTGGCCGCCGGGGCCGCAGCCGGTGCGGCAACGTACAACAAGCTGCTGGTCGTTGTGCTGTTCGCCGGGATCGCGCTTGGCTTCGCGGTGGCCGGGCCACGGCGGCGGCCGCTGTCGCAGCCGGTACTCGCAGGTGCCCTGGTCGCTGTCGTGATCGCACTACCCAACCTGATCTACCAGGTCGTCCACGGCTTCCCGCAACTGGCGATGGGTGCGGCGCTGTCGGCCAACAACGCCGGCGAGGTCCGGGTGCTCACCTGGGTGTTCCTGATCATCGCGCTCGGCCCGGTGCTGGTACCGGTGTGGCTAGCCGGGCTGCGGGAGCTCTGGGTCCGCCCGCAATGGCGGCCGGTGCGCTTCCTGGCCCCGGCGTTCGGAGTGCTCGTGCTGTTCACCCTCGTCGGCGGCACCCAGCCGCACTACCCCACCTTCCTGCTCGGGGTGGTGTTCGCGGCGGGGATGGCCGCCCGCGACGAGCGGGCATTCGGTCGACGGTGGCGGTCGGCGGTGAGCCTGAACGCCGCGGTCAGCGCGCTGATCTCGTTGCCGGCGATCCCGCTGTCCATGCTCGGGTCGACGCCGATCCCGGAGATGAACCAGTTGGTCGCCGACCAGGTCGGCTGGCCGACCTACGCCGCGCAGATCCGGGCCGGCTACGACGCGCTCCCGCCGGCGCAACGGGCCACCGCGGTGGTGGTGACCTCGAACTACGGAGAGGCGGGCGCCGTCCGGCGGTTCACCGACCTGCCCGTCTACAGCGGGCAGAACGCGCTGTACGACCTGGGGCCACCGTCCGAGGGCACCCGGACGGTGGTGTTCGTGGGCGGCCAGCTGGACGTCGCGGCGCCGCTGTTCACCCACTGCCGGATCGTGGCCCGGTTGGACAACGGCGTCGACGTCGCCAACGAGGAACAAGGACAGCCCGTCGCCACCTGCACGGGTCCGCGACAGTCATGGGCTCAGCTGTGGCCCGAGCTCCGCCACCTCGACTGAATCCTCCGCCCCGATGAGCCGGGCACCCTCGGATCCACGCACCATCCCAGACTCAGGCAGCCTGGTCTACATCACGCAGAGACTCCGAAGACCGCCGCACCCGAGCTCCGTCCAGGACCCGCGCTCATCAATCAGAGTCGGGCGGTTCGCACCCGCGTCACACCGCCGCCAGTCGACCTCCCGGATCGCGGCAGTGAGCGTACGCAGGGCTGTGATCCGGCGGGACCAGGTGCACCAGCAGGCACTCCCACTGGCATCAACCACGCTGCCCCAGGAACACCACCGGCAGGAAGAGTCTGCGCAGTGAACGTACGGCCGCGACAGCGGCAGATCCGGGCGGGTGTCTGACGCCAGGTACCCCGCGAAGCCACAATCGCAGCATGACGTCGTTCGAGTTCTGGCCGGATTACGGTCAAGGCCCGCTGTGGACCAATGAGGGGAAGCCCGCCGACCTCGGGGCACTCCCACTTGGAGACGACCTCCTCTCCAGGCTCATGGACTGGAATGCGCGGTACACGGAAGAGCGGATCCCGGTCGAGGGCCCCGGCGATGTCGCCTGGCTCTCCGAGGGCAAGGCCCTCCTTCACCGTGTCCGCCAAGCCTTGGGGCCGGATCATGAGGTGGTCGTCACTGAACCGTGGTGGGGCGAGTGACCGCCCTCAGTGCGGCACGAGAGGACGTTTCGATCCAGGGTCGGCGGGGTGCTGGTAGGAATGCGACCGACGCGGATTCGCTGCGCTGGCGAAAGGAAGGGCATGAGGGAAACCGCGAAGCCCTGGTCGAGCACGGCCGGCCTTCCCACGTTCGCTGGGTCGCCAACCGTCGCGTTCGCTTTGGCTGGCCTCACGAATCAGACAATTCGCAGACGCTGAATCGATCAATACGCACGACCGCACTTCGGCAAGGTCGCACCGTCGCGCCAAGAGCGCACGGCCGCGACAGCGGCATGTGGGTGCGTGTCGCAGGAAGATGATATCGTCGGATATCTAGGAGGTGTCCCATGCCCGACGTCCTGATTCGCAACTTCCCGGCCGAGGACCTCAGCCTGCTCGATGAGCAGGCCGCACGGCTGGGCCTGTCGCGGACCGAGTTCCTGCGCCGGCACCTTCATCGCGAGGCCCGTCGCACGGCAGGGTCGGTCACCGCGGGTGACCTTCGTGCCGTGGCGGAGCTCCTGCCCGACCTTGCCGACGACACGATCATGTCCGATGCCTGGTCATGAGCACGTCCTGGCTGATCGACAAGTCCGCGCTGGTTCGGCTGGGTTCCAGCCCCGACGCTGATCACTGGGCGAACCGGATCGCGCGCGGGCTCGTCGCGATCAGCACCGTCACCCTGCTCGAGGCAGGCTTCTCGGCCCGGTCCGCCGTCGAGCTGGCCCGGGCCATGGGGTCGCCCCCGTTGGCAGCGATGCCGGTGGAGTACCTGACCCCTGCGGTCGAGGACCGGGCCGTGGAGGTGCAACGCCTGCTGGCCGAGCGCGGACAGCATCGCGCGGCGTCGATCCCTGATCTGCTGATCGCGGCCGCAGCCGAGCTGAACCAGCGCACCGTCCTGCACCTGGACAAGGACTTCGACCTGATCGCCGAGCTCACCGGCCAACCCGTGGAACGCCTCCGCGTCGAGTGACGCCACCCCCCCAACCACGCACGACAGCGGCACGAGCGGACGTCACGGGCGAACTGATCGATGATCGGCCTGGACGGCTCGTCGGGTCCGCAACGTCCAGGTAGAGGGGCTGACCCGGGAAGTGAGCCCTCCCGGGACCAGGCCGTTGGCCGCCACCCCAACCGTGTCACTGGTCGCGCCTACGCTGCGGACCGGGTCGAGAACGAGCCCGGTACGAGGACAACCAAGGAGCGCCGCGTGAGTACGCAGTCACTGACCGTCGGCACCGATGGGGCTTGCTTGGGAAATCCAGGCCCCGCAGGCTGGGCGTGGGTCGACGAACACGGCAACTATCACTGCGCCGGACAGGCCCACGCAACGAACCAAATTGCCGAGCTCAACGCCGTGCTAGCGGCGCTGCATGACCATCCCTACGTGGGTCAGCTGATCATTCAAACCGACTCGACGTACGCCCGAGACTGCTCCACTACCTGGCGAGCCGGCTGGCAACGCAACGGAATGCGCAACTCCAAGAGGAAGCCCGTCGCGAACGCCGAAATCATCACGGCGATCTGGGCGGCCCTCGATGCCCGGAGCGGAGCGGTGGAGTTCGTGAAGGTCCCCGGACACGACCCGGACAACAAGTTCCCGCTCAACACCGCGGCCGACATTCTGGCCAACAGTCCTGCCGAACAAGCGCAGGCAGGTCGCTCGAGCGATGAAAGATCGAAGATCGACCTCGCCGGCGTCAGACCGCGTCCGACCTCGTTCGGCAAGTGGTGACGGTGTCACGGTCGTTCTGACCGCGCGACGAGATCCGCTCGGTGGCAAGAGAGTGGACGCCGTCAGGGGTGGCCGTTGAGGCTGCTTCAGTGCGAGCGGCGAGCCAGGGCCACGCGCCAAACAACGAGATCGACGACGCTGGTACCAGGCAGCGGGAGGCTCCCCGGAAGTGGTGGGTCTGGTTCAGCGTGAAGACAAGCAGCGCAACCAAGGCTGCGGGATATGCCATGGACACGCGCACGCCGTCATGCTAGCGGCTGGACGACCACCCGGGACGGCCTCCAGAAGCTTGGGGCCCAAGCGCCCGCCAGAGCCGCGTGGTCCACCAACCGACGGGGCTCGGGCTTCGCCGTGACAGCGGCATAGGAAGACGCTAGCGCCGACAGCGGCATGGTCGGTACCGCTCCTTCTGGCCGGTTAGACGCGGCACCATCGAGGGGGACAGCTGGGGTCTGGTCTTCAGCTCCGGTGTGGTGTTTCAGGCCGCGTGGGCCGTGCGCTGCAAGGTCTCGAGCCTTCACTCGCCTACGGTTACGCGATCCCCGCTCCGTATCCGACCGCGCGTGGACGGACCTCGAACGCGGGAGCCCGGGCCACTTGGAGGGGCGAGTCCGCAAGATCGCTGTCGTGGCCGAGAAGTCGGAAGCGTCCTGAACGTTCACGATGGCAGTGGCCCAGGCAAGCGGCAGAGCTCCAACCCTGAGCCTCGAAACGGGCCCCATGGCCCGGGTGGCCAGAGGACGACCCGGGCCATGATGCCCGCACGAGTCTGCGTGCTCTCAGTCGTCGTGGTCTTCCACCGTCGCGGCGATGTAGATGGTCCGGTTCGCGGCGGGCTGGATCAGGACGGTGGCGTCCTTGCAGCGTCTGGGGACAATGACCATCCCGGTGGTGGAGCCGTCTCCCGCGGAGCTCAGGGCGAACGGCGCGGTGGAGGCCTGGACCATGTTGTCGCACACCAGCGTCGCGACCACGGAGGCGATGGGGTTGACGCCGGTCCCCACCGGCGGCGGGATGACCAGGCGCTTGATGGTCACCCTGATCCGTCCGTTCGCGCGCACCCGAACCCTGCTCGGTCCGTTGACCCAGGGGGCGGCACCCGGTTGGACGCCGGCGATCGTCGGGCTGACCGGCGCCGGCATACTGCCCACCAGCTTGGCTCGCAGCACGGACTGCCCGCCGGGCCCGCGGGATCCGTCGGCGAGGGCGGGGCCCGCGGTCAGGCCCAGCATCGCCACCGCCATGAGGGTGGTCGCGGGGACCAGGGTGCTCATTCGCGTTCTGTGCATCGTTCTCCCTTTCGCTCTCTTGGTGAGCCGCCACACGCCACGACGGCCCCCGACGCCTCTGATACGGGCCGCAGGGACCATGAGTTCAACCAGTTGGCAGGCGCGGCAGCGTACCCACCACCAGTGAGGCACTGGGGTGGCCCATCACTCGGTGACGAACGCGGCCGGGTCACGCCGGGGAGGGGCCGCAGCCCACTGGCCCGGCCCTGGTACTACGACCATTGCCCGATGGTGGCTGCCCGTGGCGCGCCCGCATCGTTGTCGCAACGGCCGCAACGGCGGACCGGGCAAAGGAGACCACGATGGACCACAACGACGGGCACGGGCCCCGGCCCGGTGTCGGTGCCCTCGTCAGGGACACCCCTTCGGCGTCCTGGTCGTGGCCGTTCCTGGCCGGCATCGCAGCTCGATGCCACACTTCGTCCACGGAAAGGAGCACGCCATGAGGCGCGCACTCATCATCCTCGTCGGGACCGGCATCGCCGCGATCCCCGCTGCCATGGGTCTGGTCGGGAATGCCTCGTTCGCCGAGCGGCTGCCGGTCAACGTCCCGGTCACCGTCTCGACCTCGTCCCCCCACGCCGGGGCTGGCGACGACAGGGACGGCCTTCGCGTGACGCGGACCGCCGAGCCTGGCGATGACCGGGGCGGAGCGACCCGCGGGTCCGACGAGTCGGCCACGCACGACGCGACCGACGACCACGGCGGTGCCAGGAGCGGGTCCGACGAGTCGGCCACGCACGACGCGACCGACGACCAGGGCGGTGCCACGGGCGGGTCCGACGAGTCGGCCACGCACGACGCCGGCGATGACAAGGGCGGCGGCTCCAGCGCCTCAAGCAACCACGGCAGCGACGACTCCTCCGGCCATGACGCCGGCGACGACCACGGGGGCAGCACGGGTGGACCCGGATCCGACGGCTGACCTCGTTCCAGGGCCGGCTTCCCTGACCCCGACCTCCTCGGGGGCCGGGGAAGCCGGTCCACCCTGGCACACGCTCGCAAAGGGCGGGCCGGTCACCGGAGCCTCGGCTCCGGTGCATCCGCGTCGGGTCTTCGTCCAGATCTTCGCGGGGGTGCTCGCGGTCCTCATCCTGGTCGGCGTGCTGGGCTCCTTGGCCGCCCGACGTCTTTCCGAGCGTGAGGCCGTCAACGACGCGGCCAACACTGCGGGCGTACTCGCGGTTGCCGTCGTCCAGCCGGCGCTCACCGACGCGCTGATCGGCGGGGACCCGCTGGCCCTGCAGGCGTTCGACATCATGGTGCGGGAGAAGGTGATGGGGCCTGGAGTCGTCCGTGTCAAGCTGTGGAGCCCGCAGGGTGAGGTCCTGTATGCCGACGAGCCGCAGCTCATCGGGCAGGTGTTCCCCCTCAGCGCCGACCAGGAGTCGGCCTTGCGGGACACCGCGACGCAGGCGGAGATCTCTCGGCTGAACGAGTCGGAGAACACCTTCGAGACCGGGGACCGGCTCGTCGAGGTCTACCGTCCGGTCTGGTTCCCGAACGGGTCGGTGGCCCTGTTCGAGATGTACACCTCATACGACTCCGTCGGGGCCCGGTCATCCCAGCTGTGGCGCGGCTTCGCCGGGGTGACGCTGAGCAGCCTCATCCTTCTCCTCGTCCTGGTCGCGCCGATCGTGTGGCACCTGATCTCGCGGCTGCGTGGCGCCGAGCGACAGCGGGCCGCGCTTCTCGAACGCTCGGTGGAGGCCTCGGCGGATGAGCGGCGGCTCATCGCGGCGACACTGCACGACGGCCCGGTGCAGGAGCTCGCGGCGACCTCGTTCGCCGTCGCCGGTGCCTCCGCCCGGGCCCAGAGCATCGGGGACCGCAGCCTGGCCCACGACCTCGACGCAGCGGCTGCGTCGGTCCGGTCGAGCATCCGTTCGCTGCGCACCCTGCTCGTCGACATCTACCCGGCGAGCCTGGCCCGGTCCGGACTGGCCGCCGCGCTTGCCGACCTCGCCCAGGGGGTCCGCCGCGGCGACATCACCGTCCAGCTTGACGTCGCCCCTGACGCCGAGCTGAGGCTCTCGGCGGGGCGGGAGCGGGCGGCATACCGGGTGGCCCAGGAGTGCCTGCGCAACGCGGTCCAGCACGCCGGACCGGCGACGGTGGCTATCTCGCTGTACCGGGAAGGGGACACGGCCATCCTCGACGTCGTCGACGACGGCGCCGGCTTCGACGTCAAGCAGGTTCTGGACCACCCGGAGGACGGGCACTTCGGCCTGCGCCTGCTCGCCGACGCCGCCTCCCTCTCGGGGTCGTTGATGCAGGTGTCGTCGGCTTCCGGCTACGGCACACACTGGCGGCTCACCATGGACGTCGGCCCGGCTGGTGACGCATGATCACCGTCCTCCTCGTCGACGACCACCACCTCGTCCGGGCCGGCCTGACCACGCTGATCGAGGCCGACCCCGGGCTCACGGTGGTGGGCGAGGCCGAGAACGGCCGGATCGCCCTGGACAAGGCGGACGAGACCACTCCGGACGTTGTCCTCATGGACCTGTCGATGCCCGAGATGGACGGCATCGAGGCGACCCGCCGCATCCTGGCGGCGCGACCGCAGACGCGGATCGTGGTACTGACCTCCTTCTCGGACCGCGAGCGGGTGCAACAGGCGCTCGTCGCCGGGGCCGTCGGCTATGTCCTGAAGGACTGCGACCCGCGCGAGCTCGCCGCCGCGATCCGGTCTGCTGCCCGCGGACACGTGCCGCTGGACCCACGGGTGGCGGGCGCGCTGCTCCCGTCCGGTCCGGGCGACCTCACCCAGGGACTCAGCCCGCGCGAGACCGAGGTGCTGCGGCTGGTCGCCCAGGGGCTGGCCAACAAGCAGATCGGCCGGGCGCTGGGGATCAGCGAGCGCACGGTCAAGGCACACCTGGGGCGGGTCTTTCGGGAGATCGGCGTTGTCGACCGCACCAGCGCCGCGCTGTGGGCGCGCGACCATCTTCCCGCCGTGGCGCCGACGCTCTCGCCGCCCTCTGAGGGGTGACTCGGTGTCGGTGGACCGAGGCGGCCTCCGCGCCCGTGGTGGAAGGTAGGAGGTCGAATGCCTGGCAGTGAACCGCCGCACTGACCGTTCGATGGCGGGGCGCATGTCAAGCTCGGGGTCGCCGGTGAACCACCCCGACGCGACAGCTTCGCCCGCGGCTCGGCGCCCGGGTCGTGTCCTGGCGCCACACGTGCCCGCACCCGGCGCACCGGTAGCGGCGGATCGTGACGAGCAGTGGCGTCGGTCGCCAGCCCAGCGGTTCATGCGCCAACGCGCGCACGACACTGTCACGAGGAGCGCCCTGGCACCCGCACCGGCGACACCACTGGTCCGGGTCGAGGACTCCGCAGGCCAGCACCGCCCGGTCGGGCTCGAGTCGTTGGCCGGTCACGACGAGACCGAGCTCGTCGAGGCGGCAGAACGTGGTCAGGGCAGGGCAGGGCAGGCGAAGGTAGCGTCAGGCACGTCGAGGTCTTCCAGATGGGCGGTGTGAGAACTTCCTTCTTCGGGAGACCTCGACCCCTACCCTGGCCTCGGTTCGCCGCGGACCTGTGGGAACACCTCGCGGTAACCGACGGCTGTGGTGCGTCGCTGCAGGTAGGCCACGAGCGCTTGGCCCACGTCGTGCGGCAGCGGCAGAGTCAGCGTGCCTCCGCCCTTGACTGTCGCGGTGATGCGCCCCGCTTGCCAGTCGATGTCGTCCAGGCGCAACCCGGCGACCTCGCCCGCGCGCAGCCCCAGCCGGGACAGCAGCAACAGGAGTGCGTAGTCCCGAACACCGCTGAGCGTCCGGCGATCGGGGCTGGCCAGCAACCGCCGCACCTGCTCGGCAGTAAGCGCCTTGGGCAGCCGGCCCGACCGGTGGGTCACGACCGTCCCGACAGCGCCGGCCAGATCGCTCCCCGTCCAGCCGGACATCCACGCGAACCTCAGGAACGACCTGACCGCAGTGGCGGTCAGCTTCAACGACTCGGGCGCATACCGGTCACCACGATCCGTCACGTAGGACCGCACCCGCACAGCCGAAACGCCCTGCAGGTCAACGGTACCCGACAGGTCGGCCAGTTCGGACAAGAACGTCCGAGCGTGGCGCTGATAGCACTCCCTCGTGGTCATCGAGACGCCTTGCCGGCCATGAGGAAGTCACCGAACTCGCTCAACGCGACCTCCACCAGCACCCGGCGCCCGTCGGGCCCAACCACACTGTCACCGCTCATGCGGGTAACTCCTTCCTTGAGTCAGGAAGGCCAGCCTCCCCACCCGCAGGAAGCTCCGCGGTTATGCCGATAGGCCCGAGTCAGGCCACGGCCCTCAGCAGGGAAAACGCGGACGACGGTACGTCTGTCGGCATAACCCCGACATCGGCATAACCTTGTTACGCCTAGGTCGGCGTAACAAGGGGTACGTCACGAACATCCCCGCTCGACCTGATGCCCGCCAGCGAGGTCATCGCGAGCTACCACGAGCTGTGGCACGTGGAGAGTCGTTCCGGATGTCCAAGACCGACCTGCGCGCCCGGCCGATGTCATGCCGACGTCGGCATGAGATCGGTTATGCCGACCTCCGGGGTGGGGGTGCAGGTCAGCGGGTCGGGAGGAGCCGGGAGGTCGGCATAGTCAGAGGCTGGTGAGGAAGGCGAGGACGTCGGGGCCTGGAGCGTAGGTGCCCGGTGTGACCTGTGGACCTCGGGTGCGGTCGATCGCGGCTTGTTTGATGGTCATGTCGGCGTGGAGGTAGACGTCCGTGCTGGCGGTGTTCTCGTGGCCCAACCAGAGCGCGATGACGGCGACGTCGACACCGGCTTGGAGCAGCCGCATGGCCGCGGTGTGCCGCAGGGTGTGCATGGTGACGTGCTTGGACCCCAGCGAGGGACACCGTTCGGTGGCGGTGGCCACGTGCTTGGCCAGTGGTCGTTCGAGCGCGTCGCGGGACAGGTGCTGTCCGCGTGGTCCGGGGAAGGCGGCGGCGCCCGGGCGGGTGGCCCGCTCGGCGAGGTAGGGGACCAAGACGGTCAGGGTGGCGGCGGTCAGCGGGGTGGCGCGGTACTTGCGTCCCTTGCCGGTGCAGGTCACGTGCGCGCCGGTCCCGGTGTGGATGTCGCTGGTGGACAGGGTGGTGAGCTCGCTGATCCGCAGCCCGGTCTGTACGGCCAGGGTCAGTAGTGCCCGGTCGCGGCGCCCGGTCCAGGTGGCCGGTTGCGGCGCGTCCAGCAGCCGTCCTTCATCGGCTGCAGCACTCGAACGCGCAGCGCCGAGGCCGTAACCGTGACCAGGGAATGTAAAGACGCCATTGACGCGGAGACCGAGGGGGCGAGCCAGCGAGGCCAACTCACCAGCGTCGTTCGGGGCGACGCCGGAGCGCCGCCGCCCGGAGTCGATCTCGATCGATATGGCGACGCCTGTCTCGGCCGCTCGCCGCACTCCGTCACTGGAGTCAACGCCGACGATCGTCGGCACACGGCGAGCCAGTTCCCGCAGGCGGCTCGGTGGAGCTGCGACTGGGTAGGCGACAAAGAGATCTTTCCGAACTCGGCCAGCAAGTCTGCGAACACCTCGCCCTCGCCGACCGTCGCGACAGTCAACCCCGCAGCGCCGGCCGCGAGTTGGCGCCGCCCGACATCCACGCTCTTGTGAGTCTTGGCATGCCGCCGCAACGCGATGCCCCGCGAATCGCAGAACACCTGCATTGAGTTGATGTTGGCATCGACAATGCCCGCGTCCACCTGGACGTAAGGAGTGACACGCATCATTCTATTCTCACACGGGCGCTGACGGGAATTCGGGTTTCGCGAGGCGGGATGGCTCGGCCATTGCGCCGACGCGGGGTGGGAATCCCACTCGGAGCGCGGCGGCGGCCGGTGCGGCCGCGAGCACAATGGCGGCACCGAGTAGCAGGGCGGCGTGGTATCCGTTGTGTAGCAGCGGCCCGACGACTTGCGGACCGAGGATCTGGCCGACGATATAACCAGTGGTCAGAAGCGCTATGGCTCGAGGGAACTGTAGGTGGGTGCCAAGCGCCATCACCAGCGACCCGATGCCGAGGAAGGTCGACCCGAACAGTGCGGCCCGACCAGGGCCGGCGCGATACCGCCGACCACCGCGGGCAAGCCGATGCCGATCGCTTGGAGAATCAGCGCTGCTAGCAGCAGCGACGGACGGGTCCAGTAGTGGCCAAGTGCCGCCCAGACTGCCGAGGCCGGCACTGCACAGATACCGACCAGGATCCACGCACCGGTGCCGGCCCATCCGGGAGACTTCTGACCGATGGCCGTCACCAGGAACGTGCCGGAAATGATGTAGCCGATGCCCTCCAGTGAGTAGGCGACATACAGCGCCGTGAACCAACGATGGACGGACGGGACGCTGATGGCGTTCGGCGACGCCGTCGCCGACTCTTCGGCCTCGGGTGAAGGGAGCCCCCACGCGAGTCCAGAAAGGAAGAGCGCGGCCAGGGCCGACGACCACCACGCCGCGGACCACGACCAGATTGAGCCGGTGATCAATACCAGCACGCCGGACAGCGCGATGCCGGCACCGACCCCGCCGAACCCCCAACCGACCGGGTGGTCAGCATGGCGTAGGTAGAACTGCATCGCGCTCACGGCAAACACGAAGACCAGCGCACTGGCACCGCCGCCCACGAAGCGAAGGAGGAAGAAAGCGGCGCCACATGCCAGGAGGACCCCTGACGCCGCAAGGTGTCCGTGGCCATGAGAAAGTCCCCACTGTTGGCCAGGTGAGGTCCCCGCTGGTGGCCAAGTAAAAGTCCCCACCCCTTGCTCGTCGTATTCGTCGTGTCGAGCCGGAGCGTGAGCCCCTGAGCGGTGGACGGTGGCGGTGTCTAGCCAGCCACTGCCACCGCCCAGGGAGAGCTCCATTGAAGAGCATGAGGGAAGAAATGGACATCGTTGCCGCCTACCAGCTGGTGGGCTCCTACCGTGGCGCCGCGGAGATCTGCGGCACCACTCACAAGACCGTCAAGCGCGTGATCGAGCGGACCGCCGTCACCGAGACCGGACGAGCGCGTCCGGTCCGGGCGCCGCGCCCGAGCAACTACGAGGTCGTCCGGACCGTGGTCACGGACGCGGTCACCGCCGGGAAGGGCCGGGTCAGCGCGAAGCGGCTGCTGCCGAGAGCGCGGGCGGCGGGGTACGCCGGGTCGGACCGCAACTTCCGGCGCCTGGTCGCGCAGGAGAGACGGCGCTACCGGCGCGTCAACGGGCATGCCCGACGCCCGGCGGTGTGGGCGCCGGGTGAGCACCTGGTCATCGACTGGGGCGTCATCGCCGGCGTCCACGTCTTCTGCGCGGTGCTCGCCTGGTCGCGGGTGCGGTTCGTGCGGTTCGCCGCCGACGAGAAGCAGGACACCACGCTGGGGCTGCTCGCGGAGTGCTTCGAGGTCCTCGGCGGGGTGCCGGGCGTGGTCCTGACCGACCGGATGAACTGCCTCAAGGGCGGGGTCGTCGCCAACCGTGTCGTCCCGACTCCGGACCTCGTGCGGTTCGCTACCCACTACCGTTTCCGACCCGATTTTTGCGAGGCGCACGACCCGGCATCGAAGGGCCTGGTCGAGAACCTCGTCGGGTACGGCAAGGACGACCTGCTGCGGCCGTTGATGCTCGAGCATGCCCTGCACGAAGGCGCCTCGATCGACGAATCACGTGTGAGCGCAATGGTACTGGCTGACCTGCCGGCCGCGAACGCGCAGGCCGCGGCCTGGTGCACGCAGGTCAACGCGGCCGTGCACAGTGAGACGTGCGCCGTCCCGGCCGAGCGGCTCGTCCGGGAGCGGGAGCTGCTGACGCCGTTGCCGTCGCTGCGTCCGAGCATCGGTCCGCCGCCGGTGACCCGCAAGGTCGACAAGCTGTCCACGATCCGTCTCGGCTCCGCCCGGTACTCCGTGCCGAGCGTGCTGCGCGGCGCCACCGTCGCGGTCGTGACCGACGGCCCGCACGTGGCCATCTTCGACCCCGCCAACGGGCAGGTCCACGCCCAGCACCCGCTCGTCGCCCCGGGGGAGGCCTCGATCCTCGACGAGCACTACGGCGGCCCCCGAACCGCGCCCCGTCGGGCGGTACGACCGAAAACAGCTGCGGAGAAACAGTTCTGCGGGCTCGGACCCGCCGCGGAGGCGTTCATCGCCGGGGCCGCCGCCGCGGGGCACACCCGCCTCGGCCCCGAGCTGGCCGAGTTGAACACGATGGCCGCCGCCCACGGCGAGAGCGTGTTCATCGACGCGCTGGAGCGGGCCACCGCGTTCGGGCGGTGGCGGGCCGCGGACGTGCGTTCCATCCTCGCCGCCGGCACCGGGACTCCCCACCCCCGACCCGCTGGCGATGCGCTCGTCATCGACCTGCCCGTCGCCTCGGGCCGACCGTTGAGCGACTACGCCGTCGAACCACCGACCGTGGCAACGGTTTCGACTCGAGCAGAGGTGTCGTCGTGACCGTCAAGACCCCGCCCGAGCTGCCCGCCGACCTCGCCGCTGGGCTGCGTCGGCTCAAGCTGTCGACCATCCGCCAACTCGCGCCCGAGCTGCTGCTCACCGCGAAGACCCAACGCTGGGCCCCCGAAGAGGTCCTGCGGACCCTCGTCGAGGCCGAGGTCGCCTCCCGCGACGCCTCCAACACCGCCGCCCGCCTCAAGGCCGCCACGTTCCCCGTGACCAAGACGCTCGAGCAGTTCGACGTCGCCGCGTCCTCGATCCCACCGCCGACGTGGGCGTACCTGACGTCGTTGGAGTGGATCCCCGCCCGGGAGAACCTCGCCCTGATCGGCCCCGCCGGCACCGGGAAGTCGCACACCCTCATCGCCCTGGGACACGCCGCGGTCCACGCCGGATACAAGGTCAAGTACGCCGCCGCCGCCGACCTCGTCGAGACCCTCTACCGAGGACTCGCCGACAACAGCGTCGGCAAGACCATCGAGACCCTCCTACGCCACGACGTCCTGCTCCTCGACGAAGTCGGGTTCGCCCCGCTCGACGACACCGGCACCCAGCTGCTGTTCCGCCTCGTCGCCGCCGCGTACGAGCGCCGATCGCTGGGCATCGCCTCGCACTGGTCGTTCGAGGACTGGGGCCGGTTCCTGCCCGAGCACACCACCGCGGTCAGCCTCCTCGACCGGCTCCTGCACCACGCCACCACCGTGGTCACCACCGGCCAGTCCTACCGCATGCGCGACGCCAAAACCCGGACAGGAGGCCGCCCCACCACCTGAGCATCAACCGCGAGGGGTGGGGACTTTCACTTGGCCACCAGCGGGGACCTGAGCTTGGCCATTGACACAAGGGTCCAGCTGGCTCTTTTCCACTGCCGGTAGCGCGCGAAGGCGTCTTGCCGGAAGGGGACGATGATTTCGTACGCTCTCGAGGAGCCAGAGCGGGCCAGCAAGTACGCGAAGAGCCCGAACAGAAGCATCGCCCCTGTCCAGGTGGGCTCGGCTCGGCCTTTGATGGTGAGGGTGTCCGCGGTCGGCACCCCCGTCTTGACTCACACCGCTGGAAGGCGAAGCGGTCGAGTCTCGGAGGTCGTGATCTCAACGGACGGCACGACGAACATGCTAGGTCCGGAGGCGCGACCGGCTGGCCACATCGCGGCAGGTTTGCGATGGCCCGGCAGCCGTCATCGCGAACGTCCCCAATTCGGCATATGGGGAGGGTTCGCAGGTGCGTCCCAGCCGCCAGACGGGCTGGGCTGATCGACGTGCGCGGCGGCTCCCGTCACTGGGGAGCGCAACCCGTGTAGACGGAAGTGTCTACACGACATACCGTTGGTACATGGCTGACACCACGACGATCCGCATCAGCAGGGACACCCATGCGCGGGTGACCCGCTTGGCGGCCGAGCGCCACGAAACGATCGACGAGACCGTGCGCAACGCCATCCGCGCGCTCCGCCAGGACGCCATGGCGCGCGACCTCGCTGATGGCCTCACTGAAGAAGAGACGGCATGGCTCGATGCTGACGCCGGGTGACGTGGTCGAGCTCGACCTCGGAGTGCCGGCTGGCAGCGAGGCGGGATCGCATCGCCCCGCCATCGTGGTGACCGCGGCGCGGGTGCTGGACGGGGGACCCAACGTCGTGCAGGTCGTGCCCCTGACCCGCACGATCCGCACGAGCAGCACTGAGGTGGTCATCGATCCCGATCAGGGCAACCGGCTGTCAGCGCGTTCGTCGGCGCAGTGCCAGCACGTGCGTTCCGTGGCCACCGCACGCATTCGTGAGCGCACCGGCAATGTCGGTCCAGTCGCCGTCGGCGAGGTTCGCGAAACGCTCGCGCTGCTGCTGGACCTCTGACGCCAGCCGACGGCACCGAAGGCCTGAGCGGGCCTCGCCCAGCGCGCGATGGCAGACGCGAGATCGGATCCCACAGCTGCCCCGCGAGTGCCCCCAACCGCCGCCAGTCGACCCACTTCATCGCGGCGGGCATGGTCGACGCTAGCGCCGACCGCGGCGGACGTTTCGCGCCCGACAGCGGCTACGGTCGGACGCTAGCGCCGACAGTGGCATATGCGGACGGTTCGACTTTGGCGGACTACGCCTTGCTCACCGGGTAGCGCAGGTGTGAGACGCCGACGCCCTGGATCACCGTTGGGTTGCCAAGGACGGCTGGCCCGCCTGGGAGGTGGTCGAAGAGTCGCACTCCGGCGCCCAGAAGTACCGCGGCGAGGTCGACGTGGATTTCGTCGAGTAGGCCGGCATTCAAGCACTGTTGGATGGTGTCGGCGCCGTGGACTCCGACGGACTTCCCGTGAGCGGCAGCTTTGGCCTGGGCCACGGCGCTGTCGATGCCGTCGGTCACGAAATGCACCGTGGAATCGGGTCGGGGCCATCCGTCGGGGATGTGGTGGGTCACTACGAATGCTGGTCCCCAGGCGTTGGCGACCGCGTCCTGCAGCTCGTCATCGATGGCGTTCTTGTACCCCTGGAACGGGTCGAGCGTGGCGATCTTCACCCCCGCCGTGAACGCCTCCCCTCGCTCCTGCAGCCACCCCCGGTACACCGGCCCGGACCGGCCAGGAACCAAGTCCAGCAGCCGTGCTCGCGTCTTGCCCTTCTCGTCGCGGGTCAGGTCGACCATCCCGGTCAGCTCCTTCGGGCCCCGCTTCAGCGGGCTCACGTGGTGCCACACGTGCTCATCGACCCCGAGGGTCTCGACCCCGTCGAATCGGGTCGGGTCGGCGTCCATGGCCTCGAGCAGGGGCTTGATCGAGCGCCACACCGTCTTCCACGACGTGCCGAGCTGGCGGGCCAGCCCCAGGACCGAGGCATGCTCCCGCCGCAGCTGCCGCGCCGCCCACCACGCCGCCCGAGTGGTCAGCAGGCCGCGTGGGCGGGCGACCGCCTCGTCCTGCTCGGTGAACACCGCCACCGGACACGCCGGCTCCGGACACGACCACGTCCGCTTCCACCACACCAGCGTGACCGGCCGATCGAAACACGGCGGGTTTCCGCCCCAGCCTTGCGCGACGTCGAAGGTGCGTCGACCGGTGAGCACGGCACCAAGTTCGGCGGTGAGACCGCGGAAGTGTTCGGCGCTCGGCGCGGACACTTTGAACGTCATGGGGTCCGACCCTCCAGTGTGGATCTCGACGTCCCCTGAGTTGGAGTACCAGTCGAACACTTCGGCCACGCCATCGTTGACGTCGGCCACGTAGCCGTCGAGCGACATGGACATGATTGCGACGGTCTTCGACATTGCGAGTTCCCTTCCAAGGGCGGCGACTGCATACGAGCTGCCTCCTGGGCCGCTCTCACCTGTACTACGAACGCCACGCGCGGGATACGACAGCCTCTGACAAGAATCCTCGAAGGTAGCCCCCGCGTACTCGCACCAAGCGGCCGGACGATGGGCCGCCTAGGATCCGTCGGGGCGGGGTTCATGGCGAACCCGAAGGAGCCCCCAGCCGGCCGCGCAGAGCCCCAGCACCAGGAAGAAGGCACCCACCCACCAGATGGGGGCCGCCGCGTCACGGCACGCCGCGCTGCTGCGAGCGATCTCGGCGAGCGTTTGGCTGCCCTCTGATGCACGGAAGGACATTCCGGGCCCGAAGCTGTAGACGCGGGCGCCGCAGTTGTAGCCGTCGGCCGTGAGCGGCACCCATTGGTGCCACAGGATGGCCCAGGTGAGAAGGGCGACGACGCCGAGCCCAAGGAGCACGCGAGTTGTCCTCACCAACTGCATCCGGCCCCCTGATCAAGTGCGTGGCCCTTTGCGTGGACGCTACTGCTCTCGGAGTGGCCAGGGAGAACCGTCGCCGAGGTCGGCGTAGTCGTCAGGTGGCCGCGATGGTGATGGGTCGGACCGTGTGTGCTGCCAGGGCGCCCAGGTCGCGTGGGTCGCTGGTCAGGACGATGGGGTCGGGGTGGAGGCCGGCGAAGGCGGCGACGATGGCGTCCACGGCCGAGATCTTCGACGCCTTTCCGGTCGCCGTCCGCAGCCGGGCGGCCTCGCGGGACATCGGTTCGTCGACGTCGCGGATCTGGCAGGTCCGCAGCAAGTGGTTGGCGTGGAAGTCTCGGCGGGCGTCTCCGGTCAGGGCCTCGGCCAGGACGACCGCGGGAACCTGCGGGGGCCACAGGCCCCGGTTGCGCAGCTCGGTCAGCCGGGCCCGGTGCCCGGCCAGGGCGCTGACGCCGCCGGAGTCGAGGATGAGTGTCATGCCGACCGGTCCCGCCGGGTCCCGCCTCCGGTGGCCTTGGTCGCGGGCCGGCCGGCGAGGAGGCCGTCGACCCAGTCGGCGGCGTCCTGGAGCTCGCCCTCGGGCACCGGGCCGAGCTCGGTGTCCAGCTGGGCCAGGTAGGCGTCGAGACCGGCGATCTTCGCGCGTCGGTCGAGCTCCTCCGCCACGGCTCCCGCCGCGAGCCGCGACACGTTCAGACCGGCAGCGCGGGCAGGTTCCAGCAGCTCGTCCGGGATCGTGATGTTCACCCTAGCCATGCGCATACTATACACACCCAAGGCTGGCTGAAGCATCCGCCGGAAACGTCACGACATCGGCTTGTGAGTGAACATCTTGGCGTCATCGGCGGGGCCCGGAAGGCGTGATGTTTGCCGAGTTGCCTCTAGATCAAGGCGCCGGCTCCGCCGGCGGCCGTCTGCGGGCGGCGCTGGCGCACCGTCCTCAGCGGCCCGCATCAGGGCGGTCGCCGACATCGGAACGCCATCATGCCCCCGACTCGGGTCGCGTCAAGGGCGCTCCGCGTCACCTAAGTGGGTACCCGAGCGTGGCCTTCAGCAGGCGTGGCATGGATGGATGGCATGGCCCCTGCGTCCAATCGGCAGTGTGTTCCCGCGCCGTGGCCCCTTGGGAGGCGGCCGGTCGGGTGGACAGCAGGGCGTTGAACGCGGAGACGTCGCTCTCGAAACACGGTGCAGGTCGACACGACAAAGACCTCTCACCAGAGTGAGACGTCCGCCGGTTCCTGCCGCTGTCGGCGCGCGGCGCCCGACCATCACGGCGCGCGGAGGACGGCTACGGGCCTGCCGACCTCCCTGCACTCGACCAGGTGGCCACCCGCGGGGCCGCTCGGTCGGTATGCCGGGCGATACGGTCGGTCGCAGCCTGACGAAGGCGTATCCGCTCGTCGTCGGCTCGAGCCTCAGCCCTAGACTGGCGAGGTGTCCAAGGACCCCATGACCCGTGCCGAGTTCGTCGAGTTCGTTCGAGCCGCCAAGTTGGGGGTGGTGGCCACCGTCGATGCAGAGGGGCGACCCGAGGCCGCGCTCGTCGACCTCGCGGTGACCGACGCGGGCGAGGTGCTCTTCGACACCAAGGCCGCGGCCCGCAAGGTCGTCAACATCGGCGGCAACCAGCGGGTCGCGCTCGTCGTCGGCTGGGCCGACAGGGTGTCGGTCCAGGCCGAGGGCGACGCCGAGGTGCTCGCCGGTGCCGAGCGGGAGAGGTACGGCCGCATCCACCAGGACCAGTTCCCGACGTCCCGCGCGTTCCGCGAGGACTTCACGCTGGTCAAGATGGTTCCGACGTGGTGGCGCTACCACGATGCGCGACCCGAGTCTTTCAGCATCGTCGAGACCCGCCTGGTCTGAGCGCACTGGAACTGCCCAGCGCGCGGCTGGACCGCGCTGCTCGACCGCTCAGCTCGAGCCGCTCCCTCGAGGCGGACCGCCGCTCAACGGCGCCGCCGTACCCGGCGGGCGATCATCACACCGAGGACCGGTCCCGCGAGGAGGACCGCCACGACGAGCAGACCCACCAGGGCGTTCTGTCGGAATACGTCGGCCAGGCTGGCCTCGTAACCTTGCTCGGGGCCGGCGAAGATGACGACGTTGACCGCGACGACGGCGCCCACGCTTCCGCCGGCCAGTAGGCCGACGACGATGTCAAGAACCCACCCCCGGGTCCTGCCCTCGGTTGTCGAGGTGGCCATGGCACCAGTCTCCCCGAGCGCCTCGCCGGACCCATTGCCCTGTGCCCCCTGTCACAGCGCCAGAATCGTCGACGGGGACGCCGGCGGAGTCTGGCGGGAGTCAGACCGGATCGAGCTCCGACGCCCGGCGTATGCCGCCCAGCCAGCCCCGGGTGGCGGTCGCGCCGAGCACCATGGCCAGGCCCATGACGGCATACCCCCAGCGGGGCGACGTGGCGTCCATCAGGGCGGCGACGGTCATCCCGGTGAGCGGGCCCATGCCCGGCAGGGCCATCGTCCAGACCCCCATGACCCGGCCGCGCAGCGCCGGCGGGGCCTGGAGCTGGACGAGGGTGTTGGCGGCCGCGACGAACCAGATGGAGGCCAGCCCCACCATCGCCATGCCGAGGTAGGCCATCTCGGCGTCCGGCGCGGCCGCGGTCAGCGCGGCGGCGGACCCGGCGGCGAGCGCGAGCCGCCGCACCAGCCGGCCCGACGTCGGCCGGGACGCCGCGAGCAGTGCCCCGGGGACCGCCCCGACCCCGAAGGAGGCGACGAGCAGCCCGTAGCCGCTCGCCCCGAGGTGGAAGCTCTCCTGCGCCAGCACCGGGAAGACGACGGTGAAGTTGAACAACGCCCCGCTCAGGGCGGCGAGCAGGAGGGAGGCGCGGATGACCGGGTCGGACCAGGCGGCCGACATCCCGGCCCGGACCGAGGTGCGGTGCTCCTGCCCACGGTGGGGCGCCGATCCCACCCGGAGCGCGAGGAGGACGGCGATGGGCGGCAGGTAGGTGGCAGCGTTGAGCAGGAAGCAGGCCGCCGGCCCCGACACGGCCAGCAGGGCGCCACCCGCCGCCGGGCCGATGACGCGTGAGGCGTTGAGTACCACCTCGTAGAGGCTGACCGCGCTGGCGAGCCGCTGCCGGCCGACGAGGTCGAGGACGTAGACCTGACGGGTGGGGTTGTCGACGGCCATGACCGTGCCGGTGAGTGCGCTGACGGCAAGGATCGCGAGGAAGCCGGCGTGGCCGCTCAGGGTCAAGGCGGCGAGGACGAGCCCGAGGACCAGGAAGGCCGACTGGGTGGCGAGCAGCAGCCGGCGGTGGTCGAGGCGGTCGGCCAGCGACCCGGCCCAGGCGCCCAGCAGCAGGGTCGGTGCGATGGTCACGGCCGCGAGGTATCCGAGGTCGACCGCGCGCCCGGTCATCTGGAACACGAGCCAGGACGCCGCCACCGACTGGGTCATCGTGCCCGAGGCCGACAGCACCTGGGTGAGGAACCAGGCCCGGAACCGGCGCTCGGTCAGGGACGAGAAGGCGGTCAGCCCGCCGCGCATCCCGGCGCGGCGGGTCGGCAGCTCTGCATCGGGGATCCCCACGGCCCCCATTCTAGACCGGTAAAGAAGGATGCAGGCCGCCGGCCCGTATGCGGTCAGGCAGCCGGCGGCGGCGACGCCCTCGTCGACGTGCTCGCGCGGCGCCGTCGCCGGCGGAGTCCCCTCGAGCGGCAAGGGGTGATGGCACTCAGGCGGCGGCACCCTCGGTGAGGATCTCGTCGATCTGGGCCAAGGCGGAGCGGAAGCCCTCCTCCATCTCCATCTCCAGGAGCTGGTCCATCGCCGCCCGGCTCGGGAAGGCGGAGCGGACGACCATCCGGGTGCCCTCTCCAGCAGGCGCCAGGCTGACCTCGGTCGTATTCGTCGGCATCTCGGGCTTGGGGTTGCCCTCGTCGTCGGCGAAGCAGTCCTCGAACTCCAGCACCCGCGGGGCCTGCACCTCGTGGACCCGCCAGAAGCCGGCATACCGGGTTCCGTCGGGTCCGGTCATGTAGTAGCTCACCCGGCCGCCAGGGGCCAGCTCGTGCTCGACGACGGTGGCCGGGTGGGTCGGCGGCCCCCACCAGCGCTCGAGCTGGCGCGGGTCCGCCCACACCTGCCAGACCCGCTCGACGGGGGCGTCGAACGTCGCGGTGATGGTCATGGTGAGGGCGTCGAGGTCCTTGGTCACGTCGATGACGCTCATGAGGGGTCTCCTTCGAGGGGGGGGTCGCGCAGGATGTCGGCGATCCGGTCGAACCGGCCGCGCCAGACGTCCTCGAGGTGGTCGAGGACGGCCCGGGTGTCGCGCAGGGCGGCGACGTTGCCGTGGACCAGTGCCTCACGACCTCGTCGCTCCTTGGTGACCAGTCCCGCCCTCTCGAGGACCACGACGTGCTTCTGCACGGCCGCGAAGCTCATGGGGAAACGCCGGGCCAGGTCGGAGACCGAGTGGTCCGCCTGGAGCACGAGGGCGACGATGTCGCGCCGGGTTCCGTCGGACAGGGCGTGGAACGCCCGGTCCGCCACCTGTCGGGACTGATCTACAACCATAAGGTTGTACGTTAGCCTACCCCGTCAGGAGTAGGCAACCCTGCTCCGCCGGCAGGACGCGACGGCTCCATCGCCTGCCTAGGCTGGTGGGCATGCCCGGGCCACCCAGCGGATCCCGCCGACCGTGGGCGCCGGGGAGGCCGCCACGGTGGGCGTGGGGTGGCCCGCCGCCATGGGCACCCGCCGGGCCGCCGCCGTGGACCCGCGGCCGATGGCCCCGGGTCCCGGTCGCCGTCGCGCTCGCGGTCATCTCGGTGCTCGGGACTCTGGGCACTGCGCATGGCCAGCACGCCCGGCACGACGTGGACCCGCTCGCGGTCCTTCTGCTGCTCGCCGGCCCGGTGGCCGTCCTCGCGCTGACGAGCCGGCCCCGCATCCCCGCGGTGACCGTCGCCGTGGGGGCGGTCACCGCGGCCTACCTCGCCGTGGGCTACCCCTACGGGCCGGTCTTCCTCAGCCTCGTCCTCGTCCTTGTCGTCTCCGTCGCCAGCGGACATCGGCTCACGGCCTGGCTGGTGGGGGCGGGAGTGCTCCTCGCTCACGCGGTGGCGACCCTCGTCCTGCCCGGCCGGCACTGGTCCTGGCCGGCCGAGGCCGCGGCCGTCGCCTGGGGGCTGCTCGTCCTGGCGCTCGGCGAGGTGGTCCGCGTGCGTGGTGAGCGGGCGGCCGGGTTCCGTCAGGCGATGGCCGAGCAGCGCCGTCGTCAGGCGGGGGAGGAGCGGCTGCGGATCGCCCAGGAGCTCCACGACGTCGTGGCGCACCACATGTCGCTCATCAACGTCCAGGCCTCGGTGGCGCTGCACCTCGCCGAGCGTCACCCCGAGCAGGTCGAGGACTCGCTGCGGGTCATCAAGGAGGCGAGCAAGGAGGCGCTCACCGAGCTGCGCTCGCTCATCGGGGTGCTGCGCGAAGGCGACGGTCCGGCCCCCCGCACCCCGGCCGCCTCGCTGGCCTCGCTCGACGACCTCGTCGAGCGCAGCCGGTATGCCGGTCTCGACGTCCGCGTCGACGTCACCGGCGTGCGGCGCGGGCTCCCGGCGGCTGTCGACCTCGCGGCATACCGGATCGTCCAGGAGGCCATCACCAACGTCGTCCGGCACGCGCGCGCCGCCCGTGCCGACATCGTCGTGGGCTACGGTGCCGAGATGGTGACGGTCAGGGTGGACGATGACGGCGGCGCCGCCGTCGCCATGTCAGAAGCGGCCGAGGGCAACGGGATTCGCGGCATGCGCGAGCGGGCCAGTGCCCTCGGCGGGACCCTCGACGTCGGGCGGTCCCCACTCGGCGGGGTGCGGGTGTCCGCGACGATCCCGACCGCCGTGCCGGGCCCGCCGGGGGCGGTCTCGTGATCAGGGTCGTGCTGGCCGACGACCAGGCCCTGCTGCGGGCCGGGCTGCGGGCCCTGCTCGCCGCCGAGGACGACATCGAGGTCGTCGGCGAGGCGTCGGACGGGCGGGAGGCGCTCGACGTCGTGCGGCTCACCCACCCCGACGTCGTGCTCATGGACATCCGGATGCCCGGCATGGACGGGCTGGAGGCCACCCGGCTCATCGCCGTCGAGCCGGAGCTGGCCGAGACCAAGGTCGTCGTGCTGACGACGTTCGACCTCGACGAGTACGTCTTCGAGGCGGTGCGTTCCGGGGCGAGCGGGTTCCTCGTCAAGGACACCGAACCCACCGAGCTGCTGCGCGGGATCCGGGCCGTCGCCGACGGTGACGCCCTGCTCTCGCCGGGCGTGACCCGGCGGCTCATCGGGGAGTTTGCCTCGCGGAGCCGGCCGACGGCGGCCCCTGCGGCCGGGCGACTCACCGAGCTCACGGGCCGCGAGCGCGAGGTCGTCGCGCTGGTCGGGGAGGGTCTGTCGAACGAGGAGATCGCCGAGCGGCTGTTCCTCTCGCCCGCGACGGCGAAGACCCACGTCTCGCGCGCCATGGTCAAGCTGCAGGTCCGCGACCGCGCTCAGCTCGTCGTCCTCGCCTACGAGTCCGGGCTCGTGCGCCCCGGCTGGTCCCACGAGTAGCCGGGGCGCACCCGGGGCCGGCGGTATGCCGCGGGACGGACCGCGGCATACCGCCCGGGGCGCAGGCCAGGTCACTCCCGGGGGTGGATTCGCGGCCTACCGATCCGGCGCAGCATGGACAACGTCAGCGCAACCACCCACCAAGGAGCTCTCGTGACGACCGTCGTTCCCGTCGCCCTGACCGCCGCCCACGGCCCGTGGGGCTACGGCCACGGCTGGTTCCCGTTCTTCCCGTTCGTCGGGTTCCTGTTCCTCATCCTCATCCTCTTCCTCGTGTTCGGCGTCTTCGGCCGCCGCCGGATGTGGCACGGCGGCCCGTACCCACAAGGTCCGTGGGCCGGCCCGCCGGTGGGTGGGCAGCCCGGGGCCTCGCCCGAGTCGGCACGGCTGGCGGCCGAGGCCGACCTGGCTCGGCGCTTCGCCGCCGGCGACATCGACGACGAGGAGTACGAGCGCCGGGTGGCGACCCTGCGTCGGCTCGGGGCCGGCTGAGCCCGGGGCCGACGGACCCGGCCTTCGCGCCGGGCCGGCCGGAGACCGGCCACGGCGGGGCGCGGACGGCGAGGGATGCCGTCCGCGCCCCGGAGTGGTAGGCACATGCCATGGACACACCGGTGCACGTCCCCCACGGCGGTGGCTGGGCCACCGACGACCAGGCCGACTGGCTGAGGGGCGAGGTGGTCCGGCTGCTCGAGTTCGCCCGCGGCGCGGCGCGTCCCGGCGGCGGGTTCGGCTGGCTCGACGCGCATGGAGCGCTCGACCAGCGCCAGCCGGTGCACACGTGGGTCCACTCCCGGATGACCCACGTCATGGCGCTGGGCCAGCTCATGGGGCTCCCCTGGTGCGCAGACCTCGTCGACCACGGGGTCGCCGGGTTCGCCGGGTTGCTACGGGACGGCGAGTACGACGGCTGGCTCGACGCCGAGCCGGGCCGAGGGTCGGGGGACAAGCAGGCCTACGCGCACGCGTTCGTCGTGCTGGGGCTCTCGTCGGCGGCCGCCGCGGGTCACGAGCGCGGGCGCGAGCTGCTCGACGAGGCCCTGCGGGTCTTCGAGGAGCACTTCTGGGACGAGGAGGCGGGAGCCGTCGTCGACGTGTGGGACCGGCCGTGGTCGACGCTCGAGGCCTATCGGGGGGCCAACGCCAACATGCACTCCGTCGAGGCCATGCTCGCCGCCGCCGACGTGACGGGCGACCCGGTCTGGCGTGCGCGGGCCCTGCGGGTCACCGAGAAGCTCGTCCATGGGTTCGCCCGGGGCAACGACTGGCTCATGCCCGAGCACTACGACCCGCAGTGGCGTGCGTTGCCCGAGTACAACACCGACCGCAGGGCCGACCAGTTCCGCCCCTACGGCGCCACCATCGGGCACCTGCTCGAGTGGAGCCGCCTGGCGCTGCACGTCTCGGCCGCCCTCGGCGAGGCGGCGCCCGCCTGGCTCGCCGACGACTCGGCAGCCCTGTTCGAGACGGCGGTGCGCGACGGCTGGTCCGTCGACGGCGACGAGGGCTTCGTCTACACCGTCGACTGGCAGGGCCGCCCGGTCGTCCGTGACCGCCTGCACTGGGTGGTCTGCGAGGGCATCTCGGCCGCGGCCGCCGCGCGCACGGCGACCGGGGACGGCCGCTATGCCGCCTGGTACGACACCTGGTGGTCCCACGCCCGAGCCCGCTACGTCGACCTCGAGGGTGGGTCGTGGTGGCACGAGACGACCCCCGACGGGAGGCCGTCGACGCGGGTGTGGGACGGCAAGCCCGACGTCTACCACGCGGTGACGGCCTGTCTCGTCCCGCTGCTCCCGCTCGCGCCGACGGCCGCGAGCGCCCTGGCCGCCGGGGCCCGCGCGCAGGGGTAGCCCCGGTCCCGCCGGAGGCGGGCGCGCGGCATCCGGCCGCGCACGCCACCGAAGCGTCAGAGGGCGTGGACCCGCTGGAGGCGGTGCAGGGCGGCCCAGCCGAGCGGGATCGGCAGCCAGTATGTGGCGATGCGGTAGAGCAGCACGGACGACAGGGCGACCCCTGCGTCGGTGCCGACCGCCACCAGTCCCGCGGTCATCGCCGCCTCGATGCCGCCGAGCCCTCCCGGCGTGGGGACGGCCGAGCCGATGATCGCGCCCGCGAAGTAGACAACGGCGACGCCGCCGAGGGGGGTGTCGGCGCCGGCCGCCCGGGTGGCGCAGTAGAGGGCGGCGACGAAGGAGATGTCGAGGAGCAGCGCGCCCCCCGCCACCTGCGCGACCTTGAGCGGGCGGCGCAGCACGCCGATGACGGCGGGCCCGATCTCCGAGAGATGGGGCAGGAACCGCCGGCCCATCCACTCGCGCACCTGTGGGAGTGCGAGCGCAACGACGCCCAGGGCGAGGACGGCGAACAACCCGATCACCGTTCCCGGTGGCGGGGTGAACGAGGCCCGAGGCCCGATGCCGGCCGCGACGCTCGACAGCGCCAGCAGGGCGGTGTAGCTCCCGAACTGGGTGATGCTCGCCAGCCCGAGCGCCCCAGCCGTCGCCCCGGCGTTCGCTCCGCCACGGCGCAGGTAGCGGGTGTTGAGCGCGACGTTTCCGAGCAGGGCCGGCGCGACCAGCCCGGCGAAGGCGATCGCGAGCTGGGTCATCAGGGTGCGCGGGAACGCCAGCCGAACCGGGGCCGCTCCCGTCAGCGCCAGCGAGGCTCCGACGAAGGTCAGTGCCGCGAACCCCACGGTGGCCGCCCCCCAGGCCCAGTGGACGCCGAGCAGGGCCTGGCCGAGGTTCGCTCGGGAGAGCTGACCCAGGAGGATGTATGCCGCGACGGCCCCACCCACGACCGAGAGCACGGTGCGGGGCGTGACCCGGCGCAGCTCGACCTCGGCGGGCGGCTCGCCGTCACCGGACCGGGCGAGCACGGCGTCCTGCACCGTGGTCAGCAGGCCGGGGTGGTCGCGCAGTGCGGCTCGGATGTTCGGCTCGAGCGCCACCGGCTGCAGCACCGGCAGGGCCGCTCGGACGCGGTGCAGTCCGACGGCGTCGACGGCGTGCCGGACGACGGTGTCCGCCTCGGCGTGCAGGGCGGTGGCGGCGAGCATGTTGGCGACGTCGAGGCGCAGGGCCAGCTCGGAGGCCGCGATGTCGCCGCGCCCCACCTCGGACAGGGCGGCGCCACCGTCGGGCGTGCGCAGCAGGGTCGAGGGGGTGAGCCCGCGGTGGGCGATCGCCTGGCCCTGGAGGGCGGCGAGCAGCCGCCACTGGGCGGCCAGCTCGGGCTCGGAGACCTCCCCGGCCTCGGCGAGCGGGATGCCGTCGGGGACCTCCCAGGCGACGGCGACGGAGTCCCCGCCGGCGGCAGCCGCACCGAGGGGGCGTGGAGCGGCGACCGCAGCCTGCTCGAGGGCGTTGCCCATCAGGACCGCATGCTCGACCTGGCCGCGCAGGGTCAGCTCGGGGGCCCGTGTGCCTCCGGGCCGTAGGGCCACGAGCCGCACGACCCGGGACAGGATGCCGCTGCCGAGGGCGTCCCGGTCGAAGACCTCGACGCTCACGTTCCGGGTCGCCGCCGGCGCGGCATACCGCCGGGCCCCGTCGCTCGACGCGGGCCGTGGCGTCAGCGGCCCGACCGCCACCCCGACGCCGGCGAGGGCCTGGACGACCTGGGCAGCGGTGGCCCTGGTGGAGGGGCGCCCGAGCCCCACGCGCACGGAGAAGCCGGCGATGAGGCCGAAGAGCACGCTGGCGAGCAGCGCGACTCCGGTCGCGTCGCCGCCGAGGAAGCTCGTCACGGCGAGGGCTAGGACGACGAGCATGCCGAGCCGGTGGAAGCGTTGCGAGCCGGAGGTTCCGCTCAGGAGGGCGGCGACGGCGACGACGACCTCGGACAGCGGGTTCGTGCGGCCAGCGCTGGTGAGCGGGCGGGTCAGGGCGCCCGAGACCTCGCGGGGCAGGTGCCCGCTGACGACGAGCCACTCGATGCCGGCGGCGAGGGCGGCGCCGGCCCCGGCGGTGGCCAGCGCCTCGACGAGCAGGGGCAGCCGGCCCCGGCGGGCGAGGTCGACACCGAGGGCGACGGGCAGAAGCAGTGCACCGACGCCGCCGGCGAAGCTGATGACCGACAGGGAGAGCCGGGGCAGCCCGTCGACGGCCAGCGAAAGGTCGTGCTCGAGGGCGCCGGTCGTGCCGACGGCGGTGGAGGCAAGGCTGAGGAGGAGCACCAGCCCTACGAGAGTGAGGCTGAGGAGCGCGGCGTCGGCGGGGCGGCGGACCCGGTGCGGCACGTCGCCCCCGCCCTCGGTCATGGGGGCAGCGTAGCGGCGGCCCGTGTGGTCAGCTCGCGTTGACCCGGTCGCGCCAGGCGATCCATCGCCTCGCCGTGGCGAGGTCGTAGGTCGGTCCACCTACCCCGACCGTGAAGAGGGTCGCCCCGGCCTCGAGCAGGGCCGCGCCGACGTCGTCGGGGTTGCCGCGTGGGGCCCCGACGGAGACCTCGATCTCCGCGGGATCACGCCCGACGTCGGCGCAGTGGCCGCGGAGCACCTCGAGCTTGTGCGCGAGGACGTCGACGTCGCTGAAGCTGTGCCAGATCTGGGCGTGCTCCGCGACGATGCGGAGGGTCTTCCTCTCGCCGCCACCGCCGATCATGACGGGGATGTCGCGGGTCGGCGCCGGGTTGAGCTTGGCCAGCCGGGCGGTGATCCTCGGCATGGCCTCGGCCAGGTCGGCGAGGCGGCTGCCGGCGGTGCCGAAGTCGTAGCCGTACTCCTGGTAGTCCTTCTCGAACCAGCCCGAGCCGATCCCGAGGATGAGACGGCCGCCGCTGATGTGGTCGACGGTGCGGGCCATGTCCGCCAACAGGTCGGGGTTGCGGTAGGAGTTGCACGTGACGAGGGCACCGATCTCGACGCGGCTGGTCTGCTCGGCCCATGCGCCGAGGGTCGTCCAGGCCTCGAAGTGCTTGCCCTCGGGCTCGCCGTACAACGGGTAGAAGTGGTCCCACGTCGTGACGACGTCCGCCCCGGCGTCCTCGGCCTCGGTGAGGGCCGAGCGGATCGCGGCATACTCCGCGTGCTGCGGCTGGAGCTGGATCCCGATGCGGACCGGGCGGTGGGTCGAGGGTGAGGGGCTCATGCCCGTGGCCAACCCCGTGACCGGCGCCTCCATTCCCCCCGGGTGTGCGCCCGCCGCCGCCGACCGCGGCTGCGGCGGCACCGGACCAGGGGGGGGCGGGGTCAGGAGGTGGGGGCATCGAGGGCGAACCCGTCCGGCAGACCCTCTATGGACACCGCACCCTCGCGGCTCACCGCCACCGTCACGGTCGCCTCGCCGAGCCGCAGCCCCTCGACGCGCACCGCACCGAACGGCCCGGGTCGGGGCGGTCGCACCCGCAGCCGTCGCCCCGGAACGTCGGCCTCTACCCCGAGTGCGATGGTGAGCAGCGCGACCGACGCGGCGGTCGACCAGGCCTGCGGGCGGCACGACGGGGGGTACGGCGCCGGCAGGCCGAGGACGCCGACGTCGGCGTGCAGCTCGGCGTAGCGGTAGTCGAACGCCTCGGCCGCGTCGAGGAGCGTGGCAGCCACCCGGGCGGCTGCGTCGACCTTGCCCTCGCGGGCCATCCCGAGCGCGCAGATCGCGGTGTCGTGCACCCAGATCGAGCCCGTGTGGTAGCCGATCGGGTTGTAGCCCGCGTTGTCGCTCGCGAGGGTCGCGATCCCGTAGCGGCCGAGCATGTGCGGCCCGGTGAGCGCACCGGTGACGGTCTCTGCCTCGCCGGCCGTGAGCGCTCCGGTGCCGAGGACGTGTCCCATGTTCGAGGTGACGCCGTCGACCACCGCCCCGCGCCCGTCGATGGCGACGCCCAGCCAGCGGCGGGTGCCGTCGTCGACCCAGAAGTCCTCGCGGATACGTTGTGCCAGAGCCGATCCGTATGCCATGACCTCGTCCGCGAGGGCCGTGTCCTCGGCCGTCCCCAGGGTTCGCAGAAGGGTGGCCGCAGCCGCAGCGGCCTCGACGGCATAGGCCTGGGCCTCGACGAGCGCGATGGGGGCGTCGGCGACCCGGCCGTCCCGGAAGCGCATCGCGTCCATCGAGTCCTTCCAGCCCTGGTTCGCCAGGCCGGTCCCCGTCTCGTCGTGGTAGCGCAGGAACCCGTCCGCAGACTGCGCCGAGGCGGCCCGCAGCCAGCCGAGTGCGGCGCGCAGGTTGGGGAGGAGATCGTGCACCTCGTCCTCCGCCATCCCCCACCGCCAGGCGTCGTGGAGGAGGGACACCCACAGTGCCGTCGCGTCGATCGTCCCGTAGTAGACGGGGGGCAGCGCCAGCCCCCGGCTCGTCGAGACGTAGTCGACCCGGCGGACCTCGTGGGGGATCTTGCCCGGGGCCTGCGCACTGGCCGGGTCGTCCTTGGTGCCCTGGCGGCGGGCCAGCGCGCGCAGGGTCCCGGCCGCGAGCGTCGTGCCGAGGGGCAGGGTCATCCGGGCGGTCCACAGGGAGTCGCGCCCGAACAACGTGAGGTACCAGGGCGTCCCGGCCGCGGCAGCGACATCGCGGGGGTCCAGCGGGTCGGTGATGAGGAGGTGCTGGAGGTCGGCGAGGCTGTGCGAGACGGCCTTGGCGAGACGGGGGTCGTCCGCCGTCACGCGGACCAGATCGGTCCAGGCCACCGCGCCCGCACCCGGCTCGGCATCGAAGAGCGTGACGCCCGAGCGGCACGGCTCGGACCTCGACCACGACCTTCACGGAGCCGCCAGGCGCCAGGACGATGGGGAGGTCGGCTGCGGCGGGCCTGCCCGGCGTCGTCGCCCAGCCCGCCGGCGAGGGCGCGACGGCGACCGACACCGTATGCCGCGCCGTGTCCCAGGCGACCCCCGCGCCGTCCGGCCGCACCTCGGCCACGGCCGTCCCGTCGGCGGCCCCGGCCTTGACGTCGGGGATCTCCGCGCCGTCGCCGCCGACCTCGATGTGGGCCGTGGTCCGCACGACGTCGTCGGCGCGTGAGGTGATGGTCACGGTCTCGGTGAGCAGGCCGCTGCCCAGCTCTCGTCGTCGATGCACCTCGACGGTCGGGTCGGCCCCGATGGTGCCGAGGTGCCGCGCCGACCCGAGGAACTCGCTGACGGCGCCCGCGCTCCCCTCCGTGAGCGGGACCGTCTCCTCCTGCCCGAGGCGGACCGTCAGGACGGACAGAACGCGCGCGTCGTCGACGATCAGCCCCTCGGTGCCGGCGCCGGTGATCTCGCCCGAGGCGGTGCTGAGAGCCGTGGCGTTCCCGTTCACGCAGATCTGCAGCTCGTGCAGCCAGGGCTGGTGGTACGTGGGGGTGTTCTTCGCCATCGGCGCTCCTGTGGGTGGGTCGTTCCGGGCGATGTGGCCCGGTCGCGGTCGGAGTCAGGACAAGCCGGTCGCGCCGCGGACGAACCCCCGCGCGCGGCGCCGCACGGCTGCCGCCGGTTCACCGTGCTCGACCTGGAGGGCGGCCGCGCTCACCACGCCACCGACGAGCCCGGCGACGCCCTCGGCGTCCCGGAGGCCGGCATCCCGCAGCGCCGCCACGAGTGGGTCCATGAGGGCGGTGTGCAGCACGTGTACCCGCTCCTGGGTCTCGGGACTGAGCTCGGCGCCTCGGTAGGTGCCCTGCGGGAAGTGGCCCGCCACGGCGGCGTCCAGGCTTGCATCGACGTATGCCGCGACCCGTGCCTGCGGGGTCCGGGCGGCAGCCATGGCGGCTTCGAGGTCGGCCAGCGTGCGGCGGAACACCTCCTCGACGGCGGCGCCGACGAGGGCCCCGGTCGAGGCGTAGTACTGGTAGACACTGCTGCGCGCCAGTCCCGCCACCGACGCCACGGCGGCTGGTGTCACCGCGCCCGCTCCGTCGGTGCCGAGAAGGTCCACGGCGGCCGACACGATGGCGGCGTGTCGCCGGGCATGGTGCTCGGCGACGGTGGGCGCGTCGATGCGGGGCATGGAACCAGTGTCTCCCAGGTGGCCTTATCGACACCAGCGTCGATAAGATATCGACATGAGTGTCGGTAAGGACGTCACCCCGTCGGCTCAACCCGCCGCTGTCGCGGGGACCGCGCCGCCGGCCTCGGACACCATCGACGGCCGGGGATGGGCCGCTCTGCTGTCCCTGGGGTTCGGCGTCTCGCTGGTCATCATGGACGCGACGATCGTCAATGTCGCCCTCCCGGTGGTCCTGGATGCGCTGCACCTCACCGCGGCCGACGCGCAGTGGCTCAACGCGGCATACTCGCTCGTCTTCGCCGCTCTGCTCCTCACCCTCGGCCGGGTCGGAGACCTGCGTGGCCGGCGCAAGGTGTTCGCGACCGGCATCGTCGTCTTCATGGCCTCCTCGGTGGTCGCCGGGGCGAGCACGGGTGCGACCATGCTCATCGGCGCCCGGTTCGCGCAGGGCCTCGGTGCGGCCATGATCGTGCCCAGCACGCTGTCGACCCTCAACGCGATGTTCACCGGGCGGGCGCGCTCGATCGCCTTCGCGGTGTGGGGCTCGGCCATCGGCGGCATGGCGGCCATCGGACCCGTCGTCGGCGGCTGGCTCGCCACGAACGCGTCGTGGCGCTGGGCGTTCTGGCTCAACATCCCGGTCGGGCTGCTCGTGCTCCTCGGGATCGCGCGGGCAGTCCCCGAGACCCGGGACGCCTCGGCCGTGCCGGGGCGGGACCCGGTCGGCGTAGCGCTCTCGGCGGTGGGGATGGGGGGCATCGTCTTCGCGCTCATCGAGTCCTCGTGGTTCGGCTGGTGGCGCCAGGGCTCCGGGGCCCTCTCGCCGGTACCCGTGGCACTCGCCCTCGGGGTCGCGCTCATGGCGGCCTTCGTCGTCCTCGAGGTGCGGCGTTCGACGGCCGGCCGCTACGTCCTCATCGACCTCGGGCTGCTGCGGCTCACGACGTTCCGCGCGGGCGTCGTCGCCGCACTCATCGTCGCGTTCGGGGAGTTCGGGCTGCTCTTCACGCTGCCACTTCTGCTGCAGGGCACCCTCGGCTACAGCGCGCTGGGGACCGGCGGGATCATCGTCGTCCTGGCCCTCGGGACGTTCCTCGTCTCGGGGATGCTTCCCCGCATCGGGCGGCGGGTGAGCCAGCGCGCCATCGTGCAGACCGGCCTGGCCCTCGAGGCGGTGGCGGTCGGTGGCGTGGCCCTCGCCGTGTCGACGACGGTGCCGACGTGGGCGCTGTGCGTGCTGCTGTTCGGCTACGGCGTCGGGGTCGGGATGGCGACCGCCCAGCTCACCTCCCTGCTCCTGTCCGACGTCCCGCGGGACGAGAGCGGGCAGGCGTCCGGGTTGCAGAGCTCCATCCGGCAGCTGGGCTCCGCCCTCGGCGTGGCCCTGCTGGGCGGCCTGCTCGTCTCACGGCTCGGGGCGGCGACCCATGACAACCTCGCGGCCCTGCACCTGCCCGCCTCGGCGGTCGACGCGATCTCCTCGGCGGTCAAGGGCAGCGCGGGCATCGCCATCGCCGGGCTGCAGGCCGACCCCAGCGCCCAGGCCGTCGCGCACGCCGCCGCCGACGCGATGATCTCGGCCAGCCGGCTCACCACCGCCGCGGCCGCGGCGGCGCTCGTCGTCGGGCTGCTGGCCACCTTCGCGCTTCCCCGCTCGGCGCCCCCGGGCTCATCGTCCGGCGAGGAGGAGGCGGCCACGCCGCCCGGCGTCGCGGGCAGCGAAGCGGGCCCGGCGTCCTCCTGACCTCACCCGGGCGGTCAGGCGGGGGTGAGGACGCGGTCGGCGATGTGGGCGGCGATCGGCATGGCCGAGGTGGCAGCCGGCGACGGGGCGTTGAGGACGTGGACGGAGGCGGCGGTCTCGACGAGCAGGAAGTCCTCGACGAGCGTGCCGTCACGCCGGACGGCCTGGGCCCGGATCCCGGCGGGCTCGGGGAGCAGGTCTGCGACGCCGAGCTCGGGGCAGTAGCGGCGGACCAGGCCGAGGTATCCGTGCCGGGACAGCGAGTTCCACTGCTCGACGACCCCGGTGCGCAGCTGCCGTCGGGCCACCCGCCACAGGCCCGGGAAGCGCAGCAGGTCCGCGACGTCGCGGCCACTCACCGACCCCTTGGGGTAGCCCTCGCGGGAGAGGCCGAGGACGGCGTTCGGGCCGACGGTCACCCCGCCGTCGAGCGTGCGGGTGAGGTGAACCCCGAGGAAGGGGAGGTCTGGGTCGGGGACCGGGTAGATGAGCGAGCCGATGAGGCCGTTGCGGGAGGCGGGCAGCCGGTAGTACTCGCCGCGGAAGGGCACGATGGCGACGTCGGCGGCGGGTCCGCCGTGTCCCCGCAGCCCCGCGAGACCGGCCAGGCGGTCGGACTGCAGCCCGGCGCAGACGACCAGCCGGCGGGTCCGCACCCGGCCGGGCACGACCTCGCCGCCGCTGCCCTCGGCGGTGTCGAGCACGACCTGCCCCGGTGACTCGACGATGCCGGTGACCTCAACGCCCCGACGGACCGTCCCGCCCAGGTGGGCGATCTGGTCGGCCATCGCCCGGCTGACCGCCCGGTAGTCGACGATGCCGGTCGCGGCCACGGCGAGGGCTCCGAGGCCGGTGACGTGCGGCTCGCGTCGGCGCAGCTCCGTGGCGCCGATGCGCTCGACGGCGAGGCCGTTGGCGGCCGCCCGGTCCTGCAGCAGCGCCAGCCGGGAGAGCTCGGCCGGCGTCGTCGCGACGATGAGCTTCCCGGTGTCCTGGTAGGGGATCGCATGTTGGTCGCAGAACTCCCGGGTCCAGCGTGAGCCCGCAGCGCAGAGCCGGGCCTTGAGGCTGCCCGGCGCGTAGTAGACCCCGGCGTGGATGACCCCGCTGTTGTGGCCGCTCTGATGTCGGGCGACCTCGTCCTCCTTCTCGAGCAGGACGAGATCCGCGCCGGGGCGCCGCTGGAGCAGGGTGAGGGCGGTCGCCAGGCCGACGATCCCGCCGCCCACGACGGCGAGATCGTGTGCGTGCGCCATACGCCCAGCCTGCCATCCGCCGGACGGAGGACAGGGTCGGTGTGCGATTGGGCGAGGATGGCGGGGTGGGGCACATCTTCGTCTTCGAGCACCTGTGGCGCGTTCCGGCCACAGCCGAGCAGGCGTATGCCGCCCTGGCGGCCGTGGACGCGTACCCCCGGTGGTGGGCCGAGATCCGCGCCGTCCGCCGGCTCACCGAGCACAGCGGGGAGGCGGTCGTGCGCAGCGTCCTGCCGTACACCCTGCGCCTGCGGCTGACCCGCGAGGTCGAGGACCCGAGCACCCGGCTGCTGCGCGTCGAGATCGCGGGCGACCTCGACGGGTGGGCATCGTTCGCCGTCGGGGACGACGGTCCGGCGCGGTCGTGGGCTCGCTACCGGCAGGAGGTCCGGATCGGCACCCCCTACCTGCGCCTCGCCGCCCCCTTGGCCGAGCCTCTTCTCCGCTTCAACCATCGGCGGATGATGCGCTCGGGCGAACAGGGGTTGGCCGCATACCTCCGGGCGCCGCGCTGAGTCATCCCGCGGGTCGTGCCGGCGCCGAGGGCTGGCAAGGGCGGGGGTCGTCCGTTCCGCCATCCATGCAGGTCAGCGCCCAGAAACGGCCATTTCGTTATCAAATCGTGACCTCGATGGAGGGCGGGGCGGAAAAGGGGAAGACACCTGCGAAAAGACATGCGGTGTCATTTAGCGAATCACAGGCATGTCATTTCCGGTTTCTCGTGGTAGAGGTGTGAAAGGCGGTGCCAATGTGAATTCAGCGCAAATGGGAGTTCTAGTCTCGGATCGTTCGTTCCCCCTGCCATGGCGAGAGGTGTTCCGTGCCCCGCGACCTGACCCGCGACCTCCCCTCGGTTCCCGCGCGCGCCCGGCGCCCGCGATGGGGCCGGGTCGCCGCCGCGGCGGCCGTCGCCATCGCGACGGTGACCGGTGGCGCCACGGCCTCGCAGGCGTCCCCCAAGCCGGTCTACCCGAGCCAGTCCCAGGTCGACGCCGCCAAGCGGGCGGCCGCCCAGGCGGGGTCCACGGTCTCCTCCCTCCAGGCCCAGTACGACGCCGCCTCCGCGCACCTCGCCGCCGTGCAGGACCAGGTCGAGGTCGCGACGGAGGCCTACAACGAGGCCAAGATCCGGCTCGACGCGGCGACGGCTGAAGCGAAGGACGCCGCCGCCGCTGCGGCCGCCGCCCAGCAGCAGGCCGACGCCGCCTCGCTCACCGTGCGCCGGTACGCCGCGCTCATGTACCAGACCGACGGCTCGCTCAGCAGCCTCGAGGCATACCTCAGCAGCAGCGGGCCGCAGGACCTCGCCGACCGCGCGGTCGGTCTGGCCGCGATCGGCGACGCCCGCACCGCCGCCCTCGAGCAGGCCGCCCGCAGCTCCAACCTCGCCGTCTCGGCGCGTGCCACCGCGAGCCGCGCCCAGGCCCAACAGGCCGACGCCGCCAAGGCCGCCGACGCCGCCCGGCAGGAGGCCCAGGCGAAGGCCGACGCCGCCGCCGCCGAGGCCCGCACCATCGCCGCCCAGCAGAAGGCCATGGTCGCCAAGCTGGCTCAGCTGCGCCGCACCTCGGTCCGCATCGAGCAGGCGCGCCAGGCCGGTCTCGAGGCGGCCGCCTTGGCGCGGGCCCGGGCCGCCGCCGCGCGCCGCGCCGCCGCTGCCGAGGCGGCCCGCCGGGCCGCCGAGGCGCGCAGGAACCGTGGCACCGACCCATCCGGCACGGGCTCATCCGGCTGGGGCGGCTCTGCGGACCCGGCACCGCACGGAGGCGTGGCCGCCGTGCTCACCTACGCCCGGGCCCAGCTCGGCAAGTGGTACCAGTGGGGCGGGGCCGGCCCGTCGACCTTCGACTGCTCGGGCCTGACGATGATGGCCTGGCAGAAGGCGGGCGTTTACATGCCCCACGGCTCGCAGGCGCAGTACGCCATGACCCGGCGGGTGTCCATCGACGCCCTGCAGCCCGGCGACCTCGTCTTCTACGGGGCATCGGGCGCCACCAACCACCACGTCGGCATCTACGTGGGCGGAGGCCAGATGATCGAGGCTCCGCACACGGGGGCGCAGGTCCGCTACGCGTCGATCTACCGCCCGGACCTGCTGCCGTACGGCGGTCGCCCCTGAGCCCGGCGGGCGAGTAGCCCCCGGCTCGCGCCGGCTGCCTGCGTCAGGCGAGCCCCCGGCAGGCTCAGTCGCTCAGCGGGTGCTCCTTCGTCGCGAGCTCGCGCAGCGCCTTGGCGGTCGCCTCGTTGCGCTCGGCCTCGCTCCGCGAGACCCCACTGGCCTCGGCGTCGGCGGGCAGGTGATGCTCGCTGGGCATCCGCCACCGCTGGGTGCTCATTCCCGCGTCCGTGGCGCGTGCCATGGCCTCGCGGATGACCCGCTCGGCCTCCTCACGGCCCGCCCAGTGCGCGCCCTCGACCGACTTGCCGGGCTCGAGGTCCTTGTAGGTCTCGAAGAAGTGCTGGATCTCGAGCCGGTCGAACTCGCTGATGTGGTCGAGCTCGCGGATGTGCGCCTTGCGCGGGTCGCCCGCCGGGATGCAGAGGATCTTGTCGTCGCCGCCCGCCTCGTCGCGCATGTGGAACATGCCGATCGGCCGAGCCCGGACCAGGCAGCCCGGGAAGGTCGGCTCGTCGAGGATGACGAGCGCGTCGAGCGGGTCGCCGTCCTCGCCGAGGCTCTCCTCGACATAGCCGTAGTCGGACGGGTAGGCCATCGAGGTGAAGAGCATCCGGTCCAGCCGGATCCGCCCCGACTCGTGGTCGACCTCGTACTTGTTGCGGTGGCCCTTGGGGATCTCGATGGTGACGTCGAACTCCACGGTGCGCTTCTCCTGACGTGCGGCGGGTGACCTAGGCTCACCACAGTCTCCCGCATCCCGGCCCGACGCGAAGGAGGAGCCCGTGCGACGCCCTCTTCTTCTCGCGCTGGTCCTCGTCGTGCTGGTCGTGGCGTACGGCGCCGCCGATGTCTACGATCTCGTCCCGGGCTTCCTCACCCGGGCCGGGACGACCCGGGCGCAGGGGGCGACCCCCGCCCCCACGGTGTCCGTCGTGCGCCCCTCCCCCAGCCCGTCGGTGTCGGTCGCGGGGCCGCTCGCCCCGCTCGACCCGGCGGCAGCCCGCCCCACGCGTGCGGGCGTGCGCGCTGCCCTCGCCTCGCTGCTCTCCAGCCCCGCGCTCGGCCACAGCGTCGGCCTCAGCGTCCGGGACGGCGAGACCGGGGCCGAGCTGTTCGCCCAGGGGGCCGACACGCTGCGGACGCCCGCCTCGAGCCTGAAGCTGTTGACCACGGCCGCGGTGTGGACCGCGCTCAAGCCCGGCGACACGATGACGACCCGGGTCGTCCAGGGCTCCGCGGCGAACCGGGTCGTCCTCGTCGCGGGCGGCGACACGCTCCTCGCCCGCGGCAGGGGGAGCACGGGCGCCACCGCGGGCCGGGCCGGGCTCCGCGACCTTGCCGCCCAGGTGGCCGGCCGGCTGCGGGAGGCCGGGACGACCTCGGTGCGGGTGAGCCTCGATCTCACCTACGACGCCGGTCCCCGCTATCCGGCGTCGTGGCAGATGGCCGACGTGCGTGCCGGCTACACCCAGGGCGTGGCCATGACCGGGCTCGCCGGCCAGCGCCCGTCGCCCGGCAAGCCCTCGCCGACCCGGCCGGAGACCCAGGTGGCGGCGGCCTTCGTCACCGCACTGCGCGGCGAGGGCGTGAGCGCCCGGCTCGCGACCTCGGGCACCTATACGGCCCACGCCGCGGCCGGCGCCGCCGAGCTGGGTGCCGTCGAGTCGGCGTCGTACGGCGACGTCCTGGCCGTGGCCCTCGCCGACAGCGACGACGCCCTCATGGAGAACCTCGCCCGGCAGGCGGCCGTCAGGGCGGGCCACCCGGCGACCTTCGCGGGCTCGGTGGACTTCGTCCTGCAGGCGCTCGCACTGCTGGGCGTCGACACCGATGGGCTGGTCCTCCACGACACGTGCGGCCTCGGTGCCGGCACCCTCATTCGGGTCAGCACCCTCTCCGACGTGCTCGCTCTCGCCGCGTCCGGCACCGAGCCCGCCCTGCAGGCCAGCGTGGCAAGCCTGCCGGTGGCCGGGCTGAGCGGGACCCTCGCCACGCGGTTCGAGGCGCCGGGCACGGCCACCGTGGCCGGCATACCCCGGGCCAAGACCGGCACGTTGACCGGCACGTCAGCGCTCGCCGGGACCACCGTGGACCGCGACGGGCGGCTGCTGCTCTTTGCGGTCGTCGCCGATGCGGTGCCGCCCAGGGGAACCGTCGCGGCGCGGACCGCGCTGGAGCGTCTCGTGGCCGCCCTGACGGGGTGCGGGTGCCGATGACGAGGCACCGACGGCTGCCGGGACAGTGGTAGGAACGACGTAGCGAGCCGTCCCCGAGGGCAAGGAGCCAGAGCCGTGAGCAGGTATGTCGACTGGGAGTTCGCCAAGGCGACCGGGCGGACGCTGGTCTCCCCGGGTCCGCAGGTCACGCCGGCCCAGGCCGCCTCCGAGGTGTCGGCCATCCGTGAGGCCGCAGCGAGGGCGCGCCAGCCGGTCGCCGAGACCGCCCGGCTGCACACCCCCGGCGACGCCCCGCCCGTCAGCGTGGTCGACCGGGCCACCTGGATCTCCGTCAACGCGGACTCGATGAGCGCGCTCCTCGACCCCGCCTTCGACACGATGATGGCCTCCCGCTCGACCCAGCTGACCGGGTCGATGGCGGCCTTCGGCGGCAAGGTGACCGGCGCCGAGGCCGGCGGGCTGCTCGCGTTCATGGCGAGCAAGGTGCTCGGCCAGTACGACCTCGCTCCCGACGGCACCCCGACCCTGCTCCTCGTCGCCCCCAACCTGCTCCAGGTGCGGCTCGACCTGTCCGTCGACGCGCGTGACTTCCGTGCCTGGGTCTGCATGCACGAGGAGACCCACCGGGTGCAGTTCACGGCCGTGCCGTGGCTGCGCGAGCACATGATCGGCCAGGCCCGTGACCTCGCCGCCGAGATGACCCCTGACGGCGACCAGCTCGGCGACCTCGTCCACCGGCTCCGCGAGAAGCTGCCCGAGGTGGTCAGCGCCGGCAGCAGCGGCATCATGGACCTCGTTACGACGCCGGAGCAGCGCGAGCGTCTCGCCGCCGTCACGGCGGTCATGTCGCTGCTCGAGGGGCACGCCGACGTGGTCATGGACGAGGTCGGCCCGAGCGTCATCCCGACCGTCGCCGAGATCCGCGCCAAGTTCAGCGAGCGGCGCAAGGGCGCGGGCGCGCTGGACCGCCTGCTGCGCCGGCTGCTCGGTCTCGAGGCCAAGATGCGCCAGTACCACGACGGCGCCGCGTTCGTCCGAGGCGTCACCGGGGTGGTCGGCGTCGACGGCTTCAACGCGGTGTGGACCTCACCCGACACCCTCCCGCTGGCGGCCGAGATCACCGACCCCCAGGCGTGGGTCCGCCGGGTGCACGGCTGAGGGCGGGGAGGCTCGCGTGCCCGGACCCGACGGCGCGACCGCGGCCATCCGCGTCGCCGTGCGCGAGTGCCTCGCCGAGGTCGGGCCCGGCGACCTCGTCCTCGTCGCCTGCAGCGGTGGAGCGGACTCGCTGGCGCTGGCGGCCGCCACGGCCTTCGAGGCCGCCAAGGTCGCGGTGCGGGTGGGCGGGGTCGTCGTCGACCACGCTCTGCTGCCCGGCTCGGCGCAGGTCGCCGAGATGGTGCGGGAGTGGGTCCAGGCCCTGGGACTGAGCCCCGTCGAGGTCGTGCGGGTCAGCGTCCGGTCCGCCGGCGACGGCGTGGAGGCTGCCGCCCGGGAGGCCCGGTACACGGCCCTCGACTCGGCGGCCGACCGGCTGGGTGCCCGACTCGTGCTGCTCGGCCATACCCTCGACGACCAGGCCGAGCAGGTCCTCCTCGGTCTCACCCGGGGGGCCGGGGCCCGTTCCCTGGCCGGGATGCCGCGGGCGCGGGGGCGCCTGCGCCGTCCCCTTCTCGGGGTGACCCGCCGGGACGCGAGAGCGTCGCTCGACGCGCAGAACCTCCGGTGGTGGGACGACCCGATGAACGAGGACCCGACCTTCCTGCGGGTCCGTGCCCGGCGGGCACTGGCCGACCTCGATCGCGACCTCGGGCCCGGCGTCACGGCCGCGCTCGCCCGCACCGCGGACCAGCTCCGCGACGACGCCGACCTGCTCGACGCCCGGGCGGACGAGGCCGCCGCCGAGCTCGGTCGGTCGCCCTGGCCGGCGGCGACACTCATGGCGCTCGACCGTGCCGTGCGCACCCGGGTCTGGCGCCGGCTGCTCGTCTCGGCCGGTGCACCGCCCGGGCAGGTGAGCACGCGGCATACCGACGCCTGCGACGCCCTGCTCACCGACTGGCACGGGCAGGGGCCGGCCCACGTCCCTGGGGCCCTGCTCGTCACCCGGACGGGCACCCACGTGGCCGTCGCCGCGGCGGCTCCGGTTGAATGGGCCTCGACGACACGTCACCGGACGCCTGCGACACCGGCCGGCCGGAGCAGCGAGCACCAGGAGTGAGCCACGTGGATGCCGACCAGCTGGGGACGGACCTCTCGAACGTCCTCATCTCCGAGCAGCAGATCCGTACCCGCCTCGACGAGCTGGCGACCGAGATCGCCGCCGAGTACGACGGCAAGAACCTCCTCCTCGTCGGGGTCCTCAAGGGTGCCGTCATGGTGATGGCCGACCTCATGCGGGCCCTGCCCATCACCGTCCCCGTCGACTGGATGGCCGTGTCGTCCTACGGGTCGGGGACCAAGTCCTCGGGGGTCGTGCGGATCCTCAAGGACCTCGATGTCGACATCACCGGCGTCCACGTCCTGATCGTCGAGGACATTGTCGACTCCGGGCTCACGCTCTCGTGGATCAGGTCCAACCTCGAGTCCCGCCAGCCCGCCTCGGTCGAGATCTGCACCCTGCTGCGCAAGCCCGACGCCGCGAAGGTCGAGGTCGACGTGAAGTGGGTCGGCTTCGACATCCCCAACGAGTTCGTCGTCGGCTACGGGCTCGACTACGCCGAGCGGTACCGCGGCCTGCGGGACGTCGGCACCCTGGCGCCGCACGTCTACAGCTGAGCGCGGCGGGGTGCCCCGCCGCACGGGGGCCGGGTCGGCACGCAGGAGCGTGTCGGCGGCTCGGAACACGGGTCGGTGCTGAGGCGTTGAGCACACGTATCGGCCTGCCGGGGGAATTCGTCCCGGTAGCGTGTACACCCCCAGGGCCGCCCGCGCTCCTGGTGTCAGCCGTCGTGTGACCGATCAGGAGGATCGGGGCTTACCGCCTCGGACATCATGGATCTCAAGCGTGTGTTGAGGGCCCCGCTGTTCTGGCTGCTCGTGGTCATCGGGATCGCCGTCGTCATGTTCTCCCTCGGCGGCAACGGGGGCTACGCGAGCGTGACGACCTCTCAGGCCGAGCAGCTCATCAGCCAGGGCAAGGTCGACAAGGCCACCTTCACGACCGACAACCTGCTCAACCTCGAGCTCAAGAAGGGCACGACCTTCTCAGACGCCAGCACCGGGGTCAAGGACGCGTCGAAGGTCCAGGCCGAGTTCATCGACGCCCGGGCCCTGGGCCTGGTGACCCTGGTCAAGGACAACCCGCCCCCCGGCGGCTACAACGACCAGGTCGCCGGCCAGAGCGTCTGGTGGACCTTCCTGATCAGCATCTTCCCGGTCCTGCTGCTCGTCGGGCTGTTCTGGTTCATGATGAGCCAGGCCCAGGGCGGTGGCTCGCGGGTCATGCAGTTCGGCAAGTCCCGGGCCAAGCTGGCCAACAAGGACACACCCAAGGTCACCTTCGCCGACGTCGCAGGGGTGGACGAGGCGGTCGAGGAGCTCCAGGAGATCAAGGAGTTCCTCGCCGAGCCCGCGAAGTTCCTCGCCGTGGGCGCGAAGATCCCCAAGGGCGTCCTGCTCTACGGCCCGCCCGGCACCGGCAAGACCCTCCTGGCCCGGGCCGTGGCGGGTGAGGCGGGCGTCCCCTTCTACTCCATCTCCGGGTCGGACTTCGTCGAGATGTTCGTCGGTGTCGGCGCCTCCCGGGTGCGCGACCTGTTCGAGCAGGCCAAGGCCAACGCCCCCGCCATCGTGTTCGTGGACGAGATCGACGCCGTCGGCCGGCACCGTGGCGCCGGCCTCGGCGGTGGGCACGACGAGCGCGAGCAGACCCTCAACCAGCTGCTCGTCGAGATGGACGGGTTCGACGTCAAGACCAACGTCATCCTCATCGCCGCCACCAACCGACCCGACATCCTGGACCCCGCCCTGCTGCGCCCTGGCCGCTTCGACCGCCAGGTCGCCGTCGATGCGCCCGACATGATCGGCCGGCACCGCATCCTCGAGGTTCACGCCCAGGGCAAGCCGATGGCCACCGGCGTCGACCTGCTCGCCGTCGCCCGCCGCACGCCGGGCTTCACCGGTGCCGACCTCGCCAACGTCCTCAACGAGGCGGCGCTGCTCACCGCCCGCAGCGACAAGCGGCTGATCGACAACTCCGTCCTCGATGAGGCCATCGACCGCGTCATCGCCGGACCGCAGAAGCGCAGCCGGATCATGTCGGCCAAGGAGCGCAAGATCACGGCATACCACGAGGGCGGCCATGCGGTCGTCGCCGCCGCGCTCAACCACATGGACCCGGTGACCAAGGTGACGATCCTGTCCCGTGGCCGCGCCCTCGGCTACACGATGGTCATGCCGGTCGACGACAAGTACTCCACGACCCGCAACGAGATCCTCGACCAGCTCGCCTACGCCCTGGGCGGCCGGGTCGCGGAGGAGATCATCTTCCACGACCCGACGACCGGTGCCGCCAACGACATCGAGAAGGCCACCTCCATGGCCCGCAAGATGGTCACCGAGTACGGCATGAGCGAGCGGGTCGGCGCGATCAAGCTCGGCCAGAGCCAGGGCGAGGTGTTCCTCGGCCGCGACATGGGCCACCAACGCGACTACTCCGAGAACGTCGCGTCCGTCGTCGACGAGGAGGTCCGCAAGCTCATCGAGTCGGCCCATGACGACGCGTGGCACGTGCTCAACGACAACCGCGAGGTCCTCGACCGTCTCGTCCTCGAGCTGCTCGAGAAGGAGTCGCTCGGCCAGGGCGAGATCGCCGAGCTCTTCACCGACATCGTCAAGCGGCCCGAGCGGCCCACGTGGCTGTCGAGCGAGCACCGGCTGCTGTCCGACGTGCCGCCGGTTCTCACCCCGGGCGAGCTTGCCGCCCTCAACGGCTCGGGCGGCGCGCCCCCAGGCGCGACCGTGCACCCGGGCGACCCCACCACCGCCGCCGCCATCGACAAGCTGGCCGAGGCCGGCGCCGCCCCGATCGAGGGGCAGAGCCACCCCACCCAGGTCATCGAGCGCCCCGAGGACGGCCGTGGCACAAACAGCGCCGGCTGACGCTCCGGGGCCGGCTGAGGGCCCCGAGCTCGAGGAGGTCCCGCCGGCAAGCGGCCCCGGCGGCCGCGTCGACCGTCGGCGCGCCGAGGCGGCCCTGCGCGAGCTCCTGCTCGCGGTCGGCGAGGACCCCGACCGTGAAGGGCTGCGGGACACGCCCGCGCGCGTCGCGCGCGCCTACGCCGAGATGTATGCCGGTCTGTGGCAGGACCCCGCCGAGATCCTCCGGACGACGTTCTCGATCGACCACGACGAGATGATCATCGTCCGGGACATCGAGCTCTACAGCACCTGCGAGCACCACCTGCTGCCCTTCCACGGTGTCGCCCACGTGGGCTATATCCCGGCGCCAGACGGACGCGTCACCGGGCTGTCGAAGATCGCCCGGCTCGTCGACGTGTTCGCCAAGCGGCCCCAGGTCCAAGAACGCATCACCACCCAGATCGCCGACGCCCTGGTCGACCATCTCGGTGCTCAGGGAGTCATTGTCGTCGTCGAGGCGGAGCACCTGTGCATGTCGATGCGCGGGGTGCACAAACCCGGGTCGCGCACGATCACCTCGGCGGTCCGCGGGCAGCTGCGACACCCCGCAACCCGGGCCGAGGCGATGTCGCTGTTGCGGGGCGGAACCCCGTGACGACGGGGTCGGCGCGCTCGTCCGCGCCGTCGACCCCTCCGGCCCCGGCGTCCCTCCACGGGCCGCCACCGGTCCTGCTCGACCGCTTCGTCGGCGCGGGCGCCCGCGCGCCGCGGTGGATCGGCACGCTGACGTACGTCATCGGGATCCTCGACATCCTCACCGGCTCCCTGCACACCTGGCGGGTGCGCCTGCACCAGGTCACCGCCGTCCTGCCTGGAGCGCTCACCGACGCCGCCGCCGCGGCAACCGTCGTGTCGGGGATCTTCCTCGTCCTGCTCGCCCACTCGCTGCGCCGTCGCAAGCACCGGGCCTGGCTTGCCGTCGTCGTGCTCATGTCGTTCTCGGTTGTCTTCCACCTCCTGCACGGGGCACGCCACGAGCCGGTGGCCCTGGTGTTCTCCCTCGCCGGTCTCGCGCTGCTGCTTGCCTACCGGAAGCAGTTCTACGCGCTCGGCGACCCGAGCACCCGGCTGCGGGCCGTGTGGATGTTCGCGGTGCTGCTCCTCGCCTCGCTCGTCGTCGGTGCCACGGTCATCCTCGCCAACGGCCACGCGGTCATCGGCGGCCGGCCCGGGCTGAGGGCGGTGCTCTGGTACGTCCTGCAGGGCATGGTCGGCGTCGAGGGGACGCTCGTCTTCAACCAGGCCCACCACCGCCTCGAGGACGTCGTCGGCGCTCTCAACCTGGGCCTCGGCCTGATGACCTCGCTCACCACGGCATACCTCGCCCTACGCTCGCCCCAGCGGCGCGCCGGGCTGAGCGACGAGGACGACGCCCGGGTCCGGCAGCTGCTGGAGCAGCACCCGGACTCGCTCGGATACTTCACGACCCGCCGGGACAAGCGGGTGATCTGGTCCGAGTCCGGCAAGGCCGGGATCGGCTACCGGGTGGTCGCCGGCGTCATGCTCGCCGCCGGCGACCCCATCGGCGACCCCGAGGCGTGGCCGGGCGCCATCAAGGCCTTCCTCACCGAGGCGGACCGCTACGGCTGGACGCCGGCCGTGCTCGGCTGCTCCGAGAGGGCCGGCACGACGTGGACCCGGGAGACCGGGTTCGCCGCGCTCGAGCTGGGCGACGAGGCGATCGTCGACGTGCGTACCTTCACCCTCGGCGGCCGCCCCATGCGCAACGTCCGCCAGATGGTGAACCGGGTCCGGCGCCAGGGGTACGAGACGACGGTGTTCCGGGCGGGCGAGGTGCCCGAGGAACAGCGCCGCCAGGCGAGCGCCGACGCTGCGGCCTGGCGCAGCAGTGGCACCGAACGGGGCTTCTCGATGGCCTCGGGGCGCGTACTCGACGAGGCCGACCCCGACGCGGTCATCGTCACGGCCACCAAGGACGGCGTCGTGCGCGGGTTCCTCCAGTTCATGCCCTGGGGCTCCGACGGGATGTCGCTCGACGTCATGCGCCGCGACCGCGCGGCCGACCCGGGCGTCAACGAGATGCTCATCGTCGACGCCCTCGCCGGTGCCCCCGCGCTGGGGGTCGACCGCGTCTCGCTCAACTTCGCGATGTTCCGCTCGGCCCTGGAGCGCGGCGAGCGGCTGGGCGCCGGGCCGGTGCTGCGCGGATGGCGCTCCGTGCTCGTCTTCGTCTCGCGCTGGTTCCAGATCGAGAGCCTCTACCGCTTCAACGCCAAGTTCCAGCCGCAGTGGTACCCGCGCTACATCGTCTACCCGAGCACCCGGTCCCTCCCCCGGGTGGCCCTGGCGATGGGGGAGGCGGAGGCGTTCATCGTCTGGCCCCGGCTACGGTGGTTCGGAGGCGGGCCGTGAGCCCTCGGCGACCCGGAGGAGGGACATGAGCCGGCCCGTGGTCATGGGGGTCGTCAACGTCACCCCCGACTCGTTCAGCGACGGGGGAGAGTGGTTCGACCCCGACGCCGCGATCGAGCACGGCCATGCGCTCGTCGCCGCCGGGGCCGACCTCGTCGACGTGGGCGGCGAGTCCACGCGCCCGGGGGCCGAGCGGCCCAGCGTCGGCGAGGAGCTGCGCCGCGTCCTCCCGGTCGTCACCGCCCTGGCCGCCGCAGGCGTGCGCGTCTCGATCGACACCATGCGAGCCACGGTCGCCGAGCGTGCGCTCGCGGCGGGCGCCTCGATGCTCAACGACGTGAGCGGCGGGCTGGCCGACCCGGCCATGGCGTCGCTGGCCGCGTCGGCCGGTGTGCCCTTCATCGCCATGCACTGGCGAGGCCACAGCGCCGACATGCAGTCGCGGGCCGTCTACGGCGACGTCGTCGCAGAGGTGTGCGGGGAGCTGCGCGCTCGGGTCGATGCGTTGCGCGACATCGGCATCAGTGACAGCAACCTCATCCTCGACCCCGGCTTCGGGTTCGCCAAGACGGCCGACCACAACTGGTCGCTGCTCCAGGGGCTCGACGACATCGTCGCCCTCGGCCACCCGGTGCTCATCGGCGCCTCCCGCAAGGCCTTCCTCGGGCGGGTCGGCCGGGCACCCGGCTCCGAACGCCCCCCGCACGACCGCGACGTCGCCACGGCCACGACGAGCCTGTATGCCGCGCTGCACGGCGTGTGGGGGCTGCGGGTCCACGACGTGCGCGGGACGGTCGACGCGCTCGACGTCGCCGCGGCTATCGAGGGGGCGTCGTGAGGGGGCGGGGCCCCGACGTCGTCCGCCTGGCCGGGGTGCGCGCCCGCGGCTTCCACGGTGTGCTCGAGCACGAGCGCCGCGAGGGGCAGGACTTCGTCGTCGACGTGGAGCTCGAGGTCGACCTGGCCCGGGCAGGGGCCAGTGACGACCTGGCCCACACCGTGAGCTACGCCGAGGTCGCCTCCGATGTCGTCGCGCGCGTCGAGGGCGAGCCGTTCGACCTCATCGAACGGCTCGCCGAGGTCATCGCCGGCGACGCGCTGGCCCGGCCGCTCGTCGAGTCCGTGGTCGTGACGGTGCACAAGCCGCAGGCGCCGGTGGGCGTGCCCTTCGCGGACGTCGCCGTGCGGGTCGAGCGGCACCGGCCCTGGGTGCCGGTCGTGGTGGCCCTCGGCGCGAACCTCGGTGACCGGGGGCGGACCCTGTCCCGTGCGCTCGCCCGCCTCCGCCGGACCGGAGGGCTCCGTCACATCAGGGTGTCCCAAGCGTTCGAGACCGACCCCGTGGGCGGGCCAGACCAACCGGCATACCTCAACGCCGTCGCCGTCGCGCAGACGCGGCATACGCCCGTGCGTCTGCTCTCGCTACTGCACGCGATCGAGGACGACTTCGGGCGCACGCGTGAGATCCGTTGGGGCGCAAGGACTCTCGACCTCGACCTCATCCAGTATGGCGAGCCGGGTGCTGTCGGCGAGATCCGCAGCGAGGACCCCGAGCTGACCCTGCCCCATCCCCGTGCCGCCGAGCGGGCGTTCGTCCTCGTCCCGTGGCTCGACGCCGACGCGGGCGCGCGGCTGCGGGTGGGCGGGGCGGCCGTCCCCCTCGCCGACCTGGTCGCCGGGCTCGACGCCTCCGGTCTGCGGCCGGCCGGGCCCTTGCCGCCCACCGCAGACGGGTGGCGCTGATGGGCTCCGGTGTCCGGGTGCGCCTGGCGGTCCTCGTCGGGCTGGTCGTCGGGCTGTTGAGCGGCCTGCTGTGGAGGTCCTACACCCAGACCGGTGACCTCGTGCCCCGTCCACCCGTTCTCGCCATGATCCTGCTCGCGGTCATGGCGGCGTTCGTGGCGGCGTGGGCGTGGCCGGTGCGGCGCTACCTGCACGGCGACGCCACCCGACCCCTCGACCCACTGCGCGCGGCCCGCACGGTGGTGCTGTCCCAGGCGGCCGCGCTCACCGGGTCGGCGGCGGCCGGGTGGTACGCCGGCCAGCTCGCCGTCGTCCTCGGCCGTCTCGACCTCATGGCGAACCGCGACCGCATCCTGCCCCTGTCGCTGGCGGCCGCCGCGGCCCTCGCGCTGGCCGTCGCAGGCATGCTCGCGCAGCGGTGGTGCCGGGTCGACCCGCCCCCGGACGACGACGCCGGCCACGACGACTGGGACCACTGAGGCGCTCGCCCCACCACGGGTCGCGATCAGCGCCCCTCACCGCGCCTCCAAGGCGCGTCCCCACCCGTCGCAGCGGTTGAGGGCGCCGATCATCGCGCGTGAGGTGTCGTGATCGCAGCACCAGGTGCGCCCCCAACGGCGCTCCCACGTGGTGCCGGCACGCCGCGGCATACGCACCTGACCTGCGGGGCCCGGCCCAGACAGGTGAGACGAGGGGAAGGGGGCTACTTGTCGACGTCGCCGACGACGAAGAACATCGACCCGAGGATCGAGACCATGTCGGCCACCAGGTTGCCCGGCAGCACCCGGGTCAGCACGGCGACGTTGTTGAACGACGCCGAGCGCAGCTTCATCCGCCACGGGGTCTTCTCGCCACGTGAGACGAGGAAGTAGCCGTTGAAGCCGAGGGGGTTCTCGGTGGCGAAGTAGTGCTCGCCCTCGGGGACCTTGAGGACCTTGGGGAGGCGCTGGTTGACCGGACCCTGGGGGAGCGAGGCCAGCACGGACAGGCACTGGTCGGCGATATCGAGGCTCACCCGGACCTGCTCGATGAGCACCTCGAGGCGGGCGAGGCTGTCGCCCTCGGTCCGGGTGACCACCCGGCCGGCCCCGCCGGGCGCGAACACCTCGCCGTACGCGGCATACGGGGCGTCGCGGCGCAGGTCGATGTCGAGACCGGACGCTCGCCCGATCGGCCCGCTCACCCCGAACGCCGCAGCCGTCTCGGGGTCGAGCACCCCGACGTCTCGGGTGCGGGCGATGACGATCTCGTTCCCGACGAGCAGGGACTCGAGCTGGGGGAGGCGGTGGCGGACGGTGGCCACGGCGGACTCGACCCGGCCGAGCCAGCCGGCGGGAACGTCCTCCTTGAGGCCGCCGACCCGGTTGAACATGTAGTGCAGGCGCCCACCGGAGGCCTCCTCGAGCACCGCCTGGATCTCCTCCCGCTCGCGGAACGCGAAGAACACCGGGGTGATCGCGCCGAGCTCGAGGGGGTAGGACCCGAGGAAGACGAGGTGGCTGAGCACCCGCTGCAGCTCGGCGAGCATGGTCCGGATCCACACGGCACGGATCGGGACCTCCATCCCGAGCATCTCCTCGACGACGCTGACGACGCCGAGCTCGTTGGAGAACGCCGACAGCCAGTCGTGGCGGTTGGCGAGCACCGAGATCTGGCGGTAGTCGCGGACCTCGAAGAGCTTCTCGGCCCCGCGGTGCATATAGCCGATGATCGGGTCGGCCGAGACGATGCGTTCGGCGTCGAGGACGACGCGCAGCCTGAGCACGCCGTGGGTGGCGGGATGCTGCGGGCCGATGTTGAGCACCATGTCGGCGGTCGCCAGGTCGCCGGCACCGACGCCGACGGTGAGCTTGCGGATGCTGCTCGGGTCGGCGGGAGCGGTAGGAGCGGAGAACAGGGCCACGGGCCAAGTGTGCCGCACCCGCCCGCTCGGGTCAGCAGGAGGTCGCCGCCATCGACCCCGTCGTGCGGTGAGCGGGCCGAAGCCCGTCAGCAGCCCGGCAGGTTCTGGGCGGACACGAGCCACCCGTGGGCGTCGAGCCCGACCACGACGAGCCGGTCGTTCTTGCCCGCGTGCGCGAGGTCGGCGAGGCTGACCGACTTGGCCTGGAGCGGCTCGTTGGCGGCGACGCAGTGCCGGTACACCACCAGCGGGGAGTCGGTGACGGGGATGCGGAAGGTCACCGTGGTGTTCAGGTTGATGTAGGGGCTCTTCGCGGCGTTGTAGCGCGCGATCGGTATGCCGTTGGCCGCCAGCTTGGCGTCGGAGAGCTTCTTGACGGTCCAGCGGTCGAGGACGACGACATCGGTGCCGTCGACCGTGTCGATGGCCTTGATGACCCCGAAGTCGTAGCTGCGGCCCACGTCGGAGCTCTTGAGGGCCGTCGACGGGGCCTTGGTCGACGACGCCGGCGGCGGGCTCGATGTCGAGGACGTCCCGCCGGTGCCGGCCCCGGCGCATCCGGCGAGCACCGGCACAAGGGCCAGCGCGGCCACGGCGGCGGCGAGCCGCGTCGGGCGTCGTGACATCCTCTGGGTCCTTCCGTCAGGCACCCCAGTGTCGCCAACGAGGCCGGACCTGCCAAACCCGGTCCGCCTTGAAGGTGCAGCCGTGCGGTCCCTCGACCGGCCCGGGCCGTGGTGGGTGCCGGGGTCCGAGAAACTGCCTAGGAGGGGGCGGCGACCCGCCGCAGGACCCACCAGAAGCCCCCGAGCCCGTGGGGGTCGGCCAGCGCAGCGACGGTCGAGGCGCCGGCCAGGGCGGCGAGGTAGCCCGCCGGGTCGCTGCGGGCCAGGGATCGGTCGGGCCGGGCTCCGGACAGGCCCAGTCGGCGCAGGGCGTCGCGCTGGGTCAGCAGCTCGTCGTGGGCGAGGGAGTCGACGGCCACGTGGGCGGTGATGTCGCACGAGCCGTCGGGCACGGCGGGAACGAGCGTCCCGCCGCGGTATGCCGCGAGCGTGCCGGAGGGCGGCCGCGCCGCGCGGAGATGGCCGTAGTCGACGGCGAGGACGACCCCTGAGCGGACCCTGGAGACCAGGTCGTCCCAGGCGTGGTCCCGAGCGGCGCCGATCTCGACCCGGTCGCCCGGCTCGGCGTCGTCGAGCGGCCACCAGTCGCGCACCCAGTCGGCGTCGGTGCCACGCAGCGCTCCGCCCAGCGCCTCCTCGCCGGTGTGGGGGTCGACGAGCACCTCGACGAGCGTCCCGTCGACGCCCACCTCGGCCACGGCGCAGGGTACGACGTCCAGCCACTCGTGGGCGATGACGAGCACCCCGGCGAGCCGGCGCAGCCCCTCCGGCAGCCCCCGGACGGCTCGGGGACCGAGCGGAGCCAGCCGATCGGCTCGGGCAGGTCCGTGGGGCGGTCGACGACATCGACGCCCATCAGCTCGAGGTCGGGCCGCCGGGCGTGCAGGTGGGCGAGGAGCTCCCCGCGGCCGCAGCCGACGTCGAGCACGCGGCATACCCCCTCGCGGTCGGCGACGGCGGCCACCGCCTGCGCGAAGACCCCCCCGAACGCGCCGTGCGTCGACGTCGTGAAGTGGCCCGCCGGGCCCCTCGGGACGGCGGTAGAAGCCGGCCGGGCCGTAGAGCGCCTCCTGCCAGGCGTCGCGCCACGGGATCATGGCAGCGAGGCTAGCCGCGCGGGTGGTGGACCGCTGGGCCGGCCCGCTCCTCGCCGGGTAACGTGCTCGGGTGACCTCCGCGAGCGAGCATCCGGCCCGGCTGCGCGTCGGCGTCGTCGGCGCCGGGAAGGTCGGCGCGGTCCTCGGCGCTGCTCTGGCGCGGGCGGGCCACGAGGTGGTCGGGGCCTCCGCCGTGAGCGAGGACAGCCGGGCGCGCGCCGAGGCCCTGCTGCCGGGGGTCCCGGTCCTTCCCGTGCCCGAGGTCGTCGTCGCCGCGGAGCTCGTGGTGCTGGCCGTCCCCGACGACGCACTGGCCGGCCTCGTCGCCGGGCTGGCGGCCACCGGCACGTGGCAGGCGGGCCAGATCGTCGCCCACACCTCGGGGCGGCACGGCGTCGCCGTCCTCGCCCCGGCGCTCCCGCAGCACGTGCTCCCCCTGGCCCTCCACCCGGCCATGACCTTCACGGGGACGGCCATGGACCTGGACCGGCTCGCCGACTGTGCCTTCGGGGTCACCGCGCCCTCGGAGCTGCGCCCGATGGCCGAGGCCCTCGTCCTCGACATCGGCGGCAACCCCGTCTGGGTGGCCGAGAGTGCTCGGCCGATGTACCACGCGGCCCTCGCCCACGGCTCCAACCACCTCGTGACCCTGATCGCCGAGGCGATGGACATCCTGCGGGCCGCCGGGGTCGACCAGCCCCGCATGGTGCTCGGCCCGCTCGTCCAGGCGGCCCTCGACAACGCCCTTCGCCTCGGCGACGCCGCCCTGACCGGTCCGGTGGCCAGGGGCGATGTCGGTACGGTGGGGGAGCACCTCCGCCAGCTCGACCGCCTCTCGCCCGAGATCCGGGCGACCTACGTCGCGCTGGCGCGCGCCACCGCGGCGCGCGCCCTCGAGAGCGGGCGGCTCGCCCCGACCGCAGCCGAGCCGCTGCTGTCGATCCTCGCCGACCAGGAGCATCCGTGACCGACGTACCCGCCGCCCCGGCGGTCGCCAGCACGAGGGACGAGCTGCGGGCTGCGTGCCAGCAGCTGACGAGCCGCGACGTCGCGGTCGTCATGACGATGGGGGCCCTCCACGACGGCCACGCGCGGCTCATCCAGGCGGCCCGCGAGCGGCATACGCATGTCGTCGTCACGATCTTCCTCAACCCGCTCCAGTTCGGCCCCAAGGAGGACCTGTCCCGCTACCCGCGGACCTTCGACTCCGACATGGCGATCTGCACCGCCGCGGGCGTCGACATCGTCTTCGCGCCGACCCCCGACGTCGTCTACCCCGACGGTGACCCCGGTGTGTGGGTCTCGGCCGGTCCGCTCGGCGACGTCCTCGAGGGGAAGTCCCGACCCGGCCACTTCGACGGGGTGCTCACCGTCGTCGGCAAGCTGCTGCACCTCACCGGCGCCCGCAGCGCCTACTTCGGCCAGAAGGACGCCCAGCAGCTGCTGCTCATCCGGCGCATGGTCCGCGACCTCGACTTCCCCGTCGACGTCGTCTCGGTGCCGACCGTCCGCGAACCCGACGGCCTGGCGATGAGCAGCCGCAACAGCTACCTCACCGAGAGCGACCGTGAGGTGGCCCTGTGCCTGTCCCGGGCGCTGACCAGCGGCGCCGACGCGGCGGCGTTCGGGCCGTCGGCGATCCGCCGGGCCGCTCGCGAGGTCCTGGTGGAGGAGCCTCTCGCCCTGGTGGACTACCTTGTCCTCGTCCATCCGAGCACGCTGCACGACGTGCCCGAGTGGTATCGCGGGGAGGCCCTCCTCGCGGTCGCGGCCCGGGTCGGCACGACCCGGCTCATCGACAACACCCCCGTGCTCGTCGGGCCGGGCGGTGGTGCGCTCGAGGTGTTCTCGGACGTCGCCTCCGCCTCCGCCCCCACCTGATCGGACGTATGCCGCGTGCCCACCACGCCAGCCCCCGCGCTCGTCTCGCCGCTCGCGTCCCCGTCAGCCCGAGCCGCCGCCCTGGTACGCCTTCCCCGCTGGCTGAGCGCGCCGTCGCCGGGGTGGAGCGTCGAGGCCGACGCCATCGTCGTCGGCTCGGGCATCGCGGGGCTCACCTGCGCGCTGCGGCTGCGCGAGCGCGTCGACACCGTCCTCCTCGTCACCAAGACCGTCCTCGACGAGGGGTCGACCGCGTGGGCGCAGGGCGGGATCGCCGCCGCGCTCGCCCCCGAAGACTCCACCGAGGAACATCTCCAGGACACCCTGGACGCGGGCGCCGGGCTGTGCGACGAGGCCGCGGTGCGGATCCTGGTCACCGAGGGGCCCGACCGGGTCCGCGAGCTCGTCGGGCTCGGCGCGGTGTTCGACCGCGACCTCGAGGGCGAGATCAAGCTGACCCGCGAGGGCGGCCACCACCGGGACCGGATCGCCCACGCCGGCGGTGACGCCACCGGCAAGGAGATCTCCCGTGCCCTCATCGCGGCGCTGCACCAGGTCATGGACGACCCGGGGATCGAGGTCGTCGAGCACGCCCTCGTCGTCGACCTCCTCACGAGCGACGACGGCGCGGTGTGCGGGGTGACCCTGCACGTCATCGGGGAGGGCCAGATCGACGGGGTCGGGGCTGCCACCGCCCGGGCCGTCGTCCTGGCCACCGGTGGGTTCGGCCAGATCTACACCTCGACGACCAACCCCCCCGTGTCGACCGGCGACGGGGTCGCCGCGGCGCTGCGCGCGGGGGCGCGGGTCACCGACCTGGAGTTCGTCCAGTTCCACCCGACGGTGCTGTGGCTGGGGGAGGGGTCGACGGGGCAGCAGCCGCTCATCTCCGAGGCGGTCCGGGGCGAGGGCGCGTTCCTCGTCGACCGCGACGGGGTGAGGTTCATGCAGGGCCTTCACCCACTGGCAGACCTCGCCCCCCGGGACGTCGTCGCTCGCGCCATCCTGGCCCGGATGTCCGAGACCGGCGTGGACCACGTCTACCTCGACGCCCGCCACCTCGGGCGCGAGTTCCTCGAGCAGCGGTTCCCGTCGATCCTCGCCCGGTGTCGTGAGCTCGGCTTCGACCCGGCCACCGACCTGCTTCCCGTCGCGCCGGCCCAGCACTACGCCTCCGGCGGGGTCGAGACCGACCAGCACGGGCGGACCTCGCTCGACGGCCTCTACGCCTGTGGGGAGTGCTCGTGCACCGGCGTCCACGGCGCCAACCGGCTCGCCTCGAACTCCCTTCTCGAGGGCCTCGTGTTCGCCCACCGGATCGCCGACGACATCACGGCGCGCGCCGACGCCGGCGAGCTCCCCCGCCGCGGGCCAGGTGCGCGCAGCGGGGACGCCGAGCTGCTCGACAGCGCCCACCGCATCGAGGTCCAGCGCGCGATGACCCGCGGGTCGGGCCCGGTCCGCTCCGCCGAGTCGACGGCGGAGGCCATCGCCTCCCTCGCCGCCCTCGCGGCGCTGCCGCGGGGCGGCGCCGAGCAGGGCCCGCATACCTGGGAGACCACTAACCTGCTCCACCTCGGACAGGCCCTCTCGCTCGTCGCACACCTCCGCGAGGAGTCCCGCGGAGGCCATGTCCGACGCGACTTCCCCGACCGCGACGACGCGCGCTGGCTGACCCACCAGACCCTCCAGCGCGCGGCCGACGACCTGACGACGGTCTCGGAGCGTCCTGCCCCCGCGCCGGCCGGCGCGGTGGAGGGGTGATGGCCGACGTGAGCGACCGCTCCGGGTACGGGTTCCCGCTCACCGCCGCCGAACGGGTCATCGTCACCGCACTCGACGAGGACCTCGGCGGACCGGCGGGCGTCGACGTCACGACGATGGCGACGATCCCGAGGGAGCAGACGAGCCGCTCGCACGTCGTCGCGCGTGGCGACGGAGTGGTCGCCGGTATGCCGGTGATCGGGCTCGTCCTCGACCAGGTCGCCAGGCGCCTGGAGGCCGACCCTGTGGGCGTCGAGCTCGTGGCCGCCGACGGCCGCAGGGTCTCCCGCGGCGACATCCTCGCGACCGTGACGGGCTCGACGCGGGTCACCCTCGTCGCCGAGCGCACCGTGCTCAACCTCGTCTCGCGGCTCTCGGGTGTCGCGACGCACACCCGCCGGTGGGCCGACCGGCTCGACGGCTCGGGCGCCATGGTCCTCGACACCCGCAAGACGACTCCTGGGCTGCGCGCGCTGGAGAAGTACGCCGTGCGCTGCGGCGGAGGCACCAACAAGCGGATGGGCCTCTACGACGTCGCGATGATCAAGGACAACCACAAGCTCGCCGCGGGGGGGCTCACCGCGGCATACGACGCGATCCGGTCGACCTACCCCGATGTGCCGATCCAGGTCGAGGTGACCACGACCGCCGAGGCCCTCGAGGCCGTGGGGGCAGGGGCGCGGTTCCTGTTGTGCGACAACATGTCCGTGCCGCTCCTGGCCGAAACGGTGGCGGCGGTGCGGGCGGCTGGGACGGGCGGCGAGCGCGTCGAGCTCGAGGCGACGGGCGGGCTGACGCTCGAGGTGGCGGCGGCATACGCCGCGACCGGTGTCGACTTCCTGAGCGTCGGCGGGCTCACCCACTCCTCGCCGATCCTCGACATCGCTCTCGACCTGGACGCCTGACGTCCCACAGGTCGCCCGAGCCGCCGGGCCCCCGCCCGACCGCTTCCCAGCACCGTCCGCTTCGCCCCACCCGTCCCCCCTAACCTCTGCTAGCAGAAGTTAGGGGACCAAGCAGAGGTTGTACCTTCTGCTCCGTCACCTAACCTCTGCTAGCAGAGGTTAGGGAGAACGCGGGGTCGGGGTGGTCGGGCGGGGGTGCGGGGAGGGCGTCAGTACCAGCGCCAGCGAAGGGCGATGGCGTAGTCGACGTCGAGGCCCACGTGCTCGGCGAGGGCCGCCTCGGCTGCCGCCGGCGGTAGCTCGATGCGGACCACCGCCTCGAGGTCGGCGCGGCGCTCGAACGTCCAGTGGATCGTCAGCGACTCGGTGGTGAACCCTTGACGGTCCCAGAACCGTCTCGTCGCAAGGGAGTCGTATGCCGGGTACGCGGCCGAGAACCACGCCCCGAACGTCGACCGCGTGGCGTCGTTGTCGACGAGGACGGCCACCCCGCCGGGGCGCACGACCCTGGAGAGCTCGGCCAGGCCCGGCTCGCACCCGGCTCCGAAGAAGTAGGCCCACCGGGCGTGGGCGATATCGACGCTGTGGTCGGGCAGCGGGAGTGCCTCGGCGCCGGCGGCCACGACGACGGGGCGCGCCCGACCCGCGGCACCCGGCAGGCGGCATACCCGCTCCTGGGCCCGCCGCACGAGCGGCAGGTGCGGCTCGATCCCGACGGCCCGCGCCCCCAGCTCGGCGAACCGCGGCAGATGGAACCCCGTCCCGCACCCGACGTCGAGCAGGTCCGCCCCCGCGAACGCCCGCAGCCCGGCCATCGCCGACTCGACCACCCCGGCCCGGTCGCTCGCGAGGTTCTCGAGCTCGTAGACCTCGGGGGTGTCCCAGATGTTCGGGCTGCGAATCATCGCGGGGCGCGCTGCCGAGAGGCCGGATGCCGGTGGCCCGGCTCAGGACCGCTTCTTCGACGAGCCCGACCGCGAGTTCTTGACGCCCGGCCCGCCCGGGGTCGGGGCGGCCTTCTTGACCGGGGCCCGGCGCGGCGCGGGCCGCTTGCCGGGGACGACGCCGGCCTCGAGGGTCGCCGGGTGGACGAGCAGGGGCAGCAGCTGGCGGGACCCGACGGTGCGGGCGGCACGGACGGCCTTGAGGTGGGCCTCACAGCGGACGACCAGCTCGGCATACGCCGTCTCGCCCATCAGCTCGACGAGCTCGGCCTGGCTGTTGCGGTAGACCGGCTCGCGGCCGACGTGGGCCTCGGGGTTGCCGGAGCAGTACCAGTCGAGGTCGTGCCCGCCCGGACCCCAGCCGCGGCGGTCGTACTCGCCGATGCTGATCTCGAGGTAGCTGCTCTCGTCGGGCGCGGTGACCGTGCGGTAGGACCGGCGGATCGGCAGCTGCCAGCACACGTCGGGCTTGAGCGTATGGGGGAGGCGCCCGGAGAGCACGGCGTGCTGGTGCAGGGCGCAGCCCGCGCCTGCGGGGAATCCCGGCCGGTTGAGGAAGATGCACGCCCCGTCGACGACCTTGGTCTTGCGGGCGTCGTCCTCGACCTCGGTCCAGCGGGTGACCTTCGCCGGGTTCTTGGCCCCGGTGGGGCGGTACTGCCATTCGTCCTCGCCGAGCTCGCCCACGACGGCTGCGACCCGGGCGAGGTCGGCGTCGTCGGCGAAATGAGCCCCCAGGGTGCAGCAGCCGTCGTCGGGGCGGTCCTGGTAGATCCCCTGGCAGCCGACGCCGTAGATGCAGGTCCAGTTCGAGGTCAGCCAGGTGAGGTCGCAGCGGAACCGCTGCCCCGCGTCGTCGGGGTCGGTGAACTCGACCCACATCCGGGGTATGTCGAGGGGGGACTCAGGCACCTGCCCACCCTATGACGCGGCCGGCCGGACTACGCTCGGCGCCATGCGGCTCGGGGTCATCGACGTGGGATCGAACACCGTGCACCTGCTTGTCGTCGATGCCCACCTCGGCGCTCAGCCGCTGCCCGCCAGCTCGCACAAGATCGCCCTGCGTCTGTCCGAGCACGTGACCGACGACGGCCGCATCGACGACGGGGGCCGCGACCAGCTCAGCGCGTTCGTCGAGCGCTGCCAGCAGGTGGCCGAGGACCAGGGCGCCCAGGAGCTCATGGGGTTCGTCACGAGCGCCATCCGCGAGGCCCCCAACGGCGAGATGGTGATCGCCCACGTGCGCGAGCGCACCGGGGTCACGCTCGACGTGCTGAGCGGCGAGGACGAGGCGCGGCTGACGTTCCTGGCCGTGCGGCGCTGGTTCGGCTGGTCCGCGGGCACCCTGCTCGTCGCCGACATCGGCGGCGGGTCGCTCGAGCTGGCCCTCGGCAGCGACGAGGACCCCGACGTCGCGGTCTCGCTCCCGCTCGGGGCCGGCCGGGTCACTCGCGACTGGCTGCCCGGTGACCCGCCCGACACGGACACCCTCCGGGAGGCCCGTCGCCGGGTGCGCGCCGCCATCGCGGCCCGGATGCACCCGCTCGCCAAGGCCGGCGCCCCGGACGTCGCGGTGGGCACTTCCAAGACCATGCGGTCGCTCGCCCGGATCACCGGTGCCGTCCCCAGCTCGGAGGGGATGTATGCCGCGCGCACCCTCGAGCGCGGGAAGCTGGCGGCCCGGCTGCCGGAGATCGCGGCGATGAGCGTCGCCGAGCGCACCGAGCTGCCCGGGGTGTCGGCGGCCCGGGCCGGCCAGCTCCTCGCGGGCGCGCTCGTCGCCGATGCGGCCATGGACCTGCTCGGGCTCGAGCGGCTCGAGATCTGCCCGTGGGCGCTGCGCGAGGGCATCATCCTGCGGCGCCTGGACGGGATGCAGCACTGATGCCGCGGCGCCCACGCTCCTCGGGGGACGCCGCGCAGCACGCGGCCGGGGAGCCTGGCCACGCCGTGACGGTCCCCGCCGCCCGGGTGGCCCTGTCGACGGCCTCGGCCTACCCCGTCAACGCCTCCGGGGCGTTCTCGCTGGCCGCCCGGCTCGGCTTCGACGGGGTCGAGGTGATGGTGTGGACCGACCCGGTGACCCAGGAGGCCGGGGCGCTGCGGGCCCTCGCCGACCTGCACGGCATACCCGTCGTGTCCATCCACGCCCCCACCCTGCTCATCACCCAGCGGGTCTGGGGGTCCGAGCCGTGGGACAAGATCGACCGCTCGATCGACCTCGCTCTCGAGGTCGGGGCGCCGACGATCGTGCTCCACCCGCCGTTCCGGTGGCAGAAGGGGTATGCCGAGGAGTTCGTCGAGGGGGTGGCCCGCCGCGAGGCCGACTCCGGCGTCGTCCTGGCCGTCGAGAACATGTACCCGTGGCGGGCCCGCTCGCGCGAGATGGAGGCGTACCTGCCGCACTGGGACCCCGTGCCGCAGCCCTACGCGCACGTCACGCTCGACCTGTCCCACACGGCCACCTCGGGGTCCGACGCTCTGGCCATGGTCGACGGGCTCGGCGACCGGCTCACCCACCTGCACCTCGCGGACGGCACCGGCTCGAGCAAGGACGAGCACCTCGTGCCGGGACGCGGTGGCCAACCCTGTGGCGAGGTGCTCGAGATCCTGGCTGCGGGGTCCTTCACGGGGTCGGTGGTCGTCGAGGTGAGCACCCGACGGGTCGACGAGGAGCAGCGTGAGGTCGACCTGGCCGAGGCGCTCGCCTTCGCCCGCCTGCACCTCGCGACCGCCCGGCCCTAGGCGTGCGGGGCCGGACGTGGCCAACTCCTCACGACCGGAGGGCGCAGAGGTCCCGGCTGACGGTCGGGCTCGGAGTACGTTCGGTGCCATGACCGAGTCCAGCGGCGCCCCACGCCCGGCTCCGGCGGCGATCGCCGTCGACCACCTCACCGTGGTCCGGGGAGGGCGCACCGTCCTGCCGGACCTCAACGTCACCATCCCGCAGGGGCAGGTGGTCGGCCTCATCGGCCCGAGCGGCGGCGGCAAGTCCACCCTCATCCGGGCGATCGTCGGGGTGCAGGTGGTGCAGAGCGGCACGGTCACCGTGCTGGGCGAGCCGGCCGGGTCCGCCGCGCTGCGGCACCGAGTCGGGTATCTCACCCAGGCGCCGAGCGTCTACGGCGACCTCACGGTCCGCGAGAACCTGCGCTACTTCGCGACCGTCTGCGGGGTCAGCGCCGACCGGGTCGACGCGACGATCGAGGAGGTCGGGCTGACCTCGCACGCCGACGTCCGGGTCGAGAGCCTCTCGGGCGGGCAGTTCTCGCGCGCCTCGCTGGCCGCCACCCTCGTCGGCAGTCCCGACGTCCTCGTCCTCGACGAGCCGACCGTCGAGCTCGACCCGGTGCTGCGGCGCGACCTGTGGTCGATGTTCCGCCGCCTGGCGGAGCAGGACGGCCGCACCGTGCTCGTGTCGAGCCACGTCATGGACGAGGCCACCCGCTGCGACCGCCTGCTGCTGCTTCGGGCGGGCCGGATCATCTCGGACTCGACGGTCCCCGAGCTGCTCTCGCGCACCGGGGCCCCCGACGTCGAGCGGGCGTTCCTCAGCCTCATCGACGGCGCCGCCGCCGATGAGGCCGACGCGGCACCTGGCGACGACGACCCGCAGGACCCCGGTGGCCGCGGTGGCCATGGACGGCACGCCAGGGGAGGAGCGGACCGATGAACCTGCGGATCACCCTCTCGACCGCCCGGCGCATCCTCGGCCAGCTGCGCTCCGACCCGCGCACGATCGCCCTCATGCTCGTCGTGCCCGTCGTCCTCATCGGGCTGCTCGCCTGGATCTACGCCGACAGCCCCATCCCGGTGTTCGACCACATCGGAGCAGCCCTGCTCGGGGTGTTCCCGTTCGTCGTCATGTTCATCGTCACGAGCGTCGCCACCCTGCGCGAGCGGTCCTCCGGCACGCTCGAACGGCTGCTCACGACGCCGATGGGCAAGGGCGACTTCATGTTCGGGTATGCCATCGCCTTCGGGCTCATGGCGATACTCCAGGCGCTGGTCGCGACGTCGTTCGCCGTCTGGGTATGTGGCCTCAACGTCGCCGGTCCCCTGTGGGTCCTCATCGTCATCGCCGTCTTCGACGCCCTGCTCGGGACGGCGCTCGGCCTGCTCGCGAGCGGGTTCGCCCGGACCGAGTTCCAGGCGGTGCAGTTCATGCCGGCGTTCGTGCTCCCCCAGTTCCTCCTGTGCGGCCTGCTCGTCGCGCGCGACTCGCTCCCGGGCGTCCTCAAGGTGATCTCCGACGTCCTGCCCCTGTCGTATGCCGTCGACGCGATGCAGCTGGTGACGACGACGCAGTCCCCGATGGCCGACGTGCTACCCGACCTGGGGATCGTCCTCGCGTGGATCGTCGTCGCCCTCGTGCTCGGGAGCCTCACCCTGCGCCGCCGCACCCCCTAGCCGCCGACCGCGTCACACCCCCTCGCCCGCACCAGCCGGGTGGGACGCGTCTACGCTGCGGGTTGTGGATGCCAGTGACCTGCTCCGGGGCGGCATGCTCCAACTGTCCGAGTCCGACCTCGTGCGCCGCGCCATCGAGCGCGCCCCGGTCAGTCGGTCCGTCGTCGCCCGCTTCGTGCCCGGCACGCGCATCGATGACGCCGTCCGGGCCACGACCGAGCTGCGCGCAACGAACCGCCTGGTCACGATCGACCACCTCGGCGAGGACGTCACCGAGCGCGCCCATGCCGAGGCGGCCCGCGACACCTACGTCCGGCTGTTGCGCGCGCTCTCCTCGCACGACCTCTCCCAGTTCGGGGCCGCCGAGGTGAGCGTCAAGCTGAGCGCCGTCGGCCAGTCGCTCCCCGGCGACGGCGAGCAGATCGCCCTCGAGAACGCCCGCGCCATCTGCGTCGCCGCCCAGGTGGCCGGGACCACGGTCACCCTCGACATGGAGGACCACACGACCGCCGACTCGACGCTGTCGGTGCTGCGCGAGCTGCGCTCCGACTTCCCGTGGGTGGGCGCGGTCATCCAGTCCTACCTGCGCCGCAGCGAAGCCGACTGCCGCGACCTCGCCCACGAGGGCAGCCGGGTCCGGCTGTGCAAGGGTGCCTACAAGGAGCCGGAGTCGGTCGCCTACACCGACACCGAGGATGTCGACCTCTCCTACGTCCGCTGCCTCAAGATCCTCATGGGCGGCGACGGCTACCCCATGATCGCCACCCACGACCCTCGCCTCGTCGAGATCGCCCGCGCCCTGGCCTCGCACCACCACCGTGCCCCGGACACCTACGAGTTCCAGATGCTCTACGGCATCCGCCCGCTCGAACAGACCCGGATCGCCGACCGGGGCCACCAGATGCGGGTCTACGTGCCGTTCGGCGACCAGTGGTACGGCTACCTCATGCGCCGGATGGCCGAGCGTCCGGCCAACACGATGTTCTTCGTGCGATCCCTGCTCAGCCGCGGCTGACCGGCTGAGTCCTCATAGGCGTCGCCCACCCCAGGGCGGCTCGTCCGTCGGCCCAGAGCAGGGCGGTGGACACCGGCCAGGCTCCGAAGGTCTCGACCTGCCGGCCGACGGCGGCCGACTCGAGCCGGATGACGTGGCTCCGCTCGTCGCCCAGAGGCGGGAGCCCAGGCCGCCGATGGCGCTCAGGGTGGGCACCGGGGTGCGCTGGGTCATGGCAACTCCTTGTCGGGAGTGGTTGAGAGCTCGGGGGCGATGGCGAAGAGGACGTCGACGGGTGTCTCGAGGACCGCTGCGATCCGCAACGCGAGCAGCACCGAGGGCGCATGGTCACCCCCCTCGATGGAGATCACCGTCTGACGGCTCACTCCGATGGCCTGCGCCAGCTCGGCCTGGGTCAGCCGGCGGGCTCGGCGGTGCGCCCGCACCGTCGTCGTCAGATCCTCGTTCAGCACGGGATGATGTTAAGAATACTTGACTACCAGGGTCAAGAATCATTGACCTGAACGGCGGCCGGCCGCGGCGGCGGCCGCCCGCCGGAGCAGAGGCTGCGCCGGCCCGGCCCGGCGAGGCGGCATACTCTCCGACCATGGGAACGGTTGCGATCTTCGGTGCCGGCGTCATGGGCGAGACCCTGCTCTCGGGTCTGCTGCGGTCGGGGCGCTCCACGGACGAGCTCGTCATCACCGAGCGGCGGCCCGAGCGCGCCGCCGAGCTCGAGGCGAAGTACGGCGTGCGCACCATGACCAACCTCGAGGCGGCCGTCATGGCGGACACCCTCGTGCTCGTCGTCAAGCCGCAGGACATGGGCGCGCTCCTCGACGAGATCGCGGGCGCGGTCGCCGACGCCAACCTCGTGGTCAGCCTTGCCGCCGGCATCACGACCGACTTCATCGAGACCCGGCTGCCGGAGGGCTCCTCGGTCGTCCGGGTCATGCCGAACACCCCGGCCCTCGTCGACCAGGGAATGGCGGCCATCAGCGGCGGAAAGCACTGTGACGAAGGGCATCTGGCCGAGGCGTCGTCTCTGCTCGCGGCCACGGGGAAGGTCATCGAGGTCCCCGAGAAGCTCCAGGACGCCGTGACGGCGATCTCCGGCTCCGGGCCGGCCTACATCTTCTACGTCGTCGAGGCGATGATCGAGGCCGGCGTCGTCCTCGGTATGCCGCGCACCATGGCCACCGAGCTCGTCGTCCAGACCCTCTACGGGGCGGCGACGATGATCCGTGAGACCGGCCAGCACCCCACGGTCCTGCGCGAGCAGGTCACCTCGCCCGGCGGCACGACCGCCGCCGCGCTCCGCGAGCTCGACGACCACAAGGTCCGGGCGGCCTTCATCAGCGCGATGGAGGCTGCCGCGATCCGCTCGCGCGAGCTCTCCGGTGGCTGACCCGGGGGGCGCGGGCGCGGCGTACGACGTCGTCGCGGTGACCGACGCGCACCTGGCCGCCTACCGCGACGTGCGGCTCGCCGCTCTCATCGACTCCCCCCGCGCCTTCGGGAGCACCTACGCGCGGGAGGCGGCCTTCGACGAGGACGCCTGGCTGACCCGGCTGAGGAGAACCCCTGGCTGGCTGGCGTTCGACGGGGAGCGGCCCGCGGGCACAGCGACCCTGTGGCACGACCCCGACGGGGCCGCCGACGAGGTCTGCCTCGTCGGCATGTGGGTGGCGTCGGACGACCGCGGCAGCGGCCTCGCCGACCGCCTCATGACCACGGCCGTCGACGCGGCACTGAGGCTCGGATACGCCCGGGTGGTCCTCGACGTCGCCGACGTGAACCCGCGCGCCCGGCGGCTCTACGAGCGACACGGGTTCGCTGCCACGGGCGCGCGCGGCGTCCTGCCCTGGGACGCGACGGCTACCGAGACGACCCTGGCCCTCGACCTGTCCGCCACGCAGCGCTGAGCCCTCGTCCGGTGGGCGCCCGCGTAAGCCCTTGTCCCTGGGCGCGATGGACACGCCGAGGCCGGGCCGTGCGAGAGTGGGCCCATGACTGACATCAGCGTGCGGGAGCTGGGCGAGGACGACTGGGGGGTGTACCGCGCGGTGCGGCTGACGGCGCTGCAGGACGCGCCGGACGCCTTCGTGGCGTCCTATGAGGAGGAGAGCCGCTACCCCCAGGACCGCTGGCAGGACCGGATGCGGCGTTCGCAGCGGCTGCTCGCGGAGCGCGGAGGTCAGGCAGCCGGGGTCGCGAGCGTGGGCGCGGCCAGCGACGGCAGCGAGAACCGCGCGGAGCTGTTCGGTCTGTGGGTCAGTCCGCAGGCACGGGGCACGGGCGTCGCGACGGCTCTGGTGACCGCAGGCGCCAGGGTCGCTCGAGTGAGCGGCAAGAGCCACCTCATGTACTGGGTGGGCAGCGACAACGGCCGGGCCGTGGCGTTCGCGAGCGGGTTCGGGTTCCGACCCGCCGGGCTACGCCGTCCGATGCGGGTCGTCAGCGAGGAGGACGGCCCCGAGGAGGTCGCGATGATCCTCCCGCTCGGCGGCGACCGCGGTGCCCTTCCCCCGATCTGAGCGACGCCCGGGCCCGCGCCGCCCGGCGCCGGCCCAAGCCTGAGGGGAGTCAGGGGCGGCTGGCCAGCCGCTCGATGAGGTCGGTCGGCCCGCTCACGATGATGACGTCGTGGGCGGTGACCTTGGTCGACGGGACCGCATAGGTGAAGCCTTGGCCGGGTGACTTCACGCCGACCACCGTGACGCCGTAGCGGCTGCGGATCTTGCTCTGCTCGAGGGTGAAGCCGATGGCCTCGGTCGGCGGGCGCATCTTGACGATCGCGAACCCGTCGTCGAACTCGATGTAGTCCTGCAGCCGCCCGCCGACGAGGTGGGCCACCCTGCGACCGGTGTCGGACTCCGGACGCACGACATGGTGGACGCCGATCCGCTCGAGGATGCGGGCGTGCTCGGAGGTGAGGGCCTTGGCCCACACGGACGCGACCCCGGCGTCGACGAGGTTGACGCAGGCGAGCACCGAGGACTCCACCGAGGAGCCGATGGAGACGACCGCGATCTCGAACCGGTCGGCCTTGGCGGCGCGCATGACCTCGGGGTCGCTCGCGTCGCCCTGGACGACCTGCGCGATCTTGCCGGCCCAGCGCTCGACGACCCCCGGGTCCCGCTCGATCGCCACCACCCGGTGGCCGAGCTGCTTCAGCTCCAGGGTTGTCGCGGAACCGAATCGGCCCAGCCCGACGACGAGCACATCGTGCTGGCGGAGGTCGTTCCTGGCCATGGGTCTGCCCCGCTCCTCTGGTCGGTCTGCGGTGGAGGTGATGGTCCCCGGTTGTCAGGCTAGACCCCGGGAGTAGCGTGCAGGCATGGCTCCCACGGCGCGCGTGATCTGGGACGACGCGTTCACGGCATACGACTTCGGCCCGCAGCACCCCATGGCGCCGGTCCGCCTGGAGCTCACGACCCGGCTGCTGCGCGACCTCGGGATCTTCGACGAGGTCGAGATGGTCTCTCCCCGGGTGTGCCCCGAGGAGATGCTCACCACGGTCCACGACCCGGCCTATGTCGCCGCGGTCCAGCAGGCCTCGCTCGACCCGGCCAACGCCGACCAGAGCATGGGCCTCGGCACCGAGGACGACCCCGCGTTCCTCGGGATGCACGAGGCCAGCGCCCGCGTCGTAGCGGGGACCGTGGCGATGTGCCGGCAGGTCTGGTCCGGCGAGATCGAGCACGGCGTCAACTACTGCGGCGGGCTGCACCACGCCGCCCGGGGGCATGCCGCCGGGTTCTGCATCTACAACGACATCGCCGTCGGGATCCGCTGGCTGCTCGACAACGGGGCCGAGCGGGTGGCGTACGTCGACATCGACGTCCACCATGGCGACGGCGTCGAGGACATCTTCTGGGACGACCCGAGAGTGATGACGATCTCGGTCCACGAGACGGGCCGGGCGCTGTTCCCGGGCACCGGCTGGCCACACGAGATCGGTGGCCCCCACGCACAGGGGTCTGCCGTCAACGTCGCCCTGCCGCCCGGCACGGGGGATGCCGCGTGGCTGCGCGCGATCGAGTCCGTCGTGCCGCCGCTGCTCCACGCGTTCAAGCCCGACATCATCGTCAGCCAGCACGGCTGCGACAGCCACGCCCAGGACCCGCTGGCCCACCTCGCCATCTCGCTCGACGCCCAGCGCCGAGCGCACGAGACGGTGCACTCCCTGTCCCACGAGGTATGCGGCGGCAAGTGGGTGGCGCTCGGTGGCGGCGGCTACGAGATCGTCGACGTCGTGCCGGTGTCCTGGGCGCACCTGGTGGCCATCGCGGCCCACGTCCCGATCGACCCGCGCACCCCGACGCCCGAGGAGTGGCGTGCCCACGTCGAGGAGACCTTCGGCCGTCCGGGCCCGGTCCGGATGGGTGAGCTCGACCCCGCCCAGCTGCCCATCTGGGTGCAGCCGTGGAGCATGGGCTACAACCCCGACAATGCGGTCGACCGGGCCATCATGGCGACCCGCGAGGCGGCCTTCGTCCACCATGGCCTCGACCCCTGGTTCGACTGATATGTAGGCGGCCCCGAGCACCGTGGGTTGCGCTCTGCGGGGGCGAATCCGTCCGTTTGCCGCGTGTCGACTGGACAATTCGAACGAGTTTTCTCCATAGCCTTCCCCAGCCGTCACATCTGCCCCTATGGTTGCGCTTGCACGGCCGTAGTTGACCGCCGGAGGGGAAGCCGGCGATGCGTACGTGCAGAAGATCGAGGTCAAGATGTCCCAAGAGCGCCAGCTCGCCGAGGTGCGGTTTCTCACCGTGGCCGAGGTTGCCTCGATCATGCGCGTGTCCAAGATGACCGTCTACCGAATGGTCCACGCCGGCGAGCTGCCGGCCATCCGTGTCGGCCGGTCGTTCCGAGTCCCGGAGGACGAGGTGCACAAGTACCTGCGCACCTCGTACGTCGACACCGCGTGAGCGAACGCAGCACGACACCTCGAGGGGCGGGTCCGTCTTGGGACCCGCCCCTCGACGTGTTCCCGGGCGGTTTGGGGGCCGCACCGACCCACCGGTAGGGTGTGCAGTTGGCACCGAAGCGAAGGACTCCACATGGGCTCAGTGATCAAGAAGCGCCGCAAGCGGATGGCGAAGAAGAAGCACCGCAAGCTGCTGCGCAAGACGCGTCACCAGCGTCGCAACAAGAAGTGACGTCACGGCCGCCGGCCACCGGCTCGGCGGTCGCTGTGTCACGCAGGCGCCAGGCCCCCGCACCGTATCCGCGGTGGGGGCCTTCGTCGTCCCAGGGTGCCCGCGGGAGTGACTTCTCCGTCATTGGGTGGGTACGACGTGGCGACCTCTCGGTAGGGTCAGCAGTGGGTCGACCGAAGGGGTGATGAGGTGGCAGGCGTCGTGCTCGTGACCGGGGTGTCGCGATACCTCGGCGGGCTCCTCGCGCGCCGCCTGTCGGCGCGGCCCGACATCGGGCGGGTGGTCGGCGTCGACGTCATTCCGCCCTCCCACGACATCGGTGCCGCCGACTTCGTGCGCGCCGACATCCGCAACCCGATGATCGGCAAGATCATCGACGAGGCGGGCGTCGACACCGTCGTCCACATGAACGTCATCGCCACCCCCACCTTCGCCGGCGGACGCACGCCGCAGAAGGAGATCAACGTCATCGGGACGATGCAGCTGCTCGCGGCCTGCCAGAAGGCCGACAGCGTGCGCCGGCTCGTCGTGAAGTCCTCGGCTGCGGTCTACGGATCCTCCCCCCGCGACCCGGCGATGTTCACCGAGGACATGACGGCCCGTCGGCTGCCGAGGAGCGGGTTCGGCAAGGACTCGATCGAGGTCGAGGGCTACGTGCGCGGCTATGCCCGGCGGCGGCCCGACACCGAGATCCTCACCCTCCGCTTCGCCAACATCATCGGCCCGCACATTCGCACGTCGATGACCGACTACTTCAGCCTCCCGGTCATGCCCGTGCCGTTCGGCTTCGACGCTCGGATGCAGTTCTTCCACGAGGACGACGCCACCGAGGCCCTGCTGCGTGCGGTGACCGGCGGCCTCACCGGGGTGGTCAACCTCGCGGGTGACGGGGTCATCACCGTGATGCAGGCGGCCGCCCTCCTGCGCCGTCCGCTCGTGCCCGTCCCGATGTCGGCATCCGGGACGGTCGGCAGGCTCACCCGCCGCCTCGGCTTCGCTGACTTCTCGCCCGACCAGGTGTCGTTCCTCGCCTTCGGCCGGGGCCTCGACACGACCGTCATGCGCGAGCGGTTCGGGTTCGAGCCGCGCTACTCCACCCGCCAGGCGTTCGAGGACTTCGCGACGACGGTCCGGCCGGCGCTGCCCACGGCGAGCACGCTCGCCGGTGCCACGGTGACCGCCGCACGCGGGCTGGGTCTCCTGGCAGGACTCCCGGGGAGGACGACATGACCGAGCCGACCCCTCGCAAGGGCTCCCGGGCCGCGGCCCCCGCGCGCACGGCCAGGGGCGCCGTCGCGGCCGGTGCCGCCCGCGCGTCGGGTGAGCGGGCCCGACGCCGCGCCACGCCGCTGCTGTCGGCCGACCCGACCGGCTCGCCCGACCCGGTCGACCCGGTCACCCCGGTCGCCCCGACCGGCTCGGCCGACTCGACCGCCCCGACCGGCTCGGCCGACTCGACCGCCCCGACCGGCTCGGCCGACTCGGTCGCCGGCTCGCCCGACGCCCTGGCGGCTCGGGCACGGACCGCGGCCGGTGACCCCCGTCCGGCCCACCGGCCGCGACCCGTCGTCACCTCGGGGGTCCAGCGGAAGGCGGTCGCCCAGGCCGGGGAGCGCCGCCGGCCCCGCCGTGCCCCGAGCGCCGAGACCCCACCGTCGACCGAGGCGGCGACCACTGGCGCTGGCAGCCGGGCGGACGCGAAGGCCCGCGCGAAGGGCCCGTCCGAGGCGGCGCCGGCGGCCCCGGCGCCCTCGGGGGGCACGCCCACGGCCTTGGACGGCTCCCGGCGCCCTCGCAGGACCTCGTCGGCCTCCGCGCGGGCGAAGCGCGAGGCCGACGACCGGGCCCGGTCGCACCTGCGCCTTGCCCCCGACCCCGCCGCTCGGGTACGCGAGCGTGCCGAGGCACGCTCGCACCGCAGCGGCCAGGACGCGGCGCCTGACCCCACGGTCGTGGCGGAGGCGGACTCGCTACCCGCGCCCGGCCTCGAGGAGCTCGTGGGTGCCGCCGTCGCGGCGATGCGCCTGGCGGCCGAAGGAGCGGGCATCTCCCCCGGCGACATCGAGCGCCGGATCGCCGAGGTGCTGGCCTACCTGCGCCGGCGGCTCGACGGCGCCTACCAGGTCGACGAGTTCGGCTACGACGCCGACTTCACCGAGAACATCCTCTATCCCCTGCTGCGCCCGCTCTACCGGCGGTGGTTCCGCGTCGAGACCCGCGGCATCGCGAACATCCCGGCTGAGGGTGGGGCGCTCGTCGTCGTCAACCACTCCGGCACCATCGCCATCGACTCGCTCATGGTCCAGCTCGCGATCCATGACGAGCACCCCCAGCACCGGGCGATGCGGGCGCTGGGAGCGGACCTGGTCTTCCAGGCGCCGCTCCTCGGGATGGTCTCGCGGCGGGGTGGCGCGACGCTGGCGACCAACGACGATGCCGACCGCCTGCTCGCCAAGGGCGAGCTCGTCGGGGTGTTCCCCGAGGGGTTCAAGGGCGTCGGCAAGCCGTTCAAGGAGCGCTACAAGCTGCAGCGCTTCGGGCGCGGCGGGTTCGTCTCGGCCGCCCTGAAGGCCGGGGTACCCATCATCCCGGTCTCCGTCGTGGGGGCGGAGGAGATCGCGCCGATGCTCGGCAACATGAAGACCGTCGCCCGGGTCCTCGGTCTGCCCTACCTGCCGGTCACCCCGACCTTCCCGTGGCTCGGCCCGCTCGGGATGGTGCCGCTGCCGAGCAAGTGGATCATCGAGTTCGGGGCGCCGATCCACACCGAGAAGTTCGGGTCGGCGGCCGCGGAGGACCCCATGCTCGTCTTCGACCTCACCGACCAGGTCCGCGAGACCATCCAGCAGAACCTCTACGCGCTGCTCATGCAGCGGCGCTCGGTCTTCTTCTAGGACGGCCGGTCCGTATGCCCTCCGCCCCGTCCGCGCCCCCGGGACAGACCCCTGAGCCCGCGCGCCCGCCCGAGCCTCGGGTCACGCTCATCGGCAGGCAAGGGTGCCATCTGTGCGACGACGCGCGCGCCGTCATCGAGCGGGTGGCCGCCGATCTCGGCGTCGGATGGACCGAGGTCTCGGTGCTCGACGACCCCGCTCTCCTCGAGGCGTACGCCGAGGAGATCCCGGTGACTCTCGTCGACGGGCACCGGCACGACTACTTCCGGGTCGACGAGGCCCGGCTGAGGGCGGCGCTGGCCCGCCCTCCGGCGTGAGGTGGGTCACGCTGCGGGGGCGGTTCACGGTCCTCGGGTGCGCCGCTCGGCGCGTCGCGGTCCCCGGTCGTCTCATCCGGCCCCCTTGTGACTTTGTGCATGGCTTCACAACTGCGTAACCTGTGGTCGTTGCGCGTTCTACGAGCGTTCCCGGCGCCCGCCGCGCACGGACCACCCGGCAGGGATGCCGGGCGCCTCGACTGCCGAGAGGAGCAGGTGACGGTCGTGTCCGCTTCCGCCGTTACCCCGCGGGGTATCCCGGACGCCTCGGTGGCTCGTCTTCCCGGCTACCTGCGGGCCCTCACCTCCATGGCTGAGCGGGGCATCACCTCCGTCAGCTCGGACGAGCTCGCCGGAACCGCCGGGGTGAGCCCGGCCAAGCTGCGCAAGGATCTGTCGCACCTCGGCTCCTACGGCACGCGCGGCGTCGGCTACGAGGTCGACCGGCTCGCCTACCAGATCTCGCTCGCCCTCGGCCTCACCCACGACTGGCCGGTGGCGATCGTCGGGATGGGCAACCTCGGCCGCGCGCTCGCGGCATACAGCGGGTTCGCGACCCGGGGCTTCCGCATCGTCGCGCTCCTCGACCGCGACGCGGCGGTCGTCGGCAGGCGCGTCGCCGGGCGCGAGGTCCGCCGGATGAGCGACCTCGGCGCCATCGTGCGCGACGAGGGCCTGGCCATCGGCGTCATCGCCACCCCGGCCGACTCCGCGCAGGATGTGTGCGACCTGCTCGTCGGGGCGGGGGTCCGCTCCATCCTCAACTTCGCCCCGGGCCTGTTGTCGGTGCCCGACGGTGTCGTCGTCCGCAAGGTCGACCTGTCGACCGAGCTGCAGATCCTGGCGTTCCACGAGCAGCGCAAGGCCAGTCCAACCCCGGCGAAGGTGGGTGCTCCATGAGCCTCCTGGTCCTCGGCGTGTCGCATCATGACGCGTCCATCCCCATGCTTGAGGCGGTCGCTCTCGACAGCGTGGGACAGACCACGCTCGAGACGCACCTGCTGCACGCCGAGAACGTCACCGAGGCGGTCGTCGTCTCGACGTGCAACCGCACCGAGGTGTATGCCGAGGCGCTCACCTTCCACGGTGCCGTGGCCGACGTCACCGAAGCCCTCGCGCTGAGCTCCGGCCTCCCGCGCGCCGAGCTGCAGCCGCATCTCTACCTGCACTACGAGGAGCAGGCCATCGCGCACGCCTTCACGGTCGCGGCAGGTCTGGACTCGATGGCCGTCGGGGAGGCCCAGATCCTGGGCCAGCTTCGCTCGGCCCTGGCCCGGGCGCAGCGCCACCAGCATGTCGGGCCGGCGCTCAACATGCTGTTCCAGTGGGCGCTGCGGGTCGGCAAGCGGGTCCACACCGAGACCCAGATCGACGCCGTGAGCGGCTCGCTCGTCGCCGCCGGGCTCTCCCACGCGGCCGGCGTGCTCGGTCCGCTGGCCGGCTGTACCGTCGCCGTCGTCGGCGCGGGCGGCATGGGCGCTCTGGCGGCCAAGACGGCCGCCGACGGCTCCCCGCTGTCGGTCACCGTCCTCAACCGCAGCTTCGAGCGCGGCGAGCGACTGGCCGAGCGCATCGGCGGCCAGGCCCGACAGATGCCGGACCTCGTCGAGGTCCTCGGCGGTGCCGACATCGTGATGACGGCCACCGGCGCGTCCACCACCGTCGTCAACGCCACCGACGCCGCGGCCGCCGCGGCGGCCCGTGGCGGCCGCCCCCAGGTCTACATCGACCTCGCCCTCCCCCACGACGTCGAGCCCGAGGTGGCCGACGTCCCCGGCGTGACCCGGCTCGGCCTCGCCGAGCTCGGCGAGATCCTTGCGGGCACCGCCGACGCCCCCCAGGTGCACGAGGCCACCGACCTCGTCACCGCCGAGGTGGCTGAGTACCTCCTGGCCCGCGCGGCCGAGACGGTCGTCCCGACGGTCACCGCCCTGCGGGCTCGCGCCGCCGAGCTGCTCGAGACCGAGCTCGCGCGTCTCGAGCACCGCACCCCCAACCTCACCGAGACCGAGCGCGCCGAGGTGCGCCTGGCGGCCCACCGGATGATCGAGAAGCTCCTCCACACCCCGACGATCCGGGTCAAGGAGCTCGCCCGCAACGGCCTGGGCGGCAGCTACGCCCGCGCCTTGTCCGAGCTGTTCGACCTCGTGCCCGCCGACCTGCGCATCGCGTCGACACCGCCGAAGCATCCGGGGGAGGACGCGTGAGGCTTCGGCTGGGCACCCGACGCTCCACGCTGGCCACGACGCAGTCCGGGTGGGTCGCCGACCGGCTCCGCGAGATCGGACACGAGGTCGAGCTCGTCGAGGTGGTCACCCCCGGCGACACCGACACCCGTACCCCGCTCAGCGCGATGGGCGGTACCGGTGTGTTCGTCTCGGCCCTGCGCCAGGCCCTGCGCGACGGTGAGGTCGACCTGGCCGTCCACTCGCTCAAGGACCTCCCGACCGCGCCCGAGGAGGGGCTCGCCCTCGCGGCGATCCCCCTGCGCGAGGACCCGCGTGACGCGCTCGTCGCCAGGGACGGGCTCACCCTCGGAGAGCTCCCCGCCGGAGCCGTCGTCGGCACCGGCTCCCCGAGGCGGGCCGCCCAGCTCGCAGCCCTCGGTCTCGGGCTGACCCTGCGCGACATCCGCGGCAACGTCGACACCCGCATCGCCAAGGTCGCCTCCGGGGAGTGCGACGCCGTCGTCCTGGCGAGCGCGGGGCTCGGCCGACTCGGCCGCCGTGGTGAGGCGACCGAGCTCCTCGACCCGATCCAGGTGCTCCCGGCGCCCGGCCAGGGAGCCCTCGCCGTCGAGGTGCGGGCCGACGACGCCGGCACCGTCGCCGCGGTGTCCGCCATCGACGACGCGGACACCCGCGCCTGCGTCACCGCCGAGCGGGCGCTGCTCGCCACCCTCGAGGCCGGCTGCACCGCCCCGGTCGGAGCGCTCGCCGAGATCGTCGAGGGCGTCGACGGCATCGAGCTGTCCCTGCGCGCCTTCGTCGGGTCCCCCGACGGCGCCGTCGAGCTGCGCCGCTCCCTGGTCGGCGCGCCCGCCGACGCCGCCCAGCTCGGCGCCCGCCTCGCCGGGGTCCTCCTCGAGGACGGCGCCGCCGAGCTCACCGGCGCCACGGCATACCCGGCCCTCCCGGCCCGACCGACCTCCGAGCCGGGCGACGTCGACCCGGCCACCGTCCCCGCCGACCTGACCGACCTACTTGCCACGGAGCGTGACCAGTGAGCCCGACGAGGCGCTCGAGCACCGCCACCCCGACCTCGCCGTCCTCGACGCAGGCCACCCCCGCCCGGGTCGCCTTCGTCGGCGCCGGCCCCGGTGACGCCGGCCTGCTCACCCTGCGCGCGGTCGAGTACCTCGCGGGGGCCGACGCCGTCGTCATGGACCAGCTGGCCCGCGAGGAGGTCGTAGACCGTTGCTGCCGTGCCGGCGTCGACGTCGTCGACGCCGGCTTCGGCGAGACCGGCCAGCCGCTCACCCAGGCGTCCCGCGCGAAGATCATCATCAAGGCCGCCAAGGACCACCCGCGCGGCCTCGTCGTCCGGCTCATGGACGGCGACCCGTCGACGTTCAACGGCCTCGCCGAGGAGGCGAGCGCGTGCGCCAGGGCCGGGATCCCCTTCGAGGTCGTTCCCGGCGTCAGCTCGGTGTCGGCGGTGCCCGCGTATGCCGGTGTCCCGCTCACCGTCGGCGGCTCCAGCGCCGTCCACGTCATCGGTGCCGGGACCCGGTCCGCCGGGCTGGCGGCGCCTGTCGACCCGAACGTGACCGTCGTCGTCCTCGGCGGTCCCGAGGCCCTCCAGGACACCCTCTCGGGGATGCTCGAGGGTGGCCGCAGCCCGCACACGCCGGTCGTCATCGCCATGCGCGGCACGACCGTGAGCCAGTCGAGCTGGGTGACCACCTTGGGCGAGGCGCCCAACACGATCGAGGCCTCGGCGGCCCCGTCCATGGCGATCGTCGGCGAGACTGTGCTGATGCGTGAGGCCCTGTCCTGGTACGAGACCAAGCCGCTGTTCGGCTGGAACGTCCTCGTGCCGCGGACCAAGGAGCAGTCGGGCTCGATGACGGCCCGACTCTCCCTCTATGGTGCCGAGTCGACTGTCGTCCCGACCATCTCGGTCGAGCCGCCCCGCACGCCGCAGCAGATGGAGCGAGCGGTCAAGGGCATGGTGACCGGACGCTACGAGTGGGTCGGCTTCACCTCGGTCAACGCCGTCAAAGCGGTCCGCGAGAAGTTCGAGGAGGTCGGCCTCGACGCCCGGTCCTTCGCCGGGCTCAAGGTCGCGGCCGTCGGCGGGGTCACCGCACAGGCCCTGCGCGACTGGGGGATCAGCCCCGACCTCACCCCGTCTGGCGAGCAGTCGGCCCGCGGCCTCCTCGAGGGCTGGCCGCCCTTCGACGACGTGCTCGACCCGATCAACCGGGTCTTCCTGCCCCGCGCCGACATCGCCACCGACACGCTGGTCGCGGGTCTGCAGTCGATGGGCTGGGAGGTGGACGACGTCACGGCATACCGCACCGTCCGCGCCGCCCCGCCCGCCCCGAGCATCCGCGAGGCGATCAAGGCCGGCTCGTTCGACGCGGTCGTCTTCACGTCGAGCTCCACGGTGCGCAACCTCGTCGGCATCGCCGGCAAGCCGCATCCGTCGACGGTCGTCGCGTGCATCGGCCCGGCGACGGCCAAGACCGCCGAGGAGCACGGGCTGCGGGTCGACGTGCTCGCGCCGGAGCCGTCGGCGGACGCGCTCGTCGACGCCCTCGCCGACCACGGCCGCTCGCTCGCCATGGCGGCGACCGAGGCCGGGGACACCGTCGTCCGGCCCAGCCAGCGCAAGACGGCCACGCGGCGCCGGGCCCGCTGATGGTCGGCCCGAGCGACGGGCGGCTCGCGGCCTCACCGGGGTTCCCGCTCTCCCGGCCGCGCCGGCTGCGCCAGAGCCCGGCCGTGCGCCGCCTCGTCGCCGAGACCCGGCTGCACCCGGCCGACCTCGTCCTTCCGGTGTTCGTCCGTGAGGGGATCGCCGAGCCCGTGCCGATCGCGGCGATGCCGGGCGTCGCCCAGCACACCGTGCCCACCCTCGTCGAGGAGGCGCGGCGCTGCGTCGAGGCGGGCCTTGGCGGGATCATGATCTTCGGCGTCCCCGAGACCAAGGACGCCACCGGCTCCGGCGCCGACGATCCCGACGGCATCCTCAACCTCGCCCTCGCGGCGGTCCGGGCCGCCGTTGGCGACGACCTCGTCGTCATGGCCGACCTGTGCCTCGACGAGTTCACCGACCACGGCCACTGCGGGGTCCTCAGGGACGGCGGACCGGGGCGCGATGCCGTGGTCGACAACGACGCCACCCTCGCCCGGTATGCCGCGATGGGCCTCGCCCAGGCCCGCGCCGGGGCGCACGTCCTCGGGCTGTCCGGCATGATGGACGGCCAGGTCGGCTACGTCCGGGCGGCGCTCGACGCGGCCGGGTTCACCGACACGATCCTGCTCGCGTATGCCGCGAAGTACACCTCGGGGCTCTACGGCCCGTTCCGGGAGGCGGTGCAGTCCTCGCTCGTCGGGGACCGGGCGACCTACCAGCAGGACCCCGCCAACGCCACCGAGTCGCTCCGCGAGCTCGAGCTCGACATCACCGAGGGGGCCGACATCGTGATGGTCAAGCCGGCCATGCCCCACCTCGACATCGTCGCGGCGGCGGCGGCGATGTCGCCGGTGCCGGTCGCGGCATACCAGATCTCCGGGGAGTACTCCCAGATCGAGGCGGCCGCCGCGAACGGCTGGATCGACCGCGACCGGGTGATGATGGAGTCCCTGCTGCACATCCGCCGGGCCGGGGCACGGATCATCCTCACGTACTACGCCCTCGAGGCCGCCGCCCGCCTCTGACGCCGGCCGAATCGACCCCTCACCCGCGCCAGATCGGCCACCTCCGCCCCTCCGCCCGCCCTCACCTGCGCGCCTAACTTCTGCTAGCAGAGGTTGTGCGACCAAGCAGACGGTGCAACATCTGCTTGGTCCCCTAACCTCTGCTAGCAGAGGTTAGGGGAGGGGGGACGGGGCCGAGGCGGCGGGGCGGGGGCAGGTGCGCACCGACGGACGGAAGCGGGGCGGGGGCAGGTGCGCACCGACGGACGGAAGCGGCCCGGCTCCTGGAGGGTGGAAGCCGGGCCGCGACCGTCGAAGCCCCGAGCCGGGGCGGGGTCGCTCCGGGCGGCGTGCCGCGCCGCGGTGGAGCGGGGGGTCAGGCCTGCTTGAGCAGCTCGACCTCGAGGGTGAGGGTGACCTTGTCGGAGACCAGGACGCCGCCACTCTCGAGCGCGACGTTCCACTCCAGGCCCCAGTCCTTCCGGTTGATCGTGGCGGAGGCCTCGAACCCGGCCCTGGTGTTGCCCCACGGGTCGGTGGCCGTGCCGCCGAACTCGACCTCGAAGCTGACCGGCTTCGTGACGCCCTTGATGGTCAGGTCGCCGGTGAGGGTCTCGCCGTCGAACGCGGTCGAGCGGAAGGTCATCTGCGGGTGGTTCTCGACATCGAAGAAGTCGGCGCTGCGCAGGTGGGTGTCGCGGTCGGCGCTGCGGGTGTCGATCGACGCCATCTGGACGATGACCTCGACCTCGGAGGCGGCCAGGTCGTCCGCCACCTTGACGGTGCCGGCGAAGTCGACGAACCGGCCACGCACCTTGGTGACCATGAGGTGACGGGCGACGAACCCGATCTCGGTATGGCTGGGGTCGACCGTCCAGGTGCCGCTGGTCAGGTTCTCGAGGAGGGTCGCGACCTCGGGTGCGGTGCTCATGGTGATGCTCCTTCGGGGGGTATGCCGCACGGTAGGGCCGAGGCCCGTCGAGCGGTGCTTGTTGATACTTCAACAACTAACTCACGCCTTCCCGTGGGTATTCCTCGGGCCACCTGTGACGTCCCTGAGAGGTGGCGCTGGTCGCGCATCCCGATGCGCGGCGGGACCGCCGCACCCGTGCGACGGTCGGCCGGGTCGCGCCCCGGCTGGGCCGTCGGGCACCCCGCCGGCCCGCCGGATGCCCGCCCTCGACCGCACCGCCGGCCACCCCGCGACGTCGTGCTCGGGTTTGTAGAAGATGTGACGAGGAACGCGCTCCGGAACGGTGAACCCACGGCTCAACCACCACCTCGGCATGGGAGAATCGGCACATGGTTTCGGACGGCACCGAGCCCCGCTGGCTCACCCCGGAAGAGCAGCGGTCATGGCGCGCCTACCTGCGCGGAGTCCGGGAGCTCGACGTCGCCCTCGACCGCGACCTGCAGGCACACGACATCAGCCTCTCCGAGTACGAGCTGCTGTCGATGCTCTCCGAGCAACCCCGTGGCCGGATGCGGATGTCGGCGCTCGCCGAGCTCATCGTCCAGTCCCGCAGCAGGGTCACGCACACCGCCAACCGCCTCGAGCGGCGCGGCTGGGTATGCCGCGAGCCCGCCCCCGACGACGGCCGCGGGATCTTCCTCGTGCTGACCCAGCACGGCTGGGACGAGATCGACGCGATGGCCAAGGTCCACGTCGAGAGCGTGCGGCGCAACCTGCTCGACGTCGTCAGCGACACCCAGTTCACCTGCCTCGGCGACGTGATGCAGCGCGTGCGCGAGGCCATCACCGCCGACGGCGCGGCACCGGTGGCCCAGCACTCCTGACCCGCTGAAACAATGGGGGAATGACGGCATACCCCGCTGACGCCCCCACCTCCGATGCCCTGCTGGCCCGCGCCCGCGCCGTCATCCCCGGCGGGGTCAACTCCCCGGTCCGCGCGTTCCGCGCGGTGGGGGGCACGCCGCGGTTCATGGCGAGCGCGGAGGGGGCCTGGCTGACCGACGTCGACGGCCGCCGGTATGTCGACCTCATCTGCAGCTGGGGGCCGATGATCCTCGGGCACCGCCACCCCGACGTCGCCGCCGCGGTGGCCGAGGCGACCGCGAAGGCCTACTCCTTCGGGACGCCCAGCGAGAACGAGGTCCTGCTCGCCGAGGAGATCGTCGCGCGCGTCGCGCCGGTCGAGCAGGTGCGGCTGGTCTCGAGCGGGACGGAGGCGACGATGAGCGCCATCCGGCTGGCCCGTGGCTTCACCGGGCGCAACCTCGTCGTGAAGTTCGCCGGGTGCTACCACGGTCATGTCGACAGCCTCCTCGCGTCGGCCGGTTCGGGTGTGGCGACTCTCGCCCTGCCCGACTCGGCCGGGGTGCCCAAGGCGATGGCCGCCGAGACGATCGTCGTGCCCTACAACGACCTCGACGCCGTCGAGGCGGCGTTCGCCGAGAGCGGGCGCGACATCGCCGCCGTCATCACCGAGGCCGCGGCGGGCAACATGGGCGTCGTGCCACCTGCCCCGGGCTTCACCGAGGGGCTGCGGCGGATCACCCGCGAACACGGGGCGCTGCTGATCTCCGACGAGGTGATGACCGGGTTCCGGTGCAGCGCGGCGGGCTGGTACGGCCTGGAGGACCCCTCCGCCGGCGACCCCGACCTGTTCACCTTCGGCAAGGTCATGGGCGGGGGGTTCCCGGCGGCGGCGTTCGGCGGCCGGGCCGAGATCATGCGGCTGCTCGCCCCCGAGGGGCCGGTCTACCAAGCCGGGACCCTGTCGGGCAACCCGGTCGCGACGGCCGCCGGGCTGGCCACCCTGCGCGGGTGCGACGGCGCGCTCTACACCCGGCTCGGCGAGGCGGCCCACGCGATCGCCGGTGCCGCCGCCGCCGAGCTGGCCCGGGCCGGCGTGCCCCACCGGGTGCAGTGGGCCGGATCGATGTTCTCCGTGTTCTTCCGCGACGGCGAGGTGACGAACTACGACGACGCCCGCGACCAGGACACCGCGGCATACGGCCGGTTCTTCCACTCGATGCTGAGCCAGGGGGTCTACCTCCCGCCGAGCTCGTTCGAGGCGTGGTTCGTCAGCGGGGCGCACGACGACGAGGCCGTCGGACACGTCCTCGCGGCCCTTCCGACTGCCGCCGAGGCCGCCGCATCCGCCGGCTGAGGCGGCCCTGCCGTCTCGCCTCCGACCCGGGGGGCGACCCGTCACGGCTTGGTTTGCCACAATGCGACCCATGACGACGCCGGAGACGCCCTCGACCGACGGGCCACGCACCGTCATCCACCTGCTGCGGCACGGTGAGGTCCACAACCCCGACCGCATCCTCTACGCCCGGCTGCCGAGCTACCGCCTCTCGGACCTGGGCCAGAAGATGGCCCAGGTCGTCGCCGACCACCTCGCCGACCACGACATCACCCACGTCCTGGCCAGCCCCCTTCAGCGCGCCCAGGAGACCGCTGCGCCCATCGCGGCCAGCCACGGCCTCGAGGTCCGCACCGACGACCGGCTCATCGAGGCCACGAGCGAGTTCGAGGGGCTCGCGGTGGCCGGCGGCAAGGGGCTGCTCCGCCACCCCGCGATGTTCCGCAAGATGCTCAACCCGGCCCGGCCCAGCTGGGGCGAGCCCTACGTCTCGCTCGCCGCCCGGATGACCGACGCCGTGTCGGCCGCGCGGGCCCTCGCCGAGGGCCACGAGGTCGTCCTCGTCTCCCACCAGGCCCCGATCTGGGTCTACCGGCTGGCGGTCGAGGGTCGCCGGCTCATGCACCACCCGGGCCGGCGCGAGTGCGCCCTGGCCTCGCTGACCTCGCTCACCTATGTGGGCGACGAGCTGCTCTCGCTGTCCTACAGCGAGCCGGCCGCCGCGCTGGCGGCGCTGGCCGCGCCCGGAGCCGGCGCGTGAGCGCTCGCCCCCGTCGGTATGCCGTCCTGCTCGCCGCCGCGTCGCTCACCGTGTCGCTGGCCGGGCTGAGCGGCTGCTCGCAGGACCCCAACTCTGTCGCGGCCCAGGCCAGGGCCGGCGACCAGAAGGGCTATGTGTCGGGCGACGGAACCGTCGAGAAGATCCCCGCCGCCGACCGTGGCGCCCCGGTCGACCTGCACGGCACGACCCTCGACGGCACCGCCTGGTCCTCCGTGGACCAGCTGGGGAAGGTCGTCGTCGTCAACGTCTGGGGGTCGTGGTGCGGGCCGTGCGTCGCCGAGGCCGGGGACCTCCAGAAGGCCTGGGAGGACATCCAGGCGGCGCACCAGCCGGTCATGTTCATCGGGATCGACTTCCGCGAGGACACGGCCAGGGGCGCGGCGTTCGTCTCGGCCCGCAAGGTCACCTACCCCAGCCTCACGGACGAGTCCGGGGTGCTCATCCTCGCCCTGCAGGGCAAGGCCCCGACGATCCCGACCACCCTCGTCCTTGACACCCAGGGGCGGATCGCGGCGCGGGTGAGCGGAGCGGTGACGACCGCCACCTTGACCGGGCTCGTCGACGACACGGTCGCCGGGACGTGAGCGAGATCGTCAGCGGGGTCAGCGACACCATCGCCACGGGGGCCCTGCCCCTCGCGGTGGCCGTGGCCGTGCTCGCCGGGCTGGTGTCGTTCGCCAGCCCCTGCGTGCTGCCCCTCGTCCCGGGCTTCCTCGGCTACGTCACCGGCCTCAGCGATACCGCGCGACGATCGAGGTCGCGGGTCGTGCTCGGGGCGCTGCTCTTCGTCGCCGGGTTCAGCACGGTGTTCATCCTCGGCTCGATCTTCATCACCTCGGTCGGCGCCGCCCTCGTCGAGCACCGGGTCCTGCTCATGCGGGTCGGCGGCGTGCTCGTCATCGCACTCGCCCTCGTCTTCCTCGGCGTCGGCGGCGCCCGGACCCAGCGCGAGCTGACGATCTCGTGGCGTCCCCGCGCCGGGCTGGTCGGTGCCCCGCTGCTCGGGGCGGTCTTCGGGCTGGGCTGGGCCCCCTGCACCGGGCCGACCCTGGCGGCGGTGCTCACCATCTCGGCGAGCTCGGTCGACCCGAGCGTCGCCCGGGCGGTCGTCCTCGCCGCGGCCTACTGCCTCGGCCTCGGGCTCCCGTTCCTCCTCGTCGCCGCCGGACTCGGCAGCGCCAACCGGCTCTCCGGCTGGCTGCGCACCCACATGCGCGGCGTCCAGGTCTTCGGCGGCGTCCTGCTCCTCGTGGTCGGTACGCTCCTGGTCACCGGCTGGTGGGAGAGCATCAACCGGTGGGTGCAGTCCGAGCTCGTCGCCGGCTTCCAGGTGGTGATCTGATGAGTGCCGACACCGACCGGTCGTCAGAGAGCGGCGCTGCGTCAGAGCTCGGCACCCAGCCCGCGCCGGTGACGCTGCCACCGCTCGGCCCCCGCGGATGGCTGCGGTGGACCTGGCGCCAGCTGACGAGCATGCGCACGGCGCTCTTCCTCCTCCTGCTCCTCGCCGTCGCCGCCCTGCCCGGATCGACCTTCCCGCAGCGCTCGATCAACTCCCAGCGCACGGCCGCCTGGATCGACGCCCACCCGACGGCGGGGCCGGTGCTCGACCGGCTGGGCTTCTTCGACGTGTTCGCCTCGCCGTGGTTCGCGGCGATCTACCTGCTGCTGTTCGTCTCGCTCGTCGGCTGCGTGCTGCCCCGCAGCGGCCAGCACTGGAACGCGATGCGCAGCGCCCCGCCGCTGGCCCCGAGGCGGCTCGAGCGGCTCGCCGCGCATGACGCCGGAGCGGTCGACGCCGACGTGGAGGCGACGCTCGAGACCGCCCGGGCCGTCCTGCGCTCGCGGCGCTACCGCGTGCACAGCCACGAGGCCGGGACGCTGAGCGCCGAGAAGGGCTACCTCAAGGAGACCGGCAACCTCGTGTTCCATCTCGCCCTCATCGGGGTCATCGTCGGCGTCGCCGTCGGGCACCTCCTCGGCTGGAAGGGCGACGTCATCGTCCCCTCCGGCCAGACCTTCGCCAACACCCTCTCGCGCTACGACACCTTCAACCCCGGCCCATGGGTCGACACCTCGGCGCTGCAGCCGTTCACCCTCACCGTCGACAAGATGGACGCCACCTTCGAGCACGACGTCACCGGCCGGGGCCAGTTCGGGATGCCGCGCAGCTTCACGGCATACACGACCTTCACGGCGCGGCCGGGGGCGACGCCCGAGAAGAGGACGATCGAGGTCAACCACCCGCTCGAGACCGGTGGTGGGACGGTCTTCCTGCTCGGCAACGGCTACGCGCCCAAGATCACCGTCCGCGACGGCCAAGGGACGGTCCTGTACTCCGACGCCACCCCGTTCCTGCCCCAGGACAACAACTACAGGTCGGTCGGGGCCATCAAGGTGCCGGGGGCCACCCCGAAGCAGCTGGGCTTCGCGGGCCTGTTCCTGCCGACCGGTGTCATCACCGCCTCCGGCCCGACCTCGGCCTTCCCGGACTCGCTGGACCCGGCGCTCGCCCTCACCGTCTATGAGGGCACCCTGTTCCCCGACGCCCGGCCGCAGTCGGTCTACACCCTCGACACCTCGAAGATGACCCAGCTCAAGAACGCCGCGGGTACCGACGCCCTGCGGATCTGGATCAAGCCGGGCCAGACGGTCCAGCTGCCGGGTGGGCGCGGCTCGATCACGTTCGACGGGGTGGAGCGGTTCGCGGGGCTGTCGATCCGCAACGACCCGGGCAAGGGACTGACCCTCGTCTCGGCGCTGCTCGCGCTGGCCGGCCTGGTCGCCTCGCTCGTCGTGCGGAGGCGGCGGGTGTTCGTCCGGGTCACCTCGGGCGCCGGCGAAGGACGTACCGTAGTCACCATCGGGGGACTGGCCAAGGACGACGACCAGGCGATGCCCGACACGGTGACGGCTCTCCTCTCCGACATGAAGGACCGGCTCAGCAGATGACCAACGAGACGCTCGCCCAGTACGCCAACCTCGCCGTGTACTCGGCGATGGCCGTGCTGGCGCTCGCGATGATCGCGTATGCCGCCTACCTGGCCTGGCTGGTCCCCGCCCGCGCGGATGCTCGGGCAGAGGCGCGGGCCGACGAGCGGGCGCAGGAGCGCGAGCTCATGCCGGCGGCGGTGAGTGCGCCGCGGTCCGGGACCGGGGAGGCGGCCTCGCCGCTCGAGAGCCCGGCGACGGGTCCGCAGGCCCAGTCGGATGCCGGCGACCCCACACCGCTGCGCGCTCGCAAGGCCGCCGGGATCGCCCGGTCGCTGGCGATCCTCGGGACGGCCCTGCTGTTCGCGGGTGCCGCCATGCGCGGAGCCTCGGTGCACCGGTGGCCGCTCGGCAACATGTACGAGTTCTCCGTCGCCGGCTCGTTCTTCACCATGGCGGTCTTCCTCGGCTGGTCCTCGCGTCGCGACCTGCGCTGGCTGGGGGTCTTCGTCGTGACGCCGGTGTTGCTCACCCTGGGGCTCGGCATCACCGTGTGGTACACCGACGCGGCCGAGCTCATGCCGTCGCTGCGGTCCTACTGGCTGGCCATCCACGTGACCGTGGCGACGATCTCGGTGGCGCTGTTCGCCGTCGGGTTCGCCCTCACCGGGGTCTACCTCGCCCGCGACCGGTTCGAGGGCTCGCCCCGGGCGCGGGTTCTCGAGCGCCTGCCCGCGGCGGCCGCCTTGGAGCGGATGTCCTACGGCATCCACGTCGTCGCGTTCCCGCTGTGGACGTTCACCGTGATCGCCGGGGCCATCTGGGCCCGCCAGGCCTGGGGGTCCTACTGGAACTGGGACCCCAAGGAGGTCTGGACCTTCGTCATCTGGGTCGTCTACGCGGCATACCTGCATGCCCGCGCCACGGCCGGCTGGAGGCGCCAGGCGGCAGCCTGGATCGCCGTCGCCGGGTTCGCGTGCATCATCATGAACTACGCCGTCGTCAACATGTACTTCGTCGGCCAGCACAGCTACTCGGGCCTCTGAGGCGGGCGAACGACCTCGATGATCCGCTACTCCCTCCTGCGGGTGCTCGTGTTCTTCGGGTGCCTCTCGGTGCTCTGGCTGCTCGGGCTGCGCTCGCCGGACCAGTCCGCCCTGCTGCTCCTCGGGGCGGCGCTGTTGTCGCTGCCTGTCTCGTATGTCGTGCTGCGCCGGTTCCGGGCGGACTACTCCCGGCAGATCGCCGAGCGGCTCGAGGCCCGGCGCGCGGCGACCGAGCGCCGGGTGACCGACGAGGACGTCGAGGACGCGGCGATCGACCGCAACCGGGAAGCCGGGTCGGCTGGGTCGGCTGGGTCGGCTGGGTCGGCTGGGTCGGGGCCCGCGGTCGAGGCCGACGGGTATACCGACTCCCGCGACGACTTCCGCTGACGGTTCCGCTCGCCATGCTGCTCCGGCCCCGGGACCCCCTGCTCCCCCTCGCCCTAACCTCTGCTAGCAGAAGTTAGGTGACCGAGCAGAGGTTGCAACCTGTGCTTGGTCACACAACTTCTGCTAGCAGAGGTTAGGGGGACCCGGGGAGGGCGGCGCCGACGAGGACCGGGGTCAGCCCAGCATGGCGCCGACGAGGACGCCGAGAGCGACGAGGACGGCGTAGCCCACCTCGAGCAGCCCCGTCCCTGCGAGCACGGGGATGAGCATCTTGCCGCTCGCGCCGCGACGGACCACGGCGACGAGGCGCCACGCCACCGGGAGCGAGACCAGGGCGAGCAGTACCCAGGGCTGCCAGAGCGCCATGCCGAGCACTGCGAGGTAGGCGAGGAGGAGCAGTGCGGCATACAGCCGGCGGGTGCCGGCGTCGCCGAGTCGGACGGCCAGGGTCCGCTTGCCCGTCTGCGCGTCGGTGGGGATGTCGCGCAGGTTGTTGGCGACGAGGATCGCCGAGGCCAGCACTCCGACCCCGACCGCGCCGACGACCCCGAACCCGCTGGTCCGCGCGACCTGGGTGTACTCGGTCCCGAGGGTGGCCAACAGACCGAAGAAGAGGAAGACGTAGACCTCGCCCAGGCCCCGGTAGCCGTAGGGGTTGTCGCCGCCGGTGTAGCGCCAGGCCGCCAGGACGGCGAGTGCGCCGAGCGGTAGCAGCCACCAGGTGTGCGCGAGCGTGATGAGGACGAGCCCGACCACCCCGGCCACCCCGAACGACCCGAAGGCCGCCATCTTGACCGAGCGCGGGTCCGCGAGCTCCTGGCCGACGAGCCGCACGGGGCCCACTCGGGTGGCGTCGGTGCCGCGCACGCCGTCGGAGTAGTCGTTGGCGTAGTTGACCCCCACCTGCAGGGCGAGGGCGACGAGAAGGGCCAGGACGGCATACCCCAGCCGGCCCCGACCGGCCTCGTGGGCGGCGGCGGTGCCGATGACGACGGGTGCGACGGCGGCCGGGAGGGTCCGGGGCCGGGCACCGGCGATCCACTGGTTCGCGGTGGCCATGGCGCAGGAGGGGCCTTTCTACAGTCCCTTGAGGAAGTCGGGGTCGTCGTCGGGGCCCCGGGGCCGGGGCGGCGCCTTCCGTTGGGCCTGTTGACGTGGACCCCACAACGTGCCGCTGCCGGCCGGGCCGGTCCGCTCCGGGCGCCCGGCGACCAACCAGGCGATGGGCCCGACGAACGGGAACAGCAAGATGATGAAGACCCAGACGATCTTCGGCAGGTTGCGCACCAGGATCTCGTCGGTCTGGAGGCAGTCGATGAGGGCATAGAGCACCAGCGCCAGCTCGACGACGAAGGGGAGGGCGCGGGTCACGGGGGTCATTGTTCCACCTGGGATCGCCCCAGGCCGAACATCTCGACAATTGCCGCCCGGTCGGGCTTGCCCGGCCCCCGGGTGGGGACGGCGTCGGCGACGAGCAGCAGGCGGGGCAGGGCGTGGTCCGGCAGTATGCCGCGCAGCCCGGCCCGCAGGTCGCGCACCGTCGGGGGATGCCCGATGTCCGGGTCCAGCACCACCAGCGCGCCGACCGCCTCGCCCCACACCGGGTCGGGGACGCCGACGACGACGACCTCGCGGACGGCGGCGACGTGCTCGGCGACGGCGTCCTCGACGAGCCGAGGGGCGACCTTGACCCCACCGGTGTTGATGACGTCGTCGACCCGGCCGTCGACGTGCAGCCGCCCGTCGGAACCCCAGTGGCCGACGTCGTCCGTGCGGAACCAGCCGTCCCCGAACGCGGCACCGGTCAGCTCGGGCTGCCCGAGGTAGCCGGAAGCGAGCGTGGCGCCACCGAGCCGGATCCTGGCGTCGCGGTCGATCTCGACGGCCGAGCCGTCGAGGGGCGCCCCGTCGTAGACGCACCCGCCGGCCGTCTCGCTCATGCCGTAGGTCGGGATGACCCGTACGCCGCCGGCCTGTGCGTGAGCGCGGACCCGGGGCGGGACCGCAGACCCGCCGACGAGGACGGCATCGAGCTCCTGGAGGGTCTCGGCGCACCACGGGTCGTCGCAGAGTCGCACGAGCTGGGTCGGGACGAGGCTGACGTAGCGCCGGACGCCGGGGTCCATCCGCCGCACCGCCGCGGAGAAGGTCCGGGCGTCGAAGCCGCCCGCCGGGTCGAGGACCACCGGCTCGGTCCCGGCGAGCACCGAGCGGAGCAGCACCTGGAGCCCGGCGATGTGCTGGGCCGGCAGTGCGAGGAGCCACTGGCCCGGACCGCCCAGACGGTCGTGGGTCGCCTCCCCACTGGCCCGCAGCGCGTCGGCGGTGAGCAGGGCCCGCTTGGGGGTCCCGGTCGAGCCGGAGGTCCCGACGACGACGGCGAGCCCGGAGGGCAGGCCGGACGGGTCGTGATCGGGGACGGGCGGGGCCGGCGCGGACGCGGCATACGGCATGACCGGGGCGTCCCCGGCCAGCGCGGTCCGCAGCCGAGGGAGCAGACCAAGGGTGCCCTCACCTGCGGGAACGGGGAGCGCCTCGATGATCACAACGTCCACTCTAGGGTCGCGCAGAAGGTCCGTCGTGCGCCACGATGGGGTCCCGGCACTAGGAGGTACGGCACATGGATGCTGAGTTCACGGCATACCTCGACCGGGTGCGCGCGCACCGGGCCGAGCTCGGAGAGTCGATGGCGGCCCTGGACGCCGCGCTGCTGGCCCCGGTGGGGCTCGGCGGCCAGCGGTGGCGGGACCGGGTCGAGGCGGCGGTCGCCGAGGTCAGGCACGACTTCATCGACCACGTGGCGCTCACCGAGGCGGAGGGCGGTCTGTACTCCGACATCACGGAGCGGGCACCGCGCCTGGCCAACAAGGTGAAGCAGCTCCTCGTCGAGCACGACGCCCTCGAGGCACTCTCCGACGAGGTCCTGGGCAAGGTCCAGGCCGCCGACCCCGACGCCGACGTCACCCGGCTCCGCGAGGACGTCACCGAGCTGATGGGCCGGATCGCCCGGCATCGCCAGCGCGGGTCCGACCTCGTCTACGAGGCGTATGTCGTCGACCTCGGCGGGCTCGGCTGAGCCTCAGGTCACCAGGAGGGCCGTGACGGCCACCACGACGGTGGACGCCACCTCACCCAGCCCGACCGCCTTGGGCGTGAGGGTGAACGCGGGGATGACGGCTGCCCGGATCGCGAGCACGGCGAAGAGGAGCACGAGCCAGGGCGAGACCGGGATCATCGCGCACACGAACGCGCCGTGCCCGAGGGCCGAGAGCCAGTGGTACGCCGGGACGCCACGCTCGCGGATCATCGTCTTGACGTAGAGCACGGTGCCGATGAAGTAGGCCGCGAGCACCGCGGAGAGCACCCAGGCCCGAGCCCAGTCGGTGCCGCCGCCGGCGTCGTAGGCGACGAGGGTCATCAGGCAGGACCCGGCGCTGGTGGCGACGCCGCTCAGCAGCGAGCGCTCGTCGCGCCGGGCGCTGGCCACCAGGCCCGCGCCGAGGGGCAGGAGGAACAGGGGTGCCCAGCGCAGCAGTCCGGGGCGTAGCGCGAGGGTGAGGGCGCCGAGCAGGGCTGCGGCGACGGCATAGGCGCGGACCGGGGGGAGGTAGCGGGCCGCGCGGCCGGACTTCAGCCACAGCCCGGTGGCGAAGAACGCGAAGTAGCCGACGACCCAGAACGCCGCGAGGGGGAGCTGGACCCAGCGGGGGTGGCTCGCGAGCACCCCGACGAGCAGGGGGGTGGCCAGCATCGACCACGCGCCGTGCTGGTTGGGCACCCAGCCGCGCCCGCGACGCCGCTTGGCGCGGGCCGGCCGGGCCGGGGTCGTGGGGGTGCCGCTCGTCACCGCGACAGGGTATGCCGCGGCGCCGGATCGGCGCCGAGCTGGAACGAGCCCGAGCGCCCGCCCGGTGGGACCCCAGCCCCATCCGTCACAACTTTTCCGCCCCATCGGGGAAACGTGAGGTTCGCCGGGCTTGACTAACCCGGCGAACCTCACGTTTCCCTTGTGAAGCGCCGTCGGCCGGCGGCGCGGCACCTCCTGAGGCGTATGCCGCGAGGGGCCGGCGGGGCGACGCGCCGGTCGGTGGGGTTCCTGCCGCCGGAACCTCGGCCCTCGCGCGCCGGCCCCCTCCTACGATGGCGACCGTGACGGACCGGGACATCGAGAGCGTGGCCATCGTCGGTGCGGGGGCGATGGGGGGCCTGTATGCCTGGCACTTCGCCCGGGCCGGGTTCCCCGTCACCCTGGTGGCCCGGGGGGAGCGGGCGCGCAGGCTTGCCGCCCAGGGCGTGCTCGTCAACGGCGAGCCGCTCGTGGCGTCGGTGTTCGATGCGGAGGCGGTCGGCGGCGGGGGTGCGGAGCCGGTCGACCTCGTCCTCGTGGCCGTCAAACACCACGAGCTGGTCACGGCGCTCGACGACGTCGCGCCACTGGTCGGCCCGCACACCCTGTTCCTCTCGGTGCTCAACGGGCTCGACAGCGAGAAGGCCATCGCCGTGCGGTTCGGCGCCGAGCACGTCCTGCTCTGCGTCGCCCTCGCCATGGACGCGATGCGGGTCGGTCACGAGGTGACCTTCCGGCAGGCCGGGCGGCTGGCGTTCGGCGACGAGGACAACACGGTCGTGAGCGACCGCGTGCTGTCCGTGCAGCGGGTCCTGGACCGTGCGGGCCTGGTCTGGGAGACGCCGGCGGACATGCGCCGGACGATGTGGTGGAAGTTCATGGTCAACGTCGGCATCAACCAGGCCTCGGCCGTGCTGTTGGAGCCGTACGGGGCGTTCCAGCCCGAGGGCGACGCCCGCAGCCTCATGATGGCCCTGGTCGACGAGGTCGTCGCCGTCTCGCGCCCGGAGGGGGTCGGCCTCGACGACGGCGACGTCCAACGCTGGTATGCCGTCCTGGCCGGCCAGCCCGCGGCCGCCAAGACCTCGATGCACCAGGACGTCGAGGCGGGGCGGCGGACCGAGGTCGACATCTTCGCGGGACGGGTCGTGGCGCTGGGGGAGCAGCACGGGATCCCGACGCCCTACAACCGGGCGATGCTCTGGATCCTGCGGCGAGCCGTCGGCGGCTGAGCCGGCCCTGGCCCGGTGCCGGTCGGAGACGACCGCAGACCGGGTCGCCCGGACGGGCACCCACGTGGTGCCCCAGGCGACGAACGTCGTAGGTTGCCGGGGTGAGCGGTGAGTGGCCCGACCTTGACGCCCTGCTCGACGGGCTCGTCGTCGTGTCGATCGCCCTGCGGGTGCCGTTCCGGGGGGTCACCCACCGCGAGGCCGCCCTGGTGCGCGGCCCGGTCGGCTGGGGGGAGTTCGCACCGTTCCTCGAGTACGCCCCCCCGGAGGCCTCCCGCTGGCTCGCCGCCGCCGTCGAGGCCGCATGGGTCGGCTGGCCCGAGCCGGTCCGCGACGAGGTGCCGGTCAACCTCACCGTCCCGGCCGTCACGGCCGCGCAGGTGGCCGGGGTCGTCGCCCGTTTCGACGGCTGCTCGACGGCCAAGGTCAAGGTGGCCGAGCGCGGCCAGTCGCTCACCGACGACCTCGACCGGGTGGCCGCCGTCCGGGACGTCATGGGGCGGGGAGCCCGGATCAGGGTGGACGCCAACGGAGCCTGGTCGGTCGCCGAGGCGACGGACGCGCTTACCCGGCTCGCGGCATACGGCCTGGAGTACGCCGAGCAGCCCTGCGCCACCGTCGACGACCTGCGTGAGCTGCGAACAGCATTGGCGCGCAAGGGTATCGACGTGCTCATTGCCGCGGACGAGTCGATCCGCAAGGCCGACGACCCGATGCGGGTGGCGCGCGAGGGGGCTGCGGACCTCATCGTCGTCAAGGTCGCCCCGCTCGGCGGGGTCCGCCGCGCCCTCGCCCTCGTCGGGGCCTGCGGGCTGCCCGCCGTCGTGTCATCGGCCCTCGACACCAGCGTCGGGATGGCCGCCGGCGTGGCGCTCGCTGCCGCGTTGCCGGACCTGCCCTACGCCTGCGGGCTCGGCACGGTGCGGCTGCTGGACGGCGATGTCGCGGACCCCTCGCTCGTGCCCGTCGGCGGGGCGCTCCGGCCGGGCCCGGTGCGGCCGGACGGCGAGCTGCTGGAGCGGTATGCCGCGTCCCCGGACCGGGTCGCCTGGTGGCGGGACCGGGTGCGCGGCTGCTACGGCCCGCCACCGGCGCAGTGAGCCGACCGGCCCGGTCCGCGGACACCTCGACCTCGCCCGCGCCGACCGACGGCCGGCGTGGACCGGCACGTCGGGTTGGGGGAGTCGCCGTCACGGAGCATCCGCTGCGGGCGGTGCTGCGCGACCCGGCGGGGCGTGTCTACTGCCTCACGGACCGCTCGCCGACAACCGGCCGGCTGGGAGACTGAACGCGTCCTGGTCCGGCCCTCGAAGAGGTTCGCCATGCCTGCACGCCCGTCCGTTCCGAGCCTGTCGACGATCCGCCGGGCGGTAGAGCCGGTCCTTTCTCGGGTGCGGCTGCCCGTCCCAGGTGCGCGGGTCCCGATCCCGCCGTTCCCGCCGTTCCACCTCCTCCGCGAGATCGCGTTCTTCGGGTACACCCAGTCCGGGTACGACCTGGACACCGAGAACCAGGAGGACATCTTCGCGGTGTCGCCGCTGACCCGCCGGGTCCGCCGGATCGTCGACGACCGCGGGCACCCGTACAAGAGCGACCGGGACCCGGCCTGGGCGCCGGGTGGGCGCACCTTGGCCGTCAACTCCGCCACCGAGTCCGATCCCGAGTCCCGCCTGCGGGTCGTGCGAGCAGCCGATGGGCGCGTCGTGCACGAGCTCGTCCGCGGCTACTCGCCGGAATGGCTCGACGCCGCAACCCTGCTCTATCTCGACGCGAGGGCGGCCGGGGGCCGAACGTCCGGCCCCGATGTCTACAGCGTCGACCTCGCCACCAGCACGGTCCGCCGCATCACGCGCTTGGGCCCCCACGCCGAGGTCACCGGGATGTCGTGGCACCCCACCGCAGGGCTCGCCGTCGGGTATGTGGTGCGTGGCGCCGTCGACACCTCGGCCGTCGCCGTCGTTCCGGCGGCGAACGTCATGGCGGCGCGGGCGCCCGGCGGCAGTGCGGTCGGGCTCGCCGCGCTGACGCCGCTCACACCCGGTACCGAGGTGGGCCAGCCCGACTGGGCCTCGGGCGGGGACCGGATCGCCCTGACGACGTGGACGGCCGGCAGCCCGTCGCGGGTGGGTCATCTCGACATCGCGACGGGTGGGCTCGCCCTTGTCCCCGCCCCGAGGCACGTCCCCGGCAGCCCCGTGCTGTCCGACACCAGCCCGGTGTTCAGCCCGGATGGGCGCTCGATGGCCTTCTGCCGCGGCAACGAGGACGAGTGGTCCGAGATCTGGCTGTACTCCCTGGCCACCCGCCGGCTGCGCCGCCTCACCGACGACCACCAGCGGCGGTTCAAGGGTGGCCTCGACTGGTAGCGGTGGGGCGCGATGTCGGTGCTGGGGGCGCCCCAGGGGGCCGGTATGCCGCCGGCCTGCGTCATGGCTGAGTAGTCACCATCTGGCTGAGAACCTACTCAGCCAGATGGTGGCTACTCAGCCGCACACCCGATGGCGGCCGAGCCGTCCACAGGTCGGCGGGTGGGGACGGCGTCGTCCACAGACCGGGCGGGCGGGGGCACGCCGACGTCACGGGCCCTGGTGGAGTGGGCCGATGGGGGACACGAGCGACATCCAGGCCCGGGCCGCGCTGTGGCGCGACGCGGCGGAGCAGACCCGGCGACGGGCCCGGCGGGTGCTCACCACGGGCTCCTTGCGGTGGGACGCGCCGGCGGCAGGCCTCTTCCGGGCGCGGGTGCGCGAGCGGGCGGCCGCACTGGGCCGACTCGCCGACCTCGAGGACGACGTGGGCGCAGCGCTCGACGCCGTCGCCCGCGCCGTCGCCCACGCCCACCGGGCCCTGGAGACCGCCCGCGGACAACGCGCCGGGCAGCCCGCTGCCCCGTCGGCGGGGAAGCGGCCGTGAGCGGGTCGGGGGAGCCCGGGACCGACCGGCTCGTCGTGCGCGGCGGCGTCGGGGGGACGAGCGTCGCCCTGGACGACCTCACCGTCGCCGCGCGCGTGCTCCTGCACGAGGCCGGCGACGCGGCCGCCCAGGCCGGCCGGCTCGGCGCCGCCTTCCCCGGCCCGCTCGTGGTCGCGGAGGCCCTCGCGGGCGCCGTGCGCGGCTCCCTCGCCGACGGCCTGCGGCCGCCCGACCCGCGCGATGTGGCGGCCGCGCTCGTCGCACTGGCCCATGCCGAGGCCGTGGCCGCCGAGGCGCTGGGGCCGTCCGGGGAGAGCGGCCAGGCGGCGCTGCTGGCCGGCCTGGCGGTGGCCGTGCGCGGTGCGGCCGCGGCATACCTCGCCGGTGAGGCGGCCACCGGAGCCCTGGTGGGCGTCGCCGAGGACGCCGTCATGGCCCTGGCGGGGGCCGCCCTGTCGACCCTTGCCCCCGGACTGGCTGTGGGCGCGCTCGTCGCGGTCGTGGACCCGGCCGTCCGCGACGACCTCGAACGGGTCCTGTTCGACCACCCCTGGCTGACCGACGTCGTCGCCGGTGGGGCCGACGGGCTCGTCGACGGGCTCGCTACCCACGACCCTCGGTTGCTGTGGCTGTTCGCCTGGGCGTGCGCCCGGGAGGGGGTGGCGTTCCCGCCGCGGGACGACGCCGGGGCGGTCGCGGCGCTGCGCGCCCTCGGGTCGCTCGGTGGGCTCCTCGACGAGCCCCTGCAGGAGCCGGTCGTCCGCAGGGTCCCGACCGCCCCCGACGCCGTCGTCCCGACCAGCCTGACCGGGGTCGTCCGCGGGCAGCAGAGCCTCGACGAGCGCGGCCCGGAGGGGCGGGTCCGGGTCATCGAGGTGCCCCAGCCCGACGGCACGTCGGCCTGGGTGGTCGAGATCCCGGGTACGCAGGAGTGGCGCCCGCGGGCGGGGCCGGACCCGTTCGACGTCACGACCGACGTGGCCGCGATGGCGGGTGACGCGACGGTGGCGGCCCGTGGGGTCGCTGCGGCTCTCGACGACGCCATGGCGGCCGCCGGGCGTACCGGGTCGCGTGACCCGGTCCTCCTCACGGGGCACAGCCAGGGCGGCATCCTCGCCGCCGCCCTCGCCAGCGACCCGGCCTTCCGGGCCGGGCACCGGGTGACGCAGGTCGTGACCGCAGGGTCCCCGGTGGCCAGGTTCCCCGTGCCCGACGACGTCGGCGTGCTGTCGCTCGAGAACGCCCAGGACCCGGTTCCCCGCCTCGACGGCTCAGCCAACCCCGACCGGGCGACGTGGACGACGGTGACCCGCGACCTCGCCGGCGACCGCGACGTCGACGGACGGCCCTTCGCGGGCCACGGCTGCGAGGAGTACGCCGAGACCGCCCATGCCCTCGACTCGGTACCGCCCGGGACGAGCGCCTCGCTCGACCACTGGCGGGAGGGCGCCGCCCCGTTCCTCTCCGGTGACGCCCACGGCCGGGTCGTCGTGCGTGACTACCGCGTCGAACGGCCGCCCGAGCGATGATGGCAGAATCCACGCTCGTGAACCCGTCCACCGCCCATGCGACGGTGCTCGTCGACGAGCTGGTGCGGTGCGGGGTCCGCGAGGTCGTCCTCTGCCCGGGCTCCCGGTCCGCCCCCCTGGCGTATGCCGTGCAGCAGGCGGGGCGCACCGGCCGCCTGCGGCTGCACGTGCGGATCGACGAGCGGAGCGGGGGTTTCCTCGCCCTGGGGCTCGCGAGGGCGAGCGGCAGGCCCACTGTCGTCGTGACGACATCGGGCACCGCGGTCGCAAACCTCCACCCGGCCGTCCTCGAGGCCCACCACGGCGAGGTCCCGCTCGTCGTGGTCACCGCAGACCGGCCCGCCGAGCTGCGCGGCACCGGGGCCAACCAGACCACGGCCCAACCCGGGATCTTCGGCCCGGCCGTCCGCTTCGACGCGGACGTCCCCGCCGCCGAGCCGCGTCCCGGACAGAACGCAGCCTGGCGCAGCACCGTCGCCCGCGCCACCGCGGCCGCCCAGGGGCTCACCGGCGACCGCCCCGGGCCGGTCCACGTCAACGTCGCCCTGCGCGACCCGCTCGTGCCCGACGACGGTGATGACTGGCCCGAGCCGCTGGTCGGCCGGCCCGGCGGGATGCCGTGGGTCGAGGTCGCGCCGGCGCCCCGCGACCTCGGCGCAGAGCCCATCGAGGACCTGGAGCGGACCGTCGTCGTCCTCGGCGATACCGGCTCCGGCGCCGGCGCCCTCATGGCGGCAGAGTGGGCCACCCGGCGGGGCTACCCGCTCGTCGCCGAGCCGTTCGGGTCCCTCGACGCCCGGGCCTCGGCGGTCCCGCACGGCCCGCTGGTCCTCACCGCTGCCGAGTGGCTCGACGCCCACGCCCCCGAGCGGGTGGTCGTCGTCGGTCGACCCACCCTGGCCCGCGCCGTCGGCGGCCTGCTCCGTCGTCCGGGGGTCCGGGTCGAGGCCGTGTCGACCGGGCGACCGTGGCCGGACCCCGCACACGTCGTCGCCAGGGTCCACCCGTGGTCCGCGATGGCAGCGGACCTCGCGGGCCCCGAGCGGCCGACCCCGGCCCGGTCGGCCTGGGCCACCGAGTGGGACGGCGCAGGCGCCGACGTCGCGCAGGCCGTCGCGGCCCACGGCTTTCCCTGGCCGAGCGGCCTCGCGGTGGCCGCCGTCGTCGGCACCGCGCTGCCCGACCACGCGCTGCTCGTCCTCGGCTCGTCCAACCCGGTGCGTGACCTCGACCTCGCGTTGGGGGCCGGGCGGCCGGCCGGCCCCCACTCCGGGATCGAGGTCGTCGCCAACCGCGGCCTCGCCGGCATCGACGGCATGGTCTCGACGGCGGTCGGCGCGGCGCTGGCCCGGCCGGAGCGCCCGGCATACGCCCTGCTCGGCGACCTGACGTTCCTCCATGACGCCAACGGGCTCACCATCGGACCGGAGGAGCCGCGGCCCGACCTCACGGTCGTCGTCGTCAACGACGACGGTGGCGGCATCTTCGCCACCCTCGAGCCCGGGGCGGCCGAGCTGGCGGACAGGTTCGAGCGGGCCTTCGGCACCCCGACGGGCACCGACCTGGCTGCCCTGTGCGGGGCCCACGGGGTCGAGCACGCTCTCGTCGGGTCCCCCGCTGAGCTCGGCACCGCCGTCTCCGCTCCTCCCGAGGGGCTGCGCGTGGTCGAGGTCCGGGTCGACCGGGCCACCCACCGGGTCGCCCATGCCGACCTCCTCGCCCTGGCCGCGAACGCCCTAGGCGCCGGGTCGTCCTAACGGCCAGGTTTCCCGGCCCGCCTGGATGAGCCTGCGAACCCGCTCTAGGGTCGGGGTCATGAGTGGCCGGCTGCCCCGGGCTGCGCTCATCGGGCTGACCGGCCTCGCCCTGGCTGCGGTCCCGATGGCCGCCGCGGCCTCGCCCGACATCCCCGCGCCGACCATCGGGACGGCCCCGGCCCCGGCCGGTATGCCGTCCGCTGGCGACCCGGTGGGGCTCCCGTCCGCCACCCGGGGCGTCGCCCCGGGACCGGTCGCGGCCGAGGCCCTGCCCAACTCCGTCGCCGGCCTCCTCGACACCGGCCGCCGCCGGAGTGTCACGACGATGTACGACGGCGAATGGGGCGCGAGCTCCCCGTCGATCGGCTTCACCGGGAACATCGCCGGCTGCGACCCGGGCACGACCTCCGCCGCCTTCCGGGCCGCCGTCATCAAGCGGGTCAACGCCTACCGGCGGCTCGCGGGTGCCCCCGCCGACGTCACGGAGAGCACGACGTTCTCCACCCGAGCCCAGGCCGCGGCGCTGATGATGGCCGCCAACGACACCCTCAGCCACAGCCCGCCCTCGACGTGGAAGTGCTACACGACCACCGGACACGACGCCGCCGGCGCGTCCGACCTCTTCCTGGGTCGCGGGGACATCACGACCGTCGACGGCTACGTGTGGGACTTCGCGTCCAACAACACCGAGGCCGGGCACCGTTGGTGGATCCTGCGCCCGGGCGGCACCCAGATGGGCGTCGGCTCGACCAACGGGTCGAGCTGGGACGACCAGGCCAACGCCCTCTATGTCAACGACGGCGCGTGGACCGACCGGTCGGTCCGCTCACCCGACGGCATGCTGACCTGGCCGGCGCCCGGCTTCATGCCCTACCAGCTGGTCCCGATGCGCTGGACGTTCCTCGTCCCCGGCGGCGACTACTCGGCGGCCAAGGTCACGATGACGATCAACGGCAGGGCCGAGCCCGTGACCGTGGACGTGCGCGGCGGGGGCTTCGGCCAGGTCGTCTTCCACCGCAACTCCCAGGACGTCAACGCCTGGACCCAGATGGCGGCCCCGAGCAAGGACCTCACCGTCAAGGTCTGGGTCAGCGGGGTCAAGGTCTCCGGCGTGACCAGGACCTACTCCTACGAGACCGTGGTCTACAACCCGGCCGACAGCCAGAACGTGTACCGCGGTGACGTGGCCGGCCTGGCCACGGTGCCGGTCCAGGTGGCCGGGCGTGGCGGGGTCGCGGCCGACGCCACCGCGGCATACCTCAACGTCACGGTGACGCACCCAGGGGCCTCGGGCTACCTCACGGTGTTCCCCTGCACGTCGAGGATGCCGACGGCCTCGACCCTCAACTTCACCGCCGGGCGCACCATCGCGAACGCGGCCCTCACGGCGCTCGACGCCTCAGGACGGGTCTGCGTCTACACGACGTCGACCGCCGACCTCGTCATCGACGTCGGCGGCCAGGCGGGCGCCGCCGTGTCCGACCGGTACCTGCCGCGCTCGGCACCGCTGCGGGTCCTCGACACCAGGCTCGCCGGCAACGGCGGCAGGCTCGGGGCCGCCACGGTCCGCACCGTCGCCCTGACCGGACCGGCCGGGCACAACGCCGTGCCGACGTCCGCCACCGGTGCCGTCGTCAACGTCACGACAGTGGGCTCGGCCACGAACGGGGGCTACATCACCGCCTACCCGTGCGACGCCGCCCGCCCGGTGGCGAGCACCCTCAACACCCGCACGCGCGGGGCGATCTCCAACGTCGCGACGGTCAAGCTGTCGGCCGCGGGCACGATCTGCCTCTACAGCAGTGCCTCCACCCATGTCGTGCTGGACGTGGAGGGGGCGGTCATGCCCTCGTCGGCGGGCGGCTCGCTCGTCACGGCGATGACCCCCAAGCGGATCCTCGACACCCGCGTCTCCGGGTCCGGCGGTGCGCTGGGCCTGCTCGTCACCCGCCGGATCCAGGTGACCGGCCAGAGCGGTATGCCGTCCGCGGCGACGGCCGCCGTCGTCAACCTCACCGTGGTCAACCCCGACAAGGACGGCTGGCTCCTGGCCTGGCCCTGCGGCGCCGTCCCGACCGCGTCGAACATCAACTACGTCCGGCACGAGGTCATCGCCGGGCAGGCCACCGTGGGCCTGGACTCCTCGGGCGGGTTCTGCCTGCGCTCCTTCCGGCCGACCCAGGTCGTCGTCGACGTGACGGCGACCTACGCCACCACCGGGAAGGGGATCGCCACGTTGACCCCCCACCGCATCCTCGACACCCGGGTCGACGGCTAGACCGCTCGGTCCGCGCTGCCGCCCCTGACGGCGGCGCGATGCCGCCGCGCCCGGGCGTGGTCGCTCAGGCGGGGCTCAGGGCGTCGCGCATGGGGAGGAACTTGGCGTCGGACTCGGCCACCTCGTCCTCGGGCACCGAGCCGGCGACGATCCCGCAGCCGGCGTACAGCCGCATCCGGGTGCCGTCGGCGGGGTCGAGGCTCCCGCAACGCAGCGCGATGCCCCACTCGCCGTCCCCGGTGGCGTCCATCCAGCCGACCGGGCCGGCATAGCGGCCGCGGTCCATCTGCTCGAGCTCGGTGATGACCTCGTCGGCGGTGGCGGCGGGGGTCCCGCACACGGCGGCGGACGGGTGCAGCGACGCGGCCAGCGAGATCGACGACGTCTCGTCGGCGAGCACCCCGGCCACGTCGGTGGCCAGGTGCATGACGTTGGCGAGGTGCAGGACGAAGGGCGCCTCGGGGACGTTCATCGACGAGCAGTGCGGCGCCAGGGCGTCGGCCACCGATCGCACGGCGTACTCGTGCTCCTCGAGGTCCTTGCTCGACCGGGCGAGCGACCCGGCCAGGGCCAGGTCGTGCTCGTCGTCGCCGGTGCGGCGGATGGTCCCGGCGAGCACCCGAGAGGTGACCAGGCCCTTCTCGCGGCGGACCAGCATCTCGGGGGTGGCGCCGACGAGACCGTCGACCGCGAAGACCCAGGTCGTGTCGTAGACCCGCTCGAGGCGCTGGAGGACGGCCCGCACGTCGATGGGCCCCTCGGCGCTCGCCTCGAGGTCGCGGGCGAGGACGACCTTGTCGAGGCGGCCCGCCGTGATCCGCCCGACCGCCTCGGCGACGGCGCCCGCCCACTGTGCGGGGTCGAGCGCCCCGTCGGCGAACCGCACGCCGCTCGGCGCGTCCGGGGCCGGCTGGACCACCGGCTCGACCGGCCCGGGCACGGTGGCCGATGCGCTCACCGTCGTCAGCCAGCACACGTCGCCGCGCCGGCCCACGATCACCTCGGGGACGACCAGGGCGGCGCCGGCCGGCGAGGCCGCGGCATACGACATCGACCCGAAGGCGACCGGCCCGGTGCCGGGGCGGTCCACGGGGTCGCGCACGACCGCGGTCCTGCTCAGCTCGCGCCACCACGTCTCGACCACGGCGAAACGGTCCGGGCCGTGGGCGAGGACGGAGGCGGCGCGGCCCCAGCCGACCAGCCCCTCGCCGCGGCGGACCCACGCCGTCACGTCGGCGGCGGGCACCGACGGGATGAGGGAGAGCAGGGCCGCCCCGTCAGCGAGGCTGATCGGGACGGTCCGGGTGACGAGCGGCCCGGCGGGGGCGGCGAGCGGCTCGGGCGCCGACGAGGCGCTGGGCAGGGTGGTCATCGCCGCTCAGGCTACTCCGGGGCACGCGGGGCTCCGCCGCCGCCCGGTGCCACCTCGGGGCGCCCCGTCGGGCCGCGCCCGCCCGCACCGCACCAGGTGCCAGGGTCGCGGACGGCGGTGGGTATGCCGGGTGGCCGGCGGTGCGATGATGGCGCCCATGACCCGCGCCTCGCTCGAGAAGCACCCCCGCGACGTCGCGGCGATGTTCGACGACGTCGCGAGCAAGTACGACGTGACCAACGACGTGCTGTCGCTCGGGCAGGACCGGCTGTGGCGGCGTGCGGTCGTCGCCGCCTGCGAGGCCGGACCCCGGCAGCGCGTGCTCGACATCGCGGCCGGGACGGGGACCTCGAGCGAGCCGCTCGCCGACCTCGGAGTCGACGTCGTGCCGGCCGACTTCTCGCTGGGGATGCTCCAGGTCGGGCACCGGCGCCGACCGGACCTCGGCTTCACGGCGGCCGACGCCATGCGGCTGCCGTTCGCCGACGAGAGCTTCGACGTCGTGACGATGTCGTTCGGGCTGCGCAACGTGTCGGACCCCGATGCCGCCCTCGTGGAGTTCCTCCGGGTGACCCGGCCGGGAGGGCGGCTCGTCGTCTGTGAGTTCAGCCAGCCGGTCAACGGGGCCTTCCGCAAGGTCTACTCCGGGTACCTCGTGCGCTCGCTGCCTCCGATCGCCCGTCGGGTCTCCAGCAACCCGGAGTCCTACGTCTACCTCGCCGAGACGATCCAGGCCTGGCCGGCGCAGCGCGAGCTGGCCGAGAGGATCGCCGGTGCGGGGTGGGCCGGCGTCGAGTGGCGCAACCTCACCGGCGGGATCGTCGCCCTCCACCGGGCCACCCGCCCGTAGCCGCGCCGGGCGACCGGAGGCCTGCGCGAGCGCGTGGACACGGGGTACGCCCCACGGGTCCGCCAGGCATAGACTCGACCTTCGATTCGTGAACCCGTTCACAAGTACGTTCACCAGTAACCGTGAAGGCCACCCGTGACCGAGACCGCCCTGGACCCGACCACCACCGGAGCGACCCCCACGACCGAGCGGGCCGACGTCATCGTCGTCGGCGCCGGACCCGCAGGGTCGAGCACCGCGGCATACCTCGCCATGGCCGGCCTCGATGTCGTGCTGCTCGAGAAGTCGCACTTCCCCCGCGAGAAGGTCTGCGGCGACGGCCTGACCCCTCGCGCGGTCAAGGAGCTCATCAGCCTCGGCATCCCGACGCCCGAGGAGGACGGCTGGATCCGCAACAAGGGGCTGCGGATCATCGGCGGCGGGATGCGCCTGGCCCTGCCGTGGCCCGACGTCGCCGGCTTCCCCAGCTACGGCCTGGTCCGCCCGCGACAGGACTTCGACGACATCCTCGTCCGGCACGCCGTCAAGCACGGCGCGCGGCTGCGGGAGGGCGCCAACGTCACGGGCCCGATCCTCGACGACCGCACCGGGGCCGTCGTGGGCGTCGTGGCCAGGGGCGTCGACGAGGGCGGCACGGCCACCGGCCAGAGCCTGCGCTTCGAGGCGCCGCTCGTCGTCGCTGCCGACGGCAACTCCTCGCGGCTCTCGCTCGCCGTCGGGCGTGAGAAGCGGGAGGACCGGCCGATGGGCGTCGCGGTCCGCGCCTACTACACGAGCCCGAGGCACGACGACGACTACCTCGAGTCCTGGCTCGAGCTGTGGTCGACCGACGACGACGGCAGGCGGGTCCTGCTGCCCGGCTACGGCTGGATCTTCGGCGTCGGCGATGGCACCTCCAACGTCGGTCTCGGCATCCTCAACACCTCGGCCGCGTTCGGGAAGACCGACTACCGCGACGTCATGCGCCGGTGGGTGGCGACGATGCCCGAGGAGTGGACGTACTCCGACGAGACGCTGACCGGTCCGATCCGCGGCGCCGCCCTCCCCATGGGGTTCAACCGCCAGCCGCACTACGACAAGGGGCTGCTCCTCGTCGGGGACGCCGGCGGGATGGTCAACCCCTTCAACGGCGAAGGCATCGCCTACGCGATGGAGTCGGCGCGTCTGGCCGGCGAGGTCATCGCCCAGGCCTACGGGCGCGACACGGCGACGGCGCGCGAGCGGGTCCTGCAGACCTATCCGGCCGTGATGAAGGACGACCTCGGCGGCTACTACACGCTCGGCCGGTGGTTCGCGAAGATGATCGGCAACCCCGAGGTCATGCGGCTCGCCGTCAAGTACGGTCTGCCGCGCACCACCTTGATGAAGTTCCTCCTCAAGCTGATGGCCAACCTCGCCGAGCCGCACGGCGGCGACGCCAGCGACCGTGTCATCCGCGCCATGGCAGCCATGGCGCCCGACGCATGAGCGCCGCGGGGGGCGGGGTCCGCGGGCCGGTCCCCACGGGTCCTAGGATTGGCAATGTGTCCTCGCCCACATCCGGTACGCCGTCGCGCGGCCGGAGCCGGACGGGTCACCGCACGCTGCCGTCGACCGCACCCTCGGAACCGCCCACCGAAAGGGGAGTTGTCACGCCATGACCAACCCCTACGTCCCGTTGCTCATCCTCACCGCGCTGGGAGCGGCCTTCGCTCTGGTGTCGGTCGGGCTGAGCCTGGTCGTCGGCCCGAAGCGCTACAACCGGGCCAGGCTCGAGGCGTACGAGTGCGGCATCCAGCCCACGCCGCGCGCCAAGGGCGGCGGCCGCGTGCCGATCAAGTACTTCCTGACGGCGATGCTCTTCATCATCTTCGACGTCGAGAGCGTGTTCCTCTACCCGTTCGCCGTCGCGTTCGACCAGCTCGGGAAGTACGCCCTCTTCGAGATGGTCACCTTCGTCGCCACCGTGTTCGTCGCCTACGCGTACGTCTGGCGTCGCGGGGGGCTGGAGTGGGACTGAGCATGACGCGGGCTCGCCACCGAGCACACACCCCCGACCACCCCGCATCAGGACGGACGACTCATGGGTCTTGAGGAGAAGCTCCCCGCCGGCTTCGTGCTCACCACACTGGAGAACGTCGTCGGCTACATGCGCAAGGCCTCGATCTGGCCCGCGACCTTCGGCCTCGCCTGCTGTGCCATCGAGATGATGGCGGTCGGCACCCCTGACTACGACATCGCGCGCTTCGGGATGGAACGGTTCTCGGCCACCCCGCGCCAGGCCGACCTGATGATCGTCGCGGGCCGGGTGAGCCAGAAGATGGCACCGGTCCTGCGCCAGGTCTATGACCAGATGCCGAACCCCAAGTGGGTCATCTCGATGGGCGTCTGCGCCAGCTCGGGCGGGATGTTCAACAACTACGCGATCGTCCAGGGCGTCGACCACATCGTGCCCGTCGACATCTACCTGCCCGGCTGCCCGCCGCGGCCCGAGATGCTGCTCAACGCCATCATCGAGCTGCACAAGCAGATCCAGTCCGCCAAGCTCGGAGTCAACCGGGTCGCCGCGGCGCGGGCGGCCGAGGCCGCGGCCCTCACGGCGGTCCCCACCTCGCTCATGGCGCCGACCCACGACCATGGCTACAACCTGCCCATCACGACCGGGAAGAGCCCCCTCGCATGAGTGACACCACGGGTCCGGCCGCTCCGGGCGGCGCCGACAGCGCCGAGCCCGAGGGCCCCACGGCCGCCGAGTCGGCCCTCGAGGCGAGTACCCGCTACGAGGCCGGCCCGCCGGTCCAGGTCGACGAGCGGCGCGGGCTGTTCGGGGCCACCCGCGGCGCCGACACCTCCGGCTACGGCGGCCTGCGCCGGCCGGTGCTGTTCCCGGGCGCCTCTGCCCGGCCCTACGGCGGCTACTTCGACGAGGTGGCCGACGCGCTCGAGCTCGCGCTGTCCGGCGAGGACGCGGCATACGGCACGGCCATCGAGCGCGTGGTCATCGACCGAGGCGAGATGACGGTCTTCGTCCGCCGCGAGCACCTGCCGGCCGTCGCCCGGGCGCTGCGCGACGACCCCGCGCTGCGCTTCGAGATGTGCATGAGCGTCTCCGGCGTCCACTTCCTGCACGAGGAGGGCCGCGAGCTGCACGCGGTCTACCACCTCATCTCGGTCACCCACGCCAGCCGGAGGCTGCGCCTGGAGGTCACCGCGCCGGACGCCGACCCGCACATCCCGTCGGTCGTCGCCACCTGGCCGGGTGCCGACTGGCACGAGCGCGAGACGTGGGACATGTTCGGGATCGTCTTCGACGGCCACCCCGCGCTCACCCGGATCCTCATGCCCGACGACTGGCCGGGCCACCCGCAGCGCAAGGACTACCCCCTCGGCGGCGTGCCCGTGGAGTACAAGGGCGGCACCATCCCGCCGCCCGACGAGCGGAGGTCGTACACCTGATGAGCACCGACCAGAGCGGCACCTACACCGCGGACGTCTTCGGCGCGGGCGACGCCGGCGACGCCGACATCTACGCCACCTCCGGTCTCGACGCCGGCGACGCCGAGGGCGCGTTCGTCGTCAACACCTCCGGGGGCGACTGGGACGACCTCGTCGACGAGGCCACTGCGCTCCACGAGGAGCGGGTCGTCGTCAACATGGGTCCGCAGCATCCCTCGACCCACGGCGTCCTCCGCCTGATCCTCGAGCTCGACGGCGAGACCGTCACCGAGGCCCGGGCGGGCATCGGCTACCTCCACACCGGCATCGAGAAGAACATGGAGTTCCGGACCTGGGTGCAGGGCGTCACCTTCTGCACCCGGATGGACTACCTCACGCCGATGTTCCAGGAGACGGCCTACTGCCTGGCGGTCGAGAGGCTTCTCGGCATCGAGGACCAGGTCCCCCAACGGGCGACGCTCATCCGCGTCCTCATGATGGAGCTCACCCGGATCAACTCCCACCTCGTGTGCATCGGCACCGGCGGCATGGAGCTCGGCGCCACGACCGTCATGACGGTCGGCTTCCGGGAGCGCGAGCGGATCCTGCGGGTGTTCGAGGCGGTCACGGGGCTGCGGATGAACCACGCCTACATCCGTCCCGGCGGGGTCGCCCAGGACCTCCCGCACGGCGCGGTCGACATGGTCCGCGACGTCGTGGCCGAGCTGCGTAGGGGCATCCACGAGCTCGAGCTGCTCCTCAACGAGAACCCCCTCCTCAAGGGCCGTCTGGTCGGGGCCGGGTACCTCGACCTCACCGGCTGCATCGCCCTCGGCATCACCGGACCGATCCTGCGCTCGACCGGTCTGCCCCACGACCTGCGCAGGTCCAACCCCTACTGCGGCTACGAGACCTACGACTTCGACGTCGTCACCCGCACCGGGGCCGACGCCTACGAGCGGCTCCGGGTCCGGATCGACGAGATGTACGAGTCGCTGCGGATCGTCGAGCAGGCCCTGCGCCGCCTGCAGAACACCCCCGGACCGGTGATGGTCGCCGACAAGAAGATCGCCTGGCCCGCGCAGCTCGCGATCGGCAGCGACGGCATGGGCAACAGCCTCGACCACATCCGCCAGATCATGGGGACCTCGATGGAGGCCCTCATCCACCACTTCAAGCTCGTCACCGAGGGCTTCCGGGTCCCGCCCGGGCAGGCGTATGTCGCGGTCGAGTCCGCCAAGGGCGAGCTCGGCTGCCACCTCGTCTCCGACGGCGGGACCCGCCCCTACCGGGCCCACTTCCGGGATCCCAGCTTCAACAACCTGCAGTCCGTCGCGGTCATGTGTGAGGGCGGCCAGGTCGCCGACGTCATCGCCGCGGTGGCCTCCATCGACCCCGTCATGGGAGGTGTCGACCGCTGATGGCCTCGAACTTCGGCCTCCAGACCGCCTCGGGCCACCTGAGCGTCGCCGCGGAGTCCAAGGCGCCGTATGCCGCGGACGTCCTGGCGAAGCTGCGCCAGGACGCCGCTCTCGTGGTGGCGCGCTACCCGCAGCCCCGCTCGGCCCTGCTCCCGCTGCTCCACCTCGTGCAGTCCGTCGACGGCTACGTCACCGGGCGCGGCATCGACCTCTGCGCCGAGATCCTCGGCCTGAGCACCGCTGAGGTGTCGGGGGTCGCGACCTTCTACAGCCAGTACAAGCGCCATCCCAACGGCGAGTACACGGTCGGGGTCTGCACCAACACTCTGTGCGCGATCATGGGCGGCGACAGGATCTTCGAGACCCTCTCCGAACACCTGGGCTGCGGGCACGACGAGACGACCGAGGACGGCAAGGTCACCCTGGAGCGCGTCGAGTGCAACGCCGCGTGCGACTACGCCCCGGTCGTCATGGCCAACTGGGAGTTCTTCGACAACCAGACGCCCGAGTCCGCCGTCCGGCTCGTCGACGACCTACGTGAGGGCAAGGACGTGCGGCCGTCCCGCGGTCCCGACAAGGTGCACACCTTCAAGGAGGTCTCGCGGGTGCTGGCCGGCTTCAACGACGGCCTCGCGGACGAGGGCGTCGGCGCCGGGCCGGCCTCGCTCGAGGGTCTGCGCCTCTCCCGCGAGCAGGGTTGGGTGGCCCCCGTCGCGGGTGCTGCAGCTGAGGACCAGGCGAGCACGAAGGAGGACCGCACGTGAGCGAGGCACCCGAGCGCGAGCCCGTGACGCTCACCCCGATCCTGACCGACCTCTGGGACAAGCCCCGGTCCTGGACCATGGACACCTACGTCAAGCACGACGGCTACACCGCGCTGACCAAGGCCCTCGCGATGCGTCCCGAGGAGGTCCTCGCCGCGGTCAAGGACTCCTCGATCCGCGGTCGCGGTGGAGCGGGCTTCCCGACCGGACTGAAGTGGAGCTTCATGTCGGCGCCCGACGGCGGGCCGCGCTACCTCGTCGTCAACGCCGACGAGTCCGAGCCGGGCACGTGCAAGGACGTCCCGCTCATGCTCGCCGACCCGCACGTCCTCATCGAGGGGACGGCCATCTCGTCGTACGCCATCGGCTGCGAGCACGCCTTCATCTACCTGCGCGGCGAGGTCGTCCACGTCTACCGGCGCCTCCTCCAGGCCGTCGAGGAGGCGTATGCCGCGGGCCACCTCGGCGAGAACGTCCACGGCTCGGGTGCCCGGCTCGACATCACCGTCCACGCCGGTGCCGGCGCCTACATCTGTGGCGAGGAGACCGCCCTGCTCGACAGCCTCGAGGGCCGGCGCGGGCAACCGCGGCTCAAGCCGCCGTTCCCGGAGCAGCGGGCCTGTACTCGCGGCCCACCTCGGTCAACAACGTCGAGACCATCGCCTCGGTCCCGGGCATCGTCCTCAACGGATCCGACTGGTTCTCCGGCATGGGCACCGAGAAGTCCACGGGCTTCGGCATCTTCTCGCTCTCGGGTCACGTCAAGCGGCCCGGCCAGTACGAGGCGCCGCTCGGGATCACCCTGCGCCAGCTGCTCGAGATGGCCGGGGGCATGCGTGACCCCGACAAGGAGCTGAAGTTCTGGACCCCCGGCGGCTCGTCGACGCCGATCTTCACCAGGGACCACCTCGACGTCCCCCTCGACTTCGAGTCGGTGGCGGCGGCGGGGTCGATGCTCGGCACCCGCGCCCTGCAGATCTTCGACGAGACGACGTGCGTCGTCCGGGCGGTCGACCGCTGGACCGACTTCTACCGGCACGAGTCGTGCGGCAAGTGCACACCGTGCCGTGAGGGCACCTGGTGGCTCAAGCAGATCCTCGGCCGGCTCGAGCACGGCGAGGGCAGCGAGGCCGACCTCGACAAGCTCCTCGACATCTGTGACAACATCCTCGGCCGGAGCCTCTGCCCGCTCGGAGACGGCGCGACGAGCTGTATCACGAGCAGTGTCCAGCTGTTCCGCGACGAGTACATCGCACACCTCACCCACGGCGGGTGCCCCTTCGACCCGCAGGCCTCCACCCTCTTCGCCAAGGACAGCAAGGAGAGCGTGACCGCATGACGACCACCGCACCGCCGTCCGGCGGGACCGCGCCGCCACCGTCCGTCGCCATGGTCTCGCTGACCATCGACGGCATCGACGTCTCGGTCCCCAAGGGCACGCTGGTCATCCGGGCCGCCGAGGAGCTCGGGATCTCGATCCCGCGCTTCTGCGACCACCCGCTCCTCGAGCCAGTCGGCGCCTGCCGCCAGTGCCTCGTCGAGGTGTCCACGCCGGGTCCGGACGGGCAGCTGCGCCCGATGCCCAAGCCACAGGCGTCGTGCACCGTGGCGGTGTCGGCGGGCATGGAGGTCAGGACCCAGCACACCTCGCCGGTGGCCGACAAGGCCCAGCACGGCCAGATGGAGTTCCTCCTGATCAACCACCCGCTCGACTGCCCGGTCTGCGACAAGGGCGGCGAGTGTCCGCTGCAGAACCAGGCGATGAGCAACGGCCGGGCCACCTCCCGCTTCGAGGACAGCAAGCGGACCTACCCCAAGCCGATCAACATCTCCAGCCAGGTGCTGCTCGACCGCGAACGCTGCGTCCTGTGCGCCCGGTGCACGCGGTTCTCCGACCAGATCGCCGGCGACCCGTTCATCGCCCTCGTCGAGCGCGGGGCGCTGCAGCAGGTCGGCATCTACGAGGAGCAGCCCTTCGAGTCCTACTTCTCGGGCAACACGGTCCAGATCTGTCCGGTGGGAGCGCTCACCGGCGCGGCATACCGCTTCCGGTCCCGTCCGTTCGACCTCGTCTCCACCCCGACGACCTGCGAGCACTGCGCGAGCGGCTGCGCCCTGCGCACCGACCACCGGCGCGGGACCCTGCTGCGCCGGATGGCCGGCAACGACCCAGCCGTCAACGAGGAGTGGAACTGCGACAAGGGGCGCTGGGCCTTCACCTACGCCACCACCGGCGACCGGTTCGAGCTGCCGCTGGTCCGCGAGGACGGCGAGCTGCGGGTCGCGTCCTGGCCCGAGGCGCTGGCCGCCGCCGCCGACGGGCTTCGCGCCGCGTCGAGCGCCGCGGTGCTGACCGGCGGACGCGTCACCGTCGAGGACGCCTACGTCTACGGCAAGTTCGCCCGGACCGTGCTGCACACCAACGACGTCGACTTCCGGGCGCGCCCCGCCTCCGCCGAGGAGGCCCAGCTCCTCGCGTCCCGGGTCGTCGCGACGACCCCCGAGGGCGGCGCGGTCTCCTACGCCGACCTCGAGACCGCCCCGTCGGTGCTGCTCGTCGGGTTCGAGCCCGAGGACGAGTCGCCGATCGTCTTCCTGCGCCTGCGCAAGGCGTTCCGCAGGCGCCGGACCGCCGTGGCCGCGGTCTCGCCCATGGGGACCCGAGGGCTCGCCAAGATGGGTGGCACGCTCATCCCCACCGCCCCCGGCACCGAGCCCGAGGTCCTGCGGGCACTGTCGGCCGGCGGCGACGGGGTGATCGGCCGCACGAGCGAGGGCCTGCGGGCCGAGGGCGCCGTCATCCTCGTCGGCGAGCGCCTGGCGATGGTTCCGGGGGCGCTCACGGCGGCTGCCGGCCTGGCCGACGCCACCGGAGCCCGGCTCGCCTGGGTCCCCCGGCGGGCGGGGGAGCGCGGCGCGCTCGAGGCCGGCGCCCTGCCGTCGCTGCTGCCCGGCGGCCGCCCGGTCGCCGACCCGACGGCCCGCGCCGAGGTCGCCGCCGCCTGGCAGGTCGACGCGCTGCCCGAGACCCCTGGCCGTGACACGGCGGCCATCGTCGAGGCCGCTCGGACGGGCGCCGTCGGTGCCCTCGTCGTCGGCGGGGTGGACCCGGCCGACCTCGGGATCGCTGACGCCGCGGCCGCCTTCGAGCGCCCCTTCGTCGTCTCGCTCGAGATCCGCCCGTCCGCGGTGACCGAGGTCGCCGATGTGGTCCTGCCGGTCGCGGTGCACGCCGAGAAGTCCGGCAGCCTCGTCGACTGGGAGGGCCGGGTCCGCGAGGTCACCGCCGCCCTGGCTACCGGGGCCGTGAGCGACCACCGGGCGCTCGACATGCTGGCGGCCGAGCTGGGCGAGTTCCTCGGGGCGCGCACCGTCGCAGAGGTCCGCGCGGAGATGGCGGCCCTCGGCCCGTGGACGGGTGCTCGACCGGCCGCGCCGAGCACGCCCGCCGGAGACGTCCCCACCGCCGAGGGCGGCGCCCTCGTCCTCGCGACCTGGCGGCCGCTGCTGGACCGCGGCTCCCTCCAGGACGGCGAGCCCTACCTCGCCGGCACCGCCCCGGCGCCCGTCGCGCACATCTCGGCGGCGACGGCCGACGCCCTGGGACTCAATGAGGGCGACGAGGTCACCGTCACCGCTGCAGACACGACGGTCACGCTGCCGGTCGGCGTGGCCGTGATGGCCGACCACGTCGTGTGGCTGCCCACCAACTCCGCCGGTTGCGACGTCCGCGGGATGCTCGCCTCGGCCCCAGGAGCCCTGGTCACCGTCACCAGGGCCGCCGCCACCGTGGGAGGCGCCGTATGAGCACCGTGCTGAGCCTGCACGCCGCGCTGGCCGAGGTCGCCGCGCCGGCCGCGAGCGGCATCCACGCCGTCGCCTCCGCGGGCCGTGACAACCCCACGGCCGACTTCAGCGACACCCCGCTGTGGATCAGCCTCGTCAAGGCGCTGATCATCTTCGTCTACCTGCTCATCTCGACGCTGCTCGTCATCTGGTTCGAGCGCCGCCTCATCGGGCGGATGCAGCAGCGCCCCGGTCCCAACCGCAACGGCCCGTTCGGCCTGCTGCAGACCCTGGCCGACGGCATGAAGTCGATGCTCAAGGAGGACACGACACCGGCTGCGGCCGACCGGCTGGTGTTCACGCTCGCGCCCCTCATCACCGCGACGATGTGCTTCGTCTCCTTCTCGATCATCCCCATGGCGGGCCAGGTCAACCTGTTCGGCCACCACACCCCTCTCCAGCTCACCGACACCTCGGTGTCGGTCCTGCTGGTCCTCGCGGTCGCGGGCGTCGGCATCTACGGCGTCGTGCTGGCCGGCTGGTCCTCCGGATCGACCTACCCGCTCATGGGCGGCCTGCGAAGCACCGCCCAGATGATCTCCTACGAGATCGCCATGGGCCTCTCGCTCGTCGCCGTGTTCCTCTACAGCGGCTCGATGTCGACCTCGCAGATCGTCGGGGCGCAGGCCTCGCTGTGGAACGTCATCCCCGCGTTCTTCAGCTTCTTCGTCTACATGATCACGATGGTGGGTGAGACCAACCGCCTGCCGTTCGACCTCGCCGAGGGCGAGGGCGAGATCGTCGCCGGCTTCCACACCGAGTACTCCGCGATGCGGTTCGCGATGTTCTTCCTCGGCGAGTACATCAACATGTTCAGCGTCTCGGCGCTGGCGACGACGATGTTCCTCGGCGGCTGGCAGGCGCCTCCGGGCATCTCGGCGCTCGGCGACGGCTACTTCAACCACGGCTGGTGGGGTCTGCTCTGGTTCACCATCAAGCTCTGGATGTTCATGTTCGTCTTCGTGTGGCTGCGCGGGTCGCTGCCCCGGGTGCGCTACGACCAGTTCATGCGGTTCGGCTGGAAGGTCCTGATCCCGTCGACGCTGGCGTGGGTCGTCTTCGTCGCGTTCATGCGGGGCGCCCGCAACGGCTGGTTCGGCAGCGGACAGGTCACCGTGGGCCCGCTCACGCTGCCCGGCTTCTCGCTCGCCCTCGTGGGCGTCGCGGCGGTGGCCGCGCTCGCCATCTCCTGGTGGTGGGGCGGGAAGACCCTCGAGGAGGAGGCGGCGCTGCATCCCGAGGTGCCGACCGAGGTCGACCCGTATGCCGGCGGCTTCCCGGTCCCGCCGCTGCCCGGCCAGCGGCTGCGGGAGCCCGCCGCCGTGCCGGCCGGCGCCCGCGCCGACGGCGACGGCGTGACCTGGGCGAGCATCGAGGCCGAGCCCCTCGGCTCACCCACCGATCCCGGCACGGAGGAGGGCCCTCGTGGCTGACGCCAGCAAGGACAAGCCGGGCTTCTTCGCCGAGATGCTCGCCCCGGTCGGCGGCTTCGGGGTCACCTTCTCGACCATCTTCCGCAAGGTGGCCACCGAGGAGTACCCCGAGGAGAAGCGGCCGACCCAGCCGAGGTTCCACGGTCGACACCAGCTCAACCGCCATCCCGACGGTCTCGAGAAGTGCATCGGCTGCGAGCTGTGCGCCTGGGCCTGCCCGGCCGACGCGATCCTCGTCCAGGGGGCCAGCAACGACGACCGCGACCCGGCCGAGGGCGGCACCGGACGGTTCTCGCCGGGGGAGCGGTTCGGGAAGATCTACCAGATCAACTACCTGCGCTGCATCCTGTGCGGGCTGTGCATCGAGGCCTGCCCCACCCGGGCGCTGACGATGACGAACTTCTATGAGCTCGCGGACAACAACCGCGCCGACCTCATCTACACCAAGGACCAGCTGCTCGCGCCGCTCCAGCAGGGGATGCTGCAGCCGCCGCACCCGATGGTCGACGGCCTGGAGGAGCGGGACTACTACCTCGGCAAGGTCAACGAAGCCACCGACGACCAGCGCGACTGGGTCGGCCGGCATACCGAGGCCGTCGACGACCCCGACGCGGGCACCGAGCCCGTCGCGGACGTACCCGGGCCCGACCCGCTCGCAGGACAAGGAGCCGACCGATGACCGGAACCGGAGAGGCCGTGCTCTTCTGGGTCCTGGGCCCCCTGGCGGTCGTCGGGTCCCTCGGCCTGGTCTTCGCGCGCAAGGCGGTCCACGCTGCGCTCGGGATGGCCATGACGATGATCATCTTCGGCGTCTTCTACGTCGCCCAGGACGCCGACTTCCTCGGCGTCATCCAGGTGTTCGTCTACACCGGCGCCGTGATCATGCTCTTCCTCTTCGTCCTCATGCTCGTCGGCGTCGACTCCTCCGACAGCGTCGTCGAGACCCTCAAGGGCCAGCGCTGGGCGACCCTCGTGCTGTCCATCGGCCTCGGCGGTTTCATGGTCGCCTCCCTGGGCTCGGTGCAGATCCGCACGGTGGCCGGCGTGGCGGGCATCAACGCCGACCAGGGCAACGTCTCCGGCGTCGCCAACCTCATCTTCGGCCGCTACGTGTGGATCTTCGAGGCCACCTCGGCCCTGCTCATCACCGCGGCCCTCGGCGCCATGGTCCTCGCCCACCGCGAGCGCCTCGGCCGCAAGCTGGGCCAGCGCGAGTGGAGCCGGCGGCGGTTCGCGACGACCAACGCCGACGGCTCGCCGCGAGTGCCCGCGAACCTCGCCGGTCTGCCGGTCCCGGGGGTCTACGCGCGACACAACGCCGTCGACACCCCCGCCCTGCTCCCCGACGGGACCCCGAGCGAGCTGTCCATCTCTCGGGTGCTGAGCGCGAGGGACCAGGTGGGCGGACCCGCCCGGTACGTCGAGGCCGAACGCGCCGCGGAGCTTGAGATCGAGGAGGGGAGTGAGCGATGAGCCTGATGAACTACGTCTACCTGGCGACGATCCTCTTCGTCATCGGCGGGGCCACCGTGCTGACCCGGCGCAACGCCATCGTGGTGTTCATGGGCGTCGAGCTGATGCTCAACGCCGCCAACCTGGTGTTCGTCACCTTCGCCCGGATCCACGGCAACCTCGACGGCCAGGTCATCGCCCTGTTCGTCATGGTGGTCGCGGCCGCCGAGGTCGTCGTCGGGCTGGCCATCATCATGGCGATCTTCCGCGCCCGCCGCTCGGCCTCGGTCGACGACGCCAACCTGCTGAAGCTGTGACAAGGAGCCACTGGTGACCTCACTGATGACTCAGGGCGACGTGGCCGCCACGGTAGCCGCGACCGGGACTGCCTCGGTCGCCTGGCTGCTCGTCGCGCTACCGCTCCTGGGCTCGGCCGTCCTCCTCCTCGGCGGCCGCCGCGCCGACAAATGGGGCCCGGGCCTCGCTGTGGCGTTGCCATGGGCGAGCTTCGGTATCGGCGCCGCGATCATGGTGCAGCTCCTCGGCAACGCCAGCGGCGCCCGCTCGCTGCACGTGTCGTTGTGGAACTGGATCCCCGCGGGCGGCTTCCAGCTCCACGCCGGGCTGCTCGTCGACCCGCTGTCGATGGCCTTCGTCATGCTCGTCACGTTCGTCGGCTCGCTCATCCACGTCTACTCGCTCGGCTACATGGAGCACGACCCCGACAAGCGGCGGTTCTTCGCCTACCTCAACCTCTTCGTCGCCTCGATGCTGCTGCTCGTCCTCGCCGACAGCTACCTCCTGCTCTTCGTCGGGTGGGAGGGCGTCGGCCTGGCGTCCTACCTGCTCATCGGCTTCTGGAACTGGAACCCCGCCTACGCCAGTGCCGCGAACAAGGCCTTCTTCGTCAACCGGGTCGGCGACCTCGGCCTCACCATCGCGATCGCCCTGATGTTCGCCACCTTCGGCCGGGTCGACTTCGCCTCGGTCGCCGCCGGCGCGCCGCAGGCGAGCACGGGCACGTTGACCGCACTCGGCCTGCTGCTGCTGCTGGGCGCGACCGGCAAGTCGGCGCAGTTCCCCCTCCAGTCCTGGCTCGGTGACGCGATGGCAGGCCCCACGCCGGTCTCCGCGCTCATCCACGCGGCGACGATGGTCACGGCCGGCGTCTACCTCATCGTGCGCAGCCACTGGATCTTCGACGCGGCGCCCGACGCGCAGACCGCGGTGGCGGTCGTCGGCGCGATCACCTTGCTGTTCGGGGCGATCGTGGGCTGTGCGAAGGACGACATCAAGAAGGCCCTGGCCGCCTCGACGATGTCCCAGATCGGCTACATGATGCTCGCGGCGGGGCTCGGTCCGGTCGGCTACGTCTTCGCGATCTTCCACCTGCTCACCCACGGCTTCTTCAAGGCGGGGATGTTCCTCGGCGCCGGGTCGGTCATGCACGGCATGAGCGACGAGGTCAACATGCGCCGGTTCGGGGGGCTCAGCGCGGTCATGAAGGTCACCTGGGCCACCTTCGGTCTCGGCTATCTTGCGATCATCGGCTTCCCGTTCCTGTCGGGCTTCTGGTCCAAGGACAAGATCATCGAGTCCGCCTTCAAGGGCACCGGCTGGCACCCCTGGGTGCTCGGTGGCGCGGCCCTCATCGGCGCCGGGATCACCGCGTTCTACATGTCGCGGCTGTTCTTCATGACCTTCCACGGCAAGGCCCGCTGGACCGACGAGGCGCATCCACACGAGTCGCCGCTCGTGATGACCGTGCCCATGATGGTCCTCGCCCTGGGGTCGGCCTTCCTCGGCGGCATCCTCAGCATCAACGGGATGTTCGTCTCGTGGCTCGAGCCGGTCGTCGGTTCGCCCGAGACGGGCGAGCCGGTCATCGGGGCAGCGGTCATCACCGTCCTCACGCTGGTGCTGGTGGCCGGCGGCGCGGCATACGCGTGGTACCGCTACTGGCGCGAGAGCGTCCCCGAGGTGGCGCCGACCGGTTCCCTGCTCACCCGCGCCGCCCGCGTCGACCTCTACCAGGACGCCATCAACGAGGGCCTGTTCATGCGTCCCGGCATCCACCTGACCCGCGCGCTGGTCTTCACCGACGCCCGCGGGATCGACGGGGCGGTCGGTGGGCTCGCGGCCCTCATCGGCGGCATCTCGTCGAGGACGAGACGACTACAGACCGGATACGCCCGCTCCTATGCCCTGACGATGCTCACCGGCGTCGTCGCCGTCCTCGGTGTCCTGTGGGTGATCCAGTGATGTCCAGCCTCTCGATCCTCACCGTCATGATGGTGGTGCCGCTGCTCGGTGCGGTCGTCGTGGCCCTGCTGCCGGCCGGCGTCCCCTATGGCAGGCATATCGCGCTCGGCACCTCGGTGGTCACCCTGGCGCTGGCCATCGCCGCCTGGACCCGGTTCGACACCGGCAGCACGACCCAGTTCCAGCTCGCCGAGGTCCACCACTGGATCCCGCAGTTCGGCGTCTCCTACGCCGTGGGCGTCGACGGGACGGCGCTGGCCCTGATCGTCATGGCGACGATCCTCACACCGGTGTGCCTGCTCGCGGCCTGGCACGACGTGCCCGAGGGCGGGCGCCGCGAGAACGCCTACGTCGCGCTCATCCTCGTGCTCGAGACGTTCATGGTGGGCGTGTTCGCGGCGACGGACGTGTTCCTCTTCTACGTCTTCTTCGAGGCGATGCTCATCCCGGTCTACTTCCTCATCGGCATCTACGGCGGGGCGCGCCGCCAGTACGCCGCGGTGAAGTTCCTGCTGTTCTCGCTCGTCGGCGGTCTCGTCATGCTCGTGGCCGTCATCGCCGTGTACTTCCACGGTCCCGGTGGCGCCGACGGGTTCCTCGTCGAGCGGCTCACCGGGGCGGTCACCGGGTCGACGACGACCCAGCGGCTCATGTTCCTCGGCTTCTTCGTCGCCTTCGCCGTCAAGGCGCCGATGTGGCCCGTGCACACCTGGCTGCCCGACGCCGCCACCGAGTCCCGGCCCGCCGTCGCGGTGCTGCTCGTCGGCGTGCTCGACAAGGTCGGGACCTTCGGGATGATCCGGTTCTGCCTGCAGCTCTTCCCCGAGGCCGCCCGCTGGGCGACCCCGACGATCATCGTGCTCGCCGTCATCTCGGTGGTCTACGGGGCGCTGCTCGCGATCGGCCAGACCGACATGATGCGCCTCATCGCGTTCACGTCCGTCAGCCACTTCGGGTTCATCGTGCTGGGGATCTTCGCGATGACCTCGGCGGCCGGGGCGGGCTCGACCCTCTACATGGTCAACCACGGGTTCTCGACGGCCGGGCTGTTCCTTGTCGCCGGCTTCCTGGCGACCCGCCGGGGGAGCAAGCGGATCCCCGACTTCGGCGGCTGGCAGCGCGTCACCCCCGTGCTGGCCGGGGTGTTCCTCGTCTCGGGGCTGGCCGGCCTCGGCCTTCCCGGCATGGGCCCGTTCGTCTCGGAGTTCCTCGTCATCGCCGGCACCTTCCAGCGCTACCGCACGGCGGCCGTCATCGCGACCCTCGGGACCGTCCTCGCCGCCCTCTACATCCTGCTGATGTACCAGCGCACGATGACCGGGCCGAAGCCTGACCCGGCCGTGGAGGTCACCGACCTCAACCTGCGCGAGAAGCTCGTCGTCGTGCCGATCATCGCGGCGTTCCTCGTCCTCGGGTTCTACCCCAAGCCGGTCCTCGACCTCATCAACCCGGCGGTGACGACGACGCTCCAGCACGTCGCGGTCGCCGATCCGGCCCCCGCCCATGCCGTCACCGGGAGTGCGAAGTGATCCCCGCAGCGTCGCCCGCCCTCGCCTCGGTCGGCTTCCAGGCCGTAAAGATCGAGTACGCGGCCGTCGCGCCGATGCTCATCGTCGTCGCCGGTGCGCTCATCGGGGTGCTGGTCGAGGCGTTCGCGCCGCGGCGGCAGCGTCATACCACCCAGCTGGGCCTGACCCTCGCATCGCTCGTCGTCGCGTTCGCGGTCCTCGTCCTGTTCTCGGTCCACCACCTCGGGTCGACCGCCGGGGGCTCGATCGCCATCGACGGCCCGGCGCTGTTCCTCCAGGGCGCCCTGCTGCTCATGTCCATCATCAGCGTGCTGATGATGGCCGAGCGGTTCGGCGGCGCCAGCGCCGACGCCTTCACGCCGATGGGTGCCTCGACGCCGGGCTCCCCCCAGGAGGCGGCGGCGTCGCGCGCGGGGTTCGCGACCTCCGAGGTCTTCCCGCTCACCCTGTTCGCGGTCGTCGGCATGATGATGTTCGTCTCGGCGAACGACCTCATCACGATGTTCGTCGCGCTCGAGGTCCTCTCGCTGCCGCTCTACATCATGACCGGGCTGGCGCGGCGGCGGCGGCTGCTGTCCCAGGAGGGCTCGCTGAAGTACTTCCTGCTCGGCGCGTTCTCCAGCGCCTTCTTCCTGTTCGGCTCCGCCCTGATCTACGGGTATGCCGGCTCCACCGACCTGTCGGCGATCTCCGACGCGGTCCGAACGGCGCAGCCGACCTACGAGGGGCTGCTCCTGCCGGGTGTGGTGTTCGTGCTCGTCGGCCTGCTGTTCAAGGTCGGCGCCGTGCCGTTCCACTCGTGGACGCCCGACGCCTACCAGGGCGCACCCACCCCGGTGACCGGGTTCATGGCGGCCTGCACCAAGCTCGCCGCGTTCGGGGCGATCCTGCGCCTCACCTACGTCGGGCTCCAGGCTGACCGGTGGGACTGGCGCTACGGGGTCATCGCGATCGCCGCGCTGACGATGGTCGTCGGGGCCGTGCTCTCGGTGACCCAGACCGACGTCAAGCGGCTGCTGGCCTACTCCTCGATCGCGCACGCAGGGTTCGTCCTCGTCGGCGTCCTGGCGTTCGACAAGACCGCGGTGAGCGGCGTGATGTTCTACCTCGTCGCCTACGGGTTCACGACGATCGCCGCGTTCGCCGTGATCACCCTGGTCCGCCAGAGCGGCTCCGAGGCCTCGCACCTGTCCCAGTGGGCGGGCCTGGGCAAGAACCACCCCGTCGTGGCCGGGACGTTCGCGCTGCTCCTGCTCGCCTTCGCCGGCATACCGCTGACGTCCGGGTTCACCGCCAAGTTCGCGGCGTTCGCCCCGGCCATCTCCCATGGCGGGCGCGCGGGTGTCTGGCTCGTCGTCATCGGCGTCCTGGCGAGCGCCGTGACGGCCTTCGTCTACGTCAGGCTCATCGTGCTCATGTACTTCACCGAGCCGACCGGGTCCGACGTCGTGGCGCTGACCCCGTCCATCGCCTCGACCATCACGATCACCGTCGGTGTCCTGGTCACGATCATCCTCGGCGTCGCCCCCGGCCCGGTGCTCGACCTCGCGTCGCGGGCCTCCGAGTTCCTGCTGTGACGGTGCCCGTCCCCGCTCGAGAGCCCTCGGCCCTGCTCGCGCTGACGGGCGCCTCGGACGACCTCCGTGCCCGGATCGGCGCGGGCCTGGACCGGGTCAACGCCGTCATCCGGCAGCGCATCGACCACGACGACCCGTTCATCGCCGAGGCCGCCGGCCACCTCGACGAGGCAGGGGGCAAGCGGTTCCGGCCGCTGCTCACCCTGCTGGCCGCTGAGCTCGGCGACGGCGTCAACGACGAGGTCGTCGCCGCCGCGGCGGCCGTCGAGATCACCCACCTCGCCTCTCTCTACCACGACGACGTCATGGACGAGGCGCTCATGCGACGGGGCACCCCGAGCGCCAACGCGCGCTACGGCAACTCCACGGCCATCCTGGTCGGCGACCTGCTGTTCGGCACGGCGTCCGACATCGTCGCCGACCTCGGCCCCGAGGCGGTGAAGATCCAGAGCCGGACCTTCATCCGGCTGTGCTCCGGCCAGATCCGCGACGACCGCCCGGTGCCCGCCGACGCCGACCCGGTCGGCTACTACCTCGGTGTCCTCGCCGACAAGACCGGGGTCCTGATCGCGACGGCCGCCCGCTACGGCGCGATGTTCTCCGGCTGCCGGCCGGAGACCGTCGAGACCATGCGTGAGTACGGCGAGCGGCTCGGCGTCGCGTTCCAGCTCGCCGACGACCTCATCGACATCGCGTCGCGCGCCGACGACACGGGGAAGACCCCGGGGACAGACCTGCGCGAGGGCAAGCACACCCTCCCGGTCATCCACGCCCTCGCGTCGACCGCGCCGGCCGATGCGCGGCTGCGCGAGCTGCTCACCACCGACCTCACCGACGACGCCCTGCTGGGCGAGGCCCTGGAGCTGCTGCGGGTACACCCCGCAATGGGCCTGGCGTCGGAGCACACGCTCTCCGTGGCGGCCCAGGCCCAGGAGGCGCTGGTCGCGCTGCCCGACTCCGATGCCCGCCGCGCGCTGCACGCCCTGGCGACCGGAGCGGTCACCCGGATCGGCTGACCCCGGCATACCCCGTCCGGCGCACACGCGCCCGGGCCGCGGACTGCAGTGTCCGAGTAAGTGGTAGGTATGGCGACCAGTTCCTCGGACACTGGCGGCGCGGGCTGCAGTGTCCGAGTGGGTGGTAGGTATGGCGACCAGTTCCTCGGACACTGGGCGGCGCGGGCTGCAGTGTCCGAGTGAGTGGTGGGTATGGCGACCAGTTCCTCGGACACTGGGCGGCGCGGGCTGCAGTGTCCGAGTGGGTGGTAGGTATGGCGACCAGTTCCTCGGACACTGGGCGGCGCGGGCTGCAGTGTCCGAGTGAGTGGCAGGTATGGCGACCAGTTCCTCGGACACTGGGTGGGCGGAGCCTGGGCTCGGGCCTCTCGGCGCCGGGGTCAGCGCCGGGGTCGGCTGCCGGGGTCAGCCGCCGCCGGGGCGCCCGAAGCTGCCACGTCCCGGACCGCCGCCGGTGAGGCTGCTGACGCCGGAGCGCTGGCGCTGCAAGGTGTTTCCGGTCGGCAGCGGCTGGCTCGGGTCGGCGAGGACGACGACCTGGCCTCCGGTCAGGCCGTCGGTGACCTGAGCGAGCCCGTCGCCGATGGCGCCCAGCGTCACTCGGATGGTCGTCTCGGTCGTGCCACTGAGGACCTGGACCGCAGCGACTCCCGCGCTCACCCCGGCGACGGCGGAGACGGGCACGGTGAGGACGTCGGTGGCGGTTGCCAGGGTGATCGACGCCCCCGCCTGCGCACCAGAGGCCAGGGTCACCGGCGCGTCGGAGACCGTGATGGCGACCGGGTAGGTCGGCGAGCTCGAGGTCGTCGACGTCGGGAGCACGCCGATGCTCGCGACCAGGCCCGAGAGCTGGTCGGTCGTCCCGGCTGGCGTGACGACCACCGGCTGAGCCACCCGCACCTTGCCGAGCTGGGCCAGCGGGAGGTCGACGGTGACGATCGCGGAGCCCGGCCCGACGATAACGATGGCCGAGGAGGTTCCGGCACGCTCGCCAGTGGTGACCCCCACCGAGCCGATCGTGCCGCGAGATGGGCGCCTTGAGGACGGCGCCGTCGAGGTTCTGCTGGGCGGTCGCGAGATCCTGGGTCGCCTTGAGGACGGACACCTCCAGGCCTGCGGTCGAGCCTGCGGCGCCGCTCTGGCCGGTGCGGGCGGCGCCGCTGGCGGCGGCCTGGCTGCTCGTGCCGGACCCGCTCACGGCGCTCGTCGACTGCTGGTTCTGCAGAGCGCCGGCTGCCTTGTCGATGAGGCCGGCGAGCCGGGTGATGACCGTGGAGGCGTCCCGCTCCGAGGCCATGGCCGCCGACAGGGCCTTGACGCACGCCGTCACCTCGTCGGGGCTCGGCCCGGTGGAGGACGGGGGAGTGGTGTCGGGTGGGTTGGCCGTCGACGTCGCCGTCGAGGTGGGGGTGGGGGTGTCGGTGCTGGTCGGGGTCGGGGTGCTCGTCGCCGTGCTGGTCGCGGTGGGTGTCGCCGTCGGGGTCGGCGTGGCCGTCTGGGTGGGGTTGGCCGTCGCGGTCGGGGTGGGCGTTGGGGAGGGGCTGGGCGAGCCGCCGCCGACGACCGGCGCGCAGGCCGCGGCGGCCGCGTCGAGCAGGTCCGAGACGTTGCCCGTGGCGGGCCGCAGCGGGCGGTGTCGACGCCCGAGCCGCTCGGCCCCGCCAGCTCCGCCGGGGCGGGCGCCACCGGAGCTCGAGGTGGTCGCGCTCGTGGTCGAGCGTCGGGGTCGAGGTGCTGGCGGTCGTGGACGTCGTCGTGGACGTCGAGGCCGCGTCGAGAGCGGCCTGGGCCGCGACCAGGTTGGCCTGGGCGACGGTGACGGCTCGGGACAGCGAGTCAGTGCTCATCCTCGCGAGGACCTGGCCCGCGCCGTGACCTGGTCGCCCACGCCGACCTTGACCGACGGTCACGACCCCCGAGGTCCGGAACGCTGCGCTCACCTGGTCGACCCGCTGCGACCGACCCGGACAAGGAGAGGGACTGGGTGACCGAGCCGCTGCTGGACCGTCGCCGTGCGCAGCCCGGTGGTCGACGCGTTGCCGCTCTGGGCGTCGAACGTGAGGTATGCCGTGGCGCCGACGAGCGCGACGCCGCACCCTGCCGCGGTCCAGCGGAGCCAGCGGGCGCGGCGTCGGGGCTCAGCCACCGCGCACCGCCGAGGTGCAGGACCCGCTGACGGCGGGGCTCAGCGCCAGCGAGGTCGCCGTGATGGCGCCGGTGTCGTCGGCCCGGCCCAGCGCCCGCACGCAGCCGCCGACCTTGATGGCCGATGCGGTGGCCTTCTTGGTCGCCAGGAACGCCGTGGCCGAGGTGTAGGTGACGGTCACGGTCCGGGTGCGTGGTCGTCGGGCTGGCGGTCGGGCTGGCCCCGGCACCGCGGTCGAACTGCGCGGACCGTCTCGGTCAGGGTGAACCGCCCGCCCGACATCGCGGTGACCTCGCCGAACGCCCCGAACCCGCCGAAACCGCCGGCCCGGTTGCCGAAGCCACCGGTCGGCCGGTCGGACGGCAGGCCGGTCGGCACCCCGGCCGGAGGCGTCCCGTTGCCGCCCCCGAAGCCGGGCCCGCCCAAGCCGCGCCCTCGGCGTTCTGGCAGCCCTTGCCGTCGCTCGAGAGGATCGTCACCGTCGCTGCCGCGACGGTGGTGAGGCGCAGCGCCGCCGGCGCTCGGGGTCGAGGGGGCCCCGGATGGCCGCCGGTCGTGGCCTCGCGGGCGCTCACGCAGTCGCCGACCTTGACCGCGGAGGCAGAGGACGTGGCCTGGGCCGTGATCGTCGTCTTGGCGGAGTAGACGACGGCGGTCTGCTCGCCGTTGCCCTGGACCTGCAGGGTCGTCCCTGAGACGGCCGCGATGAGGCCGCTGGCGCCGGGCGACCCGGTTGCCGCTGCCCTGCCCGGTGCCCCCGGGCGAGCCCTGACCGCCGTTGGCCCGGGCTGCCCCGGCACCCGTCGTCGCCGTGCTCCCGGAGCTGCCGGAGCCGCAGCCCGCGAGGGCGAGGGCGGCGGCGCCGGCGCAGGCGAGGGCGGCAACGCGACGGGTCATGGAGGGGGTGGTCATGGGTCTACTCGCTTCGCAGGGCGTCGATGGGGGACAGGCGGGCGGCGCGGCTGGCGGGGTAGACCCCGGCGACGACGCCGATGACGAGGGAGATGGCGAGCGCGGCGCCGGCGGCGACGGGGGAGACGGTGACCGGCTGGCTGATGACCGACGGGAGGATGCGCGATCCGAGGACGCCGAGGGCCAGCCCGAGCAGCCCGCCGGCCAGCCCGAGCAGGCTCGCCTCGGTGAGGAACTGGCGCAGGATGACGCGCGGCGTCGCACCGAGCGCCTTGCGCAGGCCGATCTCGCGGATCCGCTCGGTGACCGAGACGAGCATGATGTTCATGACCCCGATGCCGCCGACGAGCAGCGAGATCGCGGCGATCCCGCCGAGCAGGACGGTGAGGGTGTGTGCCGTGCTCGTGGCGGTCTGGACGATCGACTCCTGGCTGTTGATGGAGAAGTCCGCGTCGCTCGCGGTGACGCCGTGGCTGGTCAGCAGCGCGTTGGTCGCCTCCTGGTATGCCGCGGAGAGCGAGTCCGAGCTCGCCGCCTCGAGGTAGATCGTCGAGACGCTCGTCCCGCTCGAGGGCGAGACGGCGGTCGCGTAGGTCGTCGCAGGGACGACCGCCTGGTCGTCCTGGTCGCCGCCGACGGTCGAGCCGACGCTGGCGAGGACGCCGATGACGGTGAACGGCTGGGAGCCGATCGTCACTGACTGGCCGACCGGGTCGCGCACGCCGAACAGCTCCTGGGCGGTGGTCTCACCGAGGACGACCTCGGTCTGGGCGGTGGCGAGCTCGGCGGCGGTGAAGAACCGCCCGACCGACATCGAGCGGGCCCGGACCTCGAGCCAGTCCGGGCGTCGTCCCGACGACGCTCGTCGTCCAGTTCGTGCCGTTGGCGGTGAGGGAGGCCTGGGTGCTCGACGAGGGCGCGACCGCCTGCGATGTCGGGGGCGACGGTGCGGTCGGCGAGCATCGCGGCGTCGGCCGTGGTCAGGGTCGTCGCCGAGCCGAAGCCCGCCCCGGATCCCGCTCAGGCTGGTGCTGGAGCCCGGCGAGACGATGAGCAGGTTGGAGCCCAGCTTGTTGATCTGGCTGGCGACCTCCTGCTGGGCGCCCTGGCCCGAGACCGACGGTCAGCATGACGGCGGCGATGCCGATGAGGATGCCGAGCATGGTCAGCGCCGAGCGCATCCGGCGGGTCCGGATCGCGTCGTATGCCGTGCGGAACGTCTCGACCCAGGTCATCGGGCGCCCGCCAGAGCCGGGTCGTCGTCGAGGATGCGCCCGTCGCGCATGTGGACGGCGCGGTGGGCCCGGGCGGCCACGTCGTGCTCGTGGGTGATGAGCACGATGGTGCGACCCTGGGTCGTGGAGCTCGTCGAACAGGTCGAGGACCTCGGCCGTGGAGGCGGAGTCGAGGTTGCCGGTGGGCTCGTCGGCGAGGATGAGCCGGGGGTCGGTCACCAGGGCCCGGGCGACCGAGACGCGCTGCTGCTGGCCTCCGGACAGCTCGCCGGGGCGGTGGTCGACCCGGTCGGCCAGGCCGACCCGGGCCAGGGCCTCGACGGCGCGGTCGCGGCGCTCTGCGCGCGGCACCCCGGCATACACGAGCGGCAGCTCGACGTTGCGCCACGCCGACATCGTCGCGAGCAGGTTGAACTGCTGGAAGACGAAGCCGATCCGCTGGTTGCGGACGTCGGCGAGCTGGCTCTCGCGCATCTGGCTGACGTCCTCGCCGGCGAGCAGGTAGGTGCCCGCGGTCGGGGTGTCGAGGCAGCCGATGATGTGCATGAGGGTCGACTTGCCGGACCCCGAGGGGCCCATGATCGCGACGAACTCGCCCTCGGCCACTGCGATCGTGACGCCGCGGACCGCCTCGACCTCGAGCGTCCCCGACCGGTAGGTCTTGCCGACGTCGAACAGGCGCAGGATGGGCTCGGTCGGGGGCAGGAGGGACGCCGGCTCGACCGTCACGGGGCACCCCCGGCCGGAGGCCCGCCCGCGCCGCCGGGGAACCCACCACCCCCGCCGCGGAACCCACCGCCGCCGCCGGGGAACTCGCCACCGCCGGGGAAGGTCCCGTTGCCCTGGGTGCCGGCCGGACCTGGTCGTGCTGGTCGATCCGAGCGTGCGCAGGGTGACGACGACCTGGTCGCCCTCGGAGATGCCCTTGGTGATCTGGGTGGACGACCCGTAGACCCCGCCGACGGTCACCGGGACGGTGCTCACGGTCCCGTTCTTGCTGACCTGGACGGTCGTCTGGCCGTTCGTCGTGCGCACGGCGAGGGTCGGGACGGTGAGGACGTCGGTCAGCTGCTTGACGGTGATGGCGACGGTCGCCGTCGTTCCGGCATAGAGGCCGCTCGGGTGGCCGGTCACGTCGATGACGACGGGGAACTCCGCCGTCCCGGAGGACGAGGACGAAGCGACGACGCCGACGCTGCGCACGGTGCCGAAGATGTCCTGCGACGCCCCGCTCGGGGTGATCGTCGCCTGGAGGCCCTTCTTGAGCTGGGCGAGGTCGCTGCTCGATACGGTGGCGTTGACGAGCCACGTCGAGGTGTTGACCACGACGATGCTCGAGGTCGACGTGGTCGCGCGCGTTCGCCGCCGTGGCGCCGCCTCCGCCGCCTCCACCGCTGCCCACGGCGTCGCCGACCGCGAGCCCGACGCTCGCGACGACCCCCTTGATCGGCGAGGTGAGGGTCGCGCCGGCCAGGGCGGTCTTGGCGTCGGCCAGCTGGCTCTGTGCCGAGGCGAGCTGCGCGTTGGCCGACGCGATGGCGCTGCTGCCGGTCGCGCTGGCGGCCTGGTCCTCGGCCGCGGACACGCTCGCCTGCGCCAGCGTCACGGCGTCAGCAAGGGCGCCGTCGGCGATGGTCGCCAGGGTCTGGCCCTTGGCGACCTTGTCGCCCACGGCGACGTCGACGGAGGTCACGGTCCCGGAGGAGCTGAACGACGCGGTGGACTGGAGGGCGGGCTCGATGGTGCCGGAGGCCGAGACGGTCTGCTTGACGGTGCCCAGGGAGGCGGTGACGAGCTGGGTACGCACGGTGGCTGAGGCGGCGGTGGCGGTGTCGCGGTTGCCCCACCACCACCCGCCGAACCCGCCGACCGCGAGCAGGACGAGAGCGGTCAGGGTGCCCAGGATGCGCCGCCGCCACGAGCGGGCGTGGGGAGCGGTTCTCACGGCGAGAACCTATGCGGCGCACCTAGCAGCATCCCATCCTGAACCTGTGAGCCACCTATGTGCCTCTGGTGATGCCTCCGGATGCCCTCGACCTGCGCAGATGCCGGCCGTCCGCCTCGGAGTCACTCCAGCGCGGTCGCCTCGGCGCCCGCGGTCCGGGCCTCGCGCCGCCCCGCGTGGGCAGCCGTCACGGAGTCGACCGTGAGCACCAGGAGGGCCAGCCAGACGATCCCGAACCCGACCCACAGCCGTCCCGAGACCCGCTCGCCGAGCAGGAGCACACCGCAGAGCAGCTGGAGCACGGGGGTGAGGAACTGGATCAGGCCCACCGTGACCAGGGGGATCCGCCGGGCCGCGGCGGCGAACAGCAGCAGGGGGATCGCGGTGACGACACCGGCGAGGAGCAGCAGGGTCGTGTGTCCGCCCCCGTGCCCCGACAGCGTCGCCTCCCCGCGGGCGGTGACGACACGAGGATGACCAGGGCGATGGGGCCGAGGACGGCGGTCTCGGCCGCCAGCGACTGCATCGCCTGCAGGGTGACGCCGATCCGCTTCTTGACCAGCCCGTAGAGGCCGAAGGTGATGGCCAGGCTGACGGCGATCAGCGGGAACGAGCCGCCGGCGATGGCGAGGTACGCGGCGGCGACGACCCCGATGGCGACCGCCGCCCACTGGAGCGGCCGCAGCCGCTCGCGGAGGACGACGACGCCGAGCGCGACCGTGACGAGCGGGTTGAGGAAGTACCCGAGGGCCGCCTCGTAGGTCAGGCCGGCTAGCACTGCGGCGACATAGATGACCCAGTTGGTCGCGATGAGCAGGGCGGCGGCGCTCACCCCCAGGCTGAGCCGGACGTTGGCCAGGGTGGGCCGCACCCAGCCGAGATCGCGGCGCAGCACGAGGATGACCGCGCACAGCACCAGGGTCCACAGGATCCGGTGGGCGAGGATCTCCCAGGCACCGGCCGGTTTGAGCGCGTGGAAGTACAGGGGGAACAGGCCCCAGATGCCATACGCCAGGAACCCGTATGCCGTGCCGCGCCTGCTCTCCCCGGCCTCCGGCGTCACCGGGCGGACCGGGCTCGGACGGGCCGGGCACCCCGTCGGGGGTCCCCGTCACGCTGCGCCGTCCTCACCCGCTCATCATGCCAGCGGGCTCCGGTGGTCGGTCACCGGAGCCCGCTGGTCAGGACGTGACGACCTGCGCCGAGGGTCAGCTGACCGTCCAGGTGTCGCGACCGCGCAGCAGCGCCTGCAGGTCGTCATCGGTCGCTGCGCCACCCGAGACCGTGATGGCGTCGGAGATCTGGCGCCGCACCCCGTCGTCGTAGGTCGGACGTTGGACGTTGCGGAAGATGCCCATCGGCACGTACGTCATGGCCTCGGAGTCCAGCCGCGAGAGGGCGAAGGCCGGGCCCGGGTCCTCAGCGGTGCTGTCGTGAGTGACGACGAGGCCGGGCTCGGAGTCGGTCTTCGCCTCCGGCACGAACCCGATGGCGCCGTTGGCGCGCCGCATGAGGACCTTGCGTTCGCCCTCGGCCCCCACGGCGACGGGCTCGCCGTCGACGAGATGGACGATCCGGGACTCCATCTGGCTGCGGTCCTTGATGACGTCGAACGCGCCGTCGTTGAAGATCACGCAGTTCTGGTAGATCTCGATCAGCGAGGCGCCCCGGTGCTCGGCCGCCGCGCGCAGGACCTCGGTGAAGTGCTTGCGGTCGGTGTCCATCGTGCGCGCGACGAAGGTCGCCTCGGCGCCGAGGGCCAGCGAGATGGGGTTGAACGGCGTGTCGACCGACCCGGCGGGGCTGGACTTGGTGACCTGGCCGACGTGCGAGGTCGGGGAGTACTGGCCCTTGGTCAGCCCGTAGATCTGGTTGTTGAACAGCAGGATGGTGATGTTGACGTTGCGGCGCAGGGCGTGGATGAGGTGGTTGCCGCCGATCGACAGCGCGTCGCCGTCGCCGGTGACGACCCACACCGACAGGTCGCCGCGGCTGGTCGCCAGACCCGTCGCGATGGCCGGGGCGCGACCGTGGATCGAGTGCATCCCGTAGGTGTCGACGTAGTAGGGGAACCGCGAGCTGCAGCCGATGCCGGAGATGAACACGATGTTCTCGCGCTTGACGCCCAGCTCGGGCAGGAAGCCTTGGACGGTGGAGAGGATCGAGTAGTCGCCGCAGCCGGGGCACCAGCGGACCTCCTGGTCCGAGGTGAAGTCCCGCTTGCTCTGCGCCGGCGCCCCGGCGGCCAGGGCGGGCACGCCCTTCAGGCCCAGGGGCGGCATACCCAGGTCGACGGACCGGGTGCCCTCGTGGACGGCGGTCATCGCAGCTCCTCCAGGTGGGTCATGATCGCTTCTGACAGCTCGGTGGTGGTGAACGGCAGGCCGCGCACGGCCGTGTGGGACCTGATGTCGACGAGGTACCTCGCGCGCAGCATCATGGCCAGCTGTCCCATGTTCATCTCGGGGACGACGACCCGGTCGTAGGACCGGAGGATGTCGCCGAGGTTGGCCGGGAAGGGGTTGACGTGGCGCAGGTGGGCCCTGGCGACCTTGGCGCCGGACTTGCGTGCATCGCGGACGGCCGCCGCGATCGGGCCGTAGGTCGAGCCCCAGCCGAGGACGAGCAGCCGCGCGTCGCCGTCCGGGTCGTCGACCTCGACCGGCGCGATGGTCTTGGCGATGCCGTCGACCTTGGCCGCACGCAGGTCGGTCATCAGCTGGTGGTTGGCCGGGTCGTAGGAGATGTTGCCGGACCCGTCGGCCTTCTCGATGCCGCCGATGCGGTGCTCGAGGCCTGCGGTGCCGGGGACCGCCCACGGGCGGGCCAGCGTCTCCTCGTCGCGCAGGAACGGCAGGAACACCTGGTTGCCGTCGGCGTCGACGGCGTTGGGCTCGGTGGCGTATGCCGTGGTGAGGTCGGGCAGTTCGTCGGTGCTCGGGACCCGCCACGGCTCCGAGCCGTTGGCGATGTAGCCGTCGGAGAGGATCAGCACGGGCGTCTTGTAGACCGTGGCGATGCGCACCGCCTCGACCGCGGTGTCGAAACAGTCCGAGGGGGTGGCCGCTGCGAGGACGGGCATCGGCGACTCGCCGTTGCGGCCGTACATCGCCTGCAGCAGGTCGGACTGCTCGGTCTTGGTCGGAAGACCGGTGCTCGGGCCGCCACGCTGGACGTCGATGATGACCAGGGGCAGCTCGAGCGAGATGGCCAGCCCGATGGTCTCCGACTTCAGGGCCAGACCGGGACCGGAGGTCGTCGTCACCGCCACCGCGCCACCGAAGGCCGCTCCGACCGCGATGCCGATGCCGGCGATCTCGTCCTCGGCCTGCATCGTCATGACGCCGTGCCGCTTGAGGTGGGAGAGCTCGTGGAGGATCTCGGACGCCGGGGTGATCGGATAGGAGCCGAGCACCAGGGGCAGGCCGGTGCGGTAGGCCGCGGCCGCGAGCCCGTAGGCCATCGCCGTGTTGCCGTTGATGTTGCGGTAGACGCCGGGCGGCATCGCTGCCGGGTCGACCTGGAAGGACACCGCGAAGTCCTCGGTGGTCTCGCCGTAGTTCCAGCCCGCCTTGAGCGCGGCGAGGTTGGCCCCGAGGATCTCGGGCCGGGCGGCGAACTTCTTGGTGAGGAAGCTCTCGGTTCCGGTCGTCGGGCGGCCGTACATCCAGGAGAGCAGGCCGAGGGCGAACATGTTCTTCGCCCGCTCCTTCTCCTTCTTGCTGAGGCCGTCGAAGGACGCGAGGGCCTCGACCGTGATGCTCGTCAGCGCGACCGGGTGCACGTGCCAGGAGGAGAGCGAGTCGTCGTCGAGCGGGCTGGTGGCGTAGCCCACCTTGGCGAGGTTGCGCGCAGAGAACTCGTCGGTGTTGACGAGGATCGTCGCGCCGCGCGGCAGGTCCGCGAGGTTGGCCTTGAGCGCCGCCGGGTTCATCGCGACCAGGACGTCCGGGGCGTCACCGGGGGTGAGGACGTGATGGTCGGCGAAGTGCACCTGGAACGAGCTGACGCCGGGGATGGTCCCGAGGGGGGCCCGGATCTCGGCGGGGTAGTTGGGCAGGGTCGACAGGTCGTTGCCCAGCGCCGCCGTGTCGGAGGTGAACCGGTCGCCGGTCAGCTGCATGCCGTCGCCGGAGTCCCCGGCGAAGCGAATGACGACACTATCGATCTTCTGGACGGTCTTACTGCTCATGGACACCTGGCTGGGGCTACTCGGGCGCCGGGGGGAGGCGCGTGCCCAACCATGGTACGACTGCGGCTCGATACTCCCCCGGGCACCCGGACTTTCGTCGTGCCGTGTCGCCCAACGAGCCCCGGGCCGCGACGAACGGCACCGCGGGCGGGCCGGCAGCCGCCCCGAGCGGGCCGGCCCGGGCAGCCGCCGCCTCCCCTGCGCGCGGGCGCGCGAAAACCGCCCGGACAGGTCGGACGAAGGGTTACCCGAGAGTCAGGTAAGGCCACCGGGAACAGCCTGTGACGGACCGCTAGGCTTCACCTCGTGTCCGGATACCTCGCCGTCGTCGGCGTCCTCGTCGCCGGGGCAGTGCTGGTCGTCGTCGCGCTCGCGGCGCGGTGGCTGCTCGCCCCCCGGGCCGCCACCGCCGCGAAGGTCAAGACGTACGAGTCCGGGGTCGACCCGGTGGGTGCGGACTGGGCCCAGAGCCAGGTCCGCTACATCGTCTATGCCTTCCTCTACGTCATCTTCGCGGTCGATGCCGTCTATCTGTTCCCCTGGGCCCTGGTGCTGCGCGACGCCCACCTCGGTGCCGCGTCGCTCGTCGAGGTGGCCGTGTTCATCGGCATCATCCTCGTGGGTCTCGTCCATGCCGCCCGTCGCGGACTGCTGAGGTGGACCTGACATGAGTGTCGACCTGCCCATGCCCCAGCTCGGCCCGGTCAGTGAGCACGCTCCGGCACCGGTGCGGATGATGCTCAACTGGGGCCGGCGCTACTCGCTGTGGATCTTCAACTTCGGGCTCGCCTGCTGCGCCATCGAGTTCATCGCGACGTCGATGGCCCGTCACGACTTCATGCGGCTCGGGGTCATCCCGTTCGCCCCGGGTCCCCGGCAGGCCGACCTCATGCTCGTGAGCGGCACGGTCAGCGACAAGATGGCTCCGGCCATCCGGCGCCTCTACGACCAGATGCCCGACCCGAAGTACGTCATCTCGTTCGGGGCGTGCGCCAACTCCGGCGGCCCGTACTGGGACTCCTACTGCGTGACCAAGGGCGTCGACCAGCTCATCCCCGTCGACGTCTACGTCCCCGGCTGCCCGCCCCGGCCTGAGGCGTTGCTCCAGGGGATCCTGCGCCTCCAGGAGAAGATCGCGGCCGAGAAGATGTCCGCCCGTTCGATCGCCGAGCGCCAGCCCGGCGGCCGGTATGCCGCATACCGCACCGCCTCGGCCGCCGAGCTGACCCGCGAGAAGGTGAGCGCCCCGTGAGTGACGAGAGCGCCGCCGCGGCGGAGGCGCCGGCCGAGCCGGCCCCGGAGCCGGAGGCCGAGGCGACCGTCGGGGGCGACGCACGCCGCACGGTGGCGCCGTCCGAGTGGGTGGCCGAGGTGAGCGCCGCCCGCGAGGAGGGCCACCGCTTCTTCGACTGGCTCACCGCCGTCGACCGGATGTACGACGAGGAGGCCCCCGGGCTCGACGTCGTCATCCGGCTCTGTGACATCTCCGAGGCCGGCGCGATGCGTGCCGTCCGGCTGACCACCCGCGTCCCCGACGGCGAGCACCTCGACTCGCTCACGGCCGTCTTCCCCGGCGCCGCGTGGCACGAGCGCGAGACCTTCGAGATGTTCGGGCTGATCTTCGACGGGTTCGACGACGGGACCGACCTCGGGCTGCGCCCGCTGCTCCTGCCCCAGGGCTTCGAGGGCACACCGCTGCGCAAGTCCTTCGTCCTTGCGGCGCGGGCGTCCAAGGCGTGGCCCGGCGGGCGCGAGCCCGGTGAGGGGCACGGCGCCGCACCGGCCGGGAGGCGCCGCGTGCAGGCGCCCGGGGTCCCGGACCCGGAGTGGGGTCCCCGATGAGCCTTCTCGAGGTCGTGATCCGCTCGGTCGCCGTGCTCGCGGTGTTCCTCGTGGCGCCGTTGCTCGTCGGCCAGACCGAGCACAAGGTCATGGCGCACATGCAGGGCCGGCTCGGCCCGATGTACGCCGGCGGCTTCCACGGCTGGGCCCAGCTCATCGCCGACGCCTTCAAGTTCGTCCAGAAGGAGGAGGCGGTCCCCAAGGCCGCCGACCGGTGGGTGTTCAAGCTGGCCCCCGGCGTCGGGCTCGTCCCCTACATGGTCGCCCTCGCGGTCGTGCCGATCCACCCGGGCGTCGCCGGTCTCGACGTCCCGGCCAGCGCCATCCTGGCGCTCGCGGCGATCTCGGTCGGCTCGCTCGGCGCGCTCATGGCCGGCTGGGCCAGCGCCAACAAGTACTCCCTGCTCGGCGGCATGCGCGCCGCCGCCCAGCTCGTGTCCTACGAGCTGCCGATCGTCCTGTCCGTCGCGTCGGTGGCCATGGCGGCGGGGACGCTGTCGCTCACGGCGATCGTCGACACCTGGAGCCCCTGGTGGCTGCTGTGGCAGCTCCCGGGCGCAGTGGTGTTCCTCGTGGCGGCGGTCGCCGAGCTCAAGCGGCCGCCGTTCGACATGCCGGTCGCCGACTCCGAGCTCGTCATGGGCGCCTGGACCGAGTACTCCGGACTGCGCTTCGCCCTGTTCCTCCTCGCCGAGTACGCCGGCATCGTCGTCCTCGGCCTGCTGTTCGCCACCTTGTTCCTCGGCGGGTGGCACGGCCCGTGGAGCGGCGGGCTCGGCTGGCTGTGGACGCTCCTGAAGGGGTATGCCGTCGCAGTCGCCATCATCTGGATCCGGGTCGCCTGGCCGAGACTCCGCGAGGACCAGCTCCAGCGGGTCGCCTGGGTCTACCTGGTACCCCTCGGCCTCTTCCAGCTGTTCCTCACGGGTGTCGGGGTGGTGATGATGCGATGAGCCGCAAGCGCGGCAAGTCCGGCGGGATCCTGCCCGGCGCGGTGTCGGGTCTGGTGACGACCGCCAAGACGATGGTCCGCCCCGCCCACACGGCCGAGTACCCCGATGCGCCGCCGGTGCTGCCCCCGCGCAGCCGCGGCATCATCGCCCTTGCCGAGGAGAACTGCACCTCGTGCATGCTCTGCGCGCGCGAGTGCCCCGACTGGTGCATCTACATCGAGGGGCACAAGGAGACGATCCCCGCGACGACGCCCGGCGGGCGCGAGCGCCAGCGCAACGTCCTCGACCGCTTCGCCATCGACTTCTCGCTGTGCATGTACTGCGGGATCTGCGTCGAGGTGTGCCCGTTCGACGCGCTGTTCTGGAGCCCGCAGTTCGAGTTCGCCGAGCTCGACATCAAGGACCTGCTCCACGAGAAGGACCGGCTCGGCCAGTGGATGCGGACCGTCCCGCCGCCGCCGGCCTTGGACGAGCGGGCTCCGGAGCCGGCCGAGGTGGCCGCCGCCAACAAGCCGGAGCGTCCGGCCCGCCCGGCAGCCGGAGCGGGCGCCGCCGCCGACCGGCCGCCGCGCGCCGCGCGGGCCGCCCGTGCCGAGGCGGGCGCCGACACCGAGGGGGAGCCGACGTGACCTCCCTCGACCTGGCGTTCGCCGCCTTCGCCGTCCTCGCCGCCGTCGGCGGCCTGCTTGCCGTCACCACCCCCCGCGTCGTGCACGCCGCCCTCTGGCTCGTCGTCGCCCTGGTCTCCGTCGCCGGCGCGGCCCTGGTCCTCGGCGCCGAGCTGGTCGCCCTGGTCCTCGTCCTGGTCTATGTCGGCGCCATCGTCGTGCTCGTTCTGTTCGCCCTCATGCTCACCCGGGCGCCGATCGACCCCGACGTCGCGCACGCACCGACCGGCCTGCGCCGCGGGCTCGCAGCCGTCGCCGGTGCGGCGACGACCGCGCTGCTCCTGTCGGTGCTGGTCCCGCTCGCGGGCGCGGCGCGGGGGCGCACGGTCGTTGCGACGACCGACATCGCCGGCAACATCTTCGGCACCTGGGTCTGGCCCTTCGAGGGCCTGTCCCTGTTGCTCCTCGTCGCCCTCGTTGCGGCCCTCGCCATCTCGAGGGTGCCCAGGGACGTCACGGGGGGTGTGTCGTGATCCACGTCGTCGGCCCCTACATCCTCGCCTCGGTCCTCGTCGGCATCGGGGTCTACGGGATCGTGGTCCGCCGCAACGCCGTGCTGCTGCTCGTCGGCGTCGAGCTCGTCCTCAGCGGCACCCTGATCCTCTTCGTGACCGCCGCGGCCACCGGGGGCGACCACTTCGCCGCGGGCAGCGTCCTGCCACTGTTCGTCATCACCATCGCCGCCGCCGAGGTCGTCCTCGCGCTGTCGGTCATCCTCGCCGTGTTCCGGCACCAGGGAGTGCTCGACCTCGACGAGGGGTCCGCACGCCCGGCCGAGGCGCCCGACCAGCCCGACGGTCCGGCCGACGAGCCGGCCGACGTGCCGGCCAACCAGGGCGGCATACCGGTGGGCGCGGAGGCGACCCTATGATTCCGGGGCTCATCGTCGCCCTGCCGCTCATCGGCGCGCTCTTCGGCCTGCTCGGCCGGCGGCACATCCGTCTGGCCCGTGCCATCGCCACCGGCGGCACCGGGCTCGCGCTGCTGTGTGCCGTCATCGGCTTCGTCCAGGCCCGCGGCAACGGCTCCCACGTCATCACGACCTTCCCGGCCCTGCACGCGGGCGAGCTCAAGATCCCGCTGCAGCTGGCGACCAGCCCGACGACCGCGGCCATCGCGCTCGTCGTGGCCCTCGCCGCGACGTTGATCCAGATGTACTCCGTGTGGTACCTCCACGACGACGACCGGTATGCCGAGTTCGCGGCCGGCGTGTCCTTGTTCAGCGGGGCGATGCTCCTCGTCGTCCACTCCGGAGACCTCGTCTACACCCTCATCGGGTGGGAGGTCATGGGGTGGTGCTCCTACCTCCTCATCGGGCACTGGTCCCGCAAGGAGTCCGCCCGCCGGGCTGCGCACAAGGCCTTCCTGGTCACCCGGTTCGCCGACATCGGCTTCGTGATCGGCGTCCTCGGCCTGTCCGCCGGCGCCGGCAGCACGGCCACCCGCAGCGTGATCACGGCCTGGCAGGCCGTCGGCGACTGCCCGGCCGGCGGGGCGTGCACCGCCCCCGACGGCACCCTGCGCGCGGTGCTCCTGTCGCTGCTCATCATCGGCATTCTCGGCAAGTCCGCCCAGGTTCCGTTCCAGGACTGGCTCCCTGACGCGATGGAGGGCCCGACGCCCGCCTCCGCGCTGATCCACGCGGCGACGATGGTCGCGGCCGGGACGGTCGTCCTCGGGCAGCTGTTCGACCTCGTCGCGGTGAGCGACCCGGCCCGCTGGCTGCTCGGGATCGCCACGTCGGTGACCATGGTGCTCGCCGGGGTGCTGGCGTTCGGTCAGAGCGATCTCAAGCGGCTGCTCGCCTGGTCCACGGTGAGCCAGGTGGGGATCATGCTGTCGGCCCTGGCCGCGGCCCCCCTCGAGCTCGGGCCCGACGCCGGCCTGTTCCACATGTGGGCGCACGCCATCTTCAAGGCCCTGCTCTTCCTGTCGATCGGCTGGCTCAGCGTGGTCGCCGGCGGTACGAGCGCCAAGCTGCTGCGCGGCTCGGCCCTGAAGGTCCCGCTCGTCCACATCGCCTTCCTCGCGGGGCTGGTCTCGCTGGCCGGGGTGCCCCTCGTGGTCGTCGGCGGCTACTCCAAGGAGCAGGTCGTCTCCGCGGCCTACGAGGGTGCCACCAGCTCCAGCGGACCCGGGCTGCTCGTCCTCGTCGCGCTGCTCATCGCCGTCGTCCTCACCGCCGCCTACTCGGCGCGGGCCTACATCGTCGTCACCGCCCGCGACCCGCAGCCCGAGGGCCACCGGCCACACGCCAGCGCGACCGTCGGCTCCGCGGCCCCCGACGCCCACGAGGCCGCCCCGCCCACCCTGTCCCTGCGGGTGGTCATCGCGACACTGCTGCTGCTCACCGTCCTCGGCGCGCTCGTCGAGCGGCTCGGGGTGTTCACCCTCGAGCCCTTCGACCTCGCCTGGACGGCGGTGACCTTCGTCCTCATCGTCATCGGCGTCGGCATCGCCTACCGCGGGCGCGGGGTGGCGGGCGACCCCGCTGTGACCCTCTACGGCCGCCGGATGGCACTCGCCGACGGGGGGCTGGGGGCCGACGGGCTCTACCTCAAGGTGGTGGCCCGGCCGGTGCTGGCCCTCGCGGCCGTGGTCGCCTCGCTCGACGAGAAGGTCGTCGACGGGACGGTTCGCGGGCTCGCGCTGCTCACCACGCGGTCAAGCCGCAGGGCCGAGACGTTCCACCGCGCCGAACGGCCGGCGACCGGCATCATGCTCGTCGCGGGCGGGTTCATCCTGCTCGCAGCCCTCGGGGTGTTCGCATGGTCATGACCCTCATGTTCGGCGTCACCGGCGTCGCCGCGCTCTACCTCCTCCTGGGGGGCCGAGGGCTGTCCGAGGCGACGGCACGCGCGGTGGCCGTTGTCGCGTCGACGGTTTCGCTGCTGCTCGCGGTCATCGTCTCGATCGCGAAGCCCAGCGTCGACTACGCGTGGGTGCCCTCGCTCGGCCTGCGCTGGCGCTTCGACATCGACGGTGTGTCGATCCCACTGGTCCTGCTGACCGCTGTGGTCGGCCTGCTCACCGTCATGCATACCTCCCGCGAGATGCCCGCCGGCGGCCGTCCGAGCACCTTCCTCGGGTCACTCCTGCTCGTCGAGACCGGCGCGCTGGCGACCTTCACCGCCCGCGACGCGGTGCTGTTCTTCCTGGCGTTCGAGATCGTCCTGGTCCCGATGTGGGTGCTCATCAGCCGGTTCGGCGACCCGCACAGCGCGGCCGCCCGCAAGGAGGCCGGACAACGGTTCATCCTCTACACGGCGATCGGGTCAACCCTCATGCTCGTGGGGATCCTGCTGCTCGTCACGTCGGCGGGCACGGCCGACCTCTACCAGCTCGCCATCAGCGGCGGCCGCTCGATCCCAGCCGGCCGGCAGACGCTCATCGCGGCCCTGCTCGTTATCGGCCTCGGGGTCAAGGTGCCGGTGTTCCCCCTGCACACCTGGCTGCCGCCGGCCCATACGACCGCCCCGACCGGGGGCTCGGTCGTCCTGGCCGCGGTGCTGCTCAAGATGGGCACCTACGGTCTGGTCAGACTGCCCTACGCCATCCTGCCCGAGGGCTTCGCCCGGGTCGCCCCTTTCCTCGCTGTCGCGGGCGTCATCGGGATCGTCTGGGGAGGACTGGTCTGCCTCGTCGAACGTGACCTCAAGCGGCTCATCGCATACTCCTCCGTGGCCCACATGGGCTTCGTCGCCCTCGGTCTGTCGACCGGCACCCGCACGGGGCTCCAGGCGGCGCTGTTCGCCAACATCGCGCACGGCGTCATCTCGGCCCTGCTCTTCTTCGTCGTCGGCGGCCTCAAGGCCCGCTGGGGCAGCGTCGACCTCTCCGTCGCCCGCCCGGCCCTGCGCGAGACGTCGCCGCACCTCGGGTTCGCCCTCATCCTCGGGCTCGCCGCGGGCCTCGGCCTGCCGGGCCTGGCCGGGTTCTGGGGCGAGTTCATGGCGATGTACGCCGCGTGGACCGGACCGGGCGGCCACTCCTTCCTCTTCCGGACCTGCGCGGTCGTCGCCGCCGTCGGAGCGGCGCTGGCCGCGGCATACGGGCTGCGCGTCGCCCGACAGGTCTGGGTGGGCGACGCGGTCACCGGCTCGACGGGAGTGGCCGAGGAGACCCGCGGCGCCGAGCGCGCGGTCTTCACGGTGCTCGCTGTCGCGATCGTGACCCTCGGTGTCCTTCCGGGCCTGCTGCTGTCGGTGACCGACGGCGCCGTGTCGTTCCTCGTCGGAGGTGGACGGTGACCCCCCTGCTCGTCACCAGCGGACCCACCGGGGTGGTCAGCCTCGGCTGGTGGAGCCTGACGCCCGCGCTCGCCCCCGCTGCCGGAGCGCTGCTCGTCCTGCTCGTCGACGCGCTGCTTCCGCGGCGGCGCTCGGTTCACGTCGTCATCGCCGCCGTGGCGCTCCTCGTGGGAGCGGCCGCCGCCCTGCCCGGTGCCCTCGGCACGGCCGCCGACCCCGTCCGCACGCTGTGTGTCCCCGGGACCACGACGTGCTTCTGGATCGCCGACCCGGTCTCGAGCACCCTGCAGATCGGCCTGCTCGGGGCCAGCCTCGCCGCCGTCCTCCTCATGCTCTCGCGCCTCATGCACGGGTCCGACTCCTCGGCCGCCGACGCGGGCGAGCCCCAGCGCGGGGGCACCGCCGTCTCGGTCGCACTCATGCTGGCCGCAGCGACGGGTGGGGCCTCGGTCGCCGCCGCCGGTGACATCCCCGCGTGGCTCGTCTCGCTCGAGCTGGCCACCCTCCCGGTCGTCGCCCTGGTCGCCCTGCGCGGCAGCCGGGCCGCCGGCCACGGCGCGCTGGCGTTCCTCACGACCTCGCTGGTCTCGTTCGCGCTGCTCGTGCTCGGCTCGGCCCTGTGGGTCACCGCCACGACCCAGCCGACCTTCTCCACCGGCGCGTTGCGGCAGGCCTGGGACGTCCCCGAGCGGCGGGCGCTGCTCATCGTCGCCGTGGTCGTCATCGTCGCGGGGATCGGCTTCAAGCTGTCGGCGGTGCCGTTCCACGCCTGGACCCCGCAGGCCTACGGCTCGGCCGGGGTGCCGGTCGCCGCCCTGCTCGCCAGTGCGTCCAAGATCGCGGCCCTGGCGGCTCTCGTCATGGTGCTCCGACCGTTCTCGGTGCTCGTCGGATCGGCCGACGCCCCCCATGCGCTCGCCTTCGTGCTCGCCCTGCTGGCGGTGGCGTCGATGCTCGTGGGCAACGTCGTCGCGCTGCGGCAGGACGACGCGGTCCGGCTGCTCGCGTGGTCCACCGTGGCCCAGGCCGGCTGGGTCGTGCTGCCGCTGGCGGCCCTGACCAGCGCCGGCCAGCGCGCCGCGGCCGCCTACGTCCTCACGTATGCCGCGGCCACCCTCGTCGCCTTCGCCGCGGTCTCGTCCGTGGTGGCACTGCGTCGCCCCGACGGTGCCGCGACGTCGACCGTCACCGGTCCCGGGCGGGGGCTCGCGGCATACACCGGGCTGCTGCGCAGCGCACCGACCATCGGTGTGCCGCTGGCCCTGGCCCTGTTCGTGCTCGCCGGTCTGCCGCCGGGCGTCATCGGCCTGCTCGCCAAGGTCGTCGCCATGAAGCCGATCGTCGGCGTCCAGCTGTGGCCGTTGGCGGTCGTCGCCGTCGTCGCGGCGGTGCTCGGCATCGCCGTCTACGTCCGGTGGGTCGCCGTCCTCTTCGCGGGTCCTGAGCCGGAGAACGGCGGCGAGACCCTCGTCGCGCGGTCCGCCGGGGTCGGCAACCTCGCGGTCCTCGGCATCGGCACGGTCATCCTCGTCGCGATGAGCGTCCTGCCGCAGCTGCTGCTCGGCCTGCTCGAGTAGGGGAACGTGGACGCCGGGCTCCGGCGTTGACCAAGCATGCACAAGCACTTCAACGGGCTGAAGACGGCGGGGCTCTTCGGTGTCATCTGGGCACTGCTGCTGCTCATGGGCTGGTTCGTGGCGAGCTACACCGGCAGCAGCTCGTTCATCCTGTTGTTCGCCCTCATCGGCGTCGGCACGACGTTCTACGGCTACTGGGCGTCGGACAGGATCGCGATCCGGGCCATGCACGCCTACCCGGTCAGCGAGGCCGAGGCTCCCGCGATGTACCGCATCGTGGGTGAGCTGTCGACCAAGGCCGGGCAGCCGATGCCCGCGTTGTTCGTCTCGCCCACCCAGGCCCCCAACGCCTTCGCGACCGGTCGCAACCCCAGCCACGCCGCCGTCTGCTGCACCGAGGGCATCCTCGGTCTGCTCGACGAGCGCGAGCTGCGCGGGGTGCTCGGGCACGAGCTCATGCACGTCTACAACCGGGACATCCTCACCGGCTCGGTCGCCGCCGCGGTCGCCGGGGTCATCGGCACGGTCGGACAGATGCTGTCGTTCGGGATGATCTTCGGCGGCGGATCCTCCCGCAACCGCGACCCGATCGGCGGGCTGGCAATGGCCATCCTCGCGCCGTTCGCCGCGATGCTGATCCAGCTCGCCATCAGCCGCACCCGTGAGTACGACGCCGACGAGGACGGCTCCACCCTCACCGGTGACCCGCTCGCGCTGGCCGCTGCGCTGCGCAAGCTCGAGGTCGGTACGGCCCGGGCGCCGCTCATGCCGACCAAGCAGCTCGTCAACGCGAGCCACATGATGATCGCCAACCCGTTCCGGGCCCAGGACATCTCCCGGCTCATGTCGACCCACCCCCCGATGGCCGAGCGCATCGCCCGGCTCGAGCAGATGGGCTACGGCTACCGCGAGAACCGCTGACGGCCCCCTGCGTCCCCCTCACGGCCCCCCTTTCAGTGTCCGAGTAATCGGCGGTTATGGCGACCAGATGCTCGGACGCTGTCGAGGGCGCGGCTGCTGTGTCCGAGTAATTGGCGGTCATGGCGACCAGATGCTCGGACGCTGCAGATGGCGCGGTCGCTGTGTCCGAGTGATCGGCGGTTATGGCGACCAGATGCTCGGACGCTGCAGATGGCGCGGTCGCTGTGTCCGAGTAATCGGCGGTCATGGCGACCAGATGCTCGGACGCTGTCGAGGGCGCCGTCGCTGTGTCCGAGTAATTGGCGGTCATGGCGACCAGATGCTCGGACGCAGGGGTGGGGCCCCGGGTGGGGCCTGGGCGGTGTGGCACGATCGCGGGGTGCGTTCCCTCACCCGTGACGAGGCCCGCGCCCGGGCCGGCCAGGTCCGCGTCCACGACATGACGGTCGACCTCGACCTCACCGGGGGGATGGAGCGGTTCGCCTCCCGGACGACGATCCGGTTCTCCTGCGCGGACCCTGGTACCGGCACGTTCGTCGACCTCAAGGCGGCCGAGGTCCACGCGGTCCGGCTGGGCGGCATACCCCTGGACCGGGCCGAGGTCGCGGATGGCCGGCTCGCGCTCACCGCCGACCGCGGGCTCACCGCCGACAACGTCCTCGAGGTCGAGGCGAGCATGGCCTACTCCCACGACGGCCAGGGCCTGCACCGCAGCGTCGACCCGGCCGACGGCGAGACCTACGTCTACGGGCACCTCTTCCTCGACGCGGCGCCCCAGGTGTTCGCGTGCTTCGACCAGCCCGACCTCAAGGCGCCGTACTCCGTCACCGTCACCGCGCCGACGGGGTGGACCGTCCTCGGCAACGGAGCCGCCACCGAGGTGGAGCCCGGCCGGTGGGAGCTGGCCCGCACCCTGCCGCTGCCGACCTACGCCGTCACCGTGTGCGCCGGCCCCTACGTGTCGGTCACGGCCGAGCACGACGGCATCCCTCTCGGCTTGCACGCCCGGCGATCGCTGGCCGACCCGCTCCACGCCCAGGCGCAGCAGATGCTCGACATCACCCGGGCTAGCTTCGACAACTACCACCGGCTGTTCGGGATCCGCTACCCGTTCGGGTCCTACCACCAGGTGTTCGTGCCCGAGTTCAACGCGGGCGCGATGGAGAACCCCGGCTGCGTCGTCCTGCGTGACCAGTACCTCTTCCGGGGCGCCGCCACCCACCAGCAGGTCCTGGGCCGCAGCAGCACGATCGCCCACGAGATGGCGCACATGTGGTTCGGCGACCTGGTGACGATGCGCTGGTGGGACGACCTGTGGCTCAACGAGTCCTTCGCCGAGTACATGGCCTACCGCACGCTCGTCGAGGCCACCGAGTTCACCGACGCGTGGGTCGAGTTCGCGATGGTCCGCAAGCTGTGGGGGTATGCCGCTGAGCGGGCTCCCAGCACCCACCCGGTCGCCGGGGCGCCGGCGCCCGACGCGCTGACCGCGCTGAGCTCCTTCGACGGCATCTCCTACGCCAAGGGCGCGGCCGTCATCCGTCAGCTCATCGCGCACATCGGTGACGAGGCGTTCGTCGCCGGGGTCGCGGCATACCTGCGCGGGCATGCGCACGGTAACGGGGAGCTGGCCGAGTTCATCGCGGCGATGGCGTCCGCGTCGGGCCTGGACCTCGGTACCTGGACGCAGGGGTGGCTGCTGACCGCAGGGGCCGACACCGTGGCGGTCGAGCCGGGGGGCGTGCTGGTCCGGCGGGCACCGCAGGACCACCCGGCCGACCGGCCGCACACGCTCGACGTTGCGGGCTTCGGCGGTGGCGAGGAGCGGTTCCGGGTCAAGGTGGAGGTCGACCGGAGCCGGATGGAGGTTCGCGCGCTGGCACAGGCCCCGGAGTCTGCGATCGTCGTCCCCAACGCCGGTGACCTCACCTGGGCCACCGTCGCGCTGTCTCCCCAGACCCGCGCTGTCCTGGTCGACGAGCTCGCCGCCGTCCCCGACCCCACGGCGCGGGCGGTCGTGTGGACGGCCCTGTTGGGCGGGGTGTCGAGCGGCGAGGTGGACCCTCGTCTCGCGCTCGACGTCATCGCGGCGGCCTGGCCGCGCGAGCGCGACGACACGATCCTCGGCCAGGTCGCGAAGGTCGCGCTGGACCGGATCATCCCGTGCTTCCTGCCGGGGGCGGAGCACGTCGAGGCGACCGCGAGGGTGGCCGGGGCCGCGTTCGCGCTGCTGGGCGGTGCCGAGGCCGGTTCGGGGGCCGCGCTGGTAGCCGCCCGCGTCCAGGCGCGCAGCGCCGACGACGAGGACCGCCTGCAGGCATGGGCGGCGGGGAGGGGTCTGCCCCAGGGCACCGAGGGTGACACCGACTTCAGGTGGCTCGTCGTGCGCAACCTCGCCGAGCGCGGTGCCCTCGACGGCGCCGGGATCGGCGCGTTCGAGACGGCCGACGCCACACTGGCCGGCCACCTCGCCGCGCTGGGCGCCCGGGCCGCGCGCCCCGACGCGGCGGCCAAGCGCTGGGCCTGGGAGGAGCTCACGACGAACCGCGACCTGTCCAACTACGAGGCATACGCGATCGCGGCCGCCTTCTGGGTGTGCCCCGACCTCGCCCTCGTGCGGCCGTACGCCGACGGCTACGCCGACGCGCTCGTCGCCATGTCCGGTTGGATGCGCGACGACGCGCTCAGCCGCGTCGCGACCGCGGCATACCCGTCCCGGCTCGTCGAGTCCGCGACAGCGGAGCTGAGCGCCCGGGCGCTGGCCCGCGACGACCTCACCCCCGGGGTGCGGCGCGCGGTCGCCGACGCCGACCACCAGCTACGGGAAGCCCTGCGCAGCCGGGAGCGCTATGGGTGAGGTGGGCGGCCCGGGGGAGGGCTCGGGGCCCGGAGCCGGGCCGCTGCTCGGTGGGTTCGCCGATCGGTCTGAGGCGACCGTGCGTTTCGCGGACGGGGCGATGTCGCACGCCGAGCTGGCGTCCGCCGCCATGGCCGTGACCGAGCGGCTCGCCGACGTGTCCAGCTCCGACGGCCATCTCGGCGGGGGGCGCGGCCCGGTGGCCGTGCTCGCCCGGCCGACCCTGGCGACGGCGCTCGCCGTAGTCGCGGGCCTGGTAGCCGGGGTGCCCGTCGTGCCGGTACCGGAGGACGCCGGACCCGACGAGATGGGCCACCTCCTGCGGGACAGCGGGGCGACGGCATGGCTGGGAGAGGCGCCGGTGGCGCCGGGATCCGACCTACCGGTCGTACCGGTGGACCCGGCGGCACGCTCGTCCTCGCCCGCGCCGACCGAACCCCATCCCGCGACCACGGCCCTGGTCCTCTACACCTCGGGGACGACCGGCTCGCCGAAGGGCGTCGTGACCTCTCGCCGGGCGCTGGCGGCAGCGCTGGACGCGCTCGCCGACGCGTGGGACTGGACCTCTGGGGACACCCTCGCCCACGGTCTGCCGCTGTTCCACGTGCACGGCCTGGTCCTCGGTGTCCTCGGCCCGCTCCGGGTCGGCTCCTCGCTCGTGCACACCGGACGGCCCACCCCCGGGGCGTATGCCGCGGCCGGCGCCACGATGTACTTCGGCGTCCCGACGGTGTGGCACCGGGTGGCCTCCGACGTCGACGCCGCCCGCGCGCTGTCGGGGGCCCGGCTCCTGGTGTCGGGCAGCGCGCCACTGCCGGTCACGGTCTTCGAGCGGCTGCGCGACCTGACCGGCCACGAGGTGGCCGAGCGCTACGGCATGACCGAGACCCTCATCACCGTGGCCGCCCGCGCCGACCGGCCACGGATGGCGGGCAGCGTCGGATGGCCGCTGCGCGGCATCCGCACGCGGCTGCGTGACGAGCATGGTGAACCGGTCGCCGAGGACGGCGAGAGCGTCGGGCGGTTGCAGGTCCGGGGGCCGACCCTCTTCGACGGCTATCTGGGGCGACCTGCCGAGACCGCCGCCACCTGGACCGCCGACGGGTGGTTCGTCACCGGTGATGTCGCGACCATCGGCCCCGATGGGCGCCACCGCATCGTGGGACGCGAGTCGGTCGACCTCATCAAGACCGGCGGGTTCCGGGTCGGGGCGGGGGAGGTCGAGGCGGGCCTGCTCGCCGACCCGAGTGTCGCCGAGGCGGCGGTCGTCGGTGTCGCCGACGACGACCTGGGGCAGCGCATCGTCGCCTATGTCGTTGCCGCACCGGACTGCGTGGTCGACCCCGACGCGCTCATCGCCTCCGTGGCCGAGCGCCTGTCGGTCCACAAGCGGCCTCGCGAGGTGCGGGTGGTCGAGGCGTTGCCGCGCAACGCCATGGGCAAGGTGGTCAAGACCGGGCTCCATTGAGTGCCCCGCCCGTTCCTCCGGGTGACCAGCACGCCGGCCCGGTCCTCGACCGCCGGGAGCCGGCGAGCGGTCAGCGGTAGTTGGTGAAGGTCAGCGCGACGTCGAGGTCCGTCTCCTTGAGGAGTCGCTGGACCGACTGGAGGTCGTCACGTGACTTGCTCGTCACGCGCAGCTCGTCGCCCTGGATCTGCGCCTTGACCGTGCGCGGGGCCTCGTCGCGGATGATCTTCGAGATCTTCTTGGCGTTCTCCTGGCTGATGCCCTGCTTGAGCCCGACGTCGAGGTGGTACTCCTTGCCGGACAGCCGTGGCTTCTCGGGCACCTCCAGGTGCTTAAGCGAGACGCCGCGCTTGACGAGCCACGTCTTGACGACGTCGAGCACAGCAAGGCAGCGCTCCTCGCTGTTGGCGCGCAGGGCGATCGAGTCGCCGGACAGCTCGACGCCCGCACCGACGTTCTTGAAGTCGTAGCGGTTGGCGATCTCCTTGGCTGCGGTGTTGACGGCGTTGGCGATCTCCTGCTTGTCGAACTTGCTGACGATGTCGAAGCTGCTGTCGGCCATGAGGCTCCTCCGTGGTCGGGTCCGTGCGGTCCATGCGGACCGGTATGCCGCGCGGGCGCGGGGCGGTGGTCGGCCCGTGCCGCTGCCGTGGCTCCCTCGCACCCCTGCTCGCTGCGTCGGCGCCGGTTTCGGCAATGGTGGGCTGACTTGCTATCCTTCCATGCGCACCACGGCAGGTTGCCCGAGCGGCCAATGGGAGCGGACTGTAAATCCGTCGCGAAAGCTACCAAGGTTCGAATCCTTGACCTGCCACCACGTGCACAGAAGGGCCCCTGACCAGCGGAAACGCCGGTCGGGGGCCCTTCGCCTCTGTCCGGCAGTGTCCGGCGAGAACCGGCGTTCTGCGGCTGTTCGTGCCGAAATGGTGCCGAAGTTTCGGGGCTCTGAGGCGGGCTAAGAGTGTCCGGCGTCCGGTGGGGACGACTCGAGCACTGCCTGGATGCGACGCCGGGCGGCTTGGTCCTGGCCGACGATGCAGGTCGCATAGACGCCACGACCCCCCACCCACTGAACACCACCGCAAACCCCACAGACACACCGGTGAGGTTGACCCCGTGGTGCAACTGCCGGTGTTGGTGTTGAGCTGGAGCACTGGCCACACTCGAATACCCGAGGGCGCCAGTAGTGGTGGATGGTGCCCCGGCAGCACCTCTTGACCTGGGGTTGACCCCGTTTTGGGCAGGGAGCCGCTCTGGGGAGGCCCGGCTTTGTTCGCTGTCTTCTGGTCTCAAGAGTCCATCTACCTCAACGCTCGCAGCTCGCCCGACGCTGCCTCCTATCTGGGACAGAATCAAGGACAAGGAGACGGAGGGACGGCGCTGTCAGCCCCTCTGTTTGGCCCACTGCGTCCTCCCTATGACAGCCGCTCGGCGCGGTTCGATGCGGTGACGAGGCGGGCCCAGCCTCTCGTTGAGCGACGTCCGATTTCCACGGCGCCTTAGGTTGCCAATGCGGGGCTCATCGCGCGCGGCGGTCCGGCATCCGCTATGCGGGCCCTACGTCGTTGTCGTGGGCCCAGAGGGCCACCGCCAGGGTGAGCAGTCCCTCGACCGCGAAGGGGTCGTGTCCGGTGAGGGCGCGGACCAGCCCTAGCCGGTGCCGCACGGTGTTGGGGTGTAGGTACTGAGCCTTGGCCGTGCGACCTACCGACAGGTCGTTGGCGAGGAAGGCGCGAAGCGTGTCCAGATAGGACGGCGAGTGTCCCGCACCCGCAGCGAGCAGCGGCTGGATGACGCGCGACCGGAAGGGTTCCAGTCGGTCCGGAGTCAGCTGGGCGAGCAGTCCACCGAACGTGGCGAGGACCTCCGGCCCGACCATGCCTCCGGTGTTCCGGGCCGCGTCCAGGGCGAGCCGGCTGAGCGAGAGCGAGCGGGGGACCGAATCCAATGGAGCGGGGGTCGCGTACCCACAGGGGAGCGCGAGCGTGTCCGCCGCGGACGCCAGCGCGGCCAGGCTCCCGCCGATGGAGAACGTGGCGTCGGCCGTCTCAGCGATGAGCACGTCCGGCAGGAGGCGAGCGACCGCGCGGGCCTGTCCTTCGGGCCAGGCGGCGACGAGCAGGTCACCGGTGCCCACATTCGCCCGGGCCAGCAGCGATCCAAGAGAGAGCGGGCTGGCGAGCCGGTGTAGGACGAGGGCCACCATCTGCCCGGTACGCATCGCGTCGCCCTGTTCGGCGTGGAGCGTTGCGACCATGTCAGCGATCGCGAGGAAGGGCAGTCCGTACGGCGCCAGCAGCAGTGGCAGGCCAGCGGCCCGGCAGGCTCCGACCAGGGCAGCGGGAACCCGGTCGTGGACGTCGCCGACCCCGAAACAGATCGCCGACGCCGATGCCGAGCCCACGGCCTCTACGAAGCGTCGGCAGGCGTCGTCGTCGTCCAGGGAGGCGCCGACCGTGCACACGAGCTCGGCGGGCCTCAGGTACAAGCGTGGATCGACGAGCTCGGTGGTCTGCACCCAGCGCACCGGGCGGTCGAGGTCGTCCCCGACGAGCACGCTGAGGCCGAGGCTCTGCATGCCGATGATGTCGGAGAGCCGGCACGCCCGGCCGTCGCCTCCGTCATCGGACATCCCTGTCCGCCCCTCTGTCATGGGCCCCGAATCTAGCCGTTCGGCGCCTTCGCCGTTGGAGCTCTGCACAACGGGATCTCCGGGTGGGGTGCACTCGTCCGTGTTTGCCGCCCGACTCTTGTCAGATACGTCACTAGGGCCCACCTTTGGTCCAACCCGATGGAGGTAACTCATGACCCAGTCCACCGTCAACCCCGACCACGTCCTCAAGCGCGAGTTCAACCTGTGGTCGTCGTTCGCCTTCGCCTTCGCCTTCATCTCGCCGATCGTCGCCCTGTACGGGATCTTCGGCCTCGCCGTCACCACTGCAGGTCCGAGCTTCTGGTGGGGGTTCCTCCTTGTCTTCGGAGGTCAGCTGCTCGTCGCGCTCGTCTTCGCCGCGCTGGTGTCCCGTTGGCCGATTGAGGGGTCGATCTACCAGTGGTCGCGTCGCCTCGTCGGCAACGGCTATGGCTGGTTCGCCGGCTGGGCGTACATGTGGACCCTCGTCATCGCCATGGTGGCCGTCGCGCTCGGCGCAGCCGGGTTCGTTGCGAACATCGTCGGCATCGACAGCCCCAGCAGCACCCAGCGCGCGGCCATCGCCTTCGTCATTCTCGCGCTCGGAACTGGGCTGAACCTCGTCGGCCGTCGTGCCCTGAAGATCTTCATGACCAGCAGCATCATCGCCGAGGTGATCGGATCGCTCGGGCTCGGGACCTGGCTGCTGCTCGCCCACCGGGTGAACCCGATCTCGGTGCTCACCCAGGGCGGCGGCGAGGGGTCCAGCGGCTACTTCTCGGTGTCCGGGCCGTTCCTTGCGGCCGTGGCCTTCATCGGCTGGTCCTTCGTCGGCTTCGAGAGCGCCGGGTCCATCGCTGAGGAGGTGCACGAGCCCCGACGCGACCTGCCGAAGGCGGTCATCTTCTCGCTCAGCTCCATCGCCGTCGTCGTCATGTACTCCAGCCTGGCCATCATCCTGGCCATCCCGGATCTCAAGGCCGTCGCTCAGGGTGCGGTCGCCGACCCGGTCTACGAGACGTTGACGACGGCCCTCGGTTCGTCGATCGCCAAGCCCGTCGAGGTCCTCTTCCTCATCGGCTTCCTCGCCAGCTTCCTCGCCCTGCAGACCTCGGCCTCACGGGTCGTCTGGGCCTACGCCCGCGACGAGGCGTTGCCTGTGTCGCACCGCCTCGCCAGGTTGAGCACCGGCCAGCGCGTCCCCGTCAATGCGATCCTCGTTACCACCGTCGTCGGGACCCTGCTCTTCCTTCTCAGCCTGGTGGCCGAGAACCTCTACACCGTCATGGTCAACTTCACCACCGGCGGGTTCTACCTCGCCTTCCTCTTCCCCCTCGTGGGCCTGCTCATCGCCAGGGCCCGAGGGACCTGGCGGCCGGGCCCCTTCGCCCTAAAGGGAGCGCTCCCCGTCGTCAGCGTCGTGGCCGCAGGATGGGCACTGCTCGAGTTCCTCAACATCTCCTGGCCGCGTCCGGCCTACCCCGGGCAGCGGTACCTCGACTGGTCGGTGTGGCTCGCCGTGCTCACCCTCGGGATCCTCGCCGTGCTGGTCTACGCCTCGGTGCGCGCCAGGATCGTCGACGCGGAGGTGATCGACCACGAGGAGGAGCTCGACGAGCTGGCTGACGTCGAGGGCCTGCTCCGATGAACCCGCCGGGGGTCGCCGTAGTGACCGGTGCGGCCAGTGGGATCGGCGCGGCCGTCGCCCGAGAGCTGCGCGAGTCCGGATGGCGCGTCGGAGGCGTCGACCTCGCCGCCGCGCCGGAGTGCGACGCCCACGGGCTGGCCGACATGACCGACCCCGAGGCGGTCGCCACGGTCGTCACAGACCTCGCGTCACGGCTGGGGCCGATCGGCGCCGCCGTCTCGGTGGCGGGCCACTACGAGATGGTCCCGGTGGCCGACATCACCCATGAGCAGTGGAGACGAATGCTGCGGGTCCATCTGGGCGGCCTGCGTGCGCTGACCCGATCGGTGCTTCCCGGGATGCTCGAGCGAGGGGACGGGGCGATCGTCGCCATCGCCAGCGAGCTGGCCGTCGGCGGCGGTGACGGCGACGCCCACTACGCCGCCGCCAAGGGCGCCGTCCTGGGCATGGTCCGCAGCCTGGGAGCCGAGCTCGCACCACGCGGGATCAGGGTCAACGCGGTGGCCCCCGGACCCACCGACACCCCCCTGCTGTCTGCGGACTCTCCATGGCGAGAGCCCGAGTACCTCGACACGCTCCCGGTCCGCCGGCTGGTCAGCCCCGCTGAGGTCGCGCGCTACGTCCGCTTCCTCCTCGAGGAAGGGACCTTCGTCGCCGGCGAGGTCCTCAACCCCAACGCAGGCGCGGTGATCTAGATGAGCGGACCCCTGGCCGGCAAGGTCGCCCTCGTCTCCGGAGCAGCTCAAGGAATGGGAGCCTCGCACGCACGGCGGCTCGCCGCAGACGGCGCCACCGTCGCCGTCAACGACCGCGTCGACTCGCCAGCGCTCAGCGCTCTGGCCGAGGAGATCGGCGGACTCACCGCCGCAGGCGACGTCAACGACCCCGCGGCGGTCGCGCGGCTCGTCTCAGAGATCGAAGAGCGAGTCGGACCCGTAGATGTCCTCGTGGCGAACCACGCCTACATGACGATGGGCGACCTGCTCGACAGCGACGACGACGACTGGTGGAAGGTCGTCGACACCAACCTCGGGGGGACCTTCCACCTCATCCAGGCCGTCCTGCCGGGCATGCGCCGCCAAGGTGCCGGGCGCATCGTCGTGATCAGCAGCGAATGGGGCGTGACCGGCTGGCCCTCGGCCACGGCCTACGCCGCCTCGAAGGCCGGACTCATCTCCCTGACCAAGACCCTCGGACGCGAGCTCGCGCCCGAGGGGATCGTCGTCAACGCTGTGGCTCCGGGCGTCATCGACACCCCGCAGCTCCTCGTGGACGCCCAAGCGGCGGGGGTTAGCCTCGACGAGATCCACACGCGCTACGCCCGGGACGTGCCCTTGGGACGGATCGGCCGGCCCGAGGAGATCTCCGCGGTGGTCGCCCTGCTCGCCGACTTCCGGCTCGGGTCGATGGTAGGCCAGGTCATCCAGGCCAACGGCGGCTCCACCCGCACCCGAGTGTGAGCCGTATGACCGACCCCGACAACGGAGGAACACGGTGACAGAGCACCACGTCAGGTACCCCGGCGGACGGGTGGGGCCGGTGGACGGCATGCGCTCTCCGCGCTATGCCGGCATGGCGACCTTCGCACGACTGCCCCGCGTCGAGGATGTCGACGACTTCGACATCGCGGTCGTCGGGGTGCCGTTCGACAGCGGGGTCACCTACCGTCCCGGTGCCCGCTTCGGACCGGCACACATCCGCTCGGCCTCCCGGTTGCTTCGGCCCTACAACCCAGCGCAGGACCTCGCCCCCTTCGAGGTAGCGCAGGTCGTTGACGCGGGGGACATCGTCTGCAACCCGTTCGACATCGACGGGTCTCTCGACGCGATCCAAGCCGGTGCCGCGGACCTGGTCGGCCCGGGCAGGCCGATCGTGAGCCTCGGCGGCGACCACACCATCGCCCTGCCGCTGCTCCGGGCCCTCAACGCCGTCCACGGCCCGCTCGCCCTGGTCCACTTCGACGCCCACCTCGACACCTGGGACACCTACTTCGGGGCCCCCTACACCCACGGCACGCCGTTCCGCCGCGCCTCAGAGGAGGGCATCGTCGTCAAAGGCCGCTCCGCCCACGTCGGCATCCGCGGCTCGCTCTACGACCGCAAGGACCTTCTCGACGACGCCGAGCTGGGGTTCACGGCCATCCACTCCCGTGACGTGGACCGCATCGGCGTCAACGGCGTCATCCAGCGGATCGTCGAGCGCGTCCGCGACCACCCGGTCTACGTGTCGATCGACATCGACGTCCTCGACCCCGCGTTCGCCCCGGGCACCGGCACCCCCGAGGCCGGTGGGCTGACCAGCCGTGAGCTGCTGGCGATGCTTCGCGGCATGTCCGGCCTGCCGATCGTAGGTGCCGACATCGTCGAGGTCGCACCGGCCTACGACCATGCCGAGATCACTGCCGTGGCGGCCGCGCACTTGGCCTACGAGCTGGTGACGTCGATGGCTGCGGCGCGGGCACGGTGACCAGGTGAGCGCGCTCGACGTTGCAGGCATCCCCTGGCCCCACGACCGTCTCGCTGCGGCGGCCTTCACCTTCGATGTCGACGCGGAGACCGCGGTGCTGTGGGGCTCGCCCGGCGCCGCGACCCGGATGAGCGTCATGAGCCACCAGGCCTACGGTCCGCTGGTCGGCGTGCCGCGGATCCTCGCGTTGCTGCGCCACCACGGCATCCTCGCCACCTTCTTCGTCCCGGGCTTCACCGCCCATCGCTACCCGGACGTCGTTCGCCGCATCGTCGACGAGGGGCACGAGGTGGCCCACCACGGCTACCTTCACGAACCCCCGGCATCGATGACCCCGCAAGACCAGGTCACGGCCCTTGACCGCGGGCTCGAGGCTTTGGAGGCCGTGACCGGCGTCCGACCGGTGGGCTACCGCGCCCCCATGTGGGACCTGTCCTGGCACACACCCAGGCTGCTCCTGGAGCGTGGGTTTCTCTATGACTCCTCGCTCATGGACGCGGACGCGCCCTACGAGCTCGCGGTCGCCAACCGCTCGATCGTCGAGATCCCCGTCCAGTGGGCGCTGGACGACTGGGAACAGTACTGCTACCTCCCCGAGCTCACCGGATCCGGAACCATCGAGAGCCCAGCGAAGGCCCGGGAACTGTGGCAGTCGGAGTTCGACGCGCTGCGGGCCTGCGGCGGCTGCTGGGTTCTCACCAACCACCCCTTCCTCAGCGGCCGGCCATCCCGGGCCGCGGAGCTCGACGCGCTGATGACGCATGTCACCTCCCACCCGGACGTCTGGGTCGCCCCCTTGGGGGACGTCGCGCGGCACGTGCGCGGGCTGGGCCTGCCTCCCAGGACCATCACTCAGATCGACCCCGACCACACCTGACCTCAGCTACGGCATACCCGAGCCCGGACGGCCGGGCTCAGGCTCCCAGACCAACCACCTTGATCGCGAACCGGAAGGACCATCGTGAGCACGTCCCCCAGCCCTGACCCCGACACGGGCGCCCGCGTCGCCGCGGACGACAAGTCCCACGTCTTCCATTCGTGGTCCGCCCAGGCGCTGATCAGCCCGCTGCCCATCGCCGGGGCCGAGGGTTCGTACTTCTGGGACCACGAGGGCAACCGCTACCTCGACTTCTCCAGCCAGCTCGTCAACGTGAACATCGGCTACCAGCACCCCAAGCTGGTCGCCGCCATCCAGGAGCAGGCCGCGCGGATGACCACGCTCGCGCCGACCTTCGCCGTCGACGTGCGCTCCGAGGCGGCCCGGCTCATCGCCGAGCTCGCCCCCGGCGACCTCAACCAGGTCTTCTTCACCAACGGCGGCGCGGAGGCGACTGAGAACGCCATGCGGATGGCCCGGCTGCACACCGGCCGCAACAAGGTGCTCACGGCATACCGCAGCTACCACGGGGCGACCAACGGGGCGATCACCGCGACCGGCGACCCGCGCCGTTGGCCGTCCGAGCCGGGTATGCCGGGGATCGTCCACGTGTGGGGGCCCTACCCCTACCGCTCGGCGTTCCACGCGAGCACGCCCGAGGAGGAGCGGGACAGGGCGCTCCAGCACCTGCGTGACACGATCATGGTCGAGGGCCCGGCGACGGTGGCGGCGATCATGCTCGAGACGGTCGTCGGCACCAACGGCATCCTCGTCCCGCCGGACGGCTATCTCGCCGGGGTGCGCGAGATCTGCGACGACTACGGCATCGTCTTCATCGCCGACGAGGTCATGGCCGGGTTCGGCCGCTGCGGCGAGTGGTTCGCCGTCGACCACTGGGGCGTGACACCCGACCTCATCACCTTCGCCAAGGGGGTCAACTCGGGCTACGTCCCGATCGGCGGGGTGGTCATCTCCGACGCCATCGCCGCGAGCTTCCAGCATCGTGCCTACCCCGGCGGGCTCGACCTACTCGGGCCACCCACTGGCCTGCGCGTCGGCGGTCGCCTCCATCGGCATCTTCAAGGAGGAGCGGATCCTCGAGAACGTCCGCACCGTCGCCGACACGGTCATCGCGCCGCGGCTGGCCGAGATCGCGGCCAAGCACCCGAGCGTGGGAGAGGTGCGAGGCCTGGGCTTCTTCTGGGCGGTCGAGCTGGTCCGGGACAAGGAGACGCGCGAGCCTCTCGTGCCCTTCAACGCCGCGGGTGAGGCGGCTGCGCCGATGACCCGGTTCACGGCGGCCTGCAAGGCCGAGGGACTGTGGCCGTTCACCCACTTCAACCGCACCCACGTCGTCCCCCCGTGCACGACGACCGCCGAGGAGATGGCCCAGGGCCTCGACATCCTCGACAAGGCCCTCGACGCGGCCGACGAGTTCACCACCGGCTGACCGCCGGCTCAGCCGTCTCGGCTGAAGAGCACCAAATACACATCGACCCACACGACCTCGGGCACCCACGAGCCCACGGACCCGACATAGGTCCGCCTGCTCCTTGGGATCCCCCGCCGAAACCAAGGAGCACAGATGAGTATCCCTACCCGTATCACCCACCTCGTCGCTGGTAAGTCCTGGGAGGGGACTGCTCAGCGCACCGGGCCCGTCTTCAACCCGGCGACCGGCGAGCAGACCGGGGTGGTGGACTTCGCCTCGGCCGACCTGGTGGGCGAGATCGTCGCAGGCGCCAAGGCGGCCTGGGAGTCCGAGTGGGCGAACGTGTCCCTCGCCAAGCGCACCCAGGTCCTCTTCACGTTCCGGGAGCTCCTCAACGAGCGTAAGGAGGACATCGCGGCGCTCATCACGGCGGAGCACGGCAAGGTGCTCTCGGACGCCCTGGGCGAGGTCACCCGGGGTCTGGAGGTCGCCGAGTTCGCGTGCGGTATCCCGCAGCTGCTCAAGGGTGGGTTCACCGAGAACGCGTCGACCGGCGTCGACGTGTACTCCATCCGGCAGCCGCTCGGCGTGGTCGCCGTGATCTCTCCGTTCAACTTCCCGGCCATGGTCCCGATGTGGTTCGTCCCGATCGCCATCGCCGCCGGCAACGCCGTCGTCCTCAAGCCCAGCGAGAAGGACCCGAGCGCGGCCATCGCCGTCGCCGCGCTGTGGACCGAGGCCGGCCTCCCGGACGGCGTCATCAACGTCGTCAACGGCGACAAGGAGGCGGTCGACGCCCTGCTGACCCACCCCGACATCAGGTCGGTCTCGTTCGTCGGCTCGACCCCGATCGCGAGGTACGTCTACGAGACGGGCACGGCCAACGGCAAGCGGGTCCAGGCCCTCGGCGGTGCGAAGAACCACATGCTCGTTCTGCCCGACGCCGACCTCGACCTCGCGGCCGACGCCGCGGTCAACGCCGGGTTCGGCTCTGCGGGCGAGCGGTGCATGGCGATCTCGGTGCTGCTGGCCGTCGACCCGATCGGCGACGAGCTCGTCGCGAAGATCACCGACCGGATGGGCAAGCTCGTCACCGGTGACGGAACCCGCTCCTGCGACATGGGCCCGCTCGTGACCCAGCAGCACCGCGACAAGGTGGCGTCCTACCTCGATGCCGGAACCGAGGCGGGGGCGTCCCTGCTCGTCGACGGCCGCGACGGCGAGTACGACGCGCAGGGCGAGGACGGGTACTTCCTGGCGCCGACGCTGTTCGACAACGTCACCCCCGAGATGAGCATCTACACCGACGAGATCTTCGGCCCCGTCCTGTCCGTGGTCCGGGTCAGGTCCTACGCCGAGGGCCTGGAGCTCATCAACTCCAACCCCTACGGCAACGGCACCGCGATCTTCACCAACGACGGCGGCGCCGCCCGCCGGTTCCAGAACGAGGTCGAGGTCGGCATGGTCGGCGTCAACGTGCCGATCCCCGTCCCGGTGTCCTACTTCTCCTTCGGCGGCTGGAAGAACAGCCTGTTCGGCGACACCCACGCCCACGGCATCGAGGGCGTGCACTTCTTCACCCGCGGCAAGGTCGTCACCTCCCGCTGGCTCGACCCCAGCCACGGCGGCCTCAACCTCGGCTTCCCCCAGAACACCTGACCCACCCCGTCAAGGCTCCGGCGGGCACCCTCGCACAAGCGGTGCCCGCTCGGACACCCCACCCACCCCGGGGCACCTCGCCTGCCGCCGTCTGGAGGCGGGTCGTCCCATCGCCGCGGCGGAGAGTCGCGCCTGCGGCCCGGCCGACACCGCGTGCGGTGGCGTGGAAGGCGCTGGCCCCGTCTCGACCTATCGAGAGCTCGGGGCGCAGGTCGGCGATGTCGTCGAACAGGGCCCGGCTCAGTGTCCGTGGCAGGCGTCCTCGAAGGCCGCCCGTCCCGACTCCGAGGGGCGCTCGAGGCGGGCGGTCAGCACAGCGGCGGTGTTGGTGCGGCGGGCGAGCTCGCGCAGCGAGCGGGCGGCTCGCAGAGCCGCCCGGCCCGTCGGCCAGGCGCGGGGCCGCAGCATCTCGTCGTAGCAGTCGAGGACGAGCACGTCATAGCCTGCGCCGAACCAGGCGTCGTCCTCGTTGTCGCAGTCGGGGTCCGGCAGCGGGATCCAGGAGGCGTTCTCGATCCGGCCGAGGGCGTCCTGGTGCAGGTCGATGGCTGCAGCAGCCGTCGAGAGCCGCTCCCGCAGCTGGTGCGTGGCCAGGTGCTCGTTGGGCAAGCGCCACGCGCTGCGGTGCCGCGCGCATCACGTCCGCGACCCATTGACGTATGGCTCGAGGGAGGCGAGTCTGTGCACGTATGCTCATTTAGAGCACACATGTGCACTGAGAGGGGTCTCCTCGTGGACGGACCGTACGTCATCGGGCTAGATGGCGGTACCGAAGGGGTGCGCGCCGCAGTGTTCGATCTCACGGGGCAAGCGCTGTCCTTCGCCCGGGCGGAGTACCCGACCCACTTCCCGCGCCAGGGTTGGGCCGAGCAGGACCCGGCACGGTGGTGGGCGGCGGTGGCCGTGGCCGTCCGGGGGGCCGTCGAGGGGGCCGGGGTGCCGGCCGACGCGGTGCGCGGGCTGTCTTTCGCCGGCACCAGCTGCACGGTCGTCCTCACCGATGCCCAGGGCACGCCGCTGCGGCCGGCCCTGTTGTGGATGGATGTCCGGGCCAGCCAGGAGGCGCACGACGTCGCGGCGACCGGTGACGCTGCCCTGAAGTACTCCGGGTACGACAAAGGCTCGGCCGAGTGGCTGCTGAGCAAGGTCCTATGGGTCAGCCGCCACGAGCCCGAGGTATACGCAGCGGCGGCGCACGTCACCGAGTACACCGACTGGCTGGGTTGGAAGCTCACGGGGGAGTGGGCGTCCAACATCAACACGGCGTCGGTCCGGGGGTACTACGACCGCCACGCCGGCGGGTGGCCCCTCTCCCTCATCGACACCCTGGGACTGTCGGGCCTGGCCGACAAGCTCTCCGACCGGGTCCTCGACATGGGGACCGAGCTGGGCCATCTCACGGCGGAGGCGGCAGACGCGCTCGGGCTGCGCCGGGCCACGCTCGTCGCGGTCGGAGGGGCGGACGCCTTCGTCGGGATGGTCGGCCTCGACGTCGTGCGGCCCGGCTCTTGCGCCCTGATCACCGGGTCGTCGCATCTGCACCTGGCTCAGGCCGACGCACCGGCCTACGCGTCCGGGATGTTCGGTGCGTACACGGACGCCGTCATGCCCGGTCAGTGGACCCTCGAGGGCGGCCAGGTCTCGACAGGGTCGGTCGTCCAGTGGTTCCGCAAGATCTGCGACGGCGAGTACTTCAACGCTGAGGCGATGTCCTCAGCTGAGGTCTACGCGATCCTCCAGCGGAGCGCATCGACGATCGCCCCGGGGTCCGACGGCGTTCTCGCGCTGGAGTACTGGCAGGGCAACCGCACCCCGTACGTCGACGCAGACGCCCGCGGGATGATCTGGGGCCTCAGCCTGGCGCACACGCCCCGCCCACATCTACCGGGCGTTGCTCGAGGCCGTCTGCTACGGCACCGAGAATGTGATGCGGACCTTCGCGGCGACGCGGGCACCCGGTGAGCTCGCTCGTGGCCTGTGGCGGCGCCACCCGGAGCGACCTGTGGATGCAGATCCACGCCGACGTCTGCAACATCCCGATCACCCTGACGGCCGACGCCGAGGCCGTCACACTCGGCTCCGGCATCCTCGCGGCCGCGGCGGCCGGGCTCTTCCCGGGCGTCGCTGAGGCGGCCGCCGCCATGGTGCACGTCGATCGCATCATCACTCCGGACCACGAGGCCCACGAGGCCTACCAGTTCTACTTCGACACCTATGTCAGGTCGTATGCCGCCATGGGGGATCTCATGCACGAGGTCGTCCGGCACGGCTACCGACCGGAGGAGGCAGCAATGACCGAAGATCGCGACGCCCTGCGACGGCTCTACCCCCAGATGCTGCGCATCCGGCGCGCAGAGGAGCGGATCCTCGAGCTGCTCCTGCGGGCCAAGCTCTCCAGCACGATGTGCCATGTCGGCATCGGCCAAGAGGCCGTCCCGGCCGGGGTGTGCGACGTCCTCGCCCCTCAGGACTACATCACGAGCACGCACCGGGGGCACGGCCATTTCCTCGCCCGGGGCGGGAAGATGGGTGCGCTCATGGCCGAGCTCATGGGCCGCGAGGGGGGTACCTGCCGGGGACGCGGGCTCGTCGATGCATCTCATCGACATGTCCGTCGGGCATCTCGGATCCAACGCGATCGTCGGCGGTCACATCCCGATCGCCACCGGCGCGGCCATGTGGGTCAAGAGCCAGGGCGAGGACCGGGTCGTCGTGTCGTTCTTCGGCGACGGCGCGACCAGCGAGGGCGCGTTCCACGAGTCGGTGAACTTCGCCGGCGTGTTCGGCCTGCCCGTCGTCTTCGTCGTCGAGAACAACCACTGGGCCATGTCGTTGCCGTGGTCGCACGAGACCGCGCAGCCGTCGATCGCCGAGAAGGCCCGGGCGTACGGGATCGCCGGGCGTCGACGTGGACGGCCAGGACGTGCTCGCGGTGCGCGAGGCGGCCGCGGAGGCCGTCGGGCGGGCGCGGACGCGGCGGCGGGCCGACCCTGCTCGGTGTCGAGACCTACCGGTTCCTCGGCCACAGCCGGGCCGATCCCGAGCGCCTACCGCGACAAGCCGCGAGGAGGAGCGGTGGAGGGAGCGCGACCCGATCGCTGCTCGACCAGCGCGCGGCTGGCCGAGGCCGGCGGGGACGACGTCATGGTTCGACCGCGGGAGACCGAGGTGCTCGACGAGATCGACGCGGCCGTCGCAGGAGGCGGAGGCAGAGCCCACCCGCCACGCCTGGACGAGGTCTTCGCCGACATCTACGCGACCCCGATCGGAGGTTCCCGATGAGCGAGACCGTCGAGGTCACCGACCCTGTCACCTACCGGGAGGCCTTGCGACAGGCGCTGTTCGAGGAGATGGCGGACGACCCCCGGGTGATCCTCCTGGGCGAGGACGTGGGCCGCTACGGGGGCGCCTACGCGGTGTCCAAGGGGCTGCTCGAGCGGTTCGGGGCGCCGCGGGTCATCGACACCCCGATGTCGGAGGCGGTCGATCGTCGGCGCGGCGGTGGGCGCGGCGTGCGTCGGCGGCCGGCCGGTCGCCGAGATCATGTACATGGACTTCGTCACTCTCGTGATGGACCAGCTGGTCAACCAGGCGGCCAAGCTCCACTTCATGTTCGGCGGACAGCTCTCGGTGCCGATGGTGGTCCGGGTCCAGCAGGGCATCGGCCGCGGAGCGGGGTCCCAGCACTCGCAGAGTCTCGAGGCGTGGTTCGCCCACGTTCCGGGCCTGAAGACGGTCGCCCCGGGCACGCCGGCCGACGCGGAGGGGCTGCTCAAGGCGGCGATCCGCGACGACGACCCGGTGCTGTTCATCGAGCACAAGGGCCTCTACGGGCGCAAGGGTCGCGGCAGCCGACGCCGGGAGCCGTCGTGCCCATCGGGGTCGCGGACATCAAGCGGGCCGGGACCGACCTGACGGTCGTGGCCTGGTCCAACATGGTGCACACCGCGCTGGAGGCCGCCGAGCGGTGGCCGGGCGAAGGGGTCTCGGTCGAGGTGGTCGACCTTCGGACCATCTCCCCGCTGGACACGCGTACGATCCTCGAGTCGGTGCGTCACACCGGCCGGCTGCTCGTCGTGCACGAGGCGGTGCGCACCGGCGGCTTCGGGGCCGAGATCGCGGCCGTCGTCGCCGAGCAGCCTGCACGATCAGCTCAAGGCTCCCGTCTCGCGGCTCGCAACGGACGACATCGTGCTGCCCGCCAACACGGTCCTCGAGGCGCAGCTCGATCCCCGACGCGGCGGCCATCGTTCGCCGGGTCCGCACCATCATGGAAGGGAAGTGAGGCATGAGCGCTGAGTTCGAGGTCGTCATGCCCCCGCTCGGCGACGCGGCCGGAGAGCTGGTCGTCTCTGCGTGGCTCAAGGCGCGCCGGAGACCCCGTAGCCAAGGGGGAGGACCTGTTCCAGGTGGCCACAGACAAGGTGGAGGTCAACGTGGAGGCCCTGGACTCGGGTATCCTCGGGCGGATCCTGGTCGCCGAGGGGGAGGCCGCGGATGCCGGCCAAGTGATCGCAGTCCTTCTGTCGGATGGGTGAGTCGAGTGGGATCTGGACCAGCCAGGGGGGAGTCCGCCCCTAGCACGGACCGAGAGGCGGCGCTCGCCGAGGTCGCGTACCTGTATTACAAGGAACGCATGGACCAGAAGGAGATCGCCGCTCGGCACGGGGTGTCCAGGTCCACCGTCTCGCGGATGCTCACCGCTGCGGAGCGGCAGGGCATCGTCGAGATCCGTATCCGCGGCGGCCTGCCGCACGCCCTGGAGCTACAGCGGCAGTTCGCGGCGGCTCTGGGACTGCGCGATGCCGTGGTCCTGGACACCCATGGGCTCGGCGACAACGTCGTCGCGCGGGTCGGCCGGCTCGGGGCACAGTACCTCGACGCCTGCCTGGCCGAAGGAGACCTGCTGGCCGTGAGCTGGGGACGGGCCGTCCGCTCCGTCGTCGACGCGTTCCAACCGCGGCAGCGCCAGCACATCGAGGTGGTCCAGCTCCTCGGTGGGACGGGCGCCCTCGACGTAGAGGTCGACGGGGTCGGGCTGGCGCACCGCCTCGGCGACCTGCTCGGCGCGCGGGTCTCCCTGCTCAACGCCCCCCTCGTCGTCGACCGCGAGGAGCTGGCGGCGGAGCTGCGCCAAGACCGCAGCATCAAGCGCACCCTCGAGATCGCCGCTCAGGCCGACGTGGCGCTCGTGGGGATCGGGGCCACCGCGCCCGAAGTGTCTTCGCTGCTGCGGGCGGGCTACCTCGACGATGCCGGGCTCGCCGAGCTGGTGTCCTACGGAGCCGTGGGCGACGTGTGCGGCCACCATTTCACGATCACCGGCGAGCTCGTCGATGCAGAGCTCAACCGACGGCTCATCGCCGTCGACGCCGAGACGTTGCGCGGCATACCGCGGGTCATCGGCATTGCATGCGGGCCCTCCAAGGTGGACGCCATCCTGGGTGCGGCCCGGGCGAGGGTCGTCAACGTCGTCGTCACCGATGACACCACCGCCACGCACGTCCTCGCGCGCGCGTGATCCTCAGGCCGGGGACTGGGCCGCCAGCAGATGCATGTCGTCCTTCAGCGCCTGGTAACAGCGCCGGTAGATGCCGTACGACTCGTCGTAGAGCCCCCTCAGCGAGGCAGCCGGGTCGATGGTGCGGGCCACAGGGTTCCAGCGCCCGGTGTCGACGCCACAGCTGTCGGCCGCCATCCTGGCGTCTCCGTAGGAGGCGCCGATCGTCAGGCTGGGGACATCCTGGGGTAGCCCCGTGACGTTGGAGACGATCTGCACCCACAGGTCGTCGCGCGCGCCGCCGCCGACGGCCACGAGATGCTGCGGGTCAGCCCCGGTCGCCACCATCCGCTCGATGTTGTGCCGCACCCCGTAGGCCGTGCCCTCCAGGCACGAGCGGTACAGCTGCGGCCGGGTGTGGGCCAGGGTCAGGCCCAGCCAGCACCCCCGCGCGAAGGGGTCGAACAACGGGGTTCGCTCGCCGGCGAAGTAGGGGAGCAGGACCAGCCCCTCGGAACCCGGCGCGACATCACGGGCCTGAGCGTGCAGCGTGCCGATGTCCTCGCCCACGGTGTCGGCCAGCCAGCCGGCCACGAGGCCCGACGTGGCCATCCCCGCCGCAAGGGCGTACGTCTCGGCCGACCGGCCGGTCGCCGACCAGAACTCCGATGTCGTCACTGGGGAGTCCGTCGTGCCGATGAGGAAGAGCGTCGAGCCGTACATCACCATGAGGTCGCCGAGCGCGACCGCCCCGACGCTGTAGGCCTCGGCGAGCGCATCGACGGTCCCCGCCAGCACGGGTATGCCGGCCCGGAGGCCGAGCTCGCGAGCCGCCGGCTCGCGCAGCTCCCCCGCGACGTCACCGGGCCAGAGCAGGCGAGGCCGCTCGATCCGCGGGGCCACGGTGGCCCAGGCGTCCTCCCACCACCCACCTTCAGAGACGGCATACATCGGGTCGGACGTGCTGGCGGTGTAGCGGTCCATGACGTACTCACCGGTGAGCCGGCCCACGAGGTAGGACGCGGCCGAGTACCACCGCCGCACCCCTTCCCAGACCTCTGGCTCGTGCTCGGCGACCCACCTCATCTTGGGTCCGACCGCCTGCGAGGTCAGCCGGTTGCCGCAGGCCTCGATGACAGCCTCCGCTCCGAGCTGCCGGTTCAGCTGGTGGATCTGCTCCTCGGCGCGGGTGTCGATGCCGTAGAGCACCGCCGGCCGCAGCGGCCCGCCGGCCGCGTCGGTGAGCAGGGTGACCGGGCCGATCCCGCTGAGGCACACGCTCTGCACGTCGGTCAGGTCCAGTAGTGAGCCCAGATGGCGCAGCACCGTCAGGACATCGGTCCACCAGACCCCTATCGCGTCGTGTTCGAACCAGCCCGGCTGGGGGCTGCTGGTCCGGTGTGGCGCCGTCGCCTGGGCGAGCACCAAGCCGGCGGCGTCGACGACGACCGCCTTGGTGCTGCCGGTCCCGACATCGAGCCCCAGAAAGGTCACGACGTCTCCCGGAGCTCGTCTGCGGTTGTCCGGGTGCGTGGCCCCGGGCCAGGGGTCTCGGCGAGCGCCACCCGACATACGGCCAGCCCGGCAGCTCCCAGATCCTCGCCGGATGAACTTTCGCCGGTGACCACGAGGTCCAGGTCCGCCACGTCGCACACCTTCATGAGCGCCCGGCGGCCGAACTTCGTGTGGTCAGCCAGGACCACCACCTTGTGGGCGGCGGCGATCATCGCCCGCTTGAGGGGGAGCTCGACCGCGTTGGTGTTGGTGAGGCCGGATGTCGCGGACAGGGCGTCGGCACCGAGGAAGGTCGTGTCAACGCGCAGCTGCTCGGCGAACTGCACGGACTGGTCGCCGACCAGGCTGTACGTGGAGGAAAGCTGCTCACCGCCGGTGACGAGCAGCCGCACACGCGGGTAGTCGGAGAGCACCCGGGCGATCCGCAGGTCGTTGGTCGCCACGGTGAGATCGACGGCGTCGTGGAGCAGCAGGGCGAGCTCGTGTGTCGTCGAGCCGCTGTCCAGCAGGATGGCGTCGCCGTCGTGGACGAGAGTGCGGGCATGTCGGGCGATGGCGCGCTTCTCGACGATCTCGGTCTGGACCTTCTGGGCGTAGGGGATGTCGACCGCGCCGCTGACCAGGGAGGCGCCCCCATGCGTGCGCTTCAGGTGGCCCTCCTGGGCGAGGGCCTCCAGATCGCGCCGGATCGTTGAGGCGTTGACGCCGAAGCGCTCGGCAAGCTCGGCCGCGCTGACGTACCCCTCGAGGAACAGATGCCGAAGGATCTCTCGGCGGCGCTGCCCTGTGCGCATCCTGATCTCCTCACTGTACTGAGTTCGCACGATAACGCTCAGATAACGCGCAGTTCAAGGGTGACACAGGACACTTGACGCGCGAACCCATGCAGGAGCAGTCTGGGCCCCTAGGCGACAATGTGCAATGGCTGCACATACGTGCATGGCTTAGATGGGTGGTAGCACATGCTGGGTGACCCGGCCAGGGACCTGCTGGACGTCTGCCGACGGCTGTCGGCCATTCCGGCGCCCGCCGGCCATGAGGATCGGATCGTCGCCGCGATGCTCGAGCATCTCCGGGCGCGCGGACACGTGTGTCGCGTGGACCGGATGGGCCAGGTGTCCCTCGAGCTCGGTCCACGGGACGCGGGCCGCACGATCCTCGCCACCGCCCACCTCGACGAGCTCGGGCTCATCGTCCGCGGCTGGGACGAGTCCGGCATGCTCCTGGTCCACCGGCTCGGCGGAATGCCCGAGCGGGTCCTGCCCGGGCTACGCGTCGTCGTGCACGTCCGCGGGCGGGGACCTCAAGGGCGTCATGGGCATCAAGGCCCACCACCTCACCCCGCCGGAGGAGAAGTACGTCGCGCTGCCGGCGACCGACCTCTACCTCGACATCGGCTGCGCCAGCGCCGCCGAGGTTCAGGAGTCGGGAGTGCGCGTGGGCGACGCCGTGACGTACGCCCCGCAGTTCGACGTTCTCTGCGGCGGCCGGTTCAGCGGCAAGTCGCTCGACAACCGGCTCGGGGTCGCCGCGCTCCTCGCGCTGGTCGACCGGTGGGCCGCCGAGGCCCCAGCCACTCGCGTCGTGGCGGCCTTCACCACCCAGGAGGAGTTCCACGTCCGGGGCACCCTCCCGCTCGTCGCCCACTACCAGCCCGACATCGTCGTCAACATCGACATCGCCCCGGCCAGCGACACCCCGGACCTGCGCGGCCTGGGCCGGATGGCGCTCGGTGCCGGGCCGATGGTCAGCCGGATGAACTTCCACGGCCGGGGCACGCTCGGCGGCCTCATCCCTCACCCGGCGCTCGTCGACGCCCTCGAGCGTGCAGCACACGGGGCCGGCCTGCCGGTCCAGTACGACGCCACGATCGGCGTCATCACCGATGCAGCCTTCGTGCCCATGGCCACCGCCGAGGGCGTGGCCGCCATCGGGGTCGGGGTGCCTGTCCGCTACACCCACTCCCCGATCGAGACCGGCCAGCTCAGCGACCTGGAGGCGCTCGTCGACCTCGTCGACGCCGCGATCCCTGAGCTCGCGCGCGCGCCCCTCGACCGCCCCTTCCACCAGGAGAGCTGATGACCGTCATCAAGGAGATCTTCGGGACCGACAAGGCCATCATCGCGATGGCCCACTTCCCCCCCCTGCCCGGACAGCCCCAGTACGACTCGGCGGGCGGCATCGCCGCGCTGCGCGGTTCGCTTGAGCGGGATCTCGAGATCCTCGTCCCCAGCGGGGTCGACGCAGTGATGTTCTGCAACGAGGGCGACCGGCCCTACACGACGTCCGCCGGTCCCGAGGCGACCGCCACGATGGCGGCAGTCATCAGCAGCCTCACCCCCGGACTCGGGATCCCGTTCGGCGTCGACATCCTGTGGGACCCGTCCGCAGCGATCGCCCTCGGGCATGCGGTCGGAGCGTCGTTCGTCCGCGAGGTCTTCACCGGGACGTATGCCGGCGACTTCGGTCTCTGGGAGCCCCAAACCGCCGCGGCCCTGCGCTACCGCCGCGCGCTGGGTGCCGACGACCTCAAGCTGTTCTTCAACATCACGGCCGAGTTCGCCACGGCGGTGGGGCCACGGCCGATCGGCCTGACGGCGAGGAGCGTTCTCCTCAGCTCCCTCCCGGATGCCCTGTGCGTCTCAGGGGCGGTCACCGGCACCGGCGTCGACGCCGAGTTCCTGCGCGATGCCAAGGAGGCGGTCGGCGACGCAGTGGCGGTGATCGCCAACACCGGCGTGCGCCCCGACACCGTCGGCACCCTGCTGGGCATCGCCGACGCCTGCATCGTCGGGACCGCGTTCAAGCGGGACGGCGACACGTGGAACGAGGTCGAGCGCGACCGCGTCGAGCGTCTCCTCGACGCGGCCGCCGAGAGCGGCCACTGGACTCCGGTCTCCCGATGACCGTCGGAAGACACCCGGCACCCGACGCCGAGAAGGAGGTGGCCGACGACGGACGCACGTGGTCCTGCTCCCCCTGAGCAGACCGAACGTGTCACATGGCCACGACCAGACCGAGGTGGCCACCACTACCTGCACAACGGACAGATTGGGGAAACACGGTGCACAGCAAGAAGACCGCAGCCGCAGCGATAGCCCTGACGGGTCTGCTCGCGGCCTGCTCCTCGAGCGGAGGCGGCTCGACCGGTTCCAGCGGCTCCGCCGCGGCGACCAAGGACGTCAAGGACATGAAGATCGTCACCGTCGTGAAGCTGCGCGGTGTCGGTTGGTTCGACCGCATGGAGAGCGGCATCAAGGACATCGCCACGCAGACGGGTGTCCAGGCGTCCCAGATCGGCGCCGACGATGCCAGCCCGGAGAAGCAGGTCAAGCTGATCCAGGACCTCATCGCTCAGAAGCCCGACGCCATCACGGTCGTTCCGAACTCGCCCGAGTCCCTCGAGGGCGTTCTCAAGCAGGCTCAGGCCGCCGGCATCAAGGTCGTCACGCACGAGGCCAGCAACCAGCAGAACACCGACGTCGACATCGAGGCGTTCAACAACCCGGCATACGGCGCGCACATGATGGACAGCCTCGCCGAGTGCATGGGCAACAAGGGCAAGTACGTCGCGTTCGTCGGGCACCTGACGGCCCAGAGCCACATGGAGTGGGTCAAGGGTGCGCTGGACCAGGCCGGCTCGAAGTACCCCGACATCCAGCGCGTGGGTGAGCCGATCGAGGGCCTCGAGGACGCGAACGTCGCCTACCAGAAGACCAAGGAGCTGCTCGCCAAGAACCCGGACATCACCGGCTTCGAGGGCTCCGCGGCCACCGACGTCGCCGGCATCGGCCGGGCCATCCAGGAGGCCGGCCTCGCCGACAAGACCTGCGTCATGGGCACGAGCATCCCGTCCATCGGCAGCAAGTACCTCGCTGACGGCTCGATCGACAAGATCTTCTTCTGGGACCCCGCCATCGCGGGCCAGGCCCAGGTGAAGCTCGCCGAGATGCTCATCAACGGCGAGAAGCCGGCCGAGGGCCTGAACCTCGGTCTCACGGGCTACGAGAAGCTCGTCGCCATCCCGGGCAGCCCCCATGGCCTGGCCGGCAGTGCATGGATCGACGTCGACAAGAGCAACATGGCGGACTACCCGTTCTGATCGACAACTGACCAGCCACCTGGTGTGGGTGCGCCGCCGTCCCGGCGCACCCACACCACGACCTACGAGGTGACCCAGTGCCTGACGAGGGAAGCGTCCTCACCGTCGAGGGCATCAGCAAGCAGTTCGGCGGGGTGGCGGCGTTGCAGTCCGTCGACCTGGAGGTCCACCCCGGCGAGGTCCACTGCCTGGCCGGTGCCAACGGCTCCGGCAAGTCCACGCTCATCAAGGTCATCAGCGGTGTCGAGACGGCGGACGCCGGCCGCATCACGATCGACGGCACGCGCTACGACCACCTCACGCCGCGCCGGGCGGCGTCGCTCGGCGTCGAGGTGATCTTCCAGGACTTCTCCCTCTTCCCCAACCTCACCGTCGCCGAGAACATCGGCATGACGTCGTATGTGGCTGGGGACCACCACGTCGTTCGGCCCAAGGCCGTCCGGGCGGCGGCCGAGCGGGTCGTCCACCGGATCGGCGTCACCCTCGACCTCGACGCCCGCGTCGAGCAGCTGAGCGTCGCCGACCGCCAGCTCACCGCGATCTGCCGGGCCCTGGCCCGCGACGCGCGGGTGATCTTCATGGACGAGCCCACCACGGCGCTGACCCGGCGCGAGGTGGACGCACTCTTCCGGATCGTCTCCACCCTCAAGCAGGAGGGGGTCGCCCTCGTCTTCGTGAGCCACAAGCTCGACGAGGTGCTGCGAGTCTCCGACCGGATCACGGTGCTGCGCAACGGTGTCGTGGTCGCACACGGCGAGCTGGAGCAGTTCGACCGCCGCACCATCATCCACGCCATGACCGGCCATGACCTGGCCGAGCAGCGTCCCGAGGACACCGTGGCGCACGACGCGGACCCCCTCCTGAGGGTCCAGGGGCTCGGCCGCGCCGGCTACTTCGACGACGTCTCGTTCGATGTGCAGCCGGGCGAGATCCTCGGCGTCACCGGACTGCTGGGCTCGGGCCGGACCGAGATCGCCGAGGCCCTGTTCGGGGTGGCCCCGGCGGACTCGGGCCAGGTCACCGTCGCCGGTAGGCCCGTGCGGATCCGCTCGGTGCGCGACGCCATCCGCGCGGGCATCGGGTACGTCCCCGCTGACCGCCTCACCCAGGGGATCTTCCTCGAGCAGCCCATCTCGACCAACATCATCGCGGGCAGCCTCGAGCAGGTCATCGGCAGGGGCCGGCTGCTCCGCCGGTCGGTCGCCAAGCGGATCGTCGACGAGGCCAGCGCCGAGCTGAAGATCAAGATGTCCTCCGCCGAGGCGCTGGCGCGCAGCCTGTCCGGTGGCAACCAGCAGCGCGTCGTCCTCGCCAAGTGGCTGGTGCGCAGCCCCCGGGTGCTCATCCTCAACAGCCCCACGGTGGGGGTCGACATCGGCTCCAAGTACGAGATCCTGGCCCTTCTCGTCGCGAAGGCGAGGCAGGGGCTCGGCGTCGTCATGATGTCCGACGACGTCCCCGAGCTCGTCGCCGTGTGCCACCGGGTCCTCGTGATCCGGCAGGGTCACCTCGTCGAGGAGCTGACCGGCGACCAGCTGGTCGAGGACGTCATCCTGAAGGAGCTCACCGCATGACTGCCAGGAACCTCAGCGTCCCGGGGTCCCTCGCCCGGCTCCGCGGCCAGAACGGCGAAGGCGTCCTCGTCGTCACGATCGCCCTGCTGAGCATCGTCGTCGGGTTCAAGTCCTCGTCGTTCTGGTCGGTCTCCACGGCGCTCAACATCGCCAGCGCCACCGTCGAGAACCTCGTCTTCGCCATGGCGGTCCTGCTTGTGATCATCTCGGGCGGGATCGACGTCTCGTTCATGGCCATCGGCATCTTCGCGGGCTACTCGGTGGTGATCCTCCAGAACGACACTGGTTTCGCCGCCTCGAGTGCGCCCGTCGCGTTCGTCATCGCGGCCGTCATCGGAATCGGGCTGGGGCTGCTCAACGCCATACCGATCGCGAGCCTCGGCCTGCCCACCCTCATCGTGACCCTGGGAACCCAGGGCATCATCCGCGGCGTCCTGCTCGCCTACGTGGGCTCCAAGGTCATCCCCCGATATCCCGACGGTCTCAACCACCTGTCCACCGACTACCTCATCACCGCCCGCGGGGCGGTTGGGGACACCCGGCTCAACGTGCTCGTCATCCCGGCCATCCTCGTCTGCGTGCTCATGAGCCTGCTGTTGCGGCACACGGTGTTCGGGCGCTCGGTCTACGCCATCGGCGGCGACGCGGAGTCGGCGCGCCGCATCGGCTTCCCGGTCGTGCGCACCCAGGTGCTGATCTACCTGCTGGCGGGCGGTCTCGCCGCGGTCGCCGGTCTCATGCACGTCACGCAGGTGCGGTTGGCGAACCCGTACGAGCTGGTGGGCGGCGAGCTCGACGTCATCGCGGCCGTCGTCATCGGCGGCGCCTCGATCTTCGGCGGCAAGGGGTCGGTCAGCGGGACGGTGCTCGGCGTGGTCCTCATCTCGCTCATCAAGAACTCGCTCATCCTGCTCGGCGTCCCCGGCACGTGGCAGCGTGCAGCCGTCGGCGTCCTGCTGCTCGTCGGCGTGTCGGTGCAAGCGCTGAGCGCCCGCGAGCGACGTCGGAGCGGCGACCTCGGGGAGGTGATGGCATGACCTCCCTCCGGCGCCTCGACGCAAGCCGCCTCCTCCAGGACCGCAGCCTGACCCGGCTGGCCGTGCTCGTCGTCGCACTCGTCGTGGGCTTCTCCCTGGCGAGCCCGAACTTCCTCACCGTGCTCAACTTCCAGTCGATGGGCTTCCAGGTTGCCGAGATCGGCATCCTCAGCCTGGCGATGGTCCTGTCCATGCTGACCGGTGGGATCGACCTGTCGATCGTCTCGATCGCCAACATCTGTGCGATCACGACGGCGAAGATGTTCGCGGCGACGAACGCCGCCGACGCGACGGGCTCGCGTGCCACCATGCTCATGTTGCTGTCTGTCGTGGTGGGCCTGGTGGCCGGAACCCTCTGCGGCGTGCTCAACGGCCTCCTCGTCACCCGGATGGGCATCACCCCGATCCTCGCCACCCTGGGCACCCTCCAGCTGCTCAACGGCGTGGCGATCATCTGGACCGGCGGGGCGGCGCTCTACGACTTCCCCGACTCCTTCCTCTACGTCGGCTCGTTCTATGTCGCCAGGGTTCCGGTGCCGGTCATCGTGCTCGTCGTGGCCGCCCTGGCGACCGCCGTGTTCGTCAACCGGACGGGGATGGGGCTGCGGCTGCGACTGGTCGGTTCCAACCCGACCGCGGCAAGATACTCGGGCCTCAACAACGACCGCGTCCTCATGTCGACATACGTCGGCAGTGCCCTGCTGGCCTCGGTGGCCGGGATCGTCATCTCGGCCCGGTCGGCGAGCGCCAACGCCGACTACGGTGCGTCCTATGTCCTGCTCGCCATCGTCATCGTCGTCCTCGGCGGGGTCAACCCGATGGGCGGGTACGGGACCGTCCTCGGCGTCGTCCTGGCGGCGTTCGCCCTTCAGTTCGTCGCGAGCGGGCTCAACATGCTCGGGATGAACCAGTTCCTCTACAACGTCGGCCAAGGCCTGATCCTCATCGGCGCCATGGCCCTCAACGTCATCCTCGACCGTCGCCGCGCGGCCCGGGGGCCGACGAGACGGGACCGCCGCGGCTCCCAGCCCGAAGCCGAGGCAGCCGCGCTCGTCGGCGCCCAGTCAGGGAGCGCCCCAGCGGCTGCCGCAGACGCGAGCCAGCCAGAGCCACACACACCTCACTCGGAGGAATCATGAGAAAGCTCATCAACGACCCTAACGACTTCGTCGACGAGGTGCTGGACGGCATTCTTGCCGCGCACCCCGACCAGCTGCGCTCGGCCTCACCGGACAACCGGGCTCTGGTCCGCGCGGACTCCCCGGCCGAGGGGCGCGTGGGGATCGTCACCGGCGGCGGCTCCGGCCACCTACCCGTGTTCCTCGGCTACGTCGGCCGGGGCCTGTGCTCCGGCGTCGCCGTGGGCAACGTCTTCTCCTCGCCCTCGCCGGACCAGGTGCTGGCGGCGACGAAGGCAAGCTCAGGTGGGGCGGGGGTGCTCTACCTGTACGGCAACTACGGCGGGGACGTGTTCAACTTCGACCTCGCAGCCGACATGGCCGACGCCGAGGACATCGAGACGCGGACCGTGCTCGTCACCGACGATGTGGCCTCCGCACCGCCGGAGCGGGCCGACGAGCGGCGCGGCATCGCCGGGCTGTTCCTCGCCTACAAGTGCGCCGGGGCGGCGGCCGAACGCGGCGACGGCCTTGACCAGGTCGAGGCTGCCGCCAGGAAGGCCGTCGCTGCGACCCGCACCATGGGCGTCGGCCTCTCGCCCACGATCCTTCCGGCCGCGGGGAAGCCGACGTTCGAGCTGGACGACGGCGAGATGGAGATCGGCATCGGCATCCACGGCGAGCCCGGCATCCACCGTGGCCCGCTGGAGACCGCCGACGAGGTGGCTGAGCGGCTCCTCAGCGCCATCTCGGCCGATCTGGCCCTCACCTCGGGCGACCGCGTGGCGGTCCTCGTCAACGGGCTCGGCGCAACCCCCCTCGAGGAGCTCTACGTCATCTACCGGCACCTCGCCAAGGACCTCGCGGCCAAGGGGGTCACGATCCACCGCAAGTATGTCGGTGAGTACGCCACCAGCCTCGAGATGGCGGGCGCGTCCATCACGATCATGCGGCTCGACGACGAGCTGGTGGAGCTCGTCGACGCACCCGCGTCCTCGCCGTTCTTCCTCCAGTGAACGGCGCCGACCTCGTCACACTGCTCCGTCCGGCCCTGGCCACGTGGGCGGAGTCGGCGGAGGAGCTTCGCGACCTCGACGCGGCGATCGGGGACGGCGACCTCGGCATCACCGTCACCAAGGGCGTGGCTGCGGTGGCGACCAAGCTCGACGCCCTGCCCGCAGACCCCACCCCTGCCGAGGTTCTGCGGGCAGCCGGCGCCGGCTTCGCCGGCGGGAACCCCTCGACGATGGCCGCACTCGTCGGCGGGGCGCTGCTCGCCGGAGCCAAGTCCGTCAAGGGGCGACCGGCCCTCTCTCGGGCCGACCTCGTCACCGTCGCGGCCGCGGGGGTCGAGGCGATCATGACTCGTGGAAAGGCCATGCTCGGGGACAAGACCATGCTGGACGCCATCGTGCCCAGCCTGGAGGTTCTCCGGTCTGCCCACTCCTCAACGGACCCCCTCCCCGGGATGATCGAGGCAGCGAAGGCCGCCGTCAACACCAGCTCGCAGTGGCAGTCGCGGCGTGGACGCGCCGCCTGGGTCGGTGAGCGAAGCGTCGGGCACGCGGACCCCGGCGCTATGGCCTATCTGCGGCTCCTTGAAGCCATCCGAGACACACCGAGCTGATGGCGATCGCCATCGGCACCAACGACAAGGAGCTTTCGTGAAGGCGATCCAGCTGGTCAACCCTGGCCCCCTCGAGACCCAGCCGTTGCGCTACGTCGACGTGGACGACCCCACGCCGGGGCGCGGACAGGTTGCAATGCGGGTCATTTCGTGTGGCGTCTGCCGCTCCAACCTGCACATGGTCGAGGGCGACTGGGTCCCGAACGCCCCAGCGTTCACCCCGATGATCCCCGGGCACGAGGTCGTCGGCGAGGTGAGCGCCCTCGGCGAGGGCGTCGACGAGTTCGCCGTCGGCGACAAAGTCGGCGTCATGCCGCTGTGGTCCACCTGCGGGACCTGCGAGTTCTGCCTCGCCGGCATCGACGAACTGTGCCAGAGCAAGCACATCACCGGTGAGACCGTTGACGGCGGGTATGCCGAGTACATGGTCGCCACCGCGATGCACACCTACAAGATCCCCGATGTCCTCGCCGTGCCGTCGGCCGCCCCATTCTTCTGCCCCGGCATCACGGCATACGGGTCGGTCAAGAAGGTCGACCTCGGGCCGGGCAAGTCCGTGGCCATTTTCGGCGTCGGTGGGGTGGGACACGTCGCCTTGCAGTTCGCCGCGCTCACTGGCGCCGAGACCATCGCGGTCAGCCGCGGGCATGGCCGGCTGGGCCTAGCCGAGGAGCTCGGTGCGAGCCGGGTCATCGACAGCACGAGGGGGGACGCCGCCGACCAGCTGGGCAAGACCGGTGGTGTGGATGTGGCGATGGTGTTCGCCCCCTCGGACCAGGTCGTGGCGTCAGCGCTGGAGTCGCTTCGTCCTGGTGGGACGCTCGTGCTGGGTGTCAACGCTGCCATCGGGACCTTCCCGTTCGCCGTCGAGAAGCACATCGTCGGATCTTTGCTCGGGACAAGGCAGATGATGCGCGAGGTCGTCGACATCGCGGCCTCCGGAAAGGTCAAGATCGTCTCCGAGACCCGCCCCCTGGCTGAGGCGGCGCGGGCGCTGGCGGATCTCAAGGCGGGCACCGTGTCCGGCCGCCTCGTTCTCGCGCCGTGACACCTCGAACCCCACCGAGGTTGCCGTGACGACGACCTCGTCACTCATCCAGCTCGACGAGCTCGCAGGTCTCCTGACCGGACCTCAGGCCAGCCGGCCGGTTGTCCTGGATGTGCGCTACCGAAGCCGCCGGTCCACCGGGCTGCAGGAGTACGAGGACGGCCACATCCCGGGCGCGGCATACATCAGCGTGGACACCGCGCTGGCGGCCATCCGTGCCGACGGAGTCGGTGGTCGTCACCCGATGCCGCCGGTCGAGACCTTCACTGCCGCAATGCGATCCGCAGGCGTGACCATGTCGCGTCCCGTGGTCGCGTACGACGACTGGGCGTCGCTGCCGGCCAGTCGGGTCTGGTGGATGCTGCGACACTTCGGTTTCGCGGATGTCCGCGTCCTGGACGGCGGCATCGCCGCCTGGGCCGCTTCAGGCCTGCCCACCCAGTCCGGGCCGAGCGCCCTCGGTGACGGCGACTTCACCCCGGCGAGCACGGGTGTGGGTCACCTGCTTGACGCCGCACACGCAGCGACATACGCCGCTCAGCGCCTCCTGCTCGACGCCCGACCGGCTGACCGCTTCAGGGGGGAGAACGAGACCACCGACGCGGTCGCGGGGCACATCCCCGGAGCCGTCTGTGCCCCGGCACTGGCCAACCTCGACGAGCGCTCCCGGTTCCTGCCCGCGGAAGAGCTGGCCGGTCGATTCCATGATCTGGGCGTGCAGGACGGGGCGATCGTCGGCGCATACTGCGGCTCGGGTATTCAGGCCACCCACCTGGCCCTCGCCCTGGGCGTCGCCCGCATCACCGGCGGCATCGACGTGTACATCGGCTCGTGGAGCGACTGGATCACCGACCCCGACAGACCGGTCGCCGTGGGCTGAGTGCGGCAGGCCCGCCGCGGTCGGCCCAGGAAGCCGGCGACAAGCCCCCACCCGCGCCGCCGGCCTGGGCGAGCATCGCGTCGACAACACCCGGACAGCCGCCAACCCCCAGCCCGTGCCCCAACACGCGATCCAGAACCCATGGCCACCGCCGTCACGAACCTCTTCGCGCACCCCGACGCCACCACGTATCCCCCGTCAGGGGCGTCAACTCGACGGGGTAGGCAGCGGCGCGTGGACACGCCCTATCTGGGCTACCGGTGGTCGAGGTGGGCGCCGCCGCGTTTAGCTCGGCGGAGAAGTTTTCGGCCCCTGGCGCAGGTTCTGGCGCAGCGCTGCGAAGTAGAGGCCGACCAGCATGGCGCCGATGATCGTCACGATGGTCGCCACCGTGCCGCTTACCGTCGGGTACATCGCGACGACGAGGATCCCGAAGACCATTGGTACGGCGGTGTCGAGCGTCCTTCTATTCATCCGCGCAGTCTCGCAGAGGGTGATGAGGCGGAGAGGTTGTCCGGTCGGCGCCGCGGTCGGAGGCGGCGACGGGTCGATATGTCAACCCTCGATGCCCCAAGAGGGGCCGGAAGGTATGTCGATGTGATCTCGGAGGTCCAGGGTGGAGAGCCCAGGACGATGGCCGCCCGCCGAAGGATTCGCTCACCTTCGCTGCGACAGGAGCCTCGAGCATCGATGACATCACATCTCGCCCACGGCCCCGCACCGTCGTGGCGCTGATCGGCCCGGCGCTCCTGCCGGACCGCAGCCCACACGGGGCGGCGCATCCGGCGACGGGCGAACGCTCGCCCAGGAGGACCAGAGGCGAGATGTAGTGAGGTTCCCAAGCCCGTCGTCGACGTCTTCGCCAACTACTGCTCCTAGTTCCGACGCGTCGCGCGGAAGTACGGCGCACGCACTAGCGGTAGTGGACCGAATCGAGTGGCAGGAGGAATGTGGGCAACCGCGCGTCGTCCTGGGACGCGGCCCCGGGCCGTCCCCCGCACCGCTACATTCGCTGAGTGACCCCGCCACCCGGTCCGCGCTTCAGCATCGTGATCCCCGCGCTCAACGAGGAGCACTGCCTGCCCGCCTGCCTGCGCTCGCTGGCCGCCCAGGACTTCGGGGGGCTGGTCGAGGTGATCGTCGTCGACAACGGCAGCACTGACCGTACGGCCGAGCTCGCCGTCTCGCTCGGTGCCACGGTCGTGGTGGAGACCACCCGCGGGGTCACCGTGGCACGCCAGGCCGGAACACTCGCCGCGGTGGGCGAGATCGTGGTGTCCACTGACGCCGACACGACCTTCCCCGCCGGCTGGCTCACGACGATCGACGGCCACTTCACGGACCGGGCGGTGACGACCGTGGCGGGGCCCCCGCACTTCGTCGGAGCCCCGTGGTGGGGGCGCAGCTACGAGCGGCTGCTCTTCGGCCTCGTCCACGCGGTGTACGTGGTGACCGGCTACACCTGGTACGTCTCGGCGGCCAACGTCGCCTTCCGGCGCGAGATCTTTCCCGGCTACGACACGCGGCTCACCCAGGGCGGGGACGAGTGGGACCTCCTGCGGCGGCTGCGTCCCGCGGGCAGGGTCGTCTTCGACCTCGACAACCCCACCCTCACATCGTCGCGCCGGCTGCAGCGTGGGCTCGCCTATAACATCGCCGTCACGTGCCTCTACTACTACGTGCTGGGATACGTGATCAACAGGGTGTCCCACCGGACCGTCCTCGGGATGGCCCCGAGCATCCGTGAGGACGGGCCCCCGCAGCGTCGCCCCGCAGGGTCACTGGTTCGCGCCGCCGGCACGGTCGTGGTGGCTGCGGTGGTCCTGGTCGCGGCGGTCAAGCTGGTCTCCGTCGCGTGAGGCCCACCGCGCGGGTCGCCCCAGCGGTCGGGGTCGTGGCCGCTGTGGCGGCATACCACGTGGGGATGTCGACCCGCGGCCAGGTCCTCGGCCCGTTCCCGTATGCCGCACGGACGGCCGAGAAGGTCATCGCTCTGACCTTCGACGACGGACCCAACGAGCCCTACACCTCTGACGTGGCCGATATCCTCGCCGAGCGCGGCATACGGGCGACGTTCTTCCAGGTGGGTGCCTGTGTCGAGCGGCGCCCCGACGTCACGCGGCGCCTCGTGGATGACGGCCATGTCGTCGGCAACCACAGCTGGAGCCACCAGCTGCACCGCTGTCCGTGGGACTCGGTGATGAGAGGGGAGATCCGGCGCACGCAGAGCCTCATCGAGGCGACGACCGGGAGCCGGCCCACCTTGTACCGGCCGCCGTGGCTGCTGCGCACGCCGGCGCTGTTCCGCACCCTGGCCCGCGAAGGCCTGCGACCGAGGTCGGGCGAGTTCTGCCACGCCCTCGAGCCGCTGCAGCCCCCGGCGGCCTGGATCGCCCGGCGGGCGCTGGCCAAGAGCCGTCCCGGTGCGGTGCTGATCTTCCACGACGGCTTCGACGCCCGCGGAGGCGACCGGGGCAACACCGTGGCCGCCGTGCGCACCGTCGCCGACCGGCTGATCGACGACGGCTACGCCTTCGCCACCCTTGCCGACGAGCCCTTCGCCGGAGCCTGACGAACCGGCTTCCCCGACAGGCCGATCCGACCCGTGGCTGGTGGTCGACGTCAGGTGCCTGTAAGGACCGGAGGCTTCTCTGCGAGCTGCCGACCTGTGCACAGTGGACTGGCCGGAGCCGCGATCGCGACGGGGCTCCCAGAAATGGCGACCGGACGTGACGCCTCCTCTCGCCGGACCCCTCCCTGTCAACCTCTTGTGAGACACCCCATCCGGTAGGAATTACTGACTGATGAGGGCCCAGTTCAAGACCTTGAAGTACCGGCCCGACTTCCCCGACAGGTTCGGCTCCATCGAGGACGCCCGGGTCTTCTGCGACCGGTTCTTCGGCTGGTACGGCCATCAGCACCGGCACTCCGGGATCGGCCTGCACACCCCCGCCGACGTCCACCACGGCCACGCCCACACCATCCGCCAGGCCCGCCAGCCACGTCCTGGACGCCGCCTACCTGGCCACCCCCGAACGGTTCGTCCGCAAACCACCCGAACCGCCGCCGCTTCCCGGAACCGTGAGGATCAACAAGCCCGACGACAAGGAGGACCCGACTCAGTAGTTACCTCAAGAACGTGTCTCAAAAAGGTTGACAGGTTCCGATTCCGTCGTAGTGACGCTTGCGGCTCGGAGCGCGGGCCAGCGAGCCGATCGGCACCCCCATCCACCTCAGCAACGTCGACACGGGCTGGCCGGCGGGTACTCGGCGAGGATGGTTCAGGCGGACCACGACGTTCGGCCGAACCAACGGTGGGGCCAGCAGAGCGACGTTGACTCTGGCGTCCCGGGCGTGGTCCCAGTGGTCGATCCTTCGCACATCCTCCCCGGTCAGAGTCAGTGGCTCGCGAAGGAGCGGCCTGGCATGGATCGTCACCGCGTCGTCAGCGGCCCTGAGGGTCGGTGGGTGGCGGAGCAGGTACAGGTGCGCCCAGGCCGGGATGAGCGCGGCCGCAGCGAGCACGGCCAGCACGAGGCCGGGCCATCTCTCGGGCCAGGCAAGGTTCCAGAGCACGACGAGGGCGAATGCCGCCACGGCCAGCCCGATCACCCCGTAGAGGACGGCGGTGAGCAGAATGATGCCCTTAACGCGACGGCTGTATACAGGTACCTCTCACGCCGGCAAGCTCTCCCGTCAGCGTCCTCACGGCGAGCGTCCATCCACGCCGAAAGCATCGCAGGCGCGGTCCGCGTAGCAGCGCTTGCCGCACCGACCCCGCCCGGAACGCTCGCCCGACAGCGGCACGAGCGGACCGCTGCGACAGTGGCAGGAGGGTGCGACTCGATGACGGCTGGCTCAGCTGAGCGCCGCACGGAAGACGTCGCAATCGACTCCTGGCCCCCATCTCGGTGCCAACGCGTTCGTAGCCGCACTTCTCAAGGACGCGAATGCTGGCGTCGTTGCCCCTGGCGTCGTTGCCCCTGGCGACATGGGCCAACAGGGGATCCGTCGGGCCCCTTCGTCGTTGGAGGCCGTGCCTGCGGGTCGCGCTCGACGTGTTCGCCATGCACGCGGTCCGAGCCTGGCTGGTGTTTGCAGCGGGCACGGGAGCAGTCGCCGGCGGCATCGACATCGCGTCTCTGCCGATGTCCGAGCTGCGGTGCGCGGGCTTGGCGCCCTGGTGCGCTGGTGTGTCGTCCTCGCCGTGGAAGCGTCCGCCTGACGCGCCCGCTCGGGGTGCTGTTCATGAGCCGGCGCTGAGGTTGCGGATGCAGACGCCGAGAGTCTCGAGGAGGGCTTGCTGGTGGGCGGGTGTGAGCCCGGCGCACATCGTCGTCTGGACAGCGAGTACTGCCGCGCTGGCCGCATCGAGGTGGTCGCGGCCGGCGGGGGTCAGCTCGGTGGGCAGCTCGCGGCCGTGCGGCGCCGTTGCGGGTCGAGAGACGAGGCCGCGATCTTCGAGGCCGCGGAGGACGACGTTCATCGACTGGCGGGTGACGAAGACCCCGCGAGCGAGCTCGGCGTTCGACAGCCCGGGACGTTGCCCGAGCAGTTCCAGACAGGCGTACTGCGTCACGGTCAGGTGCAGGGGGCGCAGCGCGACGTCCATGGCGCTCCGCAGCGCCACTGCGGCCTGCTTGAGCACGTAGCCGACGGCGTTCTCCACCGGACCGAGGATCTCCTGTTGCTCCATGTCAGTATCCTGACATACTGTGGCGATGTCAGGAAGTTGACATACCAAGGAGAAGACCATGACCGTCACCGGACCCGACTTCATCGCCCTGCAGGTGCGCGACCTGGAGCGCGCCGCCGCCTTCTACGAGGGCCGCCTCGGCCTGCGTCGCGCTCCGTTCAGCCCGCCGCACGCGGTGGTGTTCGCCACGACGCCCGTCCCGTTCGCGGTGCGGGATGCACAGCCCGATGTTGACCTGGACGCGGCTGGGCACCCGGGCCTCGGCGTCGCGCTGTGGCTGCACAGCACCGACGCACAGGCCCTTCACGACGCGCTCGACGCCGCAGGCGTGCCGATCCTCACGCCGCCGTTCGACGGCCCATTCGGGCGGACGTTCGCCTTCGCCGACCTCGACGGGTACACCGTCACGATCCACGACAAGCAGTGACGATCGCCAAGAGTTCCACTGCGTCCGGCTCATCGGACCGTCGGCGAGCTCGCCGCATGACCCCCACATGAATCCGATGAGCCGCTACGCCGCCATCCCGGACAGCGGCATAGGACGCCTGCGTGGATGAGCAGCTCGCCTCCTAGGACAGACGAGTGCGCTCTTCCTGAGCTCGCTCGCGGACCTGGTCGAGCACGCGCACGGCTGTGACGAGGTCGGCCGCGGCGATTCCATCGAGGAGGCGAGTTGTCACCGCGCCCACGCGCTGACGTTCCAGCGAGAGCAGGCCGGCGCCGGCCGGGGACGGCCGCCACGCACCGTTGACCCGGTGCAGCAGGCCCAGGTCCTCGAGGCTGCGCAGGACGGTCCACGCGTGTGGCTCGTCGACGACGAGCCCGTCGACGACGACGTCCAACACGGCCCTATCGTCGCCGATATTGCCATCGACGAGATTGAGCGCCGCCCACTGCTCGTAGTGGTCCAGCGGGGTCGTTGCGAGCAGCCGCGTGAGCAGCGCCCGCAGGGCGTTCTCGGTCGGGCCGACAACGGTGGGCAGCGGCCGTTGGGGGGTAGTGGCGGACACGTGAACCTCCTCGAACTATCGTTGGCATAGCCAACGATATGCACAAGACGTTGGCCACGCCAACCGATGTCGTATCCTCCACGCATGACGCAGGACCTGCCCGAACGGCTACGGAGACTGCCCACGTGGATGCTCAGCCAGGCCGCCGTGCGGGCCCACCGCCTGCTCGCCGAGGCACTGTCAGGTAGCGACGCCCGCGGCCATCACTTCCGACTGCTCGCCGCCCTGCACGAGCAGGGACCGACCAACCAGGCAACGCTCGGACGCCGCACTGCGCTGGATCGAAGTGACGTCGCAGTCGGCGTCGACGAGCTTGAGCACCGTGGCCTGGCACGCCGATCCCCAGACCCGGCCGACGGACGCCGCAAGCTCGTCCAGATCACCGACGCAGGGGGGCGCTTCCTGGCCGACCTCGACAGCGTCATCGAGACGGTCCAGGACGACGTGCTGCGCCCATTGACGACCGAGCAGCGCCGGGACTTCCTTGACCTCCTTGCGCGACTGCAGCCACACGCCGGCGACCCCACCGGCCCCCGAAGTGCCGACAAGCCGTCATAGGCATGACGGGGCGAGCGCAACCGCCCTCAGTGCGGCAAAATCCGGATGGCGCAACACATGCCCGTCGGACCATGCTCGTGCCATGCGCCTCGAAGGCTGGAACCACGTCCCGCCAGGATTCGGCGCCACCTTCGAGGTCAGCTCAGCTCCACGGTGGCTCAGAGCCCTCGTCCGCACGCCCTTCATCGACAGGTTCGCCTACCCCGTCCTGGTCCGACGTGGACTGGGCTCCCTCAGGCCGCATCCCGGTGTCGCCGTCGATCCCCAGATCCGCGCTTCCGCAACCCGTGCCGGTTGGAAGGTAGAGCCGGCCTGAGGGCGGCAGGACAGGGCGTCGGTCAGCGGCGCTCGTAGATGTCGCGGCGGTGGCCGACGGCGACAACTAGGACGAGGAGCACCCTGTCGTGGATCGCGTAGACGATCCGGTAGTCGCCGGTGCGGACCCGCCACTCGCCCTCACCACCGCCCGGCTTCTTGGCTCCGCCCGGTCGCGGCTGTTCGGCCAGCAGCTCGATGGCCGCCTGGACGCGCCGCCTGGCGGGAGGGTCGATCTTGCGCAGCTGACGCAGCGCGCAGGGCGCGACCTCGACCCGGTAGGTCATGCCAGTCCGAGGTCGGCCTTGACCTGCTCCCACGGGATGGCCGCCGCACCGTCGGCGATCTCGGCCCGGGCGGCCTTGGCGGCTTCGATGTCGGCCAGGTCCTCCGCGGAGGCGATCAGGCGGTCGAGGTCATCGGCGTCGATCACCGCGGCCACCCGCTGCCCGCGGCGGGTCAGGTACACCGGGTCGTGCCCGACCCGGGCGGCATCCACGACGTCGGCCAACCGGGCCCGGGCGTCGCTGACGGTGATCTCGCTCATGCACCCACCGTACGCGGGAAGCGCTGAATTGTACATCTCACCCACGCGTCCCGGCATCAACCGTTCGGACTCTGCCGGGCCTGCTGACCGCGTGCCCCATACCGCGGATGCCCTCCGGGGTTGCGTCGGCGTCCGGGCAGAGCCTCGAGGCCGACCGTCCCTGGTCGGGACCGGCCTCAGCCAGGGTCCACCGTCTTCACCATGACGCAGTTCCTCAGCCCCTTGGGCCGGTCGTAGGCGAAGCCGAGCCGATCGTAGAGTCGCCGGGTGCCGTTGTAGAGGAACGAGGACGACATCTTCTTGGTCTGGTTGGTCAGGTCGTGGGGATAGCTCTCGACCCTCCCGCCGCCGGCCCGGGCAATCAGGTCGAGCGCACCTGTGATCGCCAGCTCCGTCACGCCCCGTCGCCGGTGGCGCTTGTCGACGAAGACGCAGGTGATCCGGTAGTCGGGGTCCTCGGTCTTCGCGGCGTCGTACTCCTTGCGGTGGTGGATCGAGGGCAGCTCGGCCGGGGTGCCGTACTCGGCCCACGCGATGGCCTCGTCGCCGTCCATCACCAGGGCGGCGTGCGCCTTGCCCTGCTCGACGTAGGCCTTCTTCAGCGCTCGGTTCGCCTGCGCGCCCTGGCCGCGCTCGGGCCCGTCGGGGTGGAACCAGATGCACCAGCAGCCGCCGAAGATGCCGTTGTGCCGCTGCACCAGCGCATCGAAGGCCGGCCAGGTCTCGGGGCTGAGAGGGGCGATGGTGTACGACGACTCGGTAGCCATGCCGCAGCCTATCCGGGGGCGACCGGCACGCACGTGCGTCGGGCCCGAGCCAGGGCTCAGTCCTTCGCCGCGGCGGAGACGTCCACGCAGACGACGCCCGGGTTGCCGTCCTGGTCGGCGATCACGGTCAGCCCCGGCGCGTCGCTGTCATCGACGACGGTCCCACCCGCGGCGACGGCTGCGGCGATCCGCCGCTCGGCCACCTCGGGCGCCACGGACCTCGACGTGGAACCGCTGACGCGGGGTCCCACCCCCCGCCGGCGATCCCGGTGATGCGTCGCGCGAGGTCGACGTCCTGCTGGGTCACCCACTCGACGACGTACTCGCTACCCTCGTCGTCACGGTGGACGGCGTCCTCGCTGACCAGCTCGAGGTCGACGCACCTCTCACCGATCGACACGGTCGGGTGGTGTCCGAGCGCGTCGCCCGCCTCGCCCACCGCGGACACGAACCGTGCGCCCGTGCTGAAGCCGTCGACCACGTAGCGGGCATGCAGCCCCTGGGCCAGCTTGCGCCAGTCCGTCGGGCCGGCCCCCCACGATCTTCTGCCTCATCAGCATGTCGGTGCCTTGGGGCCCCAACTCCCGGCCACGCATGCGGCCATGCGAACGGCCCTCGAGGCCGACCCGAACTGACGCGAGCCCGGGCCCGCCCGTTGCCGATCGACGTAGGAGTCGTCCCCCTCGTCCCCTCGTCCCCCACGGTCGCTGACCGAGCACCCGCTCACCTTGCGATGGCGCTCGACGGCGGGAGGTGCTGGTGGAGCGATCGTCCGATCGCGCCTACCCGCCCGTGCACCTGGGGGATACCCTCGCGGCGTGAGCCGTGACGCCGCCGCGAAGTACGACCTGTTCACCGGACGCTTCTCCGGGGCGCTGGCCGATGCGTTCGTCGACGCCGTGAAACCGATGGCGGGGCAACGGGTGCTCGATGTCGGCTGTGGTCCGGGGGCCCTGACTCGGCTCCTGGTGGGCCGCGTCGGTGCGTCCGCTGTGGCGGCCGTCGACCCCTCGGAGGCGTTCGTCGAGGCGGCACGGTCCCGGCTCCCCGATGGTGTCGACGTGCGTCGCGCCTTCGCGGGAGAGCTGCCGTTCGCCGACGACTCCTTCGACGCCGCCGTCGCCCAGCTCGTCGTGCAGTTCATGCCCGACCCGGTGGCCGGGCTGGGGGAGATGGCCCGGGTGACCAAGCCCGGCGGCGTCGTGGCCGCCTGCGTATGGGACAACGCGGGTGGAGCCGGCCCGTTGTCGCCGTTGTGGCGAGCGGCCCGCGATCTCGACCCTGCGGTGCGCGACGAGTCGGGCGTCGCCGGCGCCCGAGAGGGTCACCTCGTCGAGCTTGCGAGGGAGGCGGGGCTGACGCACGTCACCCCCTCCCGGCTCGACGTCGAGGTGCCGTTCGGCACGTTCGACCAGTGGTGGGAGCCGTTCACCCTCGGCGTCGGCTCGGGTGGTGCCTTCGTCCAAGGGCTGGAGCAGCCACGACGGGAGGCGCTGCGGTCGCGGCTGCAGCACGTGCTCGGCCCGGGGCCGTTCCGGGCGAGCGCCTCAGCATGGTGTGTCCGCGCCGAGGTGGGCACCTGAGCAGGCGGGCTTCGGGTTCCCCAGCGCCCGCCGGCCCCCATACGACGAGCCGATCGGTGACGTGCGTCAGGTGGTCGACGGTGGGCGGTGCCGGTGGAGAACGCTCGATCCGGGTAGCCCTCCGCTGTCCGGCGCGCCGAACGCCCCCCATCGGGCGGCGCGGTCCCCGTGCTCCAGCAGGACCCCGGCTCCCCGGCGGTCCCAGCTACATCACCGGAACCTCAGGTGTGATCTGGCGGCTCAACTGAGTATGGGCTCCGCGAACTGAGCCGGGCGCGCCTGGTCGAGTCGCTGCGGACCGCAGATCCGGTGGACTCGCCTGCGGCGCAGGAGGCGCATCGCTCCGGGACGAACCGGCTCACGACACACCCCCGGATGTGCGGGGTCACTTCCGAGCCCACGCCGCCATGGGTGGTCGACCTGCGCCGCCACCCTTGGAATTGGGGGTGACTCTCCAATAGAAGGGACCCAAGAGATGACGCTCACAACCCGGCTTCGGCGGATGGCCGCTGCCCTCGGAGTCACCGCGCTGATGGCGACGGTCGCGACAGTCGCGACCGCACCGTCGGCCGGCGCATCAGGAGTCGGCAACCGAGTCCTCGCGGCTGGCGCCTTCGACTTCTACGCGTGCCGCTACGTTGCCAGCAACGGTGTCGGGGTGAAGTATGCGGTGCACAACAACGGGCCGTTCTACATCACCTGGGTCGAGGCGACCAACAGCGCCGGAACTGGGGTCTGGCTGTCCGGGATCGGCCCGAACACCTGGCAGCAGAACTACTGGCCGCAGGCCGTCGGCGATGGATGGAAGTACGTCTACTGGACTCACCGCGACTACTACAGCGGAGCCACCACCAAGTCGTATGCCGGGGCCTTCTACCTCTACAAGGCGGGGTTGCCCGGCTGCTGAGGCTCCGGGGATCCACGCCGACCGCGGGTCGTTCTGCCCGCCCCGGGTAGCCCACCAGGACCGCGGGCCGAGCGCTCCGTACGGACGTGACCCACTTCGCTGCCTGACGGGCGCAACGTCCTCCTGGTCCCTCTCCCTGCAGGGCCTCTCGGCTAGTCGGCCCCTGCCCTTCCGGCCGAGCCACGAACGCCAGGTACCCCGTCGCCGACTGTCGTGGCGATGGGTGGCGCCCACTGGGGTCGCCGGATCAGACAGAACGGATGCCCGGCGGGGTCGGCGTAGACGTGATGACCTTCGGGCATCAAGCGTGCGCCGAGGGCAACCACGGCGGGGCGGCGTTGTCGGGATCCTCGACCATGACATCGAGGTGGACCTGCTGAGGGCGGGCCGGGTCGGGCCAGGCCGGCGGGACATGATCCGGCGCGAGCTGGAAGGCCAGACCGGAGGTCGTCTCGTTCTCGGCGACCACGACCCAGTCGGGCGAGCGGTAGGTGACCGGCCATCCCAGGAGCTGGGAGTAGAACTCAGCCAGCGTGGCCGGGTCAGGACAGTCGAGGACAACATGATGAAGACGGCCGATCACGCCGTCATCATCGCCCGATCTGCGCCACTCCGGCGACCTCACCCGCACGGCCCTTCCCAGACCGCGTCCGGCCCCCACTGCCCAACCGGTCGCCACTGCCAGCCGGTCGCCATCCGCGCGCCGCGATAGGCCTCCTCGCCGGGTACCCGTGTCCTTCCGCTTGTTGGCGATCGTCCGCCTCGTTCGGCAGCATGAGTCGGGCGGGCGTCTGCGGGCTGTACGCCACACACATCCATCGCCGTCTCGTCGGGAGTCATCTTGAAGCTTCTTCTCACATCCGGGGGCGTCACGAACACAAGCATCAGCGATGCGCTGATCGACCTGCTGGGCAAGCCGATCGCCGACTCCACAGCCCTCTGCATCCCCACGGCGCAATGGGGCCACCCGATGTGTGGGCCGGCCTCGGTGCGTGGCTTCATCAGCGGCGTATCCCCGTGGGGGGGCCTGACCACTTTGGGGTGGAAGTCGTTGGGCGTCCTGGAGCTCACAGCGCTGCCCAGCATCGGCGAGGAGCGGTGGGTCCCCTGGGTCCGGGACGCCGACGTCCTGCTGGTGGACGGCGGTGACGCGACGTACCTGTGCCACTGGATGCAGAAGTCCGGACTGGCCGACCTCCTACCGTCACTGCCCGAGACGGTCTGGGTGGGAGTGAGCGCCGGCAGCATGGTGATGGCTCCCCGGGTCGGTGCCTACTTCGTGCAGTGGCCGTCCGCGCTGGACGACAGGACTCTTGGGATCGTCGAGTTCTCGATCTTCCCGCACCTGGACGTCTTCCCCGGCAACACCCTGGCCGAGGCGGAGCCGTGGGCGGCCGAAATCGCAGGACCGGCGTACGCCATCGACGACCAAACGGCCATCAAGGTGGCCGACGGCAGGGTCGAGGTCATCACCGAGGGGCACTGGAAGCTGCTCGCCTAGGCGTGGTCAACCACCGCTCAGCGTGGCGCCCTCGCCCCCGGTTCTGCCGGATCCAGCGCCGGCCGGCATTGCGTCCTGAGCTCACCAGGTCTCGCATGGGCACCAGCATCGGGCGCGCGGCATACCGCCGTGAAGGGACACTCGCCCCCGGCGGGGCGCAGCCTCCTACACCCACGGAGCTCCCATCCAGCGTTGGAGTCCGTCGATCGCGGGGGCCGACTCGTCGAGCCAGGAAGCGTCGCCACGATTCGCGGTGCACCAGCCACCCCAGCTGCGGGTTGCGGTGTGCTCCCCGCGACGGGCGTGCACGACCCCTCCTCGCGCCACGGTGAGGACCCAACCGTCGAGCTCACGCAGTAGATCGGCCGAGCCGCTGTCGCAGGCGTCGCACCCACAGTCGGGCACCATGGCCAGCAACACCGGCCGCCCGTCACGACTGCTGACCCCGACGTCGACCCCAAAGGGCCGGCCGTCGACCAGGGTCGTGGCCACGAGTAGCCGGAGTGCGCCGGTGGCCACGGGCTCGAACCGGAGCACCCGTTGATGCCGGTCCGGCGGGCGGCGTCCGTCGATCCACGGCTCGGCCGGCACATCCAGGAACCCTGCTATGCCGCGGTCGGTCACCACTGTCACCCAGGCGTCCACGCGGCTGCCAAGGATCCGGTACTTGCTCACGTCGGTGACCCTGGAGTACTCCTCCTCGAGCGGATCCCGCTCGGGGTGAGGGTCCGGCCACCCAGGGGTGTTCGCTCCGGTCTTCTCGAACGCGCGGTCCACCTCATCGAGAAGGGAGTCGGCCCATCGCGGCCCCGGGTCGCCCCAGGAATCGTCACCCACCCGCGCAGCATCCAGGACCACGGGCCCAACCGACAACCCTCAAATTCGATCTTGCACGCCAGGGCCCGGTTTCAGACGCCAGCGTCCTACCGCCTGTCGTCAGCGGCCCCGGGCACGCCCATTGGTGGCATGATTGTGGCATGAGTCGCACACGGTTGAGCACGACGGTGGATGCTGACCTCCTGGAGAGCGCCCGCAAGGCGTCCGGGAAGCCGGACTCCGCGCTGGTCGACGAAGCCCTCGCTGCCTTGCTGGCTCGGCATCGTGCGGCGGAGGTGGACGCCAGCTACGCCGCCTACGACGCACACCCGCTCGACGAACCAGACCAGTGGGGAGACTTGGCCTCGTTCCGCCGGGCGGCTGCGGCCTCATGACGGACCTGCCCGCACGCGGGGAAGTGTGGTGGTGTGAGATGGCCGAGATCGGCCGCAGACCCGTCGTCGTCCTGTCTCGTGACGCCGTGATCCCGCGCCATCGCCGCGCACTGGTCGCCCCCTGCACGACCACCATCCGAAACCTCCCGAGCGAAGTCCTCCTCGAACCCGGTGACGACCCGGTGCCGGTTCGCTCGGCAGTCAACCTGGACTTGGTCGAAAGCGTCTCGATCGCGATCCTCGTCGAACGGCTCGGACGGGTGGCGGAGGCTCGGATGCGCCAGATCTGCACCGCCCTCGCCATCGCGGTGGACTGCTCGGACTGAGCCGCGGCTGGGGGCGGAGTCCGCCTGCTTCGACGAGGTCGACGTGGATGGCACCGGTCAGCCTCCGGCCTCGCCCGGCGCGGTTCGAGGTCCGGCCGCTCGGGACTGTCCCCGGCTGCTGTGATGATGGAGTGATGACGACCTACTCCGGCACGAAGGAGTTCGAAGGCGCGACCTTCGTCAAGGCGAGCCTCAAGGGTGCCACCCTGCGATTCTCCGATGTCAGCGGTGTGACGATGCGCAGCGTCGATGTGGACGGGCTCGACATCGACAGCCACGACCTGTTCTTCGGCAGCCTCTTCGTCAACGGGGTCGACGTGGTGCCCCTCGTGGACGCCGAGCTCAACCGGCAGTTCCCGGGCCGCGAGCTGCAGAAGGCGCAGACGCCCGAAGGCCTGCGCGAGGGCTGGGTCGCTGTGCAGTCCGCGTGGCAGACGACGGTGGCGGGCACGCTGCCGGACCTCGTGGACGCCCATGTGCAGGACGAGTGGTCCTTGGCCCAGACCCTGCGGCACCTCATCCTGGCGACCGACGCCTGGCTCCGCGGCGGGATCCTGCGGATGGAGCAGCCGTTCCACGAGGTCGGCCAGATCTTCACCGGTGCCGCCGAGATGGGCTTCGACATGTCGATCTTCCGCGTGGACCCTCCGGCGTACGAGGAGATTCTCGCGGTGCGGGCCGAGCGCCAGCAGCTGGTGTCCGACTTCCTGGCCACGGCCACGGCGGAAGTGCTCGCCGACGAACGCGAGGACCCGTGGGGCGGTGACTGGCGTCCGAGCGTCGGTGACTGCATTCGCGTGATCCTGGAGGAGGAGTGGGCGCACCTGCGCTACATCCGACGGGATCTCGCTCGCATGCGTTGAGCCAGGGGCAACCGGTGCGAACGACAGACGTGCTGCTGCGGCGGCCGCGGAATGCCGACCGCGAGCCGGCCGACGTCGACGACCCGCTGAGAGCCACCTCGGCCCGCCGACTTCGCGACCGAGGTCGTCCTCGGCGCCTCGGCGGGCATCGACCCGGGGGGATGCTCACCGAGGCTGACGCCTCGTTGCTGCTCGCCCACGACAGGCCGGCACCGCGCGAGGTCATCGCGGGGCGCGAGCTGGCTGGGCAGAGGGCAGGGACGATGTGCCTGCCGGAGTCGCAGGCCGGGTCGTCCCTGTCCCACATCACGACTCGCGCCGTCCCGGACGGGCCCGGGTCGCAGGAGGATCGGCTCGGTCCGCGCTACCGGTCGCCGGCAGCAAGGATTGTGGGTCAGCGGCGGCGAGCCCGACCTCACCGAGACGGACGACCGTTGTGGTGGCGGGACGACGGCTAGGCGATGACGCCGAAGCCGCCGGTCCAGCTGATCTTCTCGGCGGCGGCGAGGGTGATCTGCAGGAAGCCGAGGGCCTCCAGCTCGCGGGCCCGCGACAGCGCCCCGGTGTCGATGGCGTTGAGGCCGCCGGCGGTGACGATGTCGGCGAGCGCGGTCTTGGCGTCCGTGTCGTCACCGGCGATGAGCACGGTCGTGGTCAGCGGGCCGACGCCGCCGGCGGCGAGCGTGGCGGCGAACGTCGTGTTGAACGCCTTGACGACGCGCGAGCTCGGCAGTGCGGCGGCGATCTCGGCGGCCGCCGAACCGTCGGAAGGGACGGTGAGGGAGTCGAAGGTCTCGAAGTTCAGCGGGTTCGTGATGTCGACCACCACCTTGCCGGCGAGGCTGGCGCCGCGAGCGGCGAGCACATCGGCGACCGCCGGGTAGGGGACCGCCAGCACGACGATGTCCCCCGTCACGGCCTTGTCGGTGTCGGCGTGGCCGATGAGGTCGACGGTGCTGCCGCCGGTGGTGGCGATGCCCGCGATGGCCTGAGCCATGTTCCCGGTGCCGATGATGCTGAGGTGTGCCATGAGGATCTCCTGAGTTAGTTGTCGCTACAACCAACACGCTATCGGCATTTACTTGTAGCGTCAACTAAAGGCTAGGGTGGGACCATGACGACCCGCTGGCTCGACGAGCAGGAGCGCACCGCGTGGGTGCGGCTCGCGGCTGTGGTGGAGCTCCTGCCCGGTGTGCTGGACTCCCAGCTGCGCCGCGACGCCGGACTCTCCCACTTCGAGTACTACGTCCTCGCGATGTTGTCCGAGGCCCCGGCGCGCACGCTGCGGATGACCTCGCTGGCCCTGCGCACCAACGCGACCCTGCAGCGGCTCTCGCACGTCGTCCGGCGCCTGGAGGACCGCGGCCTCGTCGAGCGCTTCCCCTGCCCGCAGGACGGCCGCGCCACCAACGCCCGGCTGACCCCGGCCGGCTGGACCAAGGTCGTCGACACCGCCCCGGGCCACGTCACCACCGTCCGCAACAACGTCATCGACGCGCTGAGCCCCGAGCAGACCACTCAGCTGGGCGCCATCGCCGAGGCGATCCTCGAGCGCATCGACCCAGACGGCACGATGAGCGCGCCACAACACGACGCCCGCCCATAATCGACAGTCGTCGCCCTCCCCTCCCAGCCAACCGCGGTCCTCCGCGCGATGCTCGCGCTCCCCGCCGACACCATCGGCGTGTCGGGAAGAGACGCCATTGAGCGGAAAGCCGCGATCACGGGGCGGTGAGGGAGACGTGGTCGTAGGTCGCCGTGGTGGTCAGCGTGGCGCTGTGGGACAGGGTCGCCAGGCCTACCAGGATCGTGCTTCCCATCGTGACGGACTGGGTGCCCCGCTGGGTCCAGGGGCCGGGGCTACCACCGAAGTCGGGCGCGGTGAAGCCGGTGAAGGTATTGCCGGAGCGGACCAGCTTCAGCCAGATGGTGGGGGAGATGCCGCCGACGTTGACGTAGGGGGAGTTGTCGTCCGTGATGCTGCGATACGCCCATTCCGCTGCGTTGGTGGTCGCGGGTTCAACGTCCATCATCGCGAACTTGCTGCCGGTGCTGGTTGTCTCGCGGAACATGACCGCCGCCTTGGCGGCTAGATGTGAGCCGCCCAAGGAGGTGACTCTGGCGATGATGGTGCCGTCGCCGGTCCACGACTTGTACAGGTAGTGGAACTGGTCGGTGGTGGCGTAGATGTCGGCACCGTTGCCGACCTCTGTGTACACCCCCGACGCGTAGGACGAGGACGTGGGGCCGGCCGCTCCGGAGCCGATGTCGGTTGTGGTGGTGAAGAGGCCGTAGGTGACGGTGATCGCGATCGTGTCGTTGTCGGTCAGGGTGCCGCCGGTGCCGGTGTTGCCCTGGTCGCTGGTGATGATCTGCAGGCCGGCGGCGCCGGTGTAGTTGGACGTGGGAGTGAAGCTCAGCCCCGCCAGCCTCAGGTTGATGTTGGTGATGGTGCCGGTGAAGGTCATGGTCGCGTCTGCGGTGCCGTCGCCGACGGTGAAGGTGAGCCCGGTGGTGCCGGACAGGGTTGACGTCCCGTGGGTGCTCAACAGCTGGACCTGTACCGGGCTGGAGGCGGCGTCGGGGTCGCTGACGGAGATGAGGTTGCCGTTACCGGACGAGGACACCCACGCGGTGTTCTCGTAGGTCGTCTGGCTGCCCGGGACGCCGTTGACGGGGGCATCGTTGACGGCGGTGAGGGTGATCGTCCGGCTGGCGGCGAGGCTGTTGGAGGCGCCGTCGTTGGCTGCGAAGGTGACGGTGCGGGTGGTGGTGTCCGGGTTGTCGCTGGTGTTGTTGTAAGTGATCGAGCGCAGGGCGCTCTGGTAGCTGGCGAGGGTGGCGCTACCGGTCAGGGCCAGGACTCCGGTGGCGGGGGTCCAGGTGCCGGTGATGCCGTTCTGGTTGGTGAAGGCCAGGGTGTCCTGGCCGTTGACGTAGGCGGCGGCCATCGTGACCGTGGCCGAGGCCAGGTTGGTGCTGTCGGGGTCGGTGACCGTGATGCCGGTGTCGAGCACCGTCGTACCGTTCTCGGTGTAGGCCAGGGTGGAGCCGGTGGTGGTCACGACGGGCTTCTCGCCCGGTGGGGCGGCGCCCAGCCCGTAGTGGTTGGTGACCGTGGCTTGCGGCAGTGCCGTGTTGTAGACAGCGATCTCATCCAGGGTGCCGGCGAAGTAGTTGCTGCCGGACTGAAGCCTTCCGAAGTTGATGTTCGGTGGGGATGTCAGAGACGCGGTCCCGCCGGTTGCCGACCCGGCGGAGACACCATCGAGATACAGCACAAGGACACCGCTCGACCTGGTGCGGGTGAGGACGACGTGGTGCCAGGCACCGTCATTGAACCCGGCGGCGGAGACGACCGACGTGTCGGTGCTGCCCAGACCGTTGCCCACACCGGCAATGACCTTCCCAGCACACAGCGCGACCCCGAAGTCATAGGCGGTGCCGTAGACCTCCGCATCGACCATGCCTCGGCCTTGCCACCACTGCGTGCAGGTTGCTCCGGCAGCCTGGGTCGACGTGAACCAGAACTCGATCGAGAAGTCGTCGGAGATCTGGCGAGCAACGCTCACGTACTCGTTCACGCCGTCGAACCGCGCCGCGGTGTTCGGGTCGCCGCCGATCGCTCCCGCCACTGCGAGCGTCGGCCCGTTGAAGTAGTCGCCGTCGTTGGTCCCCCTGCTGTCGGCGGCGCGCGGGGTCACGCTGAAGTTGTCGAGGTGGATGCCCGTGGTGTCGCCCTTTGCGGGCGCGCTGGCGCCACCGTCGCCGGTGCCGCCGTCCATGATCCCGGCCTTGCCGGCCGCCGACAGGGTCGCATCGGTGGCCGCAACCATCAGCACACCGTCGACGTAGAGCCGCAGCTGGGTGGTGTTCATCTCCAACCTGAGCCGGTAGGTCGCGCCGACCGTCAGCGCGGGCTGTCCCGTGACGTAGTTGAGCCAGTGGACCGAGCCGCTGTCGTCCCTGATGAGGTTCCAGCTCCTGTCCGCCTGCTCCCACCTCGCCATGTAGAAGCTCTTTGCCGCGCCCGTATCCACCCGCCCGATGACACCGGCCATGTCTCCCGCGAGATTCGACTTCACGACGAGATCAGCCTCGACGGAGTAGTTCGCGCTCGTCGGCGCGGTCGTGTAGTTGACCGATCCACCCGTCCCCGTCCCGTTGCGGCGCGCGCGGTTCGCGTCACTGATCCTTTCGGTATCGGTGGCTCCCACTATCGACAGGTTCGACCAGGTGGCGCCGATTTCAGGAGCATGACTGGTCAGGGTCGTGCCGGAGGTGCCGGTGAAGGTGTCCGACGCCGCCGTGGACTCCCCGAGGCGCCACTGGCTGAGTAGCCCGGTGGTGGCGTTGACGGCGGCGGCGTAGTCGACCTTGGCGACGTTGGGGCTGGTAGCGAGGTTCTCGTTGCCGACGTTGTCGGTCACGGAGTACGCGTACTTGTAGCAGTTGCCGTTGCTGACGTCGGTGTCGACGTAGGGGGAGGACGGGTTGACCGTCCCCAGGTTGGCGTAGCTGCCGTAGCTCCCGCAGGTGCCCGAGATGAGCGGTGCCGAGGCGCGCTTGAGCCACCTGGTCGCAATTCCTGAGCCGCTGTCGGTGCCGGTGGTGAAGGACACACTGACCGAGCGGCCGGCGGTGTAGCCGTTGACGGGGGTGACGGTCCCGGCGCTTGGGGCGGTGTTGTCCAAGATGGTCGTCAGTGTTGTCGTGGCGGTGTTGCCTGATACGTCGCGGCCGGTGATGACCTCGCCCGGTGTGGTGGTGGTCGATGACGCCCACGAGAAGGCGTTGGACACGTAGGGCCCGCCGGAGGGTGTGGACACCGTCGACGGGGTGTGGGTCCAACCGGTCGAGGTTCCGGTCAGGGTCGCGCTCTGGCTGGAGGCCGGCCCGGAGCCGGCGTCGGCCACGGCGTTGGTCAGGGTGAACGACCCGGATGCGGTGCCGCGGTAGTAGATGTTGTTCGAGCTCTTGTATGCGCCGCCGGTCACGTTCGACAAGGTGATGTTGTTGGTGGGCGGGACGGTCTCGACGAGCACGGGGGTGCTCTTGGCGCTCTCGACGCCCAGCCAGTTGGTGCCGATCCTGGGGGTCACCGTGTACTGCCAGGTACCGGTCGGCACGCTGTTCTCCACACATGACGTCGTAGGGATCGTCCCGGTGCAGGAGGAGAGGATGCTCTGGAGCGCGAAGGGGGTCACCGCGTCGTACCGCCTGATGGCATAGCCGGTCACGGCCTGCCCGCTGGTCAGGGTCGTCGCCGCCCAGGTCACGGTGACCGCGGCTCCGACGGCGTGTGCGGTGGGAGTCGCGCCCTGGTTGACGCTGGTTGCCGCGGAGGCACCGTTGCCCCCGGGTACCGAGCCAACAGTCCAGTACGCCCACGCCACACCGGTGATCAGCGCGAAGACAAGCTGAGCCGCGAGCAGACGCCTCATCCCGGCCGACAGCTCCCGCGGAGTGCGGCGCCGACCCTTCGCGTGTTTCGGCCGGTTCATGGGCCGGCCACCAGATAGACCGTTACGGTGGCACCCTGGCAGGCGTTGGCTGCTCCTGCGCTCATCGCCAGAGCACTCGTCAAGGTGACCGACAGTGTGCCGTTCACGGAGCCGACCTTGGCGGGCACGCTCCAGCCGCCGCCGCCGTTCGTCGCCGTTGTGAAGGTGAACGTCGCCACGGCGCACCCCGAGTGGCCCCCATCCACGCCATACCCTCCGGTTCCCTGGCCGGGGTCAAGCGCGAGGGACCCGATGTGGACAGCAGACGCATTCGGGTTGGCCACGCTCAGCACAACGTCGGCGCTTCCACCCGGGTAGAGGTTCGCGGTAGGCGTCCCCGGGCTCAGGACCACTTCGGCGGCGAGATCCGCCGATCCTGAGCCGGCTCCGCTGCCGTTCCCGCCCCAGTACGCGTAAGCCAACCCACCAAGAGGCACGGCGAGTATGGCTAGCCACAAGGCCAGCGCCACTCGCCGTCGTGGGCGCGCCCCGGTCATCTCTTCGGCGTCCCGGTCGCAGCGTAGTGCAGCGTCAGCGACGCCCCTTTGCAGCCGTCCTGGTTGACCGGCCGGTCGACCATGCCCACCCGAGGCCAGGTCCCGCGGGCGACGCCAAGGTCGGTGAGCGAGCGTGTCGCGCGGGCTGCCACGGTGACCACCAACAGGCGCGATGCCTGGTCAACGGCGTAGTCACCTATCACGCAGGGAGTGTCTCGATCGGCATTGGGAGCGCTGACGTTCCGCACTTCCACGCTGAGATCGGTGACCAGCAGGGGGGTGTCGTAGAGGTTTGTCACCTCGAGGTTGAGCGGAGCCATCACGCCGGGTGAGATCGGGTCGACGGTGGTTCCCCGGATGGTGAATGGTGCCGAGGAGTCCGCTGGAGCGCTGCCCCCAGGACCGGCGCCGACACGGGATGGGGAGTGGGGGTCGGTGATCGGGCCACAGACAACCAGTTGCAGGAGAAGGGCAAGACCGAGCGCTGCCATGGTCCAGCCGAGCATGTCGCGTTTTCGCACCCCGCGGCTCATCTTGGGGCTCCTGTTCGCGCCGAGGGCGGGACGCCGCCGGTCCACGGTCGGGAACGGTCGGAAACACTCGCGCGCCCCACCCGTCCGCCTTTCGTCAGGCCACTCGGCCAGCTGGTCAGCTGCTGGCGTAGGTGACGGTGACTGTGGCGCCCTTGCAGAAGTCCTGGTTGGTCCCCAGGTTGTTCATGGTGATCGTCAAGCCCGTCCAGGCACCCTGGTTGCTGCCGGGGGAGACCTCTGCTCCAACGGGGGCGGCACCGCCAAGCGTGTAGTTGCCGCCGGCGACGGTGCAGCCGGCGCTCACGTGCGTGGCGTCGATGGTGTACCCCGTGGCGGTCACGGCAGTGACGTAGACCGGACCGGCGTTGGGGTTCGTGAAGTCACCCGACAACGTCTGCGGCCCCTGACCCGGGTACATCCCAGTGATGGACGAGGTCTGGTTGACGGTCACGGCGGCGGTGGTGCCGGTGCCCGCGGTGCCGGTGCCGGAACCCGTGGTGGTCCAGTAGGCGTAGGCGGCGCCAGAGCCGGCGAGACCGACGATCGCGGCACCGGCGAGGATCTTCTTGGACCTCTTGGTGTGACGCATCTGTTTCTCCGTTTCAACGAGTTCGCGAGCGTTCGTTTCGCCTTTGGTTCCCTGCCGGGCCTTGGCGACCAGGTTGCCGGCAGGTCATCGCATCCGCTCATGGCCCTCGGGGGGGCCGGTGAATCCATGTTTGTCGGATGCGGACGTCTGCGCCTCAACTGTTCGGACACCTCCGGCTCACCGTTCGAATATTCGTCGGTCGAGACATCGGGCGAACGGACTCGGAGGGTGCTATCTCGTCATCCCCCTTGAGCGGACGCTCCGGGAGGACCCGGGTCACGATGACAAGCCTTCGACGCTCGAGCGACTCCGGCAGCACAGCGCCAGGTCGGCAGGGTGTGGCGTCAGCCCAGGTACCCGCCGGCCCAGCACGGCCGCGGCGTGGCGTGACCGCTCATCCCAGCCGCCGGCCATGAGCATCGAGATGGTGGCCGTGGCCATCTGGTCGCGAGGGCCCTTCGCCTTCCGCATCATCTCCGCGAGCTCAGCCAGGTTCAGCCTCGTCAGCGCGGAGCAGCCGTACGCCGGTCGCGGTGTATGCGATCACCCGCTGTCGTTGGCGCGCTATCGGCAGCGGCACTCCACCTCGGGGGCGGAGTCCGACGCGGCGGCTGCGCACCCGCTGGCGAAGATCGTTCGGTGCACCGGGCCCACCATCGCCGAGGTCATCAGGCTCGCGCCTGCACCGAACCCTGATCCACCGACCGGGCTGTGGGGCGGGTCGTTGCGGGTGAGGCGGGTCCGGGTCGGTATGGGCAGGGTGGGGCTGCCGGCCGGTACCGGCCCTTCCAGGTGAGCCTCCTCGGTCGCGCGGCGCCCGGGCCGGGCGTGGGGGAGACTAGTCCGTTCGGTTGATGGGGAGATCAGCTGAAGAGACGACCTGCGAGTGAATGTCGCGGTTGTGGTTGCAGCCAGCCCTGCGGTGCCCCAAAGTAAGGGATGCCTAAGGGGAGCATCAGCCGACAGTAACGAGCTTCACGGGCAGGTCGGCTCTGCGGGGGCCACGAGGGGGGCGTCCGCAGAGGCGAAATGATACGGAGGGAGCGGGCGGCCCGTCCGGGGGAACCGGCCGCCCGCTCACCCTCGTCAGTCCCTGCTCTGGCTCGGGGGTGGGCCGGGTCGGGAGACATCCTGTAGCCGGCCTGGTGACACTCCGCCGGACCCAAACCGCCCGGCGACGCCGGCGGACCGGGCCTCGTCCCAGGCTCACCAGCGCCTCCGGCCAGGAGACTTGACCATCTCTTTACCTTCGCCGTCCTTCGCCAACCGCCGACAGACTGGTCGTCCGTTCGGTCATACGATAATCCACCGAACGGATCGTCCTTGATCGTGCCGAAGGGGTCGTAGCTGGCCGGGGGCGCCGCAGCGACGGGCCAGCGGGGTTGGAGCCTGCAGGGGGCATGGAGGAATGAACTGTGTTCTGAGAGAACAGAATTGGGCATAGGAACTTCGCGCTCGCCACATGCCTATCCGGACTTGCGGTGGCCCAACACCGGGCTCGTCCGGCCTCGACCGGCCCGTTTCGACCGACGCGTGGGGCGCCGGAAAGTCTGCTTACCTGTCTCTAGCAAAGGTAAAGCAGCAGTAAAGCAAAGGTAAGTATCTCCCAGTGCTCGCCAAGAATCCCGGGCCCAACACGCCGTCCGACCGGACGGGTCCGGCCCCCACAGTCCCTCGCAAGACACCCATCCTCAGGAGAACTGCTCATGTCTTCCCTTCACGCCTCTGAAGAGCGCAAGCCTCGTCGTCACGCCGCCCTGTCCCTGCTGCTGGTCGCCATCAGCCTGCTGGGCCTGACGGCCGTCACGACCGGTGCGCTGTTCACCGACACCGCCAGCGCCAGCGGCAACACGTTCGTGACCGGCACCGTCACCATCGGTACCACCCCGACCAGCCTCCCGCTGACGATGACCGCCATGGCCCCCGGCGACAAGACCACCGGCGCGGTCACCGTCGCGAACTCGGGCACGCTCCAGGAGCGCTACTCGATGTCGATCAAGACCGATGACAGCGCCAGCGACCTGCTCGCCGCGCAGCTCGTCATGACCGTCAAGTCCGGCGTCACCACCTGCACGAACGCGGGCTTCGCCGGGACGGGCACCCAGATCTACAGCGGCCTACTGGCGAACAGCACCGGCGTCAACATCATCGGTGACCCGGCCCAGGGCCAGCAGACCGGCGACCGCGTCCTCAACGCCGGCGCCAACGAGAGCCTCTGCATGCAGGTCTCCCTTCCCCTCGGCACTGGCAACGCCTACCAGAACAAGACGGCCAACGCGACGATGACCTTCAACGCGGAGCAGACCGCCAACAACTGACCGATGACCTGGGCCCGGACGCCAGCCCTTGGGCGCGCGTCCGGGTCCAGCGCAGCCGTTCCCCTCAAACGGTCTCGTCACAAGGAAGGCTCCCCATGGCGTCCACCCCCCTCAGCGGCCCCCGGCCCCTTCGTCTGCTGGGTGCCCGCCTGATGAGCGTCGGGCTCGTCATCGCCACGTTGAGCGCGGTCGTTGCCGTCGGGGGAGCCGCTGGTCTGCGGCTGACCGGACGCCAGGTCGCCGTCGTCCTCTCCGGCTCGATGACGCCCCAGTTCGTCGCCGGCGACGCCGTCATCGTCAAGCCCGCCCCCGAGCCGGACGAGCTCAAGGTGGGCGAGATCGTCACGTTCCACGCTCCCGGCGACGAACACATGACCACCCACCGCATCGTCCAGCTCATCCACCGCCCCGAGGGCCTGTTCATCCAGACCAAGGGCGACGCCAACTCCGACGCAGACCCCAGCTATACGCCCGCCGCCAACGTCGTGGGCGTCGCCGGCACCGTCATCCCCGACGCTGGACGCTTCGTCATCCTCTACACCGACCCGACCTGGCGGCTGGTCACCCTGGGCATCCCGCTTCTCCTCGTCCTCCTCTACCACCTGAGCATCGCCGTGCGGGAGCTGTGGCCCGGCCGGCGTCAGGTCGCGGTCGCAGCCGACGGGGCGAGCCCGATCGAGACGGCCGGCCCCGACGCCGGCGACACCGACGACGGGGAGCCGACGACGCCGGCGACACCGACGACACCGACGACACCGACGACACCGACGGTCCCGGCACCGGGGGCACACGCCGGCCGGCCGCCCAGCCGCGGCCCGCGCCCAGCCGGCCGCCACGGCCGCAGCGCCCCGCCCGCCCCCACCCTGCCGGGCGGCCCGGCGTGCCCGCCATGCGCCGGGTCTCGACGGTCGCGCTCACCGCGGCCACGTCACTGGCCCTGACCGTCGGGATCACCGGCGCGGTCTACTCCGCATCGGCGACGACACACGCGTCGTTCTCGACCGGGCAGTACTGCGATTCCAACACCTACGACGCGGCCGTCGCCGCAAACCACCCGGATCTCTACTGGCCACATGGCAGTGCGAGCGCCGACAGTACCGGCAGCTACTCGGGCTCGGTCGCCATGCCGGTGGACGGCGGCATGACGTGCTCGCAGGCGACCACCTTCAAGGGCACGGGCGCACTGACCCAGAAGTCCGCGACGACGGCGGGCACGACCTTCACCGTCGAGACGTGGTTCAGGTCCTCCTCGACGCAGGCCGCCCAGATCGTCGGCTACGGGAACAGCACGAGCGGCAACAGCACCAACCGTGAGCGCGTCCTGTATGTCGACAGCACCGGGCATGCCGCCTTCCCTGTGTTCTGGGGCTGGGCGGCGCTGACCTCACCGTCCTCCATCGTCGACGGGCAGTGGCACTACCTCGCGCTGACCTACAAGAACCGCGCCGTGACGCTCTACGTCGATGGCCACGCCGTCGCGTCGACCTCGATGGCCTTCTCGCTGGGCACCGACACCGGCTACTGGCGGGCAGGCACCGACACCGTGGCCGGGATGCCTGGTGTCACCTCCAGCGGCGGCCTCACCGCAACTCTCGACAACACGGCGGTCTACCCCACAGTGCTGACGAGCCCACAGATCTCGGCGCATTGGACGGCCGCCGGGAACTGACCGTCCGAGGGGGATCGGACGGTGGCGGGCGGCAGCTGAGGGGGTATGCCGCCCGCCGTCCCCCTCCCCAGGGCGGTGGCCCGGACGTCAGCAGGCCGGGTCGGTCCACTCGATGTCCACGCCCGTCGGTGACACCGGCGCCCACCAGTGCCCACCCGCGGGGCCGGGCGCTTCGGGTCTCCTCGGGGCCGGATGAGCTCGACGCCGCCATTAAGGCCGATACCGGGCGCGACCAGTTCGGCCGGCCAGCGTCGTCGAGCGCTGGGTGTCATCGCCGCTCCATGGCTCAGCGCGATCACGCCGGCGGAGGGGCGCCGACGTCCGGCGCGCGGGTTTCGCGGAAATGCCGGTCGAGCTCGTTGGCGTAGCGTCGGCCGAGTTCAGGCCCGTGCCGCGCGACCCAGTCGGTGAAGTGGATGGTTCCGGTGGCTGGGGCGTCGGAGTCGGCGAGGCCGCGGGACATCGCTTGGTACTCCTCGCGGGTGAGCAGCCGGTCGCGCAGGGCCAGGCTCAGCACACCCGAGAGACTCGTGAGCAGTCGCGGGGGGACCGGCAGGACGACGGAGTGGCTGCCGACGGCAGCGCGGACCGCGTCGACGAGTTCGCGGAAGGTCAGGCTCTGCGGCCCCACTGCGTCCATGACGGTTGTGTCGGTGCGCGCCCCGAGGTCGACGCACAACCTTGCAAGGTCCTCGATGTGGATGCCCCGTACCCGGTAGCTGCCGTGCCCGCCGATCGCGAAGACCGGCAGGCGCCGCAACAGCCAGGCGATGTTGTTGACCAGCACCCCGTCGCCGCCGAAGAGGATCGCCGGCCGCACGATCGCCTGTGCGACAGCGAGCTCACCGAGGATCTGTTCGACTTGTGCCTTACCGCGAAAGTACGGGAAGGGCGAGTCGAGAGACGGGTTGGTGATGGAGACGTGCACGATGCGCTGGACGCCGGCCGCCGCAGCGGCGTGGAACAGGGTGGCGCTGTTGGCCACTGCTGCGGCGTGATCGACGTGGCCGTGCGCGAAACGCACCCAGTAGGTGTTGTAGAGGGTGTGCGCGCCGCGGAGTGAACGCGTCAGCTCGGCCGGCTCGTCGAAGTTCAGCGGCCGCACCTCGATCTCGGTGCTTACCGGGGCGCGGTTCGGGTGCCCGGTCAGGGTCCGCACCGGGCGCCCAGCGCCCAGCAGCTGGTTGGCGATGGCGGCGCCGGAGTAGCTGAACGCCCCGGTCACGACGTCGAACGAGTCCGACTGCGGTCTCATGTGCGCTCTCCAGCTGATCCCGGAAATGCTGCGCCGGCCAACTCGAGGAGTCCCGCGAGCTGGTGAGCACGATCGAACAGGGCCAGCGCCGCAGCCACGTTGTCGTCGAGGCTGGCCAGCAGCTCCAGGCCGAGGAAGCCGGCCACCACGCCGTGGGCGAGCTCCTCGGCGGGCACCAGCATCCCCACCGGTGACCCGGTCAGCGCCCGGCGCACGGCCGTCTCGGCCAGCTCACGCCACGGAGCCAGCCGGGCCGCAACCTGCGTGCCAAGCCCCGGCGTCGACTGCGCCCCGCTGATCATCTCGACCAGTACGGCCACGTGCCCGGCGTCGAGGTCCTCGCTGAAGATCGTCCTGGCGGACTCGATCAGCTCGGTCAGCGTGCTCGCCTGCTCCAGCGCCTGCGAGTAGGCAGCCAGCCGCCGGGCGCTGACGTCGTCCAAGGCCGCGAGCATCAGCTCGGTCACCGACCCGAAGTGGTAGAACACCAGCGCCTGGTTGCAGCCCGCCCGGCTCGCGATCTCGCGGGCGCTCGCGCCGGCGAAGCCCACCTCGCTCAGCGCCTGGACCGCGCCGCGCACCAACGCAGCCTTGGTCTCGGTTGACCGATGCGGCGGGCCATCCGACCCAGCACTGCGCCGTGGTCCCGATGTCGCCATGAATGACCCCCATTGAGCGGTCTATTTAAGCAAGCGCTCAAATCCTAGCACTGGATGCATGCCGGAGTGGGCAAGCGGACGGCCGTGGGCTCGACCGACCCTGGTCGAGCAACGCCACGGTGATACCGACCGCGGCATCGGTCCAGCACCACCCCGCCGAGTCCGCTTCTGTGGTCGGCGGTCAGGGGAACCGCCGCCGCAGCGCCTCAACGTCGAGCCCCGAGCCGACGATGATGTTGGTCGACATGTCGACCAGCATGAAGGGCCCCAGCTCCTCGTACCTGAGACTCGACTCCGGGACCTCGATGACTTGAATACCTACTGCTTCAGCATGTTGGCGAATAGTGGGCAAGGACAGGGGCAGGGGCAGGGGCAGGGACAGGGTGGGCCTCAACGGCTTTGCTCGGGCCACGCCACGCCAAGCCAGGTCGCCGCATGAGAGAGGACGTCTGGGGTCCCGCTGCTCCCTTCACCATAAGCCGAGATAGGGCAGGGCTTGCCCGCCCTGAGGTGATGCGACGCTGCGGGCCTCGCGAGGTGTGCGCGAAGTCACCCCAGCCATCGCCCCACCTGATGGCGGGCCGGCGGGCAGCATGACCGCTCGATCACCGGCCAGGGCCCCCCTGGCGATCGCCCTCTGGGACCCGCGGCGAGCACTCGGGGTGGTTCGCGCTGATCGTGTCAGCGACGGTTGAAGATGAACCCCCAGGCGACGGGTGAGGATGGACCCGCCCTCCCGACGCGATCCGGGAGCTGGTTCGCCAGGCCCGGGCCTGCGGGCGGCGTTGACCGGTCGGGACGGGCCGTCGAGGCAGCTGACGAAGCGAGTCGTCGGCGATGCCCTCGATGAGCAGATGAGCGAGCACGTCGGCTGTGACAAGGGTGTCTCGCGGGCCGGAACCGGGGAGCTCCAGGAACAGTGGACGCACCACGACGGTGCTCAACGACAAGCTCGGTCCGTTCGAGATCGAGGTGCCGCGGGGACCGGCCCGGAGGTCGGGGGTCCGGCAGGGGCCGGGCCCGGCGGGCCGCAGCCCGGCCTGGTGATGGCAGAGACGCACCGGCTGGTGGTAGGTCCTTCAGCCCCAGGCTCGCAGCTCTACGGTCGTGACGGTGTCCATGGCACCGGGCGTCACCCCAATACGGGCGAGCCCTCCGGTGGGGAGGTCCCGTCCGGGGTCCGGGACGCCCATGAGGGCAGATACGGCGCACCTGATGTTGGCGCCGTGGGCGACGACGAGAGCATCGCCCTGCTCGCCCTCCCTGGCCACGGCGGTCAACGCTCGGCGCATCCGGGCGGCGAGCTCGCGACCGTCCTCCCCCGCCTCGAACCGGGCCGACAGGTCGCCGCGGTGCCATGCGTCCAGCACCCTGACGTAGTGCCCCAGGTCGCCTCGTCGCTGCACCCGTCGAGCACGCCGACGTTCACTTCCCGCAGGCCCTCCATCACCGCGCAGGCGGTCAGCCCCAGGCGCTCTCCGACGATCTCGGCGGTATGGCGAGCCCGGCGGAGGGGGCAGCAGGCGAGCACGGCATACCGCCGGCCCTCGGCGTGCAGGCGCTCGGCCAGGGCCTGCGCCTCCTGCACGCCGCGGTCGGTGAGGTCGACGTCGAAGGCTCGGTGCGACATCGTCCTGGCGAGGTTCGCGACATTCTGTCCGTGCCGCGCCCAGTCGACCGCGGTAGATGCGGTCATGCGGTGCCGGGCGTTGCCAAGCGCGACGCGGTGCCCGTGAGGGCGAGCGTCATGAACGGTGTCGTCGGGACGCTCGGGACGGTGTAGGCGCCGACACAGTGGTAGACGTCGGGGCGTCCGGGCCACACGGTGCCGGACGGCCGGAGGTCGGTGTCGAGCTCGTTGAACCAGGTGCCTCGGTCGTCGATGAACCGCGACGCGTGGTCCCACAGGGCTCGGTACCAGCCCTCCCAACGCGTGTCGCCGGTGGCGGTGTCGATGGCGGCGCAGGCCTGGATGCCCTCGCAGACGGGCCAGTGCAGCCGCAGCCGGGAGACGGGGTCGGCGGTCCCAGTCGACCGTGTAGACCAGACCCTCCTGCCCGTCGGCGCCCCAACCGCCGAGCGCCGACTCAGTCAGCGCCTGCGCCCCTTCGAGGAGCCAGGGGCGGCCTCCGACCGCCGGCGACGCATCGAGGTTGACGAGGAACCGCGCCCACTCGAGCAGGTGGCCGTAGGTGGCCCCATAGGGGCGGAACGGATGGTTGGGCTCGTCGGCGTTGTAGCCGAGGTCGAGCTGCCACCGGCCGTCGAAGTGCTCGGGCACCAGCCAGCCCTGGGCGCGGGCCCCGACGTTGATGATCCGGTCCGCCATCCCGTAGGCCCGGTCGTGCCAGACCCGGTCGCCAGTGACGTCCCCCATCGCGAGGAAGGCCTCGACGCTGTGCATCGTCGCGTTGGCCCCGCGGTAGTCCTCGACGTCGCCCCAGTCGGCGGCGAAGGACTCGCGCAGCATGCCCTCGTCGGCCTCCCACAGGTGGGTGTCGACGATCTCGGCCACCTGGTCGAGCAGGGCGGTCGCGTCGGGGTGGCCCGCGGCCCTGGCAGACGAGGCGGCGAGGCCGACATGGACCTGGTCGTACGTCATCTTGCGCCCGTCCGGGTCGCCCAACGCGCTGATGAACCCCCCGTGACCGGCGTCGACGAAGACGCTGCGGAGCGAGCGCACCCCGTGGTCGACGAGCCGGCCCGCGCCGGGTATGCCGCGCAGGTGAGCGATCGAGGCCATGTGGGTCATCCGCGCAGTGAGGAAGAGCTCGACATCGCGGCCCGGTTGCGGCGTGCCGTCCGCGGCCGGGTAGTGGAAGCCTCCCTCTGGGCGCACCGTCCGCAGGGAGAACCGCACCAGCTTGCGCAGCTGGTCGTCCAACCAGGCGAGGTGGGCGGGTGCCTCGGCCCAGCGACCACCCGGGACGGGGTCACCGGGCCGGGCGGGGGGCTGCAACGGGGACGCCGGGGCGGTCGTGCCCGGGGCCGGGCTCTGTGTCGTCATTGACTCACTCCTTGGGCTGTGCTGCGCCGTGGCTCCCGCGCGGGCGTGTCCACGAGACCAGGTGTAGCACCAGGAGCCACCACCGCGGCGAGGCGGTCGAAGGCAGCCCGAGCAGCAGATGACGGGCGCGCCGGGGGCCTGCTCACCGAACCCCCGCGCACAACGTCGGACCCTCGGTGCGGCCGCCTCGGTCCCCGGGATGGAGGCCCAGGAACGCGTCGCGGTCATCGACGGCTTCCCAGTGGCGGACCGCGGTGAGCGGCGGCCGCGCGGGCTCAGGGGCGGCGCGGGAATGCCGAGAAGTCCGGCCGCCGCTTCTCCTTGAACGCCTCGCGACCCTCCTGCGCCTCGGCCTGGCCGTAGAACAGCAGGTTGGCGTCGTGCGCGAGCTGCTGGATCCCCGCGTAGCCGTCCTCGTGGGCGTGGAAGCTCAGCTTCGACAGCCGCAGGGCCCACGGGGAGAGCGCGAGCATCTCACGGCACCACCGCACGGTCTCGGCCTCCAGGTCCGCGAGGGGCACGACGGTGTTGACCAAGCCCATCTCCAGGGCCTGCTGGGCGTCGTACTGGCGGCACAGGAACCAGACCTCCTTGGCCTTCTTGGGACCGAGCAGGTCGGACAGGATCGAGGCGCCGTACCCGCCGTCGAAGGACCCCACGCGGGGCCCGACCTGCCCGAAGACGGCGTTGTCGGCGGCGACCGTGAGATCGCAGACGAGGTGCAGGACGTGACCGCCGCCGATGGCGTAGCCGGCCACCATCGCCACGATGGGCTTGGGGCAACGGCGCATCGCGACGTGCAGGTCCGTGACGTGGAAACGCCCGGTGGCCGCGTCATCGGTCTTGTACCCGCTGTCACCGCGGACGCGCTGGTCCCCTCCGGAGCAGAAGGCGCGCTCGCCCGCTCCGGTCAGGATGATGGCGCCGACCGACTCGTCCTCCCTGGCCACCGTCAGGGCGTCGGAGACCTCGATGAGGGTCTGCGGACGGAAGGCATTGAGCACCTCGGGCCGGTTGATGGTGATCTTGGCGATCCCGTCCGCGGTGGTCTCGTAGACGATGTCCTCGTAGGAACCCGATGCCTGCCAGTCGATGGGGGTTGCCGCGTCCGTCATGGGGGACATTGTGCCTGCTGCGCCTGGCCCGCCCTGACGGCGCCGCCGTCGAAGAGGGCGGCGCTCAGGTCGTGAACCAGACGCGGTCCTGTGAGTGGTGCTCGCGCAGGGCGCCGGTGTCGGCCAGGACCGTGAGGTGGGCCACCGTCTCGTTGGTGGCCAGCATCTGGCTGAAGAGGTCGAGGTCGTCGAAGGCGCGGTGGTGGCGGGTCCAGGGCAGTGCGTGGGCGACCTCGTAGCCGGTGGTGCGTCCGTTCTGGACGGCGGTGAGGGTGTGCTCGAGGCGCTCGGCGTGGTGGGCGAGGAGCTCGCGGACCCGGTGGTGGACGCTGGGCTGCACCGGGCCGTGCGCCGGCAGGAGCGTCGCGTCGGGGAGGCCGAGCATCACCTCGAGGGAGGAGAGGTATGCCGCGAGCGGTGAGTCGGTGGGCGCCGCCTCGAACCCGATCGACGGGGTGATGTGCGGCAGGACGTGGTCGCCGGCGAAGAGCAGGCCGGCCTGCGCATCGTGGAAGACGACGTGCCCGCGGGTGTGCCCCGGCGTCGCGATGACGTGCAGCGACCGGCTGCCGGCCTCGACGACCGTGTCCTCCTCGAGCCACTCGTCCGGGGACTCCCACTGGTCGACGGCCGCCGCGAGGGTGGCTCGGGCCAGCGTGATCCGGCGCGCGAGGTCGGCGGCGCCGTGGGTGGCGAGTCGAACCAGCTGCGGGGAGGGGCCGTCGTGGCCCGCTCGAGCCTGGACACCGTCGATGTTCGGCCGCTCGTCGGCGCCGAGCGCGATGCGGGTGCCCAGCACCCGTCGGATGGTGATGGCCTGGGTGTAGTGGTCACGGTGGGCATGGGTGATCAGGAACCGACGGATGTCGCCGAGGTCGCGGTCGAGGGTGGCCAGCGCGTCCTCCAACGCGGTGCGTGACTCCTCCAGCGCCCAGCCCGCATCGACCATGGTCAGGCCGTCGGCTCCGGCAACGGCATACACGTTGACCGCTCGAAGCGCGTCCTGGGGAAGCGGAAGCGGAATGCGGTGGATGTCCGGCGCCACCTCGTGTGCACCCGGCCGCTCCCATGCCCGACGGTCCGGAGTCGGTGTGGTCATCGGGCCATTGTGGTCCGTCGCCTCGCCGGACCCCCCACGGCCCCGGCGATGTGGCCGGCCGGCCCTCGGCCGGTGACGAGGAGCTCCGCCGTGAGCCGGTCGGCGATGAGGACGTTCTCCCAGCCGCCCGGCACCGCCGCCGGCCCCCATCGGCGATGATGAAGCTTCCCGAGCGGCCCGCTGACGACACGCTCGCATCGTCGGCCACTGCCAGAACCTGAGGAGACTGCCATGTCGGAGCACGTGTACCGGGTGATCGAGGTCGTCGGTTCGTCGCCGGACGGGGTCGACGCGGCCGTCCGCAACGCGGTCGGCCGGGCCGCCCAGACCACCCACAACCTGGACTGGTTCGAGGTCACCGAGATCCGTGGCCAGCTGGCCGACGGCGCCGTTGCGCACGTCCAGGTGGGCCTCAAGATCGGCTTCCGACTCGACCCCGTCTGACCTTCGGCCCGCCCCGCCCCGATGTCGGGGAGGGAGTGAACGGCGCCGGCGCCGACGTCAGGGGCGGCCGTAGGGCAGGTCCGGGGTGGGCCGCGGAGATCTCGATGAGCCGGTTGTACTTCGCGACCCGCTCGCCGCGGGCGGGTGCCCCGGTCTTGATCTGTCCGCAGCCGGTGGCGACGGCGAGGTCGGCGATGAAGGTGTCGGGGGTCTCTCCTGAGCGGTGCGAGACCATCTGGCCGTAGCCGGCGCGGTGGCAGACGGCCATCGCCTCGAGGGTCTCGGTGACCGAGCCGATCTGGTTGAGCTTGATCAGGGCGGCGTTGGCGATGCCGTCGTCGATGGCCTCGGCGATGATGGCCGGGTTGGTGCAGAAGTTGTCGTCGCCGACGAGCTGGACCCGGTCACCGAGCCTGGAGGTCAGCTGCTGCCAGCCGTCGTGGTCGCTCTCGCCGAGGCCGTCCTCGATGCTCCAGATGGGGTAGGCGTCCACCATCGCGGCATACCGGTCGACCATGTCGGCGCTGGTCAGTGACTGCCCGTTGACGCGGTAGCTGCCGTCGTCCTGGCGGAACTCCGAGGCTGCCGGGTCCAAGGCGATCCCGACCCCGGTGGGGCCCGGGGTGTACCCGGCGTCGCCGATCGCGGCGACGATCATCTCGAGAACCTCCTCCGGCTCGGCGAGGTCGGGCGCGAAGCCGCCCTCGTCGCCCAGGCCGGTCGCGTGCCCACCGGCGGTCAGTCGCTTGCGCAGTGCGGCATACACCTCGGCGCCGGTGCGCACGGCCTCGGCCATCGACGGGGCGCCCAGCGGGCAGATCATGAACTCCTGGAAGTCCAACGCGTTCGGCGCGTGGGCGCCGCCGTTGAGAACGTTGAAGCAGGGCACCGGCAGCCGGGCTGGCTCGCGCCGAACCCGGGGAGCCACTCGAACAGCTCGGCGCCCGACGAGGCCGCCAGGGCGCGGGCGAGGGCCATCGAGGTGCCGACGATGGCGTTGGCGCCGAGGCGCGCCTTGTTCGGGCGTGCCGTCGAGCCCGCCCATCGCCTCGTCGACCTCGGCGAGTGAGCTCGAAGGCGCGGCCCCGCAGCAGCTCGGCGATCTCGCCGTTGACGTTGCCCACGGCGGTGAGCACCCCCGCACCGCCGAACCGGGCGCGCGTCGCCGTCGCGGAGCTCGACCGCCTCACGGGTGCCGGTGGAGGCCCCGGAGGGGACCCCCGCGCTGGCCGTGGTCCCGTCCGCCAGGGACACGGTGACCGAGAGGGTGGGCCGGGCCCGAGAGTCGAGGATCTCCAGTGCGGACACCGATGCGATGTGGATGGTCATGGGTACCTCCGGTGGTGCGAGTCGGATCATTCCCCCCCACCGTAGGCCAGCAGCCGCGGTGGCGCTGCTGGTGGATGGCCGCAGGGAGGCGCACCCTCGCCCCCCCGCACCCGCCGTGGGAGTACCTCGTCGGCCTCCCTGCGGGGGATGCCCTCGGTGGGGCGGCACCACCCGCTGTCGAGGTGAGGACGAGAGGGCATGGTGCGCGTCGGCCAGTCCGTGACGAACCTCACCCGGCCGTGCGGTCGGCCGACCATCGCCGAGGACCCGGCTGGTCGCGGGACCGATGAACGGGGGTTGGCCGATCCGGTGGTCGACAGCCCCGCCGCGACGGGTCGTCCGCACCCTCCGGCGGCGTGGCTAGCTCGGCTGGGTCAGCATCACGTCACCCCTGACGTTGCGGATCTCGACCCCGGTGATGTCGGCCTTGGGGGTCGCCGTGGCGGCCGTCAGATGCATGGTCCTGCCCGGGGGGGCGACCCAGGTGGCGACCTGCTCGACCTGACCCTGCCGGGTCCGGATGACGAGGGAGTATGCCGGGGCCGTGCCCGAGTAGTCATCGCCGTCGCCGGCGGCGTACCGGCAGGTGAGGTCGAGGCGGGTACCCCAGGCGACGGTGGTCACCGCGAGGTCGGCAGTCATGACGTCCTGTCCGGTCGTCGTCATCGCCCGGCCGGTCGGGGACACGGACGACGAGACCCGAGGTGCGGCGTCGATCGGTGGCTCCCCGGAGCCCCGCCCCTCGCCGAACGTGAAGGCGGCGGCGGCTACCACCGCGGCGGCGGCAGCGGCCACGCCGGCGGTCCAGGCCGTGCGGCGTCGCCGGGTCCGGCGCACCTGGCGGACCAGCGAGGGCAGCAGGGTGTCGGGGACTGGTGCGCCGGCCCAGGTGGCCTCCAGGTCGGCCGGGTCGACCTGGGCGAGCAGTCCGGGCAGTCCGGCGAGCTCACGCACCGCCAGGGCACACTCGGCGCACTCGGACAGATGCCGCTCGTACTCGATGCGCTCGTGCGGGGAGAGTGCCCCCAGCAGGTACGCGCCGTCGAGCTGCTCGTGCGGGCAGGTCATGCGCCCACCCCCATCTCCTGGAGGGCCAGCCGCAGCGCGCGCAACGCATAATGCGTGCGGGACTTCACGGTGCCCTCGGGGATGCCGAGCCCTCGTGCGGCCGCGGCCACCGACGCCCCCCGGTAGTAGCACTCCAGGAGGACGGCGCGGTGTTCGGCCGAGAGCGTGCGCAGGGCCTCGGCCACGACCCACGACTGCACGAGCTGGTCGGTGCGGTCCGCGATGTCGCCGCTCTCCGGGACGTCGGCGACGGACACCTCGCTGCGTGACCGTCGGCTGCGCCAGTCGTCGATCACGATGTTGCGAGCGACGGTGAAGAGCCAGGACCGCACCGACCCCCGCGAGTCGTCAAGCCGGGCAGAGTTGCGCCACGCGCGCAGCAGCGTCTCCTGCACGACGTCCTCGGCGTAGGCGTGGTCGTTGCCGGTCAGGCGCAGACAGTAGCCCCACAGCGCACCCGCGTGGTCGTCATGCAGCTGCTGCATCAGTGCGACGGGACTGTCGGCCATGCCACCTCCTCACCATGACACGGTGACACACCCCGGGTGGTTCAACGCAGGGCCTCAGGCGGAAGCCGTGGTGGGGGCGCGGAGGAGCAGAGCGCCACCACCGACGACGCAGACGACCTCGGCGGCAGCGGCGGCCAGGACATACCCGCCGGTCCAGTGCTCGTGGACTCCGAACAGGCCCACAGTCGCCGACGCGACGAAGGCCGCCAGCGTCGATGCCCCGAACCCCGCGACGAGAAACGCGGCCAGCCAGTGTCGCCAGGTGAGCACGAGGACGGCGATCACTATCCCGGCAACGGCGTTGACGAGGAAGGCGGGGCCGACGACGTCCGTGTCCCGCACGCCACCCAGCCACAGCCTCAGGTGCACCGCCGCGGACACCACCGCCGCGACCGAGGTCACGATGCGAATACCCATGTCGTCTCCTCTCCGTGGGCGGGCCGGTCTCCCGCCGTCGGCATTGACACGCACGGCGGCCCCTCTCGGTTCAGCGGCCGGCCCCGACCGGGGTGCCTGCGGCGCTCGCCGGCCGGGCAGCCGCCAGGGCCGGCGCCCCGTCGAAGGCGTCGAGGAAGCGCTGCCGGAAGGACTCCATCGGCCACACCGGCGCCCCGGGACCGGGCCCGAGCCCGTCCACCCATCCCCACTGCCCGATGCGTCCCAGGACCGCGGGGTCGTGCGCGACCACGGTCACCGGCACGTCGTGGCTCGCGGCCCCGCCGGTCACCGGGCTGCTGGGCTGGTGGTCACCCAGGACGACCAGGACGAGGTTGTCGTCGTGCGCCGACTCCACGAAGGAGACCAGGCTGGCGAGCGAGTAGGCGACCGACCGTGCGTATGCCGCCTTGACCCGGCTCGGGTCCGACCACACGTCCTGACGGGACTGGCCCTGCTCGGGCATCCCGTCGAACACGGATCCGTCGCCGAGCCGGTCCCAGCCCACGAGGCGGGGGAGCGGCGCCCACGGGGCGTGGCTGGACACGAGGTCGACCTCGGCCATGACGCGGTGGTGCCGAGGTTTCGTGAGCTCCCGTCGGGCGAGGTCGGCCAGGGTGTACTGGTCCGGCACCGGGGCGTAGCCGAACGGCGGGCCGGCATACGCGATGGTGCGGGCGTCGTACGTGGCGTCGCAGCGGTAGAAGGTCCGGGCCGGGCGCCAGTCCTCATGGTTCGCGGGGACGTCGCAGACGGTCCGCCAGCCCGCCCGGTGAAATATGGCGCCGAGCGTGGGTAGGTCGCTGGTCACCAGGCGGTCGTAGCGCCCCTGGGTGTCGATCCGGAGCCCCGCCTGGAGTGTCGAGTGCGCGAGCCAGCTGAGGCCCCCGAACGTCGGAGACGTCAGGTAGGCGCTCCTGGCGGTGAACCCGGCGATCCGTAGCCCCGCCGTCCCGGCATCCAGCACCGAGGTGACCTCGGGCGCGATCGCCGGGTCCTCCAGCGCCACCCGGCCGTAGCTCTCGACGAAGACGACGAGCACGTCCTTGCCGCGCAGCCCGGCGAGCAGGCCCGATGTGCCGACGTCCGTCACCGGCGCCGGGTCGTGGGCGAGCGCCGCCGAGAAGGCCGCCTCGTCCGCGAGGTCGTTCCGCAGCTGTCCCCCGTGGGCCGCGGCCAGCTCCGCCGTGCTCGTCGACGCGACCTGCTCCTTGCCGACGCTGCTGACGCCGAGCACCGCGCACCCGAGCCATACCGCGGACAGGGCGGCCACGGCACGGGCGGTGCCGGTCCGGTGCTCGGTGACGAACCGCCCGAGAAGGACGACGGACCCCGCGACGGCGACGAGGGCGGCCAGGACGGCCACGGCGCCCAGCACGATCACCACGGCCGCGAGGGGACGGCCCACCGAGTCGGCGAGCAGACCGGCGGCCGGCCCGGCATAGGTCGTGTCCGTCGACGGGTCGAATGATCGGTGCAGGGCGAGCTCGAAGCCCGCATCGAGGAGCCGGAGCAGCGTGAGGAACGCCAGAGCCACCCCGGCCACCACCGAGAACGGCCGACGAGCGGACCGCGGCAGGAGGAGGAGCAGCCCGACGACGGCCAGGCCCTCGAGGGGGACCCTCAGGAACAGCAACGGGGTCAGCGGCTCGGGGCGGTCCGGTGCCACGAGAGCGAACCAGACGAGCACGAGGGCGGGCACCCCGGCCCACCGGGCCTGCGAGGGACGGTCAGGCACGGTCCGGTACCTCGCCGGGCCTGACCCCAGGCCGTGGGTCAGGGGGGCGCGGACCTCCGAGTCCGACCGCGGCCCGGGGCCCGTCACTGTGGCGTCCGCGCCACAGCCCCCGCGTGTCCCGGCCGAAGGACTCGGCGAGCAGCGCGAGCGCGGCCGCCACGAGGACGGCGGCGAGACGGTCCGGCACCAGCCCCGAGGACACGACGGCCAGCACGACCCCCTGGGTCGCGGCCACGACCTTGCGCCACGGACGCGGTTGCACCGGCCGGTTGAGCCACGGCAGGAGCCGGCCCGCAGCGCCGAAGGCGTAGCGGGCCGCCCCGATGCACAGCACCCAGGCACCGAGCGAACGGGCGACGTGCACGCTCAGCACGAGGATCAGGAAGGCGTCCACCTCCATGTCGAACTGGGCGCCCAGCCGCGTCACCCAGCCGGTCCGACGAGCGACCCACCCGTCTATCGCGTCGAGCGCCAGGACCACGGCGCTGATCCCGACGAGGAGCGGGACAGAGGGGACGGACCCGTCCGCCGCGAGGGCCGCCACCGCAGCCACCAGCACCGCCCGGGCAAGGGTCACCCCGTTGGCGGGACCCAGGGAGCTCAGCCCGCCGGCCCTCATCCCGCTGGCCAGCGCGGCCGCGGTCGCCAGGCTCCAGACACCGCCCACGACCCAGCCGCGGATGCCCAGGCCGACGGACAGATCCAGGATCGACAGGAGCGCGCCGGCCGCGACGAGCCCGGCCACAGGGCCACGCTGAACCGCGCGGGCACCGGTTGCGTAGGTGACAGTCACGACGGTCCTACGGATCGGGGTGGTCCCCGGTTCAGGACCGGTCCGGAGCCGGCGGAGGAGATGGGCGTGGGAGCGGGACGGGCGTTCTGGGTATGCCGGCCGGGAGCCGGCGAGATCCGACCTGCCGAGGTCGGGCGGCCGGGGCCGGGTGAGGTGCGGGTCAGGACCGTCTGCTCCGGGGTCAGCCGGGGCAGCGAGGCACTGGTCTTCAGCGGGCGGGTCCCGGCCGACCAGCGGCAGGTGATGCGCGCCCCGTTCCAGGAGGGCGAGCTCCCCGGCCCGGTGAAGTACGGGTACCTCAACGTCGGTGTGGTCGAGGAGGGCCCGTCGGACCTGCTGGGCCGGTTGGTCTTCTGCCTCTACCCGCACCAGACGGCATACGTCGTCCGGGCATCCGATGTCGTGCCGGTGCCCGACGGGGTGCCGGCATCCCGCGCCGTGCTGGCTGGGACCGTCGAGACGGCCGTCAACGCCCTGTGGGACACCGCGCCCCTGGTGGGGGACCGGGTGGCGGTCGTCGGCGGCGGCATGGTCGGGCTGTGCGTGGCCCGGCTCCTCGCCGGCTTCCCGGGGGTCCGGGTCACCGTCGTCGACGTCGATGCCGAGCGATCGGCGGTCGTGGGGCGTATCGGGGCCGCCTTCGCGACCCCGGACCTCGCGCCGAGGGAGTGCGACGTCGTCGTCCACGCCAGCGCCACCGGAGCCGGTCTGCAGCTCTCCCTCGACCTCCTCGCCAGCGAGGGGACGGTCGTGGACCTCAGCTGGTACGGCGACGGCAGGGTCGACCTCGCCCTGGGAGGGGCGTTCCACTCGCGACGCCTCACCATCCGGTCCAGCCAGGTCGGCATGGTCTCGCCGGCGAGGCGTGCCCAGCGCACGAGGACGGACCGGCTCGCGCTCGCCCTCGACCTCCTGCGCGACCCGGGGTACGACGCCCTGGTCAGCGGGTCCTCGCCGTTCGCGGACCTTCCCGAGGTCATGCCCCGCCTCGCGGACGGGAGCCTGCCCGCCTTGTGCCACACCGTGACCTACCCCGAGGGCCCGTCATGTTCAGCCTGACCGTCCGCGACCACATGATGGTCGCCCACAGCCTGCCCGGAGAGGTGTTCGGGCCCGCCCAGCGGCTGCACGGCGCCACCTTCGTCGTCGACGCCACCTTCCGGCGCGGGGAGCTCGACCGAGACGGGCTGGTCGTCGACATCGGTGCCGCTGCCACCGCCCTGCGGTCCGTTCTCGGCGACCTGGGCTACCGCAACCTCGACGACGACGACACGCTCCGCGGCATACCGACCACCACGGAGCGGCTCGCACAGGTCGTCGCCGAGCGGCTCACCGTCCGCATCCACGACGGGGAGCTCGGCCCGGGGGCGGCCGGGCTGGCCGGCCTGGTCGTCACCCTCCACGAGTCGCACATCGCGTGGGCGTCCTATGAGACGGCACTGTGAGCGCGAACCGATGACGACATCGCTGCCCGAGGTCCACGTCGTCCTCCCTGAGGGCGTCGACGACCCGGAGCGCCCAAGCGGCGGGAACGTCTATGACCGCCGCGTATGCCGCGGCCTCGCCGAGCTCGGCTGGTCGGTCCGCGAGCACACGGCGCCGGGCCGGTGGCCCGTCCCGGACGCCCTCGCCCGCGGCCTGCTTCGCCGACACCTGCGGGGCATCGACGCCGACTCGGTCGTGCTCGTCGACGGGCTCGTCGGCAGCGCCGTCCCCGATGTGCTTGCCGCCCATGCCGACCGGCTCCGCCTCGTGGCCCTGGTGCATCTGCCCCTCGGCCACCTGCCTCCTCGCCGGCAGCCGGCCGACCGGGTTCGTGACCGCGAGGCCGCTGCGCTGCGCTCCACGCGGGCGGTGATCGCCACGAGCCACTGGACCCGACGGTGGCTGCTCGACCGCTACGGGCTGTCGCCGGACCGGGTCGCTGTCGCGGCGCCGGGGGTCGACCCGGCACCGCAGGCTCCCGGCTCCGCCGACGGCAGCCATCTGATCTGCGTCGGGGCGGTCACCCACACCAAGGGCCAGGACGTGCTGGTTGCCGCGCTGTCGGCGCTCGGCGACCTCCGGTGGTCGTGTGTGGTGGCCGGCTCCTGCACCGTCGAGCCGTCGTTCAGCCGACAGGTGGTCGAGCAGGCGTGGCGGGCCGGCATCGACGGCCGGATGCGGTTCACGGGTGCGCTCGGTCCCGACGACCTGGCCGACGCGTACGCGCGGGCGGACGCCCTCGTCATCGCATCGCGCACCGAGACCTACGCCATGGTGGCCGGCGAGGCCCTGGCCCGGGGCCTGCCCGTCATCGGCTCGGCCGTGGGCGGCGTTCCCGAGGCCGTCGGACAGGTGGCCGGGGGCGGGACGCCGGGGGTGCTCGTTCGGCACGACGCCCCCGACCAGCTCGCCGGGGCACTGCGGCGATGGCTGGTGGACCCCGCGCTCAGGGCGCGGCTCGGACAGGCATCCCGCAGCCGCCGCGAGACGCTGCGCGGCTGGTCCGAGACGACCGCCGCGGTCTCTGACGTGCTCACGGGAGCCGGCCGATGACGCTCACGGGTACGCGGGTGGGGTCCGGCTGGCTGGCGCTGCGGGAGCCCGCGGACGCTCGCGCGCGGGCCGGCGACCTCGTCGAGGAGCTCCGCCGGGGTGGGGCCGCTGCGGGCCCCACCGTGGTGTACGACCTCGGCAGCGGCACCGGCTCGATGCTGCGCTGGCTGGCTCCGCGGCTGGCCGGTCCACAGCACTGGGTCCTCGTCGACCACGACCCCGTGCTGCTGGCGGTGGCGGCCGGCCAGCAGCCCCCGGCGAGCGCCGACGGTGCACCGGTCACGGTCGAGACCCGGTGCCGGGACATCACCCGGCTGTCGTCGGACGACCTCGCCCGCGCGTCGCTCGTGACCGGCTCGGCGATGCTCGACGTGCTGTCCTGTGAGGAGGTGGATCGGCTCGTCGCCAGCTGCCTCCGCGCCGGGTGTGCGACCCTGCTGACCCTCTCGGTCACCGGCCGGGTCGCCTTGGAACCCGCCGACCCGCTGGACCCGCACCTGCGCGTCGCCTTCAACGACCACCAGCGGCGCACGGCCGGGGGACGGCGACTCCTGGGGCCCGATGCGGCCGCGGTGGCCGCCTCGGCCTTCGCCCGTGGTGGCGCGAGCGTCGAGACCCGCCCCAGCGACTGGTGGCTTGCCGGCCCCGACACCGAGCTCGCCCTGTCCTGGCTGCTGGGCTGGGTGGCGGCCGCCTGCCAACAGCGACCGGAGCTGGCGCCGCTGGCCGCGGCATACCTCGAGCGGCGCCGTCGCCATGCCGACGAGGGACGCCTTCGGGTCTGCGTCCCCCATTGCGACCTCCTCGCCCTCCCCGCCGAGCGTGCGGCCGGCAGTGAACCGGACGAGGCCGGCCACCGTACCCACGGGCAGCGGACGTGAGTCCATCCCGCCGCGGCCAGCCGCGGTCAGACGAGCAGGAGGTCGACATCCGCCACAGCGTGGGCAGATGGGCGCGCCCGGTCGTCGGCGCGGTCATCGTCGGCGCCCTCGTCCGCCAGCTCGGCGGGGCACCCCTCGCCGGGGCGATGCGCCACGTCGTCGGCTGGCCGCTGGTGGCCGCCGCCTCGATCACTGCTGTCACCACCGTGTGCAGCGCGTGGAGGTGGCGGCTCGTCGCGGGGGCGCTCGGCATGGACCTGCCGCTGCCAGGTGCGGTGGCCGCGTACTACCGGTCCCAGCTCCTCAACGCGACACTCCCCGGCGGGGTCGCCGGCGACGTCCACCGTGCCGTGCGGCATGCCCGGCACGGGGGGGTCGGCGTCGGTGCCGCCAGGGCGGTCTGGTGGGAGCGCGCCGGGGGACAGGTCGTCCAGGTGCTCGCCGTCACCCCGCTGCTGGCGGCGCTGGCTGCGCGGGGGTGGTTCCGCCCGGAGCAGCCCAGCGGCCACCTCGCGCGCCCGCTGCTCCTCGTCGCGCTGGTGATGGCGAGCGTGCTCGCGGCGGGCGCCTGGTGGTCCCGGCGACCCGGCAGGTCACCGGTGCGTGCTCGCCTGCACCGGGTCGCGGCATCCGAGATCAGGGCCGCGCGCGTCGTCCTGGGTGCCTGGCCCGGCGTCGCCGCAGCCTCGGTGGCCGTCTTCGTGGGGCACACCGCCACCTTCGTGCTGGCCGCACGGGTCGCGGGCTCGAGCGCCCCGACCCTGTTGCTCGCCCAGCTGGGCGCGGTCGTCCTCGTCGCCTCGGCCCTCCCGCTGAACGTCGCGGGCTGGGGCCCGCGCGAAGGAGCGTCCGCATGGGTCTTCGCAGCGACCGGTCTGGGCGCGACCGAGGGCCTGGCAACGGCCGTGGTCTACGGCGTCCTGGCCCTGGTCGGCGTCCTTCCGGGCCTGGGCGTGCTCGCCGCCGACCAGGTGTGGCGGACGCGCGGCGGGGTGTCCGGCGGGCGGGGCTGCGGGACCGTCGTCGGCGTCCCCGTCGTGGAGGCGCCGCATGGGTGAGCGTCCGTACACGATCCTCAGCGTCGCCGTCTCCCTGGACGGATACATCGACGACACGGGGCCCTCCCGGCTCGTCCTGTCCGGCGAGGCGGACCTGGCCCGGGTCGGTGAGGTCCGCGCCGGGGTCGACGCGATCCTTGTCGGGGCCGCGACGGTGCGACGGGACAACCCCCGTCTCGTGGCGCCGGGCGGGGGCTCCCCCACGAAGGTGGTCGTCTCGGGCCGGGGCGACCTCGCCCCCGGGGCCGCCTTCTTCGCTGTCGGCGCCGCGGAGAAGGTCGTCTACTGTGCGCGGTCCGCTCGCGAGGACCTGTGCAGGAGGTTGGGCGGTCTGGCGACCGTCGTCGGCTCACGCGAGCGACTCGACATGCGGTGGGTGAGTACCGACCTGGGTCGGCGGGGCGTTCGGCGTCTGCTCGTCGAGGGCGGCTCGAGCATCCAGGGGCAGTTCCTCCGGGCCGACCTCGTCGACGAGCTGCACCTCGCCGTGGCACCGGTGTTCGTCGGCGATCCGCAGGCCCCCCGGTTCGGTGGTGCCGGCACCTACCCATGGCGTCCCGGCCGGCGCGCCGCGCTCGTCGAGACCCGTCAGGTCGGGGACGTCGGCCTGCTGCGCTATGCACTGTCGACCCGGTTCGGCACCGACGAAGGGGCTGGTCCGCCATGACCGAGAGGCTTCCGAGCGCCAGGATCCGCACCCAGGTACTGGTGCCCCTCCGGTTCGCCGACGGGTTCGAGACCACTGCCCGGGTGGTCTCCTTCGACGGGCTCGTCGACGGGCGCGACCACCTCGCCCTCGGGCTGGGGGAGCACGAGCGGGCCGGCGGCGACCGTCATCCGTCGGCGGTGCCGCCCCTGGTGCGGCTCCACAGCGAGTGCCTCACCGGGGACGTCTTCGGGAGCCAGCGCTGTGACTGCGGTCCGCAGCTGCGGGAGGCCGTCGCCCGCATCGCCGAGACCGGCGGCTATGTGCTCTACCTGCGGCAGGAGGGGCGCGGCATCGGCCTCTACGCCAAGCTCGACGCCTACGCCCTCCAGGACGGGGGGCTGGACACGTACGAGGCCAACCTCGCCCTGGGCTTCGACGAGGACGAACGCGACTATGCCGCCGCCGCCCAGATGGTCCGCGCCCTGGGGGTCGACGAGATCCGGCTGCTCAGCAACAACCCCGACAAGGCGGCCCAGCTGACCCGGTTCGGGGTGCCCATCGCCAACCGCGTGCCGACCCGGGTCCACCTGTCGGCCAGCAATGCGAGGTACCTGCGGGCCAAGGCCGAGCGGGGTCTCCATACGCTCGAGGTCTCCCAGGATGTCACCGCATCGACCAAGTAAGGCTACCCTTACCCCACCGTCGAGGTCGAAAGGGTGGTCAGGTGGGTCCGGGACAGGTGACGGCGCTGGGTACGCTGGCGGGCGCGACGATCCTGCTCGGCCTGCCGTTGGGGCGCCTGCGCGCCTCCATCCCGAAGACCCGGGCGTGGCTCAACGGCCTGGCGACCGGGATCCTTGTCTTCCTCGTCTGGGACGTCCTGGCCCATGCCTGGGAGCCGATCGACGCGGGGCTGGCCGACCGGCGGGCCGGGACCGTGGCGGGGCTGTCGGTCGTCTTCGCGGCGGGGCTCGTCGTGGGTCTGCTCGGACTGGTCTACTTCGACCGGTGGGTCGCCGCGCGACGCGGCCGGTTCCCGGCGCGGACCAGCCCCGGCCCCGGGGCGGCGAGCGTGGTCGAGATGAGCAGCCGCCGCCTCTCGCCCGCGGCCTCGCTCTCGCTGATGATCGCGACCGGCATCGGCCTGCACAACCTCGCCGAGGGTCTCGCGATCGGCAACAGCGCCTCCACCGGCGAGCTCTCGCTGGCCGTGCTCCTCGTGGTCGGCTTCGCCGCCCACAACGCCACCGAGGGGTTCGGCATCGTCGCGCCCCTGGCGGCCGACGAGGCCCGGCCGTCGTGGGGCTTCCTCCTGCTGCTCGGCCTGATCGGTGGCGGCCCCACGGTCGTCGGCACCATCGCCGGCCAGGGGTTCACCAGCGACGTGACGAGCGTGGCGTTCCTCGCTCTGGCCGCCGGCTCCATCCTGTATGTGGTCGTCGAGCTCCTCGCCGTGGCCCGGCGGCTGGACCGCAAGACCGTCACGACGTGGGGCCTGCTGCTGGGCCTCCTGCTGGGGTTCGCGACCGACGCCATCGTCACCCTCGCCGGCGCCTGAGCCCGGCGGGTCACGCTGTTCGGGACCCGCCGGTCACTGTCCGACGGCGGTCGACTCGCCCTGGAACAGAGCGGTCAGGTCCATGCTCGGCGCCTTGTCGTGCGTCGCGAGTGAGACGTAGGTGCGCGCCAGCTGGTCCTTGCCCGCCCCCAGCACGGTCGCGACGAGGCCGAGGTCCTCGGCGAGCTCGGTCGTCGGGACCTCCTTGACCAGGCGCAGCCAGAGTGTCTCCTCGAGCACGTTGAACGCGACCTGCACCTCCTCGAGACCGAAGCCCGCGTGGAACCGCTCCTCGGCGATCCGCTCGGCGTGGGCGACGATCGGCGTCAGGGTACGGGTCGACAGGCAGGTCAGGAGCAGGCCGAACAGGTCGTCGAGCCGCGCGCGGGTCGGCTCCGGTCCGGCGACGTCGTAGTGGGTGAGCGACGCGCGGCCCAGCTTGGCGGTCGCCTGGTCGACGAGCTCGTCCGACTCGGCCCTCAGTCTCTCCACGAGTTCCATCGTGATGGCGTCCTTCCGTTGACCGACGGGCCGGGTCGGAGACACCCGGCGACCCGGGGGCACCGAGCGGCCAGGCCCGTCGCCGGGTCCGAGCGGCGTATGCCGTCCACGTCCCACTGTAGGACGCCGTCGGTCGTGCCGTTGCCCGCGGGCAGGTGAACTGTGTCAACCACCCGTGGCGGCTACTCGTCCCGGGTGGCGAGGTAGACGGTATTGCTGGCCTCGCGGTCCTGGAGGGGGTTGGGGAAGCGGACCACCTCGGCGGTCACGTCGACGAACACCTCGGCGAGGACCGACAGGTAGCCCTCGTCGGGCGGGTCGTTGGACCACAGGGCGTAGACCCCGCCGGGGCGGAGGTGCTCCGCCCAGCGCCGCGTCCCGGAGGCCCCGTAGAACCCGGCGCTCGCCTCGGCGAGCAGGTGGTTCGGGGAGTGGTCGATGTCGACGACGAGGGCGTCGAACACCCGGCCCGGGGCCGCCGGGTCGAAGCCCGCCCCGGCGGCCATCGCGAAGAAGTCGCCGTGCACGAGCCGGCAGCGGGGGTCGGCGGTCAGCTCGGGCCCGGCCGGGACCAGGCCGCGCCGGTGCCAGTCGATCACCGGCTCCAGTGCGTCGACGACGACGAGGGCCCCGACGCGCGCGTCGTCGAGGACGGCCCTGGCCGTGTAGCCCAGCCCCAGGCCGCCGACGGCGACCTCGAGCCCGGACCCGGCGACCCGGGCCAGGGCCAGCCGGGCCATCTCGACCTCGGCGACCGTGAACATGCTCGACATCAAGAACTCGTCGCCGAGCTTGACCTCGAAGATGTCGACGCCGGTGACCGGGTCGCGGCGGCGCCGCAGGCTCACCTCGCCGATGGGTGTGTCGCCCCAGCCGAGCTCCTCGAACCGAGCACTCACAGGACCACTTCTCCTCCGGACGGCGCGTGGTGATCATACGAGGCGCCGTGCACTCCGGTGCCCCCTCGCCCTGGGGTATGCCGGGGTGCTGCAGGTCCGCGGCGCGTTACAGGTCGTTGCCCGCGTAGGACTGGTTGAAGCTCTTGTTGGCCAGCGGGAAGTCGGGGACGATCGTGTCGGCCAGGGCCACCGGCAGGGCCGGCCAGTTCACGAAGCTGGGGTCCACGATCTTGACCCGGGTCAGCGTGCCGTCCCTCGCCGAGCTCGACGCGGTGGCACAGGGTGCCCCGCCAGGCCTCGACGACACCCAGCCCGGCCAGCCGGTGCGCCGGAAGGTCGGCCGCGGCGGACGTTGCCGGCCCGGCGCACCTCGATGCGAGGTGGTCGGCGACCCGGGTGGGGACCGCCATCTCGCGGGCCCGGACGAGGTAGCGGGCCCGGACGTCACCGTCGTGCTCGAGGACCGTGGCGAAGTCGGGGCCGAGGTCGCCCAGGGGGTGGTCGCGCCGGGCGTCGACATCCAGGCCGGAGGCCCGCGCGACATACCCGAGGGTGCCGATCGTCGCCGCCGCCTCGCTGGACAGCACGGCGGTGCCGGTGAAGCGGTCGGCCACGACCGAGTGGCCAGGGTGATCGCGACGATGTCAGCGACCTCGTCGGCGACGGCGTGCAGCAGGTCCAGGTCGGGGGCCTCGCGCAGGTCGGCGCCCCCCGAGCTCGAGCGCGCCGCGGAGCAGCCGGTGCCCGGTGAGGGTCTTGTTGTGCCGGAGCAGGGTCTCGCGCAGCCGCTGGGTGTGGGCGTGGGCGATGCCGAAGCCGACGTCGTTGGCGATCGCGCCGAGGTCGGCGACGTGGTTGTAGCAGCCGCTCGAGCTCGAGCAGCAGCGCCCGACGGGCCGTGACGACGTCGGCGACCTCGATGCCGGCGGCGTCCTCGACCGCCATGAGGTACGCCAGGGTGTGGCCGACCGCGGTATCGCCGCTGATCCGTTCGGCGAGCTCGATGCCCGGCTCCGGGGGGCGTCCCTCGAAGAGCTTCTCCATCCCGCGGTGGAGGAACCAGAGCCGGGCCTTCATCCGCAGGATGGTCTCGCCGACGACCGAGAAGCGGAAGTGGCCGGGCTCGATGAGGCCGGCGTGGATCGGGCCGACGGGGATCTCGTAGACCCCGTCGCCCCGGACCTCGCCGAACGGGTAGGACCCGACGTCGGGCTCGAACCGCGGGCGCGGGCCCGGCGTCGCGGAGCATGGGGTACCAGCCCGTGGGCCAGTGACCGTGCCGGACCAGCCGGTGGGGGAGCGGGATGGTCGACGGGGGTCGATGCCGTAGAGGTCGCGGATCTCGCGTTCGAACCGTCCCGCGGAGTAGACACGTCCGGCGAGGGTGGGGATCCACGGCGTCGTCGCGCGGGATCGGCCAGGGTGACCTCGCAGCGGCCGTCGACCGGGCGGAGGAAGGCGTAGACGACGCGGAACCGGTCGGCGTCCTCGTGGGCGGCGATCAGGGCCAGTCGCCACCCGTCGGCGATCAGGGCGCGGGCCCGGTCCTCGACGGAGCCGCGGGTCGCCTCGATCGCCTGCGTGGCGTGCAGCCGGGTCATGACATACCGCCGCCGAGGGCGGCCTGACGGCCGCGGTGACGGGCGCCGGTGAACGGCCAGGCCGCCAGCCCGCCGACCGCACGGCGTCAGCGCAAGGGCCGCGGTCACCGGCAGCTGGCGCGGCGACGCGGCCGGGCGGCGGCCCCTCGTCACGGCCCGGCCCCGGTGCCGCCGGGCCGAGCGTCATCGACAGGACGTGCCGGCCGATCCCAGCGAAGGCGAGGAGCAGCAGGGCGAGGACGGCGCCCATGACCCAGCCCGAGCCCCGCCTGCCAGCCGGCGACGACGATGGCGACCTCGGTGAAGAACAGGACGAACGGAGGGAAGCCGAGCAGCGCCGCGGTCCCGGCGAGGAACGGCGCCGGCCAGGTCGGGCCGGCGCGCCATGAGCGCGCGGACGTCGGCGATCCGGGTGCTGCCCTCGCGCGTCGAGGATGCGACCGGCCTGGACGAACATCGCCGGCCTTGACCAGGCCGTGGGCGAGCATGTGGACGAGGACGGCCGCGGTGGCCAGCGGCCCGCCGATGCGCGGCCCCGACGGTCATCAGGCCCATGTGCTCGATGCTCGAGTAGGCCAGCAGCCGCTTGTAGTCGCGCTGGGTGAGCGAGCAGCCCGCCGCGACGGCGAGCGACAGGAGCGCCGAGGGTGAGCAGGAGGCTGCGCATGAAGCCGACGCCGAGGACCGCGTCGCCGAGGGCCTTGATCCGCAGGATCGCGTAGAGCGCGACCGACAGCAGCACCCCGGACATCAGGCCGGACACCGGCGCCGGGCGCCTGGGCATGCGCGTCGGGTAGCCAGCTGTGCATGGGTGCCAGCCCGGCCTTGGTCGCGAACCCAGGGCGGCCAGGGCGACGGCGAGCTTGGTCACTGCCGGGTCCAGCCGCCCGGCCGAGGCCACGACCGCGGTCCACGACAAGGTGGGGTTGCCGGCCGCGCGGGCCGCGGCATACAGGAGGACGATCCCGAGGAAGGCGATGGCGACGCCCACCGAGCCGAGCACCACGTACTTCCAGGCCGCCTCGAGTGGGCGGCGGCCGCGGTGGTGGCCCACGAGGAACGCCGTCGTGATGGTCGTGGCCTCGATGGCCACCCAGAGGACCCCGAGGTTGTCGGCGAGAACGGCCAGGCTCATCGCCGCGAGGAAGAGACAGACCAGCGCGGTGAACCGTCCGTCGGGTCGCTCCGGCGTCGCCAGCGCCGCCCACAGGGCGGTGACGGCCACGGCGCCGATGGTCACCAGCATGTATGCCGTGAGCGCGTCGGCGCGGAGCAGGCCGCCGGCGGCGGTCATGGGCTCCCGCCCCCGCAGGGCCAACGCCAGGCTCACGCCGACGGCGAGCACCGCCCCCGCGGCGACGAGGTCCAGCGCCCGGGTCCAGCGGCGCCGGCGCCGGGATGCGGCGATGGCGCCCAGGGCCGGTGGGAGCAGGAGCGGTATCCAGAGGAGCGCGGTCATCAGTCGTGCAGCTCCCTCAGGTCGTGCAGGTCGACGTGGCCGTGGGCCAGTGTCAGGCGGGCCGAGAGGACACGCAGGATGAGGACGACGAGGACGACGTCGAGCGAGACCCCCAGCTCCACGACGAGGGGCACGCCGCCGGCGGTCAGGAAGGCGACGGTGGCGATCCCGTTGTCGATGACCAGGAACCCGATGAGCTGCGAGACCGCCCGGCGCCGGGTGGCCAGCACGAAGAAGCCGATGAGGACCAGGGCCACCCCGGCCGGGACGGCGTGCGCCGCCGGGCCGTCGTCCAGGGCCACGATGGGCTGGCTCACGGCATACGCCAGGGTGGTCAGCGCGGCGGCGGCCAGCAGTCCGCTCACCGGGTTGACCGACGCGGAGTCCTCGCGCTCGGCGCCGCTGCGGTGGATCGTCCGGGTCAGCGCCCACGGCAGGGCCACCGCCTTGAGGGCGAGGACGAGGACCGCCACGAGCACGACGTCGGGGGTGCCCTGCGCGAGCCCGATGGTGGCCACGAGGACGGCCAGCGCGGCCCCCTGCACCGCGAGTAGCCGGGTCGAGGCCCCGGTGGAGCGGCGCCAGACCTGCAGTACGGCAGTGAGCATCAGCAGCCCGGTCGTCGCGGCCACGGACTGGGCGAACAGGGTGTCGGTCGTCATCGCTCAGGCCACCAGGTAGGAGGCGGTGACCGACAGGAAGGCGAGGACGAAGGAGCCGGCCAGCAGCTCGGGCACCCGGAAGAGCCGCACCTTGGCCAGGAACACCTCGACGACAGCGATGACGGCCCCACCGGCGAGCAGCTTGACGGCGAAGGCCGCCGCGCCGACGAGCAGGGCCGGCGGGGTGGGCGAGGTGGCCACCCCCCAGGGGAGCGCGAGGTTGACCACCAGGCCGAGCAGCGCGGTGAGCCGCAGCCAGGAGCCGAGCTCGAGCCAGGCCAGGTCGCGCCCGGCGCTCTCGAGCACCATGGCCTCGTGGATCATCGTCAGCTCGAGATGGGTGGACGGGTTGTCGACGGGGAGCCGACCGGTCTCGGCCACGACGACGATGACGAGGGCGACCAGCGCCAGCAGGCTGACGGGGGACACGACGGTGTCGGGGGCGGCGATCCGGGCCTCGACGATGGCCGACAAGGCGGTCGTGCCCACCGGGACCGACAGGGCGTAGACGGCCACGAGGACCGTCGGCTCGACCAGCGCGGCGATGGTCATGTGCCGGCTCGAGCCCATCCCGCCGAACGCCGTCCCCGACTCCAGCCCGAGCAGGGCGAGGGCGACCGTGCCGACGAGGAGCACCGACACGACGACGAACAGGTCGTCGGGCACCCACGCCAGGGTGGTCGTGCTGACGAGCGGGGCCAGCGTGCACACCAGCAGGCTGGTGACCACCAGGACGACCGGGACGGCCACCAGGAGCGGGCCGGCCCCGGCCGCCGTCAACGGCTGTTTCGCCAGCAGCTTGCGCACGTCCCGCCAGGGCTGCAGCACCCCGGGGCCGGCGCGCCCCTCGAGGCGGGCCCGGACCTGGCGCAGCACGCCGATCAGGACGGGGGTGACGGCGGTGGCGAGGACCACCTGCCAGGCGAGAGCCACGACGGTCACCAGGTCACCACCAGCAGCACGAGGAGCAGCGCGGTGAACGAGAAGCCCAGGTAGCGGTGGATGCTGCCGTTCTGGCCGCGTCGGGCGAGGTCGCCGGCGCGGGTCAGGCCCGTGACCACCGGCCGGTAGAGGCGGGTCTCGACCTGGTCGGCCACGTGCTGGCGGAACGCGACGGCCTGGGTCAGGTAGCGGGACTCGTCGGCGGGGGTGACCTGCAGGTCCCGGGCGGGCTGGAGCGCGTCGTCGAAGACCCGGACCAGCGGCTCGGCGTAGGACGTCGCGGTGTACTGCATCCGCGGGTCGAGCCGGGCCCCTCCACACCCCCAGGGCAGGTCGGTCTCGCGCCGCGGATGGCGACCGGGCGGCCGTCAGGGTGACGGCCGTGACCGGCAGCAGGAGCACCGCCGCCACCAGCGCCAGGGCGACCGGGTCCAGCAGGGCGGGCAGGCCGGTCAGCGTCACGCCCCCGAGCCCCACGGCGTCGACGCCGTGGGCGCCGACCGTCGCCGCGAGCGCGTGGGCGAGCCACCCGGGCGCCAGCCCGAGCGCGAGGACCGACCCGGCGCCGAGCACCAGGGCCGCCCGCATCGGCCAGGACCCGTCGTGGGCGGTCTCGACCACGGGCGCGCGCGGCCGCGCCAGGAAGGCGATCCCGACGACCTTGACGAACGTCAGCAGGGCCAGGCCCGCGGTCAGCGCGACGACGGCCACCGTCACCGGAAGTACCACGGCGACGAGCCGGTCGGTCCCGGTGGCGCCGTGGACCAGCGACTGCAGCAGGACCCACTCGGCGACGAACCCGGACGAGACGGGCAGGGCCGCCGCTCCGAGTGCCGCGACCCCCACCGCCCAGGCGGTCACCGGCATCCGCCGGCCGAGCCCGCCGAGGCGGTCCAGGTCGCGCTCGCCCGTCGCCTGGAGCACCGAGCCGGCTCCGAGGAACAGCACCGTCTTGAAGGCTGCGTGGCTGACCACGAGGAGCAGGGCGGCGACGAGGGCGACGTCGGCGACGCCGGCCCGGCCGGCCTGGCGCAGGATCATCGAGACGGCCAGGGCGGTCACGGCCAGCCCGACGTTCTCGGTGGTCGAGTACGCCAGGAGGCGCTTGAGGTCAGAGGCGACCGACGCCTGGAGGATGCCGTACAGGGCCGAGACCCCGCCGAGCACGACCAGCACGACGGCCCACCAGCGCGGCCCCGACGGGAGCAGGCGCACCACGACGAGGAGCATCCCGTAGACGCCCATCTTCACCATGGCGGCGCTCATGGCGGCGGACACGTGGCTCGGCGCCTCGGGGTGGGCGCGCGGCAGCCACACGTGGACGGGCACCAGCCCTGCCTTGGTGGCGAACCCGGCGACGAGCAGGACGAACGCCAGGCTCGCGGCGCCGCCACCCACCGAGGCCCGGCGGATCATGTCGAAGTCGGTGCTGCCGGCGCGGGTCGACAGCACGGCGAAGCCGGCCAGGAGGAGGACGAAGCTGACGTGGGTCATCACGGCATACCAGAGGGCGGCACCGCGCACCTCCTGGCGGGTGGCGTGCTCGCCGAGCATCAGCACGGTCGACCCGATCGCCATGAGCTCCCAGGCGAGCAGGAACGTCACCGCGTTGGCCGCGGCGGGCACCGTGACCATGCCGAGGAGGAAGACGGGGTATGCCGCCCACGCCGTCCTGGTCGCCGCACCACCGTGCGCGTACCCGACGCCGAACAGGGCAGCGACCGCTCCCACGACTCCGGCGACCACCATGAACAGGCCGCCGAGGCGGTCCGGGGCGAGCACGAGCAGCCCCATCTGCGCGGGGAGCCCGGTGTCGAGCACGGTGCGTTGCCCCTGCCCGCCCATCGCCAGGACGCCGGTCACGGCGGCGCTCGACCCCAGGAGGACGGACAGGCCGCCGGCCAGCGCCGACCGCGCTCGTGGGGGCGTCGCCGCGGCGGCCAGCATCGCCGCCGCCGCCAGGGGGGGCAGGACGGCCGGACCGGTGACCTCCGGGGTCATCGTCGGGTGACCTGCCGCAGCGCCGCGACGATCTGGTCCGGCTCGGGCGGACAGCCGGGCACCAGAAGGTCGACGGGGACGATGTCGGCGACGGATCCCGCGACGCCGTAGCCGCCGGCATACACGCTGCACCCCCGTGCGCAGTCGCCTACCGCGATGACCAGGCTCGGGTCGGGTGTCGCCGTCGCGGTGCGCCGCAGGGGCTCGGCCATGTTGTGGGTGACGACGCCGGTGACCAGCAGCGCGTCGGCGTGCCGGGGCGAGGCGACGAGCCGCGCGCCGTAGCGCTCGGCGTCGTAGACCGGCCCGAACGCGTTGCCCACCTCGATCTCGCACCCGTTGCACGACCCGGCGTCGACGTGGCGCACCTGGACGCTCCCGGCCAGCTCGCGGGGCGGCTCGAAGCCGTCGGCGGGCTCCGGCAACGGGGGCGCCGGCTCGGCGACGCGGCCGGTGCGGCGGATGAGCCGCCACAGCCTGCTCGTGCTCACCCCCGGCCCCGCGGGGTGGGCTCGAGCTCCTGGGCCAGGTGGTCCTGGTCCACGAGGATCTGGCGCAGGACCCGGCGGGCCGCGAGCAGGAGGTCGGTCGTCTCCGGGACGAGGATCGAGTAGACGACCTCGCCGCCGACGCGCTGCTGGCGGACCAGGCCGGTGCGCCGCAGGACCGCCAGCTGCTGGGACAGGCTGCTCGGCTCCAGCTCGATCGCGGCGAGGAGCTCGTGGACCGCGTGGTCCCGCTCGGACAGCAGCTCGAGGACCCGGATGCGCACCGGATGGCCCAGGGCACGGAACAGCTCGGCCTTGGCCTCGTAGAGCGGGACGGACACGGGCGCACCCTCCTCGGCTTGTCGAATGATGCACTTGAAGACTTCTTCAAGCATGCTAGCCGACTCGGTGGCTGCCTCCTGCGCGGGACCGCCGATGCCCCCACCCGGCGATGCCCCGTCCCGGCCGAGTCCCTCCGGGTCAGGGGTAGGCGGCGCCCCGGCGCTCAGCCGTGGGGGGCCGGTCGTCGTCGCGGGCACCGGCCAGTGCTCCCCGCAGCCCCGTGAGGACCGAGAGCTGGTCGTAGCCGACGGTGACCATCCGGAAGCCGCGGGCCGTCCACTTCGCGGCCAGACCCGCGTCGGCGTGGATGCCGGGCACGACGCCGTGCCGGCTGCACGCCGCCAGGATGGCGTCGATCGCCCCGGTGAAGCGGACGTCGTCGTGGTCGGTCTCCGGGGGGAGGCCCAGCGTCAACGACAGGTCGACCGGACCGACATACACGGCGTCGATGCCGGGGACCGACAGGATCTGGTCGAGGTTGTCCAGGGCCTCGGCGGTCTCGATCATGACGATGCAGGCGACGGTCCGGTTCGCCACCCGCGCGTAGTCGTCGCTGTAGCGGCTGATCGCCGCCACCGGCCCGTAGCTGCGCGTCCCCTCCGGGGCGTACCGGCACGCCGAGACGGCGGCCCGCGCTCCCTCGGCGTCGTTGACCATCGGCACGATCAGCGCGAGGGCGCCCGCGTCGAGGGCGCGCCCGATGGTCGTCGGGTGGTTGGTGGACACCCGAGCCACGGGTATGGCGCCCGCCGCCTCGGCCGCCTGCATCATGGCGAGCGCCTCGGGCTCGGACGCGACGCCGTGCTGCAGGTCGACGACGACATAGTCGTAGCCCATCCGGGCGGCTGACTCGGCGGTCATCGGCTCGCGCAGGAACATCCATGCGCCGAGGGCGGTCCGGTCGCTCCACCGGTCCTTGAGGGTGGGGATGGCCATGGCCTCAACCTATTGCGGCGGGCCACGGCGGCGCCCCGACCGGTCCGCGGTGGGGAACGCCGGCGCCCCGACCTATGCTGCTGAGATGGCTGACGGCATACATGGGGCGGCGGACGAGCGGTTCGGGGCGGTCGCGGACGCGTTCGCGCACACCCTCGTCGACCCGGGCCGGGAGGCTGCTGCCGTCGCGGTCCTCCACCGGGGCCGGAAGGTGGTCGACCTGTGGGCCGGGACCGACCCCGTCCACCTCCGGCCCATGGCCGAGGACTCGCTGATGATGGTCGCCTCGTGCAGCAAGGGCATCACGGCGACCGTGCTGGCCATGCTCGTCGAGCGGGGACTCATCGACCCCGAGGAGCGCGTCGCGACGTACTGGCCGGAGTTCGCGGCGGCGGGCAAGGAGCGCGTGACGGTCGCCATGGTGGCCTCGCACACCGCCGGCCTGCCCTACCCGCCCCTCGGCACCGGGCTGTCGGGCCTGGACCTGCAGCGCGGGCCGGCGCTCACCCGGGCGCTGGCGGCGGCGGCTCCGCTGTGGGAGCCCGGCACCGCGATGGCCTACCACCCCGTGACGTACGGGACGCTGCTGGACGAGGTCGTGCGCAGAGCCACCGGGACGGGCGTCTCCGGGCACCTGCGGGCGCTGGTGGCCGAGCCGCTGGGGGTCGACCTGTGGATGGGCCTGCCCGACGCGCTCCTGCCCCGGGTGGTCGCGGGCCGGTGGGACGAGACCGACCCGACGGAGCCGGCGAGCGAGGAGCCGGAGCCCGGCAGCTACGCGGCCCAGCGGCAGGCGTTCCTGCGCGAGAGCCCGCCCATGGACCCCGACTTCGCCGACCCCGACGAGGTGCGGGCGCACTACGCGGCCGAGCGCCCGGCCGTGGGGGCGATCACCAACGCCCGGGCGCTGGCGACGATGTATGCCGCAGTGCTGGGTCCGGTCGGGGGCGTGCGGCTCATGACCTCGGCGACCCGCTCGACGGCGACCCGGCCGCGCACCGACGGGGTCGAGACGCTCATCGAGAGCGGGACCGCCGGGCCGGACATCCGTTTCGGGCTCGGGTACCAGCTCGCGTCACCGAGCATGCCCGGGTTCGGCCCGGGGTCGTTCGGGCACACCGGCGCCGGTGGTCGGCTCGGGATGGCCGACCCCGACCGGGAGATAGGGTTCGGGTTCGTCTGCAGCCGGATGACGAACATCGGCCCGGTGGGGGACCCCCGATGGGCCATCCTCATCGACGCGGTGAAGAGCGCGGTCGAGAGCGCCTGAGCGCCTGAGCGCTCGTGCCGGACGCCGGGCCGCCCCGCCGGGCCGCCGTCACGGGAATGGCGTGACGGCCCTCGGGGGTTCCCAGGGCGGCCGCGTCACGCGGCCCCAGGACCAGTGCGCCGAGAGGGCCCCGACATGGACGCCGCCGACCGGACCCGAACGGGTGGCGCGAGCCCCCGAGGCGGGCCGGGCTCCCGGTGAGGGCGGAGCTCGCGTTCGCCGCGACGGCGGGGATGCTGGCGGCGTTCAACCCCTGCGGGTTCGCCCTGCTGCCGACCTACCTGACGCTGTTCCTGGGCACGCCCTCGTCGCGGGGGTCGGCGATCAGCCGCGCCCTGGTGGTCGGCGGTGCCGTGACGCTCGGCTTCGTGGCTGTCTTCGGCACGGTGGGGGCGGCGCTCGTGCTGGTGTCGTTGACGCTCGGGCCCTGGCTGAGCTACGTGACGATGGCCTCCGGACTGGGGCTGGTGGTCCTGGGCGCCTGGCTGCTCGCCGGCCGTGAGACCGCCCTGCGCCTGCCTCGGGCCCGGCTCGGCGTGAGCGGCTCGGTGCCCGGGATGCTCGCCTACGGCGTCGTCTACGCGACGGTCTCGCTCTCGTGCACGTTGCCGGTGTTCCTCGCGGCGGTCGTCTATGTCTTCGACGCCGGCGGCTCCGGCCCGGTCCGCGGAGGCGCTGCCGCGCTCGCGTATGCCGCAGGCATGGGGCTCGTGCTCACCACGCTGGCCCTCGTCGCCGGACTCGTCGGCACGGCCACCACCGCCCGGCTCCGGTCCTGGACCCGGCACGTCGGCCGGGTGTCGGGCGCCCTCGTGCTGGTCACGGGGTCCTACGTGCTCTGGTACGGCTGGGTCGAGGCGGCGACGCTGCGGGGCGGCTCGGTGCCGGCGGGGCCGGTGGCGTGGGTGGCAGCCGCCTCGGGCTCGGTGTCCCGATGGCTGACCTCCCTCGGGCCTGCGGCCGCGGCCGCCGTCGCGCTCGGGGCCTTCGCCCTGGCGGTGGCGGTGGGCACGGTGGCCCGCCGGCGTCAGGACGAGGGCAGCGGCAGCATGTCGGAGTAGTGCGTCGCCGTCGGTGCCGTGGTGCTCGGCGGGCCGGTCGGGGTCGCGGTCGGCGAGGGCCCCGCCGAGTTGCAGGCCAGGCTCCCGGCGCTGCTGGCCGGTGGACCGTCCGAGCTGCAGGCCAGGCTCCCGCCGCTGTGGGTGGCAGCCGGCGAGGAGCCGGCTGCCGTCGACTCCATGAGGGCCGTCAGCGTCGCGGCGTCGAGGGCGCCCACCACGAGCTGGGACTGGCCGTCGGGCCGCACGAACACGAACGAGGGCTGCGAGACCACCTGGTACTCGCGCCAGACCGCTCCGGTGGTGTCGGCCACGTGGGTGAACGAGCCGGTGCGGGTGTCGGAGATGAACCCGCGCATCTGGGCGACCGTGCCCTGGCCGGCGACCCCGACGACCCGGACCCGCCCGGCGAACTGGGCCGCGACGGTGGTGACGGTCGGCGCCTCGCCCCGGCAGATCGTGCACCACGGAGCCCAGAACCACAGCACCACGGGCTGCCCGCGCAGGGACGACGCGTCGAAGGCCGATCCCCGGACGGTGGTGCCCCGGAAGGCCAGCCCGGCCGAGACGGTAGCCGTTCCACCCGGCGCCGTCGACCCGCTGGTCGACCCGGTCGTGGCCCCGCACGCGGTGACGATGAGCGTCGCTGCCACGGCCGCAGCGACCTCGGGCACGCGGCGCCGGAGCCCGAGGTGCATCACGTGCTCTCCTGTCCGGGGACCGCACGGACGTAGGCGCGGAGCCGTTCCACGGCCTCGACGTCGGGGAAGGGCCTGTTCCACCGGGAGAGGGCCCGGTGCAGGACGCGGTGCTCCTCGGCCGTCTGGGTGCACCGCTCGCACTCGGCGAGGTGGGACTCGAGACGGGCCACCTCGCCGGCCGTGAGCAGCGCCGACGGGTCTGCGTCGAGGTAGCGCTGGATGCGGCGGGCCGACCATCGGCACGTCATCATCTGTCGCAGCGACTGGCTCATGCGAACCTCCCTGGGGTGAGTGTGGTGGGGCCGAGGCGGCGGCGGACCCGGTCCCGCGCGCGGCTGAGCCGTGACATGACGGTGCCGACCGGCACGTCGAGCACCGCGGCGGCCTCGGCGTAGGACAGGTCGTGGACGTCGACGAGGATGAGCGCGGCCCGGAACCGTGGGTCGAGCTCGGCCACGGCCGTCGACAGCCGATCGTCGAGCGTGGCGTCGAGGACCGCGTCCTCGGCGCTGGGCGTCGTGGCCGCGCCGAAGGCCGGGCGGGAGTCGCGGATGAGGTCCCAGTCGTCGACCGGGTCGGGGCGCCTGCGCCGGTGCATGTTCATGTTCGTGTGCCTGACGATCGTGAGCAGCCATGCCCGGGGGTGTCGGCCGTCGAACCCGTCGATCCCGCGGAAGGCCCGCAACAGCGACTCCTGGACGAGGTCCTCCGCGTCGTGCAGGTTGCCCGTGAGCGACTGAGCGACCCGCAGCATGATCTCGATCTCGGGCTCGACATACTCCCGGAACGCACGCGCGCGCTCTGGCTCGGTGCTGCTCTGCGCTCCGGTCACGGGTGGGGAACCCGGTGACCCTGCGCTGGCCTTCCCATGAGGCCATGATGGCGGCGCCGTCGCCTGTGTGAGGGCCCGGTCGCAGGGCCGCACCTGGACCGGTGCCGGCGAGAGAGGCGCCCGTTGAGTGCCCGTATGTGGCGTGAGAGTCGCCAGTTCCGTTGGTGCGGAAGCAATCTCACACCTGAGGGGTTTCGGTCATGCGCCGCGACTGCCGCGCACCCGATCCATCAGGAGGACGTCATGGCAAGCACCACCACATCCCAGATGCTCAAGACGGCACCGCATGGCCAGGGCCTGGCGCGTGTGGGGGCCCGCGGTGCCGTTCTCGGCGCGGTCGCGTCCGTCGCGATGGGCGCCGCCGCCATGATGGCCGCGGCGACGTACCAAGGGGTGGGCTTCTTCAGCCCGCTGTACCACATCGCCTCGGTCGTCATCTCGCCGAGCACGCTCATGGCGTCGATGCAGCAGGCCGCGTCCGGTGGCGCCTTCTACCTCGCCGCGGGACCCGCCCTGCTGGGCCTGGTCATCCACATGATGGTCGGGGCCATGTATGGCGTGCCGTTCGCGATGGTGGCCGCTCGCCTGCGCCTCGGCGCGCGGTTGCTCGTGGCAGCGGCGACGCTGTGGGGTGCGGGGGTCTTCGTCGTCAGCTCGTTCGTGGGGCTGCCCGTGGCGGCGGCCGTCCTGGGCAGCGGGGACCAGGTCGCCCACATGGCGTCGATGGTCGGCTACGGGACGTTCCTGGCCGAGCATCTCGTCTTCGGCCTGACGCTCGGGCTGCTCCTCGCCCGGCGGTCACCCGCCTCACATGTCGACGCCGGCGCCGCCGTGGGCGCCTAGGGTGGGGACGAGGGGCGGGTGGCCCGGTCCTCTAACAGAGGTGAGCGGCAATGACCCTGCGGACGACAGGCTCCATCGACACCAGCGGCTACCCCACACCGGCCCGGTCCGTCGCGCGGATGTTCTACGACCGCGTCGAGGCGACGCCGGATGCCGAGGCGTTCCGGTTCCCGACGGGCACGGGTTGGGCGTCGGTGACGTGGGGGCGGACAGCCGAGACGGTCAAGACCCTCGCAGCCGGACTGCTGGCCCTCGGGATCGAGCCGGAGCAGCGGGTGGCCATCGCCTCCAACACCCGCATCGAGTGGCTCTACGCCGACCTGGCCATCTTGTGCGCCGGCGGAGCGACGACGGCCGTCTACCCGACGACGACCGGGGACGACGTCGCGTTCATCCTCTCCGACAGCGGCAGCCGGTTCGCCTTCGTCGAGGACGACGTCCAGCTCGCCAAGCTGCGTGAGCAACGGCAGCATCTTCCCGACCTGGTCCGGGTGATCACGTTCGACGGCACCTCGGACGGGGAGTGGGTGCTCAGCCTGGAGGACCTCGAGGCGTTGGGCGCCAGGCACCTCGCCGAGCACCCCGGCGTGGTGGACGACGTCGTGGCGGCGGTCGGGCCCGAGCACCTGGCCACGTTGATCTACACCTCGGGCACCACCGGACGGCCGAAGGGCGTCGAGCTCCCCCATCGCTGCTGGACCTACCTGGGGGCCGGTGCCGAGGGTATCGGGATCCTGCGCCCGGACGACCTCCAGTACCTCTGGCTGCCGCTCTCGCACTCCTTCGGCAAGATGCTGGCGGCCGTGCAGCTCCAGATCGGGTTCGCCACGGCCGTCGACGGCCGCGTCGACAGGATCGTCGACAACCTCGCGGTGGTCCGTCCGACGTTCATGGCGGGCCCACCGCGGATCTTCGAGAAGATCCATGGTGCCATCGTGCAGACGATCCAGGCGCAGGGTGGGCTCCGGTGGCGGCTGTTCAGCTGGGCCTTCGCCGTGGGCGACCGGGTCTCGCACGCCCGCGTCGAGGCGGAGACGCCGGGACGGGTGCTCCGGGCGCAGTCGGCTCTGGCGGACCGGCTGGTGCTCGCGAAGATCGGGGCCCGGCTCGGCGGACGGATGCGCTTCATGGTCTCCGGAAGCGCCGCGCTCTCTCCCGACATCGCCACGTGGTTCCATGCGGCCGGGCTCACCCTCCTCGAGGGGTACGGCCTCACCGAGACCGGCGGCGGCGCGTGCATCGGCGACCCCGAGCATCCGGTGTTCGGGCTCGTCGGCCGCCCACTCGTCGGCACGGAGGTCAGGCTCGCGGACGACGGGGAGATCCTGCTCCGCGGGCCGCTGGTCATGCGTGGCTACCACCACCTGCCCGAGGCCACGGCTCACGTGCTCAGCCCTGACGGCTGGTTCGCCACCGGAGACATCGGCGACCTCGACGCGCAGGGGCGGCTGCGCGTCACCGACCGCAAGAAGGACCTGATCAAGACCTCCGGAGGCAAGTACATCGCCCCGCAGCCGATCGAGGCGCAGTTCAAGGCGATCTGCCCGCTGGCCAGCCAGATCCTCGTGCACGCCGAACGTCGCAACTACGCGACGGCCCTCATCGCCCTGGACCCCGACGCGTTGGCCCAGTGGGGTCGGGCCGAGGGCGCCCACACCGAGGACTACCGAGAGCTGACGGCCGATCCTGCGGTGCGCCAGTACGTGCAGACGTGCGTCGACCGGCTCAACGGCCAGCTCAACCGCTGGGAGACCGTCAAGGACTTCAGGATCCTCGACCGCGACCTGACCGTCGACGCCGACGAGCTGACCCCGAGCATGAAGATCCGGCGCAAGGCCATCGAGGCCAGGTACGGGTCCCTGCTCGACACCATGTACGGCGCATAGGCGCTCGGCCGGATGCCGGCCGACCGGCATGGCTGTGGGCCCCGATCGGAGCCGGCGTGGAGCGCCCGCCCGGCTGCCTGGGGTGCGATGCTTCTCGCGTCGCCGTTCCAGGGGTCCCGACCAGGAGGTATCGATGAGCACCGTGGTCCCCGACCCCGGGCCGCCGGACGGTGCCCCCGGCCGGCGCCCGCGCGAGGTGACGCTCCGGTTCCTGGCGGCGCCGACCGACGGCGGCTACTCCGGTGGCGTCGACGGCGGGCGGGTCCTGGAGTGGATCGACAAGGCCGGCTATGCGCTCGCTGCGGCCTGGAGCGGCCGGTACTGCGTCACGGCATACGTCGGCAACGTCCGCTTCGCCAGCCCGGTGAGGACCGGTGACCTCGTCGAGGTGACTGCGCGCCTCGTCCACACCGGCCGCAGCAGCATGCACATCGAGACCACGGTGCGCTCCGGCCCGCCCACCGGCGGGGCCCTGGGCCGGCGGACCCAGTGCCTCCTCATCTTCGTCGCCGTGGACGGTGACGGCCGCCCGACCGCGGTCCCCACCTGGGTTGCCGACAGCGAGGAGGACCGCTCGCTCGAGGACGGGGCGGTCAGGCGCATCGCGCTGCGCGCCGAGATCGAGAAGGCGATGGCGGACCAGGAGCTCAGCGGCGCGGGCACCGCGCCGCAGGTGGTCCTGCGCTTCCTCGCGGCGCCGACGGATGTCAACTGGGGCGGCAAGGTCCACGGTGGGATCGTCATGCGCTGGGTCGACGAGGCGGCGCACGTCCTGGCAACCCGGTGGACCGGCAGCTCGGAGAACGTCGCGGTGTATGCCGGCGGGTTCCGGTTCTACCGCCCGCTCCTCATCGGGCACCTCGTCGAGGTGGAGGCGAGGCTGCTGCACACCGGGACCACGAGCATGCACATCGGCGTGCACGTCCGGTCCGGCGACCCGCGGGAGGCCGAGATGGGCGTGACGACGCACTGCACCATCGTCTTCGTCGCAGTGGGGGAGGACGGAGCCGCCGCGCCCTCTCCGACCTGGGTCCCGGTCACCCCCGAGGACGTCGCGCTGGAAGAGCACGCCCTCGAGCTCATCCGGCTCCGGGCCGCCCTGCGGGACGCCGCGGGCTGACTCCCACCCGCGGGCTGACGCCGCTCAGCCGGTGCCGTGCCCGTCGAGGAAGGCATCGACGACGCTGGACGGGCTCAGCCGCGCGGCCTCGAGCCTGTTCCCACTGCGGGCCCAGAGGCCCCCCGCGACGAGGGGGGCGATGAGGAAGGTGACCTTCTGCATCGGGTCGCCGGGCTTGATCCGGCCCCGGTCCTGGTGGCCGGCGATGATGCGGGCCGCATTCCGCAGGTTGGGCATGAGCGCCGAGAGTGCGCCCTGAAGCTCGGGGTGCCGGGGGAGCTCGGTCAGGAGCGTCACGACGGCGCCCCCGTAGGCGCTGTTCGTCGCGTGGTAGGCCCGGACGATCTCGAGCAGGTCGGCCCGGAGGTCCTCGCTTCCGACGACCTGCCCGAAGGGGGAACGCGAGAGGCAGTGAGTCAGCGCGGTCTCGACGAGCGCGGCCTTGCTGCCGTAGCGGCGGAACAGCGTGACCTCGTTCACCCCGGCCCGCGCGGCGATCTCCTGGGTCGTCGCGGCGCCGTACCCCCGCTCGGCGAAGACCTCCACGGTGGCCTCGAAGAGGGTGTCGAGGTCGATGACCTTGGGCATCAGGCTCCGTCAGGGTGGGGTGGGCGAGGTGCACCTATTGTAAGTGAATACTTGCAATAGGACGGCGACGGTGGCTACGGTGAGTGTCGGCGGGCGCCGTGGGCCGGTGCGGCGGCGGTGGCCCGGGCGCCCGGGTCGTCGGTGACAGGAGGGCGCGGATGACGCAGACCGAGCCTGGTCGGCGGGCGGGGGGACGGCCGTCTCGGACGCGGGAGGACAACCCGCTGTGGCGGCTCAAGCTCCGGCTCCAGTTCACCGGCTGGCTGCAGTACCTGCCTGTTGCCGCCGCCTCGGCACTCTTCCTCATCCTCGCCGGGGCGGGGTCCCTGGTCGGGGTGTGGCGGGTCGCCCTCGTCCGGGTCCCTGCTGGCGTCGCAGTCGTGCTGCTCCTGCTGACCGCCTTCGACCTCCTCACGGTCAAGGCGGGGGTGCGCCCCTTCGAGCCCGCGCCGACCCCCGCGGGCGACGTCGACGCCTTCGACCTGATGCGCTCCCGTCGTGCCTGCCGGTCCTTCCGGTCCACCGACCTCACTGCCGAGCACCGGGCGGCGCTCATGGCGTCGGTAGCCGAGTGGAGCGGACGCGACGAGCTGATCGGCGACAGGCCCGTCCGCTTCGAGTACGTCTCGGGCCGCCTCACCGTGTGGCCGGTCGTCGGGGCGCACGAGTTCCTCGTCGCCATCGCCCCGCGCGAGTACGACCGCTTGGCGGTCGTCGACGTGGGGCGCAGCCTGCAGAGGGTGGTCCTCGACGCCATCTCGATGGGGCTCGCGACCTGCTGGATCGGCCCTGGCGCCGACCACGACAGCATCGTCGCCCACCTCGGCGATCGGTTCGACCCCCGCACCGACCACGTCATCTGCGTCTGCGCGGTGGGCTACCGGTCGCGCTATCTGCCGGTGGTGACCCGCCTCATCGGCGTGGTGCAGCACCGTCGGCTGCCGTTGAGCGAGCTGTTCTTCGCCGACCAGGGGCTCCGCACGCCGTTGGACGTCGGCCGCCGCCCCTTCAGCAGGTTCGGCCGCAGCTATGAGGTGTGTCAGTGGTCGCCGTCGTCCTACAACAGCCAGACGACACGATGCGTCGGGGTCGCCGAGCCGGCCGCCGGCGGGGTGCGCGCGGCGAGGTTCGACTTCTACGCCGCCACGGCCTCCCGCTACTACGCGGCGGTGGCACTGGGGATCTGGTGCGCCGACTGGGAGGCCGGCTGCGAGGCGCTCGGCATCCCCGGGCACTTCGCGGTGCTGTCGGCGGTGGCGCGCGGGGCCCGGGAGGCTCAGGGGCCACCGCACTACGACGTCAGCTGGGTCGTGGACGCGGCCGAGTCCGCCTGACCAGGTCGCCTCGGCAGGATCGCGCCCGCGGGTCGCGGCGCTCAGATGCGGCCGAGGACCTTGGTCGCCTCGGCCTTGAGGGCGCCGGCGCTGGCGGCAGCGCCCGTCGCGTTGATGCCGCTGATGGCGAAGAACGTGGTCCCCTTGAGGACGTAGATCGCGCTGCCCTTGATGACGGTGCCCCCGAGGTTCACGCTCCCCGCTCCGACGGTGGCTCGGTCGCCGATGCCGGACACGTTCGTCGGCGTGAACGAGACCTTGATCGAGGCGGGCAGCCCCTGCCCGAGGTAGCTCTGGGCCCGGGCCCGCTCCGAGTCGAAGGCGGCCCGGGCGGCCTGCGGGGTGGCGGCCTCGGCGACGATGACGTCGAGGACCGTGAGACCACTGCCGCCGTAGACGCAGATCTTGCTGGCCGCGCTCGTCGTCTTGGTGACCCCTTTGCCGAAGTGGGCGCCCGTGAGCGCCGAGGCCTCCGAGGCGGAGACGATGCGGCAGGGGTCGATGGTCAACCTGCCGCCGGCGACCGTCGTGGCGGAGGCCGTCGACCCGGCCGGCGTGGTTGCTGACGTGGCAGGTGGTGCAGATGCCGTTGCGGCGGTGGTGGACTCGCTCGTGGCGGCGGTCGAGGCTCCCGGCGAGCCCGATGAACAGGCTCCCAGCAGGACCGCGACCCCGACGGTGCTCACCAGCTCGACGCTCTTGCGTGCGGTTCTTGAACGTCCCATGGGAACCCCCTCTTGCCCGAGCGCGGTGCTCCCGCCCCCCGGCGCAGACCCCTGAAGATGTGAGGTGCCCCACATCCGAGGTCTATGATCCGCTCGCCGGTCCGGGTGCTGTCAAGAGCCGCGGTGCGGGTGTCGCGCTCCCCTTCCCAGCCGCCTCCCGGCCGCGGTTGACTGCGGGTATGCCGCAGAAGATGAACCTCCGCGAGTACATCGACACGCTGCGCACGGAGGGGTACACCGTCCGCGGTGGGAAGGGTGAGGACCCCGAGCTCATCGCCCCCGACGGGCGAGCCGTCCAGACGTGGCGGGACGACTACCCCTACGACGAGCTGATGGACCGGGACGCGTACGAGGAGGAGAAGTACCGCCTGCAGGTCGAGCTGCTGAAGATGCAGTACTGGAGCCAGGACGTCGGCGCCAAGCACGTCGTGGTGTTCGAGGGTCGCGACGCCGCCGGCAAGGGCGGCACCATCAAGCGCTTCATGGAGCATCTCAACCCTCGGGCCGCCCGGGTCGTCGCACTGACCACGCCGAGTGACGACGAGCGCGGGCAGTGGTACTTCCAGCGCTACGTCCGACACCTGCCGACCGCCGGTGAGATCGTCCTGTTCGACCGGTCCTGGTACAACCGCGCCGGCGTCGAGCGGGTCATGGGCTTCTGCAGCGACGAGCAGTACGACACCTTCATGCGGCAGGCGCCGGTCTTCGAGAGGATGCTCATCGAGGCGGGCATCACGGTGACCAAGCTGTGGTTCTCGGTCGCCAGGGACGAGCAGCGCACCCGCTTCGCCATCCGGCAGATCGACCCGGTGCGCCGGTGGAAGCTCTCGCCGATGGACCTCGAGAGCCTGGACCGGTGGGAGGAGTACACGGCCGCGAAGGAGGCCATGTTCGAGTCCACCGACAAGAAGTACGCACCCTGGCTCACCATCAAGAGCAACGACAAGAAGCGGGCCCGGGTCAACGCGATGCGGGCCTACCTCAACCAGTTCGACTACGACGGCAAGGACCCCGCGGTCGTGTTCCCGGCGGACCCCGCCATCGTCGCGCGCGCCAAGCACACCGAGGGCGACTGAGGCCCCGAGCCCCGGCGCCCGTCTGCCACCCCGCGGTGGGTCCGCAGGGGTGGCAGACGGACACGGTGCGAACGATGTCAGACCAGCGACGCGCACTGACCGATCGCATGGCGGCCGACGACGTTCACCTCACCTGGGATGAAGCCTCCGGACACACCGGGGGTCAGGTTCCTGCAGGTGAGGTTCCGCCCGATCGTGTTGCGAACGACGTAGACGCCGGGGGCGCCGGGGTGCTCGTCGATCACCGCGATCCTGGTCAGCGTCGCGTTCTTGCCGATCGAGTTGAAGAGCACGCCGAGCCACGAGGCCGTCTGCCCGCTCACCGTGAGGTTGCCGCCGATCGTGTTGTTCTTGACCGACCACGGGATGTCGCCGCCCCCTCCGATCAGGGTGACGTTCTTCTTGACCGTGACTCCGTTCAGCAGAACGGTGTTGGCCTTGAAGGACCTGACGTTCCCGTAGACGGTGATGGTGGAGTGCCCGTCCGGCTCGACGGCGCACTCATGACCCGAGTTGCCGGTGTACGCGGGCGACTGGCAGCCCAGGCCCAGGAGCGAGCCCGGACCCGCCGTGACGTTGTGTCGGACGGTGATCCTCGACGGCGCGCTCTGCGCGTCGAGCACGGCACCGGCCCGGACCTCCACGTTCCCGACCACGTGGATCACCGCATCGGCCGGGACGTCGCAGACGCCCGTGACCGTGATGCTGGCGTAGGTGCCGGACGGGATGTCACCACCCGTGCACTTGAACTCCATGGCTCGCGCTCCTGCCCCGGCGGCCATCGCCGGTCCGGCCGAGAGCGCAACCACCGCCGACACGGCAAGGGATCCCACGATCCGCAGGCGCATCGCCTTCCGCTTGAATACTGCCCCGCCCTCTCGCACACCTCGGTTCATCACTGCTTCCCCTCTGTGAACGGTGCGGCCTCCGCCGGCCGGCCGAGGCCGAGCAGAGGTTAGCCTAGCTTTGGTTACCCGCTCACAACAGACCCGGCGGCCGTTGACCGACCCGGGGCCCTGCCGGCTGTCCCGCGCGCCCGGACCGGGCCCCGATGCACCCCTCAGGTCAGCCTCCTCGGCGGACGACGGTCCGCAGCGCGGACACGGCGGTCTCGACGTCGGCGAGCGAGGTGTACACGGCGAAGCTGAGCCGGCAGCTCGCCGGTGGGTCGAGGCCGAGGGAGCGGTGGGCCAAGGTCGCGCAGTGGCAGCCCGCGCGCGACTCCACGCCCAGCCGGCCCAGACCCTCGGCCACCGCGAACGGGCTGATCCCGGCGACGGTGAACGCCGCCAGCGGCGAGCGCTGAGCCGCGTCCGACGGCCCGTAGACCCGCAGGCCGGCGATGTCGGCGAGCTGAGCGAGCGCCACCTCGGTGAGGGCGCGCGTGTGCGCCCCGACCGCCGACATGGTGCGCTCCACGGCATACCGCGGCATGGGGTCGTCCACACCGAAGTAGCGGTCCGCGCCCGCCACGTCGACGAGGTCGACGAGCAGCCGCAGCGCCTGGGCCGAGACGATGGTGCCGAGGATGTTGGGCGTGCCCGCGGCGTACTTCCACGGCAGGTCGTTGTACTCCACGAGGTCCGGCGCCACCTGGCCCTCGGCGATCATGTCCCCGCCGTAGAGGAAGGGCAGCGAGCGGTCGAGCAGCGACTCCTTGGCGTAGAGGACCCCCACCCCGAACGGCGCCAGGAGCTTGTGGAACGAGAAGGCGAGGTAGTCGACGTCGAGCGCCTGGACGTCGACGGCCGCACTGGGTGCGAGCTGGGCCGCGTCCACCAGCATGAGGGAGCCCACCGCTCCGTCCGGCTGGACGTACCCGCTGGCGTCGGCGATCCGGCGCACGGCGGCGAGGGGTGGCTTGACCCCCAGGAAGTTGGACGCGCCGGTACAGCACACGAGCTTGGTGCGGGAGTCGACGAGCGAGCCGAGGTGGGCCAGGTCGAGTCGGCCGGTGTCGTGGTCGAACCGCGCGACCCGGCACTCCACCCGTCGGCCCAGCCGCGGCAGGATGTCGTGGGTGAGGCCGTACCACGGGACGAAGTTCGAGTTGTGCTCCAGCATCGTCGTCACGACGTTGTCGCCGTCCTCGAACTCGGTGAGCAGCGAGTACATGACGGCGTTGACCGCCTCCGTGGTGCTGCGGTAGGTGGCGATGCACCGTCGGCTCGGCGCGTTCACCCAGCCCGCGATCGTGTCGTAGGCCGCCTCGAACCGTTCGGTCGTCACGCGCGAGGCGGCCGACTGGCCGCGGTGGACGTTCTCGTAGTCGGGAGCGAGGCGCCGGTACAGGCCCAGGAGCTGCCGCGGCGGCTGCGTCGTCGCCGCGTTGTTGGTCACCACCCGCCCGCTGCGGGGGAAGTCGAAGCTCTGGCGCACGCGGGCGAGGTCCAGCAGCGGTGGCCCCTGTCGCTCTCGCGACTCCGGCCCGGAGTCGGTCACGGACGGGGCCACGGCATCCACCTCATCGACTCGGGTAGCCCCCGGACGGTCCCGGGGTGGGCCGTGCCGGATGCGTGCCGTCGGTGCGGCACGACCCAGCCCGGTTGCTCACAGGAGTGCGCGAGACCCCCGGTGATACACCGACCAGCTCGGCCCCGTGATGGCCACGGGCATGAGCCCCTCACCCTCGACCCACCGCCAGGGACCAGGCGCAGGCCCGCCTGACGGGCGCGGCCGGCGGGGGTTACGGTGCAGACACGGACGCCGGTTCCGCCGGTCGGAGCGGTCTGACGAGAGGGCGAGGTCATGCGAGTCGCGCTGCAGGTGACGTGCATCAACGACGCGCTGTTCCCCGACGTGGGGATCGCCACCGTGCGACTGCTCGAGCGGCTGGGGGTCGTCGTCGACTTCCCGTCGGCGCAGACCTGCTGCGGGCAGCCGATGGTCAACACCGGGTATCTCGACGAGGCGGTCCCGGTGGTCCGGAACTTCGTCGACGCGTTCGGCGGGTACGACGCGGTGGTGACCCCGTCGGGGTCGTGCGCGGCATCGGCCCGGCACCAGCACTCCATGGTGGCGAAGCGGTCGGGCGACCCCGGTCTGCAGGCCGCGGTCGAGGTGCTGTCGCCGCGCGTGTACGAGCTGTCGGAGTTCCTCGTCGACGTCCTGGGGGTGAGCGATGTCGGCGCCTACTTCCCGCACTCGGTGACGTTCCACCCGACGTGCCACTCGGTGCGGATGGCGCACGTCGGCGACCGGCCGCAGCGGCTGCTCCGGTCGGTCCGCGGGATCGCGCTGGTGGACCTGCCGCACAGCGAGGAGTGCTGCGGCTTCGGGGGGACCTTCGCGGTCAAGAACGCGGAGACGTCGGTGGCGATGGGCTCGGACAAGGCGCGGCACGTGCGCGAGAGCGGCGCCGAGGTGCTCGTCGCGGGCGACAGCTCCTGCCTCATGCACATCGGCGGGCTGCTCTCGCGGCAGCGCTCCGGGGTTCGGGTGATGCATCTGGCGGAGGTGCTGGCCTCCACCGAGCCGGGTGCAGCTGCGCTGGCGCACCCGCGGCATACAGAGGGAGGGGAGGGGGCATGACCGCGACGTTCGTCGGTATGCCGTCCTTCCCCACCGCCGCGCGGGCGGCGCTGGCCGACTCCCAGCTGCGCGCGAACCTGGCCCATGCCACCGCCACGATCCGGGCGAAGCGGGCCGCCGTGGTGGGCGAGGTCGAGGCGTGGGAACAGCTGCGGACCGCCGGGGCCGCGGTCAAGGACGCCACGCTCACCCACCTCGACGAGCATCTGCTCGAGCTGGAGGCGCGACTGACCGAGCACGGGGCCGTCGTGCACTGGGCCCGGGACGCGGCGGAGGCGTCGGCGGTGGTGGCGCAGGTGGCCCGTTCCCACGGCGTCGACGAGGTCGTCAAGGTCAAGTCGATGGCGACCCAGGAGATCGACCTCAACGCCCACCTGTCCCGGGCGGGGATCGCGGCGTGGGAGACCGACCTGGCCGAGCTCATCGTCCAGCTGGGGGAGGACCTGCCCAGCCACATCCTCGTGCCGGCGATCCACCGCAACCGGGCCGAGATCCGGGAGATCTTCCGCACCAAGATGGCCGGCGCCGGGCGGGCCGCGCCCGCGGACCTGACCGACGACCCGGCCGCCCTCGCCGGGGCGGCGCGGCTGCACCTGCGGGAGAAGTTCCTGCGCGCGAAGGTGGCCGTGTCAGGGGCGAACTTCGCCGTCGCCGAGACCGGGACGCTGGTGGTCGTCGAGTCCGAGGGCAACGGCAGGATGTGCCTGACCCTGCCCGAGGTGCTGGTCTCCGTCGTCGGGATCGAGAAGGTCGTGCCGACCTACCGCGACCTCGAGGTCTTCCTGCAGCTCCTGCCGCGCAGCTCGACGGGCGAGCGGATGAACCCCTACACGTCGATGTGGACCGGGGTCACCCCGGGCGACGGGCCGCAGGAGGTCCACGTCGTCCTGCTCGACAACGGCCGGACGCGGGCGCTGGCCGACCGGGTGGGCCGGCAGGCGCTGCGGTGCATCCGGTGCTCGGCCTGTCTGAACGTGTGCCCGGTGTACGAGCGGGTCGGCGGCCACGCCTACGGTTCGGTCTACCCGGGGCCGATCGGCGCGATCATCAACCCGTTGCTCAAGGGCGTCGGGGTCGACGAGCAGACCGACTCCCTGCCCTTCGCATCGAGCCTGTGCGGCGCCTGCTACGAGGTCTGCCCGGTCAAGATCGACATCCCGTCCGTGCTCGTCGAGCTGCGGGTCCAGGTCGTCGACGCCCATCGCGGGGCGCGGGTCCCCACGGCGGAGGCGCTGGCCATGAAGGCGGCCGGGTGGACGTTCGCCGACGCCGCGCACCTGCGCGCCGGGGAGCACGCCGCCTCGGCCGGGTCCGCCTTGATCGGCCGTTTCCTGCACCGCACCTCCCCGGGCGGGCGGCGTCCGATCAGCCACCTGCCCTGGTTCGGGTCCCGGTGGACCGAGGCCCGAGACCTGCCGGCCCCGCCGGCGCAGTCGTTCCGGCAGTGGTGGGCGAAGGAGCACGACGACGGCCGGGGGAGGGGGGCCCGATGAGCGCCCGCGACGACATCCTGGCCGCGATCGGCGCGGCATACGGCCCCGGTCCGCGCCCCGAGGTCGAGGTGCCTCGGGACTACCGGCGCCAGGAGACGTCCGCCGGCAGCCCCACCCTCGTCGACCTGTTCGTCGACCGGGTCGAGGACTACCGGGCCGTCGTCACCCGCTGCGCCGAGGTCGACCTGCGGCACGAGGTCATCCGGGCGCTGGCCGGCGCAGCCCCCGTCGTCGTCCCCGAGGGCCTCGACCTCGACCTGCCCGCCACCCTGCGCGACAACGCCCTGACCCACGCCGAGCTCGATGCCGTCGACGCCGTCGTCACCACCGCCACCGTCGCCATCGCCGCCACCGGCACCATCGTGCTCACGCACGGCCCCGGCCAGGGACGACGGGCCCTCACCCTCGTCCCCGACCTGCACGTCTGCGTCGTCACGGCCGGCCAGGTCGTCGCCGACGTCCCCGATGCCGTCACCCTGTTGGACCCCACCCGTCCGCAGACCTGGATCAGCGGCCCCAGCGCCACCAGTGACATCGAGCTGAGCCGCGTCGAAGGCGTCCACGGCCCCCGGAGCCTGCACGTCATCCTCGTGGAGGGCTGACGCCACGGTCCGGCTGCGTCGCCGGCGCGCACGTCGCCCCGGCCGCGGACCGCCGCCGACCTCATCGGCCTCCGGTGCGCGGACCGGTGCTGGCGCGGACGACGAGCTCGGGCGGGATGAGCCCCGGGAGCGTGGTGTCGTCGTGCCCGGCGATGGCCGACAGGAGCACCTCGATGGCGGCCCGTCCCACGGCCGGGAAGTCCTGCCGGATGGTGGTCAGCGGCGGGATGAGGTATGCCGCCTCGGGGATGTCGTCGAACCCCACGACGCTGAGGTCGTCGGGGACGCCGACCCCGGCCTCATGGAGGGCCAGGAGCAGACCGATGGCCATCTGGTCGTTGCCGGCGAAGGCCGCCGTGACCGAGGGGTCTGTGGCGATCTGCTGTCCCGCGGCATACCCGCTCTCGGCGCTCCAGTCCCCGAGCAGGAGCACCCGCGGTCGGCACCCTGCGGCGGCCAGCTCGCCCAGCCAGCCGTCGCGGCGGGCCCGGGCCTCGGTCCAGTTGAGCGGTCCGGAGATGTGCGCGATCTCGCGGTGACCGAGGGAGAGCAGGTGCTGGACCGCCATCCGGGCGCCAGCGGCCTGGTCGACGCCGACGGTCAGCCGCGCCTGGGTGAGGTCGCCCTCGACGACGACGAGTGGTAGGTCGGACCGGTGCGACCGGGCCACCTCGAGACCGTCGTCGTGAGCCGCGATCATCACGATGCCCTCGACCGAGTGCCGCCGCAGATGCTCGATGGCGTCGTCGAGGGCGGCGGTGGTCACCTCGCGGAGGCTGACCGAGCTGGCGAACAGCCCGGCCGCTCGGGCAGCTTCCTCGATGGTGCGCTGGATGCTGTTCGGCCCGAACAGCTGGGCCTCGGTCCCGATGATGCCGATGGTGTCCGACCGGCCGCTCACCAGCGCCCGCGCGACCGTGTTGGGCCGGTACCCGAGCTCCTCGATGGCCCTTTGGACCCGTTCCCGGGTCTCGGGACGGATGCTTGGGGAGCCGTTGACGACGCGGGACACCGTCTGGTGCGAGACACCGGCGAGGCGGGCCACGTCGGCCATGACCGGGGCCCGAGGGGGTGCGGAAGCGTCCGTCATCGTCACTCTCCGTCACTGGTCCGAGGACCGCAGCCTGTCGGTGATCCATTCTGTGGACGTCAACCCGCGCTGGTGCCGGCTGAACGTGGTGGTTCCTCTGTAAGGGACTGGTGTCCAGGCCCCTGTCGTGCTGGTCTTGCGGATCGGTGTGTTCGGTGTGGGTTGATGTCGGCCTGCTCCGCCGCGTCAGAGGCCCTGGGCGAGGCGGTGGTAGGCGTTGTTCCACCGCAGCTCCTGGGCGAAGCCCCGGATCGTGGTGGTCCCGTCGATGAAGGCGAGCTCGAGGCGAGCCATCTCGGCGAAGTCGTCGAGGTGCTCGCGGTCCAGGGCCGTGGAGAGCACCGTGTGGTGGGGTCCTCCGGCCGTGAGCCAGGAGGTGGTGGAGGTCCGCAGGTCGGGGCGGGGGGCCCAGACGGCGCGTGCCACGGGCAGCCGGGGGAGGTCCTCGAGCGGGGGGACGACCTCGATGGCGTTGCCGATGAGCCGGAGCCGGTCGCCCATGTCGGCCATGCCGACGACGACGGCGTCACCGGGGGAGGCGTCGAAGACCAGCCGGACGGGGTCCTCCCGCCCCCCGATGCCGAGGGGGTGGATCTCGACTCGGGGACGCTCCGCGGCGATGGACGGGCAGACCTCGAGCATGTGGGCGCCGAGGATGAGCTCGCGGCCGGGCTCGAGGTGGTAGGTGTAGTCCTCCATGAACGACGTGCCGCCGGGCAGACCCGCGCCCATCGCCTTGAGGGTGCGGAGCAGGACCGAGGTCTTCCAGTCGCCCTCGGCGCCGAAGCCATAGCCGTCGGCCATCAGCCGCTGGACGGCCAGGCCGGGAAGCTGGCGCAGGCCGCCGAGGTCCTCGAAGTTCGTCGTGAACGCCTGGTAGCAGCCGTCGAGCAGGAAGGCACGCATCCCGGCCTCCTGGCGGGCGGCATACCGCAGGGAGTCGTGGCGTGCACCACCGGCGCGTAGCTCGGGGGCGATGTCGTACAGGCCGTCGTACTCCTTGATGAGGGCGTCGATGGCGGACTCGCCCATGTTGTCCACGACGGCGACCAGGTCGTTGACGCCGTAGGTGTTGACCGAGACGCCGAGACGTCGCTCGGCCTCGACCTTGTCGCCCTCGGTGACCGCGACGCCTCGCATGTTGTCGCCGAAGCGGACCAGGCGCAGAGCTCGGACGGCGGCGAGCCCGAGGGCCGCACGCGCCCAGGTCGCGACACCCGCGATGACCGCGGGGTCCGTGACGTGTCCCGCAACGGTCTTGCGGGCGACGCCGAGCCGGGTCTGGACGTAGCCGAACTCCCGGTCGCCGTGGGCGGCCTGGTTGAGGTTCATGAAGTCCATGTCGATGCTCGCCCACGGCAGGTCGCGGTTGACCTGGGTGTGCAGGTGGAGCAGCGGCTTCTGCAGGCGTTCGAGCCCGGTGATCCACATCTTGGCCGGGGAGAAGGTGTGCATCCAGGCGACGACTCCGACGCAGCGGTCGTCGGCGTTGGCCTCGAGCATCACCCTCCGGATCGAGTCGGCCTCGGTGAGGACTGGCTTGGCGACCACCTCGGGGAGGATCTCGGCGGCTGCGCCGAGCGCGTCGGAGATGACCCGCGACTGGGTCGCGACCTGCGCGAGGACGTCCTGGCCGTAGAGGCCCTGGCTCCCGGTGAGGAACCAGATCTGCGTGGTGGCGGTCATCGGCGGCCGTTTCCCTTCTGTCCGTATACGTTCTGGTACCGCGCGTGGAGGCTGTCGATGTCGGCGGGGTCCAGGCGGTCGAGGGGCCCGTGCTGGAGGGCGATGTGCACGGTGCGGGCGACGTCCTCGAGCATCACCGCGGCCTTGACGGCGGCCCTGGCGCTCGACCCGATGGTGAACGGCCCGTGTCCGGCCATGAGCACCGCCCGGGAGCGGTGCCCGCGCAGGGTCTCGACGATGCCCTGACCGATGGAGTCGTCGCCGATGAGGGCGAAGGGGCCGACCGGGATGTCGCCGCCGAACTCGTCGGCCATCATCGTCACGACGCACGGGATGGGCTCGGCGGCGGGCGCACCAGGCGGTGGCGTACGTCGAGTGGGTGTGGACGACGCCGCCGACCTCGCTCATCTGCCGGTAGACGTAGGCGTGCGCGGCGGTGTCCGAGGACGGGGCGTGGTCCCCGTCGACAAGGACGCCGTCGAGGTCGCAGACGACCATCGCCTCGGGCGTGAGCTCGTCGTACGACACCCCCGACGGCTTGATGACGAACAGGTCCGCTCCGGGCACCCGGCCCGACACGTTGCCGGCGGTCCAGGCGACGAGCCCATAGCGGACGAGCTCGCCATGCAGTTGGGCGACGTCGGCCCGGACCGCCTCGACGGCCGCTCGGACCGAGGCGGGGACGGCGGCGGTCATGAGACGCTCCTGCGGATGGCCTTGAGCCGGCGCATGACGTCGCTGCCGCCCCGGCCGAAGTAGTCATGCAGCGCGACGTACTCGGCGAACAGCCCGTCGTAGGCCGCCGCGTGCTCGGGGACGGGCTGGTACGCCGCGACCTCGCGCCGTCCCATGCGCGCGGCGGCCGCGTGGACGTCGAGGTAGGCGCCGGCGGCGACGGCGGCGTGGATGGCCGAGCCGAGGGCGGGGCCCTGCCCGGAGGTCACGACGGAGAGCGGCAGGTTCAGCACGTCGGCATAGACCTGCATGAGGAACGGGTTGCGCAGCAGTCCGCCGGCGACGACGAACTCGGTGATGGGGACCCCCGTCGACGTGAAGGACTCGACGATGACCCGCGTGCCGAACGCCGTGGCCTCCAGGAGCGCCCGGTAGGTGTCCTCGGGCTTGGTCGCCAGGGTCTGCCCGACGACGAGTCCGGACAGCTCGTGGTCGACCAGGACCGAGCGGTTGCCGCTGTGCCAGTCCAGCACCAGCAGGCCGTGCTGGCCGATGGCCTGGGTGGCGGCCAGATCGGTGAGGTACTCGTGCACGCTCTGGCCTCGTGCGGCGGCGGCCTGGTGGTACTCCGGCGGGACGCTCGTGCGGACGAACCAGGCGAAGATGTCGCCGACGCCGGACTGGCCCGCCTCGTAGCCCCACAGTCCCTCCACGATCCCCCCATCGACGACCCCGCACATGCCGGGGACGTCGCGGCGGTCGGCGCCGTTGACGACGTGGCACGTCGAGGTGCCCATGATCGCCACCATCTGGCCCGGCTCGACCGCCTGCGCGGCCGGGGCCGTGACGTGCGCGTCGACGTTGCCGACCGCGACCGCGATGCCCGGGGGGAGCCCGGTCCAGTGCGCCGCCTGCGCGGTCAGCGTTCCGGCTGCGTCGCCCAGCCGGCCGATCTCGTGCGCGAGCTTGTCGGCGACGAAGCCGCCGAAGCCCGGGTTCAGGCCGGTCAGGAAGTCGCGCGAGGGGTAGGCGCCGTCCTGGTAGATGCCCTTGTAGCCGGCGGTGCAGGCGTTGCGCACATACCTGCCGCACAGCTGCCATACGACCCAGTCCGCCGCCTCGACGAAGTGGTCCATCGCGGCATACACCTCGGGGGCCTCCTCGAGGAGCTGCAGGCCCTTGGCGAACTCCCACTCCGAGGAGATGAACCCGCCGTACCGCGGCAGCCACCCCTCGCCGCGCTCGTCGGCCAGGGCGTTGATCCGGTCTGCCTGGCCCTGTGCCGCGTGGTGCTTCCACAGCTTGACGTAGGCATGCTTCTCGCCACTGAACTGCGTCGTCTCGCACAGGGGGGTCCCGTCCGCCAGGACCGGCATCATCGTGCACGCCGTGAAGTCGGTCGCGATCCCCACCACGCGCTCCGGGTCGATCCCGCTGGCGGCTACCGCCTCCGGAACGGCGGTCCGCAGCACAGTGACGTAGTCCGCCGGAACCTGCAGCGCCCACTCCGGCGGCAGCGTCTCGCCGGTGCCCGGAAGGACGGTGTCGACCACGGCGTGCTCGTACTCGTGGACCGCCGTCCCGACCTCCGCCCCGTCACGCACGCGGACCACCAGGGCCCGACCCGACAAGGTCCCGAAGTCGACGCCGACCACGAAGGTGTCGTCGGGGTCCAGGTGCGTCATCGGCGGTGTGCTCCTCACTGAGCTGGTTCTCTGTCGTGTGCGGTCGGTGTCGTGGCTGACGAGTGACTCCGTGTTAGCGCTAACACGAGATTGTGAGCGCTAACATTTGCGGTGTCAAGGGCTCCGTGCCTCCCCTGCCCGGATCGTGACCGGGCCATGACCGCCGGCGGGAACGTCTGCCTCGCCGGCCACGACGACGCGTGTCCTGTGACGATCCCGACTCTCGTGCGTTCGTCGCGACGCGCGGGCCGTCCACCGGTAGCCTGACCCGGAGGACGCGTTGGAGGGAATGGTTTCGTGAGCGTCGCGCACGGTCATCGCCGGATGCCTGGATGGCTCGTCGACCGGTCACCGGGCGTGGTGTCCGGCCTCCTGGAGACGGTGTCGCTGGGGGGTCCGCTCCCGAGACCCTTCGTCTTCGGTCTGGTCGACGGCGGGTCGACGTTGGTCCTTCGCGGGGCCGCGGACCGTGACCGGCCGGTGGGGCCGAAGACGCCGAAGAGGCCGAAGACCCCGACCTACCGCCTCCCCGTCGCGCTCGTCACCGGGCTCAGGCTGCGCCAGGTCCGCCGTCGTGGGCGGCCCCTCGTGGGGGCGACCCTCACCTACCGCAGCGCCGTGGAACGCTCGGAGATCCTCGACCTGAGGTATGTCTGCCTGCCACGGGGCATCTCCACCGCCGACGGGCTCGACTGGCGCGACGAGCAGTACTGGCGGGCGACCGCTCGGCTCGACCGCCTGCTCAACGGCGCCCGGCACAGCCAGCCGCTGCTCGACGAGGCTGGTCGCCGGCCGCACTGGACCCACCCCAGCCCGCGGTGACCGGTCCTGCTCATCACCGGTCGGCCGGGAACCCACCCGTGGCGACCGGCCCCCATCGCTGCGGCGTGACCCGGATGAGGCACTTTCCCTGGTCGAGCATCGCCTGGCGGAACTCGTCCCAGTCGGGGTGCTCGCCGGCGATGTTGCGGTAGTACTCGACGAACGCGTCGAGGGCCTCAGGGACGTCGAGCACCTCGGCGGTCCCGTCGACCTGGACCCAGGGGCCGCCGAAGTCGTCGGACAGCACGAGCACGCTGACGGCCGGGCGGCGGCGGGCGTTGCGCGACTTGGCGCGCTCCGGGTAGCTCGAGACGACGATGCGCCCGGAGTCGTCGAGCCCTCCGGTCACCGGCGAGGCTTGCGGGGTCCCGTCGGCCCGCGCGGTGATGAGGACCATGTGGTGCCGGGGGCGGACGAACGCGGCGAGCTCGTCCGATGAGACGGTGGTGGTGGTCGCGATGGTTCTGGCCATCGCGTCATCGTCGCATGGCCCGCCGGGGTAGCCTGCGAAGCCGAGCGAGCCGTGCTCGCCGCGCCCGACCCCGGGCAGACCGTGATGGGTGGACCATCGTGCCGCAGACCAACCGCGAGCCCGAGCTCGTCGTGCTCGTCGACGACGCCGGCCGCCCGCTGGGCACCGCCGACAAGTCCACGGTCCACGGACCCCGTACCCCCCTGCACCTGGGCTTCTCCTGCTACGTCCTCGACCCTGCGGGGGAGGTCCTGCTCACCCGGCGGGCCTCGGACAAGCGCACGTTCGGCGGGGTGTGGACCAACTCCTTCTGCGGGCATCCCGCCCCGGGGGAGCGGCTGGTGGACGCCGTATGCCGCCGCGCCGCGGCCGAGCTCGGGCTGCGACTGCTCCCGGACGAGGTCGAGCTGGCGCTGCCCGGCTTCCGCTACCGCGCCGAGATGTCGGGGGTCGTCGAGAACGAGCTCTGTCCCGTCGTCGTGGTCCGGCCGGACCGCAGACCGGACCTGCGGCCCGACGGTTCCGAGGTGGCGGACGCCGAGTGGGCACCATGGGCCCGGTTCGCCGCGGACGTGCTCGACGGGCGCCGGTCGGTCTCACCGTGGTGCGCCGAGCAGGTCCCGCTCCTCGTCGGCCTGGGTCCGGACCCGCTCTCGTGGCCGGTGGGGGCGCGGGCCCTGCTGCCGACGGCGTTGCGCGAGCGGGCCTGAGCGCCCACGTGACGAGGCCCCGGACCGTTGGTGGTCCGGGGCCTCGCCTCTTTCGTGGTGCGGCTGCGCCCGCGCAGGGGAGGGGGATGGGCGTCAGGCCGCTGCAGGGACCAGCGCGGCCGAGGGGACGGTCACGACGGTCTTGGCGTGGCGCAGGCCGAGCAGTCCGAGGACCAGCATGAGGACGGCGCCGATGTAGGCGGCGATCGAGGCGTACATGGCGATCATGCCCAGGGTTCCGAAGGCGTAGGCGGTGAGCAGCATGCTGCGCAGGGCGTTGCCCTGGAACAGCGTCGCCTTGAGGTTCTGGAGGTCGGTCGTGGCCTTGGCGGTCGGGTCGCTGGCCAACGCGGCCCTGGCCTCGGAGCTCACCTCGGCGTAGCTCTTGCCACCGGACGACTCGTTCATGTGGCCGAGGATGTAGTGGTCGGCGTAGGCCTTGGCCTGCGCGCCGGTGGTCATCTCCTGTCCGGCGTACTGGCCGAGGTACTTCTTCATGTCCGGGGTGGCCAGTGCGTCGCCGGCCGGCATGGTGATCTGCTGCATGGACAACTGGTCGTGGACGCTCTGGCTCGCGAACGACGACGCCCAGGTCAGCAGGCCGCCGGCCACGAGGAGGACAGCGGCGAGGATGAGTCCTGTCCAGGAGATGAGCTTGTCGAGGATGGTGCGCATGGTGTGTCTTGTCCCTTCGTCGCTCCGCCCCGGTCCGGGGCTTCGCAGGTGATGTTGTTGTTCCTTCAATCTATGACGATTCGTAGTAGTTGAGAAGTTGATCGAGTGTCTCCTGCGCCACATGGCCTCCGGTGCCCGGGGGCCCGCCTGACCTCCGTTGTCCGGGGTCGGCCTGCTGTCACGCCGCCCGGGGACGGACCGCGGACGAGCGCAGTGCGCGACGGTACCCCGCCGTCGCGCCACCCCCACGCCTCGGCCCGGTGTGCCAGGCTGGGCCGATGGTCCCCGCCGCCGCCTCGTCCGGCCCGACGCGGCTGACGGGCCTGGTCCTGGCAGCGGGGGAGGGCCGGCGGATGGGGGGCCCCAAGGCCCTGCTGCGGCTGACGCCTCACGGCCCGACCCTCCTCGAGAGAGCTGTTTCCGTTGTGCGGCAGGGGGGTTGCCCCGATGTCACCGTCGTCGTCGGTGCCGCCGCCGACCGGGTCGCCGCACTCGGAGAGCGGCTTGGTGTCCGCGTCGTCGAGGAACCCGGCTGGCCGGAGGGGATGGGCGCCTCGCTGCGGACGGGTCTGGCTGCCACGACCGCGCTCGAGGCCGACGCGGTGCTTGTCACCCTCGTCGACCTGGCCGACGTCACGGCCGAGGTCGTGGCCCGGGTGATCGCTGCGGCCGACGTCGCCGACCTGCCCTCGGCACTGGCTCGGGCCGCGTACGAGGGTGTCGCAGGTCACCCCGTCCTCCTCGGCCGCCGGCACTGGCCCGGGGTCGCGGAGCTGGCCCGGGGGGACCACGGTGCCCGGGGCTACCTGACCGCGCACCCGGCCCGGCTCGTCGAGTGCGGCGACCTGGCGTCGGGCCGCGACCTCGACCGTCCGGCGGACATCCGCTGAGCGCCGATCCCCCCGCCGGCTCGGGCGGACCTACCGCCGGAGGGCGTTGTCCGTAATGCTGTGGCCATGGACCCCCGGACGACCTTCGCCTCGGCAGAGGACCTGGGCCGGCGCCTCGCGGCCACCGGCTACCTCGCCGACGACGCCCTGTCGACGGTGGCGTGGCTCGCTCTGCGGCTCGGTCGACCGCTGCTCATGGAGGGGGAGCCGGGGACCGGCAAGACCGCCCTGGCCGAGGCGCTCGCCGAGGCCACGGACCTCCCGCTCATCCGACTCCAGTGCTACGAGGGCATCGACTCGACGCAGGCCCTGTACGACTGGGACTTCCCCCGGCAGATCCTGCACGTCCGCGCTCTCGAGGCCGTCGCCGGTGCCGCGAGCACCGTCGCGGATATCGAGGAGAGCCTGTTCGACGACCGGTTCCTGCTCGCCCGGCCGGTGCTGAGAGCGCTGCGGGAGAGTCCGGTCGTCCTCCTCGTGGACGAGATCGACCGAGCGGACGACGAGTTCGAGGCGTTCCTCCTCGAGGTGCTGTCCACCTGGCAGGTCACCATCCCCGAGCTCGGCACCGTGTCTGCGACCACGCCTCCCATCGTCGTCCTCACCTCCAACCGGACCCGCGAGCTGCACGATGCCCTCAAGCGCCGCTGCCTGTACCACTGGATCGACCACCCCGGCATCGACCGCGAGCTCGCCATCCTCCGCGAGCGGGCCCCCGAGGTGTCGGCCGCACTCGCCGAGCAGGTCGTCCGCGCCGTGCATGTCATCCGCTCCGACGCAGAGCTGCTCAAGCCTCCGGGCGTCGCCGAGACCCTCGACTGGGCCCGGGCCCTGCACGAGCTCGGCACCCGCGAGCTCGACACCGAGGTGGCGGCGGCGACCCTCGGGGTCGCCGTGAAGTATCGCGAGGACGCCGAGCGGGTCAAGCGCGCCCTCGACAAGGTCCTCGCCCGATGACCGTCGCGGCGCCGGTGCGTCGTCCCCCGGAGGAGGTGCTGCTCGGGTTCGCTCGGGCTCTGCGGGCCGCGGGGGTCGGCGTCACCGCCGAGCGGGAGCGGACCTACCTCGAGGCCGTGGCCGAGGTCGGGCTCGCCGACCCCGTCGGCTCGTACGTCGCCGGCCGGGCCACCCTGTGCGCCTCGCCGGCCGACCTCGAGCGCTACGACCTGGTGTACGCCGCCTGGTTCGGCCTGGAGCGAGCCGGAAGCAAGCCCCGGGCGACCCCGTCGGTGACGGCGACGATGGCCGACCTGGCGGCCGACGTCGACGGCGGCGGCGAGGACGGTGAGGAGGGTTCTCGGACCCAGCAGGCCAGGGCCAGCCGCACCGAGATCCTGCGCCACCGTGACCTCGCGACCCTGAGCGCTGCCGAGCGGCGGGTCCTCCAGGAGGCCTTCTCAGCCCTGCGTCCCCGGGCCCCGCGGCGCCGGGCCCACCGGCATACGGCGTGGCGTCGCGGGCAGGTCGACGCCCGGCTGACCCTGCGCTCCACGCTGCAGCGGATGGGCGAGCCAGGCGCGATCCGATGGCGTCGGCGCGGCGAGCGGTCACGCAGGGTCGTGCTGCTCATCGACGTGTCCGGGTCGATGAGCGCGTATGCCGACGCCCTCCTGCGGCTCGGCAACGCCTACTGCCGCTCCGGGGTGCCCGTCGAGGTCTTCACCCTGGGCACCCGGCTCACGCACGTCACCCGCCCGCTCAGCCACCGCGACCCCGACCGGGCGCTCGTCGCGACGGGCGACACCGTCCCGGACTGGTCTGGCGGCACCCGGCTGGCGGAGGGGCTCAAGGTCTTCCTGGAGCGCTGGGGCCGTCGCGGCATGGCCCGCGGTGCCGTCGTCGTCGTCGCGAGCGACGGCTGGGAGCGGGACCGACCGGAGGCGCTCGGCGAGCAGGTCCGCCGGCTGCGTGCTGTGGCCCACCGGGTCGTCTGGGCCAACCCGCACCGGGGGCTGGCCGGGTACGAGCCGGTGCAGCGGGGCATCGTCGCGGTGCTCCCGCATGTCGACGACTTCGTCGCGGGACACTCGTTCGCGGCGTTCGAAGAGCTGATCGAGGTGGTGGCCCGTGCGTGATGTGCTGAACCCGCTGCTCCAGTGGTGGCAGGCGGGCGAGGAGGTCGGCGTCGGCACCGTCGTCGCGACGTTCCGCTCGGCGCCCCGCCCCCCTGGGGCGGCCATGCTCGTCGGTCCTGACGGGGAGGCAGTCGGCTCCGTCTCCGGCGGATGTGTCGAGGGAGCCGTCTACGAGCTCGGTCAGGAGGTCGTCGGCTCCGGAGCGCCGGTCCTGCAACGGTATGGCGTCTCCGACGACGACGCGTTCGCGGTCGGTCTGACCTGCGGGGGGATCCTCGACGTCTTCGTCGAGAGGGTCTCGCAGGAGAGCTTCCCCGAGCTGGGGGACGTCGCCGCCGACATCGAGGCCGAACGCCCGGTGGCCGTCGCGACCGTGATCGAGCACCCCGACGGGTCCCGCGTGGGGCAGCGGCTCGTCGTCCGCCCCGAGGGCGCCGGGGTCGAGCGCTCGGGCTCGATCGGGTCGACCCGGGCCGACGACGCCGTCGCCGACGACGTCCGGGGCCTGCTCGCGTCGGGCCGCACCGAGACCCTGACCTACGGCCCCGAGGGGGAGCGCCGGGGCGAGGGGATGCGGGTGTTCGTGTCGTCGTTCGCGCCCCGGCCGCGAATGCTCGTGTTCGGCGCCATCGACTTCGCGGCCGCCGTGGCCCACGTCGGCAGGTTCCTCGGGTATGCGGTGACGGTGTGCGACGCTCGGCCGGTGTTCGCGACCTCGCGCCGGTTCCCGGCCGCCGAGGAGGTCGTCGTCCAGTGGCCCCACCGCTACCTCGAGGCCGAGGGACAGGCGGGCCGCGTCGATGGACGTACCGTCATCGCGGTTCTCACCCACGACCCGAAGTTCGACGTGCCGGTGCTGCAGGTGGCGCTGCGCCTGCCGGAGGTCGCATATGTCGGTGCCATGGGCTCGCGGCGAACCCATGAGGACCGGGTCAAGCGTCTCCACGAGGCCGGCGTCACCGACGCCGAGATCGCCCGCCTGTCCTCGCCCATCGGCCTCGACCTCGGCGCCCGGACCCCGGAGGAGACCGCGGTCAGCATCGCGGCCGAGATCATCGCCCTCCAGTGGGGCGGCCGGGGGGAACGGCTCGGGACGACGGATGGGGCCATCCACCACCACACGACCTGAGGAGTGGGGCCGACGGTCGCTGGGAGTTCACCCAGACCCTCGATGTGACCCTTGTCACGTGAGCATGGAGCGGCAAGGATCGCGACTACCCACGTTCACCACGCGAAGGAGTCAACGATGACTCGCATTACCGTGACGGTCGATGGAGTGAGCTACTCCGACGACGTCGAGCCCCGCACGCTCCTCGTCCACTACCTCCGAGAGTCGCTCGGCAAGACCGGAACGGTGGTGGGATGCGACACGAGCAACTGCGGCGCGTGCACGGTCCATCTCGACGGCCGGTCCGTCAAGTCCTGCAACGTGCTGGCGGTCCAGGCCGACGGACACGAGGTGACCACCGTCGAGGGCCTCGCCACCAACGGCCGGCTGCACCCGATGCAGCAGGCCTTCCATGACAACCACGCCCTCCAGTGCGGCTACTGCACCCCCGGGATGATCATGCAGAGCCTGGACCTCCTGGCCGACAACCCGGCTCCCTCCGAGGAGGAGATCCGTCAGGGCCTCGAGGGCAACCTGTGCCGGTGCACCGGCTACCACAACATCGTCAAGGCCGTCCAAGCCGCAGCCGGCGCGCAGGCGGGGGCCGGGTCATGACCGTCACCGAGAACGCCCACGCCCCCGAGGTCGGCGCCCCCCGCAGGCGCAAGGAGGACCAGCGCCTCGTCACCGGCCGGACCAGGTGGACCGACAACATCACCCTCCCCGGGATGCTCCACCTCGTCATGGTGCGCAGCCCGTTCGCCCACGCGACGATCACCGGCATCGACACCGCGGGCGCGAAGGCGTCCTCCGGTGTCATCGCGGTCCTCACCGGCGCCGACGTCAAGGACATCCAGGGCAGCCTCCCCAACGCCTGGCCGATCACCCCGGACCAGAAGGCGCCGGACCACCCGGCGATCGCCGTGGACCATGTCGCCTTCGCGGGCGAGGTCGTCGCGGTCGTGATCGCCCGGTCCGTCGCAGAGGCCCGCGACGCGGCCGAGCTCGTCGACGTCGACTACGACGAGCTGCCCGCGGTGCTCGACCTCAAGGAGGCGGTCAAGGACACCGTCCTCGCCCACCCCGGCCTCGGGACCAACACCAGCGCCGTCTGGCAGTTCGACTCCGCGGCGGCCGGCACCGGCTCCAGCGTCGACGACGCCATCGCCACCGCCCGGGCCGACGGGATCGTCATCGAGCGCGAGTACCGGCAGCAGCGGCTCATCCCGGCCTTCATGGAGCCGCGCTCGGTGGTGGCCGACCCCACCGGCGAGCAGCTCACCATCTGGTCGGCGACCCAGGTCCCGCACTTCGTCCGCATCTTCACCGCTGCGGTGCTCGGCATCCCCGAGAGCAAGGTCCGGGTGATCGCCCCCGACGTCGGCGGCGGCTTCGGCGGAAAGCTCCAGCACACTCCCGAGGAGGTCATCACCGTCCTCGCGGCACGGCATACGGGCAAGCCCTGCAAATGGACCGAGACCCGCAGCGAGTCCCTCGTCTCCGGCCACCACGGCCGCGACCAGTGGCAACGGCTCACCCTCGCCGCGACCAAGGACGGCACCGTCACCGGGCTCAAGGTCGACCTGCTCGCCGACATGGGCGCCTACCTGGGCCTGGTCACCTCCGGCGTCCCGATCCTCGGGGCGTTCATGTACAACGCCATCTACACGTTCCCGGCCTACCAGTTCAACTGCACCAACCTGTTCACCAACAAGACCTGGACCGACGCCTACCGCGGCGCCGGCCGGCCCGAGGCGACGTACGCCATCGAGCGGCTCATGGACGAGCTCGCCGTCGAGGTGGGCGTGGACCCGCTGACGATCCGCGAGATGAACTGGATCGCCCACGAGCAGTTCCCGTTCACCTCCGTGTGCGGGCTCGAGTACGACTCGGGGAACTACGAGGCCGCCACCGCCCGGGCCAAGGAGCTGTTCGGCTACGACGCCCTGCGCGCCGAGCAGAAGCAGCGCCGGGACAGCGGTGACACGGTCCAGCTCGGTATCGGCGTGTCGACGTTCACCGAGATGTGCGGTCTGGCGCCGTCGCGCGTCCTCGGGTCACTGTCGTATGCCGCAGGCGGCTGGGAGCACGCGTCGATCCGGATGCTGCCGACCGGCAAGGTCGAGGTCGTCACCGGCACCAGCCCGCACGGGCAGGGCCACGAGACGGCGTGGAGCCAGATCGTCGCCGACCGGCTCGGCGTGCCGTTCGAGGACGTCGAGGTCCTGCACGGGGACACCCAGGTCGCCGTCAAGGGCCTGGACACCTACGGCTCGCGCAGCCTCGTGGTCGGCGCCGAGGCCGTCATCAGGGCCGCCGACAAGGTCATCGAGAAGGCCAGGCCCGTCGCGGCCCACCTCCTCGAGGCGAGTGTCGACGACATCGAGTTCAAGGACGGGCAGTTCACCGTCAAGGGCACCGGTCAGGGCAAGGCGATGGCCGAGATCGTCTGGGAGACGTTCACGGCGCACAACCTCCCCGACGGGATGGAGCCCTCGCTCGACGCCGACGCGACCTTCGACCCGGTGAGCTTCTCCTTCCCGCACGGCACGCATCTGTGCGCCATGGAGGTCGACACCGAGACCGGCGAGTCCCGGATGCGGTCCTACGTCTCGGTCGACGACGTCGGCACCGTCGTCAACCCCCTCATCGTCGACGGCCAGATGCACGGCGGCATCGTCCAGGGCATCGCCCAGGCGCTCTGGGAGGAGGCGGTCTATGACGACGCCGGCACTCTCGTGTCGGGCTCGTTCGTCGACTACACCCTGCCGACGGCGGCCGACACGATCAGCCTCGTCAACGACCGGACGGTGTCACCGTCGACGACGAACACCTTGGGCACCAAGGGCGTCGGCGAGGCCGGAGCCATCGCCTCCACCCCGGCGGTCGTCAACGCCATCGTCGACGCGTTGCGGCCGATGGGCATCAACGACATCCGGATGCCATGCACGCCGGAGCGGGTGTGGCGAGCCGTCCAGGACGCCAAGCAGAAGGGAGCGGGCCAGTGATCCCCGCAGCGTTCGACTACATAGCGCCGACCACCGTCGCCGAGGCCCTCGCGGCGCTCGCCGAGGCGGGCGAGGATGCCAAGGTCCTCGCCGGGGGACAGTCGCTGCTCCCCGTCATGCGGATGCGCCTCAACGCGCCGGACATGGTCGTCGACCTCGGCCGGATCGAGGAGCTCAAGGGGGTCCGCGACGACGGCGACGCCATCGTCATCGGTGCGATGACGGCATACTCCGACATCATCGCCGACCCGCTGGTCGGCGAGCACGCGGCGCTTCTCGTGGCCGCGCTCAAGGAGGTCGCCGACCCGCAGATCAGGCACCGGGGCACCATCGGTGGGGCGCTGGCCCACGCCGACCCCGCCGGCGACGTCGGGGCGCCGGTACTGGCGCTGGACGGGGAGCTGGTGATCACCGGCGCCGACGGAGAGCGCAGGGTTGCCGCGGGCAGCTTCTTCGTCGACCTGTTCGAGACGGCGGTCGGGGAGGGCGAGCTCCTCACCGCGGTGCGCATCCCCAAGCACACCGGGTGGGGGGCCCACTACGAGAAGTTCGTCCGGACGGCTCAGCAGTGGTCGATCGTCGCCGTTGCGGCGACGGTCCAGGCCTCGGGCGGGGTGATCTCCCAGGCCAAGATCGGGCTGACCAACATGGGCTCCACCCCGCTGCGGGCCACCGCGGTCGAGCAGGCCCTCGTCGGGGCGGCGGCGACGCAGGAGGCGGTGGGTGCGGCCTGTGCGGCGGCGGCCGACGGCACCAACCCGCCCAGCGACCTCAACGGCGGCGCCGACTACCGGCGCCACCTCGCGACCGTGCTCACCCGACGGGCGGTCCTGGCGGCCGCGGGAGCGTGAGCCTGTGGAGCTGACCCACGACTTCACCGTGCCTGCCTCGATCGACGGGGCCTGGGCGACGTTCATGGACCTCGAGGGCATCGGGCAGTGCTTCCCCGGAGCCACGGTGACCGAGGTGACCGAGGACGGGTTCAGCGGGACCGTCAAGGTCAAGCTGGGCCCGATCGCCCTGGTGTACGCCGGCGCCGGCCAGTTCCTCAGCCGGGACGACGCGACGCACCGGGCCGTCATCGAGGCGAAGGGGAAGGACAAGCGTGGCAACGGGACGGCCGGGGCGACGGTGACGATCCAGCTGGCGCCCTCGGGCGCCGGCACCCGGATCGACGTCGTCACCGACCTCGCGGTCACCGGCAAACCGGCGCAGTTCGGCCGCGGCGTCATGCAGGACGTGTCCGACAAGCTGTTGCAGCAGTTCGTGGCGTGCATCGAGAGCCGCTTCGCGCCGATCGCCGACGACGGTCTCGCCGCGCCGCGAGCCCCTGGTGCGGCGCCCTCCCAGGGGGGCGGCGGGGCCGGAGCGGATGTTGCGACCGACGAGGCGGGGCCGGCCTCCTCGGCTCCCGTCACGGCGCGGCCGGCGGCACCGGCCGCGCCGCCGCGGCCGTCCGAGGACTCGATCGACCTGGGCCGCACGGTGTTGCCGGTCCTCGTGCGCGAGTACGCCGGACGCACGGCGGTCGCGGTCGTCGCGTTCGTCGTCGGGTACCTCATCGGCCGTCGCTGAGCGCCGGGGGGCCGACGCCGCCGGGGTAGGCGCGATGGCTCGATGGCGACAAGGGCGGCGAGACTCATCCGGTCGATGCTCATCTCGTCGCTGCGGCGGCCCGGTGCGACGTGGGCGTGACCGCGCGTCGGCGTGACACGGCCGCGACGCAGGGCTGTAGTGGAGCCATGCGTCGCGCGGAGCGAGTCGGTTGGGGGATGTTCCTCGTCAGTGCCGTGCTGTTCGGCTGGTCCGGTGCCCGCTCGGGCGACCTGCTGGTGGTCGCGGGCAGCGCCGTGTTCGGCGTGGCCTGTGTCCTGTTCCTCCTGCCGAACCGGGGCGGCTGACCCTGCACCCCACGCCCGGCCCGCGCCGCACCGAGCGGCGTTGGTGCGCTGCGCGGCTTGTCCGCGGGCCCGTGCGTCAGGCCGGCCGCCGCCGAGGGGCTCCGTGCTCCCTGCCTGCGGGCGTCGACCCTCGGACCACGCCTACGGGGTGCCCCACGGTTCGAGCCCTGGCGGCGGCTCGTCGCCCTCGGCGGACGCCGATTCCGAGGGCGGTTCGTCCGGCGCCGACGTGTCCGGTCCGGTGGTGCCGTCCGGCGGGGGCTCAGGTTCGGTCTGGTCCCCTGGGGTCCGGTCCGCCATGCGGCGGACATCGTCGGAGACCTCCGCGAAGGTGGTGCTGACGGCGGTGGCCAGGGAGGCGCCTACCTTGCGGACGTCCTCCTTGACGGATGGGTCCTGGGCCGCTGCCCCCAGGGCGTCCACGGCGTCCTGGATCGCGCCCGCGAAACGACGGGCTGCCTCACCCAGGTCCCGCTTCGTCGACTCGGCGTCGGTGTCGTGCTCCCCGCCGTAGTGCGCCTTCAGCGAGGCGCCCAGAGCGGCGAACCGCTCCCCGGTGTCCTTCCAGGCCGATCTGACATCACCCATGACTCATGCATACCCCTTCCGGTCCCGGCCCGCCAGGGCATCGCGTGGACGGCAGGGTCGGTTTCGGGGGGACTTCCTCGGTGGGCGGGGTCGCCGAGGACGCGACGCGTGGCGCTCACGTGGCACCGCCCCGGCACGGACCCCTGACGGTGGCCTGGCGGTCCTCACCACCTCATAGCGCCAGCGGCGCACCGGATCCGATCTGCGCACACAATCTCCACACCTCGCCCGGTCGGCCTGCAGGCGCTCACCCATACGCTCGGAGCACGACCAAGGGGACCCCTATCGACAGTGCGGTGCCGGTCTCGACCCCCTCCGCGACGATCCTCGTCGTCGAGGACGAGCAGACCATCAACCAGGCGCTCGCGGACCGGTTCGCCGCCGAGGGGTTCACCGTCCATCAGGCCTTCGACGGGCCGGGCGCGGTGGCCGCCCACGCCGAGCCGAGGCCCGACCTGGTCGTCCTCGACGTCATCCCACGCACAGCAGGCTGGACCCCGCAGGCGTCGCCATTGCACTCCATCGCCTCATTGTCGGCCACCTCCTCACGGGAACGCGCTGCCGGCGACCGGCATCGGTGCCGGTCACCTCGGGGGTCGCAGGTGTCGGTCCGCGCCCAGGCCGCCACCCGGATGGGCAACGGGTGGCGGCCTGCCGGCTACATCCCCGGGATGGCCTGTGCCTCGTGCACCTCGATCTCACATCCACCGGGCATGGTGAGGTGCGGGTGGGTCCGGGCGAGCTCCAGGGCCTCGTCGAGGTCGGTGGCCTCGAGGATGCTGTATCCGGCCACCTCGCGGTCGCTCGGGGTGGTCTCGCCTCCCGCAGCGACCCGTACGCCACGCGCGAGCGGGGTCCCGAAGTCGACCATCCGGTCCCCCACGGTGGCGGCCCAGGCGCCCCACTGCTGCATCATCGCGTCCACCTGCTCGGCGCTGGTGGGCGTGGCTTCTGCCGGGGTCATCGGTGCGTGGTAGATGAAGACGTACTTGGACATGTGACTCTCCTTCGTTGGTTCTGAGACACCCGTGTGTGATGGGCGGGTGTGGTCAAACGGTGACCGGGGTACGTCCCGAGAACGCGACCAGACGCTCCAGCGCACTGGCGTCGGCGGCGGCCTCGACGGGCTCGGCGAAGGCCCCGCGCGCCCGTGAACCCGGGATGATCTGGTCGGCCAGGGTCTGGACGTACTCGACTACGGCATCCGACACCGCGAGCTGTTGTCCGCTGGTCTGTGCGAAGTCCCAACCGTGGATGAGGAACTCCAGCGACATGATGCTGGCGCCGACCACGGCGGGCATCTCACCGCCCCCGGGGCCGGGGATCGTCCCCTCGAGGCCTCGGGCCCGCCATGCCTCCACCGCTTGGGCCGCCATCACCGCGACCCGGTTCTCGAGCGAGCCAGCCTCGGGGTCCGTGACCACCGCCCCGGCCATCGCTCCCAGGCCGGTCAGGGATCCGACGAGGTGCTCGGCAAGCGCATCGCCGTCGAAGTCGCTGCATGGGGTCTGCTTGGTGCGGTCCTCGGTGGTGAGGTTCAGCAACACACCCTGGAGGGCGGCCAGGGTGGCTTCGGCGCTCAACAGCGGGTCGAGGTCCTCGGGGGCCACGGCCCACTCGTCGGGACCGGCGTCCCCGGCAGCGGCCGCTGTCGCCAGCCGAGCGAAGTAGTGGTTCCAGCCGGCGGCGTGCTGGGCGGCCTGCTCATCGGTCAGTCCCTCGTGGACGAGGGTCACCAAGGTGCCCCCCTCGGTGGGCTCGAGCGTGATCGTGACCGTGGACGCATCTGGGGCCAGTCCGGGGCTACCTTCCCAGCCCCAGCCGAACACGACGCGTCTGCCCGGCTCGACCTCGCGGTAGGTCCCGGCCGCGATGTGCCCTGGAGTGACGGTCCAGCGGTACTCGCCGCCGGCCCGCAGGTCCACCCGCGCTGACACCGTCTGCCATCGGCGGAGCCGTTCGGGTCGGGTGATGAGGTCGAACGCCTCGTCTGGCGTGACGGGCAGGACGGCGGTCTTGGTGCAGCTCATCGGTCTCTCCTCACGGTGTTGGCGTCGGCGACGAGCAGGTCCAGCTCATCGGTCCAGAAGCGGTCGATCTCGGCCTGGAGCTTGCGGAGGCCGCTCGGAAGGACTCGGTAGATGCGCTGGCGGCCGACCTTCTCAGCCGTGACCAGCCCGGCCTCGCTCAGCACTGCGAGGTGCTGGGAGATCGCCGACCGGGTCACGGTGAACCGAGCTGCGATCTCGGTCACGGTCATTGGGCGGGACGCCAACAGCTGCAGGATGTGTCGCCGGTTCGGCTCGGCAGCGGCAGACAAGGCGTCGGGCACGCCAATACGTTAGTAGCGACTAACGCATTATGCAAGGAATGGGCAGCCGCTGGGTGACGCGGACTCCCGGGTGCGAGCCGAAGCCCGCGAGTGGGCCCCGACCGAGGGTGTCGACCCAGGCGGCACGACTCGCTCAGGCCCGGCGACGCCTACCGGCGCTCAGCGGAGCGGGGTGAGCCGGAGGACGGGCATGGCCCGGTCGGTCTTGGCCTCGTAAGCGGCGAAGCCCTTGGCCCGTCCGGTGATCTCCCGCCAGGCGACCGCTCGGGCATCGCCCTCGAGCTGCTCGACCCGGACGTGATGCCGGGTCCTGCCGACCTCGACGGTCACGTCGTCCGGGTGGGCGACGATGTTGTGGTACCACGCGGGATGCGTGACGGCACCACCGGCAGAGGCGACGACCCACCAGCCGCCGGCGCCGTCGTCGAAGCGGGCGACGGGAGTGGTCCGGGCCTGTCCCGACCTGGCCCCGACGGTGGTGAGGTAGAGCAGGTCCATCCCGTTGAACCGGTCCCCGGAGAGCCGGTGGATCCGTATCATGACCGGCGTCATCAGCTTCCCGACGAACCCGGGGGGCGTGCGACCGCCCCGCGTCCCTGACGGCAGCTTCTCGATCGGCATCCCTCGACTCTCCACGATCCGAGGGCCCCGGACAAGTCCCAGCGGGCCCTCGAACCGGTCTGGCCGCGGGATCCCCCAAGAATGCGCGCGGGCGACGGAGGCGACCGCCCCCAGGCCCAGCCGTCCGTGGACCCTCGCCGGCGGCATGCCGATATCGGGTCGGGCCCCCAAAGGGCCTCGCGGTCCTCGTGCGCCGCGAACGGCCCGCCCTCGCGGACCGGCCGCCGGACTGCCACACCCCAGGACCGGCGAACCGGGAGGCCGGACGGGCCCATCGCCACCGGCCCAGTCACGGCGGACGTCGCCGCTACTGAGTGCCGTCGGCGTGGCGTAGTGGCGAGGTCGGCAGTCTGCACACAATCTCCACACGTCCCCCGGTCGGGCCGCATGCCCTCACCCATACGCTCGGAGCATGACCGAGGGGACCCCCATCGACCGTGCGGTGCCGGTCCCGACCCTGTCCGCGACGATCCTCGTCGTCGAGGACGAGCCGACCATCAACCAGGCGCTCGCGGACCGGTTCGCCGCCGAGGGGTTCACCGTCCACCAGGCCTTCGACGGGCCGGGCGCGGTGGCCGCCCACGCCGAGCTGAGGCCCGACCTCGTCGTCCTCGACGTCATGCTTCCGGGGTTCGACGGGCTGGAGGTATGCCGCCGCATCCAGGCCCAGCGACCGGTGCCGGTCCTCATGCTGACCGCCCGCGACGACGAGACCGACATCCTCGTCGGGCTGGCCGTGGGGGCCGACGACTACGTCACCAAGCCGTTCCGGATGCGTGAGGTGCTCGCCCGGACCCGCGCCCTGCTCCGTCGCGTCGACCGGGCCCGCGAGCTGGCCGCCGCGCCCGGAGCGGCCCGCCGGGTCGGCGCCCTTCACGTCGACCCGGCGACGCGACGGGTCCACGTCGACGGGGCCGAGGTCCACCTGACCCCGACCGAGTTCGACCTCGTCGTCGCTCTCGCGGCCACCCCTGGCACCGTCCGCGAGCGCGACGACCTCATGCGCGAGGTGTGGGGCTGGGCCGACGCGACCGGCACCCGGACCCTCGACAGCCACGTCAAGGCGTTACGGGCCAAGATCGGCTCCGACCGGGTGCGCACCGTCCACGGCGTCGGGTACGCCCTCGAGGACCGGCCGTGATCCCCGAGCGGCCGCTGGACCGGGTCGGCTCCATCAAGCTCAAGCTCGGTCTCCTCGTCGGCGCCAGCATCCTCGTCGCCACCGCGGTCGCCGCGATCGGCGAACAGGCCGAGGTGCCGTGGTGGCTCAGCCTCCCCGTGACGCTCGCGGCCGCACTCGGGATCACCCAGTGGCTCGCCAGGGGGATGACCTCGCCGCTGCGGGAGATGACCGCCGTCGCGCGGCGGATGGCGGCCGGCGACTACGGCCAGCGGGTCACGGCGACCTCGACCGACGAGGTCGGGGGCCTGGCGCGGGCGTTCAACACGATGGCCGCCGACCTCGGGGCCGTGGACGAGCAGCGTCGCCAGCTCATCGCCACCGTCTCCCACGAGCTCCGCACCCCATTGGCTGCCCAGCGCGCCCTCCTCGAGAACCTCGTCGACGGGGTCGCTGCCCCCGACCCGGCCTCCCTCGGCGCCGCGCTCGCGCAGGCCGAGCGGATGAGCGACCTCGTGACCGACCTGCTCGACCTGTCCCGCATCGAGGCGGGACGGGCCCGGCTGCGGGTCGAGCCGGTCCTCGTCGCCGAGCTCCTCGCCCGGTGCGTCGCCGAGGCGGGACTGACCCCACGGGCCGTGCGCCACGAGGTCGTCGTCGAACCGGAGGATCTGGTCGTCGAGGCGGACCCGGCGCGGCTGGTGCAGGTCGTCGCCAACCTCCTCGACAACGCCGGTCGGCACAGCCCCGCCGAGGGTGCGGTGCGGGTGAGCGCGTATGCCGTTGCCGGCGACCGGTGGGCCCTCGAGGTCACCGACGAGGGCCCCGGCATCCCGCCCGCGTCGGCCGAGGCCGTCTTCGAGCGGTTCGGCACCGGCAGCGACGACGCGGGCGGGACCGGCCTCGGCCTGGCCATCGCCCGGTGGGTCTGCGAGCTGCACGGGGGGACCGTCGCGGCCGTGCCACCGGCGCACGACCGCTCGGGTGCGGTCATCCGCGCGGTGCTGCCACGGCATACCCCCGGGCCGGCTCGCACCGACGCGCCGGCCGTCGAGCCCGGGGGGCCCCCACGACCTCACGTCCCTCCCCGGAAGCCCGTGCCGACCCAGGCGAGCCCGATGCCCGCGACCCCCACCGCTGCGGCGCCGCCGACCCCGGCTCCCGCACACCCGTTCGCGCCGCCCGCGCCGCCCGCCGACGTCCTTGGCGAGGTCTGGCCCGAGGCGGGGATCGGGCCGCAGGTGGGGTTTCTCGGTGGTGCCCTGGTCGTCGGTCTCGCTGGGGCGCTCCTCATGCCCTACCACCCGATCGGCGCGGGGGCACTGCTCACCCTGCTCGCCGGCGGAGCGGTCATCTTGTGGGCGAGCCGGTACCGCACGCGGCCCTGGGCGGTCGGCTGTGCGGGACTGGCCGTCGGCCTGGGCACCCTCGTCGTCCTGCGGGCGTCCGCGTGGCTGGCCGTGCTCGCGATCCTCGTCGCCGGGCTCCTTGTCGCGGCGGCCGTGACCGACGCCCACCGGCTGCTGGGGATCGTCGCCGGGCCGGTCGCGTGGGTCCTCTCCGCCCTGCGGGGGCTTCCCCTGCTGGGCCGGACCCTGACGGCGATGTCGCGGCGCCGACACCTGTGGCCGGTGCTGCGGACCGCCGCCGTCTCCGTCGTCCTCGTCGTCGCGTTCGGCTCGCTGTTCGCCTCGGGGGATGCCGTCTTCGGCGCCTGGGCCGACGCCGTCGTGCCCAACCTCGACATGAGCGGCTTCACCCTGCGCACCTTCGTCGCCGTCCTCGTCGGCGGCATCGTGCTCGCCGGCTCCTATCTGGCCGTCAACCCTCCGCGTGTCGACGTGCTGCAGCCCCCGCCGGCCCGACCGGTCGCCCGGTCCTGGGAGTGGCTCGTGCCGGTCGGGCTCGTCCTCGCCGTGTTCGTCGCCTTCCTCCTCGCCCAGGCGGCGGCCCTCGTGGGCGGCCACGACTACGTCCAGCGGGCGACGGGGCTCACCTATGCCGACGACGTCCACGAGGGGTTCGCTCAGCTGACGGTCGTCACCGTGCTCACCCTCCTCGTCGTCGCCGTCACGGCCCGCAAGGCCCCGGTCGCCACCGCCGCCGACCGGCTGCTGGTGCGCTCGATGCTCGGGGCGCTCGGCGCGATGACGCTCGTCGTCGTGGCATCCGCCCTGCACAAGATGGCGACCTACCAGGAGGCGTACGGGTTCACGACGCTCCGGCTGGTCGTCGACGCGTTCGAGCTGTGGCTCGGCCTCGTCGTCGTGCTGGTCCTCGTCGCCGGGATCCGCCTGCGGGGCGGCTGGCTGCCCCGGGCCGCCCTGCTCTCCGGCGCCAGCGTCCTGCTCGTCCTCGGGCTGATGAACCCCGATGGCTGGGTCGCCCAGCAGAACATCGACCGCTACCGCGCGGGCGCCACGCTCGACACGGGCTACCTCGGCGCGCTCGGCGAGGATGCGATCCCGGCGATCGTCCGCGCCGGCCTGCCCGCGGACCTGACCGGCTGCCTCGTCGGTGCGGCGACGAGTGCCGGGGACGCGCTGACCTCCCGGGGCGGCGATCCCCTCGGCTGGAACATCGGGCGGTCCCGGGCGGCCGCCGCCGCGGACGGGGTCGCGGTGCTCGACCCGGGGTCCCCGACGTGCCTGGCGCTGCTCATCTCCCGCGGAACCGTCCTCCCCCTGACCGGCGCCTCCTGGGGAGAATGGGGCCATGGCCGACCCCGCAGCAGCCGTCGAGGCCTACCTCAACGGCTACCCCGCCGAGCACCAGGCCGCCCTCCGGGCCGTGCGCCGGGCGCTCCTCGACGTTGTGCCCGCTGCGGGGGAGCGGCTCAGCTACGGCATCCCGACCGTCACCGTCGACGGGACGAACCTCGTCCACTACGCCGGCTGGAAGGACCACCTCGCGGTCTACCCGGTGCCTGCCGCCGACGGCGACGCCGACCTCGCCGCCGCGATGGCGCCCTATCGCGGCGGGAAGGGCACCCTGAAGTTCGACTGGGCGGCTGTCCCGCTCGACCTCGTCGGACGGGTCGGCGCGGCCCTGCGCGCCGAGCGCGGTTGACCGGCGGCCCGCGCGAGGTTGGCCACACTCCCGCTGCGGGCCTTCCGCCCCGGGTCGTGGTGTGCTGACGATGGCACATGCAGGCGGTGAGCGTTCGGGGGCTGCACAAGCGTTACGGCTCCACCGTCGCGGTGGCCGACGTCTCCTTCGAGGTCGAGCAGGGAGAGATCTTCGGTCTGCTCGGGCGCAACGGCTCGGGGAAGACCACCACGGTCGAGTGCCTTCAGGGGCTGCGGCACGTCGACGGGGGCGAGCTGCGCGTCCTGGGCCACGACCCGCGGGCGTCCCCGGCGACGGTGCGACGGCTCGTCGGCAGCCAGCTCCAGGACTCGGCGCTTCCCGACCGGCTTCGGGTCTGGGAGGCCCTGCGGCTGTTCTCGTCGATCCAGCCTGGCGGGCCCCCGTGGGAGCAGCTCATCGACGAGTGGGGGCTCTCCGACCGCCGTCGCACCGCCTTCGGCGACCTCTCCGGTGGGCAGCGGCAGCGGCTGTTCATCGCCCTCGCCCTCGTCTCGGCCCCCCGCCTGGTCATCCTCGACGAGATGACCACCGGGCTCGACCCGGCCGCCCGCCGGGTGGCCTGGGACCTGGTCGCCGCGGTCAGGGAACGGGGGGCGACGGTGCTGCTCGTGACGCACTTCATGGACGAGGCCCAACGCCTCTGCGACCGGCTCGCCGTGCTGTCCCGCGGCCGGGTGGTCTCCACCGGGACCCCGGCCGAGCTCGTCGCCGCGCAGCAGGTCGACGCCGTGGTCCGCTTCACGGCGGCCGCCGGCGCCGACGTCTCGTTTCTCGCCGGGACCACCGGCGTCCACAGCGTGGACCGCGAGCCGTCCGGGTCCGTCGTCGTCGTGGGCACCGGAGCGTTGGCGGCACGCGTGGGGCACGACCTGGTGGAGCACGGCCTCGAGCCGGAGGACCTCAGAGTCGACCTGCCGACCCTGGAGGACGCGTACCTGCGGCTCACCGACGACGGCTCCGACTCCGGGAGTGGCTGATGCGGACCCTCGCCGGACTCGTGTGGGTCGAGCTCAAGCTGTTCGCCCGGGAGCCGTTGACCGTGGTCTTCGTCCTCGTCCTGCCCATCGTGGTGCTCTACGTCCTCAACGGCGTGTTCGGCGGCGAGGTCGCCGACCCCCAGGTATGGGAGGGTCTGCCGGCGGTCAGCTTCTACACGCCCTCCTACGTGGCCCTCGTCGCGGCCACCGTCGGCGTGCTCTCGGTCCCGGTCCAGCTCGCGGGGTACCGGGAGAAGGGGGTGCTGCGCCGGTTCCGCGCGTCGGCCCTGCCGCCGTGGACCCTGTTCGGCGCGCACGCCCTGGTCGGGGCGGTCACCGCTACCGTCGGCGCCGTTCTGCTGACCGCGCTCGCCCTCGTGGCGTACGCCGCGCCCTCGCCGACGGATCTCGTCGGTGTCCTCGCTGCGGCGATGCTCGTCATCGCGGCGTTCGCCGCGCTGGGCGTGCTGCTGGGCCTGCTCATCCCGACGGCGCGCGGCGCCCAGGGCCTCGGGGTCCTGCTGTTCTTCGTCTTCCTCATGCTCGGCGGGGCGGGTCCGCCCCGCGAGGTCCTGCCCGGCGCTCTCCAGCACGTCGGGGACCTGCTCCCCGTCACCTACGCGGGAGACCTGCTGCGAGGCCCCTGGCTGGGTCGAGCCTGGGACGGCACCGCCGTCGCCGTGATGGCGGGTCTGCTCCTCGTCAGCGTCGTCCTGACCGGGTGGCGGCTGAGGACCCAGGAGTCCGGCTGAGGCACGGCATACTCACCAGTCATGGACGCGCGGACGGTGCTGGTGCTCAACGGGCCGAACCTCAACCTGCTCGGCGAGCGCGAGCCGGAGATCTACGGCCACGCGACGCTCGCCGACGTCGAGGACGGATGCCGCGCCGCCGCGACCTCCGCCGGCCTGGTCGCCGACTGCCGACAGACCAACCACGAGGGGACCCTCGTCGACTGGGTGCAGGAGGGGCGGCGCGGGATCGCCGGCATCGTCATCAACGCCGGCGGCTACACCCACACCTCGGTCGCTCTGCGCGACGCACTCGCTGCCGTCACCGTGCCGACGGTCGAGGTGCACATCAGCGACATCTACGCGCGGGAGGAGTTCCGGCGCCACTCCTACCTCACCGACGTGTGCGACCACGCGGTCATCGGGAGGGGCGTTGCGGGCTACGCCGAGGCAGTGGCCTGGGTCGTCTCGCAGGGCTGAGGGGGCTCCCGGCCGTCGTGGGCGTGACCCGCCGACGGCCGACGCCCGGCTAGCAGGCCTGTGGGCCGGACGCCGGTATCCGCCTGCTGAGCGAGGTCACCGCGGCGGGAGTGAAGGGCCGGGTCGGGGTGTCGGTGGTGCTCGGAGCGCCCGTGGGCAGGCACCGCAGGTCGGCGACGGTGCGGCGCAGGTCGGCGTCGCGCGGTGACCGGGTGGCCGGGCTGAACGCGTCGAGGCGGCCGCGGGCCCTGCGGTGGCTGCGCTCCAGGAGGGCGATGATCGGCCCGAACAGCGCGAGGAGCAGGACGACGGTGATGAGGGTGTCGGTTGTCATGGCAGTATCTTGTCGAAGAGTGAGAAGGTGCCACGAGTGGCAGAAATGCCGTCTTTCGTCAAATATCCGCCATACTGGAGGCATGCTCCGTACTGTCGCCGTGATCCTCCAGGAACCGGTCGCCCTGTTCGAGTTCGGCGTCCTCGCCGAGGTCTTCGGGGTCGACCGCACCGAGGACGGGGTGCCTCCGGTCGAGTTCCTCGTCTGCTCCGAGCGCCCGGGAGCCGCTCTCGACACGTCCACCGGGTCGATGGTCACCGCCGCCCTCCCCCTGGAGGCCGCCGAGCGGGCCGACCTCGTCGCGGTGCCCGCGTCGTCGGCGAGCTGGGACCCCGCGCCCGGTGTGATCGACCAGCTCGTTCGGGCTCACCGGCGGGGGGCGTATGTGCTCTCGGTCTGCACGGGGGCGTTCGCCCTGGGCGAGGCCGGGCTGCTCGACGGTCGGGCCTGCACCACCCATTGGCGGTATGCCGCCGAGCTCGCCGAGCGCTACCCGTCGGCGCGGGTCGATCCCGGCGTCCTCTACACCGAGGAGGACCGGGTCATCACCAGCGCCGGGACCGCGGCCGGCATCGATGCCTGCCTCCACCTCGTGCGGCAGGAGCTGGGCTCGGCCGTCGCGACGACGATCGCCCGGCGGATGGTGGTCCCGCCCCACCGGGACGGCGGGCAGCGGCAGTTCATCGACCACCCGGTGCCCGAGCTCGGCTCCGAGAGCCTCGCCCCCGTGACCGCATGGATGCTCGAGAACCTGGCCGACCGGCATACCGTCGCGGGTCTGGCCCGGCGGGCAGGGATGTCCGAACGGACCTTCGCCCGGCGGTTCGCCGCCGAGACGGGGACCTCGCCGCACCAGTGGCTCACCGACCAGCGGGTGATCCGGGCGCGCGAGCTCCTCGAGGGGACCGACCTGCCGGTCGAGACCGTGGCCGAGCCGGGTCGGGCTCGGCGGCGCCGCCCTGCTCAGACACCATCTCGCCCAGGAGACGGGGCTGACCCCGACGGCATACCGCCGCCGGTTCCGCACGTCCGCCTGACCCCCGCCGCCCACCCCTCGCCGTCCGGTATCCCGCACCCCGCATCCCGCACCCCGCATCCCGCACCCCGCATCCCGCACCCCGCATCCCGCATCCCGCACCCGGCATCCGGCATCCCTAACCTCTGCTAGCAGAGGTTGTGTGACGAAGCGGAGGTTACACCCTCTGCTTGGTCCCCTAACTTCTGCTAGCAGAGGTTAGGGGGCGGGCGGGGGCGGGGGCGGGAGTGACGCGGCGAGGTGGACCAAGATAGTAGGACGTCCTAGTATTTTGGGAGACCTCCGCTCCGATGGGCCGGCCTGTGGGCCCGTCGGTCGGCGACCCTCGACCCGGGAGCGAGATGACCACCGACGCCCAGCACGCTGCCCCAGAGCTCCACGTCCCCGCCCACCCGGTGCGCATCGTCACCGCGTCGAGCCTGTTCGACGGCCACGACGCGTCGATCAACATCATGCGGCGGATCATGCAGAGCCAGGGCGCCGAGGTCATCCACCTCGGGCACAACCGCAGCGTCCAGGAGGTCGTCGACGCGGCGATCGAGGAGGACGTCCAGGGCGTCGCCGTCAGCTCCTACCAGGGCGGCCACGTCGAGTACTTCGAGTACCTCGTCCAGCTCCTGCGCGAGGCCGGTGCCGGTCACGTCCGTGTCGTCGGTGGTGGCGGCGGCGTCATCGTCGCCGACGAGGTCGAGCGGCTGCGGGCGTCCGGCGTGACGATCTTCAGCCCCGAGGACGGCCAGCGGCTCGGCCTGCCGGGCATGGTCAACCAGGTCATCGAGGCCTGCGACACCGACCTGTATGCCGCCCGGCCCGTCGACGTCCGCGCCCTCCTCGCGGGGGACCGGACGGCGGTGGCCCGGGCCATCACCGGCGCCGAGGCCGGCGCCCTCGGCGACGACGTCCTCGGCGAGGTCCGCGCGGCGGCGAGCACGCGGCATACCCCCGTCCTCGGCATCACCGGCACCGGCGGCTCGGGGAAGTCCTCGCTCACGGACGAGCTCGTCCGGCGGCTGCGCGTGGACCAGCAGGACAAGCTCCGGATCGCCGTCGTCGCCATCGACCCGACCCGGCGCCGCGGCGGCGGGGCCCTGCTCGGCGACCGGATCCGGATGAACGCCCTCGACGGCGACCGGGTCTTCTTCCGCTCGGTCGCGACCCGTGGCGGCCGCGAGGTGCCCGAGTCGCTGGGGGACATCATCGCGATCCTCAGCGCAGCGGCCTACGACCTCGTCGTCGTCGAGACGCCGGGCATCGGCCAGGGGGACGCCGCGATCACCCACTTCGCCGACGTCAACCTCTATGTCATGACGCCCGAGTTCGGCGCAGCCAGCCAGCTCGAGAAGATCGACATGCTCGACTTCGCCGACGTCGTCGCGATCAACAAGTTCGAGCGCCGCGGGGCCATGGACGCGTTGCGCGACGTCGGGCGCCAGCTCGTCCGCAACCGCGAGGCGTTCGGCTCCCGGCCCGAGGACATGCCGGTCTTCGGCACCTCGGCCGCGACCTTCAACGACGACGGGGTGACCGCCCTCTACCAGGAGCTGCGGGCGCGTCTGGCCGACCGGGGCCTCGAGGTCGGGGAGGGGGCGCTCGCGCCGGTCTCCGTCCGGCACTCCAGCGTGCTGCGCCAGGTCGTCCCGCCGCAGCGGGTGCGCTATCTCTCGGAGATCTCCGAGACCGTGCGTGGCTACCACGAGGACACCGAGGCGGTATGCCGCGATGGCCCGGCGGGTGCAGCGGCTGGAGGCCGTCGACGACGAGCTGGCCGCCGCCGGGCACACGGACCACGCCGTCGACGGGCTCCTCACGGCCGCCCGCGAGGAGCTGCCGACCGCGGTCGCCGAGGTGATCGAGGGCTGGCCGTCGGTCGTCGAGTCCTACTCAGGGGACGAGCAGGTCGTCCGGGTGCGGGACCGCGAGATCCACACTCCCCTGACGCGGGAGTCGTTGTCCGGCAACAGGATCAACCGGGTCGCACTGCCGCGCTTCTCCGACCACGGTGACCTGGTGTCGTTCCTTCGCCGCGAGAACCTCCCCGGGTTCTTCCCGTTCACCGCGGGGGTCTTCCCGTTCAAGCGCGACAACGAGGATCCCGCCCGGATGTTCGCCGGCGAGGGCGACCCGTTCCGGACGAACCGGCGGTTCAAGCTCCTCTCCGAGGGGCAGCCGGCGACCCGGCTCTCGACGGCGTTCGACTCGGTGACGCTCTACGGGCGGGACCCCGACCCGCGCCCGGACATCTACGGCAAGGTGGGCACCTCCGGGGTCTCGGTCGCCACCGCCGACGACATGTCGGCCCTCTACGACGGGTTCGACCTCGTCTCGCCGACGACGAGCGTGTCGATGACGATCAACGGTCCGGCGCCGACGATCCTCGCGTTCTTCCTCAATACGGTGATGGACCAGCAGGTCGGGCGGTTCCGCGCCGAGCAGGGCCGCGAGCCGACCGCCCAGGAGGCGGACGACATCCGTGCCACTGCCCTCTCCGAGGTCCGCGGCACGGTGCAGGCCGACATCCTCAAGGAGGACCAGGGCCAGAACACCTGCCTGTTCTCGACCGAGTTCTCGCTGCGGATGATGGCCGACATCCAGGAGTGGTTCATCGAGAACGAGGTCCGCAACTTCTACTCGGTGTCGATCAGCGGCTACCACATCGCCGAGGCCGGGGCGAACCCCATCAGCCAGCTCGCCTTCACCCTCGCCAACGGGTTCACCTACGTCGAGGCGTATCTCGCCCGCGGCATGGACATCAACGACTTCGCGCCGAACCTGTCGTTCTTCTTCTCCAACGGGATGGACCCGGAGTACTCCGTCATCGGGCGGGTCGCCCGGCGGATCTGGGCCGTGGCGATGCGCGACAAGTACGGCGCCAACGAGCGGGCCCAGAAGCTCAAGTACCACATCCAGACCAGCGGCCGGAGCCTGCACGCGCAGGAGATGGACTTCAACGACATCCGCACCACGCTGCAGGCGCTCATCGCGATCTACGACAACGCCCAGACGCCTGCACACCAACGCCTTCGACGAGGCCGTGACGACCCCGGGCGAGGAGTCGGTGCGGCGGGCGCTCGCGATCCAGATGATCATCAACCGCGAGTGGGGCCTGGCGATGAACGAGAACCCTCTGCAGGGGTCGTTCGTCATCGACGAGCTGACCGACCTCGTCGAGTCCGAGGTGCTCGCCGAGTTCGACCGGATCAACGAGCGCGGGGGCGTCCTCGGGGCGATGGAGACCGGCTACCAGCGCGGCAGGATCCAGGACGAGTCGATGCTCTACGAGCAGCGCAAGCACGACGGGTCGCTGCCGATCATCGGCGTCAACACGTTCCGACGCCCGGGCGAGACCGGCACGCCGCAGCACGTCGAGCTGGCCCGGGCCTCGCAGGAGGAGAAGGAGTCCCAGCTCGCGAGGGTCCGCGGCGTTCCGTGAGGCCCACCGCGAGGAGGCCGAGGCGGCGCTGACCCGGCTCAAGGAGGCGGCCGTGCGCGGCGACAACGTCTTCGCCGTGCTGATGGACGCCGCCAGGGTGTGCTCCCTCCAACAGGTCACGGACGCCTTCTTCGAGGTGGGCGGGCAGTACCGGCGGAACGTCTGACCGCGCCTCGCCCGCCGTCGGTCGATGGCCGGCGCCTGAGCCTGCTCAGCCAGCAGGGCGGCCCGGCTGGGAGGACAGGGCCCGGCCGATGTCCTCGAGCGCGTCGACGACGGAGCGCACCGCCTGGCGTGCGTAGCGGTCGGGGCGGCACAGGGCGACGACGCTGCGCCGGGAGCGGACGCCGGCAAGTGGTCGAAGCGCCAGGACCTCCTCCCTTGTGGTGAACCGCGGCAGCAGGGCCAAGGCCATGCCGCCCGCCACCAACGACCCGATCAAACCGTTGTCCCGCAGCCTGACCCGTCGGTGCAACGGTTCGCCGATCTCGCGTTCGACCGCGATGAGGATGGTGTCGAAGGGATAGCCGACCGGCACCCCGATCCAGGTCGTGCCCCGTAGGTCCGCCGGACGGAGAACCGTGCGACGCGTCAAGGGGTGATCGAGGGGGAGAGCCACGTCGATCGGCTCCGTGGCGAGCAACCTCGCCGTCAGCCCCTCGGCCTCCGCCGGCACGTCGCCGGTGAGGCTGTGTGCGATGACGATGTCGACGTCCAGCGTGCGTGCCGCGTAGTCCGCCTCCGCGAGGTCGAAGTCGTCCAGGTCCAGCTCGATGGGGGTGTCGGCCAGCCGCTCGACCAGTCCCGGGAGCAGCGCCGCACCCGCGCTCGGCAGGGTCCCGATGCTGACCCGGCCGCGCGACTCCCCCCTCGCGGCGTCAAGTCGCGCCTGGACGGAGGCGAGTGCCCGGCATACCTCGTCCGCGCCGGCCGCGAGGAGCTGGCCCTCCGCGGTGAGCCGGACCCCCCGCCCGTCCGGTTCGACGAGGGCGACACCCAGCTCGCGCTCCGCGGTGCGCAGCTGCTGGGAGACGGCCGACGGCGTGCGGTAGGTCGCCTCGGCCACGGCGGCGAGCGTGCCCCGGACGGAGAGCTCGCGGAGCAGCTCCAGATGTCGAACATCCATGAAGGCAGTCTAACGAGTCCGTTCAGAATCATTCGTTGGACATGGTGAAATGCGACGACCACACTCGACGGCATGCCGCCGCGCCACGTCCTCCTCGCCGTTCTCGTCGCAGTGCTGTGGGGCCTGAACTTCCTGGCGATCCACGCCTCGCTCCAGCAGTTCCCCCCGCTCTTCCTCGTCGCCCTCCGGTTCGCGCTGATCGCGGCGCCGACCATCGCCTTCGTGCCCCGTCCCCGGGTGCGGCCGCGCTGGCTCGTCGGCTACGGCCTCGGCTTCGGCACGCTCCAGTTCATCGGGCTCTACCTCGGGATGGCCGCGGGCTTCCCGGTGGGTCTGGCCTCCCTGGTTCTCCAGACCTCGGCACCCTTCACCGTGGTCCTCGGGGCAGCGCTGCTCCGCGAGCGGCTCGGCCCGCGGCGCGTGGCCGGGGTGGCGACGGCGGTCACCGGCCTGGCCGTCGTCGGCATCACCCGCGCGGAGACGACGTCGTGGTGGCCCTTCCTGCTCGTCGTGCTCGGGGCTCTGGGCTGGGCGTTGGGGAACCTCGCGAGCCGGCTCGCGGCCCCGCCGGTCCCGCTGCACCTGACCCTGTGGATGTCCGTCGTCCCCCCGTTGCCGATGCTGGCGCTGTCGCTCCTCGTCGAGGGCCCGGACCGGATCGGCCGGGCCCTCGCGACCTCGCTCACGGCCGACGCGGGTCTCGCGTGGATCGGGTTGGGCTACACGGTCCTGCTCGGCACCGTGCTCGGTTCGGGAATCTGGGTCTGGCTCATGGCCAGGCACCCGGCGGGCGTGGTGGCGCCCTTCTCCATGCTCGTCCCGGTCGTGGGGATCGTCGCGGCGTGGCTGGTCCTGGGCGAACGGCCGGCGGCGCTGGAGCTGGCCGGGGGCGTGCTGGTCGTCGGCGGGGTCCTGCTCTCGGCACGCCGTGCAGGCACCCCGGGGCGGGCGGCGAGACGGGAGCGGGCCGAGCTGGGCCGGGCGGGCGCCGACCGGGCCGGGCCGGGTGGCCTGCCGGTGGATGAGCCGGAACCGCATCTCAGCGGCCCCTGAGAGCAGTGGCAGGATGCCAGGCATGGAACTCGCGAACAGCTCAGCCATCGTCACCGGTGGGGCCTCGGGTCTCGGCGGGGCCACCGCGGCGGCGCTGGCCGGTGCGGGGGCCCGCGTCTACGCGCTCGACCTCGCCCAGGGCATCGAGAAGGCGCCCGAGGTCGACGGCGTCACCTACGTCGCCACCGACGTCACCGACGAGGCGCAGGTCCGTGCTGCGGTCGCCCAGGCGAGCGGCGACGCGGCATACCCGCTGCGGGCGGTCGTCAACTGCGCGGGCGTCGGCTGGGCATCCCGCATCCTCGGCAAGCACGGCGTCCACGACCTCGGCATCTACCGGACGATCATCGAGGTCAACCTCATCGGCAGCTTCACCGTCCTGGCCGTCGGCGCCGAAGCCATCGCCGCCACCGACCCCGACGAGAACGGCCAGCGCGGGGTCATCATCAACACGGCGAGCATCGCGGCGTACGACGGCCAGGTGGGCCAGGCGGCATACGCCTCGTCGAAGGGGGGCATCGTCGGGCTCACCCTCCCGGCGGCGCGCGACCTCGCCCAGTACGGCATCCGGGTCATGACGATCGCCCCGGGCATCGTCAACACCCCGATGCTCGCCACCGTCTCCGACGAGTTCCGGGCCGGCCTCGCTGCCGGGGTGCCCTTCCCGCAGCGGCTGGCGCGGCCCGACGAGTACGCCCGGCTCGCGCTGGCGATCATCGACCACGACTACCTCAACGGCGAGGTCATCCGGATGGACGGCGCGCTGCGGATGGCGCCGCGCTGAGGGCCGGTCGACCGGCGCCGTGCGCACGCTGACCGACGACCTCGGGTATGCCGTCCGGCTCCACGAGCGGGTAACCCGCGTCGTCTCGCTGGTCCCGTCGCTGACCGAGGCGGTCGCGGTGACGGCGCCGGGGGTCCTCGTCGGTGTGACCGACTACTGCACGCATCCTGCGGACCTCGGCGTCGCCCGGGTGCGCGGCACGAAGAACCCCGATCTCGGGTCGGTCGCGGCGCTGCGGCCCGACCTTGTCGTCGCCGCCAAGGAGGAGAACCGCGAGCTCGACGTGCGTCGGCTGCGCGAGCGCGGCGTGCCGGTGTGGGTCACCGACATCGAGACTGTGCCGGGCGCGGTCGCGTCGATGCGGCGGCTGTTGCGCGACGGACTGGGTATGCCGGCCGACCCGGCCTGGCTGACCGAGGCCGAGCGGCTGTGGGGCGGGGCCGTCCCGCCGGCCCGCGCCCGGGTCGCGGTGGCGGTGTGGCGCGATCCGTGGATGGTCGTCGGACGGCCCACCTTCTCCGCGGACGTCCTCGCCCGGCTCGGGTTCGGCACGTGGACCGGGGGCGTCGCCGGCCGGTACCCGCGCGTCGACCTCGCGGACCTCGACCGCACCGCGGCCGACGGCGGCCCGGGTGTGGTGCTGCTGCCCGACGAGCCCTACGCCTTCACCGGCGAGGACGGGCCGGAGGCGTTCGCCGCCGTGCCCACCCGGCTGGTCAGCGGGCGGCTGCTCACCTGGTACGGGCCGTCGCTCGTCACGGCACACGGCATCCTTCGCGGCGCGCTCGCGGACGTGGGCTGAGCCCGGAGCCGGTCGACGCGGGCGTCGCGTAGGACCTGGCGCTGCCGGTCCATGCCCAAGCAGCGGCTCCTTCGCCGGCGGCAACCAGCTCGTGCCACGCCTCAGCCGTCGCCGGCGGCGATCTCCTGATGCTCGGCCCGGAGCTCGCGCTTGAGTATCTTGCCACTGGGGTTCTTCGGCAGGGCCTCGGCGATGACGATGTGCTTGGGCACCTTGAAGCCCGCCAGCCGACCTCGCACGTGCTCGATGACGCCCTCCGGAGTCAGCGTCACCGCGGGCTTGGGGACGACGACCGCGGTGACCGCCTCGACCCAGCGTGGGTGTGGGACGCCGAAGACCGCGACCTCGGCCACCCCGTCGAGGGTGTAGATCGCCTCCTCGACCTCGCGGCTGGCGACGTTCTCGCCGCCGGTCTTGATCATGTCCTTCTTGCGGTCGACGACGTGCAGGTGGCCCTCGTCGTCGATGTAGCCGAGGTCGCCGGAGTGGAACCAGCCGCCGCGGAACGCCTCGGCGGTCTTCTCCTCGTCCTTGTAGTAGCCGAGAGTCGCGTGCGGGCTGCGGTGGACGATCTCGCCGGTCGTGCCCGGCGGCACGGGCTCGTCGAGGTCGTCGACGATCCGCGTCTCGACGTTGAGCCCGGCCCGGCCGGCCGAGCCCGCGTGCGAGAGCTGCTCGTGGGGGCGCAGGATCGTCGCGAGCGGCGCCATCTCGGTCTGGCCGTAGAAGTTCCACAGCGACACCTGGGGGAGCCGCTCCTGCATCTCGCGGAGCACCTCGATGGGCATGGCCGACGCGCCGTAGTAGCCCTTGCGCAGGCTGGACAGGTCGGTCGTCTCGAACGCCGGGGAGCGCAGCAGCCCGATCCACACCGTCGGTGGGGCGAAGTACTTGGTCACCCGCTCCCGCTCGATCGTCGCGAGGACGGCCGCCGGGTCGGGGCCGGGCAGGATGATCGACGTCGCCCCGACGTAGACGTCCGGGCCGAGGAAGCAGTCGAGCTGGGCGCAGTGGTAGAGCGGCAGGGTGTGCAGCTCGACGTCGTCGGTCTCCATCTGCCCGTCGACGACGCAGGAGACGTACTGCCAGAGCAGTGACCGGCTCGACAGCAGAGCCCCCTTGGGTCGCGACTCGGTCCCGGAGGTGTACATCAGCCGTAGTGGCGCGTCGTCGGGGACGAACACGTCGGGCGGGGTGCCGCGGTGGTCGAACCACTCCTGCGCGTCGAGCCACCCGTCGGGACCGGGTTCGCCGGTATGCCGGATGCTCGCCCGGAGTCGGACCGAGCCGGCGCTGGTGGCCATCGCCTGCTCGGCGACCGGGACCAAGGCGTCCTCGACGACGAAGACGCTCGCTTCGCTGTGGTCGAGGATGTAGGCGACCTCGTTGGGGCCGAGCATGAAGTTGACCGGCACGAGGATGATCCCGAGGCGGGCGGTGGCGAAGTCGAGCACGGCGAACTGCCAGCAGTTGTGGCTGAGCAGGGCGAGCCGGTCACCCATCCCCAGACCGGCGTCGGCGAGGGCGGCCGCGGCTCCCGCGACGACCTGCTCGAGCTCGGCGAAGGTGAGCCGGGTGTCGCCGTCGATGAGCGCGGTCTTGTCCGGCATCCGCGCCGCGGTGCGACGGGGCACGTCGCCGAGCGACTGCTGGCGGACGTGGTTGACGAGGTCGGACGTCGCTGTCTCGGGCATGCACCGCATCGTTGCAGCATGCGCGAGGCCCCGGCTAGGCCGTGATGACCCGGCCGCGGCCTCGTCGGGAGCCCGCGGCGCGGCATCCGCCGCCCGCGGGCGGCGGGTCAGCTCCCGTAGGGCGCCGTGTGGAGGATCGTGACGTCGACGGTCCTGCCGTTGGGAGCCACGAAGCTCACCGTCTCGCCCACCTGGTGGCCGTCGACGGCGCTGCCGATCGGCGAGGCCTCGCTGTAGACCTGCATCGAGGCGTCGGCGATCTCGCGCGAGCCGAGCAGGAAGGTCTCCTCGTCGCCGAACATCTCGACGGTGACGACCATGCCCGACTCGACGACGCCGTCGTCCTCGGGGGTGTGGCCGATGATGGCGTTGTCGAGGAGCTGGGTCAGCTGACGGATGCGGGCCTCCATCTTGCCCTGCTCCTCCTTGGCCGCGTGGTAGCCCCCGTTCTCGCGCAGGTCCCCCTCGGCGCGGGCCGCCTCGATCTTCTTGGCGATGTCGGTGCGCCCGGGGCCCGAGAGCTCGGAGAGCTCGTCGGTCAGTCGGTCGTACGCCTCCTGGGTGAGGTAGGTCGCCTTACCGGCGGTCTCGGTCACGTCAGTTCTCCTTGCTGATGACCCGTCCCGGGCGCGTGCGGCGTCACGGGTGGGAGGTGGTGTTACGGCGACGGGCCCGGACCCGGTTCTCGAGCATGTCGAGATGGTCGGGGTCCAGACCCGATCTTGTGCAAAGGTCCAGCGTAGCAAACCGCTCGGGTGGACAGCCTGGATCACGGCGTGGGCCAGGCCATCCCGTCCCGGCCCGCCCGCCCGTCCGCGGACGGCCCGGACGCCGCCGTCGACTGCGTCTCGAGGTCAGGACCCTCGGCGCACGCAGGAGTCGACGAGGCCGGTCACGGCGGGCGCGCTGGTCCGGACGGTGACCGTTCGATGGACGGTGCCGGCGCTCGGTCCGGCGGGGACCGCGTCGGTCGCGGCGCCGACCCGCCCGTGGTGGAAGTCCAGGGCGGTGACGACGCACTCGACGGTCGTATGCGCCGGCCGGCGCAGGTCGTAGTCGACGACGACCGAGCCGTCGGAGAGGACCGAGAAGCCCGTCACCTGGGGTGAGACCTGCTGGGGCACCCGGACCACCGCGACCCAGACGATGGCCGAGCACGCGACGAGGACCCAGAGCCCGCCGATGAGCCACCACTTCAGGGTGCCCGGGGCTGGGCGGGGCAGTGGCATGCCGGTCCTTCGGGGGTCGAGCCCGCAGCGGGCGGATGAGAAGATGTGCGGGTCCATTCTCGGGGGGAGCCCCCATCGCACGATCGAAGGGTCTCACGTTGTCCGACCGACTCCGGTTGATGTGCGTCCACGCGCACCCGGACGACGAGTCCAGCAAGGGCGCGGCGACGATGGCCAAGTATGTGGACGGCGGCCACCCCGTCCTCGTCGTGACGTGCACCGGGGGTGAGCGCGGGGACATCCTCAACCCCCGGCTGGCCGACGACGTCCACGTCCGCCGCGACCTGGCCCAGGTCCGCCGCGACGAGATGGCGCGGGCCCGCGAGATCCTCGGCGTGGAGCAGACCTGGCTCGGGTTCGTCGACTCCGGCCTGCCCGAGGGCGACCCGCTGCCACCGCTGCCGGACGGGTGCTTCGCGCTCGAGCCGCTGGCCGTGACGACCGAGGCCCTGGTCCGCGAGATCCGGCGCTTCCGACCCCACGTCGTGACGACCTACGACGAGCAGGGCGGCTACCCGCACCCCGACCACGTCATGACCCACGACGTGACGATGGCGGCGTTCGCCGCGGCCGGCGACCCCGCCGCATACCCGATGGCGGGGCCGGCCTGGCAGCCGCTCAAGGTCTACTACAACCAGGGCTTCAACAAGGACCGCATCCTCGCCCTCCACGAGGCCCTGCTCGCCCTGGGTGAGCAGAGCCCCTACGCCGACTGGCTCGAGCGCTGGCGCGACCGGCCCGCGCGGATCCTCTCGACCCGGGTCCCGTGTGCCGACTGGTTCGACCGGAGGGACGCGGCGCTGCTGGCGCACGCCACCCAGGTCGACCCCGACGGCTCGTTCTTCCTCGTCCCCCGCGAGACCCAGGCGGCCATCTGGCCCACCGAGGACTACGAGATCGCCGCGTCCTATGTCCCGGTCGCCGACGGCGAGGACGACCTGTTCGCGGGGCTGCCCGAGGACCTCGCCTCGGCCGACGCCCTGGCGACCACCCCCGGCCTCGCCCTCGTTCTCGACGCACGCAAGGAGCGCAACGCATGAGCACCCTCGATGCCGCCCTACCGGTCAGGGCCGACCTGGTCTATGCGAGCACCGACCCGGGGTTCTTCGCGTTCCTCGGGTTCTTGGTCCTCGCCGTCGTCCTGTGGCTGCTCATGCGCAACATGAACGCCCGGATGCGCCGGATGTCGTACCGCCAGAGCGCCGCCCACCGGGGGAAGGACGACCCGCAGGCCGACGAGAGCGACGTGGCCGAGGGATCCGGGGACGCGGGGGACGACGGCCCCCCGGCCTGACCCGACGCTCAGGACTGGTGCGTGTAGAGCGCCATCGACGCGGCGATGTAGTGCGTCGTGAACGCCAGGATCGTCAGGGTGTGGAATATCTCGTGGAACCCGAACCAGCGCGGTGAGGGGTTCGGCCGCTTGATGCCGTAGACGAGGGCTCCGAGGCTGTAGAGCACCCCGCCGATGATGACCAGGGTGAGGATCGCCGCGCCGCCGTAGATCGCGAGCGGCCGGATGTAGAACACCGCGACACAGCCGAGGGCGACGTAGATCGGGACGTAGAGCCAGCGTGGGGCACCGACCCAGATCACCCGGAAGAGCACCCCGAGAGTGGCGCCGGACCACACGATGATGAGCATGGTGCGACCCTGGGGGTCAGGCAGGAGCAGCGCGAACGGCGTGTAGCTGCCGGCGATGATGAGGAAGATGTTCGAGTGGTCGAACCGCTTGAGCACCCTCGCCACCCGCGGTGACCAGGTGCCCCGGTGGTAGATGGCCGAGGTCGCGAACAACAGCACCGCGGTGAGCGTGAAGACGGCCGCCGAGACCCGTGCCTCGAGGCTGTTCGACAGGACGATGAGGATGAGCCCCGCGACGAACGCCACGGGGGACATCCCGGCGTGCAGCCACCCGCGAAGCTTGGGCTTGACGGCGACCTTCATCGCCTCGACACGCTGCTCGATGGCGTCGAGGGGCGAGTGCTCCGGTGGGAGCTGAGGGCCGGCGTTCCTCATCGGGGCCAGCGTAACCTACGCAACCGTAGGTTTCGACCCCTGGTCGCTGTGCAGACGGCTCACGGGACCGGGGGGCCGCCCTCGCCCGGCACCGTCCGACCGGTCGGCGGCAGACCCTGGCGCGGGCCTCGTCCGGACCCCCTCGCGGGTGCCACGGCCAACGGCGTGGGGACACATGAAACGGTCGAGGTCGGGCGGTACGGTGGGCTCACCCGGTGGCCGCACCCCGCCGGGCGGGCGCGTCTCACCGACCGACCTGCCCGACCCCTGACCCCTCCCACCCGAGGAGAACGCCGATGGCGCTCAGCGATGTCGTCTACACGGCATACGCCCGCCGCCTGGCCAAGCGGCTGGGTCCGGACTCCGTCCCCCGCCATGTCGGGGTGATGCTCGACGGCAACCGTCGTTGGGCCCGGGCTCGAGGCGCGGGCACCTCCGAGGGGCACCAGGCGGGCGCCGACAACATCGTCAACCTCCTCGGCTGGTGCGAGGAGGTCGGCGTCGAGGTCGTCACGCTGTGGCTGCTGTCCACCGACAACCTCAACCGCTCCGAGACCGAGCTGCGCCCCCTCCTCGGGATCATCGAGCGCGCGGTCGACGACCTCGCCGACACCCATCGCTGGCGGCTCAACCCGGTCGGCGCCCTCGACCTGCTGCCGGCCGCCACGGCCGAGCGACTGAAGTCCGCGGCCGACCGGACCCGCGACGCCGAGGGGATGATCGTCAACGTCGCGGTGGGGTACGGGGGCCGGCGCGAGATCGCCGACGCCGTTCGTGCCCTGCTGCACGAGCACGCCGAGCAGGGCACCTCGATCGAGGAGCTCGCCGAGATCCTCGACGTCGAGCACATCGCCGAGCACCTCTATACCAAGGGCCAGCCCGACCCCGACCTGGTCATCCGCACCTCGGGGGAGCAGCGGCTCGGGGGGTTCCTGCTCTGGCAGAGCGCGCACAGCGAGTTCTACTTCTGCGAGGCCTACTGGCCCGACTTCCGCAAGGTCGACTTCCTCCGCGCCCTGCGGGCGTACGGCGAGCGGAAGCGCCGCTTCGGCACCTGAGGCCGGGGCCACGGACCTCTGATGTCCCATCCGTCACAGGGGCCACAAGAGCCCCACGAGTCACGGGATAGCGCGGACTCATCGAGAAACCCACACGACACGCCAGGGTGCGAGGGGCGGGCGTTCACCGGAGCGACGTACCGTCCCCAGTGAACGTCTCTCGCAGAGCGTGTACGGAGGATCCCCGTGGCCCAGACCTCGCGACCGCCCACCACCGCGACCGAGCCCGCCGGGGGCGGCGCGGCCCGGCGCACCTACGTCGTCGACACCTCGGTCCTGCTGTCGGACCCGCGCGCGATCCTGCGGTTCAAGGAGCATGACGTCGTCCTGCCGGTCGTCGTCATCACCGAGCTCGAGGGCAAGCGGCACCACCCCGAGCTCGGCTACTTCGCCCGCACGGCACTGCGCCTGCTCGACGACCTGAGGGTCCAGGCCGGGCGCCTCGACGCCCCGGTCCCGGTGGGCGACGAGGGCGGCAAACTGCACGTCGAGCTCAACCACACCGACCCCGCCTCGCTGCCCGCGGGGTTCCGCCTCGGCGACAACGACTCGCGGATCCTCGCCGTCGCGCGCAACCTCGCCAACGAGGGCAGGCGGGTGACGATCGTCAGCAAGGACCTGCCGATGCGGGTCAAGGCGTCGGCCGTCGGTCTGGAGGCCGAGGAGTACCGCGCCGAGCTCGCCGTCGAGTCCGGGTGGACCGGGATGGCCGAGCTCGAGGTCGGTGTCCAGGAGATGGACCACCTCTACGAGTACGGGCGTCTCGAGAGCCGCGAGGCAGCCGAGCTGCCCTGCCACACCGGCGTCAAGCTGCTCTCGCCCAAGGGGAGCGGCCTGGGCCGGGTCGGCCCCGACAAGCAGGTCCGGCTGGTCCGCGGGGACCGCGATGCGTTCGGCCTGCACGGGCGCAGCGCCGAGCAGCGGATCGCGCTCGACCTGCTCCTCGACCCCGACGTCGGCATCATCAGCCTCGGCGGGCGCGCCGGCACCGGCAAGAGCGCCCTGGCCCTGTGCGCCGGGCTCGAGTCGGTCATGGAGCGGCGCCAGCACCGCAAGGTCCTCGTCTTCCGCCCGGTGTATGCCGTGGGTGGCCAGGAGCTCGGCTACCTCCCGGGCACCGAGAACGAGAAGATGAGCCCGTGGGGCCAGGCGGTGTTCGACACGCTCGGCGCCCTCGTCTCCCGCGAGGTCGTCGAGGAGGTCCTCGACCGCGGCATGCTCGAGGTCCTGCCGCTCACCCACATCCGTGGTCGGTCGCTGCACGACAGCTTCGTCATCGTCGACGAGGCGCAGAGCCTCGAGCGCAACGTCCTGCTCACCGTCCTGTCGCGCATCGGCCAGAACTCGCGGGTGGTGCTCACCCATGACGTGGCCCAGCGCGACAACCTCCGGGTGGGCCGGCACGACGGCGTGGCCGCCGTCATCGAGGCGCTCAAGGGGCACCCCCTGTTCGCCCACGTCACCTTGAACCGCAGCGAGCGTAGCCCCATCGCGGCCCTGGTCACCGACCTGCTCGAGGGGCTCGAGATCTGAGCACTCGGTGTGGCCCGGCGCGCCGTCCGGCCGGCCTCGGCTTAGGATCAACGGGTGGCTGAGGCAGCAACGAGGAACCGGCGCGGGCGGCCCCCGCGTTACCGTCGCGACGACATCCTTGCGGGCGCGTCGACCGCACTCATCGAGCGGGGCTACGGGAGGTTGCGATACAGCGACGTCTCGACGGCCTCGGGGGTCCCGACCGCCAGCCTGCAGCACTACTTCCCCACGGTCGGCGAGCTGCGGCAGGCCGCCCTGTGCTTCACCGTCCGCGACGAGCTGACCCAGCTCTCGGCCGCACTCGAGGGCCTCGACAGTCCCTGGGACCGGCTCGCGGTGATCATCCGTCGATCCATCTCGCCCGGCCCCGACCTGCGCCGGCGCAACTGGACCCTGTGGCTCGAGTACTGGCGGGCGGCGGCCCACGAGCCCGAGGTCGCCGCGGACAGCATCGAGGTCGGCGGGCTGTGGCACCGGCTGGCGCAGGAGTGCATCGAGGAGGGGCTCGCCGACGGGTCGTTCCGGCTCGACGGGACCTCCGACGAGGCGGCCCAGCAGCTGCACGCCCTGCTCGACGGCTTCGGGGTCAACCTCGCGGTCGAGCACACCGAGGACGACGCGGAGCGGGCCATCGCCATCACCGAGCGGGCGATGAGCGCCCTGCTGCACGTCGGCCGCTGACGCCGGCCCCATCGCGGCACCCAGCGCGTCCCTGGTCGAGGCCCGTCCGGGCGCCCGGGGGATCGGCCGACCAGCCGATGGGGGATCGGTAGGTCGGCCCACTATGTGGCCGAACATTTCACTCCCGGGGTGGATGTCGGCTACGTTTGGTCTCGATTCGATAACGCCGACCGAATGTCCTGCCCCTGGGACCAGCGGTCGGTGCCCCTGCCAGATCGACGTCAGTCGGCCCCCTACCGACTCGGAGGACCACGGCGATGAGCCGTTATACCCCGCGCCATGCCCCGCGGCATGCCCACGCGCAGCAGCGCAAGCTGGGGGTTCTCGGCGCCGCCATGCGTCGGCCGACGCTCTCCTCCACCCTGGCCCTGGCCATCGTGGCGACCGGCGCCGCCGGGGTGCACGCGGCCGAGGCGGACTATGTCGGCGCAACGGCCTTCGCCATCAGCCCCGAGGCGGTCACCCAAGCCGGCGAGCAGGCCGACGTCAGTGCCGAGGACGCGGCTCACCTGGCGGCAGCCCGCGCCGGGCTGACCACTGCGCGTAACGTCGTCGAGGCCAAGGCCATGGCCGCGGAGCAGGCCCGGGCCGCCGCGCTGGCGAAGGCTCGCGCCGAGGCCAAGGCCCGCGCCGCCCGGGAGGCCCAGCGCAAGGCGATCATCGCCAACGCCCGTCAGGACCCTCGGGCCGTCGCCCGCCTCATGCTCGCCGACTTCGGCTTCGCCGACAGCCAGTTCGGCTGCCTCGACAGCCTGTGGACCAAGGAGTCCAACTGGAACTACCAGGCGAGCAACCCCTCGTCGGGCGCCTACGGCATACCGCAGTCCCTGCCCGGCTCCAAGATGGGCACCATCGCCGGTGACTGGCAGACCAACCCGGTCACCCAGATCACCTGGGGCCTGACGTACATCAAGAGCGTCTACGGCACGCCCTGCTCTGCGTGGGCCCACTCGCAGGCCACCAACTGGTACTGACCGGTCGGGCTCCCGCGCCGCCCCGTCGCCTTCCCGTCCCCGGCCCGTTCGCCGTCCCCGCGGCACCGATGGCTGAGACGTCACCACAGCGCTGAGGAGGTTCTCAGCCGACCGGTGACTTCCCAGCCGGATGACGGCCGAGGGCCGTCACCGCGCCGCCCTCACCTCGGCGGGCGCGCCATCGCGTCGACGTCGAGCGCCGCGTCGAGCTGCTCCTCGGTGATGTCGCCCGCCTCGACGTGCCCGGCCGCCAGCACCGCCTCGCGGATCGTCGACCCATCGGCCAGCGCCCTCTTGACGACCGCCGCCACCGCCTCGTAGCCGAGGAAGGGGTTCAGGGCCGTCGCGATGGCGGGCGAGGCCTCGGCATACGCCCTCATCCGGTCCCGGTCGGGCACGATCCCGTCGACGCAGCGGTCGGCGAGCAGCCGCGCCGACGAGGCGAGCAGGGCGGAGGACTCGAGGACGTTGCGCGCCATGACCGGCATCATCACGGTGATCTCGAAGCTCCCGGACGCCCCGGCGACGGTCACCGTCGTGTCGTTGCCGATGACCTGGGCGCAGGCCATGAGCACCGCCTCGCAGACCACCGGGTTGACCTTGCCGGGCATGATGCTCGACCCGGGCTGGAGGTCGGGCAGATGGATCTCGGCCAGCCCCGCCCGCGGGCCGGACGACATCCACCGCAGGTCGTTGCAGATCTTGGTGAGCGAGACGGCGACGACCTTGAGGGCCCCGCTCAGCTCGACGACGGCGTCCTGCGCCGACTGCGCCTCCACATGGTTGGCCGCCTCGCGGAACTGCACGCCGGTCCGCTCGCTCAGCAGCGCGATGACCCGGGCGGCCATCCCTGGCGTCGCGTTGAGGCCGGTGCCCACCGCCGTCCCGCCGAGGGGGAGCCCGGCGGTCGCGCGCGCAGCATGGCGGACCCGGGCCGCGCCGTGCTCGACCTGGGCGCGGTAGCCGCCCATCTCCTGGCCGAGCGTGATCGGCACGGCGTCCATGAGGTGGGTCCGGCCGGACTTCACCGCGTCGGCGTGGGCGACTTCCTGTCGGGCGAGCGAGGTGGCGAGGTGGTCCAGGGCCGGGGCGAGGTCGTGCACGGCCGCGAGCGTCGCGGCGACCCGCAGCGCCGTGGGGAACGTGTCGTTGCTCGACTGGCCGGCGTTGACGTGGTCGTTGGGGTGGACGGGTATGCCGCTCGCCAGGGTCGCGAGGCGAGCCACCACCTCGTTGACGTTCATATTCGTCGAGGTGCCGGAGCCGGTCTGGAACACGTCGACCGGGAACTGCGCGTCGTGCCGCCCCGCGGCGACCTCGTCGGCCGCGGCGGCGATCGCCCGAGCGCGCTCCTGGTCGAGGACACCGAGGTCGGCGTTGACACTCGCCGCGGAGCTCTTGACCATCGCCAGGGCGTGCACGACCCCGAGCGGCATCGGCTGCCCCGACACCGGCAGGTTGGCGACGGCCCGCGCGGTCTGGGCTCCCCACAGGGCCTCGGCGGGGACCTCGACCTCACCCATCGTGTCGTGCTCGGTGCGGGTCGGACCCGACGGGGTGGATCCGAAGGAGGGCGGCGGCGGGCTCTGCGACATACCGCCATCATGACCCGGCGGTGCCGTACGCGCGGCGGGCGCGGGTCAGAGCTTGCGCAGCCGGATCCTCGTCACGCCGTGGTCGGCGCCCTTGGTGAGCACGAGGGTCGCGCGGTCGCGGGTGGGGAGGACGTTCTCGACGAGGTTGACCTCGTTGATGGCCCGCCAGATGGCCCCCGCCTGCTCGACGGCCTCGGCGTCCGAGAGCCAGGCGTAGCGGTGGAAGTAGGACGCCGGGTCGGCGAACGCCGTCTCGCGCAGTCGGAGGAAGCGCTCGACGTACCACTCGCGGATGAGGTCGGTCGGTGCGTCGACGAACACGGAGAAGTCGAAGTAGTCCGACAGGGCGATGGTCGTGCGCCCGTCGATGCCCACGCCCGGCGCCTGCAGGACGTTGAGGCCCTCGACGATGAGCACGTCGGGGCGGCGGACGGTGATGCGCTGGCCCGGGACGATGTCGTAGACGAGGTGGGAGTAGACCGGCGCGGTGACCTCGGGCATGCCCGACTTGATGTCGGCGACGAAGGTGAGCAGCGCCTTGCGGTCGTAGGACTCGGGGAAGCCCTTGCGCTGCAGCAGACCCCGGGTCTCGAGCTCCCTGTTGGAGTAGAGGAACCCGTCGGTCGTCACCAGCTCGACCTGCGGGGTGTGCGGCCAGCGCCGCAGCAGCTCGCGCAGGATGCGGGCGGTCGTCGACTTGCCGACGGCAACCGACCCGGCCACCCCGATGACGAACGGGGTCTTGGCCGGGCGCTCCCCGAGGAACTCGCCGGTCACCCGGTGCAGCCCCGCGGTGGCGCGCACGTAGAAGCTGAGCAGCCGCGAGAGGGGGAGGTAGACCGCCTCCACCTCGGTCGGGTCCACCCGGTCGCCGAGGCCGCGGACCCGGGCGATCTCCTCGTCGGTGAGGCTCATCGGGTGGCTGTCGCCGAGCCGGGCCCAGGACTCGCGGTCCAGCTCGACATAGGGGGAGGGCGGGCCGGCGGTGGTGCTCGGGGGAGGGGGAGCCACGCCGCACATTCTTGCTCACGGCCCGCCCCGACCCCGGCACCCCGGCCCCCGCCGGTATGCCGCGGAGCGGGCGTGCCTGTCGCTCCCGACCTGCCGGGTCGGGCAGACTCAGGGCCATGGCAGACGACGCGAGCAGCGGACAGCGGCCCTACGGCGGGCCGGCCGACCCGGACTCCGACCGACGGCGCTCGGGCTGGGTCGCGGCGGGCATCGCGCTCGTCGTCGTCCTCATCGTCCTCGTCGTCTGGCTCCTCGTCCGGCAGGCCGGCACTCCGGGCGCGGAGCCCAGCGTGTCCCCGACAGTGACGCCGAGCACCACCCCGACGGTGACCGTGTCGGTCACCCCCAGCGAGACGACGACCACCGCGACGACACCGGGGCCGTGCACGGCTGCACAGCTCGACCCGTCGGTCGCGAGTGACGGCGGAGCCGCAGGGACGGTCTACTACGCCATCCTGCTGCGCAACACGGCCAGCGACCCGTGCACCGTGAGTGGCAAGCCCGCATTGTCGGGGGTGACGGCGTCGGGCACCACGCAGGCGCTGCCCTTCGACACCAACCTCGACGGCGCGAACGCCCAGCAGTACCCCATCACCGGACCCGGGACCGTCGCGCCCGGGGAGCGCGCCGGCCTCCTCGTGAGCAAGACCAGCGACCCCGGCAACTGCCCCCCAGGTGGCTCGACCTACGCCACCCTGCGGATCGACCTCGGCGGCGGTCAGGTCCTGACCATGCCCTACCCCGCCGATCTGGCCCCGGCCGCGTGCCTGGTCGGTGAGAGCCAGGTCGGGCTCGTCGGCTCGCCGTGACCGGGGCGCGCAGCGCGCGCGGATAGGCTGGGCGACATGTGCGGAATCGTGGGCTACGTCGGCCTCAACGTCGACGGGACGGCGCTCGATGTCGTGCTCGAGGGCCTCACCCGGCTCGAGTACCGCGGCTACGACTCGGCGGGGGTCGCCCTTGTCACCGAGGCCGGCCTGGCCGTCGTGAAGCGCTCCGGCAAGCTCGCGAACCTCCGAGCCGCCCTGGAGGCCGAGCCCCTCGCCCCGTCCCGGACCGGGATCGGCCACACCCGCTGGGCGACCCACGGCGGCCCGACCGACGGCAACGCCCACCCGCACCGCGGCGGCCGCCAGGACAAGCTCGCCCTCATCCACAACGGGATCATCGAGAACTTCCACACCCTGAAGAAGGAGCTCCTCGCCGAGGGCGCGGTCTTCTCGAGCGACACCGACACCGAGGTGGCGGCCAAGCTGGTCGGCCGCGAGTACGACCGCACCGGCGACCTCACGGCCGCCATGGTCGCGGCGGTCGCCCGCCTCGACGGGGCGTTCACCCTGCTGGCCGTCCACGCCGACGCCCCCGGCGTCGTCGTCGGCGCCCGCCGCAACAGCCCGCTCGTCGTCGGGCTCGGCGACGGCGAGGCCTTCCTCGGCTCCGACGTCGCGGCGTTCATCGGGCACACGCGCCATGCCATCGAGCTGGCCCAGGACCAGATCGTCACCATCACGCCCGACGGCGCCGAGATCGTCAACTTCGACGCCAGCCCCGCCGAGGGCAAGCCGTTCGAGGTGACGTGGGACGCAGCTGCCGCCGAGAAGGGCGGTTACGCCACCTTCATGGAGAAGGAGATCAACGACGAGCCGCATGCCGTCGCCGACACCCTGCTGGGGCGCACCGACGACAGCGGACGGCTCGTCCTCGACGACATGTCGATCAGTGAGGAGCAGCTGCGCGCCGTCGAGCGGGTGACGATCATCGCGTGCGGCACCGCGGCATACGCTGGCATGGTCGCGAAGTACGCGGTCGAGACCTGGGCGCGCATCCCCGTCGAGGTGAGCCTGGCCCACGAGTTCCGCTACTGCGACCCCATCGTCGACTCCCGCACGCTCGTCGTGTCCATCAGCCAGTCGGGCGAGACGATGGACACCCTCATGGCCGTGCGCCACGCCCGCGATCTCGGGGCGCTGACCCTGTCGATCTGCAACACCCACGGCTCGAGCATCCCGCGCGAGTCCGACGCGGTCCTCTACACCCATGCCGGGCCCGAGATCGCCGTGGCGTCGACCAAGGCGTTCCTCGCCCAGATCACCGCGGTCTACCTCCTCGGCCTCTTCCTCACCCAGCTGCGCGGCGGGACCCACGCCGACGACGCCCACGCCGTCATGCGCGAGCTGCGCGCCGTCCCGGACAAGATCGCCAGGCTGCTCACGACGATGGACCGGGTCAAGGAGATGGCCCGGTTCATGGCCGACACCCGCTCGGTGCTGTTCCTCGGCCGCAACGTGGGATTCCCCGTCGCCATGGAGGGGGCGCTGAAGCTCAAGGAGCTCGCCTACATCCACGCCGAGGGGTTCGCGGCGGGGGAGCTCAAGCACGGCCCCATCGCCCTCATCGAGCCGGGGCAGCCGGTCTTCGTCGTCGTCCCCGGCCCGGACGAGCCGCACGGCCTGCACGACAAGGTCGTCTCCAACATCCAGGAGATCCGTGCCCGGGGGGCTCTGACCATCGTCATCGCCGACGAGGGCGACGAGGACGTCGAGGCGTTCGCCGACGAGGTGATCCGGATCCCGGTCGTGCCGTCGCTGCTGTCGCCGCTGCTGGCCGTCGTCCCGCTCCAGGTCTTCGCGCTCCACCTGGCCACGGCCAAGGGGCTCGACGTCGACCAGCCTCGCAACCTCGCGAAGTCGGTCACCGTTGAGTAGCGGGAGCCCAGCGGGCCCCGTCGAGCCGGTGCGGCCGTGATCCTCGGCGTCGGCATCGATGTCGTCGACGTCGGGCGGTTCGGTGAGGCTCTCGAGCGCACGCCCCGCCTCGTCGACCGCCTCTTCACCCCCGGGGAGCGCGACCTGCCGCTCAACTCCCGCGCCGCTCGGTTCGCCGCGAAGGAGGCGCTCGCCAAGGCGCTCGGGGCTCCGGCCGGGATGCACTGGCAGGACGCCGAGGTCCGCCGGGGCGACGACGGCCGGCCGCATCTCGACGTCACCGGGACCGTGCGGGCCCGGGTCGATGCGCTCGGGGTCCGCGCGATCCATGTCTCGCTGTCGCACGACGCCGGGGTGGCCTCGGCCGTCGTCATCGTCGAGGACTGAGCAGGAGGAGGGGCTCGTGATCGAGGCCTGGTCCACCACCGACGTGTATGCCGCCGAGGGGGCTCTCATGGACACCCTCGCCGAGGGTGAGCTCATGGCGCGCGCGGTGTCCGGCCTGGCGGCCGTGGCGGCCGCCCGCCTCGAGGAGCGCCGGGGCACCCGGGTGGTGGCCCTGGTGGGACCCGGCAACAACGGGGCCGACGCCCTGTATGCCGCGGCCCGCCTCGCCGAGGCGGGTTTCGGCGCCGCGGCGTTGCGGCGCAGCGACCGGGTCCATGCCGGGGCGCTCGCCGACGCCGAGGGTGCAGGGGTGCTGCTCTCGGTCGACGACGACCCCGCCGGGCTGGAGCGCATCGCCGATGCCGACGTCGTCCTCGACGGCATCCTCGGGATCGGCGGCAAGCCCGGCCTGCCCGACTGGGCACGGCCCTGGGTCGACGCCGTAAGCGAGGACGCCTACGTCATCGCGGTCGACGTCCCCTCCGGCCAGGACCCGGCGGGCCGCGAGCTCGACGCCGACGGGGTGTTCGCCGACGAGACGGTGACGTTCTCGGTGGCCAAGCCCGTCCACCTCCTTCCGCCGACGGAGCAGGCCGTCGGCCGGCTCACCGTCGTCGACATCGGGCTGACCGTCGACGCCTCGCCCGCCGCCCGCCGCCTCACCCATGACGATGTCGCCGACCTCTGGCCGGTGCCCACCGCGACCGACGACAAGTACTCCCGAGGCGTCCTCGGGGTCATCGCGGGTGGGGAGGGGTACACCGGGGCGCCAGTCCTGTGCTGCACGGCAGCGGTCCAGGCCGGGGTCGGGATGGTGCGCTACGTCGGGACGCCCCAGCCCGAGGCGCTGGTGCGCTCGCTCGTCCCCGAGGCCGTCCACGGGGTGGGCCGGGTCCAGGCCTGGGCGATCGGCCCGGGCATGGACGTCGAGGCGACGGGGGAGGCCGCCGACCGGCAGGTCGCGGCCGCTCGCGACGCCCTGGCCTCCGACCTGCCGGTGCTCCTGGACGCGGGAGGTCTGGACCTGCTCGAGGGCCCTCGGGGGGCCCCGACGCTGCTCACCCCGCACGCCGGTGAGGCGGCCCGGCTGTGGAACCGGGTGCACTCCTCCACCTGGCGACGGCCCCAGGGCACGTGGGCCATGGGCTCGGAGGTCGGCCGCGCCGCGGTCGAGGCGGACCCGGCGGGCTTCGCGAGGCTGCTGGCCGCGGCAACGGGCGCGACCGTGCTGCTCAAGGGGGCCACGACGGTCGTGGCCGGGCCCGACCCGGCCGACCCCGTGTGGAGCCAGGCCGACGCGCCGCCCTGGCTGGCCACCGCCGGCTCGGGGGACGTCCTCGCCGGGCTGGCCGGGATGCTCCTCGCCGCGGGGCTGGAGCCCGACCTCGCCGGGGCCCTGGCGGCGCTCGTCCACGGGGTCGCCGCCGACGAGGCCAACCCGGGTGGCCCGGTCCGCGCGCTCGCGGTGGCCCACGGCATACCGGGCGCGGTGGCGCGCCTACTGGCCCGCTGACCTGCACGGACAGCCAGGGGCGACGCGGCTCGGCCCGTCACCGGCTGCCCACCCGGCACCTCTCCTAGACTGGGAGGGCTCATGACCGACCAGCCGATGACCGCTGCCCCCGCGCCCGGGACCCCGCCCGCGGGCGCCTCGGCCTGGGTGAGCGTCGATCTCGACGCCATCAGCGACAACGTCGCCGAGCTGTGCCGGCGCTCCGGTGACGCCGAGGTGATGGCCGTCGTCAAGGGCGATGCCTACGGGCACGGGCTCGTCCCGGCAGCCCGCGCGGCGCTGCGCGGCGGCGCGACCTGGCTCGGGGTCGCCCAGCTCGCCGAGGCCGTCGAGCTGCGCGGGGCCGGGGTCACCGCACCCCTGCTGACCTGGATCTTCGCACCCGGCGCCGACGTTGGCGCGGCCATCGACGCCGGGATCGACGTCACCGCGGGGTCCGCGTGGACGCTCGAGCGCCGTGCTCGACGCCGCCCGCACCCGGGGGACCGCCGCGCGCGCTCCAGCTCAAGGTGGACACCGGGCTGGCCCGTGGCGGGGCGCTCGGCCCGGCCTGGGACGCCCTCGTCGCGGGCGTGGCCGAGGCGCAGGCCGAGGGAGCCGTCGAGGTCACCGGCGTCTGGTCGCACTTCGCCTGGGCCGACGCACCTGCGCATCCGACCGTGCGGGCCCAGCAGGAGCGGTTCGTCGAGGCGGTCGCCCAGCTCGAGCGCGCCGGGGTCCACCCCGGGCTGAGGCACCTGGCCAACTCGGCCGCCACCTTGACCAACCCCTCGGCCCACTTCGACCTGGTTCGTCCGGGTCTCGCCGTCTACGGCCTGTCGCCGGTGCCCGACCTGGGGGCTCCCGCCGACTTCGGGCTACGGGAGGCGATGCGGGTCACCGCCCGGCTCACCAGCGTCAAGTCGTGCCCGGCGGGCCAGGGCGTCAGCTACGGGCACGAGTACGTCACCCCCGCCGACACCGTCCTCGGCCTGGTCCCCATGGGCTACGCCGACGGCATACCCCGGGCCGCCGGCAACCGCGGGCCGCTCCAGGTCAGGGGGCGGCGCTACACCGTCGCCGGGCGGGTGTGCATGGACCAGTTCGTCCTCGACCTCGGTGCGGGGTATGCCGGCGGCGCCGGTGACGAGGTCGTCGTCCTCGGCCGCGGGGCCGACGGTGAGCCGACCGCCCAGGACTGGGCGGCCGCGGCGGGGACCATCAACTACGAGATCGTCACCCGGATGAGCAACCGGCTGCCCAGGGTCTACCTCGGGGGAGCCGACCGTGACGGCCGTCGCCAAGGGCGGGTATCCCACACCGCCGACCTGGAGCTGAGCGTCGTCGCCGACGACGGGGTCGCCCTGCACGTCGAGGTGGACGAGGGGTCGGCCGCGGCCAACGCCGGCCGCCCGAAGAAGGCCCCGGCGCGCCCGACCGTCGTGTTCTCCCACGGCTACACCCTCAACCTGTGCAGCTGGGTGCTCCAGCGCAGGGCCCTGGTGGCGGCGGGCTACAGGGTCGTCCTGTGGGACCAGCGCAGCCACGGCCGGTCCGACGTCGCACCGCTCGAGACGCTGCACGGTCGAGCGGATCGGGGCCGACCTCGACGCCGTCATCGAGGCCGGGTCTGTCCGGACGGTCCGCTCGTCCTCGTCGGCCACTCGATGGGCGGCATGACGATGATGTCGCTCGCCGGGCGCAACCCTGAGCTCATCCGGTCCAGGGTCCTGGCGGCGGCGTTCGTCGCGACGAGCGCCGGCGGCCGGGGGATGACCTCGCTCGGCTTCGGACCCGTGCTGGGGCGCGCCATCGGCCGGGTCGGGGCCCGGGGTGCTCACCCGGCTCGGGCGCCACCAGGCGTGGCTCGACCGGTTCCGCCGGATCGGCCGCGACGTCGAGGAGGTCGTCGTCAGCCGCTACTCCTTCGACTCCGACGTCAGCGAGGACCTCGTCAGGTTCGTCGGCGACATGGTCTTCTCGACGCCCCTCGACGTCATGGCGGCGTTCATGCCGCACATCGACGCGCTCGACGAGGTCGCCCACCTCGACGCCTTCCAGGGCATCGAGACCCTCGTCATGAACGGCGAGGGCGACATGCTCACCCCGCCCGCGCACAGCGAGGACATCGTCCGGCGCATCCCGGGGGCCGAGCACGTCGTCGTCGAGCACGCCGGGCACCTCATCATGCTCGAGCACCCCGAGCTGGTCGACCCAGCAGCTGCTCATGCTGATCGAGCGGGCCGAGCGCGCGCACGCCGAGGGCATCTCGATGGGCCGCAAGCCGCGGGTGCGGCGGATGATCAGCGAGCTGGCCCCGCGCCGCCGCGCGGCCAAGGCTCGGGCCTCGTAGTCCTCTTCCTGATGACCGCTCCCGACCGCACCGCTGCGTCCTGCCGCATGCCGACGACACCCGGGCCGCCGGCCGGCGCGCTCGGCGCGCTGCTGCGGGCGGGCGACCTCGTCGTCCTCACCGGCGACCTCGGCGCGGGCAAGACGACGCTGACCCAGGGCATCGGCGACGGTCTCGGCGTGCGCGGCCCGATGACGTCCCCGACGTTCGTCATCGCCCGGGTCCATCCCTCGCTCGTCGGCGGTCCCGACCTCGTCCACGTCGATGCCTACCGGCTCGGCGGCCTCGACGAGCTCGACGACCTCGACCTCGACACGAGCCTCGAGGACAGCGTCACGGTCGTCGAGTGGGGCCACGGCCTCGCCGAGGAGCTGACCGAGGACCGCATCGAGGTCGTCCTCGACGCCGACCCCGGCACCGAGGCCCGCACGCCACCGTCGCCGCGCACGGTGCCCGGTGGGCGGGGATCGACGTGGCCGAGGCGCTGCGGAGGGCCCGGCGGTGACTGCTCACTCGGCATCGACACCGCGACCTCGGCCATCGCCGTCGGCCTCCACGACGGGACCGAGGTCGTCGCCGTCGCCGCCCGGGTCGACCCCCGCGGCCACACCGAGCACCTGGCGCCCGCTCGTCCGCGGCGGCTCGACTCGGCCGGGCTCGCCCCGCGCGACCTCACCGACATCGCCGTCGGCACCGGTCCCGGGCCGTTCACCGGCCTGCGCGTGGGCCTGGTCACGGCCGCTGACGTTGGGCCATGTCCTCGGCATCCCCGTCCACGGCGTGTGCAGCCTCGACGCCCTCGCCGAGAGCGCGCCGATGGCGACGGAGGGCGACCTTCTCGTCGCGACCGACGCCCGCCGCAAGGAGGTCTACTGGGCGCGGTATGCCGCCGCGGACGGCACTGCGCGCCGGGTCACCGAGCCGGCGGTCGTGCGCGACCCGCCGACCTGCCCGAGGAGCTCCGGGCGCTGCCGACCGCCGGCCGGGCCCCCCGGCTCTACCCCGAGCTGTTCCCCCACCCGGTGGGCCCCCTCGATGTCGATGCCGGGGTCCTGCGCCGGGGTTGCCGTACTCCGGCTCGCCGCGGGGGAGCCCATGCCGGTCGAGCCCCTCTACCTGCGCCGCCCCGACGCCCTGACCACCGCCGAGCGGGCCGCGCGATGACCGCCTCCGCCGACCGGGGCACCGGCCGAGGCCGGTGCCCCGGTCGTCCTGCGCGACGTGCGCTGGACCGACCTCGCGACTCTCGCTGCCCTCGAGACCGAGCTCTTCTCCGACAGCGCCTGGTCCGAGGGCACCTGGTGGGCCGAGCTCGCGGGACGGCCCTCGCCGCGACTACGTCCTGCTCGCCGACGCCGGCGGCTGCGTCCTCGGGTACGCCGGGCTCGACCACGCGGGCGAGGTCGCCGACGTCATGACCGTCGCGGTCACCCCGGCCGCCCGGGGCCGGGGGCTCGGCCGGCGTCTGCTCGACGAGCTGGAGGTCCGGGCGCGAGCGGGCGGCGCGACCTACCTCCTGCTCGACGTGCGGGCCGACAACGCGGCCGCGCGCTCGCTCTACGAGCGGGCCGGCTTCGAGCCGCTGAGCATCCGACGGCGCTACTTCCAGCCGGGCGACGTCGATGCGCTCGTGCTCCGCAAGCACCTGAGGCACGATGCCGACCCGGGACCTCGAGGAGACGGCGGATGACTGAGCACAGCGGCCCCCTCGTCCTCGGCATCGAGACCTCGTGCGACGAGACCGGGGTCGGAGTCGTCCGCGGCGAGACCCTGCTCGTCGACGCGATCGCCAGCAGCGTCGACGAGCACGCCCGGTTCGGGGGAGTCGTGCCCGAGGTGGCCAGCCGGGCGCATCTCGAGGCCATGGTCCCCACCCTCGAGCGGGCCTGTGCCGCGGGCCGGGGTGCAGGCTCGCCGACCTCGACGCCGTCGCTGTGACGTCCGGCCCCGGGCTGGCGGGCGCCCTCATGGTCGGCGTCGCCGCGGCCAAGGCGCTCGCGCTGGCGCTGGGGGTTCCGCTCTACGGGGTCAACCACCTCGCCTCCCACGTCGCCGTCGACATCGTCGAGCACGGCCCCCTGCCCGGAGCCGACCCTGGCCCTGCTCGTGTCCGGCGGGCACTCCTCGCTGCTGCTCGTCCCCGACGTCACCGGCGACGTTCGTAGCCTCGGCTCGACCATCGACGACGCGGCGGGGGAGGCCTTCGACAAGGTCGCCCGGGTGCTCGGGCTGCCGTTCCCCGGCGGCCCGTACATCGACCGCGCCGCCCGCGACGGGAGTGTCGAGTTCGACTTCCCGCGCGGGCTCACCTCCGGCCGGGACATGGAGCGCCACCGCTTCGACTTCTCGTTCTCCGGCCTCAAGACGGCGGTGGCCAGGTGGGTCGACGCCCGCGAGGCGTCGGGCGACCCCGTGCCGGTGGCTGACGTCGCGGCGAGCTTCCAGGAGGCGGTCGTCGACGTCCTCACCCGCAAGGCCGTCCTCGCCTGCCGCGAGCACGGCGTCGAGCACCTGCAGATCGGTGGCGGTGTCGCCGCGAACTCCCGGCTGCGAGCCCTGGCTGCCGAGCGGTGCGCCGCCGCCGGGATCGACCTGCGGGTGCCCCGCCCCGGCCTGTGCACCGACAACGGTGCGATGGTCGCCGCTCTCGGCGCCCAGATGGTCCTCAAAGGGCGGGCGCCGTCGGCGCTGGACCTGTCCGCGGACTCCTCCATGCCGGTCACCCGGGTACGAGCGTGAGGCGCCGCGGTGCGGGGAGGGGTCTTCGGCGCCACTCTCGCCTGCCGGTATGGGCCACGGCCTGTTACGGACATCGGCTCGGCGGGCGCCCGAGCCTCGGCACCCGACAGGATGAGTGGCACCGGCTGGCTTCGACGGAAGGTTCGACATGTACCTCAAGATGGCATCGGTGGTCCTGGCGTTCGCTCTCGGCATCGGGACTGCCACGCCCGGCCTGGACAACCACTCGGGAAAGGCGCCTGCCGGCTTCTGCGTGATCTGCTGGTGAGCGCCGCACCGTCGGCATCTCCGACGGTCCGGGAAGCGCTGAGCGTGGCACTGGAGTAACTTCACCTCATGGGTCCGCGTCCGCCGGTCGGAAGACGGGTCGGCCGCCGGAAGCCGATGCTGTGAGCGACTCCGCCGGCCGTGCCGACTCCGGACGTCCGGATCCGTTCAGCGGCCTGAGCGAGGCAGGCATCCTGGTGCTACGCGCCGTGCTCGTTGATCCCCACGCCTCTGAGCAGGAGCTGGCTTCGCGGATCGGCGCCGACTCAGGCCGCGTCGGGCAGGGACTGTCCGAGCTGAAGGGGCTTGGGCTCCTGAAGCCGTCACAGGTGACCCGCACGGGTTGGCGAGTCGTCCACCCCCGAGTGGCGATCGGCTCTCTCATCGCCGAACGCGAGGCCGTCCTGTCGCACGATCTGACGGTCCTGTCCCACATGCGCGACGCACTTCAGCGGCTGTCCGACGAGTACGCGGCCGCCAACGACGCGTTGGACGGTGAGAACGTCACCCAGTTCCAGAGCCGCGACGAGGTGCTTAACGAGCTGGGCGCGCTCGTGACCGACGTCCGGCAGGAGGTGGTTGCCTTCGTCACCACCAAGCCGAGCCGGCAGGCCAGTGCCGAAGGCCGACACGTCGACGGTCAGCTGCTTGACCGCGGCGTCACGCTGCGCTCGATCTGCCTGGACAGCTTCCGTCGGGACAAGGCGACGATGAAGGACCTCCTGTTCAGCATGGAGACGGGTGTCCAGGTGCGGACCAGCCCCACACTTCCCAGCCGGATGATCATCTTCGACCGGCGGGCCGCCGTCATCGCCAACGATCCAGCGGACCCCGGACGGGGCGCCCTCGTCGTTCGCAGCAACCCCACGGTCGTCCTTCTCTACGCGCTGTTCGACCGGCTGTGGCACGACTCGGTTCCGCTCAACGAGCCGCCCGAGGAGCCGGACGCGGATGCACCGCAACCCATGGAGCTCGCCGTGCTCCGCTTGTTGGCGGTCGGCCACAAGGATGAGGCGATCGCCAGAGCCACCGGACAGTCGGCGCGGACCGTGCGCCGGATCATCTCGGGCATGTGCGACCGGTTGGGTGCGCGAGGCCGGTTCGACCTCGCGCTGCGGGCCTCCTCGCGCGGCTGGCTCTGAGCCCGAGAGCCGCCCCGAGCAGAGGTGGCTCTCCGCAACGCGACTAGCGGAGCATCCCGACAGCCGCGCGCCAGCGGACCGGCCGCTCGCTCGCCGGGGCGTCCCCCTCGGGGTCTGGCTCCGGCTCGGTCTCCTCGCCCGGCACCGGATCGGACGGTGCTGCCGTGCCGGGATCTGGGGGTGCTCCCCAGCGCGGCGTCGGGACCTCCTCCTCCCACAGGCTGTCCCGGTGGGATCCGTGGGACACGCGAGCACGAATCCGCTCGTCGCCGGCTCGGGCCATCCCCGGTCCCCACGCACAGGTGCTTCGCGGGGCGGGGTCCCGGCCGGCTCGACTGCTCTGGCCATCCAGCATGATCGTCTCCCATCCTGAGGGTCACGAGTGGCGACGAGGGCGAGACCGGCGCAAGCCCCCCAGCGATGATGCGCCGGGCCGAAGGGGCGGGACCATGCGCTCGAAGTGTCAGGAAGTGGACCCGCGCATGGCGGACAGCGAGGAGGCCGGACCGGATCCTCTCGCGTCGCTAGCGTGGGCTGCGCTGGGAGAAGAAGCACCCGGACCCGCTGTGACGGATCCGGGTGGGACATGCAACTCAAGAGGGAGATGACGTCCACCAGAAATGTACCTGATCGGCGTTCGGTCAGCTGCCGGTTGAGACGTCACAGGACTCATCGCAGCCCAGCGGCCCTGGGTCCGTCTCAGAGTGAAGCAACCAGAGAGGAAAGCCGATGCGCAGGACAACGACCATCATCCTCACCGCCGCGGGGCTCCTGTTCCCGATCCAGTCGGCCAGCGCCGACACGGTCCCGGGTTCGGACCTGAAGGCCGTGAGCGGGCTCACGGCAGCCCAACAAGCGGCGATCGCCACCTACGTCGACGGGGGCAGGACACTCAAGGCCGCCACGAGCACGCGGGTGGCATTCACGACAGCGTCCTCGTCCAGACGTGCCAGCTACTACCGCGGATCCGCGCTGATGTGGACGAGGGACAACGTCGACTTCGGATACAACTGGTCCAGCGTGACGTGGACCAGCGCCTTCCAGCAAGCCGGCTGGATCTGGCCGAACATCGCCCGCAACGGCGGCATCACCAAGTACTACGACACCGTCCAGAACGATCGCTTCCGGGCGCTCAACACGATCGGTGCCGGCATCCCCACACCCTGGGGTGACGTGAAGCTCTACTCCTCGGACTTCGTGCACCGGCTGTCCGTCTACTACAACGGCGCCTGGTCGGCCTGGTCCGACTGACCCGAGAACGGTGGGACGCCACCGCCCGCGGTGGCGTCCCACCACGAAAGGAGTCGCATGCTCAAGCTGGAGAACGTCGTCAAGCGTTTCGGTTCGCACACCGTGCTCGACGACGTGACGGTCGACTTCCCGGCGAACTCCGTGAACTTCCTCGTCGGCCCCAACGGTGCAGGCAAGACCACCCTCATCAGATGCGTGCTGGGCCTACTGGGGCACGGGGGGCGGATCACCTGGAACGGCGACCTCATCGATCCCTCCGCGCGGCTGCTGTGTCCGGTGTTCGACGACGCGCCCGTCCACCCGGGTCTGACCGGGGCCCAGAACATCGCGGTCCTGGCGCCGGGCAGCGCCGACGGTCCGGTCAGCTACCTGACGCCTCAGGTGCTCAACCGCCGGGCGAAGTCCTACTCGCACGGCGAGCGAATGAGGCTGGCCCTCACCATGGCGCTGAACAGTGGCGCGGAGCTGGTCATCCTCGATGAGCCGACCAACGGCCTCGACCGCGAGTCCATGGACCGGCTGAGGTCCGACCTCATGCAGCTTCGTTCCACGACCACCTTCCTGGTCACGGGCCACAACCTCGAGTTCTACGAAGACGTCGTCGACGCCATCTTCGTGCTCAAGGACGGCGCCGTGTCCCGGTGGGAGCCCCCTCGCCCCACCCCTGGCCGACCGAAGGAGGCCCGTCTTGTCCAGGCGTACCACGAGCATTTCCAGACAGCTCGCTGCTGAGCTGCGGTTCCTGCACTACTCGCGTCGCCTCGTCATCCTCCTCGGGGTTCTCGCCGCCGGCGTGGTGGTGTCCTTGACCGGGTCCGTGAGCCACGCGCGGTCAGCGCACGAGAACTTCGTCCGTGAGGTCTCTGCCTACGAGAGCCACGGGATCACCCTGCAGGACGCCTTGGCTGCGCCGGTGACGGTCACCACCGACCAGACCGGTCAGACGATCGACAACCCCCTCAAGTACGACTACCTCGAGGTGGCCCGGTCGCTGAGGGCGCTTCAGGGGCTGGGGATGGTCGGGACAGCCCTCGATCTGGTGACCTTCATCGTCATCCCACTGACCTTCCTCGTGTTCGGGGCCGGGCTGGCCACCACCGACCGGGCCAGCGGCGTCAGCGCCTTCCGCGGGTCGAGAGAGCGCTGGCCCCGAGTGGTCGCTGCGAAGATCCTCGCGCTCGCCGTCCTCGGTGTGGGGGCGGCCGTCGCCGTCGCCGTCATGGGAGCGGCCGCGTCCGTGGCCGGCGCGGGCTCGGTTGACTCGCTGCGCGCGAACATCGACTACGCGATCCTTCCCATGGCCCTGTCCCCGGTCCTCCCCAAGGTGGCGATGACCGCCCTGGTGGCCCTCTTCTTCGGTGTCATCGGCTATGCCGTGGGTGCCCTCACCCGGTCGACGTCGTGGCCGATGGTGCTGGCGGGCCTGGCACTGTTCCTCCTGCCCTTCGTCTCGCCGTGGGATCCACGCAACGTGCTGGCCGTGTTGGGTGCCCATGTCTACGACTTCTGGGGCCAGTTCCAGATGCGACCGCCGATCCAGCTCGACGTCGGCACGGCGCTGGCCGCGGTCGCGGGCTACCTCGTGGTGGCGGGGGTGGTCGTGGGCCTCGCTGCGAGGCGGGCTCCGCTGAGGTGACGTTCCCCGTTCGCCGGGACATCACAGCAGTCGACGCGATGTCGATGCGACGTTGCGGTGACGTCGTTGCGCTGGACACGGACATCACGCCCGCCGTCGACCGGCTCAGCGCCGTCGCCGAGGCCCTCGACCCTCCCGGCCGGTGTGGAACCGCGTCCCGAACCTCATCGCCCGGCTGCGGGCGCGCCGGGCCGGCCGGGAGCGCTCAGGCGCGGTGAGCGAGCGAAGGCGCATCGACCCGAGCCCTCAGGAGCCGCAGGTGAGCAGGCCCATCCGGGCCTTGAGGGCCAGCACCCGCAGCACGGCGTCGTCCACCGTCGCCGCCAGCGCCTCGTCGTGCGCCGCGGTCGTCCGCAGCGCCGCCACCATGGGGGCGGCGTCGGACGCCCGGGCGACCAGCAGGATGTCCCCGCCGGCGCGGACGAAGCGCACGGCCCGCTCGCCGACGGGTACCGCCGACAGGGCTGCGGCGTCGAGGTCATCCGAGACGACGACGCCCGCATACCCCATCCGGTCCCTCAGCAGGTCGGTCACCACGGCCCGCGAGAAGGCCGCCGGGTTGTCCGGGTCGATGCGGGGGTAGCGCGCGAGGGACACCATGACGAGGCGGGCTCCGGCCCGGATGCCGGTCGCGAACGGCTCGAGGTAGGGGTCGTCGACCGTCATGGTCCGGTCGGTGATGCGGTTGGCGCTGGTGTCGGTGTTGTGGGTCACCCGGCCGAGGCCGGGGAAGTGCTTGAGGGTGGGCTCGACGCCTCCCGCGTGCAGGCCGTCGACGAGCGCCGCGACCCGAGGACCCACCCGCGCCGGGTCGTGGCCCAGCTCGCGGCGGTAGTGGCCGATGGGCCCGTTCTTGGTGCCGAGGGCCGCCGGGACGGTCCCCGCGACGGGAGCCAGGTCGACGTTGACACCGGCCGCGGCCAGCTGGTGGCCCCACGTCCGCGCGCGGGCGCGCAGCGTCTCGGGCAGCAGCTGTCCCTGGCTCAGCGCGGAGGGTATGGCGCTGAACCCTTGGCCCTGCAGGCGTTGCACGGCGCCGCCCTCCTGGTCGGCCGCGACGAGGAGGCCGACTCCTCCCGTCGCTGCAGGCCCTGCCTGGTCCTGAAGATGAGCCGACGTGCGCGCGGCGGCCGTCGCCCCGTGCCAGGTCCCGAGGAGGAACACCCCGCCGAGGTGCTGCCGCGCGATGGTGGTGTCGAGGGCCGAGCGCGACGCCGTGGAGGGCAGGCCCACCATGACGAGCTGGCCCAGCCGCTGGTCGGCTGTGAGCGCGTCGTCGGTGGTGCGCGCGCACCGGGCGAGGGCAGCGGGCAGCCCGGCCAGCGCGGCAGGGGTGGGCGAGGGCGGGGTGCTCGGGCCCGGCACACCCTCGGTCGGCGCGGTCGACGTGGCGGTCGACGGGATCGAGTGCACCGTCGGACCCGAGGTCGGGCCCGACGTGGCGGGCGCCGAGCACCCGCAGGTGCCCAGGACCGCGAGCGCCGTCGCCGCGAGGGCGGGGCGCACGGGGCGGGGCCTGAGGCGGCGGCTGGAGGTCACTGGGCACGACCGTAGCCGCCGGACCGGCCGGCGTTCCAGGGGGTCGGGCGGCGCGACACCATTTCGGACTTGCCCTGACGTCAAAATGATGTCACCATGGTGTCCATGGACATCACCCCGTACGTGGAGCAGCTGCGCGCCGAGCTGGCCGCCGTGACCGAGGCCGGGGGACCGGAGGTTCGGGCGGCCGCGGAGCGGATCGGGGTCGCCCTCGACCCCGCCACCCGGATGGCGATGCTCGAGCTGCTCTCCCAGGCGGCCGCCGAGATCAGCACCCTGGTCCCGAGCGGCTCGGTCGACGTGCGGCTGCGCGGCCGGGAGGCCCAGTTCGTCGTCGACGTCCCCCCGCCGCCGGACGCCGGGGGCGCCGTCCCCGAGCCCGAGCCGGCCGAGGAGGCGGAGGAGGGCGACGTCGTGCGCATCACCCTTCGCATCCCCGAGTCGGTCAAGGTCAAGGCCGAGGACCTCGCGGCTCGCAGTGGCCGCTCGCTGAACGCCTGGATCGTCACCGCCCTGCGAGCCGCCACCCGCGACCGGGGGGCCACCTTCCAGGTCGACCTCAGCTCGTTCACGTCGGGGGAGAAGTGGCCGTTCGGCCCCTCCGCCGGTTCGGGCGGCAAGCGCTCGTCCGGCCGGATGACCGGCTGGGTCTGACACACCGCGCTACCACACCACCACCCACATCGCCAGCCGGACGGCATACGGGCCGCCCCGCCGGTTCCGCACACCTTGGAGGAGCCATGCGCCGGACCTTGACCACCACCGAGCCCGTCGACCTCTTCGTCGAGATCCAGTCCGGGTCTCTCACCGTCGCCGCGGCCGACACCACCGAGACCGTCGTCGGTGTCGAGGGTGCCGGCGCCGAGGACGTCGAGGTGACCCAGAGCGGCACCTCCGTGCGGGTCATCGGCCCGCACGGGCGCGACGGGCTGTTCCGCCCCAGCCCGTCCTACGACGTCACCGTCGTCCTTCCCACCCGCAGCCGGGCCACGCTCACGACCGGCTCGGCCGACATCCGGGTCGACGGCCGGCTTGGCCAGCTGCACGCCCGGGCTGGTTCGGGCAGCATCACCGTCGACGACGTCACCGAGTCGGCTTCGCTGGTGACCGGCTCGGGCGACGTCCGGGTCGAGCGCAGCGCCGCGCCCCTCAACGCGGTGTCCGGATCCGGCGACGTCGTCGTCGGCGAGGCGCTGGCGGGCCTGCGGGTCAAGATCGGCTCGGGCACGATCACGGTCGGCTCGGCCGGCGGCGGGGTGAGCGCGAGCACCGGCTCCGGCGACATCCGGATCCACGCCCTGGCCGCCGGCGAGGCCCGGCTGCGCACCGGCTCGGGGGACGCGTGGGTCGGGGTGCCCGCCGGGCTGCCCGTGTGGACCGACGTGCAGGCCGTCGGCGGGGTCACCTCGACGCTGATGAGCCGCGGGGCCCCCGAGGAGGGCCAGCCCTACCTCTCGCTGCGGGCCAGGGTCGGCAGTGGCACGGTCCACCTCGAGCAGGTCTGAGGACCCGATGCGACGAGCCTTCTCACACCCCGGTTTCGGTCGGCTGTATGCCGGCCTGACGACCTCGGCCTTCGGCGACTCCGTGATGCTCCTCGTGCTCAGCATCTGGGTGAAGACGCTCACCGGGTCCAACGCCAAGGCGGGGCTGACGTTCTTCTTCATGATGATCCCGGCCCTGGTGGCACCGGTGCTCGGCGCCTGGGTCGACCGGGTCCGCCGCAAGCCCCTGCTCGTGTGGGGCAACCTCGCCTCGGCGCTCGTCGTGCTGCCCCTGCTCGCGGTCCGCTCGGCCGCCGACGTCTGGGTCATCTGGACGGTCGCCTTCCTCTACGGCATCTCCTTCGTCGTCATCCCGGCCGGGGTCAACGGGCTGCTCAAGGAGCTGCTCCCGGACGAGCACCTCGTCGACGCGAACTCGGCCCTCCAGACGACCAAGGAGGCCTTCCGCCTGGTCGGCCCGCTCATCGGGGCCGCCGTCTTCGCGGCGTTCGGCGGCGGGGTCGTCGCCCTCATCGACGCGGCGTCGTTCGTCGTGGCCGCCGTGGTCATCGCCGCCATCGACCTCGGCGAGGAACGTCCGGCCCGCGATGACACCCGTTTGTGGCACCAGACGACAGCAGGGCTGCGTCACCTCGCGGAGGACCGCGTTCTCAAGCACGTCCTCGTCGGCTTCGGGGTCATGCTGCTGGTCGTCGGCTTCACCGAGGCCTCCATCTATGCCCTGCTCGACGGGTTCGGCAGGCCGGCGACCTTCGCCGGGGTGATCGTCGCCGTCCAGGGCGTCGGCGCCGTGGCCGGCGGTCTGACGTCGAACCTCGTCATCCGCCGGGTCGGCGAGGTCGCGGGCACCGTCATCGGTATGGCGGTCATGGCCGCCGGCGTCCTGGTCGTCGCCGCCACGACGTCCCTCGGGGTCATGCTGGCCGCCGTCGTCGTCGTCGGCGCGTCGATCCCGCTGCTCTTCGTCGCGGTGACGACCCTCGTCCAGCGGCGCACCCCCAAGCCGATCATGGGCAGGGTGTCGATGGCGGTCGAGGTCATCATGGGGGCACCGCAGGCCCTGTCGCTCGCCGTCGGGGCGCTCCTGGTCTCGGTCCTCAGCTACCGCGTC
>CAWDBE010000002.1:0-240890 GCA_963800435.1 uncultured Actinomycetota bacterium
GGCTCATCGAAGGTGAGCAGGCGCCCGCGTGGGCCGGCTCGCCGGCGTGCTGGGGCTGACCCCACTCCGATGGGTTACGGCTCGTGACACAGCTCGAACGGAACGGGCTGGCCGAACGTCGCCAGGGCGCGGACCGGCCCGAGGTCGAGGTGCGGCTCACCCCGTCGGGGCGCCGTGGTGGGGCTCCTCGGGGAGTGGCAGGCTCGCCATGACGGCGTCGGCGAACGCGGCGTGCAGCGCCGGGCTCGGATGGAATCCGTCGCCGGCGAACATCTCCGGCCCGAGCGGTTCGGCGGTCTGGATCCGAAAGGCTCTCTCGCGCGCCTCGACGGCCCCGACTCCTATCGCATCGAAGACCCGTCCTCGCCAGCCGAGGGCGTCGGAGAGAGGCCGGGGAAACGCGGGGAAGTGGTCGAGCGGTGGGATGCCGAGGAGGCAGAGCTGGGCCCGTGGGGCGGCGGCGAGGATCGCATCGAGGAGCGTCCCGAGTTCGCGGCGGAAGCGGGTCGTGCTGTGCAGGTTCTTGAGGTCGTTGACTCCGATCGAGACGAACACGAGGTCAGCCTCGACGAGGGCTTCGGCCGAGACCAGGTCCATCGCCACGCCTGCGGTGGCACCGGTCATGGCGCAGGCCTGCCAGTCCACCGTCGCGCCGTAGCGGTCGGCGAGCCGGACGGCGAGCTGACCCGCGACCGACGATCGGTGGTGCCCGACGGCATAGCCGGCCGTGACACTGTCCCCGAGCGCGACGACCCTCATCCGGCGATCGCCGGAGCCGACGCGTCCGGTGACGCCGTCAGCATCAGCGAAGCGGGGAAGAGTGCGGCGGAGCCGGTATCCCTGCAAGGGCACGAGGGGCAGGCCCAGCCACCACCACTGCACACCTCGCCCATCGTCACCTCGGAGACGGGCGGGCCCGACACCCGCCAGACCGCTCCGCCTCATGCGCCCGATGGTATGCCGTGCGCCGGCCCACCCCTGCGCCACCCGGAGGGCGGCGGCTAGACGGTCCCTGCCGAGACGCGAGCGCAGTGCGGACTCCCCGGGAAGATGGGCCACGTCGCCGCGAGCCGACCATCCTCACAGTGGGTGATGGGCGCGCTGCGGATCGTTGGGATGGAGTTCCTGCCTGTGGGGACTGTCCGCTCTTGACACGGACCGCCACGCCGGTCGTGCCCTCGTTGCGGAACTCGTAGCCCGGGAGGCTCTTGAGCACCTTGGTCCAGGTGGCCTTGCCGTGGTCCCTTGCGGACTGACCGTGATGTTGGCGCATGCGGTTCGCCACCGCGCCGACTCGAGCCCAGCCGTGTTTGTCCGCGTTCTTGCCGACCGCGCCCGCGAGCAGCTCGGGGAGCGTCGGCTGCCGCTTGGGTTCGGGTCTCGGCTTACCGGAGGGCGCGTCGGGGAACGGGACGAACAGGGTGCAGGCAACCCGGAAGGACTCGGCGGTGTTCGCACGGCCGAACCCAATGACCGTCGCGCCATGCTCGCGCAGGAAGTGAGCCAACGAGGCGTGGTCGCTGTCGCTGGAAACCAGGGCGTACACGTCCGGCCTGATCGTGTGGTGCAGATCGAGGATCTCCTGTGCGGTCGACAGCCGGCGAGAGCCGCCAGGCGCTCCCGGCGGGCCGGGCCGCCGGCGGCGGCGTCAGCCGGTGACCGGGTCGGCGGAGGGCTGGCTGTAGAGAACGGCGAAGCGTTGCAGGACGACCGGCATGTCCGGGCTGAACCCGCGACCGTGCACCGCGTGCTCGGTGAAGAACCGCTCATGGACCTCGCGCCAGGTGGCCAGCGACCGGTCGCCCTCACCCTCGAGGTACGCGTGCTCGGCGCTCACCTCGTCGAAGGGGACGGTCTCGACCTCGGTGGTCACGACCAGGGCGTACGGGACACCACGACCGTCGGTGACGATGCCAAGCACTCCAGGTGTCGGCAGCTCCTCACCCTCCGCCTCGTAGTCCCACAGGGCGCCGGCCGTGGCCGTCTTGGTGCCGGACAGGACAAGCTCGAGAAGCTCGTCGGCCTGTTCGAGTGTGGCCCCGAAGGCCCATGCCGGAGGCGGAAGGGAGTCCAGCGGCCGCTCCCCCGTGTAGTAGCCGGTCGGGTTGAGCTTGGCTCGCATCCTGGCCACCTGCCAGAAGGAGTCGATCATCGACGAACCATCGGTGCCGGGCTCGGGTGCGTCCATGCCCCGAGGCTAGCCCGGCGCGGTCGCGGCCCGGGACGGACACCCTCGTGAGCCCATTGGCCGCCGCCCCTGCAGGCATCGGTCAGGCCAGATGCTCCATGACGTTGGTGCGAGGCAGGTAGGCGACGCATCGCAGTCCGCTGGCGTCCTCGCGCTGGAGAAGGAAGTCACCGACCAGCTCATCTGTGCTCTCGCCGTGGCGAAAGGTCCAGCGGATCGTGGCCAGCACCATGCGCTCCCCCAGGGCCATGGTCGTGAGGCCGGCCAGGGCGGTCGTGGTATGGGGGGCGTCGGCGACCGCCGCGGCCCGCGAGGAGATCGCGTCGAGGAAGGCCGCGCGCGGCACTGGTGCGGTGCCAGCAGGACCCAGGACGAGGATGGGGTCGGCCACGAGGTCGGTCGCAGCGTTGGTTTCTCCAAGCTCGAGCCATCGGGTGGCGAAGGTCTCGACGAGGCTGTCGAGGGAGGGAGGCTGTTGGGGCTTCACCCATCCCTCTTACACCCGGAGGCGGCCAGAGCGACAGCCACAGGCATGGTCGAGTGGCGACCTCAGCCGGTGCTCACCCTGCGTGTCTCGGCCGGTCGACCATCCTCACGGCCCCCAGGTGTGATCACTGCGAGCATCTGGGCTCGACCCAGCGGGCGGCTGCCTCGTAGGTATCGGAGGGGGTGGCGTTGAAGGCGATCGCCGCGTGCGGGGCATGGCAGCGGATCAGATTGACGACCCGCTCAAAGAGCTCCAGCTGCCCCTCAGCGGTGCGGATCCCACCACCCACGATCACGCAGTCCCAGGCGTCGCCCTGCAGCGCGGCAGTCACCATCGCTTCGGGGTCGTGGTGGCCGTCGAGGCCGACCAGGCACGACTCAGCCGACACATCGTGTTCTGCGAACTTGCGCATCCCCGCCTCGATGGCGTCCGCAACTGGCTTCGGGTCCCAAGGCCCAGGGACGCGATACGGGTTCAGCCCGATCACGAGCACCTTCGCAGACGCGGCTTGCTCGGCCATCGTCGGAGCCTACGTCGCGGCGTGCAGAGGGCACCAACATCAACCCGCTCATCGGAGAGGAGACCAAGGCCTTCACGCTGCGTCCTTGCGCCGCCGGTCGACCATCCTCACGGGGTGACCGACCGAGGGAATCCCGTCATGCCGGACAGCGGCTTGGGACCCTGGGTCCGCCTCAGCGGCCGACTCATAGACGGGAGGCCAGCGGTCTCCTTTCCAGGAACATGACATGGCGAGGCGTCGCGTGGATCTGAGCCTGAGCCGGACACTCCACGCGCGCTGGTCGCTACTCTCGACAGTGCCGCAGACCGGATCCTGACTGCGGACCTCGATACCGGCTACTCGCAGTTCCTGGCCTTGTCCGCGGTGAGTGTCTGGGATGCCGGCACTCAGCGCGAGATTGCGGCCTGGCTCGGGACGACGGAGTCTGCGGTGAGTCCGTCCGTGGAGAGTGGGGTCGTCCGATGTTGCCGACAGTTGACCTGGCCTACCCGTTCGAGGGCCGCTGGCGGACCCAGAACAGCCCAGCGAACGCTGTCCCCAGCCACGGCACGACGCTGCTGGCGACGTCGTTCGCGATCGACTTCGTCCCAGTGAACGAGGCAGGAGGCACAGCGCCGGTCACGTTCGGGGCCCTTGTGCGCCCCGAACCGGCCGAACGGTTCCCCGGTTTCGGGCGACCCGTCTTGGCGCCGGTCCCCGGAGTGGTCGTGGCGGCGCACCACACGGAGCGCGACCACCACGCCTTCCGTGGGCTGCCCTCCATCGGCTACGCCCTCGGGCAGCGGCGTCGAGCGGCGCTGGGTTGGGTGGAGTTGGCCGGTAACCACGTGATGATCGAGACGAGCCGCGGCCCGGTGGTCGCGATATGCCATCTGCAATGCGGCAGCGTCGGCGTGCGGCTGGGTCAGAGCGTTCGCGTGGGCGAGAAGCTGGGGCACTGCGGCAACTCAGGGAACAGCACCGAACCGCATGTGCACCTCCAGGCCATCGACCGGCCAGACGTGCTTCACGCCAACGCCGTGCCCATCACCTTCGGTGGCCGACTTCCGCGAAACGGCGAGATCATCGACGCAGGGTGATCTGGCCATCGCCCTCCCGCACAAATCAGCGAACGCCGCTGCGCGACGCACTCGGAGCGGCCCACCCGACCGAGGGCCACGAAGTCGCGACGCTGCGCCACCCCGCCAGTCGACCATCCTCACGGCGGCGGGAGCGGACGGTCGTGAGTGATGTCGCCTAGGTCAGCTTCGGGCCGGGGTCAGGACGAACGCGTTCCCGTCGGGGTCGGCGAGCTCGGCGCGTTCAGCGCTCTGGCTCAGGACTGCGGCACCCAGTCCAAGAAGCCGGTCAACCTCGTTGTCAAGGGAGTGATCGATGTCCAGGACCCACCGCAGCCGACTACGGCCTTGCCTGGCAGCCACAGGCGGGCCGCCCCAGGTGATCTTCGTGCCGCCCTCAGGAGACTGAATCGCCGTCTCCCCGTGCGAGTCCCATACCAACGGCCACTGAAGCGCCTGACTCCAGAAGTAGCCGACCTCGCGCGATCCGTCCCCCGCCACTGCACCGATTCGCGCGGTATCGGCGAGGAAGGTGTTGCCTGCCTCGATGACACAGAACTCGTTGCCCTCCGGGTCAGCAAGCACCACATGGCCCTCGTCCCCGCGTTGGCCGACGTCGAGATGTCGGGCTCCCAGCTGAAGTGCCAGGTCTACGCTGCGTTGCTGGTCCTCGGCGGAGGAGCTGCTCAGGTCGAAGTGCATCCGGTGCAGGGCGGTCTTGGGGGCGTCGGTCGGTGCGAACCGCACGGCGAAGTCCGGGCCCGACCGGCCGGGCAGGCTGGCGTCGGCAGGGTTGACGTCGCGGCCGAGCATGAGCGACCAGAAGCTCGCCAGCTCACGGGGATTGAGCGCGTCCAGCTCCAACGCGGCCAGATGGGTAGTCATCGGCAACTCCTTCGGCAACGCACGAACCAGCGCAAGTGGGGACACCGTGGTACCGAGGCTAGGAAACCAACGGCGTGACGTCACCCGGATATCCAGCGCCCGCGCATCAGCCACGAGGGGGGCAAGGTGTTACTTCCACCTGAAGTGGACGAAGACGCGGCCGAAGTTGTCGGAGTCCTTCTCGACCCGGTGGTAGAGGGCCTTGATGTCCTTGCGGTCCAGGAAGCGCAGCACCCGCTTCTTGAGCTGACCGGAGCCCTTTCCCGGGATGATCTCCACCAGGGGCGCCTTCTTCTCGACCGCCTCGTCGATGATCGCCCGGAGCGCCCGCTCGATCTCATCACCCCGGTTGTAGACATCATGCAGGTCGAGCTTGAGCTTCACGACAGGATCCTCCAGCCCCGACGCCGACAGCAGCAGGTGCCCAGCTGCCCACCGCAAGTCCTGGCGCGCCCCGGGGCCCCCCAGGGTCTCAGGTGCCCTCCGTGGACCACAAGGAGCCGAGACAGCGCGTGCCTGTGAGCGACCGTCCACGGATCCCGGCTGCAGGTGCGCGCGCCTTCCTCTGCGCCTTCCGGCATCCAGGGCTGCGCTGTTGGCCTACCCGACGCGCCACCTGGCCGATCTTGGTGTGCGGGTGGCCTTTTGTCCGGAGCCGCCACTACCTTGTGACGGAGCGCAACTCCCCTCACATCAGACGGAGCGAAGGCATGACTGAACCTCGGGAGAAGTTGTCGGCGACGCAGGTACGCGACGCCGGTCCCGCGGACTGGCGGCAGATCCTTGGACGCCTCAAGGCTCGGTTCCGCACCGGCGACTTCCGAACCGGCCTCGCGCTGGTCAACAAGATCGGTGCCGCGGCCGAGGCCGCCGACCACCACCCCGACATTCAACTCACGTACTCCGACGTGATCGTCACGCTCGCCAGCCACGACGTCCGCGGTATCACCAGCCGCGACCTCGACCTCGCACGCCAGATCAGCAGCCAGGCAGCAGAGCTCGGCATCGACTCCGACGCCAGCGGCCTGACCCAGCTGGAGCTCGGGCTCGATACCGCGCTCGGGCGACAGGTCGCGCCGTTCTATGCAGCCTTGCTCGGCGGCAAGCTGGAGAACGGCGAGCCGGTCGACCCCAGCGGCCAAGTGCCCACGGTGTGGTGGCAGGAACCGGATGGCGACGACGAGACCTACGCGCTCCCGGAGCAGCCGTTCGAACAACGCTGGCACTTCGACGTGTGGGTTGCCCACGACGAGGGCGAACGACGCCTGCAGGCAGTCTTGGACGCAGGTGGGCGCCTGGTCAGCGACCGCGCGGCGCCGGCGTACTGGGTCGTCGAGGACACCGACGGCAACCGCTCCTGCATCTGCACAGCCGCCGGCCGCTGAGCGGCACGGGACCCCGAGGCGCGAGTCCGGACCGTACCAGGCGCCGGCATCGAACGTCGCCTGCAGCCCGAAGCGACGGCCGCCCGGAGAGTCGGCCGGGGCCGGTCGTCGGACAGGCCGCCACTGTCAACATACCTCGCAGGAGGGGGCTTGCGGCAAGGCCCCGGTCATGTTCCACACTGCTCGGTCGAGGCTTACAGATCGGGGTGCAGATGTACGACGTACTCATCGTCGGAAGCGGGCCGACCGGCATGATGCTCGCGGGAGAGCTGAGGCTGGCGGGTGCCACGGTGGCGATCCTCGAGCTGCGTGCGACGGCAGAGCTGGTCGGCTCGCGGGCGGGCGGGTTCCACGCGCGCACCATCGAGATCCTCGACCAGCGCGGGATCGCGCAGCGGTTCCTCGCCGAGGGGCAGATCGCGCAGGCCGTCGGCTTCGGCGGCACGATGCTCGACCTCAGCGACTTCCCCACGAGATACCCGCACTCACTCGCCCTCTTCCAGAACCACATCGAGCGGATCCTGCTTGGCTGGGTCGACGAGCAGGGAGTCCCGATCCATCGTGGGGTCGAGGTGACGGGCGTGGCGCAGGACGGCGACGGTGTCGCGGCACACGTGGCCGAGGGGACGCCGCTGCGCGCGCGGTACCTCGTCGGTGCCGACGGCGGCCGCAGCGTGATCCGCCGCGCGCTCGGCATCGACTTCGCCGGCGAGGACGCGACCCGCAGCAACCTGATCGCCGAGGTCGAGGTCACCGAGGAGATCCCGGCGGGCGTGCGGTTCGACCACATCGGTGTCCACGGCATGCACGTCCTGGCCAACGGTCACACCGTCCGCGTCGTGACCACCGAACCGGAGATCGGGCCGGCCACCGAGCCGGCGCTGGCCGACCTGAGCCGGACGCTGAGGACCGTCTACGGCACCGACTTCGGCGTCCACGACCCGACCTGGATCTCACGGTTCAGCGACGCCACCCGGCAGGCGACCTCCTACAGGTCCGGCCGCGTGCTGATCGCCGGCGACGCCGCGCATGTCCACGCACCATCGGGCGGACAGGGGATCGGGCTCGGCATACAGGACGCGGTCAACCTCGGCTGGAAGCTCGCCCAAGTCGTGCACGGCACTGCGCCCGAGGACCTGTTGGACACCTACCAGGCCGAACGGCACCCGGTGACCGCCCGCGTTCTCAGGCACACGATGGCGCAGAGCTTCGTGCAGCGCTCCGGATCCCGCATCGACACGATCAAGGACCTCATCGCCGACATGCTCGTCTTCGACGGCCCGCGCAGGTTGGTCGCCGGTCTGCTGTCCGGCCTCGATGTCGTGTACGACAGTGGCGAAATGGGCGACAGCCACCCCCTGGTCGGCCGACGGATGCCCGACCTGGACCTCACCACGGCCGACGGCGAGGTCCGTGTGTACCGCCTGCTCCACGCCGCCCGGCCGGTGCTGCTCGACCTGGGTGGCAGCCTCGACCTCGGCCCGTGGGCGAACCGCGTCAGGCACGTCGATGCGGCGTACGACGGAGCGTGGGAGCTGCCGGTGGTCGGTATGGTCGACGCCCCGACCGCGGTGCTGATCCGCCCGGACGGGCATGTGGCCTGGGTCGGTCATGGGTCGGACGCGGGCCTCACCGAGGCGCTCACGCAGTGGTTCGGGGCAGCCGGTGCCTAGGCGCGTGCTGCTCGTGGACGGCGCCAACGTGGTGGGCAGCACGCCGGACGGCTGGTGGCGCGACCGGCCGGCGGCGGCCTCGAGGCTGCACACCAGGATCGCCGCTGCGGACCTCGGGTACGACGTGGTCGTGCTCGTCCTCGAGGGCCAAGCCACGCGCGGACAGCCGATCGGCGAGGTCGGCCGGCTGCAGACCGTGCATGCACCCGCCGACGGCGACGACGAGATCCTCGACCAGGTGCGGGCACGAGTCGCGGCAGGTGACGACGTCCTCGTGGTCACCGCGGACCGCGCGCTGCGTGGGCGCGTCCTCGGGGCCGGTGCTCACTCCCTCGGGCCGTCCTGGCTGCTCGACCAGCTGCCCCGGACAGATTGACGGTCGACGGGCATCTTCAGGAACTGCCGACAGCAGCTTGCCTGAGCATGCCGCGCGGGGGAGGGAAGAGCGTACGAACACCTGACGCTGTCACCGCGAGCACATCACCGCCGCCCGTCCAGGCGGTTCGACAGGTCCAGCGGGCCCTGTCGCCGGGCGTTCAGGCGAGCGCCGCGCCGAGGAGGCGGAGGGTGTCCTCACGGGCCGGGGACCGGTCGGTCGGCGTGCCACGAAGGGCACCTGCCACCGGGTGCACCATCACCTCGTCGACGCCGAAGGTGGCTGCGAGCTCGCGGAGCTGCGTGGCCGCCGACTCGGGGGTGCCGACCACCCAGCGGTCCAGCATCTGCCGTGCGAGGTCCCCACGGGCGAGGTTGAGGTCACTCTCCTCGACCTCCTCCACAAGCTGCTGTGCCTGCAGCGGCTGCCCGGTGCGCAGCGCGACCATCGAGGTCAGGTTCGGCAGGGCGAGCCGGTCGGCCTCCTGCCGGGTGGGTGCCACGACGGCGTTGACGGTCAGGAAGGTTCGAGGTTCGGGGTGGTCGGCAGACGGTTGGAAGCCGTTGCGGTAGAGCGCGAGCGCCTCGGCAGTGCCCCGGCCGGAGAAGTGGTGCGCGAAGACGTAAGGCAGGCCCTTCTGCGCGGCGAGCCGGGCCGAGTAGTCGGACGATCCCAGCAGCCACAGGTCCGGCACCGATGTCGCGTGCGGGGTCGCCCGCAGCACATGGGTCCCGCTGGCCAGAGCAAGACCGACGCCGTTGGGCGAGAGCATCGCCGTGATGTTGTCGACATACTCGGGGAAGCGCGCAACGGCGTCGTCCTCCACGCCACCGCCGCCGTGTCGCAGCGCCCAAGCGGTGACCGGGTCGGTGCCGGCCGCACGTCCGATTCCGAGGTCGATCCGCCCGGGGTGAGCCGCCTCGAGCAGGGCGAACTGCTCGGCGACGACGAGCGGCGCGTGGTTGGGCAGCATCACACCACCGGAGCCGACCCGGATGCGCTCGGTGACCGCCGCCACCATCGCGACGAGCACCGGTGGGTTGGTCGCGGCGACCGCGGGCATGTTGTGGTGCTCCGCGAGCCAGTACCGCCCGAAGCCGAGCTCGTCGGCGACGCGGGCCAGCCCGCGCGTCGCGGCAAGGGCGTCCGCGGTGCTCTGGTCGCTACGGACCGGCACGAGGTCGAGGACGGAGATGACGGGGGACGGGTCGCTCACCTCGGATGCAGCGGCGAGGCCGGCGGCGCTATTCCCGGGCATGCTGCTGATCGACGGCGGGACCTCGGCTGATGCGCTGGGGAGCCACTCAACGGTCGAGATCAGCCAACACGACACCGATCGTGTCGATGGCTTCGGCCGTGATCGGGTCGAGCACGAGCTGCAGGTGCGTCGCGCCGGCGTCGGACAGCCCTCGCACGTGGTCGGCGAGGTCGTCGGGTGTGACCGTCGGGACCCTCGCGTCGTACGTGTCACCCATCAGCCGGCCCGTGCCGCCCGGGAGCGTGACCAGGACCGCGGCGGTCGCCTCGACGTGCCGCCCGGGCGGCACGGCCGCGTCGACGTCGGCCTTGATCTCCGCGAACCGCTCGACCGAGTTCCCGTAGATGCTCCACCACACGTTCCAGGAGTCCACGACCGGCAGCGCGATGCTCAGCATGCGCGGGACTGGTGGAGCCCACCATGATCGGCGGACCTCCCTCCCGGATCGGACGCGGGTCCAGCACGCAGTCGTCGACGTCATAGAACTGACCGTGAAACGTTGTCCGCCCTTCCCGCAGCAGCGGCACGATGATGGCCAGCGCCTCCTCGAAGCGGGCGACGCGGCGGTCGTAGGGAAGGCCGAACGCGTCGTACTCCCGGCGGTTCCAGCCCGCCCCGAGTCCCACGATCAACCTGCCTTGCGAGATCGCGTCAACCGTAGCGGCCTGCTTGGCCAGCATCGCCGGCGCGTGGAAGCTCGTCGATGCAACGAACGGTCCGATCTCCACCCGTTCGGTAACCGCCGCGACGGCAGCCAGCGTCGTCCACGCTTCATACGGCCCTCGGGTCGACCCGTCCGGCAGGTCGTAGATCAGGTGGTCACCCACCCAGATCGAGTCGAAGCCAGCCCCCTCCGCTCGCCGCGCCAAGTCCAGATACTCGGGCCACGGCACGGACCTCTCCACCTCGGGCAGCTGCACTCCGACCTTGCACGGGCGCGTCATGAGGCAACCCTAAACGTCCCCTCGACACCCAACCGTGCCCTCACGCAGACCTGCGTCACATCGCCTGCCGGTGGAGGGGAGGCACACTGATCAGCGGGAACGGGAGGACCGGGCGATCTGGGCGACAGCAGTGAAACCGAAGTCGCCGGTGGAGGGGGAGTGCCGCACCCGCTGGCACCGCGCCCGCCAGCCGCAGCACGGTAGCGAGCACGTCGAAGGCTCGGTCATCGCGGACCAAGAGCCGGGCGGGCGACTCCCCGTCGACCGACACCGGCCCGGTCTAGGTCGCAGCCGACACTGTGCTCGTCGTCGGCGGGCTGGACACCGCGAACTGCCCACTGGTGGGGTCCAGCGTCGCGTAGGTCACCGTGAGGTCGTGTGAGTTCGACCCGGTGTAGAGCCCGGTGACGGTGCCCGGCATCCGCGTCCCCGACGTGAAGACGAAGGTGCCTGTCAGTGTGTACGGCACGGCGATCGTCGACAATGTCGTCGACACGATGACCGACGCCACCGAGCCCGCAGGAACGTTGAGGGGAGACGACCACGACCACGTCTTGTTCTTGGTCTCCGACCCGCTCCAGGTGTAGGTGTTGTTGGCCTCCACCGAGACATCGACCTTGCCCTCGGCGACCAACGGCACACCGCAGGCGAATGACGTCGAGACGCCGACGGTGATGCCTAGCGAGTCCGACCAGCTCGACGTCTGCTCGACCGACTCCGACCCCTCGATCGTGCTGGTCTGATCGGTCTGGCTCGAGTTCCGCACGGTCTGGCGGTAGAGCTCTGCAGGTCCGGACTTCAGGATCCGGGCGGCGGCGACGTCGTACTCGATGTGGCTGATGGTGAAGTCGGCCACGGGGTCGGTGTGCATGGAGCACCAGACCCCGCCGTGGTTGTCACTGGGGCCGGTCCCCCGGTAGACACAGAAGTTGCCGTCGTCCTGGATGATCGCGAAGTAGGCTCCCTCGCCGGGAGCCTCCATCGAGCACCACACCCCGCCGTGGTTGTCCGACGGGCTCGTTCCGCTGTAGACGCAGAAGTTGCCGTCACTCTGCTGCACGGCGAAGTAGGAGCCCGGACCAGGGTGCTGCATCGAGCACCACACCCCGCCGTGGTTGTCCGACGGGCTCGACCCGTGGTAGACGCAGAAGTTGCCGTCACTCTGCTGCACGGCGAAGAAGACCCCGTTGGGGGAGACCACGTAGTCGTCGACCCCCAGGAACTCTCCGACCTTCAAGAACGTCCGTGGCGTGGTGGACATGTCGCCGCCTTTCATCGGGTTGGTTGTTGCGACTGCTTGTTGTGACTTCTGCCAGGGGCCGCATCGGGCGTCGCGGACTGCCCGGACCCCGCCGCGTGCCTCAGCTGCGAAGTGGGACCGGCATCGGCCCGCAGAGGATGTAGCCGTGCAGGGTGCGGCTGGTGGCGTCGCCGTTCGACATCGAGATGTGCCAGTGCATGAGGTCGCCGCCTGGTGCGTCCTGGGTTATCGGGGTCAGCTGGTCCCCACCCTCGACCCACGCGCCGCCGCCGTAGACGTAGTCGCCGATTCCGCACGAGATGGTCATGTTGTCAGAGCCGAAGGCAGCCACGTCGTGCGTGCCGGTGAACCAGTAGAGACCCGACAGGCCGGAGGGGCCCTGCAGCCCGGTCGCGCCCGTCGCCCCCCCCGGTCGCGCCCGTCGCCCCGGTGTCACCCATCGGGCCCTGCAGCCCGGTCGCGCCCGTCGCCCCGGTGTCACCCATCGGGCCCTGCAGCCCGGTCGCGCCCGTCGCCCCGGTGTCACCCATCGGGCCCTGCAGCCCGGTCGCGCCCGTCGCCCCGGTGTCACCCTTCGGCCCCTGCGGCCCCGTCGGACCGGTGTGGTTCCAGCTCACCAGGGTGTCGCCCCGATGACACCGTGGCACCGTGCTCGAGTCGAGGCGGACGGCATAGAGGACGCCAGCGCTCCGGCTCAGGCAGCCCTGGTACACACCGGTGGACGGGGCATTGCTCGCCAGCGCGGCCGCTGAGCCGCTGCCGGCGAGCAGGAGGGCGAACGCGCCGGCGACGACGGCCCGACCCGGTAGGTGCAGTGTGTTCATGACGCTCCTCGTGATGATGTGGTTGCGGTCAGGCGGCCCCGAGGTTGCGATCTGCGGGCGCTCCCCGAGCAGCAGCAAGCATCCAAGGCCCTCGGCGCCTGGCGCATCGGACCAATGACCCGACCACACCGAGACGTCCGCCGGCCGATGTCGGCGAGGTCGCCGCGAGCCAGCGGGACGTCCGTCGCGATGACTACGTCATCTGTCTCGTCCTCGTTCACGATCCGGTGGCGGCGACATATGATCCGGCCGTGTCCGATGCGCCAGACCCCACCGGCGAGGAAGCCGAAGCCGACGAGCCGATCCGCGTGTTCATCGTCGACGACCACGGGATCGTGCGCCACGGCGTGCGCTCATACCTCGCGATCTATGACGACATCCAGGTGGTCGGCGAGGCCGCCAACGGGCGACAGGCCTTGGAACGCCTGCGGGCGATGGCGGCCGAGGGCGAGCCACCCGATGTCGTCCTCATGGACCTGGCGATGGAGCCGATGGACGGCGTCGAAGCGACCCGAGAGGCGCGCGCGATGATGCCTGATGTCGAGGTTGTCGCTGTCACCTCCATGGTCGACCAGTCCCGGGTGCAGGCGGCCCTGGAGGCCGGCGCCTCGGGCTACCTCGTCAAGGACGCCGCGCCCGAGGAGCTGGCGCTGGCGATCCGCGCCGCCCACCGTGGCGAGGTGCACCTCGACGCCGCGGTCGCCGCACGGTTGGTGGCCTCCTTACGGTCGTCGGCTGGGCCGAGCGAGAGCCCGTTCGCCGGCCTGTCCGAGCGCGAACTCGAGATCTTGCGGCTGATCGCCGCCGGCCGCGCCAACAAGGAGATCGCTCGCATCCTGGTGATCAGCGAACGGACCGCCCGAACCCACGTCAGCCACATCCTCCGCAAGCTCGGTCTCAGCTCACGGACGCAGGCGGCGCTGCTCGCCGTCAGAGAGGGTCTCGGTCCGCCGCCGCGTTGAGCGGGACGGGCACGCTCACGACGACCGAGGTGCCCTCTCCGGGGCGGCTGCCGATGGTGGCGCTCCCTCCCGCGTCGGCCGCTCGGCTCCGCAGCAGGTCGAGGCCCAGGTGGCCGGCATACACCCTCTCCGGATCGAACCCCATCCCTTCGTCCCGCACTTCCAGGGTCACCCGGCCTTGCCCCTCGCTGACCTGGACCGACACGATCTCGCTGGCCGAATGCTTGACGGCGTTCGTGACGGCCTCCTGCCCGATGCGGAAGAGCAGCTCCTCGACCGGGGCGTCGAGAGGCAGGCGCTCCGGAGGCCCCGTCACGTCGATGTGGATGTCGTGGCGCAACGACTGCGCGATGCAGTGCGCCGCCAACGCAGCCACGAGGCCCTGCTCGGCCACGGCGCCTCCCCGCAGCTCGAAGATGGACGCCCGCATCTCGAGCAGTGCACCCTGAGCGAGGCCGGCCACCTCCCGGACCGCGGCCGAGAGCCGGCCGTCGTCGTTGGCCGCACCGTGGGCGATCTCGTGCTGGGCGATCCCGGCGTGCAGGCCCAGTGAGTACAGGGTCTGGGACACCGAGTCATGCAGGTCCCGCGCGATCCGCTGGCGCTCCTCTGCCGCCCGCTCGCTCTCGCGTCGCCGCGACTCGGCCAGCGCCATCGCGGCGCGCTGACGGTCGCTGATCGCGGCTCCGAGAGTCAGCGCGGTCAGGGTGGCGACCAGCATGTAGAGCTGGGTCGTGAGCACCTCGTCGTCGATCGACCTGGCGACGAACGGGCCGATGTTGCGTGAGGTCATGGCGATCGCAATGGCGAACGCCAGCAACAGCGCCACCGTCGCGCCGCGCTGGCCGAGCCGCACCGCCGCGACGACCAGGGCCGGGAAGACGATGTAGGTGATCGGATGCGCGGACCCGAAGCCCGCAACGCTCAGCGCCGCGACGCAGCCCATGATGAGCACGGCCTCGAGCGCGGCGCGTGTCGAGGGCCGACCGGGCCACGGACGCCGCCACACGAGGATGAGCGGGACCACGAGGGTCGCCCCGGCGGCGTCGGCCAGCAGCCACGTGCGGAAGAAGGTCGCCGCCTGGCCGGCAGCGATGTAGCCGGCCTGCCACGAGGAGAGCGTGCCGAGCATGGCCGAGATGGGCTCGGCCACGGCGAACACGAACAGGAGTCGGCCGACGTCCGAGGGACGCTCGAAGCGGCATTCGCGACCCAGCCAGATGCGCATGAGGTATGCCGCCAGGACGAGCTCGACGGTGTTCCCCAGGGACTGGTAGAGGACGGTGGGATCATGCAGCAGCAGGTTCGCCTGGAACGGTGCCACTCCGGTGCCGAGAAGCAGGTCGGCGACCGCCGCGCCGACGACCCACCGCATGTCGCCGAGGCACAGGACCGCCGCGGCGAACCCGGCGGGCAGCCAGGCCACCTGCACCCCTCCGGGGTAGGACAGCGCGCCGCCGACCTCGGCCAGCGCCCAGTAGCCCACGCCGAGGCCGACGACCCCCACCCCGAGCCTGGTGTGTCCCATCGAGGTGGGACGCACCCGGGCGGGCCGGGGGGCGGCGGGAGCCGCCGGAGCGGCCTGGCGGTCCATGCCCGCATGGTAGTCACCGTCGATCCAACGACGGGCGGCTCGGCAGCGGTGCCGGTCTGGAGGACGGCCGTCATCTCGGCCAGGGTTCGGCGCGCCGTGGGGACGGGCGTGGGGGGCTGATCCACGGCGGCGAGCAGCAGGGCCAACGAGGCCGTACGTTGTCGCCACCCGGCAAGGACGGCAGCGTGCTGGCGGCAAACCCCGACGTTTCCGGTCGGGCCTTCAAGGTCGTCGACCGGGCTTCCACCCCGACCAGATGCTGGACCTGGGCGCCATCGACGTTGAGGAGATCGCCACCGCGCCTGTCGGACCATGCCGACAACGGTCACCGATGGCCGATCGGCCCGCGCGCGGGCCAGGTGGTCTAGCGGACCAGCGATAGGGGGTTGGCGCCACGAACGACAGTGACGCACGCGCGGGACGCTGGTAGAACGGAGACGGGAACCAGGGACGAGGAGACGTGACATGCCAGGTCGAGTCAGGGTCGGAAGTGTGTCGGACTTCGCAGACGGGACGTTGCACACCGTCGATGCCGCGGGCACCTCAGTCGTGGTTGGTGTCGCCGGGGACTCGTTGTGCGCGGCGCGCAATCGCTGTCCACACCTGGGCCTCTCCCTCACCAAGGGGCCAGGTGGTCTGCGATTCGCCGACGGCCAGGTCGTCTGCCCGTGGCACAACTCTCGCTTCGACCTCGCGTCGGGCGACAACCTCGACTGGGCGCCCGGCTTCGCAGGTAGGGACATGCCCAGCTGGTCGCGCAGGATGATCGCACTCGGCAGGAAGCCATCGCCGCTGACGACATACGACGTCATCGTCGAGGGCGACGACGTCTACGTCGAGATCTGAACGTCGCCTCAACACCGGCTGCTACCGCGATGCGGCTGTCCTAGCGGTCGGCACCGAGCACGCGCGCCAAACCCGGCCCGGGTCGTGCCTTTCCGCCGCCTGCCGACCAATCCGTGCCGGCTCGAACCGTGGGCCGAGCGGCGGGCGCGGCGTCCGGGGACCCCGCATTGTGGGCCACCAGAACAGCGAGTCCACCGGCCACCACGTATCAATGCCCCAGCGAGCGGCTCCTCCATGCGAGAGGGCCCGCGGCGCCGAGCGGTTGCACACCTGCTCCACGCAGTCCGGCGGTGGCCATGCACCTGCGAGCGAGGAGACCGACGGTGAGGCACCTGCTGACGCACCACGTGCTGGAGGGTCGCGACGGGGACGGTGGGCCGGTGCGGGCACCCGTGGTCAACGAGCACCAGGTGCGTGCGGCAGCCGGCACCACGATGGTTCTGGCCGCCGTGGCGTTCGCCTACGCGTACTTCGAGCATCGGTACTGGGGTCTGCAGGTCGTGTCCTCGTTCTTCTTCGTCGAGTTCCTCGTCCGGGTGAGCGCCGGAATCTCCCGCAGCCCGGTGGGCATGGCGGCCGGGTGGATGACCCGGCGGCAGCCACCGGACTGGGTGTCGGCCAAGCCGAAGCGCTTCGCGTGGACGCTCGGGCTGGCGATGGCAGGCGCGATGACGGTCATCACCAATGCCGGCATCCGTGGCTGGCTGCCCCGGTCGATCTGTCTGGTGTGCCTCACCCTCATGTGGCTCGAGTCGGCCCTGGGCCTGTGCCTGGGCTGCGAGATCCACGGCCAGCTGGTTCGGCGAGGCTGGGCGCGCAAGGACGAGGCGTTCGAGATCTGCGCGCACGGGGCCTGTGACGTCGGGGTCGCGGGCCGGCGCTCCCACGCCGCCGGCATCTGAGCCGTGTCGGTGGCCGACCTTCCCGCATGCCCCGAGCGGAGGCGGGCCGATGCATCCGTCCGACGCCTGCTCGGTGCCACGGGTGTGGATCTCCGGCACCTGTCGGCGCCACGTGCCAGGCTGGTCGGATGGTTGACAGCCCCTACGACGTCCGGGCCCTCGACGAGTCGACGTGGTCGGAGTTCGCGGCGCTCGTGGAAGCCAACAACGGCGTCTTCGGTGGCTGCTGGTGCATGGGCTTCCACCCCGAAGGTCTTGGCGAGACGGCTGCGGTCAACCGCGACCGCAAGCTCAAGCGGGTCCGTGACGGTTCGGCGCACGCGGCGCTCGTCTTCCGGGGCGACGCATGCGTTGGCTGGTGCCAGTTCGGCGTCCCCGAGGAGGTGCCCCGCATCAAGAATCGTGCGGCCTACGAGAAGGGGCTCTCAGACCTCCCGCACTGGCGGATCGCCTGCTGCTACGTCGGCAAGGGACACCGTCGCCAGGGCGTGGCCACTGCCGGACTGGCCGGCGCGCTGAGGCTCATCGCCGGGCTCGGCGGCGGCCGGGTCGAGGGCTATCCGGAGGACGCCTCGTCGGTGCCCGCCGGCTTCCTCTTCCACGGAGCGCTCTCCACCTACGAGCAGATGGGTTTCACGCGCGACCGACAGATCGGCAAGCACCGGTGGGTCGTGTCGAGACTGGTCGACTCCTCATAGCCTCGCCAACTACATCCCCCCGCACGCCGCACCCGACGGGTGGTCACGACGTCAGGCCCAGCACCTTGAGGACGTCCCACATCGAGCCGTACCCGTCGTTGCAGCTGCCGACGTCTGCTCCCGGGAAGCCGCACCTCGCAGCCGCTTGGGCGGCCATCGCACGCCGCATGGCCTGCTCACTGGCATCGGACAGCACCCAACCGAGCGGTGCGGTGACGCTTGGCGTCGTGGCAGGACGCACAACGTCGACCCGCCGGCTGTCGACTCGTACCACCGCCTTGCCGAGCAGTGCGCAGACTTGTGCTGACGTCAGCGGCTGCACGGCGGACGTGTCCGTGACGTCGGGCGACGCCTCGCAGAGCCAATCCGTGTCGACGAGGGCCGCGGCCCGCTGAAGCAGCGCCGGCGGCTGCTTCTGCGCGTCAGCGCCGCTCGACTTCGCGGCAAGCGGGACCTGGAAGCTCGGGGGTTGTCGACTGCGTCGGAGGGGTCACGTCGTTGCCGATGCCGTTGTCGAGATACACGACCACGGGGTAGACGAAGTCGGTCGACGGCGGCGCCGCTGCCTGGCCGGACGTCGACGTCGCCCAGGCGAGCACAGCAGCGTCCTGGGCTCGGACCAACGGCTGCCACTGGGATGCCAGGTCGACGATTGTGCCGAGACCGCTGTTCTCCGTGTACCCGCCGTCGACGAGCTGCTGTCTGGTCCATGGCCCGCACGGGCCGACGACACCCGACGGGGTCACGTATGGGAAGCGGCTGGCGAGCATCGCCGCAGTGGACGCCTTGACGTCGCCGAGGCACTTCAGGCCGCCCGGCGCCTTGGGCGCTGTGCCAAGGTCCGGTCCGTAGCTGGCGAACAGGTCGAAGCCGTACGGACCCGGGCCGCTCGCGGCTGAGCAGTTCGGATCGATGCTGGCGCTCTGGTCGTTGCCGGTGGGCAACAGCGGCGGTGGCGTGTCGGACAGCCGCACCTGGCTGACGAACGCCCGGCAGCCGCCGGCAACTGAGGTCGAGGTGAGGATCAGCTCCCCTGTCAGGCCCTCCGAGGTGGAGCTCGCCGTCGTGGCGTCACCCGCCGGAAGGTAGTCGCTGCTCAGAGCCTTGCTCTGCGACTGCCAGACGGTCTCCATGAGACCAGCGCGGTCGAGCCAGCTTCCGGGCGGTACTTCGGGATCCTCGACGCTGCCGGGGTAGCCGCCGTAGGAGGGAAGCGGGACTCCCGTCGTCGCGGCGAGCACGTCGCGGATGAGCAGCCCGACCGCACCCGCGGCGAGCGCGTCCGGCTCGGCCATCGACGTGACGTCGGCCACCGGATGCTTGGTGAAGCGCGCGACGCCCAGTCCCACGGCGCCACCGCTCGCACCGCCGGAGAACAGGGTTGCGCCGGCACCGCAGGTGGTCGGCCGCGAGTCGTCGCCCGCCGCACCGGAGGGTGGGGTGAGCCCGATCCGCTCCATACCGAGCGCCGTCCAGTACGTCGCGCGGATACCGCCGCCCTCCCCGGCCACCATCAGCATCGGCCGGAGACCGATCTGGTGGCCGTTGACCGGAATCGTCTGCCGGCACGCCTGGGGTTGCGCCAGCCAGTGGGCGAACACCGTGGCCAGGTCAGGGCGGTCCGTCAGGACCGGGTGTTGCGCCGCGGCATCGTTCGCGGGTAGGCCGCGAACGCCATGGACGCTGATCGGGCCGTCGGTCGGCCATGAGGCGAGGAGCGCAGCCAGGACGAGCAGCGCGACGACCGGCGCGGAGTGTAGCTCGAAGCCGCACGCGTAGAAGAGCTCGGGCGGCCGGGTGTCACGTACGTAGGCCACACTCACCCCGACTGTGAGGACGACGGATGCCAGCGCGAGGACCGCACAGGCGAGGAACCCGGCCATGTGGGACATCCAGACCGGAAACAGCCCCAGCAGCAAGAGGACCACGAGGCTGCCGACCAGCAGGGACAGGCGCAGCCCGTGGTGCCGGACGGGTGGCCACGCCGCAGGCATGGGTGTGTCGGACGGATCTGGCGGCGGAGCATCAAGCCCGGGGGCAGCCCGTACGGCCCCGGATGCGAGCGCGGCCTTGAGCCACGCTGGTCCCCAGGCCGTGCTCCTGGTCACGGCCACCGCGTGCAGCCACCGGCGCACGGGGTTCTGCACCAGCCATGGGAGGGCGGCGAACAGCAGCCCGCCGAGGACGGCAACGACGACGTACACGGCACCCGCTTGGCGGTGCCAGGGCTTGAACAGCAGGGCGTATGGGCCGGCGAACGAGCGCACCAGCCCGATCGCCGCGAGCGACAGGGTGGCCACGGCGATCGCGTCGCCCACCCGGATGACCGTCTGCAGGTGTTCCACGTCCATCCATCGCAGCTTCGGGTCCGGCGGGCTCCACTTCCGCCGGGCCCACGACGCGAGGGCGACGACGAGCGGCACCGAGCAGAACAGGGCGAGTGGCCCCAGTCGCGGCGTTCCGTGGGCCAGGCGGGTGGACAGGGCCAGGGCGACAAGGACGACAGGACCCAGGAGCCACAGCCAGAGCACGGCCACGCGCGTGTCGTCGGTGCCGGGCGGCTGGCTGCTCTCCCGCCAGGCCTGGTCGCTGCGCCAGCGGCCGAGGAAGAAGAGGGCGAGGACCAGCAGAACGAGCGCCACGCTCGCGAAGAGGAGGAACCGCCACCCCGCCGGCCCATCGACCCACTGGCGTTCAGCGTCGGGGAACTGGTCCAGCAGACCGGGGCCGGGGACGACCGACAGCACCGCCACCGGCAGGATCGCGAGGACGGAGAACCGCTGGACGTACAGGCCGCGCCCGAACCGGCGCAGCGACCTGCGGAGGTCGGCACCGACCGGCGTCAGGAGGACGCGCACCACGAGGATGAGGGCGCCGACCACCAACGCCCACTTCAGGGTGCTCGCGAACACGAGCAGCTGCGACACCCAGTCCGGGGCCGGCTGCCGCCCACGTCGGGCGGCCACATACAGCGCAAGCAGGTCCTCGGTCACGTCGACGATGGCGACGGCATACACAGCCGTGCGCGCCCGGCCGAAGCGGTCGTTGCCTCCCCGTTCTCGCAGCAGACGTGCAGCCAGCAGCACGTAGGTGACGATGAACAGGAGATCCGCGACGGTGTACACGTACACCAGGCTCTGCCACCCGTCGTAGCTCCCGGGGGGCAGCTCGACCCGCCACCCAGACGCCGAGAAGCTGAACAACCGCCCTGGTCCCATGAGGGTGGCGAACGGCCACGAGCGGCCCGCGGTGTCGAGCACGTCGCCCGACAGCCGGCCCACCTCGCCGAGGACGATCCACAGCCCGAACGCGAGCGACGCGAGCGCCATGGCCGGAGCGGGCAGGCCGACGAAGGGTGCACGCATCGGGACCGCTGGAGGTGGTGGCACAGGGTCCAGCATCGAGTCCCCCTGACTGCCGATGAGGAACGGGTGTCCTGCAACGCGAGCCGAGGCTGTTCGCCCGAACCGGCTGGGCTGGAGTCTTGGACGACCACTGTGGATCATCCACGGGCGGCGCGTCAACGTCGATCACCACCGATCCAGCACAACCGCAGCTGCTGTCCGTCGGATCCGGACGAGCGGATGCCTCAGGGCGGCGTGGATGGCGTCGGGTTGGACACTTGCTGCATGGTCGACGTTGATCCCGAGCGATTCGAGGTGATGGTGAGCGAGGCGCTCGACGGTATACCCGAAGAGCTGGGCGAACTCATGAGCAACGTGGCCGTCACCGTGCAACACGACGGTGGCCCGGCCGGCCTCTTGGGGCTCTACCAGGGAGTGCCGTTGACGCGCCGGTCGACGTTCTACGCCGGCGCCCTGCCCGACCGGATCACGATCTACCGGCGTGCCATCTGCGCGGTGTGCACCAGCGACTCCGAGGTCGTCGAGCGGGTTCGGCGGACGGTCATCCACGAGGTGGGTCATCACTTCGGGATCGCAGACGCGCGGCTGCGCGAGCTCGGATGGTGAGTCAGCGGGCCGCATCCGCAGAGCGGCGATCACGTCGTACGGACACCGTCACTCCGGCGCGAGCGGCCCTCCGGCGATCGCTGCGTCTGCCTGCAACGCCTCGGTCAGCAGGGACATGAGCGCCTCGAGCTGCACGTCGGCCGAGGAGCCGACGTCCTCGTCGGAGCCGTCCAAGGCCCTGGCCGCGAGCCCCGCCTTGTCGTCGATGAGCTGAGCGAGCCTCGGGTCGATGGTCTGGGCGGCGATGATCCGCCAGGCGGTGACCGGCTCGGTCTGGCCGATCCGGTGCACCCGGTCGATGGCCTGCGTCTGTTCCGCCGAGGTCCACGACAGCTCGGCCAGCACGACGTTCGAGGCGACCTGGAGGTTGAGCCCCACCCCGGCCGCGGTGAGGGAGCACACGACGACGGCGATCTCGGGGTCGGTGAGGAACGCCTCGATGTTCGCTCGACGCACCTTCGGGGTCTGGTCCCCACGGATCGAGGCGTAGCCGACGCCCCGCTTGGCGAAGGTCTGCTCCGCCGCGTCCATGACGTCGATGTGCTTGGCGAAGAACACCACCTTGCCGACGTTGCGGGCCAGCTGGGCGGCATAGTCGGCGGCGAGGCCGGCCTTGGCCTGCCCGATCTTGCGCATCACCGTGAACACGTTGTCGCCGGTCTTGGCCGAGCCGGCGTTCTCGCGCTCCCACGGCGGCGACCCGGCGGACCAGGTCGTGGTCTATGCCCTCGACCGCCGTGGCGACCTTGCGGGCGGCCAGCGCCGACTCGTAGCGCGCGACCAGTCGACGGGCCAGCTCCTGCTCCGCGGCCCGGATCGAGCGGCCGGCCTCGTCGTCGAGCTCAACCGGCAGGTCCGCGACGCGGCGGGCCGGGATGTCGGAGGCGACGTCGACCTTGCGCCGTCGGACGATGCCGAGGTCGATGACGCTGGTGCGCGCGGCCGCATAGAACCCGGGGTCGGCAGGCGTCAGGCCGGTCTCCTCGAGGGCCGCCATGAGCGCGTGCCGGGGCTTCTTGTCCTCGATCCAGCCGAGGAACTGCCAGATGGCCTTGAAGTCCTCGATGTCGTTGATCAGCGGCGTGCCCGTGAGCGCCATGAGCAGCGCGTTGCCGCTGCGGGCCCGGATGCGCTCGGACAGCTCCAGGACGTGCTGCGAGCGTTGCGACGACTTGTTCTTGATGAAGTGCGCCTCGTCGACGACCATCCCGCGGAAGCCGTGGCCCCCCAGCCAGCCCACGTGGCGGTCGAGGATCTCGTAGTTGACGATGACGATGTCGGCGAAGCCGTCGATGGTTTCGCCGTCGCCGTGGATGACCGTGGCTGCCCGGCGCGGGGTCCACAGCTCGGCCTCGTGCGCCCAGTTCGCCTTGACGACGTTCGGGACGACCACGAGGAGAGGGAAGGCGTCCGCGGCGTCGGCGGCGAGCAGCGCCTGCGCGGTCTTGCCGAGGCCCGGCTCGTCCGCGAGCAGGAACGTGCGGTGGCCGGCCGCGGCTGCCGCCACGACCTGGGCCTGGTGGTGCATGAGCTCCAGTCCCCGGATGCCGTGGACCACGTCCGCCGGCTCGGGCAACGGCATGCAGGTGGCGTCGCCGCCGTACTCGAAGGCGCGGAACAGGGGGGTCAGCAGCTCCCAGCCACCGAGCCGGTTGGTGGTCGGGCGAGGCGAGCGGCACCGCCGAGAAGTCCGGCGCCAGGAAGGGGTTCGCCAGCTGGCGGGCGATGACCGTCTGCGGGACCACGCGACGGCGACGGGGCCGGGTCGGCGGCGGCCTCGGGCTCCGCGCTCGTCCTCCGGCTCGGGCTCGCGACCGCCCGCCCGAAGCATGTCGTTCTTGAGGCTCACCGCCGAGGGCGACACGACAGCGTCCTCTGCCAGCAGCTCCAGCAGCGAGGTGTCACGGACCGCCGTCTTGGCCAGGATCGTGGCGATGCCGTCGAGCCGCGTCAGCACGGCGGCCCGCTCGGCCTCGGGCATGGACGGGTCGCCCTTGACCCGGGCGCGTTCCTCCCGCACCAGGAGGGCGACAACCTGGTATGCCGTGCGGCCGCTCGGCCGGACCTTGCCGCGCTGCGCCGCGGCCTCGACCTGCCGGACGGTCTTGGCCAGGACGGGGATGATGCCCTCGTCGTCCCCGGCGCGCGGACGACGCCGGTCGCGCGGCGTGGTGCGCGGCGCGCCGGCACGGCGCGGAGCTCGCTGTGCCAAGCGGTTCCTTCTACTGAGTCGGACACGGCGTGGAGCCGAAGTCGGTGCCGGGTGCACCGTGCTCGTGGCGCCGCGGGCCGCGGCGCCGGCAGCACGGCATACCGGACCAACGCGAACGCGCGCCAGGGACCGAGCCCTGGCCCCCTTGTCGCTGAAGCGTCCTCGCCGAACGACGGGACACAGGACAAGCGTACGGGGTCCCTCAGGACGACGGCTACCGGGTCGGGCGGAGCCCCGAGACGACCTTCAGGCCGCGCAGGGCCCCGGGGTCGGGGTCACCGGCTGTGGTCAGCGACCGGCTTCTCCGCGATGAGCTGGATGAGGTTCCCACAGGTGTCGTCGAAGACGGCAATGACGGCACTGCCGACATCGGTGGGTGGTTGCGTGAACACCACACCCTTCGCGGTGAGCCGGGCGTGCTCGGCCGCGACGTCGTCCACCGCGAACTGCGCCAGCGGGATCCCCTGTTCCACCAGCGCGTCCCGATAGGGCCTGACCGCCGGGTGCCCGGCCGGCTCAAGCAGCAGTTCCGGGCCGTCGGGCGACTCCGCCGACACGACGGTGAGCCAGGAGTCCTCGCCGACGGGTACGTCCCGATGCTTGATGAAGCCGAGGACGTCGACATAGAAGTCGAGCGCCGCTCGTTGGTCGTCGACGTACACGCTGGTCAGGTTGATCCTCATCGGGCATTCCCTTCTGCAGTGGGCCACCGCCGGGCGATCTCGGACAGCGGGGCGAACGGATCGCGCCCCGCGACGCCGCGCCGTGGCAGGACCGCCCCGACCTTGCGCTGCCGAAGTCGTCTCGGACTGCGGATCAGGTCATCGCCTTGTGGGCTGCCTACCCGTGAACGTCGGCCGCCGACCGCCCCGGTGGTCACCTCACTGGTTGGTGTGGCCACGGATCGAGGTGCGGGCGCGCTGGTCCTGCTGCCGTCCTTCAAGGCTGGCCAGCAGGTGCTCAAGCCGATGGATGGCCCCTTTGAGGGCAGCGTCGACGCCGCCTGCGTCGTCGGTGACCGTGACCGGGGCCCGGCCCTCCAGTCGTGCCTCGATCAGGCATCGGATGTCGGCATCGGTGACCCGTCCGGCGCTCTCATCGCTGAGATGCACCTCGACCCGCGTGATGTGGTCACGGAACCGGGACAGGGCGGTCGCAACCTCACCCTCGACGTGGGCCGTCAACCTGTCCGTTCCGTCGATGTTGTTGTCGGTGTGAACGTGGACCTGCATGCGGAGCCTCCGTTGAGCCTGATGATGCCTGGCGGTCCGATGCAGCTGCGGCGAACCTGTTCGTTCCCGGTCACCTGAGCGGATGACGTGGCGGTGAAAGGGATCCGGACGGTCATGGCGCCGGCCTGACCCCGCGTCGCTCGCTCTGCTACCGACCCATCACCAGGGACGCTCGGGACCGGGCGGTGTCGTGCCGGCACGATCCCGACACAGCATCACGCCATGCGAGCGTTCCGTTCACCAAGGTCCGGAACAACATCGACCACCCTACTCCGGCTCCCAGGTCCGTTGCGTCCCAGGCCAGTGCGCCACTCGGCTCGTGGTCAGCGACCCGGTCGGTGTGCCCGGTCGAGCCCGCTGAGCTCCACAAGCATGTCCATCCTGGACCTACCCAGGTGTGCGCGAAACCTCGTCCCCAGCCCGATGGGTTCGGGGGTCGACAGCTCCCCACCCGTCATGGCGGGGTTGACCGAGGGCTCGTTGCGCGAACCGGCGGACGTGTCGAAGACCCCCTCCGGAGGCGCCGCGATGCGGAGCTCCCCGCTGAGCCGAGGCATATCCTCAGGGTGGGCCCGTCGCAGTTGCACCCCGTCGCGGCGTGGTCCCGCACGGACGGCCGCGCGGTCTCGGACGGACAGCGGAGAGGGGGCGCAGCCGGTGATCCTCCCCAAGGTTCGCGACCCTCGGTTCGTGACGGTTCGTCGCGGTGGGACCCTCACCGACGCTGATCACCATCTCCTGGCTCTGTGGGCGGCGTCGTGCGCGGAGCACGTCCTTGACCTGTTCGGGTCGGCTCAGCCCGATGACCCACGACCACGTGAGGCCATCGACCACGCCCGCGCCTGGGTGCGGGGCGAGGTCACGATGATGCGGGCTCGCGCGGCCGGCGGCCACGCCATGGGCGCCGCCAGGAACCTGCGTGGGGCACCACGCCACGCCGCGTACGCTGCCGGCCAGGCCGGGGCCGTCGCCCACGTCGCGGCCCACGAGCTCGGCGCCGCCGCGTATGCGATCAAGGCCGCACGCGCCGCCGCCCCTGAAGGCGAGGGCGAGGCCGCCGGACGGCTCGAGTGCCGCTGGCAGCGTGACCAGCTCCCGGAGGCGATCCGCGAGCTCGTGCTTGACGACCAGCGGTTGCGGAACGACATCTGCTGGTCGGTGTTCGACTGCTGAGCGGGACCGGGCGTCTGATGGGCCGGTGCCGCGTCCAGGGACGATGGACGTCCCTGGCGCTGGCGGGCCGCGCTACGGACCGGACCTCTCAGAGCAGATAGACGAACCCCGGCCCCTCGTCACGGTAGGGAATGCCGAGAGCGTCCAGCGCCGGCCGCCACGAACCCGTCACCGTCGGGTCGGACCCCTCGAAGCCGTGGTCGGCCGTCAGCAGGAACGCCACGTCGTCGAGCGCCCCGAGGAACTCCAGGTGGTCGAGGAACACCACGAGGCGGGCGTCGCTCTGCCGGATCGCGTCGCGGGCCATCGCCGAGCGGGGACCGCCCCCGTGCAGCCCGGCGTCGGACACGACGTTCGCCCACCAGCTGAGCCTCGGCGCCAGCGCCGGGTCGGCCCACAGCTGCAGCATCTGCTGCAGGCCGGCGTCGTCGACCTGCACGCCCCAGCTGAACTGCGCGTCCTCGAGGTAGGCCGGGTTGGCGAGGTAGGCCGACCCGCGTGCCGGGGGGAGCCCGTCCTCCATCGCGCTGGCGGCGTCACCGCCGGTGGCCCGGATGAGCGCCATCGTGGAGTAGTCGGCGCCGCGCTCGACGGCCTCGTCGACCGCCGCCGTCCGCGGGAGGCCCGTCGCGGAGGGCGGCACATGGTCACCGACCATCTCGAACACGGTGCGCGCGGCGGGGCGCAGCCAGTCGGCGCTGCGGTGCCAGGTCGTGGCGTCGTTGGGCACGACCCGCTCGCCGGTGGCCCGGTCGTAGTAGACGTTGCCGAGGACCCCGTGCCGCCCCGGGCCGAGGCCGGTGAGGATCGAGGTGTGGTTGGTCAGCGTCACGCTGGGGAACTCGGCCACCGCTCCGCCCCGCAGCGCCAGCCCCCGCTCGATCAGCCGCGAGAGGCCCGGCAGGTTGCCGCGTTCGGCGAGGCAGAGGATCTCACCGGAGGGGGCCCCGTCCCAGAGGATCCCCACGACGTGCCGGGGGGCCGGGGCGTCCGCCTCGAGGTATGCGGTCAGCGCGGCCCCGTCGAGCGGCGCGCCGCCGGCGTCGACGAGGTCGCTCTCGGGGACCCCGGCCAGCCGGGCCAGCGTCGGACCGACGTCGACGAGCCGGGCGTGGTCGTCGACGAACCCGAGCCGCCGCACCCCCGCGCCGCTGAGGACGAGCGGGGCCCGGGACTGGATGACGTCGAGCGACCCGTGTTCGCCGACGTGCCCGCCTTCGTCGGGGAAGTAGTGCCGCGGCGTGTGGACGACGGCGAGGTCGGGGCTGCGGTCGGGGTCGGCGAACAGCGAGAGGATCCTGCGGGCGGCCTCTGGGTAGGCGTTGCCCGTCGACAGCGCGGGCGAGGGGTCGTCGAGCTCGCGCTGGTAGGGCAGGAAGGCCATCGGGTCCTCACTGCCGATCGGGTCCGTCCCGGCCAGCACCGTCCGTGTCCCGTCGAGCGAGAGCGCGACCCGGCCGAGGTGGTTGGCGGCGTGGGCGACGCCGTCCTCCACCCAGACGACGAGGTCGACGACGGGGGCGAGGGAGGGTTGGCACAGGGCGTCGACGACGACCGCACGAGACATGGCGCCACTGTACGGTCGAGCCCCCGAGCGGCCTCGGACCTCGCGCCGGACACGACTTGTCCGACATACCCCAGGGGGTATACGATGGGACAACCGTCCACCCGAGAACACACCGACGACGAGGAGTCGCCCATGTGCAGCCCGGCAACCTGTCCTTCCTGTAACAAGATCACCTGGCGCGGCTGCGGCATGCACGTCGACGCCGTCATGGTCAACGTCACCCCCGAGAACCGCTGCGAGTGCTCGGTCCAGCCGGCCCAGCCCGCCGCGTGGTTCCCGCGGCGCGCAGGCGACTACCGCTGAACTGCGAGTGCGGCGAGGCCGCACGCACGTGATGTGGGCTCACGGCATACCCCGAGGTGGTCTGGGTATGCCGTGAGCTCCTGTCCGGGGCCGGTTTCCGGGCGTTGCGCACCCCAGCCGAGCGTTTCCCACGGGCCGCGTCGCCGGCTGTGTCGTCGGCCCGGCCCCCCTGCGGGCCGGGCCGACGACCGCCAGGTCAGAGCGACCCGAGTGAGGACGGGGTCGCCGACCCGGACGTCCCGGGGGACGCCTTCGGCAGGGTGACGCCGCACTTCTGCGCGGCGGCCCTGACCTGGGACATGAGGTCCTTGCGCTCGGCCGAGGTGAGCTTGCCCACCGGCCGGTTGACCCCGGAGTCCTGGATGCAGGTGATCTGCTCCTGGGTGAGGCCGCTCCAGAACCCCGCGACCGGGCCGGGCTTCGGCAGCTGGACGTTGCAGGTCTTGGCCGCGGCCTCGACCTCGCTGCGCAGCTGGCGGCGCTGCTCGAGGGTGAGCGGGCCGACCGGCCGGGTGAGCTTGGCGTCCTTCAGGCAGGTCTGCTGGGTGTCGCTGAGGCCGTTCCACCAGCCCTTGAGCTTGCCGGCCTTGGCCGGGGTGCTCGAGTCGGTCGCCGCAGTGAGGGCGACCATCGTGGTGTCGGCGGCGGCAGCGCCGGCGGTGGCGGCACCGGCGGTGGCAACGGTCGCACTGCTGGCGGCCGGGGTGGCGGTGAGCGCTCCGAGGGCGAAACCGCCGGTGATGGTCACCGCGCCGATCGCGGTCGTGGCGAGAGCCGAACGCGGGAAACGCATGAGGATTCCTTCCTTCGAGCCGGGCCGGGGCGGCCGCGGGGTGTGATCTGACACCGACGACACTTCCGGCCCGGGCTCGCGGGCGCTCCAAGGGTTCCTGGCGATCTGCTGCAGATGGGCCCGGCCGGCCCGGGTGCGGATCTCCAGGAAGTCACGAGCCAACCTCCAGACAGCCCGGTGCCGCCTCTGGCACCGTGGGCCCCATGACCGGTACGCCGCCCGCGACCCCCTCGTCCGGCTCCGGCCCGGGCGGGCCGCACCCGGCGGAGCAGCCGTCCCGCGTCCTCGTCGTCGACGACGAGGAGAACATCTCCTACCTCGTGGGATCGGCGCTGCGCATGGCCGGCCACGACGTGCAGACGGCCGCGACCGGGACCGAGGCGGTCGAGCTGGCCGAGGCCACCCACCCCGACGTCATCGTTCTCGACGTCATGCTGCCGGACATCGACGGGTTCGAGGTCCTGCGGAAGCTGCGCGGACGCGGCATACCGGCTCCGGTCCTGTTCCTCACGGCCCGTTCGGACACGGCCGACCGGGTGCGTGGGCTGACGTCCGGGGGCGACGACTACATCGTCAAGCCGTTCGCCCTCGAGGAGCTGGTGGCCCGGGTGCAGCTCGCACTGCGCCGCCAGGGCTCGGCGACCGCGACCCCCGGTCGCTGGCAGGTCCACGACCTCGTGCTCGACGAGGACGCCCACCGGGTGTGGCGCGGTTCCATCGAGGTGCAGCTGACGGCCACCGAGTTCACGTTGCTGCGATGCCTGATGACCAACGCGGGCCGGGTGGTCAGTCGGGCGCAGATCCTCGACCACGTGTGGCAGTACGACTTCGCGGGTGAGTCGGCCATCATCGAGTCCTTCGTCTCGACCCTGCGCAAGAAGGTCGACGCCGAGGACCCCAAGCTGATCCACACCGTGCGTGGGGTGGGCTACTCCATCCGGGAGCCGTAGATGACCCTGCGCCGCCGGCTCGTCCTCTCCGTCATCGTGCTCGCGGTCACCCTGGGCCTGGCCGGCACCACCGTCCTCCTCGTGCAGCGCCGCTACCTCGTCGGCCAGCTCGACGCCCAGATCACGGCCCTCGCCAAGAGCCCCCGGGCCTTGCTCGTGCTGTCGGCCCGCCCCAACGTCTCCAGGCTCGTCCCCGAGGCACTCGGCGAGGTGTACGTCGGCCAGATGGCCGCCGACGGGACGCTGACGACCGTCCTCGCCCCCACCGACGACCCGGGTCTCGTCCCACGGCTCGCCCGCGGCGAGACCCTGCCCCAGGCCGTCGGCCGGGCCACCGCCTCGGGGGTCGCGCCCCGGGTCCGCGTCATCACCGCTCCGCTTCGCGACGGCACCCAGGCGGTCGTCGCGGTTCCCACCACCCGGGCCGAGGCGGCCACCCGGCGGCTCGCGCTCACCCTCGGCCTCGCGGGCCTGGCCATCCTCGTCGTCGTCGGCCTCGTCGTGTGGTGGGTGTTCCGGCTGGGGCTGCGTCCGATCGCCACCATGACGGACACGGCCGACGCGATCGCCTCCGGCGACCTGTCCCGGCGGGTGCCGCCCGGGCCGGAGGGCAGCGAGGTCGAGCGCCTGGGCCACGCCCTCAACGCGATGGTCGACACGACCCAGGCCACCCAGGAGCGGATGCGCCGGTTCGTCGCGGACGCCTCGCACGAGCTGCGCACCCCGTTGACGACTCTGCAGGGGTACTCCTCCTTGCACACGCCCGGTGGCGGGGCCTCGCCGGAGGTCGTCGACGACGCCATGCGCCGGATCAACGCCGAGGCCACCCGGATGGCCCGCATCGTCCAGGGCCTGCTCGAGCTCACCGCCCTCGACGCACACGGCGTCGCGGTGCACGAGCCCGTCGACCTCGTGCCGATGCTCGGCGACGTCGTGTCGGACCTGCGGGTGGTCCAGCCCCAGCGGCCCGTGTCCCTCGAGGCGCCCTCGGGGCTGGTCGTCACCGGCGACAAGGACCGCCTGTTCCAGGCCGTGGTCGCGCTGACGTCCAACGCGATGCGGCATACGCCGGAGTCCGCCCCGATCGTCGTCCGGGCGTATGCCGTCGGCCCGGCGGCCCGGATCGAGGTCGCCGACGGCGGCCCCGGGATCGACCCGCAGCACCTGCCGCACCTGTTCGACCGGTTCTACCGGGCGGACCGGGGACGGGCCCGCTCCCAGGGCGGCAACGGGCTGGGGCTGGCCGTGGTCGCCGCCATCGTCACGGCTCACGCCGGGCGCTACGGCGTCTCGTCGACGCCGGGGCAGGGCACCACGTTCTGGTGCGAGATCCCGCTGCTCTCCACCCTTGCGTCCGAGTGACTGGTCGCCATGGCTACCAGTCACTCGGACACTGCATGGGAGGGGGCGGTCAGGTGAGGACGTCGTGGCCCGGGTGGGCGTCGGCGGGGATGGTCCCCAGCCGCCCGGCATGGAAGTCCTCCAACGCCTGCACCAGCTCGGCGCGGGTGTTCATGACGAACGGCCCGTATGCCGCCACCGGCTCGCGGATCGGCTGACCGCCGAGGACCAGCAGGTCCAGGCTCGGGCTGCGGCTCTCCTGGCTCTGGTCGGCCGCGACGCTGAGGACGTCGCCGGGGCCGAAGACCGCGAGCTGGCCCATCCGGACGGGCCGGCGGTCGGCACCGACGGTGCCGGACCCGGCGAGGACGTAGACGAGCGCGTTGAAGTCGGCCCGCCACGGCAGCCTCAGCTGGGCACCCGGAGCCAGCGTGGCATGGACGAGCGAGATGGGGGTGTGGGTGACCCCGGGGCCGGGGTGACCGTCGAGGTCGCCGGCGATGACCCGCAGCAGGGCGCCCCCGTCGGGAGAGCTGAGCAGCGAGACCTGGCCACCGCGGATGTCCTGGTAGCGCGGGTCGGCCATCTTGAGGCGACGCGGCAGGTTCACCCAGAGCTGGACGCCGTGGAACAACCCGCCGGACACGACCAGCGACTCGGGCGGGGTCTCGATGTGGAGCAGGCCCGACCCGGCGGTCATCCACTGGGTGTCGCCGTCGGTGATGACGCCGCCGCCACCGTGGGAGTCCTGGTGCACGAACGTGCCGTCCATGATGTAGGTGACCGTCTCGAACCCGCGGTGCGGGTGCCATGGGGTGCCCTTGGGCTCGCCCGGCGCGTACTCCACCTCGCCCATCTGGTCCATGTGGACGAAGGGGTCGAGGGCGGCGAGGTCGACGCCCGCGAAGGCCCGGCGCACCGGGAAGCCCTCGCCCTCGAACCCGGCAGGGGCGGTGGTGACCGACGCCACGGGGCGCTCGGTCGCCAGCGGCGCGGGCGATCCGATGCGCGGCAGGGCGAGGATGTCGGGGGTGGTGACCGCTGGCATGGGGTACTCCTTCGCGGCATATGACTAACTGGTTGACCGCTCAACAATCGCCACCATGGTCCCATTCCCGGCCGGGGTACGGCGCGGGAGCCGGTCGCACCTAGGGTGGACGCCGTGTCGACGACCGCCGAGCGCCGCCTGCTCATCGTGGGTGGCGGCATCACCGGGCTGGCGGCCGCCTGGGAGGGCGTGCAGCGCGGCGCCCACGTGACGGTGCTCGACACGGCCGACCGGTTCGGGGGGAAGATCCGCACCGAGACGGTCGACGGCCTGGTCATCGACCACGGCCCGGATGCGTTCATCACCTACAAGAGGGCGGCACTCGAGCTCGTCGACGAGCTCGGGCTCAGCGGCGAGCTCGTCGAGATGACCGGAGCCCGCGACGTCCAGCTCCGGGCCGGCGGACGGCTCCGGCCCATCCCGTCGGGGATGGGAATGGTGCTTCCGACGCGCCTCGGGCCGTTCCTCACGACCCGCACCCTCACCTGGGGGCACAAGCTGCGAGCCGCCCTCGACCTGGCGATCCCGCGCCGCCTCGGCGACGAGGACGTCTCGGTCGGGGCGTTCCTGCGCGCCCGCCTCGGCGACGGCGTCGTCGACCGCTTCGCCGACCCGATGGTCGGCGGCGTCTACGGTTCCAAGGTCGACGAGCTGAGCCTCGACGCGGCGCTGCCCATGCTCCGCGAGAGCGAGGCCCGGCAGCGCAGCATGATCATCGCCAGCCTCGCCCAGGGCCGCGCGGCCCGCCGGGGTGCGGTCACCCGCGGGGTCGGGTCGCCGTTCCGCAGCCTGGCCGGCGGGTTGGGCACGCTCGTCGACGGGCTCGTCGCGGCCCTGACCGAGGCCGGCGCCGACCTCCGGCTCGGCACCGGGGTCCTCGCGCTGCGCCCCGGGGACGACGGGACCACCGCGCAGCTCTCCGACGGCACCACCGGGACGTATGCCGGTGTGGTGCTTGCCACCGGGCCGACCGCCACCGCCGACCTGCTGGCGCCCCACGCGCCGGAGTCGGCCGCCGCGCTGCGCGGCATCCCGCTGGCATCCACGACGGTCCTCAACCTCGCGTATGCCGCCTCCGCCTTCGCCACCCCGCCCACCTTCCAGGGGTGGCTGGAGTCCGGCGACGCCCCGGCGAGCGCCGTGACGGTGACCTCGGCGAAGTGGCCCGGCCGCGCACCCGACGGGACGGTCCTGCTCCGGGTCCTCGTCCCTGACAAGATCGGCCCGGCGGCGGACCTGCCCGACGACGCGCTGCTGGCGGCCGTCACGGCATACCTCGCCGAGGTGCTCGGCGCCACCGAGCCCCCCATCGTGCACCGGATCGCCCGGTGGAGCGCGATGATGCCCCAGTACACCGTCGGCCATCTCGACCGCGTCGCCGCGCTCGAGGCCGGACTCGCGGCGTACCCGACGTGGCGCGTCGCCGGGGCGGCGCTGCGCGGAGTGGGCCTCCCCGACTGCATCTCGGGCGGGCGGGCCGCCGTCGACCGGATCCTCGAGGCGGCGGACTGAAGGCCGCGCCTGAGCCTCAGGCCCGGGCGTGGGCGGTGAGCCAGCCGATGACGTCGGCCGTCACCTCGTCGCGGTTGGTCTCGTTGAAGATCTCGTGGCGGGCGCCCGGGTAGACCGTGACGGTGACGTCACCGAGCCCGGCGTCGCGGTAGCGCTGCCCGAGCAGCTCGACGAGCTGACCGCCACCGGCGAGCGGGTCGTCGCTGCCGGAGGCGATGAGCAGCGGCAGGTCCGAGCGGATGCCGCCGAGGACGGCGGGGTCGGCGAGCCGGGCGGCCTTGCCGAAGAGCATCGGGATGGTGTCGGGAGGGGTGTCGAAGCCACACCAGGGGTCGGCGACGTACGTGTCGACCTCGGCCTCGTCCCGGGAGAGCCACTCGAACCCGGTCCGATGCTCGAAGCCGGCGTTGAACGCCTCGAGGCCGGCGGGCTCAGGTGCGGCCGCCATGCCTTGGGCGAGGACGTCGAGGGCGGTCGACCCGGTGAGGACGACGCCCGCATACGCCCCGGAGTGGTCGGCGATGACCGACTGCGAGGCGAAGGAGCCCATCGAGTGGCCGATGAGGAAGACGGGCAGGGCCGGATGGGCGGCGGCGACCCGGCCGCCGTAGTCGACGATGTCGGCGATGAGGCCGTCCCAGCCGGCCGGCCCGAAGTCGCCGAGGTCGTCCTGGCCGGTGCGGCCGTGGCCGCGGTGGTCGGTGGCGTAGACGGCGAAGCCGGCAGCGTTCAGCGCCCGGGCCAGCCGGTCGTAGCGCATCGCATGCTCAGCGAGCCCGTGGGCGATCTGGACGGCGCCGAGCGGGGCATCGCCCGCCTCGGTCCAGGCGTAGGTCGCGATCTCGGTGTCGTCGGCGGAGGAGGTGAACGAGGACGAGGTGGGCTCCATACGCCGATCCTGGCATGCCGGTCCCACCACCGACAGGGCTCGTGGGGCGGGCGGGCGGGCGGCCAGGACGTGCAGGCGGACGGGTCAGGACATCGCGTCGATGACGAAGGCCATGATCTCGGCCTCATAGTCCAGATGTGCCAGTCGACCCGCGGGACCGACGTGCGCGCCGGGGCCCGTCTCGGCCCGGAACAGGACGACCGCGTCCTCGGCCTGGACCGACCGCAGCTTGGCGACCCACTTGGCCGGCTCGTGGACGAGCACCCGTGGGTCGTGCAGCGACCCGGTGACGAGCAGGGTCGGCCACGGCGGCTCGGGGAGGTTCTCGTAGGGCGTGTAGTCCCGCATCCACCGGTATGCCGCGGGCTCGTGCGGGTCGCCCCACTCCTCCCACTCGGTGACCGTGAGAGGGACGGCATCGTCGAGCATCGAGTTGATGCAGTCGACGAACGGCACCTCCGCGACGACGACCCGCCACCGGTCCGGACGCATCGTCAGCACCGCGCCCTGGAGCAGCCCGCCGGCGGACAGTCCTCGGGTGGCCACCTTGTCGGCGGCGATGAGGCCTCGCTCGACGAGGCCGTCGGCGACGTCGACGAGGTCGGTGAAGGTCGTGACCTTGGCAGCCAGATGGCCCTGGTCCCACCAGGCCCGACCGCCCTCGCCACCACCGCGGACGTGCGCGAGGGCGTAGACGAACCCCCGGTCCAGCCACTCGGGCAGCATCGTCTCGAACACCGGCCAGTCGCACGACTCGTACGCCCCGTAGGCCCAGATCAGCCCCGGTGCGGTGCCGTCGAGCGGCGTGCCGGCGGCATACGCGATCGTCACCGGCACCGGCGTGCCGTCCCGGGCCGGCAGCGTCACGCGCTCGGTGACGTAGCGCGACCGGTCGTGGCCCGGTGCGCCCGCCCGGTGGACGACCCGCCACGGCTGCCCCTCGAAGGGGGCGAGCGACCATACCGACGGGTCGACGAGCGAGGTGGCCTCGACGACGACACCCTCGGCCTCATACGCGTGGTTGGGCCCGAGCCGGAGGGTGGCGTGCGGGTTGCGCAGGGTGATCGGCGCCCGGCCTGCGCCGGGCGTCCAGATCTCGAGTACCGGCTCGGCGTCGACCCGCCAGCCGAGGACGAGCCGCCCCGCGAACGCGTCACAGGAGTCGAGGCGCTGCCCCGGCCGCCCGTCCACGAGCACCCACCAGCCGGGCTCCCCCGTCGCCCAGCCCGACACCTCGGCCGCGACGAGCCTGAACTCGGGAGCACCCTCGTTGGTGACGACGACCCACCACCCGCCGTCGTCGGTGCGCAGGTGCTCGACGCTGTCCTCGACACCCGCCACCCGCGGGCGCACCGGCACCGGCGCGGCCGCCGGGTCGTGAGCATCGAGCGCCCACTCCTGTCGGGTCGTGCGGCTCGTCGCGCTGACGAGGACCCAGTCCCCGCTACGCGTGCGCCGCAGGTCGAGCTCGAAGTGCCGGTCGTCCTCCTGGAGGACCAGCTCGTCGGCCTCGACGGGCGTGCCCAGCCGGTGCCGCCAGACCTGGTGCGGGCGGTAGGCCTCGTCGTGCACCGTGTAGTAGAAGACGCCCCCGTCGGCACCGAACGCCCCGCCGTAGTAGGTCCTCGGCACCCGGTCCGCCAGGTCCTCCCCGGTGTCCACATGGCGGAATCTCAGCTCGTAGACCTCGTCGCCCCGGAGGTCGACGGAGTAGGCCAGGATCCGCCCGTCGTCGCTGAGGACCGACAGGCCCAGCTCGGCGTAGGGCGCGCCCCCGGCGACCTGCCCGACATCGAGAACGATGCGCGCCTCGTCCGGCGACGCCCCCCGCGGCCAGCGGATGGTCCGGGGGTACTGAGCGCCCTCCTCATAGACCACCTGGTAGGTGAAGGCACTCTCGTCCCACGGGCATCCGCGCAGGTCAGGTGCCTCCCGCCGACGCAGCGAGGCCGCGATGTCATCCCGCAGGCCGCGCAGCGGCTCGGTCACGGCGTCGTAGTAGCCGCGCTCGGCGTCGAGATACGCCAGCAGCTCCGGGTCGTCGTGGTCACGCATCCAGAACCACGGGTCGTCCAACCGCTCGCCATGGAGGTCCCGCGTATGCGGACGCCGCGGAGAAGTCGGACGACGAAACGTAAATGTCACATCCAGAACCTAGTCACGCCGTCAAACTTCCGTCATCATCGCCACATCGCTCAACGGCATACGGAGCCCGGGAGCCATTCACCGAAGGATCGATATCCATGCGGGTCCGCCTACTGGGGCTTCTTGCCGCCCTCCTCGTCGTGCTGCTGCCGGCGACCGCCAACGCCGCCTCCACGCCGACGCCGTCGGCATCGGCCACCAGCGGCTCGACGGAGAAGAAGACACTCACGGTCGGCATCATCAACGACATCGACTCGCTCAACCCCTTCGTCGGGTTCGTCGTCGAGTCCTACGAGGTGTGGGGCCTGATGTACGACACCCTCACCGGCTACAGCGCCAAGGACTTCTCCGCCGTCCCGGGCCTGGCCAAGTCGTGGACCACCTCGGCCGACGGCAAGACCTGGACCTACACCCTCCAGTCCGGGGTGAAGTGGTCCGACGGGACACCGCTCACCGCCCACGACGCGGCATACACCTTCAACCGGATCATCAACGGGACCGCCGAGCAGACCAACTACGGCAACTACGTGGCCAACATCGTCAAGGCCGAGGCGCCGGACGACACCACGCTCGTCCTCACGACCAAGACGCCGAGCCCGACGATGCTCCACCTCGCGGTGCCGATCCTTCCCGAGCACATCTGGAAGCAGGTCAGCGAGAAGCAGGTCTCGACCTTCAAGAACGACCCCAGCGGGACCCCCGCACCGGTCGGCTCCGGGCCCTACGTCCTCGCCGAGCGCAAGGTCGGCCAGTACGTGCGCCTGACCGCCAACAAGGACTACTGGGGCGGTGCGCCGCACATGGACGAGGTCGTCTTCCGCGTCTACTCCAGCGCCGAGGCCCTCGCCCAGGCGCTGCGCAAGGGCGAGATCGACATCGCCGACAGCCTCGAGGCCAACGTCTTCAACTCGCTCAAGGGTGTCGACGGCATCACGACCGTCGCGGCGAAGTACTCCGGCTTCAACGAGATCGCCTTCAACTACGGCGCGGCGCTCACCAACGGCACCCCGATCGGTGACGGCCACCCGGCCCTGAAGGACAAGCGCGTCCGGGTCGCCCTCGCCCACGCGGTCGACCTCAACACGATCCTGCAGCGCGCCGCCGGCGGCTACGGCTCGGTGGCCACCGGGGTCATCCCGTCGATGTACTCGTCCCTGCACTACGAGGCACCACAGCCCTACGACTTCAACATCGCCGAGGCCAACACGCTGCTCGACCAGGCCGGCTACAAGCGCGGGCCCGACGGGATCCGGACCATGCCCGACGGAACGCACCCGCTGAAGTTCCGCTTCTTCGCCCGCTCGGAGTCCAAGCCGTCGCAGACGACGATGCAGTTCGTCAAGGAGTGGTTCGCCCAGGTCGGGGTCCAGATCATCCCCAAGACGATCTCCGAGGACCAGCTGACCGAGGCGGTCACGACCGGCAGCTTCGACCTGTTCGAGTGGGGCTGGGTCGTCGAGCCCGACCCCGACTTCCAGCTGTCGGTGTTCACCTGCGACCAGCGGTCCTACAAGGAGGGCGGCCAGACCCAGGCGGGCCTGTCCGACGGGTTCTACTGCAACCCGGCCTACGACGCGCTCTACGCCAAGCAGAAGACCCAGATCGACCCGGCCCAGCGGGCCGAGACGGTCAAGGCGGCGCAGAAGATGCTCTATGACGACGCGCCCTACCTCGTCGAGTACTACTACGACGACCTGCAGGCGTACCGCAGCGACAAGATCGCCGGGGTCGTCAACCAGCCCGAGCCGGACGGCGTCATCATCTTCCAGTACGGCACGTACACCTACCGCAACGTCATGACGAAGGCGGACTACGACGCCGCCAACGCCAAGGCCTCCGGCACGACCGGCACGGCTGCCGCGTCCTCCGGCGGCTCGTCCACCGGGCTGTTCGTCGGCGGCGCCATCGCGCTCGTGGTGCTGCTGGGCGGCGGGTTCCTCCTCATGCGTCGCAACCGGCAGACCGCGGCCGACCGCGAGTGAACGCCACCGTCCGATGGGTGGCCGGGAAGGTCGGCACGTCAGCGCTGACCCTCCTGTTCGTCCTCGTGTTCAACTTCTTCCTGTTCCGGATGCTGCCCGGAGACGCGGTGAAGAGCTACACCCGGGGTCGCCAGATCGACCCCGCGCAGCTCGCCGCGCTCCGGCGCAGCCTCCATCTCGACGACTCGCTCTGGGTGCAGTTCTGGTCCTACCTGCGCAACCCGTTCAACCCCGACGTGCTGTCGCTGCAGTTCCGGCAGCCGGTGTTCTCGGTCATCGGCGAGCGGGTGTGGCCCACGGTGCTCCTCGTCGGCACCGCGACGATCCTCGCCACGGTGTTCGGGACCTGGATGGGCATCCGGGGAGCGTGGCGGGCCGGTAGCCGGTTCGACAAGAGCGCGACGACCTTCTCGATCGTCCTCTACGCCATGCCGGAGTTCTGGCTCGGCATGCTCCTGCTCATCCTGTTCTCCGCCGGCATCGGCTTCATGCCCGGCATCTTCCCCAGCGGTGGGATGACCTCCGTCGGGATCGAGACGGGCGCGGGCGCCCAGCTGGGGGACGTGCTCCTCCACCTGACGCTCCCGGTGGCCACCCTGACGCTCGCCTACCTCGCCGAGTACACGCTCGTCATGCGCTCCTCGCTGTTGGACGAGATCGGGTCGGACTACCTGGTCACCGCCAAGGCCAAGGGGCTGCGCGACGACCTGGTCCGCCGTCGGCATGCGGTGCCCAACGCCATGCTGCCGACCATGACGCTCATCTTCCTCAACCTCGGCTTCATCATCGGCGGCGCCATCACCGTCGAGACGGTGTTCTCCTGGCCGGGACTGGGCCAGCTCACCTACCAGGCGCTGCGGGGCCCCGACGTGCCCCTGCTCCAGGCGATCTTCCTCGTCATCTCCGTGGGGGTGGTCCTCGCGAACCTGTTCGCCGACCTGCTGTACGGCGTTCTCGACCCCCGAGTGAGGACAGCATGAGCCCCGCCGACGCCCCCGCCGGGGCCCCGGCCGACGCCGCTGCGGTGATCGCCGCCACGAGCCCTCGCGCCATCGCCTGGCAGCGACGCCGTCGCAGCATGGGCCGGTTCTGGCGCGAGTTCCGCCGCAACCGGGCCGGGCTCGTGGGGCTCGCCATGCTCGCGGCATTCGTCCTCGTCGCCGCACTGGCCCCCCTGCTCGCCAACAGCGACGGCCTGCTCGTCACCAAGGCGACCGCGCCCTCGCTCGCGCCGCCGAGCGCCGGGTACCTGCTCGGCACCGACGAGAACGGGCGGTCGGTGCTCACGCTGCTCATCTGGGGCTCGCGGGTCTCGCTCGTCGTCGGGCTCGCCTCAACCGCCATCTCGATGGTCATCGGGACCTTCTTCGGCATCGCCGCCGGCCACTTCCGCGGCTGGGGCGGCGAGGCCTTCAACCGGGTGACCGACTGGTTCCTCGTCATCCCGTTCCTGCCGCTCGCCATCGTCCTGGCCAGCGTCCGGGGCGCCTCCCTCATCAACGTCATCGTCATCATCGGCATCACCTCGTGGCCCGGCACCGCACGGCTCGTGCGCGCCCAGACGCTGGCCATCGAGGGCCGGCCCTACCTGGAGCGGGCCACCGTCCTCGGGGCCGGCCACTGGCACCGGATGAGCCGCCACGTCCTGCCCAACGTCATGCCGCTCGTCCTCGCCAACACCACCCTCACCGTGGCCATCGCGATCCTCTCCGAGACGACGCTGTCCTTCCTCGGTCTCGGCGACCCCACCCACGTCTCCTGGGGCACGATGCTCGACGGCGCCCAGTCCACCGGCGCGATCACCTCCGGGAAGTGGTGGTACGTCCTACCTCCCGGCATCGCCGTCGTCCTCGTCGTGCTCGCCTTCATGCTCGTCGGACGCGCCCTCGAGGCCGTCCTCACGCCGCGGGCGGCGGAGCGCTGATGACGACGACATCTCCCGCTCCTGCCGGGTCCACCCCGGCCGCCGACGGCCCGCTGCTCGAGATCGAGGACCTGCACGTCACGTATGCCGCACGCACCGGTCCGGTCCCGGCGGTGCGGGGGGTCGATCTCACCGTCTCGGCGGGCGAGGTCGTCGGCCTGGCCGGTGAGTCCGGGTGCGGCAAGTCGACCGTCGCCTCGTCGGTGCTGCGGCTGCTGCCCGCATCGGCGACGGTGAGCGGCCGGATCGTCCTCGAGGGCGAGAGCGTCCTCGACATGACCTGGGGGCGGGTCCGCGACATCAGGTGGGCGCAGGCGTCCATGGTGTTCCAAGGGGCCCTGCACTCGCTCAATCCGGTGCAGCGGGTGCTCCGCCAGGTCGCCGAGCCGATCCTGCTCCACGAGCAGGTGAGCAAGGACGAGGCCCGCAGCCGGGCCATCGACCTGCTCGCTCAGGTGGGCATCCCCGCGAGCCGGGCCACGGCATACCCGCACCAGCTCTCCGGCGGTCAGCGGCAGCGCGTCATGATCGCCATGTCGCTCGCCTGCAACCCCAAGCTCCTCATCGCCGACGAGCCCACGACCGCGCTCGACGTCATGGTCCAGGCACAGATCCTCGCCCTGCTCAAGGATCTCGTCCGGGAGCGCGGGCTCGGCCTGGTCATCATCAGCCACGACCTGTCCGTCCTCGCCGCCGAGTGCGACCGCGTCAACGTCATGTATGCCGGCCGGGTCGTCGAGAGCGGCGACGCGAAGGGCGTGTTCGACGCGCCGCGTCACCCGTACGCCGCCGGCCTCTCCGGGGCGTTCCCGACGATCGGTGAGCTGGAGTCCCGCTACCGGCCTGCCGGGCTCGAGGGGGACCCACCGGACCTGGCCGAGCTGCCCGACGGGTGCGCCTTCCACCCGCGCTGCCCCCGGGCGCAGGACGACTGCCGCTCCGGTGACGTCCGGCTCGTCCCGCTCGACGGCCACGAGGTCGCCTGCCTGCACCCCATGACCCCAGCGACGCCGCCGACCCCGACCCCGGAGGAGCCGCGATGACGGCCGACAACGGCAGCGCAGCTCCGGGTGGCGCAACGCCCGGCAGCGCAGCGCCGACGAGCTCCGGGCCCCAGCTCGCGGTGCACGACCTCCACGTCACGTTCCGCCGCGGCCGTGAGGTCGTCCGCGCCGTCGACGGTGTCGACCTCGGGGTCGACCGCGGCGAGATCCTCGCGCTCGTCGGCGAGTCGGGGTGTGGCAAGTCGACCCTGGCGCGCGCCCTGCTCGGGCTCATCCAGCCCACGAGCGGAGGCGTCTCACACGACGGGGACGCGTTGCCGCGCAGGGCCGCCGCGCTCAAGGCGTATCGGCGTCACGTCCAGCTCGTCCTCCAGGACCCGGCCGGTGCGCTCAACCCGCGGCACAGCGTCTTCGAGGCGGTCGCCGAGGGGCTGCGGATCCACCACGTGCCCGGCGACGAGATCGAGCTCGTGTCGGCGGCCCTGTCCAAGGCCGGGCTGCGCCCGCCGGAGAAGTTCTTCCTCCGCTACCCGCACGAGCTGTCCGGGGGGCAGCGCCAGCGCGTCGTCATCGCCGGTGCGCTCGTCCTCGAGCCCGACGTCATCGTGGCTGACGAGCCGGTCTCGGCCCTCGACGCCTCGGTGCGCGGCGAGATCCTCGCCCTGCTGCTCAAGCTGCGCGACGAGCTCGGGCTCACCGTCGTCGTCGTCACCCACGACCTCGGCCTGGCGTGGAACATCGCCGACCGCATCGCCGTGATGTACCTCGGCCGGATCGTCGAGATCGGCACCGTCGAGGAGGTCCTCGACGACCCCCGCCACCCCTACACCCAGGCGCTGCTCTCCGTCGTCCCCGAGATCAACCAGCTCGAGCCGGTCGTCCTGACGGGCGAGCCGCCGGACGCGACGAGGGTCCCGCAGGGCTGCCGGTTCCGGCCACGCTGCCCGCTGTATGCCGCGTCGGCGGACCCCTCGCTCCGGGTCCGCTGCGAGACGGTCTCGCCGCCGGTGCTTGCGGGTGCCGGCCCCCATACGGCCGCCTGCCACGCGACCTGAGGGAGCCGGCGACCTCGAGCAGGCTGTGGACGGTGGGCCTCAGGCGGCGGGCACGTGGGTCCGCGCGGCGTCGGGGACGCGCCCGTCCTGACGGAGGTGCGGGTCCTTCCGCTGCTCGGCGCGACGGCGACATGGATCCGCCGGTCGACCGTCCGGTAGACCACGGCGCTCGTGCGCGGTGCCCCTGCCGGCGTGACGCGGCCCAGCACCGCGTTGGATGCCTGTCGATCGCCGCCCAGACGTCGTCGGTGCTCAGGTGCGGTGGGGTCGCGGCGGCCATGGCCCCAGGCATTCGGGACGCGACCGGGCCGTCAACCCCGCGACGGGCCGTCGCGGTCCGGGCCTCGAGCGCTCCCCGTGAGGAGGGCGCGCACCGCGTCGACGTCGAGGCCCGGCACGACATGACCCTCGCGGCCGACGACGGTGGGGGCTGCCAGCATGCTCGCCACCACGGCCTCCTCGGTCGCGTCGACGACCGCCTCGAAGAGGTCGTCATGCTCGGACCCGTGCAGCGGGGTGAGGCTCGACCGGGACCCCCGGGGCGCCGACAGGGCGGTCGACGCGGCCAGGAAGATCTCACCGCTGCCGTGGGTGGCCACGCTCCCGGTCCGGGCGAGCCCCAGACCGACCCGGCGCGCCAGTCGGACGCACCCTGCCGAGTCGACCGGGGCGTCCGTCAGCACGAGACCGACGCACGAGCCGGCATCGGGGGGCCCGGGGTCGGCGACAGGGTCACCGAGAAGCCGGCCCACCGGCAGACCACCGATCGTGAGGCGTTCTCGCACACCGAAGTTCGTCAGCAGGAGCACCCCGACGACACGTCCCGAGGGCAGCACCCGCGACGCGGTCCCGATGCCGCCCTTGAAGCCCAGGCAGCTCATCCCCGTCCCGGCGCCGACCGCCCCCTGGTCCGGCGCCAGCCCCGAACCGACCGACGCCTTCGCCGCGGCATACGCCGTCGACACGTCGTCGCGCGTCACCTGCATGCGCCGCGCGTCGTTGAGGTGGGAGTCGTCGCACTCGGCGACGACGGGGATGACGACGTCGGTGCCGACCTGCTCGTTCTCCGCGACCATCAGCTCGCACGCGGCGTCGTAGACCCGGCCGAGCTGCATCGTCGAGGTGAGGAAGATCGGCGACTCGAGCAGTCCCCACTCCCCTGCGGCGAGGAAGCCCGTGCACTCGCCGGACCCGTTGAGAACCGCGCCACCGGCGGGCACGGGGGTCCGGTACGGGTCGACCACCGGCAGCACGCACGTCACCCCGGTGCGGGCCACACCGCGCCCGTCCGGCGGGTCCGGCTCGTCGCGCCACACGGTCGCATGCCCCACTCCGACGCCCGGCACGTCGACGACCGATGCGGTCGGCCCGCTGGGGAACCGGCCGATGACGAGGGGGAGGTCGAGGACGCGTGCCATGATGACCAGCATGCCCGACCGACCGCTCGCCGGACTGACGTTGGTGACCGACCCGGCGACCGAGCGTCACGAGCCGAACGCCGAGATCTGGGTCGGTGTGCGCACCCCGGGCACCGAGCTCCCCGCCCGGGTGGCCGCCATCCGCGACAGCCTCGAGGCCCTTGGCGCACAGGCGACCTCGCCCCGCCGGCACGACGACACCGTCCTCGCCGCCGTCCACTCCGCCGGGCTCCTCGCCTACCTGCGCAGCGCTGCCCAGCGCTGGGGCGAGGGAGGGTATGCCGCCCTCGTCGGCCAGGACCGCGTCGTCCCCTACGTCTTCCCCACCGAGGGCATGCTCCAAGGACTGCCGCTGCGCGAGCCCGTGGCGACCCACGCCCGGGCCGGCCGCTACTGCTATGACACGATGACCCTCATCGGCCCGGGCACGTGGGAGGCCGCCCGGTCGAGCGTCGACATCGCGCAGACCGCCGCCGAGCTCGCGGTGGGCGGCCAGACGGCATACGGGCTGTGTCGGCCGCCCGGCCACCACGCCACCCGCGAGGCGTTCGGCGGCTCGTGCTACCTCAACAACGCGGCGGTCGCGGCCGAGACGATGCGGGCGGGAGGGCTCGGCGCCGTGGCCGTCATCGACATCGACGCCCACCACGGCAACGGGACCCAGTCGATCCTCTACGGCCGCGGCGACATCCTCTACGGGTCGGTCCACGTCGACCCGGGCGCCGGGTGGTTCCCGCACTTCATGGGGTTCGCCGACGAGACCGGCCACGGTGCCGGAGCGGGCTGGACCCGTAACCTGCCGCTGGCCGAGGGCAGCGGCGACGCGGCGTTCGTCGGGGCGGTCGAGGAGCTCGCGACATATGCCGCGGGGCTCGGTGTCGACGGCCTGGTCGTCTCGCTCGGGGTCGACGCGGCGGGCGGTGACCCCGAGAGCCCCCTGCAGGTGACGGCGCGGGGGTTCGCCGAGGTCGGACGCGTGCTCGCCGGGATGGGGCTGCCGACGGCGCTCGTCCAGGAGGGCGGCTACGACCTCGCGACGATCGGACCCCTGGTGGCCGCGGTCCTGACGCCCTTCGCCGCCCGCTGACGCCCGGCCCGCTCGTCCGTCCACCGTGTTCCACCTGCCCGGCCGGTTCGCCCGGGGGGTCGGGATGGAAAAGGCGTGGCTGGGCGGTTTAACTGGGGGAGGCGCAGCACCGCACGGCACAGCGCGCCCGATATCGCACCGCCTCAGCACCGCACCAACCCCACACCGCCTGGGAAGGGATACGCCATGGACACCTACGACATCGCCGTCATCGGGATGGGCCCGGGCGGCGAGGACGTCGCCGGCCGGCTCGCCGTGGCGGGCCTGTCCGTGCTCGGCGTCGACAACCGGCTCCTCGGGGGCGAGTGCCCCTACTGGGGCTGCATCCCCAGCAAGATGATGGTCCGCGCCGCCGGAGCCCTGGCCGAGGCGCGGCGGGTGCCTCAGCTCGGCGGCCGGGTCGGCGAGGTCACGCCGGACTTCTCCACCGTCGCCCGGCGCATCCGCGACGAGGCCACCGACGACTGGGACGACCAGGTCGCCGTCGACCGGTTCACCGGCAAGGGCGGGGTGTTCGTCCGCGGGACCGGACGGCTGGTCAGCCGCGAGCGCGTCGAGGTGGACGGCACCGCCTATGCCGTGCGCCGCGGCATCGTCGTCAACACCGGCACCGCCCCGGCGATCCCGCCGATCCCCGGCCTCGCCGACACCCCCTACTGGACCAACCGCGACGTCATGGAGGCTCGCGAGGTTCCCCCCTCCGTGGTGATCCTCGGCGGCGGGGCGATCGGCTGCGAGATGGCCCAGGTGATGTCCCGGTTCGGCGCGGCGGTCACGGTCATCGAGGCCGCACCGAACCTGCTGCCACCGGAGGAGCCCGAGGTCGGCGAGCTGCTGGCCGAGGTGTTCCGGGGCGAGGGCATCACCGTCCACGTCGGCGCGGCCGCAGCGAGGGTCGCCACCGACGGCGACGGCGTCGTCGTCACCCTCGCCGGTGGCCAGGAGGTCCGCGCGGAGCGGCTCGTCGTCGCCACCGGCCGCCGGGCCGACCCCGGGGCCGTCGGACTGCACGCCGTCGGTGTCGACCCGGCCGCCCGGGTCGTGCCGACCGACGAGCACTGCCGGGTGACCGACGGGGTGTGGGCAGTGGGCGACATCACCGGCAAGGGCGGCTTCACCCACGTCTCGATGTACCAGGCCGGGGTCGTGGTCCGCGACGTCCTCGGCGAGGCCGGGCCCCCGGCCGACTACCGGGCCGTCCCGCGGGTCACCTTCACCGACCCCGAGGTCGGCTCGGTCGGGCTGAGCGAGGCCGCCGCCCGCGAGCAGCTCGGCGCGGTGTACGTCGGTACCACCCGCGTCCCCGAGACCACCCGCGGCTGGATCCACAAGGTCGGCAACGAGGGCCTGATCAAGGTCGTCGCCGACGCCGAGCGAGGCGTGGTCGTGGGCGCGACGACGATGGGACCCTCCGGCGGAGAGGTCCTCGGCGCGCTGGCGGTGGCGGTCAAGGCGCAGGTGCCGCTCGACGTGCTCCGCGACACGATCTGGGCCTACCCGACCTTCCACCGCGGCATCGGGGACGCGATCTCCCGGCTCGCCTGAGCCGTATCCCCCTCACCCCGCCCGCCTCCCCCGGACTCCTAACCTCTGCTAGCAGAAGTTAGGGGACCAGGCAGAGGTTATAGCGTCTGCTTGGTCCCACAACCTCTGCTAGCAGAGGTTAGGAGTCGGGGTCCGGGGAGGGGCGGGGGCGGGGGGCGGGGGGCGGGGGGGCGGTCAGGCGCCGGTGGCGTCCCGGGCCAGGTCCTCGAGCGGAACGCCGGCGTCGGCGAGCCGGGCCCGGGCCAGGTGCACCCGCGACCGGATGAGGGCCTTGACGGGCTCGACGGTGTCCCAGACGTTGACCGCCAGGGCCGCGAGCACCCGCTCGCTCTGCAGCCAGAACGCGACGAACTCGCGCCCCTCGAAGTCGCCGCGCACGACGACGTCGGCCTGGTTCTCGTGGGGGACGTGCCCGACGTACTCCAACCCGAGGTCGTACTGGTCGGAGAAGAAGTACGGCAGGACGTCGTTGTCGACGTGCTCGCCGAGGATCGCTCGGGCCGCGATCGGCCCGGTGTTGAGCGCCGTCGCCCAGTGCTCGACCCGCACGGGGTAGCCGAGGGTCGGGTTGTCCCACCGCGCGACGTCGCCGGCCGCGTAGATGTCGGGGTCCGACGACCGCATGACGGAGTCGACCCGGACGCCGTCGTCGACCTCCAGCCCCGCGGCGTCGGCCAGCTCGCTGTTGGGGACGGCCCCCACCCCCACGACGACGAGGTCGGCCGGGACCTCGAGGCCGGACCGGGTCCGGACGCCCTCGACCCGCGCGCTGCCGAGCAGCTCCGCGACGCCGTCCTCGAACCGGAGGACGACGCCGTGCTCCTCGTGCAGGCGGCGGAAGACGCCACCCATCCCGGGACCGAGGACGGCGTGCAGGGGAGAGGGAGCGGGCTCGAGGACCGTAACCTCACAGCCATGCTCGCGCGCGGCGGCCGCCACCTCGAGGCCGATCCATCCGGCGCCCACCACCACGACCCGTGGGCGGCCGCGCAGGCGGGCCAGCAGCCCGGTCGAGTCGCTCATCGTCCGCAGGGTGACGACACCGTCGAGGCCGGCGCCAGGGAGGTCGAGCGTGCGCGGGCGGGACCCGGTCGCGAGAAGAAGGGCGTCGTACGGCAGCTCCGTCCCGTCGGCGAGGGTGACGCGGTGACCCGCCCGCTCGATGGCCGTCGCCGCGACGCCCCGGTGGAGCAGGACGTCGTTGGCGGCATACCAGTCCTCGTCATGGACGTAGGCGGTCGCCGGCTCGTCCTTGCCCAGCAGGACACCCTTCGAGAGCGGCGGCCGTTCGTAGGGCAGCTCGTCCTCGGCGGCGACGATGCGGACCGATCCCCCGAACCCGTGCTCGCGCAGGGTCTCGGCGGCCCTCGCGCCAGCGAGGCCACCCCCGATGATCACGACGTTCTCCGGCAGCGCTCGGCTCATGCCCGCACGGTAACCCCGCTGACCCCCCGGTGGGTGCGAACCCACCTCGCGACGCGACACCCGAGCACCTGCGCAGCCGGGTATGCCGTCCTGCCCGCGCTGTGGGGTGACACCCCGCAGGGCAACTCCGACACAATGGGGTCGTGACCGACACCCGCCGGATCGAGACGTGGCTCACCGACATGGACGGTGTGCTCGTCCACGAGGAGGAGGCGATCCCCGGGGCCGCCGACTTCGTCGAGGCGCTCACGGCGTCCGGCCGCAAGTTCATGGTGTTGACCAACAACTCCATGTACACGCCACGGGACCTGCACGCCCGCCTGCAGGGCGTCGGCATCGACGTACCAGAGGACTCCCTGTGGACCTCGGCGCTGGCGACGGCGAAGTTCCTCGGGGAGCAGCGCCCTGGTGGGTCGGCGTTCGTCCTCGGCGAGGCCGGGCTCACCACGGCGCTGCACGACGTCGGATACGTCCTGACCTCGCGCAACCCGGACTACGTCGTGCTCGGCGAGACCCGGACCTACTCCTTCGAGTCGATCACCCAGGCCATCCGGCTCATCGAGCACGGCGCCCGGTTCATCGCGACCAACCCCGACGCCAGCGGCCCGAGCCAGCAGGGCACGCTCCCGGCCACCGGGTCGGTCGCCGCGCTCATCTCGACGGCCACCGGGCGCTCCCCGTACTACATCGGCAAGCCCAACCCGCTGATGATGCGCGGTGCCCTCAACCAGCTCGAAGCGCACTCCGAGACCACCGTCATGGTCGGTGACCGGATGGACACCGACGTCATCTCCGGGCTCGAGGCGGGGATGCGGACGATCCTGGTCCTGACCGGCTCGACGACCGTCGACCAGGTCGAGCACTTCCCCTACCAGCCGAGCCGGGTCGTCGACTCGGTGGCCGATCTCGTGTCGTTGGTCACCTCCGCCGAGTAGGTCCCGCACAACCGCTTACACCCGGGGGTATGGGGCTGTTGCGGGCGATTTCTGGACTGCCCCACCGAGTGAAAGGCTTGCGTCATGACCTCGCAACGAGCGGTTGGAATCACGGAGCTGGCCCTGAGGGACGCCCACCAGAGCCTGATGGCGACCCGGATGGCCCTGGAGGACATGGTCGACGCGTGCGCCGACATCGATGCCGCCGGATACTGGAGCGTGGAGTGCTGGGGCGGCGCGACCTTCGACGCCTGCATCCGGTTCCTCAACGAGGACCCGTGGGAGCGGCTGCGGACGTTCCGCCGGCTGATGCCCAACAGCCGCCTCCAGATGCTCCTTCGCGGACAGAACCTCCTCGGCTACCGGCACTACGGCGACGACGTCGTCGACCGGTTCGTCGACAAGGCGGCCACGAACGGCATGGACGTCTTCCGGGTGTTCGACGCCCTCAACGACGTGCGCAACGTCGAGCGCGCCATCGCGGCGGTGAAGAAGGCGGGGGCTCACGCCCAGGGCACCATCTGCTACACCACCTCCCCACTGCACAGCATCGACGGGTTCGTCACGCTGGCCCGGCAGCTCGCCGACCTCGGCTGCGACTCCCTGGCCCTGAAGGACATGGCGGCGTTGCTCAAGCCGCAGCCGGCGTACGACATCGTCAAGGCCATCAAGCACGAGCTGCCGGACATGCAGGTCAACGTCCACTGTCACGCGACGACGGGCGTCACCCAGGTCTCGCTCATGAAGGCCATCGAGGCCGGAGCCGACGTCGTCGACACCGCCATCTCGTCGATGTCCCTCGGGCCGGGCCACAACCCGACCGAGGCGGTCATCGAGATGCTCGACGGCACCGGGTATGTCGCCGACCTCGACCACGTGCGGCTGCACGCCATCAAGGACCACTTCGCCGCGGTCAAGCCGCGCTACGCGCAGTTCCTGTCCGGCTTCACCGTCGAGACCGACATCTTCGAGAGCCAGATCCCCGGCGGGATGATCTCCAACATGGAGTCCCAGCTGACCCAGCAGGGGGCCGGTGACCGGCTCCAGGAGGTGCTCGAGGAGGTGCCGCGGGTCCGCCAGGCCGCCGGCTACCCGCCGCTGGTCACCCCGTCGAGCCAGATCGTCGGGACCCAGGCCGTCTTCAACGTCCTCATGGGCCCCTACAAGGTGCTCACCGCGGAGTTCGCCGACCTCATGCTCGGCTACTACGGGCACACCCTCGGCGACCGAGACCCCGAGGTCGTCGCCCAGGCCCAGGCGCAGGCCGGCAAGGAGCCGATCACCGGCCGCCCGGCGGACCTCATCGACAACGAGTGGGACGCCCTCGCCGCCCAGGCCGCCGAGCTCGACGGCTTCGACGGCACCGACGAGGACGTCCTCACCTACGCCATGTTCCCCAAGGTCGCGCCCGGCTTCTTCGCCACCCGCGACGACGGGCCCAAGAACGTCGGCAAGGACCCGGCCGAGCTCGAGGCCGAGCGGGCCGCGGCCGCCGGGGACAACGGCACCGGCCCCGTCCGGATGCCGATCACATACGAGATCACCGTCGACGGCCGCGCCCACTCGGTCGCGGTCACGCCGGCCTGACAGGGGAAGAACCGATGACCACCACACCGGCCGGAGACGTCCCGGCGACCGAGCAGGTCAAGGACAAGGCCGCGAAGAAGGACAGGAAGCACAAGAAGAAGGCCAAGGCCCCGACCATGGCCGAGCGCATCGCCGAGCTGCGCAAGCGCCGGGCCGAGGTCGAGGCCGGCGGCGGCGAGGAGCGGCTGGACAAGCAGCGGGCCCAGGGCAAGCGGACCGCCCGGGAGCGGGTCTCCGACCTGGTCGACCCGGGCAGCTTCGAGGAGGTCGGGCTGTTCGCCGAGCACCGCACGACCCTGTTCGGGATGGACACGGCCGTCATGCCGGCCGACGGTGTGATCACCGGCACCGGGACGGTGTTCGGTCGCCCGATCCATCTGGCGAGCCAGGACTTCACCGTCGCCGGCGGCTCGGCCGGCGAGATGCACTCGCTCAAGGTCGCCGAGGCCATGCACGGGGCCCAGGAGAACGGCACGCCGTTCGTCTTCATCAACGACTCCGGTGGCGCCCGGGTCCAGGAGGGCATCGACTCGCTGTCCGGGTACGGCAAGGTGTTCTTCCAGAACGTCGCCCTGTCCGGACTGGTCCCGCAGATCTCGGTCATCGCGGGGCCGTGCGCCGGCGGCGCGGCATACTCGCCGGCCCTGACCGACTTCATCATCCAGACGAAGGCATCCCGGATGTTCATCACCGGGCCTGACGTCATCAAGCAGGTCACCGGCGAGGACGTCACCGCCGAGGAGCTCGGCGGACCCGGCACCCACATGGGCCTGTCCGGCGTCACCCACTTCGTCGCCGAGGACGACGAGCAGGCGATCCTCATCTGCAAGAAGCTGCTCAGCTACCTCCCGAGCAACAACACCGAGGACGCCCCCTACGTCGAGGGGTTCGAGGACGTGGCACCCAACGAGGCGCTCAACACGGCCCTGCCCGAGGACCCCAAGAAGGCCTACGACGTCCGCAAGGTCATCGCCGAGATAGTCGACGGGGGCGAGTACCTCGAGGTGCAGGCCGGCCGCGCCGACAACCTCGTCATCGCCTTCGCGCGGATCACCGGCTCGACCGTCGGCATCGTCGCGAACCAGCCCGCCCACCTCTCCGGAGTCCTCGACATCGACGCCTCCAACAAGGGGGCCCGCTTCGTCCGGTTCTGCAATGCCTTCAACATCCCGATCCTCACGCTCGTCGACGTCCCCGGGTTCCTTCCCGGTGTCGCCCAGGAGTACGGCGGCATCATCCGGCACGGAGCCAAGATGCTGTTCGCCTACTCCGCCGCCACCGTCCCGAAGGTGACCATCGTCCTGCGCAAGGCCTTCGGGGGTGCCTACCTCGCCATGTGCGGCAAGGACCTCGGGGCCGACCGTGTCTATGCGTGGCCGAGCGCCGAGATCGCCGTGATGGGCGCCGAGGGCGCTGCGGGGGTCGTCTTCCGTCGTGAGATCGCGGCGGCCGAGGACCCCGACGCCAAGCGGGCCGAGTTCGTCGAGCTCTACCGGGAGGCGTTCTCAACCCCCTACGTCGCCGCCTCCCGCGGCCTCGTCGACGACATCATCGAGCCGGCGCAGACCCGGGCGCACGTCGCCCAGGCGCTGGAGACCCTGCGTGGCAAGCGCGACGTGCGGCCGCCCAAGAAGCATGGGCTGATGCCACTGTGACCGCCTCGCCCAGCTCCTCGGCGGCGTCGGCCACCGTGCCGGCCGCCGACGCCGGCGCCGCCGACCTGGCCGCCCAGGTCCTCGCGCTCACCGACGCCGTGACGGCCCTGACCGACCGGATCGGTTCTCTCGAGGCCCGGCTCGAGGCCGTGCACCCCACCGGGGAGGTGACCGACGAGGTGCTGCTCGCCATCGCGGCCGCCTGCGCGGCATACCTCGGCAAGCGCGCCACCGTGAAGCAGGTGCACCTGCGCCGGCACACGACCTGGGCCAAGCAGGGCCGCGCCGAGGTCCAGTACTCCCACGCGATCCGCGGCTGACGAAGGACGGACGACAGATGAAGCTCAAGGTGACGGTCAACGGCATCGAGTACGACGTCGATGTCGAGGTCGAGGAGGAGGCGGTGCCACTCCTCGGCCCGGTCATCACGACCAGCCAGACCGCGTATGGCGTGACCCCGACGGCCGCGAGGGCACCCGGCTCCAACGCCAACGCCCTCGTCGCCCCCATCTCGGGGACGGTCCTCAAGGTCGTTGCGGAGGAGGGCGCCGTCGTCAAGGCCGGCGACACGATGGTCATCCTCGAGGCGATGAAGATGGAGACCGAGGTCACGGCCCCCAAGGACGGGACCGTTGCGGCGCTCGCGGTTGCCGTGGGCGACGCCGTCAAGGGCGGCGACGTCCTCCTCGAGTGGGCCACCGAGGACTGACCGGCTCTCACCGGACGGCGCCGATGACGGCGCGCCCGGGTTCAGCCGCTTCCCAGGCTCGCTTCCTAGGTTCGCGACGTGAGCACCGAGCAGGGCGGGCACGCCGGCCATCTCAGCGCGGAGCACGCCCGCCTCGCGGAGTCACCGGGCGACGCGGACCCGTGGCGGCTCTGGGGGCCGTATGTCGCCGGCCGCCAGTGGGGGACCGTCCGCGAGGACTACTCGGCCGACGGCGACGCCTGGGCCTCCTTCCCGTTCGAGCACGCCCACCGGCGCACGTACCGGTGGGGCGAGGACGGCATCGCCGGGGTCAGCGACCGCTACGGGTTCCTCAACCTCACCCTCGCCCTGTGGAACGGGCGGGACGACCGGCTCAAGGAGCGACTGTTCGGCCTGACCAACGCCCAGGGCAACCACGGCGAGGACGTCAAGGAGTACTGGTGGCACCTCGACGCCACTCCGACCCACTCCTACGCCCAGCTGCTCTACCGCTACCCGCAGGCCGCCTACCCGTATGCCGCGCTGCGCGACGAGAACGCCCGCCGCTCCCGGACCGAGCCCGAGTACGAGCTCGCCGACACCGGCGTCCTCGACGAGCAGCGCTTCTTCGACGTCGTCGTCACCCATGCCAAGGCCGCGCCCGACGACCTCTGCATGACGGTCGCCGCGACCAACCACGGCCCCGACCCGGCGCCGCTGGACCTTCTGCCCCAGCTGACGTTCCGCAACACCTGGCGCTGGGGAGACGACGACCGCATCCCGAGCCTGCGGCGGGTCACCCCGCCCGAGGCGGGGACGCCCGGGGTCGCCGTGGTCGAGGCGACCCACGGCCTCCTCGGCCGCTACCACCTGTATGCCGCGGACGCACCGCAGCTCCTGTTCTGCGACAACGAGACCGACGCGGTCGACCTGTGGGGGGCCGACGCCAACGCCACGGCATACCCGAAGGACGGGGTGGACCGCGCGGTCGTGCACGGTGACCCGTCCCTGACCAACCCCGACCACACCGGCACCAAGGTGGCGCTGCGCTACCACTGGGACGCCGTCGCTCCGGGCGAGACGGTGACGCTTCGGCTGCGGCTCACCGCGGAGGTCGGGGCGAGCGACCCACTGGGCCGCGGGTTCGACGCCGTGCTCACCGACCGGGCGGCCGAGGCCGACGACTTCTATGCGGCCGTCATGCCGGAGCGGACGAGCGACGAGGACCGCCGGATCGCCCGCCGCGCCTACGCCGGCCTGCTGTGGGGCCGCCAGCTCTACCGCTACAACGTGGCCGCCTGGCTTCGCGGCGACCCGGCCGGGCCGACGCCTCCACCGGAGCGCCTCGCCCCCGAGCCCGCCGCCCGCAACACGGCCTGGCGCCACCTCTACCTCGCCGACGTCATCTCGATGCCCGACGAGTGGGAGTACCCGTGGTTCGCCGCGTGGGACCTGGCCTTCCACTGCGTCGCCCTCGCCCACGTCGACCCCGCCTTCGCCAAGAGCCAGCTCGTCCTCATCTGCCGCGAGTGGGCCCAGCACCCCGACGGCCAGCTACCGGCCTACGAGTGGTCCTTCAGCGACGTCAACCCACCCGTGCATGCCTGGGCGGCCTGGCAGGTCTACGTGCTCGACGGCTCGCGCGACCGCGACTTCCTCGTCCGCGTGTTCGGCAAGCTGCTCATGAACTTCGCCTGGTGGGTCAACCGCAAGGACGCCGACGGGTCGAACCTCTTCGAGGGCGGCTTCCTCGGGATGGACAACATCAGCGCGTTCGACCGCTCCAAGGACGTGCCGCACGGATGGCGGCTCGAGCAGTCCGACGCGACGAGCTGGATGGCGTTCTTCTGCCTGTCGATGCTCCGGATCGCCCTCGAGCTCGCCCGCAGGGACGCCGCGTGGGACGACCTCGCGACGACGTTCCTCGAGCGCTTCCTCGCGATCGCGCGGGCCACGCAGTCCTTCGGCCGCGAGAAGGTCTCGCTGTGGGACGAGGCGGACGGGTTCTTCTACGACGTCCTCGTCGGCCCGGAGGGCGCGGTCGAGCCGGTGCGGGTGCGGTCGCTCGTCGGGCTGCTGCCGCTGCTCGGGCGTGGCCATCGCCCCGGCCTGGGTCGAGACGGACCTGCCCGACTTCACCGAGCGGATGCGCTGGCTGCAGCGCAACCACCCTGACGACATGGACGCCCTCGTCGTCTCCCCCGAGCGCCGACGGCTCCGGACGGCCGCACACGACGCTGAGCCTCGTGGACCTGCCCGCGCTACGAGCGGCTCCTCGCCCGGCTGCTCGACGAGGCGCGAGTTCCTCTCCCCGCACGGCATCCGCAGCGCTGTCGGCCGTCTACCGCGACGGGCGCACCGACCGACGTGGCGGGGACGTCGATGAGCATCCGGTACGACCCGGCCGAGTCGACTCGGGCCTGTTCGGCGGGAACTCCAACTGGCGCGGCCCGGTGTGGATGCCGGTCAACGCCTCGCTCGTCGACGCGCTCAAGACGTATGCCGCGGGCGCCGGCGCTGCGGTCACCGTCGAGGTGCCGACGGGGTCGGGACGCCGGCTGCCCCTCGCCGACGTGGCCGCCGAGCTCGAGGCCCGGCTCATCGACCTGTTCCGTCCAGGCGCCGACGGCCGTCGACCGAGCGACCCCGCGCGACCACGGGTCGGGCCCGCTGTGGGCCGGGCACCCGACGTTCAGCGAGTACTTCCACGGCGACACGGGTACCGGCCTGGGCGCCTCGCACCAGACCGGCTGGACGGCCCTGGTCGCGCACCTCATCTGCACGACACCCGGACGGCCGGACCGGCAGCCCCGTCGGCTGACGACATACGCCACCGGCCGACCGCACGGACCCACGAACGGAAGGGACCACCATGCTTCTCGAGGGCAAGACCGTCGTCGTCACCGGCGGCAACAGCGGCATCGGCGCGGCGATCGCCAAGGCGGCCGGCGAGGAGGGCGCCAACGTCGTCATCGACTACGTCGCTCATCCCGAGGCGACCGCCGAGCTCGACCGCGAGATCACCGCCGAGGGCGGCGAGGCCATCGGGGTCGACGCGGACGTGAGCAAGGTCGAGGACCTGCAGCGGCTCATCGACACCGCCGTGCCGACCTACGGGCGGCTCGACGTCATGGTCAACAACGCCGGCATCGAGACGCGGACCTCGGTGCTCGACAGCACCGAGAGCGACTTCGACAAGGTCATCGCGATCAACCTCAAGAGCGCGTTCTTCGGCACCCAGCTCGCGGCGAAGCAGTTCATCGCCCAGGGCGGCGGCGGGGTCGTCGTCAACATCTCGTCGGTCCACGAGGACTGGCCGATGCCGGGCAACACGCCGTACTGCGTGTCCAAGGGCGGGATGCGGATGCTCACCCGGACGGCGGGGGTGGAGCTCGGGGCGCACGGCATCCGGGTCGTCGGCGTCGGGCCGGGGGCGGTCGACACGCCCATCAACGCCTCGACGTCGCGCGGACCCGGAGAAGCTCAAGGCCGCTCGACACGGCCATCCCCCTCGGCCGGATGGCCCAGCCCGAGGAGATCGCGCTCGGCCGTCGTGTTCCTCGCCTCCGACAAGGGTGGGTACGCCACGGCGACGACCCTGTTCGTCGACGGCGGGATCATGCAGGGCAGCGTCGGCCTCTGACCCCCGGCGGGCGCCACCGGCCGGGTCCGCCGGACCGACGGGGTTCCATCGGTCCCAGACCCCGGTTCGCCGGGTCCGCGCAGGGCGGCTAGAGCCAGTCGTGACGGCGGAAGAGGGCAAACAGCCTGCGCGACAGCGCGACGATGAGGAGCACGCTCATCCACAGCCCGGCCGAGGTGGAGAACCCGGGGTACGGAACGTTCTGGCCGAACCAGCCGGTGACGGCGGTGGGGACGGCGATGATCGGCGGCCCACCCGGCGAGCTTCTTCATGACGATGTTGAGCCGGGTGTCCTGGAGGGACAGGTTGGTCTCGAAGACCGTCGTCACCATGTCGCGGAGCGACTCGGTCCACTCCGCCGCCCGGAGGACGTGGTCGTAGAGGTCGTCGTACCACCGCGCGAGCTCGCCCTCCTCCTGCACGCGGTGGCGCAGCAGCGCGTTGACGACCTCGCGCATGGGCAGGACGACCCGGCGCAGCAGGACGAGGTCCTTGCGGACGTCGTAGACGTGCTGGAGGAAGGCGCCGGGGTTCGCCGCTCGCCCGAACAGGACGTCCTCGAGACGACTCGATGAGCGTCGTCGAGCTGCTGGATCGTCTCGAACTGGCCGTCGACGACGTGGTCGAGCAGGCCATAGACGAGCGCGCTCGGTCCCTGCTCGAGGAGGTCGGGGTTGTCGTCCCACCGCTCGACGACCGCCGCCATGTCGAGACCCTCGTCCGGCCGGACCGTGATGAGTGCCGCAGGGAGGACGAACCCGGACACCCGGTGGAGGGCGAGCCGGCCGCGGCCGTCGTCGGGGGTCGCGTCGACGGCCCGCAGCTGCGTCGCGTACGTCATGGAAGAACAGGTGCCCGGCGTGCCTGACGACCTTGGGCCGCTCCAAGGGCGCGACCGCGTCCTCGACGGCCGCGGCGTCGAGCCCCACCTCTCGGGCCAGCCGGTCGAGGTCCTCGACGCTGGGATCCACGAGGTCGACCCAGACGAGGCACGTGGCGTCGGCGATGCGCTCGACGAGGGCGTCGGTCATCGGACCGTCCTCGACGACCTCCCCGCCTCGCCAGACCCGGACGCGGGCGCGCGTCGGGGACCGGACCGCTGACGGGTCGGCCGTCATGGGGTGGACGGGTCCACGGGCCCGTCGCTCTGGAACACCCTGGCGTGGATCTCGGTCGTGAGCTGGTGGACCAGCCTGGTGAGCTCGGTGTTGCTCTTCAGCTCGAGCTCGTTGGCGAGGAAGTCGTGGTCGGCCTTCTGCTGCTGGAAGTCGGCCTGTCGGTTCTGGCCGATCATGACGAACGTGGACAGGAAGATCGCTTCCAGAGACACGATGAGCGTCAGCGTCGGCCACGGGCTCTGCTCGAAGACGAGCATCCACACGGCGAAGACGGCCGCGTGAAGGTAGACGAACATCATCGACCCGGCGAACCTGGTGATGGTGTCGGCGATGCGCAGCTGGAGGTCGGCGGCTCGGCGCTCCGCCTCGGCGACGACGGCGGGGTGGCTCGGGCTTGGACGTGCGGCGACGACGGCCGGGTCGGGCGTGTTCATGGGTCCATGGGAGCAGGTCGAACCGGGAGCCGGCCCCGGACACGCCGACCGGGCCCCCGCGACGGGTCGGCCCCGCGCCGAGGGCGGCGTCGGCGTCGGACGCGAGGGTCGCCGACTGCCTGGCGACGCCCACGTGGCCAGGGCACGGTGTCGCGCGCCCCTACGGCGTCAGAGCTTGTAGCCGATGGCGCGCAGCAGTGCGCGCCGGGCGGTGACGTCGGCGTCGGTCTCCACACCGAGCGGCGGCTCGCCGTCGACGACCCCGACGATCCCGCGTCCCCGGGCGGTGACCGCGACGAGAACGTCCAGGGGGTTCGCGGTGGCGCAGAAGATCGTGCACACCTCGGGCACGGCCTTGACGGGGTTCAGCACGTTGAGCGGAAACCCGTCCCGCAGGAGGATCACGAAGGTGTGGCCGGCGGCGATCGCGGACGCGTTGCGCGTCGCCAGGTCGACGAGCTCGGCGTCGTTGCCGGAGCGCCGGATCAGCCGTGGCCCGGACGCCTCGCAGAAGGCGACCCCGAACCGCAGGGAGGGGCTCACGCCCACCAGCGCCTCGTGAAGGTCATCGATCGCCTTGATGAAGTGCGCCTGCCCGATCACGACGTTCACGTCGTCGGGCTTGTCGACGGGCACCACGTCCCAGGACAACGTCGTCTCGGCCACGGCCCCAATGCTGCCACCGTTCGGGTGAGCGGTGGGTCGAGGTCCGCAGCGTTCATCTCGGTCACCGCTCGGTCCCACGGACCGGCAGCGGCCGTGGGCCATCGCCCTCGGCGGCCCGGGCTGCCCACGCTCCTAGGGCATCACCAGGCCGAGCTGCAGCCACCGGGCCAGTCCACGGATCTCACTCTCGACCGCGCGACGCAGAGCCGCGGTCCACTCCCCGTCCTCGTGCAGGGCGTCGACGCGCAGGACGCCGGCGTCCTGGTCGGCCGTCGCGTCGAGCTTGCCGACGAGCCGGTCGCCGAACAGCACGGGTAGGGCGAAGTAGCCCCAGCGCCGCTGGGCGGCCGGCTTGTACATCTCGAGCCGGTAGTCGAACTCGAAGATCTCGGCGGTCCGCTTGCGGTCGACGACGAGCCGGTCCAGGGGCGACAGCAGCGCCGCGCGGCCCCGGAACGGCTGACCGAGCTGCGCCGGGTCGACCCGCCAGGTCCCCCTGACGCCGTCGACGACTGCGGGCTCACCCAGCTCCGCGACGTCGAGCGGCTCGACCGGGCACTCGGGCCCCTTGCCTCGGGCGATGCCGAGCGACGCCAGCCGCCGCCGGTCCCGCCGGACCAGCGCCTCCGCGGCCGGCACGACATCGCTGTCCGGGAACACCCGGTCGGCGAGATCCCACAGCCGCTCGCCGCCCTCCCGCGAGGACACCGCCACCTCACCGCGCCGCTCCATGACCGACAGCATCTGCAGGACGTTCTTGTGGTGGTTCCAGCCGCTCGAGCGCCAGGGGACGGTGCACGTGTCGGGCAGCTCGCGGGCCGGCAGCGGCCCCTCGGAGCGCAGCATCTGCACGATCTCGTCGTGGCAGGCGTGGTTCGCCTCGAACCACTCGCGCACCCCGATCTGCCACTCGCGCGACGGACTTCGCCCCGGCCAGTCGGCCATCTCAGCCCGGTACAACGCGATGTCCTCGGCCGGCCGCAGCACCCCGCGCAGCTCCACGAGGGAGGCGTCCTCGAGCAGGGCGTCGAGGTCACAGGTCCGGTATGCCGACCCCAGACGGCTCCAGCACACCAGGTCGGCGCTCGGCGCCACGGCCGCGGTGAGGTCGACCTGGACCAGGGTGAGCCGACGCACGATGTCGAGGAGCTCGGTGGGACGGGGCGCGGACAGCAGCTGGGCGCGCACGGCGATGCGTCGCGCGTCGCGGCGGGAGAGCTGGTGGACCGTCCCCATACCGGCAGGCTACGTCCCCCGTCCGACGCTGTCGGGGTGGCGCGCACCAGGGGTCGGGTGGCCGCGACGGGCGCTCCGGGACGGTGCTCGGCAACGACACCCACCGGGCGCCTACCGCTCGGTAGCCCCACGGCATACCCTGTCGGCCATGCCCCTGAGCGACGACGACGCCGTCGAGGCGCTGCGTTCGGCGCTGTCCTTCCCGACCGTCGCCGCCGCCGACCCCACCGCCACCGACCACGCACCGTTCGAGGCGCTCATCGCCGACCTCGCGGCGCGTTTCCCGCGGCTGCACGAGGCGGCCGAGCTCACCCGGATCTCCGGCGATGCCCTGCTCTACCGGTGGCCCGGCGAGAGCGCCGACGAGTCACCGGTCGTCCTCATGGCCCACCTCGACGTCGTCCCCATCAACCCCGACGACGCCTGGGCCCACCCGCCCTTCGACGGCGTCGTCGCCGAGGGCGTGATCTGGGGTCGCGGGACCCTCGACTGCAAGGGGTCGGTCGTCGCCCTCTGCGCCGCCGTCGAGCGGCTGGTCGAGCAGGGTGTCACGCCCTCGCGCGACGTCTGGCTGTCGTTCGGCTGCGACGAGGAGGTGTCCGGGGTCGCCGCCAAGGCCGCCGTCGCCGAGCTGCAGACCCGAGGCGTCGAGCCGTGGTTCGTCCTCGACGAGGGCGGCACCGTTGCCACTGACGCGTTCCCGGGCGTCGACAAGCCACTCGCGGTCATCGGCGTGACGGAGAAGGGCGCCGTCGACCTCGAGCTCCACGCCACGGCCACCGGCGGCCACGCCTCGATGCCGCCACGTCGGGGGGCGACCGAGCGGCTGGCCCGGGCGATCCTGCGCCTGCAGCGCCATCCCTTCCCGGCCACGATCCCGGAGCCCACCCTCGAGATGCTCCAGACCGTGAGCGAGCACGCCACCGGACCCGTCAGGATCGCCACCCGGTATGCCGCCCGCCTGCGCCGTCCGCTGGCCCTCGCCTTCACCCGCCTGGGGCCGGAGACCGCGGCGATGACACGAACGACGACTGCCGTCACCGAGCTGCGGGGGTCGCCCGCCGCCAACGTGCTCGCCGCCACCGCGAGCGCCACGGTCAACATGCGTGTCATGGTGGGCGACAGCGTCGAGTCCGCCGTCGCCCGGATCCGCAAGGTCATCGGCGACGATGCCGTCACCGTGACGGTGCGCTCCGCCGACGAGCCGAGCCCGCTGTCCCCGACCGACGACGCGGCATACCGGCTCATCGCGGGGACCATCCGCGAGGTCATGCCGGACGCCGTGCCGGTCCCCTACGTGATGATGGCCGCCACCGACTCGCGCCACTTCCACCGGGTGTGGCCGAGGGTCTACCGGTTCAACCCGTTCCGGATGACCCCGAGCCAGCGGGAGAGCCTGCACAACGTCGACGAGCGCCTCGAGGTGAGCTCGTTCCTCGAGGGGATCCGGTGGTACCAGCGGCTTGTCGAGCAGCTGTAGCCCGGAGGGAGCATCCATGGGACAGGACCTGCACGCGGGCTCGACGTCGCCCCCCGGCGGATCGGGGAGCACCTCCGCCCTCACCGGACGGCGGATCGCCTCGGTGGTCGGCTTCCTCGTCTGTGTCGAGCTGGCCAGCGGCGTGCTCCAGGGCTACTACACCCCGCTCTACACCGACATCGCGCGGCATGTGTCGATCAACGACGCCGATGTCAACTGGTTCGAGGCGGCCCAGCTCCTGGTCTCGGCCCTCGTCCTACCGATCCTCGCCCGGCTCGGGGACCTCATCGGCCACCGGAAGGTGCTGCTCCTGTCGACCGTCGTGACGGCGGCGGCCTCGTGGGCCGTCGCGTTCGCGCCGACCTTCTGGACCTTCCTGCTCGCCTGGTCGATCCAGGGGTTCTACGTCGTGTGGCTCCCGATGGAGGTCGCCATCGTCCATCGGCGAACCGACGGTGACGACCGGCGGACCCGGGTCGCGGCCAGCGTGCTCGTGGGGGCCCTCGAGCTCGGCGTCATCGTGGCGGCGCTCACCTCCGGAGCTCTCGCGGCCTCGCTGGGGATGACCGTGCTGCTCTCGCTCCCCGCGGTCGTCGTCACCCTGGCGTTCGTCGCCGTCTACGTCGGCGTCCCCCACGCCCCCGTCATCGCGACGGGGAAGGTCGACTGGACCGGGTTCGTCCTCGTGACGACCGCGCTCGCCCTCGTCATGGCCGGGCTCATGGTCCTGCGCGTCGCCGGACCGGGCAGCCCGTGGCCCTGGAGCCTGCTCGCCCTCGGGCGTCGTCGCGTTCGTTCCCTTCGCCCGCGTGGAGCTGCGGATCCTGGACCCCCTCGTCGACCTGCGGGTGCTCGCGCGCTCCGGGACAGTGGCCCGTGCAGCTGACCGCCATGCTGTTCGGCGCTTCCCTGCTCGGGGCGCAGATACCCATGTCCACCTTCGCCCGCACCGACCCGGCCGTCGCCGGCTACGGGCTGGGCGCGAGCGCCTCGAAGGTGTCGATCATCATCGGCGGCTACGTCCTCTCGCTCGCCGTCGGCGCCCTGTCCCTCCCGCTGATCTCGAGGCGCATCGGCCCACGGTGGGCGCTGGCGGTGGGGGCGGCGCTGGTGGCGGTGGGCTACGCGATGTTCCTCCCGCGCCACGACAGCCTCCTCCAGCTCATGACCAACATGGTGGTGGCCGGGCTCGGCTCCGGCGCCCTCGTGGCCGCCCTCCCGGCGGCGGCGGCCGCCGAGGCGCCGCGGACCCACACCGGCTTCGTCACGGGCATGACCAACACCACGAAGACCCTGGGCGGGGCGGTGGCCAGCAGCGTCTTCGCCCTCGCCCTGTCGGCCACCGGCTCGATCGACACCGCCGGGGCTGTCCACGCCCCGCTGAGCGGCTACCTCGCCGTATGGAGCATCTGCGCGTGCACGGCGGCGGTCGCCGCCGCGAGCCTCGTCGCGATGGCCCTGCGCCGCGACGCTGTCGCCCTGCGGGGCTGACGGCTCGGAAACCAGCCGGCTCACGGCCCCCCGTCGTCGTCCTGGCCCCGGGACGTATGCCGCGCAGCCGGGGCGTGGCGCCGCCCCGCCGAGAGGCATAGCCTCGGATCGACCCGGTTGCACCGTCGTTCCCTGTAGGAGGCACCCATGAGCCTGGACCGTCCGCTCGCCCCCAACCCCTATGACCTGCTCCCCGCCGTGGCGTCGTTCACGCTCACCAGCGCCGACGTCACCGATGCAGCCCCGCTGAAGGACGACCAGGTCGCAGCGAAGGGCAACACCTCGCCGGAGCTGAGCTGGAGCGGCGCTCCCGACGGCACCCGGAGCTTCGTCGTCACGTGCTTCGACCCCGATGCCCCGACCCCCTCGGGGTTCTGGCACTGGGTCCTCGTCGACGTCCCGGCGGAGGTCACCTCCCTGGCCACGGGCGCGGCGGCGGGAACGTTGCCCGGCAACGCCTTCCACTGCCGCAACGACGGCGGGGCTCATGGCTTCATGGGGGCCGCGCCCCCAGAGGGCGACATGCCGCACCGGTACTTCTTCGTCGTCCACGCGGTCAGCGAGCCGAGCCTGGGCGTCGACGAGAGCGCGTCGCCGGCGGTGGTGTCGTTCAACCTCGCGTTCAAGACCCTCGGCCGCGCGATCATCCACGGGACCTACCAGCACTGACCGACCCGGTCACCCGGCCGTCGTCGGGTGACCAATCCCACACGTCCCAACGGCTGTGCCGTCCGTCTCCCTGGCGAGTCGGCGCAGCGGGCTGGGTCGCCCGATGTCGTTGCGGCACAACGGGCCTCGATCTCTGCCTCAGGCGCTTCCGGCGCCATCGGGGTGGCTTTCAGACCCTCTGGGTGGGACTAGACTTCGAGCGGGCCAACAGCCACCGACGTGGCACGACGAGGTGCCCCATCATCGCCACACCCCCCGCGGAGTCTGCGCTCGCGCACGACCGGGGCGAAGGCTCTTCACGGCTGTCCGACCCGTGTCGGCCACCGCCCCGGATGGCCGAACCGACCCGAAGGGAAGATCCGGTGAACCTCACGGCCCGCGTCCAGGCGCACGCCGACCAGCTCGTCGACGAGGTGGCCGACGGTCTCCACCAGGCCCGGCTCCACCACTACACGGCCTCCGGCATCGAGGTCACCCGCGAGCGCGTGAGCAACCTGCTCGACGCGGTCCTCGACAGCCTGCGGCACGCGTCACCCGTCCGCATCGTCCAGCACGCCGACGCCGTGGCGCGCGACCGGTTCCACGCCGGCTTCGGTATCGACGAGATCCAGGTCGCCGTCAACACCGTGGAGGAGGCCCTGTGGCGCCTCCTCGTCCGCGAGACCCCGGCGGCGAACCTCGCCGACGACCTCGGCCGGGTCGGCGCCGTGCTCGGCGCAGCCAAGGACCAGATGGCCCGCACCTACGTCCAGCTCGCCTGCCGTGAGCACCACCCGTGCGTCGACGTCGACGCTCTCTTCGAGGCCGTCTGACCCATCAGGCCCCGGCCCGCGGGGTCAGCGGAGATATGCAGCGGGGCCGGCTGGTCAGTCCCGAAGCGCGGCGAGTGCGTCGCGGTAGGTGACCCAGCCGACCGGCTCCCCGTGTGTTTCCTTGGGGAAGATCGGGATGCCGCCGCAGCCGCTGAGGTTGAGGGCTCGCACTGCTTCCTCGAGCGTGTCACCCTCGCGGACCTTGGCCGGAAGCTCGGTGATGATCGCCGCCCGGTCGGTGTCGTGGTAGCCGCCCGCCAGTGCCTCGGCCACGGCCCGAGCGGTGAGGATGCCGAGGAAGCTGCCGTCGACGTTGGACACGGGTAGCACGCCGTAGGGCGTCCGCGACAGTCGCGCCGCGGCGTCGACGAGGGAGATGCGGGCGTCGATGGCCGTGGGGAGCGGGCGCATCACCGTCACCACGTTGCCCAGGCGAGGCTTGGGTGGGGCCTGGGGAGCGTTGATGTCGACGCCCCTGCGGCGCAGCTTGAGGGTGTAGATCGTGTCCGGCGACAGCCGGTGGCTGACCCCGGATGCCAGGACGATCGCGGCCATGAGCGGCAGGATGATCGTGTACTCGCTGGTCAGCTCGAACATGATGATGACCGCGGTGATCGGTGCCCGCGCCGCTCCCGCGAACACCGCGCCCATCCCGATGAGACCGTAGGCGCCGACCGGCCCCGCGACGCTCGGCCACAGCGACTGCATGACGATCCCGAACGCGCTGCCGAGCATCGCCCCGATGAACAGGCTGGGGGCGAAGACGCCACCGGAGCCCCCGATGCCGATGGTCAGCGAGGTCGCGACCATCTTGCCGACGAGAAGGACCATGCAGGAACACGATGGTGTAGGACCCGCCGGCCACGGCCTTCCCGATGACGGGGTAGCCCACGCCGTACATCTGCGGGATCAGCAGCAGGACCACGCCGAGGGCCAGCCCACCCACCGCCGGACGGAGCCACTCGGGGCCGTGCCAGACCGCATCGCAGAGGTCCTCGATCCGGTAGAGGACCTTGGTGAACAGCACGCCCGTCCCGCCGGCGAGCACCCCGAGCAGGGCATAGAGGAGGTACTCCGCCGGGTGATGGACCGAGAAGGCCGGCAGGCTGAGGAAGGGGGTGTCTCCGAACGCTGCCCGCCCCAGGGCCGCCGCAACGACCCCCGAGACGACGACCATGCCGAACGCCTGCGACGTGAAGTCCATCAGGATGAGCTCGAGGGCGAAGAAGACCCCCGCGAGGGGCGCGTTGAAGGTGGCCGCGATGCCGCCTGCCGCCCCGCAGGCCACGAACACCCGCATCCGGGCCTCTGACGCGTGGATGATCCGCCCGACCGTCGAGCCCAGTGCGGAGCCGATCTGCACGATGGGGCCCTCGCGGCCGACCGAGCCGCCGCCACCGATGCACAGGGCCGAGGCCAGCGCCTTGACGCCGGCCACCTGGGGAGCGATGCGGCCGCCGCGCCGGGCCACGGCATACATGACCTCGGGGACTCCATGGCCACGGGCCTCGCGCGCGAAGAAGTGCACGAGGGGTCCGTAGAGCAGCCCCGCGACGACGGGTGCGAGCAGGACGAACCACTTGCCGGCCCAGGGGATGTGCGGGTTGCTCGCGCCCGGGACAGCCGCGTAGTCAGGGTGTCCGGACAACAGCAGGGTGAACTCGCGGATCAGCCACCGGAAGATGACGGCGAACCCGGCGGCCCCCGCGCCGATCAGCATCGCCAGGCCGACCAGTCCGCTGGTGGACGCGCGCAGCCCAACCCCCCAGGCCACCCATTGCTCCCTCGCGACGGGTAGCAGCCTGGAGGCCCAGTCGGACGTCGCGGGCTCGGAGGCTGTGTCGGGTGGCATGAGTTGCATTATGCAATGATTGCGCCATGCAACGCCAACGGCGGTCATCGGTCGAGGAGGCACCGACCGTCCACGCGGGCCGCGACGCCGTCCCCGACGAGGAGGGCCTCGACGAGCTCATCACCGGGATCCTCACCGCCTCGCGAGTCCTCGTCGGCGTCTCGGCCCGGTCGCTCAGCGAGGTGGAGGGTGCCGTGACCCCGACCCAGTTCCGCACCCTGGTGGTCCTGTCGGCCCACCGGTCGAGCCGGCTCGTCGAGCTCGCCGCCCGCCTCGGCGTCGGGGCGTCGACCGCCCAGCGCTCCGTCGACCGACTCGTCGCTTCGGGTCTCGTCGACCGCCGGGAGAACGACAAGGACCGCCGCGAGGTGGCCATCGACCTCACGCCCGCCGGACGCCGGCTGGTCAAGAAGGTGACCGAGCGGCGCCGGTCGTCGATCGAGGACGTCGTGCGGGCCATGCCACGCGCCCGCCGGCTGGAGCTGCTCGAGGCGCTGGGGGCGTTCGCCGCGTTCGCCGAGGCCGCCGACGAGCCCACCGCCGACATCGACCACGCCAGCCGGTTCGGCTGGTGACCCGGCGTCGGGACCGCGGCCCCGGCCACTGACCCCGTGGGACCCTGGGCCTCGATGTCTCCTCCCACCCGCTCCCGCCGCCTGACGATCGCCGTGCCCATCGTGCTGGCGGCACTGTCCATGCTCGGGCCGTTCAGCATCGACACGCCCTTCCCGGCGTTCCAGGAGATGGGGCACGACTTCGGGGTGGGCGCCGACCCGATGCAGCTCGTCGTCAGCGTCTACCTCCTCGCCTTCGCCGTCATGAGCCTGCTGCACGGACCGCTGTCCGACGCCGTGGGCCGCAAGCCGGTCATGGTCGCGGGGGTGGTCGCGTATGCACTGGGCTCGGTGGGCTGCGCCCTCTCCACGAGCCTGCCCATGCTGCTCGTCTTCCGCGTCGTCCAGGGTCTGAGCGCCGGAGGTGGGGTCATCGTCAGCCGGACCGTCGTGCGCGACATGTTCGCCGGGCCCGAGGCGCAGCGGTTGATGAGCCGGGTCGCCATGATCTTCGGTCTCGCGCCCGCGGTGGCTCCGGTCATCGGCGGCCTGATCCTCCAGGTCGGCCGGTGGCCCGCGATCTTCGCGTTCCTCACCGGGGTCGGGGTCCTCCTCGCCCTCGCCGTGGTGGTCGTGCTGCCCGAGACGCATCCGGTGGAGCGCCGGACCCCGCTCGCCGTCCGCTCGATCCTCGCCGGGCTCGGCGAGATCGGCCGGGACACGCGGTTCCACCGCGTGGCCTGGGCCGGGGCCTTCTCCTTCGGCGGCCAGTTCCTCTATATCGGCGGCGCGGCCATCTTCGTCGTCGACCTGCTGCACCGGGGGGAGCTGGACTTCTGGATGTTCTTCGTCCCGATGATCGCCGGGTTCGTCGGCGGGTCGTGGGTCAGCGCCCGCGCCGCCGGCCGGGTCACGGGCCGCCACCTCGTCACCGCCGGGCTCGGGTTCGCGGTGGTGGCGGGGGTCGTCAACCTCATCGTCTCCTCCCTCCGCGTCGGTGCCACCGTCCCGTATGCCGTGATCGGGCCGATGCTCATCGCCCTCGGCGTGGCCACGGCATACCCCACGATCCAGCTGACCATGCTCGACATGTTCCCCGCGCGCCGCGGAGCGGCCGCATCGCTGGGCGGCTTCCTCCAGCTCCTCCTCAACTCGGTGCTGACCGCCGTCGTCGTCCCGCTCGTGGCCGGGACCGTGCAGACCCTGGCCCTGACCGCTCTCGTCCTCGCCGTCGTCGGCTTCGCGCTGTGGACGTGGCACCTCGCCGTCGAGCACCGGGACGTCCCGCCTCCCGAGTACCCCGAGCTGCTGGAGCCGACCGACCTGGTCTGACGCGTCGGTGGGGGTCAGGCGGCCCGGCGCCGGCTCCGGCGCCGGGCCGAGCGGCCACCGGCAGGGCCGGAGAAGAACGCCGAGACCCCGACCATGAAGCCGAGGTCGTACCAGCCGCCGTTGTTGTGTACCTCGTAGATCGACACCGAGTGGTTGAACAGCGACACGACGAAGGTCCACGGGGAGATGAACCCGTGCCACAGCCCGAGCCAGAACCCGGCGGCGTCCGGCCCGCTCGCGGCGGCCGTGTTGGCTCCGGCGGCGCAGGCGGCCAGGACGACCAGCGTGACGAGGGCGCCTGCTGCCGTCATCGCTGCTCGCCGGAGCCGGTGGTCGGTCGACGGCGTCATGGCCTCTCCCTTGTGCTCGGTGGCGCGTCGGCGAACGGTCCGGGGCCGGTGGGCCACCGCCCCTCCACGAGAACCGTCGTGGCCTCGTCGCCGGGCGCCAGCTCGATCCTCTCGCGCAGCGCGGCCCTGACGGGGAGCGTGTGAGTGCCGTCACCAGCACGTCAACCAGGACCGGAACGGGTCGCCGTGCGCCGGCGGCCCCAGGCTCAGGAGATCCGGACGGCCTGCGTGGTGGGGACGAGCAGCACCCAGGTCTGGCCCGGTGCGAACGTCATCGTCTGGCCGCCGACGGTGAACGTGGTGGGCGACGTGGAGCTGGGACGGGACCACGTGCCGCGCCACGTCTTCCCGCCGCGCATCAGGGTCGCCTTCCCCTTGCCGATGACCTTCTCGAGCGGGGTCGGGGCGCCGTTGACGTCCCGGTTGCCCGACTGGGTCGTCGTGACGTACTGGACGAGGATGTTGCGGGTGAGGACGTTCTTGTTGCCGTAGAGGGCGTCCTTCTCCAGGCGCCCGTCTGAGGTGACGGTGTACTTGCCGTACTTCGCCGAGTAGGCGAACTCCATCCGCGCCGACCGCCACGATGTCTTGAGCCGGGTCCCCTTCGACCCACCGGCGGGCGGGTCCCCGTAGCGGAAGCCGGGGTCCTTGGGCTTGACCGAGCCGCCCGCCCGCGCGAGCAGGGTCGCGGTCGTCCCGATGACGTTGTAGGGCGACGGACGCGAGTAGTCGCGGTTGAACCCGCGGGTCGAGGCGTCGTTCGACAGGTTGACCTGCTTGCCGCGGACGATCCTGCGCAGGGTGTACGAGGACCCGCCGGAGAAGGCGAAGGCCACCCGGCCGTAGTTGGCGAGCAGGTCGACATCGCTCTCACGGGCGCTGCGGACCGGTCCCACCTTGGCCGGCATGCTGCTCGAGAAGATCGCGAGCAGGCGGGTGAGCCCGCCCTCCACCGGCTCGACGTAGACGACATCGGCCCTGCTCAGGCCGATGCGCGGGTACGACGCGGTCGTGTGGTCGATCTTGACCGCCAGGACGGGACCGCCGGTCAGCCCGGCGAGGGTCGGGGTCGGGGTCGGGGTGGGCGTGGGGGTGGCCGTCGTGGTGGCGCTGGCCACGGGCGCCTTGGGGGTCTGGTTGGAGCAGCCGCCGACCGCGAGGAGCCCGAGCACGACGGCAGAGGCGGCCACGGCGCGACGTCGACGTGCGCGAGGGGAATGGGACGGCATCCCCAGACCATAGCGAGTGGCGCTGGGCCATTCGGCACCGACGGGCGGGCCCGGGTGTGGCGCTCCCCATACCGGTCCTCCGCGTGGCAGACGCCGGTATGCCGGCCGCTCAGGACGCAGGGGACGCGGCCGGATCGCCGGGACGGGGTCGCTCCGGTCGCGGCAGTGGCTCACCCGGCTCTCCGACGGCAAACACTCCCGCGGTCCACTCCCCGGGCCCGAGCGCGTCGAGAGCGGCCCCGATGCGCTGCTCCTCATAGGTGAAGTGCGACTCGAGGATGGCGGCGAGCCCGTCGAGCTCGCGCACGACCTTCTCCATCGGCGCGCGGTTGTTGGGAGCGCAGACCTCGACGATCCGGCGCAGCAGCGAGGCCACGAGGATGTGGTCCTGGATGATGGAGTCCAGCACCGCGCTCAGGGTGGGGTCGGCGGCCCGCAGCTCCGGCAGCAGCTGCCCATCTTCGCTGCTGTGGTGCGTGTGCATCACCCCGCACAGGGTGAGGCAGTGGGTGAGCAGGTCCTGGGCGAGCGGGTTCGCCGAGCCACGACCCCCGGCCGCGCGCGCCGTCACGGGGCCGTCTGCCGCGCTGGCCACCAGCTTGTCGCGCAGCTCGGCCAGTCGCCCCCGCAGGACCCGGTGGGTCTGGATGAACTGCTGGCTCAGCGCGATCGCGCGGTCCTGATCACCCATGGGGGCCCCTTTCGTCCTGACACGTCGTATCGGCCCAGGGGAGCCGGAGGACCGCTGAGCCCTCAGTTCATCACTCCCGCCCCACACGGCTCAACCGGGGGGACCAGACTCCACCGGACCGTGACCTCGAGGCGGCGGTGCCGTTCGCCGGAGGCGCGGCCGGCGGCCCGGCGAACGGCGAGGTGATGCCCAGACAATGTCCAGGTGGGGTGACCAGGGTAGAGGGGACATCGGCCCGACCGGCAGGCAGGGGCCGGCACAGGGCGCACGAACGGAAGGTGGACGACGCGTGCCCGTGATCGGGGAGAGACAGACCCGCCCAGCCTCGTCGGCGGACCGCCCCCACCCTCCAGGGCGCCGCGCGAGGCGTGCCCGGGGCAGACGGGTCCGGCAGCGAGCGCGGTACGCGCGGCTACGCTGGGCCGCCCTCGGCCTCTTGGTCGTGCTCGCGTGGCCCATGTGGTCGATCGCCGGCTCGCTCACGGCCCCCGGGACCGACACCGTGCCGGCCCGGCTCGCAGAGTGGGCCAGGTCCCACGGCATGGACTGGGCCGTCACGGGCCTGGAGCAGGTCCAGTACACCCTGACCCAGCCCTCCACCGGCGGCACCGTCGCCGGAGGGATCCCGACGTCTGCCGTCGAGGGCTCGACGAGCTCCTCGGCCAACCCGGCAGCGTCCGGCAGGACCGGCGCGGCAGCGCCGGTCTTCGACGCCGCCCCGCGCCCGCTCGTCCCCCAGGTCGCGACACCGTTGGCCGGCGAGGGCGCCTGGCATACCCTCCTCACGGTCAACGGCAGGGTCGCAGCCCGGGCCGCCTTCCTCCGCCCGGACCGCACGCACACGGCATACCTCGCCGGGGTGGTCTGGATGGACCCACACCTGCTCCGGTTCGCCCTGCACCCCGGCTACAGCGAGCCCGGCCCGATCGCCGGGGTCTCGAACCAGATCCCGACGGCTCAGCTGGGCTCGGTCCTGGCGACGTTCAACTCCGGCTTCCGGATGCAGGACGCCAACGGCGGCTACTGGCAGAACGGCCGTGCCGCCCGCGCTCTCCGGGTGGGCAAGGCGTCGATGGTCTTCACGAAGGGCGGCGGTCTCGACGTTCAGGCCTGGCCCGGCGGCTCACCGGGTGCCGGCATCACGGCGGTCCGGCAGAACCTCCAGCTGCTCATCGACGGCGGGGCGCTCTCCCCCCTCGTCGCCAACCCCTCGACCGCGGTATGGGGCAAGACGGTCGGCAACGCGGCCTACGTCTGGCGCAGCGGCGTAGGCGTGCGGTCCGACGGCTCGGTCGTCTTCGCCGTCGGACCGGCGATGAGCGTACGGACGCTCGCCAACGTCCTGCTCGACGCGGGCGCGGTCCGTGCCATGGAGCTGGACATCAACAAGGACTGGACGAACTACCTCACCTACGGTCACCCGACCACACGAACGGCGGTGCCGCACAAGCTCATCGCCAGCATGGTGCCGAACCCCTACCGCTATCTCCAGCCGTCCAGCAGGGACTTCGTGACCGTGCTGCCACGATGACGCGTGCCGCCGGGTCAGGCGGTGAGCATCGCGACCGCCGCCGCGGTGTCGGTGATGAGGCGCCCGACGAGGCCGGCGCGGGCGGCGGCGGCGATGGCTGCCCCCTTGTGCTCGCCGCCGGCCACCCCGATCACGTCGGGCACGGCGCACAGCTGGGCGCTGGTGATCGCGACGCAGCGCGCGGACACCTCGTCACCGACGACGTTGCCGTCTGCGTCCACCACCGTCGAGCACACATCGGCCACGGCGCCGCACGCATCGAGCTCGGCGACGAGGTCCGGGGTGAGCGCTGAGCGGAGCGACGATCCGCCCGGGCGCCAGGCCCCGATGCCCACCACAGCGCAGGTGAGGTCGTCGTAGCGCGCCACGGTGGCCGCGACATGCTCGTCCACACGCAGGGATGCCGCGAGCTGCGGCGAGTCGAGCACCATCGGCACGTGCAGCGCGAACACCGCGCCGTGCGTGCTCTGGCCGAGCCGCCGCACGAGCTCCAGCGAGTTCACGTTCAGGTCGGCGCTCGGCACGCTGCCGACGATCTGCACGACCGTTGCCGCGGGAAGCGGGGGGAGCGCGTCGATGAGGGTGTGCAGGGTGCGGCCCCATGAGACACCGAGCACGTCGCCGTCGCCGAGGCGCTCGGCGAGCACCTGGGCGCACACCTGGCCGAGCCGGTGGGTGGCGGTCGAGCCGGTCGCGTCGTCCGGACGCAGCACGAGGACCTGGCGCAGCCCGAACCGCTGGGCGACCTGCTCCGCCAGCTCGACGTCCAGCTCGGGTGGTTCGGCGACCTTGATGCGCACGATGCCGTCCCGCAGCGCCTGGTCGAGGATCCGCGCGACCTTGAACCGGGAGACGCCGAACTCGTCGGCGATCTGCTTCTTGGTGCGCCCGTCGAGGTAGAAGCGCCGCGCGGCAAGCGCGCCCAGCAGGTGCTGCATGGACCACTCTCCTTGACGGGGGCCGTGCTCCGGCGAAGAATAGCACTCATCCGAGCGCCTAGCGCTCATATGAGCGCGAGCGGCGCAACCCGACAACGGGTTCTCCTGACCGAAAGGCGCATGCCTGTGCAGCTCTTCCTCGATACCGCCGACCGCGTGGCCGCCGAGCCCCTCCTCGCGACCGGGCTGTTCGCGGGTCTGACCACCAACCCCACGATCCTGCAGCGAGCGGGCCGCACCGTCGCCGACATCGACGAGATCCACCGCTGGGCGCTGGCCGCCGGGGCGCGCGAGATCTTCTTCCAGGCGTGGGGAGGCGACACCGAGACGCTCGTGGGGCGGGGCCGTGAGCTGCGCGCGATGGGTGACCGGGTCGTCGTCAAGCTCGTCGCGTCGCCGGCCGGCTCGGCAGCCTGCGCCCGGCTCGCCGCGGATGGCGTCCCGACCCTGCTCACCGCGGTCTACGCACCGGGTCAGGCCATGGTCGCCGCCGCGGCCGGCGCGACCTACATCGCGCCGTACCTGGGGCGCATGGATGACGCGGGCCGTGACGGCCACGCCGAGGTGCTGGCCATGCATGAGCTGCTGCGGGCCACCGGCTCCTCGACGCGGGTCCTCGTCGCCAGCATCCGGGACGTCGCGTCGATGGTTGCCCTCGCCCGGCACGGCGTCGACGCGTTCACCATGTCACCGGCGATCGCGGCACAGCTGTTCGCCGACGAGCTGACCGACGAGGCGGTGCGCACCTTCGAGGACGCCGCGGCAGCGACGGCGCCATGAGCGAGGCGGCCGTCGTCGTGGCGGGGGACGCATTCGTCGACCTGACGTCCACGACGAGCGCGTCCGGCGCCCTCGCCTACGAACCGCACCCTGGTGGGTCCTGCCTCAACGTCGCCGTGGGCCTGGGCCGGCTCGGCGTGCCCACGGCCCTGCTCGCGCGCATCTCCGAGGACCAGTTCGGCCGGCAGATCCGGGCTCATCTCGCGGCGTCGGGCGTGCTCGACGACTACCTCGTCGCCGCGCCCGAGCTGACCGGTCTCGGTGTCGCCGACGTCGTCGACGGCAGGGCCGGCTACGCCTTCCACACCGCCGACGCCGCCGATCGCGGTCTGCTGCCCGAGGACCTGCGCGACCTACCGCCCGCGGCGATGCTGCACGTCGGGTCCATCGCCCTGGCCCAGGAGCCCCAGGCCACCACGCTCGACGGGCTGGTCCACCGCGAGGCACGGCGTCGGCTGATCTCGCTCGACCCCAACGTCCGCCCCGGTGTGATCGCCGATCGCGCGGCGTATCTCGCCCGGCTGACCGGGTGGATCGCGTGCAGCGACATCGTGAAGGTCAGCGACGAGGACCTCGCCTGGCTGTACCCCGGCGAGGCGTACGACAGCGTCGCCACGCGCTGGCTCGACAGCGGTGTCGCTCTCGTGTTCGTGACCCTCGGTGCCGGCGGCGCATGGGGGAGCACTGCGACGGTCAGTGCCCGGGTGCCCGCCCCCGTCGTCCGCGTCGTCGACACCGTCGGGGCCGGGGATGCGTTCATGTCAGGCGTGTTGGCCGGGCTGCACGGGTCGGGCCGCCGGTACCGCGCGGAGGTGCTGGCGCTCGACGCGTCGGGCCTGGGCGGTCTGCTCTCGCCCGCCGTCGACATCGCCGCGGTCACCTGCACGCGTGCCGGCGCGCAGCCACCCTTCGCCCCCGAGCTACGCCACCGCGACCCCGGCGCCGTGGGCACTCCGACGACGGCCGACGACAACCGGTAGGCCCGGCCCTCACGCCGGACCAGCGCGCCTCGTCCACCGCCGCCATGGTGCACCCCTGCCGCGACCGTCAGCCCTCCGGCAGGGACGTCTGCGTCATGCCACGGTGAGAGGGGCCGGGTGTGATGAGGATGCCGGCGCGTGGGTTGCGTCGAGACCGGATCCTCATGAGTGCGGCCTCGGCGGCGGTGAGGACCCGGTAGCCCAGGCCATACTTGGCGCCGATGGCGCGCTTGACGGCGAGGACGTCTGCGGGGTCGCGTACGAGGCGAGCCGTGCCCGGGAAGGTCTCGGCCCCCGGAGCCACCCGACCACGCATGTCGCACGGTGTCATCTCGACCCTGGGGTCGTTGGTCAGCCGCTTGACCTTGCCGGTCCGCTCGACCGTGACGACGACGAGGGTGCCGTCCTCGGGCACGGCCGGGGCGATCCACACCGGGGTGCTCACCGCATCGCCGTTCCTGCGGAACGTCGTGAACGACACGTACTTCGCCCTCGCGAGCCGATGGGCGGCTGCAGGGCCGGAGGCGGCGCTCGGCTCGGTCATGGCCGTCAGCCTAGGGGGATCCTCGAACCGCACGTGGACCGCACGACGATGTCGCGTCCGAGGGCGTGCGAGGACCTCTCAGACGGTGACGACGACCTTGCCGCGCGCCCGCCCGGCCCGGACGTGCTCGACGGCGCTCGCCGCGTCGACGAGCGGGAACGTGCGGTCCAGCGCCGGCCTGAGGGCGCCGTCCCCGACCAGCTCGGCGAGCGCGGCCAGGTCCTCGGCGTTCTCGCGCGCGAGGAGGAACGGCATCCGCCGCCGGGACAGCGGCGCCAGGAGAGCGGCACCGACCTGGCGCTGCACGCCGCCGAGCCAGCGGCCTCCGCCCTCGCCGCCGACGATGACGAGGGTGCCCGTCGCAGTCAGCAGCCGGCGCAGCCGTCGGACCGGCCGGCGACCGCCGGTGTCGATGATGACGTCGAAGCGACCACGAAGTGCCGGCAGGTCGGCAGGGTCGGACACCGTGTAGTCGACGACGTCGACGGCACCCAGCCCCAGGACGAAGTCCGCCTTGGCCCCACGACACACCCCGGTCACCTCCGCGCCGTATGCCGTGGCGAGCTGGACGGCATACGACCCGACCCCGCCGGACGCCCCGATGACGAGCACCCGCTGGCCGGGCTTGACCTTGGCGGCGTCCCGCAGTGCCTGCAGCGCCGTGAGCCCGGAGACGGGCAGAGCGCTCGCCTCGTCGGGGGCGAGACCGTCGGGTCGGTGGGCCAGCCTGTCGACCGGCGCAACGACGAGCTCGGCCAGCGCTCCTGGGGCGATGCCGAACACCTCGTCGCCGACCTCGAAAGCACTCACGCCCTCACCGAGCGCCTCGACGGTTCCCGAGACGTCCCTGCCGAGGACCGAGCGCCGGGGACGGCGAAGGCCGGTCCCGAGGCGCACGACGAGCGGCATGCCGGCCATGAGGTGCCAGGTGCCCTGGTCGATGCCGGCCGCGCGGACGCGCACCAGCACCTCACCGGGGCCCGCGTCGGGCACCGCCACGTCGCGGAGCTCGAGCTGCTCGGGGCCGCCGTAGCGGTCTTGAACGATCGCCTTCATCATGACACTCCCTGCCTTACGATGTAAGTTGACCCTCACACGTTAACCTTACGACGTAAGTGGAGTCAACTCCCCGATCGGAACGGAGGCCGGAATGGCACGACGCTCGCCGACCCGCGAACGCGGCACCCTCACCCGGGACGCCGTGCTCCGCGCGGCCGTCGAGCTCGCCGACGCCGAGGGCATCGCGGCACTGTCGATGCGCTCCCTGGCCCGGCGGCTGGGGGTGGAGGCGATGTCGCTTTACCACCACGTCCGCGACAAGGAGGGCATCCTCGACGGGATGGTCGACATCGTGTTCGCCGAGATCCACCGCCCCCGGGTGGGCGCCGCCTGGTCGGACGAGCTGCGGCACCGGTCGGTCTCGGCCCGCACGGTCCTGCTGCGCCACCGTTGGGCGGTGGGGCTGATGGAGTCGCGGCACTCCCCCGGCCCGGAGACGCTGCGCCACCACGACGCGGTCATCGGGTGCCTGCGAGCGGGTGGGTTCTCACTGCCCCTGACCGCCCACGCCTTCGCGCTCCTCGACGCCCACCTGTACGGGTTCCTCGTGCAGGAGGTGAGCCTGCCGTTCGAGGGGGAGGCCGACCTCGGCGAGCTGGCCCAGGGCATCCTCGGCGGGTTGGACGCGCAGGAGCTCCCCCACTTCGTCGAGCTCGCCCACGAGCACGCCCTCCAGCCGGGATACGCCTTCGGGGACGAGTTCGGGTTCGGGCTCGACCTCATCCTCGACGGCCTCGAGCGCCGCCGGTCGGGCGAGGCCCCGACGCCGTAGGCGTGGGCGGGTGGTAGGGGCGGCCGAGGAAGTGACCGCGCACCAGGCGGCCGTACGCCAGCTCACCCAGCCCCGAGACGGCGAGGAAGCCGCCGAAGACGACCAGCGCGCGCAGGTCGGTGCTCGCGGAGTGCCACAGCAGGACGGCAAGGGCGACGGCGCTCACCCCCGCGGCGACCCGCACCAGCCAGGGCCGGGCGCCGATGTCCCGGGCCAGCCGGGCGGCCGCCACGTTGACGACGGTGAAGACGAGCAGGAAGCTCGCGCTGCTGATGATCGCGATGGACTCGATGGGGATGACGTTGGCCAGGACGAGGCTGACGGCGGCGATGGTCACCGCCCCGGCGACCGGTATGCCGTGTCGCTCGCCCGCCTGGGACCGCGGTAGCTCCCCGTCGACGGCCAGGATGTAGCCCAGCCGGGCGTTGCCGTAGACCGTCGCGTTGATCGCCGACAGCGTGGCGAGAAGGGCGGCGACCCCCACGAGGACGAACCCGGCGCGCCCGAGCGAGGGCTCCGCGGCGACCGCGAGCGCGTAGTCCTTCTTCGCCGCGATCTCGCTCTCGGGAACCGCGCTCACGGTGACGGCGGCGACGACGACGTAGAGCACCACGACGGCGCCGACGGCCGTGTAGTAGGCACGGGGCAGGGTCCGTTCCGGCGTCCGGACGTCCTCGGCGGCGTTGGCGATGAGCTCGAACCCTTCGTAGGCCACGAAGATCACCATCCCCGAGACCGCGAGGCCGAGCGGACTTGCCCACTGCTCCGGGGCCAGGCGGGTCGAGGAGAGCCCGCTCGTGCCGGCCGCGATGATCACCGCGAGCAGGACGAGCTTGAGGACCACGACGACGGTCTCGGTTCGGCTGACCAGGCCCGCGCTGACGATGTTGGCGAGCGTCGGCAGCACGATGGCCGCGCTGACCAGCAGGTGGCGCACGACCAGGCCCCCCGGCCCGGGCAGCAGGGACCCGGCATACGACCCGAAGGCCACGGCGTACAGGGCGATCGTGACCAGGTAGCTGAGCCAGAGCATGACGTTGACGCCGCCGGAGATGAGGTTGCGGCCGAACGCCGCGTCGACGAAGGCGATGGTGCCGCCCCGGCTCGGGTGTGCGACGGAGAGCTTGGCGTAGCTGTATGCCGTGAGGCCGGCGACGACGCCGGCCACGGCGAACGCGACCGGAGTGCCGCCGTGCGCGAGGGACACCGCCTCTCCGAGCACCGCGAAGATGCCCCCGCCCACCATGCCCCCGATGCCGATCGCGACCGCGCCGAGCAGGCCGACCGACCCCTGGCCCGGCGGGCTGGGGTCGCGGTCCTGGCTCGCCCGACCGCTCACGGGAGCCAGGCCAGGTCCGCCGCTGCGTACTCGCCGGGCGGCGCCAGGGACAGGGCCGTGCCGTCGCGGAGGACCGGTCCGGTGACGTGCACCAGGCGGCCGTGCGGCGAGTCGGTCTCGCCCAGCGGCACGTCGAGCTCGCAGGGCAGGGCGCCCGCCGGGGTCGGGGCGTCGAGCAGGGCCTGGGCCGTGCGAGCCAGGCAGAGCCGGGCGGCACCACCCCCGCGCTCCGGCCGACCGGCGAGCAGCGCCATGGCGGCAGCGGCCACCCCGTACCCGGTGGCCAGGTCGAGAGCCTGGACGGGCAACGCCCCCGGCCGCTCGCGCCCGTCGTCGCCGACCTGCCCGTAGACCGACCCGATGCCGGTACAGGCCTGGACGATGCTGTCGAAGCCGCGGTCGGCACCCCACGGTCCGTGGACGCCCCACGCCGAGAGGCTGACGTGGACCAGGTGGGGATGGCGCTCGCGCACAGCGGCGCCGTCGAGGCCGAACGTCGCGAGCGCGGCGGGCCGGTATCCGGTGAGGAGCACGTCCGCCGCGGCGAGCAGCTCGTGAGCTCGGGCGAGCTCGCTCGGGTCGCGCAGGTCGGCGACCGCGGACCGCTTCCCGGCGCCGGAGTCGAGGTGCTGGTCCAGCAGCTCGGGCAGCTGCGGCGGGTCGACGCGCAGCACATCGGCGCCGAGCAGAGCCAGCAGGCGCGAGCCGTGCGGCCCGGCGATGACCCGGGTGAGGTCGAGGACGCGGATGCCGCTGAGCGGTCCGTCGGTGGCCGGGGCCAGCCGGCGGCGGGCCGCCGGTGGTACGGCGTCCGGTCCGGCTCCCGGCGGGCCGTCTCCCGCTGGGGGCCCCCACGCGACCCATGGGTCCCTCGCGACGCCAGCAGCCATCGCGGTGGCGCGCCACTGCTCCGGGGTCCGCAGTGCGCCCGCGATGCCGCCGGCCGCGCGGATGCGGCCCTCGGTCTCGACCGAGGGCAGGCGACGCAGCGCTGCGGCCAGGCCGGATCGGTCGCCGACCCCCAGCTCGCGTTCGAGGACCCTCGCGTGGTGTGGGTAGTTGCCGTGCAGCCGGATCCAGCCGTCCGCCGTCTCGAAGAACCCTGAGTACACCGCGAACGCCCGCAGGGGCCGCCCGTCCACCCGCAGGTGGAGGTAGGACCCCAGGTTCGCCGCGACTCGCTCAGCGGTCGAGCCGAGCCGGAGCGTCAGGCCGCGCCGCCGCGCGACCTCGGCGCCGGCGGCGAGCGCCACCCGGATGCTCGAGACCGCCAGCGCCTCGACGTCGAGCGGCCCGGCCCACCAGCTCCGCGGACCGCTCACCTCGACCCGCTCCGCAACCTCCTCGGCGGAGAACCCGCCGGCGGTGAACATCGGAGCCAATGCCCCTGCGACCTCCGTGAGCCCCACGGCCCGGGCGGACCCCGCCCGCCCGGGAGGCTCAGGAGGCACGCGTGACGATGTTGGCATCCCCCGAGTGTGGCATTGCGAGGTTTGCAGGTAGACTCTCGGCAGTTGTTGAGCTTTTCCGTTGTTGCAGCGAATGCAGATCCCGCCGGGGTTGAGCAGTTTTCTGGGCAAGGATCACACAGCATCACCAACGCGGGAGCCCCCGAAGGTCGGGGAACGCTCCAACTCTGAAGAAAGTAGGCCTCCCATGGCTACTGGCACCGTGAAGTGGTTCAACGCCGAGAAGGGCTTCGGCTTCATCGCCCCCGACGACGGCTCCGCCGACGTCTTCGCCCACTACTCGGCGATCAACTCCAACGGCTTCCGCTCGCTGGAGGAGAACGCCAAGGTCGAGTTCGAGACCCAGCAGGGCCCCAAGGGCCTGCAGGCCGCGAACATCACCGTCATCGGCTGACCCTTCCGACGACCGCCCCTCGGGGCACATGTCGCCTCGACCGCCGCACGGCTCCTTGGAGCCCGTGCGGCGGTCGTGTCGTCTCAGGGGGCGCTGGGCAGCGCGGCCTCGAGGGTGACGAACCGATAGCCCGCCGCCCGCAGCTGCGCGATGACCGACGGCAGGGCCGCGGCGTCGAGGGTGGTGCCGTCGTCGGGGTTGGCGCCGACGTGCATGAGGACGATGGCGCCGGGCCCGGCGGCCCCGACGACCCGGTCGCGCACCGACGTGACGGTCATGCCGCCGGACGTGCCCTTCCAGCCGAGCGAGTCGACGGTCCACCGGAACGGCACGTAGCACCGGGCGTTGACCACCGCGATGAGATGGGCGTTCACCGCGCCGTAGGGGAAGCGGAAGTACGGCCAGGGGTTCTGGCCGGTCGCCGCGAGGATGGCGGCCTGTGCCTGGTCGACCTGCGCGCGCGCGTCGCCGTCACTGAGGGTGGTCAGGTCGGGGTGGGTCATGGTGTGGTTGCCGACGCTGTGGCGGTCGGCGATGCGCCGGGCCTGCGCCGGATATGCCTGGACCCAGCGGCCGGTCAGGAAGAAGGTCGCGGGTGTGCCCGTGTCGTGGAGGGTGTCGAGGATCGCGTCGACGCCCGCGTCGTCGGCACCGGCGTCGAAGGTCAGGGCGACGACCTTGGCGGTCGAGACGGTGGTGAGGTCCCGGCCGAGCAGCGCGCTCGGCAGGGCGCACCCGGGCGGTGGCGTCGGGCTCGGCGAAGCCGACGGTCTCGTGGCCGGTGACGTGCTCGGCGTATGCGGCGAGGCCCGGGGAGTCGTGGGGGGCGTCGGTGCGGGGCCGGTCGAGGTCGGCGCTGAGGCGGTTGATGAGGCTGTTGGCGTCGGAGGCGTCGGGTACGGGGTCGACGGCGCGGCGGACGAGGCGCTGTTGCTCGGGGTGGACGTGGGCGCGGACGGGTCGCTGGGCGCGGCACACGCGCCGGCCACGAGGGCCAGGGTGAGAGCGACGCCCCAGCCGATGCGGCGGGCGGGTCGGCCGGCGCTGCCCGGCCAGGTGCTCACACCCTGGTCACACCCTCAGCATCCGCCAAGGGGTCAGCACCGTCAACGGATGGGGGATGTGTCCTCGGCGACGGCGCACCCCCTCACCTGCCTGAGGGGGTGCGGCATACCGTCGTCGGCGCTCGCGCCCGGTCGCCCTGCGCGCAGGGCCGGTCAGATCCCCCACCGGTCCAGGAAGCCCGCGCCGTTGAGCAGGCTTCCGACGAGGTAGACGGAGCCGTCGACGACGACCGGCTGGCTTTCGTAGTAGCCGTTCTGATGTTCGCGCTGGCCGATGACCGCGCCGGTGCCGGCGTTGAGGAGGAACAGGTGCCCGCTGTCGACCGGGTCGGTGACGTAGACGACTCCACCACCGACCGTCACGACCCCCTCCCCCTCGCTGGCGACCGGCGCGACCCAGCGAAGGCTGCCCGTCGCGGCGTCGAGGGCGACGACCCGGCCGTCGCACGTCCCGTCGGGGCCGGGGGCCGTGGACGCCTCGCCGCAGAACAGATAGACCCGCTTGGCGTCGGCCGAGACGCCGGCACCGGGGAGGTAGTCGGGCCGGGACCACAGGACGGCCCCGGTGGCCTCGTCGAGCGCGGTGGGTGGGTCGTCGAGGAACACCCGTCCCCCCACGGCGGCCACGCTGGTCTGCACCGCCGAGGCATGGGACCAGGCCACGGTGCCGTTGAAGGCGCGCAGGGCATAGACGGTCCCCGAGGAGTCGGACGCCGACGCGGTGGGGACGAGGATGAGGCCGCCGTCCGCCGCCACCGTCCCGGCCGCGTTGCCCGCGGGGACCGTTGCCGTCCATCGGACGGCGCCGGTCGTCGCGTTCACGGCAAACACGGTGGGGCCGTTCGCGACGTAGAGGTAGCCCCGGTAGACGGTGGGCGAGCCGACGAGGTAGTAGGCGTACTGGGCGCCGAGGTCGACGCACGCGACCGGGCGATGGGTGGTCGCGCTGACGCCGGAGAGCACCGAGCCGCTGTTGACCCAGACGGTGTCGCCGTAGACGGCGGGCGCCGACCCGGCCCAGACCGACTGGCCTTGGGGCCGCCCGTCGCACGTCGACCGGGACCACAACCGGCGGCCGTCGTCGGTCGACACCGCCAGCAGCCGCCCGGCCGAGGTGGTGGCGTACGCGACAGAGCCGTCGACGGCGACTCCCGGCTGCATGGAGGTGGGCGCCGTCATGTCCAGGCTGAGCGAGCGCACGGACGATGGGGTGAGGTTCCCGACCGATCCGGCCCGGCTCGTGTGCCCGGGCCCTGCGCCCTGCTGGGTCCACCCACCCGTCGCCGCCTGTGCCGGTGCGCCGGCCAGCACCGCCACGATGGCCATCAGAGCTGTCGACCCACGACGCCACATGTCCCCACCCCTGTCCCGATCAGGCCCCCCACGGACCGATGGACCACGATGACACCGACCACGCGAGCACGCAACCCGGGGGTGGGCCGTTCCGCGGCGCCGTCATGGAGGATGGTCCGGTGAAGCGGCTCACCTCGAACGTCTGGCTGGTGTGGGGGGTCGGCGTCGCGGCGTACACCGTGGCCGTCCTCCAGCGCACCTCGCTCGGCGTGGCGGGCGTCCTCGCCGCCCAGCGCTTCGAGGTGTCCGCCGCGGCGCTCAGCACCTTCGCGCTGCTCCAGCTGCTCGTGTATGCCGTGCTCCAGGTCCCGGTCGGCGTCCTCGTCGACCGGGTCGGGCCGCGCACGATGGTGGTCTCGGGGGCAGCGCTGATGGCGCTGGGGCAAGGTGCGCTGGCGATGGCGCACTCGATGCCGGGGGCCCTGCTCGCGCGGGTGCTCGTCGGCGCCGGCGACGCGATGACCTTCGTCAGCGTCCTGCGGGTGGTGGCGGCCTGGTTCCCACCGCGGCGGGTGCCCCTGCTCAACCAGCTCACCGGCATCATCGGCCAGAGCGGCCAGATCCTCAGCGCGGTCCCACTCGCGGCCCTGCTGCACGGGCCCGGCTGGACACCGGCGTTCCTCTCGGCGGCCGGGCTCAGTGTCATGGCCGCCGTCCTGTCCCTCACGCTGCTGCGCGACACCCCCGACGGACGACGGGTCGATGAGCGCTCCCCCTCGCTGGCCCAGGTCCGGGACGACCTGGTGTCGGCATGGCGCCACCCGGGCACCCGGCTCGGCCTGTGGACGCACTTCACGACGCAGTTCTCCGGCACCGCGTTCGTCATGCTGTGGGGCTACCCGTTCCTCACGAGCGGCGAGGGGCTGTCGATCCAGGCGGCGGGCGCGCTGATGACGCTCTTCGTCGTCGCGGCGATGGCGGCGGCGCCGTTCCTCGGCGAGCTCGTCGCGCGGCACCCGCTGCGCCGCTCCTGGCTCGTGCTCGGGATCATCGGGGTGGTCGTGTCGTGGACGGCCGTCCTCGTCCTGCCCGGACCGGCTCCGCTGTGGCTGCTCGTCGTCCTCGTCCTCTCGATGGCCGTCTCGGGCCCGGGGTCGATGATCGGCTTCGACTACGCGCGCACCTTCAACCCGCCCAACCGGCTCGGCACGGCGACCGGCATCGTCAACGTCGGCGGGTTCGTCGCATCGCCCGTGACGATCCTGCTGGTCGGCGTCGTCCTCGACCTCACCGGTGACGGCACGACATACACCCTTGGTGGGTTCCGGGCCGCGTGGAGCGTGCAGTACGCCGTGTGGCTCGTCGGCATCCTCGGCATCCTCCGCACCCGACGCACCGTCCGGGCCCGGATGGCCCGCGAGGGGGTGGTCGTCCCGCCGATGCGCGACGCCGTGCGTCGCGACCTGGCCCGCCGGCGTCGGGCCAAGGGGCAGTAGCCGGGGGCGCCGGGGCGGGTCAGCCGTTGTCGCCGGACGGCCCCGGCGGCGGCGGCGACGTGGCGCCGGGCTCGTTGGCCAGCTCCGCGACCCAGCCGACGAGCGGCACGAGCAGGCCGGCCAGCTCCTCGCCGCGTGGGGTGAGGCTGTAGTCGACCCGAGGAGGGATGACCGGGTGGGCGTCTCGATGGACGAACCCGTCGCGCTCGAGGGTCTTCAGGGTCTGGGCGAGCATCTTCTCGCTGACGCCCTGGGCACGACGGCGCAGCTCGCTCCACCGGTGCGGTCCGTCGGCCAGGGACACCAGCACCAGGACGCCCCACTTGCTCGTCACGTGGTCGAGCAGGACCCGGCTCGGGCAGCCGGAGGGAAAGACCCCGTCGGGGTAGCGCACCCTCAGCGGGGCCAGATCTGGACTTACTGTCATGCCGGTACCTTACTTCAGAGTGCGTACTCACCCTTGGGAAGTAATGCGGCCAGGGCCCAGTTGTCCATGGTGACCGACACCCACCTCCGAGAGGACCACCATGCACTACGTCATCACCGGCGCCACCGGGCACCTCGGCCGGCTCGCCGTCGAGGCGCTCCTGGCCCGCGGCGTCCCGGCCGACCACGTCATCGCCACCGGACGGGAGGCGAGCAAGGTCGCCGACCTCGCCGAGCGCGGGGTTCAGGTGCGCCAGGCCGACTACACCGACCCGGACTCGCTCCGCCGCGCGTTCGACGGCGCCGACCGGGTCCTGTTCGTCTCCGGCAGCGAGGTGGGCGCGCGCGTCGCCCAGCACCGGGCCGTCATCGATGCGGCCCGGGACGCAGGAGTCGGGCTGGTCGCCTACACGAGCATCGCGAACGCCGGGAGCACCCGGATGCGGCTGGCGGAGGAGCACCAGGCCACCGAGCAGGCCCTCGCCGAGTCAGGCGTCCCGTTCGCGCTCCTGCGCAACGGCTGGTACCTCGAGAACTACACGGCCCAGCTCGGCTCGTACGTCGAGCACGGCGCCGTGTTGGGCAGCGCCGGCTCGGGCCGCGTCAGCGCCGCGACCCGAGCCGACTACGCCGAGGCCGCCGCGGCCGTCCTGCTCCTCGACGACGCCGCCGGGACGACATACGAGCTGGGCGGCGACGACGCCTTCACTCTCGCCGAGCTGGCCGAGGCCGTGAGCGAGGTCGGCCACCGACCGGTGACCTACCAGGACCTCCCCGCGCAGGACTACGCCCAGGTGCTGACCCAGGCCGGGCTCCCGGAGCCGTATGCCGCCATCCTGGCCGACTCCGACCTCGGCGTCGCCCGTGGCGACCTCCTCGTGACGAGCGGCGACCTGAGCCGCCTCATCGGCCGGCCGACGACCTCGATGCGCGACGCCGTGCGTGCGGCGGCCACCGCTGCAGCTCTCGCCGGCTGAGCCAGGACCCGAGGGTTCCTGCTCCGCGGCTCGGTCAGGAGCGGCGGGCGTAGGCCCAGCCGGGGCCGCGGAGCAGGAGCGACCAGCGGTCCCGCCAGGTCTGGGCCGAGGCGATGTCTCCGGCGATGTCGCGCCACTCGTGGCCGGCGATCCGCAGGGGGTTGTACGTATCGATGTTCGTGGTCAGGCCATAGACGACCCGCTCGCCCTCGGGCTCGAAGGTGCCGAACAGGCGGTCCCAGACGATGAGGATGCTGCCGTGGTTGCGGTCGAGGTACTGACGGTTCGAGCCGTGGTGGACCCGGTGGTGCGACGGCGTGTTGAGGACCTTCTCGAGGCGGCCGATCGAGCCGACGGCCTCGGTGTGGATCCAGAACTGGTAGATGAGGTTGAGCGACCGGGCGGTCTCGATGGTGGCCGGACGCACGCCCAGCAGGGCGAGCAGGCCGTACGGGACGCTCATCGTCAGCCCCTCGGCCACCGGCTGGCGCAGAGCGGTGGAGAGGTTGTAGCGCTCGCTGGAGTGGTGGACGACGTGCATGGCCCACAGCCAACGGCTCTCGTGGTCGAGGCGGTGGTTCCAGTAGTAGATGAAGTCCCAGCCGAGGACGGCGACCGTCGTCGCCAACATGCCCGTGCCGAGGTCGAGGCGGTTGCGGGCGAACAGCGCCCGGCCGCTGGTCCCAGCGGCCCAGGTGGTCGCGACCGTGAGGGCGGTGGCGCCGACGGCGGTCACCGCCGTGGCGCCGCGAAGCCTGCGCCACCACGGCGGCTCAGGGGTATGCCGCTGCGCCGGCTCCTCGGGCGAGGTCACCTCGCGCGGACCGAACGGCCCCGTCTCGGGAACCGTACCCGGGTCGGGGAGCCCGCCCGCGGCATACCGGCGACGGACGACGTCGGCGACGGTGGTCGCGGCGGTTGCGGCGACGGCCGTGCCCATCAGGGCTCTGGCGAACCGGCCCACGCCGGGGGTCACGGGGTCGAGGAGCTTCTTGCTCACGAACGGCGCCAGGAGACTTCCGACGCCCATGGTGAGGCTGGCGATCGTGTCGGCCAGGGCGTAGTCGCCTGCTCGGACGGTGCCGGCGGGGGCGGGATGGCGGCGCTGCCAGGCGTACTCGGCGCCCATCGCCCCGACGAAGGCGGGGATGGCCAGCACCGTGAGGTCGACCTTCATCGGAGCCCTCCCGGACACGTCGTCGTGGCGAGACCGGCCAGCCGGGGCAGCGGCCGGGTGGCCCAGACTACTCGCCGGTAGGGCCGGGCTCGACCTACCGGGTGGCACGGCCCTGACCGTGACATCACCCGGGCGCGCCACGGGTGGGCGTGCGTGGTCCCTCGGCTCCATCGTCGATGATCGACCTCATGCCCGTTCCTCGCGAAGCCCGGCGCCAACCCCTCGGCCACCGCGTGGCCGGCTGGACCCCTCGGCCGACCCCCGCGCCCGACGTCCTCCAGGGCCGCTGGTGCCGGGTGGAGGGGATGCGAGCCGAGCACCTGGAGGCACTGTACGGCGCGCTCGGCGGCCCGGGGACCGACGACCTGTGGACCTACCTGTCCTTCGGGCCGTTCGCGGACCTCGACGCCTTCCGGGCACCGTTCGAGGCGATGATCGCCGCCGCCGACTGGGTGCCGGTCGTCATCACGCCGGCGGGGGATGACGCTCCGGCGGGCCTGGCGGCATACCTGCGGGTCGACGAGGGCAACGGCTGCGTCGAGGTGGGCTCGATCGTCTTCGCCCCCTCGCTCCAGCGGACCGCGGCCGCGACCGAGGCGATGTACCTCATGGCACGCTACGCCATCGACGAGCTCGGCTACCGGCGCTACGAGTGGAAGTGCGACCTCCTCAACGCACCGTCGGAAGCGGCGGCCCGCCGGCTCGGGTTCATGGCGGAGGGCGTCTGGCGCCAAGCGACGGTCTACAAGGGACGCAACCGCGACACGGCCTGGTTCTCCATCACCGACGTGGACTGGCAGGCCCTGCGTCCGGTGCTCGAGGCATGGCTCGCACCCGAGACGTTCGTCGACGGAGCCCAGCAACGGTCGCTGTCCGAGGCGACCGCCCGGGTGCGCGCCGACCTCGACGCCAGAGCCTGACTGCGCGCGGGCGCCCGGGCGCCGACGTGATGTGAGCGACAGCATCGGCACCTTGCAGCGGTGTCGCTTCGGCACAGGGGGTCGCACACTGGAGGTGTGCTGGACGTGCGTCCGGCCGCGGTGGCCGGCTTGTTCTACCCGGGCCGGCGGACGACGCTCGAGAGCGACGTCCGTGGGCTGGTCGACGATGCCCTGCGCCGCCTCGAGCCCGGCCTGCCTGCCCCCAAGGCCCTGCTCCTCCCGCACGCCGGCTACATCTACTCCGGATCGACCGCGGCACTCGGGTATGCCGCCCTGGCCGGCGTCCGCGAGCGGGTGACCCGGGTCGTCCTGCTCGGGCCTACCCACCGGGTCGCCGTAGACGGTCTGGCGTTGCCGGGCGCACGAGCCTTCGAGACGCCGCTGGGGCGCGTGCCGGTCGAGCAGGTCGACCCAGCGCTGCGCACGGCCCTGCCCCAGCTCGTCGACAGCCCTGCCGCGCACGAGGCGGAGCACTCCCTCGAGGTGCACCTGCCGTTCCTCCAGATCGTGCTCCGCCGGTTCGAGCTCGTGCCGCTGGCGGTCGGGCGGGCCATGGCGGCTGGGGTCGCCGACGTGATGGAGGCCCTGTGGGGCGGGCCGGAGACGCTCATCGTCGTCAGCTCCGACCTCTCGCACTACCGCACCTATGAGGCGGCGGCCGAGCTCGACGAGGCGACCGTCGAGCAGGTGCTGCACCTCGACGGCCCGCTCGCCCACGACCAGGCGTGCGGAGCCACCGCGGTCAACGGGCTGCTCGTGGCCGCGCGCCGGCGGGGGCTGCAGCCTCGGCTGCTCGGCCGGTGCAGCTCCGGCGACACCGCCGGGGACCGACGCAGGGTCGTGGGATATGCCGCGGTGGCCTTCAGCGAGCCCGGCAGTGCCTGAGCCGGCGCGGGAGCGGACCGCCGTCGTGCCCGGGCACGCCGGAGCGGTGCTGCTGCCCATCGCGCGGGCGGCGATCGGCCGCGAGCTGGGTCTCGTGCTTCCCGCGGACACCTCGCCCCGGTGGCTTCAGGACGAGGGCGCCTGCTTCGTCACACTGCGGACCGCCGGCGCGCTGCACGGCTGCATCGGCACGGTGGTGGCCCGCCGCAGCCTGCTGGCCGACGTGGTCGGCAACGCGCGGGCCGCCGCCTTCCGGGACCGCCGGTTCACCCCGCTCACTCCGGCCGAGCTCGACGACACCGTCATCGAGGTCTCGGTGCTGTCGCCGCTGGAACCGCTCCAACCCACGGACCAGCCCACGGCCCTGGCCCGCCTCCGCCCCGGGACCGACGGGGTCGTCCTCGACTGCGGGGGCCGGCGCGCGACGTTCTTGCCCCAGGTGTGGGCCACCCTCCCCGATCCGGAGACGTTCCTCGCGCGCCTGAAGGTCAAGGCCGGGTTCGCCCCCGACTTCTGGAGCCCCGAGGTCCGGCTGAGCCGCTACACCGTGGCCGAGTTCCACGAGGGGGGCTGAGATGGCCGACACCGCCGCGGACCCGGCATACGCGACCTTCACGCCGGGTGAGGCCAACGCGGCATACCCCGCCCGCTACTGGCACCCCCTCGACGACGGGCGGATCCAGTGCGACCTGTGCCCGCGCGAGTGCCGCCTGCGCGACGGGCAGCGCGGCTTCTGCTTCGTGCGGATGCGCGCAGGCGACCACCTGGTGCTGGCGACGTACGGGCGGTCGTCCGGGTTCTGCGTCGACCCCATCGAGAAGAAGCCGCTCAACCATTTCTACCCCGGCAGCTCCGTGCTGTCGTTCGGAACGGCCGGCTGCAACCTCGGCTGCAGGTTCTGCCAGAACTGGGACATCTCGAAGTCCCGTGAGACGGACCGGCTCATGGACCAGGCGACGCCGGCCGCCATCGCCCAGGCCGCCGCCGCATACGGCTGCCGCAGTGTGGCGTTCACCTACAACGACCCGGTGATCTTCGCCGAGTACGCCATCGACGTCGCCCGGGCCTGCCGGGAGCGCGGGCTGCGGACCGTCGCCGTCACCGCGGGGTACGTCTCGGAGGAGGGCCGGCGCGACCTGTTCACGGTGATGGATGCCGCCAACGTCGACCTCAAGGGGTTCAGCGACGAGTTCTACCAGCGGCTCACCGGGGGGCACCTGCGCCCGGTGCTCGACACCCTGGTCCACCTGCGGTACTCGACCGACGTGTGGTTCGAGATCACCACGCTGCTCATCCCGGGGCACAACGACTCCGACCCTGAGCTGCGGGCGATGTTCCGGTGGGTGCTCGCCGAGCTCGGGCCCGACGTGCCCCACCACGTCACGGCCTTCCACCCCGACCACCGGATGCGCGATGTGCCACCGACCCCGCGCTCGACCCTGGTCCGGGCGCGGGAGATCGCGCTCGAGGAGGGCCTGCACTTCGTCTACACCGGCAACGTCGACCACCCGGCCGGCGAGGTCACGGCGTGCCCGTCGTGTGGGACGGCCGTCATCGAGCGGGACCGCTACTCGATCCGCCGCTACCGACTTGATGAGCAGGGCCGCTGCGCCCGCTGCGGCACCGCGCTCCCCGGCCGGTACGCCGCGAAGGCCGAGGACTTCGGCACCCGCCGGATCCCGATCACCATCGGAAGGTAGCCGCCCGGGCCCAGGGTCTCAGCCCTGGCCCTCCCAGGACGGCGACGCGAACCATCCCGTCGGCCCGACGTCGCTGCCCAGGCGGGGGACGTACTGGTCGAAGTAGATCCGGGCGACCAGCTCGCGCCGGCTGCCCACGTCGGCCTTGGCGAACACCGACTTGAGGTGGTCCTGGACGGTGTAGGCCGACAGGTGCAGCGTCCCCGCCATCTCCTTGGTGTCGACGCCCTGGAGGACGAGCTGGGTGACGGCCCGCTCCCGGGGGGTGAGGTCGAACGCCGCGACGACCAGCGGCACGATCTCGGGCGGGCGGGCCTCGTCGATCGTCACGACGACGTCGCCCACGGCATCGCCCCGGGCGCTGAGCGGAGTGGCGTGCAGGACGAGCCACATCCCGCTGCGGGAACGGACCCGGCAGCGCGGCGGTCGGTCGGTCTCGCCGGAGGCGAAGCGCCGGGCCGCGGCCACGAGGGCCGAGATGACCCCGTCCGGGCGGCTGATCGTGTCGGACGCCTTGAGGTCGGCCAGCCGCTCCTCGGCCCCCGCGCTGACCTGCTCAACCGTGTCGTCGGCGCCGACGATGATGACAGCCGGGCCGCTCGGCCGCGCCGCACCCGTCGCCGCGAGGGCCACGAGCAGCCCCGCCCGCGCCCCGGCCGACAGTGGCTGCGAGAGGGCGGCGAGCAGGCCGATCTCGGCCTCGGTGAAGGGCCCGTCAGCCTCCTCGCGGAACAGCGCCAGACCGCCCCAGGTGTCGCCTCGGTCGCGCATGACGACGCGGGCCTCGTCGGCGTACCCGAAGTGCGGCCGCATGAAGTCGCTCATCCGCGCCGACCGCATCGGCTTGCCCTCGGTCCAGGCGTGCAGGCCCATCGCGGTGACGCCCTGGCGGACGAGCTCGGTGTAGGCCGTCTCCTCGCCCCAGCCGAACTCGACGACGCCCCACTCGTGGTCGTGCTCGTCCTGTCCGCGCAGGTCGCCGTACTTGTGCGACCCGGTGAGCAGCAGCGTGCTCGGGTCGAAGGTCCCGACGCAGGCGGCGACATGGGGGATGGCCCGCTCCACCGACGCGACGGCCTCGGCGAAGAAGCTGTCGACGTCGAGGCCGGCCCGCGCGACGACCTCGACGTCGCTGAGCACGCGCTGCGCCATGAGAGTAAGGCCCACCTCACCAGTGTGGCGGCGAGGAGTCCCGTTGGCCATCCCACAAATGTGGGGGTTGCGCCGACCCACGTCCGGAGGGCCCGAAGTCCCCGGTGGGGCGGGATGGCGGCGGGGGTCCGCCCACCGTGACGCTTCGGGGGACGGAGACGCCAGAACCGCACGGCGTCAACGGAATCCGACCCACCACGAAGGGACCCATCATGACCATCGACACCCATGACCACGTTGCCGCGACATCGTCGAGCCGCGCTGCCGCGCTGCGCGAGCGCTGCGGCGACCTCGTTGTCATCCCCGGCGACCCGGCATACGACCAGGTGCGGATGCCGTGGAACGTCGCCGTCGACCAGCGCCCCGCGGCGGTCGGCATGCCACGCAGCGCCGAGGACGTCCAGGCGGTCGTCCGGGCGGCCGCGGCCCTCGGGCTGCGGGTCGCCCCGCAGAGCACCGGGCACGCGGCCGGCGTCCTGGCGCAGCACGGCCTCAGCGACGTCGTCCTGCTCAGGACCGACGAACTCGCCGCGGTCAGCATCGACGCGGACCGCCGGGTCGCGCACATCGGCGGTGGCGCGATCTGGCAGAGCGTCGTCGAGGCGGCGGCGGCGCACGGGCTGGCCGCCCAGCACGGGTCCTCCCCCGATGTCGGGGTGGCGGGCTACCTCCTCGGCGGCGGGCTCAGCTGGTACGCCCGGTCCAGGGGCCTGGCCTCCAACGACATCGTCGCCATCGAGCTGGTCACCGCCGACGGGGAGATCGTCCGGGCCGGCGCCCACGAGCACCAGGAGCTGTTCTGGGCGCTGCGCGGCGGCGGCGGGAACTTCGGCGTCGTCACCGGGTTCGAGCTGCGGCTGCACCCGATCACCGACGTGTATGCCGGGCTGTTCCTCTGGGACATCGAGCACCTCGATCCGGTGCTGCGGCACTGGGTCGCCTGGGGCGCCGAGGCCCCGGACGAGGTGACGACCTCGCTGCGGGTGATGCGCTTCCCGCCGCTGCCCGACCTGCCCCCCTTCCTGCGGGGGCGGCGGGTGGTCGTCGTCGACGGCGTGGCCCTGGGCGACGACGCGCACGGCCAGGAGCTCGTGGCCGGCTTCCGGGCCCTGGCTCCGGAGATGGACACCTGGGGCCGGACTCCGGCCCCTGCCCTCACCCGGCTGCACATGGACCCCGAGGGACCGACCCCGTCGGTCGGCAGCGGAACCCTGCTGTGCGACCTGGACGAGGCCGGGATCCGGGCGTTCGTCGACGCCGTCGGCCCGAGCGCCCGGACCTCGCTGCTCATGGCCGAGCTGCGCCAGCTCGGCGGCGCGGTGAGCCGTCCCGTTCCGGGCGGCGGCGTCGTCAACCGGATCGACGCGGCCTACGTCGCCTTCTTCGTCGCCGTCGCGGCGACCCCGGAGCTCGCGATGGCGGGCCGGGCCGACGCCGAGCGGGCGCGAGGAGCCTTGGCCCCGTGGGAGACGGGGCGGAGCTTCCTCAACCTCGCCGAGCGTCCGGTGGACCCACGGACGGCCTACGGCCACGACGCCTGGGTCCGGCTGACCCGACTGCGTGACCGGGTGGACCCGCAGGGGGTCCTCCTCGCCAACCATGTGGTCCCGCGCTCGCTCCCGTAGCCGACCCGGCGAGCCCGTCGCCCGGCCTGCGCCGTGGCGGCGGGCGGCGGGCACCGCAACGCCGGGGCGACGATCCGGGTCACCCAGCTGCTCACGAGGCTCGGGGAGGCCAATCTCACGCACCTCCGCCGTCGGCGACCTCAGGTGGCCTTGCCACACTGGCTTGTGTGACTGACACCGATCTCCACCGCGACGCCCTCGAGAACCAGTTCGGACTCGCCGACCGCATCGTCGACCCCGACTCCCTCGCTCGAAACGTCGACCGCTTCCGCGAGCGCGGCATCCGGCTGCCGACCATCGCCGAGCTCGCGGACCCGTCGACCTTCGACCATGCGGTGGTCGCGGACGCCGACCCGCAGGGGCCCGACGCCCGCAACCTGTGGCGGGTCCACTGGTACAACGACCTCACCGGCGGGCGGGTCGCGGTGCCCGCGCACATCGTGCTGCCGCCCGAGCTGACCGGCGTGCCGAGCCCGGTCATCGTCGTCTTCGGCGACCGCTTCCCGATGATCACGGCGCACAAGGTGCTCGCGGCATACGCCTGCCTGGCGCCTCGGGTCGTGACCGGCCAGTTCGACGCGACCCGGCACCGGGCGATCTGGCCGTCCACCGGCAACTACGCGCGCGGCGGGATCGCGATCAGCCGGATCATGGCCAGTCGTGGGGTCGCCATCCTGCCCGAGGGGATGAGCCAGGAGCGCTTCGACTGGCTGGGCCGCTGGTGCGAGAACCCCGACGAGGATGTCATCCGGACCTACGGCACCGAGTCCAACGTCAAGGAGATCTACGACGCCTGCAACGAGCTCGCCAAGGACCCCGGGAACTTCATCCTCAACCAGTTCTCCGAGTTCGGGAACCACCTCGCCCACTACGCGGTGACCGGGCGCGCGCTCGGGCATGTCTTCGAGACGGTGCGCGCCGGCAGCGGGCGCGACCTGCGCCTCGCGGCGTTCACCTCGGCCACGGGGTCGGCCGGCACCATCGCGGCGGGCGACTGGCTCAAGGACGAGTACGGCGCCAAGATCGTCGCCGTCGAGGCCCTGGAATGCCCGACGATGCTCGAGAACGGCTACGGCGAGCACAACATCCAGGGCATCGGCGACAAGCACATCCCGCTCATCCACAACGTCATGAACACCGACGTCGTGTGCGCCGTCAGCGACGTCGCCACCGACGAGCTCGACGTGCTGTGGAACACCAACGAGGGCCGCCGCCTCCTCGCGCGCAAGGGTGTGGCCGAGGACGTCATCGCGGCGCTGGCGCACTTCGGCTTCTCGTCGACCTGCAACATGCTCGCGGCGATCAGGACGGCGCGCCTGCTCGACCTCGGCCCCGACGACGCGATCATCACCGTCGCGACCGACCCCGGGACGATGTACCCGAGCGAGCGGGCCAAGACGGTCGCGACCCGCTATGCCGGCGAGTTCACCGGGGCCGACGCCGCCGAGGCGTTCGGCGAGCACCTCGGCCACCCGAGCACCGAGCACATGATCGAGATGACCGAGGCCGACCGCCGCCGGGTCTTCCAGCTCGGCTACTACACGTGGGTCGAGCAGCAGGGCACGCCGTTCGAGCTGTTCGAGCAGCGCAAGAGCCAGGACTTCTGGCGCGGCCTACGCCGGTTCATCGGCGTGTGGGACGAGATGATCGGCGACTTCAACGCCCGCGTCGCGGCCGGCTGAGGGCGCCATGGTCACCGGGCTCCGCTGCGCCGTCTGCGGCACGCTGGTCGACATCGCCACGCCTCTCGCCTGGCGGTGCCCGAACGCGACCACCCCGGACCCGCACCACGTGCTCCACCTCGTCGACTCCGGTGGGCCCGGCCCGCGGCACTCCGGCCCCGGCCCCGGCCCCGACCTCGGGGCGAACCCGTTCGTCGTCTACGGGCCCCGGCTGGCGTGGTGGGCGTTCGCGGCGGCCCACGGCATGACCGACGCGCAGTGTGCGGACCTCACCGAGGAGGTGGCCGGGGACTTCAGGTTCACCCCGTTCGGCCCCTCGGACCCGCTCCGCGAGGCCGTCGGCGCGCACGTCTGGGTCAAGGACGAGACCGGCAACGTCGCCGGCTCCCACAAGGCCCGCCACCTCGCGTCGATCCTGCTGCACCTGCGGGCCGCCGAGACGCTGGGTCTGCTCGACGGCCGCCCGCGACTGGCGATCGCCTCCTGCGGCAACGCCGCCCTCGCCGCCGCCACCCTGGCCCGCCGGGCGAGCTGGCCGGTCGATGTCTTCGTGCCGATGTGGATGGACGATGCCTTCGGCCGCCGCCTCGACGAGCTGGGCGCCCACATCCACCGGTGCGAGCGGCGCGCGGACGATCCCCCGGCGATCCGGCGATGCTGCGGTTCCGCGAGGCATGCGCCGCGGGGGCGATCCCGTTCTCCGTCCAGGGCCCCGAGAACGCCTACTGCCTCGACGGCGGCCGCACCATCGGCTGGGAGATCGCCGACCAGGCAGCGGCCGCCGGCATCGCACTGGACCGCATCGTCATCCAGGTCGGCGGCGGCGCCTTCGCCGCCTGCGTCGGCGCCGCGCTCGGGCCCGGCATCCGGCTCGACGCGGTGCAGACCGAGGGGTGCGCCCCACTCGCGGCCACCTGGGAGCGGATGGACGGTCTTGAGCACCCCGAGCGCTCGTGGGCCGACCTCATGCGGCCGTGGCCGGACCCGCACTCGGCGGCCGACGGCATCCTCGACGACGAGACCTACGACTGGGTCGCCGTCACCCGGGCCCTGGTGGCCAGCGGTGGCGAGCCCGTGGTCGCCGCCGAGTCCGACGTGCTGCTCGCCCACCGGCTCGCGACGGCCGCCGGGTATGCCGTGAGCGTCACCGGGTCCGCCGGGCTGGCCGGCGTCCTGTCGGCGGGCGCGACGATCCGGGACGAGGAGCAGGTCGCCGTGGTGATGTCCGGGGTGGACCGCTCCTGAGGGGCCGGCGAGAGCGACGCCGCGGAGCCCGCGACGACCTACACCGAGCGGTCGATGGCATCGATGACGGCGCGGAACGCCCGCTCGCGCTTCTCCAGGGGCTTGCGCAACGCGCCGAGCTGGCGGCAGCCCTCACGCGTCAGCCGGTACTGGCGACGCTGCGGCCCGTACTCGCCTTCGGTCCAGGTCGAGGTGACCAGACCCTCCTGCTCGAGTCGCCGGAGCAGCCGGTAGAGGTTGGCCGAGTCGACCTGCATGAACCCGTCGGTGAGATCGGGAGCATCCGGCGGATGTCATAGCCGTGGGCGACGTGTGCTCGGCGAGCGCGGCGAGAACGGCCGCCTCCAGGAGCACCTGCCGCCCGGCGCCGTCGCACGCCCGCCGCCGTTCCGCGTGCGTCGCCCCGCCCGCCGCCGTTCCGCGGCGCGGACTCCCCGCGCTCCTCGCAGGGATCGGCGGACTCGTTGACGCCCATCGTCGAGACGATAACGTGCCTCGCCTTCCCTGCCTGTACATCTAGCATTGAACAACTGATAGATGTAGCCTACATCTAGCCTCGCGGCCATGTTCCAACCGGTGCGCCGCGGAGCCGGCGTCGCCGCACCCCACGAAGCAGAGGACGTGGTGCATGACCGTTGCGCTCGACGAGCAGGATCTGGCGCAGGTGGCGGTGCGGGTCATCGACACGCGCGGCTCCCGCTGTCCGCTGCCGCGCTCAGTGTGCGGGCGAGATCGTGCATGTGACACGGCGAGATCCTCGAGCTGTGGGTGAACGACAAGCGGTGCCGGACATCGTGCGGGCATGGGCGGGCAATGCCGGCCACGACTTCCTCGGCTTCTCCCCCGGCGCGGGCTGGGACCGCATCTTCGTCCGGCGCGCGGGCTGAGCCGAGCACAGCGCGCTCGGGCCCGCCGCCTCAGCGAGGGTCGGCCACGATGAGCCGCACGGTGACGGTGTCGCCCTCGTCGACCCGCTCGGCGCGGCGCACCGCGTGCTTGAGGGGCACGACATACCCGCCGTCCTTGGGGAACAGCGAGGTCTCCCACTCGGTCCCGCCGATCCGCGCGAGGACGGGGATCATCCCCCAGCCGTAGGTCACGGCCTTCGAGACGGCCCGCAGGTGGCCGACATGCCGCTCCGGCACGGTGACGAAGACGTAGGGGGCCGGCCCGCGCCAGTGCCAGACCTCCGCCGAGAACTCGATGACCCCGCCCCGCTCGTCGACGTCCGGGGGCCCGCCACCTCGGACCCTGGGCCGGCCCCCCGGGGGTCGGCCTGGCTGCTCCGTCATGTCGTGAGGTTACGGTGTCAACCGGACGATGGGCATCCGGAAAGGGGGAGGCGCGTGAGCACCGACGTCAGCCCGACGGCCCGGGTCCTGCTGACCCTGGAGCTGCTGCAAGGCAGCCCGGGCATCACCGCCGACCGGCTCGCCGCGCAGCTCGGGGTCTCGGAGCGAGCCGCCCGGCGCTACGTCGTCATCCTGCGTGAGGCCGGCATCCCCGTCGAGTCCTCGCGCGGCCGCTACGGCGGCTACCGCGTCGGGCGCGGGCTGCGGCTCCCGCCGCTGGTCTTCACCTCGACCGAGGCACTGGGGCTCGTCATGGCGGTCCTCGACGGCCACCACGCGGCGGCCGACCCGACCGACCCGGTGGGCAGCGCGCTCGGCAAGATCGTCCAGGCCCTGCCCGCACCCGTGGCCGCCCAGGCCGAGGCGGTGCGCCGGGCGACGTCGCCCGTGCCCGACCGCTCCGCCGCCCGGCCCGACCCGTCGACGACCAGCACGCTGGTCCAGGCCTGCTCGGACGGGCGCCGGGTACGGCTGGCCTACCGGTCCGAGGCCGGCTCGCAGTGGGACGCCGAGGTCGACCCGTGGGCCGTGGTCGTCCGGCACGGGCGGTGGTACCTGCTCTGCCACTCCCACGGGCCCGGTGCGGTGCGGGCCTACCGGGTGGACCGGATCGGCGAGGTGACGGCGCTCGCGGCCACGTTCACCCCGCCGCCCCGGCTCGACCCCGTCGCCCTGCTCGAGGACCACCTGGCCGTCGGGTGGGAGTACGACGTCGAGGTCGTCCTCGAGGCCCCGGCCGACGAGGTGCGGCTCTGGCTCCCGCGGTCGCTCGGGCGGCTGGAGCCCGTCGATGCGCAGTCGTGCCGGCTGGTGGCGAGCACGAGCAACCCCCGCTGGTATGCCGCTCAGCTCGCCGAGCTGCCTGCGCCATACCGCATCATGGCCGGGCCGGAGCTCCGGGCGGCCGCTCGCGCCGTCGGACGGCGCCTGCTGGCCGCCGGCGCCGGCTGACCCTCCATCGTCGAACGCCGGCGCCGGGCGTCAGCGCATGGCGCGGCGTGCGCGACGGCGTCGTAGGCGGCCCGCGCCCGAGCGTCCGGGTCAGCAGGGTGAGCCCGCGGTGAGCCGCCGTGGCCGCGACCAGGGCGTCGTAGACGCTGCCACCGCTCAACCCGGCGCCCGCCAGGCCCGCACGACGGAGATGGGCGGCGGCGGAGGGCCAGGATGTCCGGGCCCAGGGCGTCGAGCACGGCCGCGGCATCGGCCGCCGCGACCCGGTGCGGGGCGGGAAGCCGGGTCAGCGCGCTGGTGTCGCAGGCGCTCGCCGCCCGACGACTCACCGTCGGGTGGCCTCGAGGGTGTCCCGCACCTGTTGGTCGGTGAGCTCGGGAAGATCCTGGGCCGCCACGAGCCGCGGCAGGCCGTCGTCGCACACGATCTCGACGGAGGGCGAGGCTTCCAGCGCCGCGGTTGGTGATGTACCATTTGGTACATGTTGACGTATGCGGCGACGAGCGCCGCCACCCCGGCGCAGGTGTGGACCGTCCTCAGCGACCTGGCCCGGTGGCCGGCCCGACTGCCGACCGTCAAGGCGCTCACCCCCCTGGACGGACCCGAGCCCGCCGTGGGGCGCCGCTACCGGCTGCGTCAGCCGGGTCTGGCCCCGGCCACCTGGCGGGTGACCCGCTGGGAGCCCGGCCGCGGCTTCACCTGGGTGAGCCGGATGCCGGGGGTGACGACGACGGCGACCCACGACCTCACCCCCACCGAGAGCGGTGGCACAACGATCTCCCTCGGCATCGCCTGGGACGGGCCGTTGGCTCGGATGGTCCGACGCAGGTTCTCCACCTTGACCCAGGAGTACCTCGTCACGGAGGCGACCACCTTCGCCGCCCTCGCCGTGATCCCTCGGTGACCCCCCGGGACGCGCTGTGTGCCAGGGCGGTCGCCTGGTTCGCGGACAACGGGATCGGCGACACGAGCCTTCGGACGCTGGCCGCCGGGATCGGGACGAGCCACCGGATGCTCCTCTACCACTTCGGGTCCCGCCAAGGCCTGCTCGCGGCGGTCGTCGAAGCCGTGGAGCGCTCGGAGCAGGCCGTGCTGGCCGAGACGATCACCGGAGACGCTGCCGACCCCGGCTGGGAGTTCTGGACCCATGTCGCCGACACCGCACAGACCTTCGCGCCGCTGTTCTTCGAGCTGTCCAGCCACGCGATGCGCGCCGAACCGCACGCCGGCGCCTTGCGGTCGTGGCTGGCGCACGGATGGGTCCCGGCGCTTGCGGCCGGGTTCGAGCAGACGGGGTGGGCCCCGGACGACGCCAGGACGCTCGCGCACCTGTCGGTCGCCACCGCACGCGGGGTGCTCTTCGAGCTCGCCGTGACCGGCGACCGCGCCGCCGCCGACCGGCAGATGGCGGCATACGCCGCCCTCGTCCAGGCCCACCTCGACACCGGCCGGCGTCTGCCGCTGCAAGGCCCCACGCCTCGGCCGGCACCCTGAGGACGGGGTGGACCGAGGGTCGCCGCCCGTGACCTGGATGGCGACCCGGTCGGGCTGAAGGGGGGCCACGTGGCCCCGGATGGAGGCGCGTCGACGGCCCAGGTCGCGGGTCCGAGGCCCGTCCGGTGTCGCACACCTCACACGAGCCAGTTCGGCACGAGCCTCGCGTGTTCGCCCATCCGGGCACATACGCTGACGCCGGCTCCGACCTGGCAGAGGCCCGGACTGCTCGACCCTTGGAGGGAACTCATGAACCGTCGCATTCTCGCTGCGGCTGCCGCCCTGGCCGCGACCGCCACCCTGGTCGCCGGGTGCGCGACGCCCCAAGAGGCCCAGTCGGCGGCCGCGAGGACCGACCCGAAGGGCACGCTCGTCAAGGCACTCACGGCGCTCTCGCAGGGCAAGGACCTGGCAGTGACCACCCGACTGGACACGACCGCAGCCGACATTCAGAAGATCGCGGACCTGTCAGGTGACGGCGCCCAGGTCGACGCCAAGGTCGCTGACCTGCTCGCCGGCTCCGCCGTGACCGTCGCCGTCCACTCCACCGAGGCCACCCTGGCGACCCAGAAGGACGCCACGAACCTCGACGCCGCCGTTCAGTTCGCGTACAAGGGCCACACGGACACCGTGGTGTTCACCGGCAAGGACAAGAAGGTGTACGTCACCGCCGACCTGACCCAGTTGGGGAAGGACACGGGCCTGTTCGACACTGACTCGGCCTTCGACCCCGCCAACGGGGCGCCCGCGTGGGTCGCCAACCTGATCGGTGGGGCACCGACCGCGTTCACGCTCCCCGCGTCCGCCCTGAACCGGGTCGACCAGACCGCCGACCCGGCGACCGCGAAGGCCGTCCGGGCAGCGCTGCTCGACAACGCGACGTTCGCGTACGTGGGCGCGAAGAGCGGTGGCGACGAGATCGCGGTCGCCGTGAAGATGAAGCCGTTCCTGGCCGCCGTCGCGAACGCCGCCCCGACCGCGGGCCTCAACGTCGATCAGGACCTCAAGCAGTTCCGCGACGACGCCACCCTGACTGTGAACACCGTTGTGAAGGACGGGAGGCTCGCGTCGGTGACGGTCGACCTGGCACAGGTGAAGGGCTGGGCCGACGGGAACGTTCTGGATGCGGCGAAGGCCGCCACGTGGAAGAAGTTCATGGCGCTGAACTACCGGGCGTCGCTCGACATCACCTTCTCGACCTCGCCCGCGGTCACCGTTCCGACGGGCGCGTACCAGGTCGGCCAGGACGAGCTCGACGCCATGTTCGGCGGCTTCCTCGGCTGAGCACCGGCCAAGCAAGAACCATTGCGGGACGAGAACCACACCGGCTCTCGTCCCGCTCCGGAGATGTGGCCGGTTCTTCAATGATCGTCCGGGACGACGACCGTGCCTCACACACGCCGATCATCGGTGGGACCGAGTACCAAGCGTACGATCAAGGACAGATCGAGAACTGCATCCAGAAGTCTGGGTCTGTCGGGACGAAATATCCAGCACTGAAGGTCGGCTTCTTCGCCGGTAGGGGCAACACAACGTACATTGGTTCTACCGGGATGACTCGACAGGGTGGCATCAATGATGATCTCTCGGACGCGGCTCGCGCTCGGCGCGGTGGGAACGCTCCTGCTCGCGTGGCTGATCTTGGCTGTGCTCATCGCCCCACATGCGGGGGGCGTCACCGCGGGTGAGGCCGCGGTCACGTGGGCCGTACTGTTCGGTGGTTACATCACCGCCGTTCTGGTCCCTCTGCGGATCCGCCGGGACAAGACAGTCCGATAGCCGACTTTCCTTCGCCCCGCCCGTGCGCCGTCCGGCGGAAGATGATCTGGCGAAAAGCACGGGTGAAGGTGCCACGGAGAACCTTCTCGCTATTGACTAGATGCGCCGTCCGGCGGAAGATGACATGGCGGGAGCACGGGCACACGTCCTGCAGGCAGGAGTCTCGCCATCTTTGGCCGGACGTCTTAGAGGTTTGTCAGAGTGGAACGGCTAATCCCGCACGAGGCGATGCCGCACCAACGCCGCCTGGATTCATGCTGGGAGGCCGAGCGTTCGGCGGGCCTGCTACGAGGACGCTCGACGCGAAAGACGAACCGGCGCCAAGGTGCGCCCACGACCACTCGCGCCAGGGCCGGACGGGCACCCTCGATGATTGCCAGACACCCCGTTGGTGGTGGCTGAGCGCGGGGGCGGCTCAGGGTGGCCTCGCTGTTGGCCTGCGCCTCGCGGCCCTCGCCGTTGGTTCAGTTCCGGTGGTGGTCGGCCGATGGGGGACGTGATGTACCCGCCAGGGCGGTCTTCGGGTTTCGCCTCGTCCCGTCCGGTGGGGGTGCCACGATGCGTGAAGAGCGGATGCGACTGTCCGCCAGAGAGGTCGAGAAAGGGCAACTCATGAGCATGCAGGTCGAGGCTCGGCGCACGATGAGACGTTCCGACCGGTTGCGTCCTTGGTTCGTGGTCGTCCCTGTCGTGGGCTACTGGTTTGCGGGAGCCTACGGCCCCCAACCAACGGCAGCCTGGTCCGCGCTGGCAGCACCGGCCGCCGGACTCGTCCTCGGTGGCCTGTGGCAGGTAGTGGACCGCCGCGACGTCGTCCAGCAACTCAGCCTTGCGGCCTACGCCACCGTCGTCGCGGTCGTCGTTACCAGCGCACTTCTCGCCCTGGGTGCTCCCGGTCTTTCACTCTACGTGAACGGGTTCACCTACATCCTCGGCGTCATGGCCGGGCTGGTTGTCGTCGAGGATCAGATCCGTCGCCGTGAGCGCCGCGCCGGACGGGGCCGGTCATGAAGTGGACCTGGTGGCAGGCGTTCCTGTCCCGGCTGGCAACGGGGCTGCCCGTGTTCGCGGCCCTGACTCTGCTGCACGCTCCCTGGATCGTGGTCGTCGCAGGGTCGCTCGCCGTCGGCTACGGGGGCGAGTGGTTGCTCAAGTTCTGGCTGACGGGTCGTAACACCCGGAGGCGTAACCGTTCCGAGGTTGACACGGCTGCGACCAACCGGCCCCGAAAGGTCTGACATGCGCAACGCCACGTCAGAGACTGCTCTCCGGGAGCCCACAGGCGGTCGGCCGTGGTCGGCGTAGACATGCCATGAGACAACCCACCGTGATCGAGTGTGGCCGGATCCCGACGGCATCGCGTCAGGGTTTGGCGTGAAACCGCGCCTTGGCCCGATCCCGAGCCTGATCCTGTCCCTGGCCGTCACCGTGCTCGGCTTGCCTGTTGTCGGCGCTCCTACGGAGAGGGCCCACATCACAGGTCCGTGACCAAACCTCGCCTGACCGCCTGTGGAGTCAACGGAGGTTTCAGCGTTGCGAGCCGACTGCTGACCTGCTTTCTGTAGGTAACCAAAATCGTGGGGGTAGTCAGCGCGGGAGCCCTGCCATGACTAGGACCGGTGGGCCAACAACACGTTCTATCGCCTCATAGGACGCAAGAGCCCCAAAGTTCCCCGGATGCTCAGGGGATACATGACATGACATGCGATTCGCCAACTTCCGCCGGACGGCGCACTAGAAGTCGCGGGCCATGTTGTTGAACCGGCTGTAGTGGCCCTGGAACGCCAGGACGATGTCCTTGGTGGGGCCGTTGCGGTGCTTGGCGACGATGACGTCGGCCTCGCCGTCGCGCTCGGGGTCGGAGCGGTCGCGGTGGAGCAGGATGACGACGTCGGCGTCCTGCTCGATCGAACCACTTTCGCGAAGGTCGGACATCTGCGGGCGCTTGTCGGTGCGCTGCTCCGGGCCCCGGTTGAGCTGGCTGATCGCGATGACCGGCACCTCGAGCTCCTTGGCCAGGAGCTTCAGGGCCCGGGAGAACTCGGCGACCTCCTGCTGGCGGGACTCGACCTTCTTGCCCGAGGACATGAGCTGGAGGTAGTCGATGATGACGAGCTTGAGGTTGTGCTGCTGCTTCAGGCGCCGGCACTTGGCCCGGATCTCCATCAGCGACATGTTGGGCGAGTCGTCGATGAACAGCGGGGAGTCCGAGATCTTGCCCATGATCCGCGCCAGCTTGGTCCATTGCTCCTGGCCCTTCAGGCCCTTGCGCAGGTCCTGCAGCTGGATCGTCGCCTCGGCGGAGAGGATGCGCATCGTGATCTCGGTGCGGCTCATCTCGAGCGAGAACACCGCCGTCGCCAGGTTGTGCTTGATCGCCGCCGTCCGGGCGATGTCGATCCCCAGGGTGGACTTGCCCACTGCCGGTCTCGCCGCCACGACGATCATCTGACCCGGGTGCAGGCCGTTGGTCAGCTCGTCGAGCTCGATGAACCCGGTCGGCACGCCGATCATCTCGTCGGTGCGTCCGGCGGCCGCCTCGATCTCGGTCATCGTCGCCTCGAGCAGGTCGCCGAGGACGATGTAGTCCTCGCCGCCGCGCTTCTCGAACACCTGGTAGACCTCGGCCTGGGCCCGGTTGACGATGTCGGCGACGTCGCCCTCGCCCTGGGCGTAGCCCATCTGGACGATCCGGGTGCCCGCCTCGACGAGCCGGCGCAGCACCGCCCGCTCGTGGACGATCTCGGCGTAGTAGCCCGCGTTGGCGGCGGTCGGCACCGACTGGATGAGCTGGTGCAGGTAGGCCTGTCCGCCGACCCGGACCAGGTCGCCACGCTTGCCGAGCTCGTCGGCGACGGTGATCGCGTCGGCCGGCTCGCCCCGCCCGTAGAGGTCGAGGACCGAGTCGTAGATCAGCTCGTGCGCCGGTCGGTAGAAGTCGTGGCCGCGGACCACCTCGAGACAGTCGGCGATGGCGTCCTTGTTGATGAGCATCGAGCCGAGAACGGACTGCTCGGCCCCGAGGTCCTGCGGCGGGAGCCGGTCATCCGCGGGCCCGTCGAACCCCCCGCCGAACGCCGCGCTGCTCAGCTCCGCGACCGACACCGACCCATCCCCTCGCCGGCCCCGACCGTGGGGCGCCTATGACTGCCGTGACCTCATGTCCGGTCCCGACCAGTGCAGCAGAGCCCACCGACAGGCCCACGGGCTAGCAGTCCGCTGCGTACCCTGTCGGGACCTCGACACACGCTAGGCCCCCGCCGACGACCCGCCCAGCCACGCCTGTGGACCATCGGTGGACAACGTGTGCAAAACGCCCGGACGGCGTGTGCACAGCCCGTGGAGAACCCTGTGGATTCGTCCACCGGCCTCGGCGCAGCCGGCCTGTGACCTGCGCGAACGTCGTCCACCTGGTGTGCAGCCAAGATTGTTTCGGGCGTGTCACATCCACAGGGTGCCCTCTTTCGGCCCCCGGCTACCCGGCATACCGGGCCTGGGACCGTGCCCGGGCCTTGGCCGCCTCGACCTCGCGGTCGCGGGCCGGCGCCGTCGTCACCAGCGCCTCGAGCAGCCGCTGGGTGCTCGCCGCGACCTCGGCCACCGCCGCCTCGAACGCCGCCGCGTTGGCCTGCGACGGGCGGGTCGAGCCACTGACCTTCCGCACGTACTGCAGGGCCGCCGCCGCCACCTCCTCGTCGGTCGCCGGTGGGGCGAAGTTGTGCAGCGTCCTGATGTTCCGGCACATCGCTCCAGGGTATGCCGGGACGTGGCCCCGCGGCCCGGGTGACCCGGGCCACGTGGTCCGGTCCGCCATCTCGAAGCCCACTGTGACTTAGGTAGCCCTGGCTCCCCCAGGTTGCGCCGATACGGGACGATAGGGGTCATGCGCATCGTCTCGCCCGAGGAACTCACCCGGCAGCTCTCCGCCCTCCCCGGAAAGCCCCGCGTCGTCGTCAGCGGCAACGTCGCGATCCCCTGGGAGGGGGTCAAGGCGGTGGACGAGGCGCTCCCCGAGTACATCCTCCACGCCCTCAACGCCCCGCCCGGCATCCCCACCCGCGAGGGTGTGACCGCCGAGACGTGCTTCGTCGGCTCGGGCATGCGCAAGCACCCCGGGCTGTCCTACATCCCCTGCCGGCTCTCCCTCGTCCCCGTCCTGCTCAACCGGGTCATCCCCGGCGATGTCGTCATCATCCACTGCGCCCCGCCGCGCGACGGCATGCTCAGCCTGGGCATCGAGGTCAACGTGCTGCCCGCCGCCATCGCCGGGACCCGGTCCCGCTCCGGCCTCATCGTCGCCGTCATCAACGACCAGATGCCCTACACCTTCGGCGACGCCCAGGTCCCCGAGTCGTGGGTCGACCTCGCCATCGAGGTCTCCACCCCACTCACGGCCGCCAAGCCGTTCGCCCTCGACGACGCCAGCAGCGCCATCGGCGACATCGTCGCCGCCCGCGTCCCCGACGGTGCGACCCTCCAGATGGGCATCGGCGGCATCCCCGACGCCACGCTCCTCGCCCTCGGCAGCCGCAAGGGCCTACGGATCTGGACCGAGATGTTCTCCGACGGCGTCCTCGAGCTCGACCGCAAGGGCGCGCTCGACAGCGAGCACCCCCTCACCGCGTCCTTCATCTTCGGCACCCGCGAGCTCTACGACTGGCTCGAGGGCAACCACCGGGTGCGGATGATGCGTACCGAGCACACGAACGACCCCGGGCTGATCTCCCAGCAGCGGATGATGACGAGCGTCAACTCCGCCCTCGAGGTCGACCTGTTCGGCCAGGCCAACGCCTCCCGGATCAACGCAAGGATCTTCTCCGGCTTCGGTGGCCAGACCGACTTCATCGTCGGCGCCATCCACTCCCCCGGCGGCCAGTCGTTCATCGCACTGCGCAGCTGGCACCCCAAGGCCGACGTCTCGACCGTCGTCCCGCTCCTCGACGAGCCGGTCACCTCCTTCCAGCAGACCGCCTTCGTCACCGAGAACGGTGCCGCCGAGCTGTTCGGCTACAGCGAGAAGGCCCAGGCCCGGCACATCATCCGCGACGCCGCCCACCCCGACGTGCGCGACGAGCTGTGGGAAGAGGCCGCCCACCTCGGACTGGTCTGAACAACCCCGGCCGGCCCCACCGGCCGACGCCCGGGAGGCGAGCACCGTTGTCCGGCACCCCTCGTCGTGACCTGACGGCCGAGGTTTGCCGCGTGCTCGCCGCCGAGGCCGACGCGGCCCGAGCGGTCGACCAACAGCGCTACATGAAGTCGCAGATGCCGTACTACGGCGTCACCCTGCCCCGGATCCGAGCCGTCGTGCGCCCGGTCCTGGCCGACCCGGCATACCTCATCGAGGATCGCGCCGACTGGGAGGCGACGGTGCGAGCGTTGTGGGACAACGCCACCCACCGCGAGGAGCGGTACGCCGCCATCCACCTCGCCGACCACCGACGCTATGTCGGCTGGCAGGACCCCGACACCATCCCCCTCTACCGCCACCTCATCGTCACGGGCGCCTGGTGGGACTACGTCGACGGCCTCGCCGCCGAGCAGGTCGGGCGGATCCTCGCCAGCCACCGCGACACCCTCACCCCACTCATGCGGGCCTGGTCGGTCGAGGACGACCTGTGGTTGCGGCGCAGCGCGATCCTGTCCCAGCTCGGCCACAAGGAGGCCACCGACCTGGCGCTGCTCAGCGACGCCATCGACGCCAACCTCGAGGGCACCGCCTGCGGCTCGGAGTTCTTCGTCCGCAAGGCGATCGGCTGGGCACTGCGCCAGCACGCCCGGGTCGCCCCGGACTGGGTACGCGCGTTCGTGGCCAGCCGGTCCGAGCGGCTGTCCGGTCTGTCCCGCCGCGAGGCCCTCAAACACCTGTGACGAGCGACACGCCCGGCTGGGCGGCCGTGGAGGTGACCCGGCCGAACGGCTGATGCGCCCCGCGCAGAAGGCTTCCTACCCTGGACCAGGACGTTGTTCTGCCCCTGCCAGCGAGGAAGACATGCACCCGCGTCGCGCTGCCGCGCTCGCGTCCGCCGCCGTCATCGGCGCCGGGCTCGGGCTCGTCGGCATGCCCGCGGCACTGGCCGCCGGCGGCGCGGCCGTCACGGTCGACTCGGTGATCAGCTCCGGCGAGCCCACCAACCTCGACGGCACCTGCCCCGACACGGCGGCGAAGGCCGCGGTGAAGGTCACCCAGGGCTCGACCACCTTGCTCTCGGCCTCGTATGCCGTCACCGGCGGCGCCTGGGCCGGCACCGCCACGGTCACCGGTCCGATGGGCAACGTCGACGTCGCGCTGAGCTGCCTCGCCACGGGCGGCGGCACCCCGCTCGCCACCGCCTCCGAGACCGTCCTGCTGTTCGCCATGCCCGACTCGGGGAAGGCCAACGTCTCGGTCAGCCCCACCAAGGTGGCGCTGGGCGGGACGGTCACCGTCACCGCCGCCTGCCCGTCCGGCTCCGCCAGCGGTGGCGTCTACCTGTTCATCGGTGACTCGGACCCCTTCGCGGGCACCGCCGCCGCCAAGATCGCCTCCCGCGGGGTGCTCACGGCCTCGTTCCCCGTCGCGCTCAAGCGGCCGCCGGGCTCGTCGGCGCCCGCCCCCGTCGCCGGGCCCTCGACCGCCGTCGTCTTCTGCGCCGACGCGGCCGGGATGCCCACCGGGGTGGGCTCGCGCGACTACACGATCACACCCGCCACCGCCCTGGTCGACGCACCGCCGCCGGCCGGGACCGCCGCCACCACCACCTCCGCCGGGACGGCCGCCGCCCGCGCGGCCGCCAGCACAGCCGCCGCCCGCGCGGCCGCCGCCGCGGTGGCGCCGGCCGCCGCGAGCGCCGTCCCCGGGATCGACATCACCGAGATACCCGAGACCGGCGCCGGGTCGGCGCCGCTGGCCGCCCTGGGCCTCGGGTTCGTGCTCGTCGGAGCCGGCCTCGTCGCCGGCGCCCACGGCCGGCTGCGCCGCAGCCTCGTCGCCGCCTGACCGACGCCTCGACGCCGGGCTCCGCGCCTCCCCGGCCGCCGCGCCGCCCGCAACTAGCCTGCTGGGGTGAGCCCGCGGCATACCGGCCGGCCGGCCGAGCCCGACGACACCCGCGAGGTGGTCCGGCTCGCACTGCCCGCGTTCCTCGCCCTCGTCGCCGAGCCCCTGTTCCTGCTCGCGGACTCGGCCATCGTCGGCCACCTCGGCACCGTCTCACTCGCCGGCCTGGGCGTCGCCAGTGCGCTGCTGCTGACCGCCGCCAACCTCTTCGTGTTCCTGGCCTACGGCACCACCTCGGTGGTCGCCCGACAGCTGGGCGCGGGGTCGCGGGCGGGTGCCCTCGCCGCGGGGGTCGACGGCGCCTGGCTCGCCCTGGCCCTGGGTGCGGTGACGGTGGTCGCCGTCGAGGCCGCGGCGCAGCCACTCTGCCGGCTGTTCGGGGCGTCCGACGCCGCCCTCGAGCAGGCGTTGACCTATCTGCGGATCGCCGCCCTCGGCCTGCCGGCCATGCTCATCGCCCTCGCCACCACCGGTGTCCTGCGCGGCCTGCAGGACACCCGGACACCGATGGTCGCCTCACTCGTCGGCTTCTCCGCGAACATCGGCCTCAACGTCCTGCTCGTCTTCGGCCTCGGCTGGGGCATCGCCGGGTCGGCATGGGGGACGGTCATCGCCCAGACCGGGATGGCGTTCGCCCTCGTGGCCGTCCTGGTCCGGCACGCCGCGCGCGAACGGGTGCCGCTGCGGGCCCACCCCGGCCGGGTCCTGGGCGCCGCCCGGAGCGGCATACCGCTGCTGGTGCGGACCCTTGCGCTGCGTGGGGTGCTGCTCGTGACGACGTGGGTCGCGGCGGGGATGGGCGACGTGCCGCTCGCCGCGTACCAGGTGTCCGCGACCGTATGGAGCGTCCTCGCCTTCGCCCTCGACGCCATCGCCATCGCGGGCCAGGCCATCACCGGGCGCACCCTCGGCGCCGGCGACGTCGAGCGCACCCGGAGGGCGACCAGCCTCATGGTCCGGTGGGGGGTGCTCGGCGGCTTCGTCCTCACCCTGGTCGTGCTGCTCGCCCGGCCGGTCCTGCCCGACCTGTTCACGACCGACCCGGCGGTGCGAGCCGCCCTGGCGGGAGCGCTCCTCGTCGTCGCGCTCGGGCAGCCGCTGGCGGGGTTCGTCTTCGTCGTCGACGGGGTGCTCATCGGAGCAGGCGACGGCCGGTGGCTGGCGGGGGCGATGGCCGGGACGCTCGTGCTCTACCTGCCGCTCGTGCTCGGGGTGCGCGCGATGGGCGGCTGGCTGCTCTCGGACCCGGTGCTCGGCCCGACGCACTCGGTCATGTGGCTGTGGTTGGCGTTCACCGGGTTCATGGCGATCCGTGGCGCGCTGTTCTGGATGCGAGTGCGGACCGACCGGTGGATGGTCGTCGGCGCCACCCGCTGACGTCCCTCGCCCGTCGCCGGGTCCCTGTCGACCCGGCGCCTCCAACCACTGACCGGAGGCAACACGCCGTATGCCGGTCCGCCCGGACGGCGTGTTGCCTCCGGTCAACGAGCGCCCCGGTCAGACGACCCCGACGGCTGCCTCGCGGCGAGGGTCGCCGGCGGCCTGCAGCTCACCGTCGGCCTGCCGGTAGGCAGCGCCCACCCCGCCGAAGTACATCGACAGTGCGCCGTGGTCGGTGCTCGCCAGCCCCAGCTCCGCGACTGCCGCGGCGATCAGCGGGTCGCTCTCGTGCTCGACGACGGCCGCGCCCGCGGCGTCGAACCGCACGTGCACGCGCGGGGCCCTGATGGCGTGCTGGAGGTCCGCCTCGTGCAGACAGCCCTGGCCGAGGACCTGCATGAGCGCGGTGGTGATCCGGTCGGCACCGGGCGAGCCGATCGCCAGCACCCGCCCGTCGCCGTGCGCCCGGTGGTCGGGGCCATGTTCGACGCCATCCGGGTGCCGGGGGTGAGGTGGTGCAGCCCGAGCTTGTTGAGCTCGGGCTCGCCCAGGGCGTTGTTGAGCAGGATGCCGGTGCCCGGGATCGCGATCCCCGAGCCGTACCCCGCCGAGGTCGTGACGGCGCAGGCGAGGCCGTCGCTGTCGACCGCGGAGACATGCGCGGTGCTCGACGACGTCGGCAGCCCGGCCAGCCCATGCCGGTCGACGGCGAGCAGCAGCTCGTGCCCGTCGATCTCGAGGTCGGTGGAGTAGTCGTGGACCCGCACCCGGTAGCCGAGCACCGCCCGCTGGATCTCGATGACGTCGGGCCAGTGCCAGAACCCGCGCTGCCCGAGCTCGCTGATCATCGCCGCGAGCATCGGCCCGCCGACCGACGGGGGCGGGTTGAACGCCAGGTCCCACTGCCCCACGCGCCGCCGGGTGGGAGTCCGGATGACCGGGTCGTACTCCGCCAGGTCCTGCTGGGTGACCAGCCCTCCACGGGCTGCCATGTCGGCGACCAGCGCCCGACCCACCTCGCCGATGGTCGCCACCGACGACCCCTCCCGGGCGACGATCTCGAGGATGTCGGCGAGGCGGTGGTTGAAGCCGGTGTCGCCCGCCCGTAGCGGTGTTCCGTCGGGTCGGGTGACCAGCTCGTGCGCCTCGGCGTCCAGGGCGAACAGCGAGTCGGCGACGAACCCGAGGTAGTGCGCCGTCGCCGGGCCCACGAGGTAGCCGGACCGGGCGGCGTGCACCGCGGGCGCCACGACCTCGGCCCACGGGGCGCTGCCGTGCTCCTCGACCGCGAGCTGGCAGGCCGGGAGGGCACCGGGCACGCCGACCGAGCCGTGGCCGGCATACAGGGTCACCCCGCCGCCGTAGGCCGTGTGGATCTCGCTCACGCCGCCGCCGAGCCGGGCCGGGTCCAGGCCGCGACCGGGCATCTCGACGTTGCCGTCGATGAGGACGGGCTCGGCGCCGGGCGCCCAGACCGAGATGAACGCGCCGCCGCCGAGACTGACGATGCCGGGCTCGGTGCTCATCGTCGTGATGGCCGCGGCGATGGCGGCGTCGACGGCGTTGCCGCCCGCGTGGGCGACCTGCCGGCCGGCCGCGAGCGACGCCGGCCCGGTCGCCGCGATAGCCACCCGCCTGCTCATGGGTTCGATCCTCCCACCCGCCCGCCGCCGCGTCCGTCCCCCCGCAGTGTCCGAGGAACTGGTCGCCATAGCCACCAAACACTCGGACACAACACGAGGCCGGCCGACAGCGTCCGAGGAACTGGTCGCCATAGCCACCAATCACTCGGACACAACACGAGGCGGGGCGAGGTGGGGCCGCCCTCGCACCGGCGGCGGTAGCGTGCCGCTCGTGAGCACCTCACCCCTGGGCATCATCGCCGGCACCGGCTTCTACTCCCTCGCCGACCTCGAGGACAGCCGTACGGAGACCGCCGAGACGGCATACGGGCTCGCGCAGCTCACCCGCGGTGCCTGGCACGGCTACCCCGTCGTCTTCCTCACCCGGCACGGCCCCGGCCACACCGTCCCGCCCCATCTGGTCGCCTACCGCGCCAACATCCGCGCGCTGACCGACGCCGGCTGCCGCGACGTCATCGCCGTCAACGTCACCGGCGCCATCGACCCCGACCTCGAGGCCGGTGACCTGCTCTGCCTCGACGACTTCCTCGACCTCACCAAGGGCCGGGTGGGCACCTTCTACGACGGCAGCACCCCCGAGGGCGTCGTCCACACCGACATGTCGACCGCCTACGACCCGGGTCTGCGTCATGAGATCCTCGACGCCGCCTCCGGTGTGGGACAGCCGATCCGCGACGGTGGCGTCTACGCGTGCTTCGAGGGTCCCCGGTTCGAGACCCCGGCCGAGATCCGCCTGGCGCGCCTCGCGGGCGGCGACGTCGCAGGGATGACCGGCGTCCCCGAGGTCACCCTCGCCGTCGAGGCCGGCCTGAGGTATGCCGCGATCAGCCTCGTCGTGAACCCCGCCGCCGGGGTCAGCGACGAGCCCATCACGATGGCCGACATCGAGGCCGCCCTGGAGGCGAGCAAGGCCAAGGTCCTGGCCATCCTCGACGAGCTCGTCCACACCCGCGCGACCTTCGCACCCGACGACGAAGGCCCGACGACGTGACCCGCGTCCGCATCGAGCACCTCACCTACCTCGTCACCGTCGACGAGCGCGACACCGTCCTGCGCGATGCCACCGTCACCATCGACGACGGCGTCATCACCGCCATCGAGGTCGCCGACGCGCCAGCCGGCCCCGGGGGGACCGAGGCGCCGCAGGCGGGCCCGGTAGCGCGGCGCATGGCTGGGCCCGGCGGGAGCGCGAGCGAGCGCCAGCGAGCGAGCGCGGATGGTTCCGCGCCGCGCGCCGGGTCCGCCGAAGGCGGACCGGGAGCTGCCGGGTCGGGCGAGGGCGGACCGGGAGACGACCACACGACCGTCATCGACGGGCGAGGCAGGCTCGCGCTGCCGGGTCTGGTCAACCTGCACACCCACCTCCCGATGACCCTGCTGCGCGGCCTGGCCGAGCACGTCGACCTCCAGGGCTTCCTCGCCAGGGTCTGGGCGGCCGAGGGCGCCGTCATGGACCCCGGGACCGTCGAGCTCGGTGCCCGCCTCGGGGCGCTGGAGTCCCTGCGCGGCGGCTGCACGACCCAGCTCGACATGTACTTCCACCATGAGAGCGCCCACCGCGGCGCGGTCGCCGTCGGCAGCCGGCATGTCGGCGGGCCGGTGTTCTTCGACGCCGCCGGCCCGGACGGGCTCACCTGGGACGAGCGGATGGCCGGCCTGCGCGACTGGCCGCGCCTGCTCGCCGAGATCGGCGGCCCGACCGTCCCCGCGGCCGGGCTCCCGCACGGCACCTACACCGTGTCGACCGAGCATCTCGGCGAGATCGCCGAGACCGTGCGCGGCTTCGCGGCCGGACGGCATACCCCCGACGGCGCGGGCCGGGCCCTGCTGTGCACGCACGTCTCCGAGAACGCCGCCGAGAACGCCGAGGTCCAGGAGCGGTATGCCGCCTCGCCCACCGGCCTGCTCGTGCGGGCCGGGTGGCTCGACGGCTCGGTCCCGGTGGTCCTCGGCCATGGCGTCCACCTCGACGAGGCGGACCGGGCGCTGGCGGCTCGGGCCGGGGCGGCGGTCGCCCACTGCCCGGGATCGAACCTCAAGCTCGCCTCCGGCGCCCTGCAGTGGCAGACCTGGCAGGACAGCGGCCTCCGGCTGGGCCTCGGCACCGACGGGACCTCGTCGTCCAACGACCTCGACATGTGGCAGGCGATGCGCCAGGCCGCCCTGCTCGCCCGGCTCACGGCCGGGCGCCCCGACGTCGCCCCGGCCGAGCAGGTCCTCAGGGCGGCGACCATCGAGGGCGCCCGCGCGCTGGGGCTGGGCGACCTGGTCGGCTCCCTCGAGGTCGGCAAGCGGGGCGACATCACGCTGCTCGACCTCGGCCAGCCGCACCTGACGCCGGTCCACGACGTCCCGGCACTGCTCGTCTTCGCTGCCGGACGCGGCGACGTCACCGACGTGCTGGTCGACGGGGAGGTCGTCGTCCGCGACCGCCGGAGCACCCGGATCGACGAGGCCGACCTGCTCGCCCGGTGCCGCGAGCGCGGCGAGGTCGCGGCCCGAGCGGCGGCGCAGGCGTGATGCGCGGGGCGAGCGAGATCATCGACGAGCTGGGCATGGAGCCCATCCCGCAGGAGGGTGCCTGGCTCGTCCAGGGCCCCCGGGTCCCCGGGCTGTCGACGATCCGGGCCCTGCTCGCCGACACCCCCGAGGGGTTCTCGGCGATGCACCGGCTCGAGATCGACGAGGGGTGGCAATGGCTCGACGGCGCACCCCTGAGGATGCTGCGGCTAGCCCCCGGGGGAACGCTCACCAGCACCACCCTCGACGCCGCGCACCCGCAGCTCGTCGTTCCGCGCGGCACCTGGCAGGGCGCCCGCACTCTCGGGGACTGGACCCTCGTCGCCTGCTGGTGTGCCCCGGCGTTCGAGCCCGAGCACTTCACCCTCGGCGACCGGGCCGCCCTCGTCGGCGCCTACCCCGAGGCCGCGGACGACATCACCGCACTGACGAGGCAGGCGCCGTGACCGCTCTCGTCACGGGGGCGAGCGGCGGCCTCGGTCGGGCGATCGCCGAGGCCCTGGCCGCCGCCGGCCACGACGTCGCCGTCCATTGGCACACCGACGAGGCGGGCGCCCACGACGTGGCCGCCCGCGTCGAGCAGCACGGCCGCCGGGCCCACCTCGTGCGGACCGATCTGTCCGTCCCCGGACCCGCCGACCTGGACGCCGCCTGTGCCGCACTCCTCGACGACAGCGAGGCCGCCCTCGGCCCGCTCGACGTCGTCGTCCTCGCGGCCGCCGCCCAGGACCTCACCCCCTGGGACGACCTCGAGGCCGAGGACTGGGACGCGCTCTACCGGGCCGGCCTGCGCTCGGCCGCCGTGCTGCTCCACGCGGCCGGCGCCCGGATGGCCGCGGGCGGGGTCGTCGTCACCATCGGCTCGGTCGAGGGCCTGCGACCGGCGCGGGGCCACGCCCCGTATGCCGTGACCAAGGCGGCGCTGCACCACCTCACCGCGGCCGCGGCATACGAGCTGGGGCCCCGGGGCGTGCGGGTGGTGGGGGTGGCACCGGGGCTCATCGACCGTCCCGGGCTCGCCGAGGACTGGCCCGACGGCATGGCGCGGTGGTCCGCGGCAGCCGCTCTCGGGCGCCCGGTCAGCGCAGCCGAGGTCGCCGCCACAGTGGCCTTTCTGGCCTCAGCAGGTGCCTCCGGCATCACCGGTACCACCCTCGTCGTTGACGCCGGATGGTCCTCCTCGCCGGGGTGGTGAACGCCTCAGTAACGACCTTGTCACGACCGGCCTGCGGGCGTGGGACGGGTCCGTCGGGGAGATAGAGTGCGAATACCCCAGTCCCTGCAAGGAGAACCCCATATGAAGGCCAAGCGTTACCTCGTCGCGTCGACGGCCGTCCTCGCTCTCGCGCTCGCCGGATGCGGTGGCAGCACCGGCAGCACCGGCTCGTCGTCGGCCGGCGCCGGCTCGGGCTCAGGAGTCCCCGTCGACGACTCCAACTGCGCCAGCCCCGACGTCCTGTGCGTCGGCCTCGTCACCGACACCGGCAAGGTCGACGACAAGTCGTTCAACCAGTCCGCGCACGAGGGCGCCAAGGCGGCAGCCAAGGACCTCGGTGGCTTCTACAAGTACATCGAGACCCAGGACGCCAAGGACTACCTGCCCAACATGCAGCAGTTCACCAACAAGAAGTACGACGTCATCGTCACCGTCGGCTTCCTGATGACCGACGCCACCGCACAGGCGGCCGCCGAGAACCCCACGACCCGGTTCATCGGTGTCGACCAGACCTACGACGCGACCAAGGTCACCGCCAAGAACCTCACCGGGCTGATCTTCCCCGAGGACCAGGCCGGCTACGGCGCGGGCTACCTCGCGGGCCTGATGACCAAGACCAACAAGCTCGGCCAGGTCCTCGGCCTCGAGATCCCGCCGGTCCAGAAGTACGCGAAGGGCTTCGAGGCGGGCGCCATGGCGGCCAACCCCAACGTCAAGGTCACGTCGGTCTACCACCCGGCCGGTGACAACGCCTTCAACGACCCGGTATGGGGTGCGGGCCAGGCCAAGACGATGCTCTCCCAGGGCGCGGACATCATCTTCGGCGCCGGCGGCAACACCGGCAACGGCGCCCTCCAGGAGGTCGCGAAGGCCAAGGGTGCGGGCACGTCGATCTTCTGCATCGGTGTCGACACCGACCAGTGGGACACCGTCCCGGCCGCCCAGCCGTGCCTGATGACCTCGGCGGAGAAGCTGATCTCCCAGGGCGTGACCGACACGGTCAAGACCGCTTCCAAGGGCGACTTCAGCGAGCTGCAGACGCTCGGCCAGGCCGGCCTCGCGCCCTACCACAGCTTCGACTCGGTCATCCCCACCGACGTGAAGGCGAAGGTCGACCCGATCGTCAAGGAGATGGTGGCCGGCACCCTGGTCACCGGCGTCAAGATCTGACGACGCTGCACCACGCCGCTTGAACGACATGGGGCGGGCGTCCGGGGAGACCCGGCGCCCGCCCCATCGCCATGATGCGGCCACTGCCCACGGCGTCGCGCCGCACCGCAGATTCGCCCCCTCGGTGCGCCACAACCGCAGGGTTTCCTGCCAGAGTGTGGGCGAAGCACCGTTCCCCCCGAAGCGATGATGGAGTCCCATGTCCGATCAGGAGCCGGGCGCGACCGCCGCAGGTGAGCAGACCGACGCCCCACCCGAGAGCACAGCTCCCGACAACCCCTCCCCGAGCGGCAGCGCCGCCGCGCTGGCGTGGCTGTTCCGGCGCCAGAGTGGTGTCGTCATCCTCATCGCGCTCATCGTGTCGATGCTGATCGGAGCAGTCCTGATCCGGCTCCAGGGCGTCAGCCCGTGGTACGCGTACGAGACCCTGTTCCGCGAGGCGGTCCTCGTCCCCGGCGGGCTGACCCGGACCCTGCAGAAGACCGCTCCGCTCGTGCTCACCGGTCTGGCCGTCGTGCTCCCGCTCCGGGTCGGGCTGTTCAACATCGGCGGCCAGGGCCAGTTCCTTTTCGGTGCCATGCTCGGCGCCTGGATCGGGTATGCCGCGGGCGGGCTCGGGTTCGGTGGTGCCCTTCTCGGGATGGTTCTCGGCGTCGTCGGCGGCGCGCTCGTCGGCTGGATCGCCGGCATCCTCAAGGCCGCCCGTGGTGTCCACGAGGTCATCACGACGATCATGATCAACTACATCGTGGCGGGCGTGACCTGGTGGCTCGTCACCGGGCCGCTGCAGGCCGAGTCGTCCAAGAAGAGCGGCATTCCCCAGACCGAGCTCGTCCCCCAGGGCGCGCAGGTGGGCGCCATCGCGGGCATCCCGATCGGCTTCGTCATCGCCGCCGTCTTCGCGGTTCTGTGCTGGTGGATGCTGGCACGTACCACCTTCGGCTTCCGGTTCAACGCCGTCGGCGCCAACAAGTCCGCCGCCCGCTACGCCGGGATCGCGATCAACCGCATCGTCATGATGTCGATGGTCCTGGGCGGTGGGCTCGCCGGTCTCGCAGGTGCCCTGGAGGCAGCGGGGACGCTGCACCGGTTCGAGCCGGCCATCGGGGGCACCCTGGGGTTCGACGGCATCACCATCGCCCTGCTCGCCCGGGCCAACCCCCTCGCGACGATCCCCGCGGCGTTCCTCGTCGGTCTGCTCCGCACCGGTGCTCCGGGCCTCCAGTTCGTCACGGGGATCGCGCCCGAGGTCGTCGACCTCCTCCTGGCGATCACGCTGCTCATGGTGTCGATCCCCGTGCTCGGCAAGTGGATCTTCCGGAGCCGAGCCGAGACGGTCACCACGTCGACCGCGGGCTGGGGGGAGTGAGCGTGAAGGCCTGGACCGCCCGCAACCGGGTCACCGTCGTCACCGCCGCCGTCGTCCTCGTCGCGGCATACGTCTTCTACTACGCCAAGCACGACATCGTCCCGAGCATGTACGTGTCGGCGTGGTCATACGCCATCCCGCTCGTCCTCGCCTCGCTCGTCGGCGTCATCGGTGAGCGGTCCGGCGTGGTCAACATCGGCATCGAGGGGCAGATGCTCGTCGCGGCGTTCGCCGGGTTCTTCGCCTCGGCCTACTCCGGCTCCCTCATCGTCGGCGTGCTGGCCGGCATCGGGACCGGCCTCATCCTCGGTGGGTTCCTCGCCTGGACCTCGGTGAAGTGGCGGATGGACCAGATCATCGCCGGTGTCGTGCTCAACATCGTCGCCACCGGCATCACGTCGTTCTACTACAAGCCCGGCAAGATCCTGCCCGGCCTCATGCCGAAGTTCGACGTGCCGGGGCTGAGCGCGATCCCGCTCATCGGCGACGTCTTCTTCTCGGGCACCTCGGTCTTCGCCACCCTCGCCATCATCGCCGCGATCACCATCCACTTCGCCATGTTCAAGACGAAGTGGGGCCTTCGGACCCGTGCCGTGGGCGAGTACCCGTCGGCCGCCGACACCGCCGGGGTCAACGTCGAGCGCCTGCGGATGGTCAACGTCACGCTCGCCGGCGCCCTCGCGGGGTGTGCCGGGGTCTACCTCTCGATGGACGCGTCGAGCTCGTTCGAGCGCAACATGGTCGCCGGCCGGGGCTTCCTCGCCCTGGCCATCATGATCATGGGCGCGTGGCGGCCGCTGCGGGCGTTCGCCATGGCGGTGTTCTTCGGCTTCGTCAACGCCGTGGCCAGCCAGCTCCAGTTCAGCAACGTCATCAACCTGCCGCCGCAGCTGACCGGGACCCTCCCGTTCATCGTCACCCTGATCGTCCTCGCGGTCGCCGCCGGACCGGGTGCGAGCACCCGCCGCCGACGGCCAGCCCTACGTGAAGGGAGAGTAGTGATGAGCCTCCGAGGTGCTCCTCGACATCCACGAACCTGTCCAAGACGTTCGGCGCGGTCCGCGCGAACCGCGACATCTCGATCAACGTCAAGCGCGGCGAGATCGTCGCCCTGCTCGGGGAGAACGGCGCGGGCAAGTCCACCCTCGTCAACCAGATCTTCGGGCTCATCACGCCCGACGCCGGGACGGTGACCGTCAAGGGTGACGCCACGCCGATCAAGGACCCCAAGCGACGCGATCCGCCGGGGCATCGGCATGGTCCACCAGCACTTCCAGCTCGTGCCGGTCATGACGGTGGCCGAGAACATCATCCTCGGCCACGAGTCGACCAGGGCAAGCTTCCTCAACCTCGCTGAGGCCCGCGAGATGGTCCGCGAGCTCGGCAAGCGACACGGCCTCTACGTCGACCCCGACGCCGAGGTCGAGGACCTGCCGGTCGGCACCCAGCAGCGCGTCGAGATCCTCAAGGCGCTGTCCCGGGACGTCGACCTGCTCATCCTCGACGAGCCGACCGCCGTGCTGACCCCGCAGGAGACCGACGAGCTGCTCGGGGTCATGCGCGACCTCGCCGAACCAGGGCACCTCGATCGTCTTCATCACCCACAAGCTGCGCGAGGTCCTCGACGTGGCCGACCGGGTCTACGTCCTGCGCCAGGGTGCGGTCGTCGGCGAGGTCAACGCCAGGGAGACCGACGCCCGCCAGCTGGCGACGTTGATGGTCGGCCGCGAGGTCGTCCTGCGGATCGACAAGGCGCCGGCGACGCCGGCCGAGGTCGTCCTGCAGATCGAGGATCTCCATGTCAAGGACGACCGACACCTCGAGTCCGTCAACGGCTTCACGCTCTAGCGTCCGCGCCGGCGAGATCGTCGGCGTCGCCGGGGTCGAGGGCAACGGCCAGCGAGAGCTCGTCGAGGCCCTCGCCGGGATGCGCAAGGTCGTCTCCGGGAGGATGCGCCTCGGCGACATGGACCTGACCAGGGCCAACCCCTACGAGACCCACCACGCCGGGGTCGGGCACATCCCCGAGGACCGCGAGAAGCACGGGCTGGTCTCGTCGTACTCGATCGCGGACAACCTCGTCCTCAGCGAGTTCGACCAGGAGCCGTTCGCCACCCACGGGGTCCGCCAGTTCGACAAGATCCGCGAGAACGCCGAGCGGGTGCGCGAGGAGTTCGACATCCGCACGCCGGACGACGACGCTGCCGGCCAGCTCGCTCTCCGGCGGCAACAAGCAGAAGGTCGTCGTCGCCCGCGAGATGTCGTTCCAGCCGCGGTTGCTCATGGCGGCCCAGCCGACGCGAGGGGTCGACGTCGGCTCGATCGAGTTCATCCACCGGCGCATCGTCGACGCCCGCGACGCCGGTGCCGCGGTGCTGCTCGTCTCCGCCGAGCTCGACGAGATCCTCTCGCTGTCGGACCGGATCGCCGTCATCCACGCGGGCAAGGTCGTCGCCGAGATGGATCCCGAGCACGCCGACCGGACCGAGATCGGCCGGCTGATGGCCGGCGACGAGTAGCCGGCCGCCAGGGCCGCGAGAGGTGGGGATCCGCCCCTTCAGGGCCGCCTGATGGGGCGGATCCCCACCTTTCGGGCGGGGTGGCGGTGGGGCTACGGCAGCGGGATGCCGACCTGCCGGCGGATCTCGTCGAACGTGTCGAGCATCGCGACCGAGTCGGCGAGCGGGCGGATCGGCGAGCCGGTCTCGCCCGCGGTGATCCGGCGGGCCACCTCGGCCGCCTGGTAGTGCAGACCCTCATGGGCGATCCGGGGCTCGTCGTAGCCGAGCACCTCGCCAGCGCGCGTCGTCAGGGTGATGCCACCCGGGGTGTAGAAGGGCGCGTCGAGCTCGATCACGCCGTCGGACCCGGCGATCGACGGCGGCGTCGGGCGTCAGCCCGAGGATCGTGCTGTGCAGGGTGGCGATCTGACCGACCTCGGTGCGCAGCGAGGACCCCGAGCTGGCCGTTGATGCCGTTCGGTGCCGCGACTGCCCGCCGCCTGGCACGGTCGACGGCTGCCCCAGCACCCACGTCGCCAGGGTGAGCGGGTAGGTCATCAGGTCCCACAGCGGGCCACCGGCGAGGTCGGCCCGGCAGGATCCGGTGGTCGTCGGCGAAGAACTGGCCGTGGTCGGCGATGACCGTGTCGACCCTGCCCGAGCGCGCCGTCGTCGAGCAGCTGCCGGACGACGTCGAAGCGCGGCAGGAACAGGGTCCACAGCGCCTCCATGGCAGAACACCCCGGCTCGCTCGGCCGCCGCAGCGATCGCCCGGCCCTCGGCGCCGGTCGAGCGCCAGCGGCTTCTCGACCAGGACGTGCTTGCCCGCCTCGATGGCGAGCAGCGCGTTGGGCAGGTGGTAGTTGTGCGGCGTGGCGACGTAGACGACGTCGACCTGCGGGTCGGCGACGAGCGCCTCATAGGACCCGTATGCCGTCGGCGCGCCGGTCCGCGCCGCGAACCGCTGGGCGGACTGCGGGCTTCGCGAGCCCACGGCATACATCTGTTGCGTCGTGTGCAGGCGCAGGGCCGAGGTGAACCTCTCGGCGATCCAGCCGGTGCCGAGCACACCCCAGCGCAGAGGCGGGTGCGGACCCGGGCGTCGGGGGTGCGGGGTGCGGGCATGGTCGTGGGGGTCATGGGGCATCCTAGCCTCGGGGCACGCCTGAGCATGGTGGCGCCAGTGGCACGGCGGCACTCCCCGGCACCTGCTGGAGCGCGGCACAGGCCCGGTAGGTTCGGGCACATGACCGACCCCCTGCGGATCGGCGTCCTCGGCGCCGCCCGGATCACCCCGAGCCTCCCTCGTGGCGCCGGCCCGGGCGACCGGCGACCGGCTCGTCGCGGTCGCCGCTCGCTCCCCGGAGCGAGCCGCGGCGTTCGCGGCGGAGCACGGCATCGAGGCGCGTGCACGGCTCCTACGAGGAGCTGCTCGCCGACCCGGGTCGAGGTGGTCTACAACCCGCTCGCCAACGGCCTGCACGGGCCCTGGAACCTCCGGGCCATCGAGGCGGGCAAGCACGTCCTCAGCGAGAAGCCCTCGGCCGCCAACGCCGCCGAGGCGCGGGCGGTCCGGGACGCCGGCCGCGAGACGGGCCTGTCTTCATGGAGGCCTTCCACTTCCCGTACCACCCGCTGTTCGAGCGGGTGGTGAGGCCTCATCGAGTCCGGGGCCATCGGCGAGGTCCGGCACATCGACGCGGCCGCTGCTCATGCCCGACCCCGGCGCCGACGACCCGCGCTGGGTCCTCGACCTGGCCGGCGGGGCGACGATGGATCTCGGCTGCTACTCGATCGCGTGCCTGGCCCTGCTCGGCCAGCGGTTCTGTGGCGGGGACCTCGCCGTCGCGAGCGCGGTCGGCGAGGAGCGCGAAGGGCACCCGGGCGTCGACGAGCGGCTGTTCCTCGAGGGCGTCTATCCCTCCGGCGCCACCGGGTCCGGCGGGGATCGGACATGGCGGCCGACGGCTGGGCGTTCACGCTCGTGGTCACCGGCAGCCGAGGGCGAGATCGTCGTCCCCGAACTTCGTCCTCCCGCACGAGGACGACCGGCTCATCCTCCGGCGCATGCCCGCGCAGCCACGGGCCAACCGGAGCCCGGCCGCGTTCGCCGAGCGCGCGGCCGAGCGGGACGGGGACGTCGTCGAGCACCTCGGGACCCGGTCCAGCTACACCTACCAGCTCGAGGCGCTGTCCGCGGCCATCCGGCGACGGCGAGCCCCTGGTGACCGACGCGGACGTCGCGGTCGCCGATGATGGAGCGGATCGACGCGGCATACCGTGCGGCCGGGCTCGAGCCCCGGCCCAGCGTGGCGCTGACGCCCGTGAGCAGCCAGCGGCGCGGGCCGGACGGACGGTATGCCGCCCGCTGCGGGGTGCGGGCGGCATACCGGGCCTGCGGCAGGGGGCCCGGTTCAGGCGTTCTGCGGGAAGCCGAGGTTGAGGCCGCCGTGGCTGGGGTCGAGCCAGCGGGAGGTGACGACCTTGCCCCGGGTGAAGAAGTGGACGCCCTCGATGCCGTGGGCGTGGGTGTCGCCGAAGAGGCTGTTCTTCCAGCCGCCGAAGGAGAAGTAGGACATCGGGCACGGGGATCGGCACGTTGACGCCGATCATCCCGACCTCGACCTCGTTCTGGAAGCGGCGGGCGGCGCCGCCGTCGTTGGTGAAGATCGCCGTGCCGTTGCCGTAGGGGTTGGAGTTGATGAGGTCGCAGGCCCTCGGCGTAGGACCTGCACCCGGACCACGGACAGGACGGGGCCGAAGATCTCGTCGGTGTAGATGCTCATCTCGGGGGTGACGTTGTCGAACAGGGTCGGCGCCAGGAAGTAGCCGTCCTCGCCCTGCGCCGTCGAACTCGCCGTCCGGCCGTCGACGACGAGGGTCGCGCCCGCCTCGGTGCCGGCGTCGAGGTAGGACGCGACCTTGTCGCGGTGCTGCCTTGGTGACCAGCGGGCCCATGTCGCAGGCGCGGGTGCCGTCGCCGGTGACGAGCTTGCCCATCCGGTCGGTGATCTTCGCGACGAGCTCGTCGCCGATCGGGTCGACGGCCAGCAGCGACCGAGATCGCCATGCACCGCTCGCCGGCCGAGCCGAAGCCGGCGTTGACGGCGGCGTCGGCCGCGAGGTCGAGGTCGGCGTCGGGAAGGACGAGCATGTGGTTCTTCGCCCCGCCGAGGGCCTGGACCCGCTTGCCGTTGGCCGTGCCCGGTCTCGTAGACGTACCTGGCGATCGGGGTCGAGCCGACGAAGGAGACCGACCTGATGTCGGGGTGGGTGAGCAGGGCGTCGACGGCCTCCTTGTCGCCGTTGACGACGTTCATGATCGCCGTCGGGGAGGCCGGCCTCGGTCCACAGCTCGGCGATGGCGACGGCCGCGCTCGGGTCCTTCTCGCTCGGCTTGAGGACGACGGCGTTGCCGGCGGCGATGGCGATCGGGATGAACCACAGCGGGACCATGGCCGGGAAGTTGAACGGCGAGATGACGGCGACGACGCCGAGCGGCTGGCGGATCGAGTACACGTCGACGCCGGTCGAGGCGTTCTCGGTGTAGCCCGCCCTTGAGCAGATGCGGGATGCCGCAGGCGAACTCGGCGACCTCGAGACCGCGGGTGACCTCGCCCAGGGCGTCCGAGAGGACCTTGCCGTGCTCGGCGGTGATGAGCGCCGCGATCTCCTCCTTGCGCTCGTCGAGGAGCTCGCGGAACTTGAAGAGGACCTGGGTGCGCTTGGCGAGGGAGACGTTGCCCCACTCGGCCTCCCACGCCGCCTTGGCGCCTGGCGACGACCTCGCCGACCAGGTCGGCGCGAGGCGAAGTCGACGACGCCGGTCTGCTCGCCGGTCGCCGGGTTGAAGACCGGGCCCGGTGCGCTCGGCGGTCCCCTCCCAGGGCGCTGCCGGCGATGAGGTGGGTGATCCGGGTCGGGGTGCTCATCGATGCTCCTTCTCAGGTCGCGCCGAGCCCGGTCGGCCGACGAGGTCGATCCGGGCGGCTCTGCGGAGCCGGTCCGAACGTCGTGATGAATACGCATTTGTCCTAACATACTGACCTGTCCGGGGCCGGGCAAGGGCCCGCCCCTCGGTCGCGCTCGGTCAGGACTGGCCCCCCGAAGGGAAGCCGCGGGTCCACGGCCTGGCCGTCCCAGGTCCCCCGCACCCAGGCGTGCGACGGGTCGTCGCAGATCAGCCAGGCCCGCGTCGGGCCCGGCCCGGCCATGACGTTGAGGTAGTACATGTCGTACCCGGCCGGGGCCATCGCCGGTCCGTGCCAGCCGTGCGGGACGAGGACGACGTCGTCGGTGCGGACCTCCTCGAGCACGTCGATCGGTCGGTCCTCGGTCCCGTAGACCCGCTGGTAGCCGAAGGGGGCCGCGCCGACGGAGGCGCCCCGCTCGGCCCGCATCTGGAAGTAGTAGATCTCCTCGAGCGCCGCCTCGATGCCCTCGCGGTCCTCGTCGTGCTTGTGCGGCGGGTAGGACGACCAGTTGCCGGCCGGGGTGATCACCTCGCAGGCGATGATCGAGTCGGCGTCGAGGGTGCCCGGGCGTGCCGAAGTTGTGGACCTGGCGTGAGCAGCTCCCGGCGCCCCGCAGCTCGACCGGCACCTCGCTCGCGTCGACGCGCCGGGCAGGGAAGCGCGCGCGCGGCCTTGGCGAACGGGAGGGCCACCCGGCCCCCGCTCGTGCTCGTCACTGTGAAGGCCGAGTCCCGGGGCACATAGACGAGGTCGGTCGGGCCGGCGAACACGTCGGCGCGGCCCGTGAGGGCGAAGGTCTGCGAGGAGGTCTCGACCGCTGGCGCCCCCTCCCGAGAGCGGAAGCACGATCCATTCGCAGTCGCCGGTCCGGACCGTCCGGGACTCGCCCGGCTGCAGGTCCACGGCATACAGGCCGGTGTGCGACCAGCCGGGATCGCCGGGAGCGATGTGCACGTCGTAGCCGGCGTCGGCGGTCGACGGAGCGGGGCGGAACCAGCGAGCTCATCGGGGCCTCCGTGCACGAGGTCGGCAGCGATATCGACGGCGGCTGCGACGTCGTCGTCAGGTGGGTAGAGCAAGGCACGTCCGACGACCAGTCCGGCGGCCGCCGGGTGGGCCAGCGCCGCCCCCACGTCGCGTAGGCGTCTGGTGCGGGTCGCCGTGCGGGTCGCCCCCGAGCATCAGCGTCGGCAGCGTGGTGGTGTCCAGGACCCGGTCCATCTCGGGGACGACGGGCAGCTTGAGCCACGTTCGGCTGCTCGTCGCGCCGAGGCCCGCTGCGACGGCGACCGAGGTGATGACGGAGTCGGGGTCGAGGAGGTTCTCGACCCGGGTCGGCGAGCGACGCACGGCGAGGAACGGCTCGACCAGGGCCATGAGGCCATGCGCCGGCGAGCTCGGTCACGGCGCGACCGCAGTGCTCGAGGGTGCGCACGGTGCCGGGGTCATCGAGGCAGATCCGGGTGCAGCATCTTGCCCCCGTCGAGACCCGTGCGCGACCAGGGTCCGGGTGTCGTATGCCGTGAACCGGTCGTCGAGCTCGAACGCCGCGCCCTGCAGGCCGCCGCGGTTCATCGACCCGATGACGACCTTGCCGTCGAGCAGCCCGGAGAGGAGCAGGTCCTCGAGGACGTCGGCGGTGCCGAGGACTGCCGTCGACACCCGGGCGCGACAGGGCGAGCGCGATCCGATCGAGCAGGTCCGACCGGGACGACATCGCCGACATGCGCCCGCGGACCGAGAGCGCCCCCCGGGCCGGGTGGTCCGCAGCGATGAGGAGGAGGCGGCCGTCGGGCGGAACCGCACCGCGCCGGCGCGAGGCCCACAACGCCTCGATCGCGCCGGGCTCGGTGATGCGGCGCCGGGTGATGCCCGCACTGTCGATCCGGTGGCTCATGGGCCCCGTCCCTGCTCGGTCATCAGCTCATGCACCTCCCGCTCGGTCGGCATCGCGGTCGCAGCACTCCAGCCTCGAGGCGACGAGGGCGCCCGCGGCGCTGGCGAACGTGATGGTCTCGGCGAGGTCCCACCCGCTGAGCAGCCCATGGCACACGGCGCCACCGAAGGCGTCGCCCGCCCCGAGCCCGTTCAGGACGTCAACCCGGAACGACGGGCACTCCACGCGCTCCTCGGTGGTCATGGCCAGGACCCCTGCCGGTCCCTGCTTGACGACGGCAAGGCCCACACCTCGCTCGAGGAGGGCGTGAGCGGCACGTTCCGGATCGGTCTCACCGACGGCCACGCGGCATTCCTCGGCGTTGCCGATCGCCACCGTGCTCTCCTCGAGCGCAACCGCGGCCGCACGCGTGGCGTCCTCCTCGGCGAGCCAGAACATCGGCCGGTAGTCGAGGTCGATGATGGTGTGCGCCCGACGGTCTCGGGCCCGCCACGCGCTGGCATGTGCGCTCCGGCTCGGCTCGGCCGAGAGCCCCGTGAGGGTGGCCCAGAAGACGCCGGCGTCGGCAACCTCCAGGGGCGGGATCTCCTCCGGGCTGACCCGCAGGTCCGGGGCCTGCGGGTAGCGGTAGAAGTACAGCGGGAAGTGGTCGGGGGGAAGAGCTCGCAGAAGGTCACCGGGGTGGGCAGTGTCGAGTCGGTGCCCACGTAGTCGGGGTCCACCCCGAGGTCGGCCAGCGCCCTCTTGACGAACCGGCCGAAGGGGTCGGCGCCCGTCCGGGTGATGATCGCGGCGGATCGCCCGTACCGCGCCGCGGCGACCGCGACGTTTCCCGCGCTGCCTCCGAGGAACTTCCCGAAGGTCTGGACCTCGTCGAGCCCCACGCCGGTCTCCATGGGGTAGATGTCCACCCCGATACGGCCGATGGCGAGCAGGTCGTAGTGTCGCGCAGGCACACATCCTCCCGGTGAACGATGTCGGCTGGCGACGTCAGCGGGCGCTTGCACGCGCCCGCGTCTGCTGCAGCCAGGCTGCACCCGAGGTCGCAACTTGTCAATATTTGTTAGGACATGAGGACCTCACGAGGTCTGATCTCAGAGACCAATCTGACATACACTGCACCTCGTGAAGGTCATCCCTGTCGTCATCGACCGAACCAGCCCCGTGCCGCTGTACCACCAGCTCGCCGAGCAGCTGACCGCGGCGATCGAGGACGGCACGCTCAAGGCGGGGGACCCGTTCGAGAACGAGCTGGCGCTGGCCGAGCGCCTGGACCTGTCGCGGCCGACCGTCCGGCGGGCCATCGCCGAGCTCGTCAACCGCGGGCTGCTGGTGCGCCGGCGCGGGGTCGGTACATCGGTGGCCAACCAGGTCATCCACCGCCGGGACGAGCTGACGAGCCTCTTCGACGACATGAAGCGCAAGGGCCAGGAGCCCTCGACGCAGCTCCTGGGCTTCGACAAGAACGTGGTCTACCCGCCGGCCGCCGTCGCCCTCGGCCTGCCGGAGGGCACGCTCCTCACGAGCATCGAACGCCTCCGGTGTGCCGGCGACGTCCCCACGGCGCTCATGCACAACTGGCTGCCCCCGCGGTTCGCCGACCTCGACCGTGAGGCGCTGGGGACCCAGAGCCTCTACGCCCTGCTGCGGGCGCGCGGGGCGCACCCGGTCATCGCCCATCAGACGATCGGGGCCAGGCGCCCCCACGCCCACGAGCGCAGGCTCCTTCGGCTCTCCGCGGGCGACCCCCTGCTCACCATGTCCCGACGGGCCTACGACTCCGCAGGCGAACCCGTCGAGTTCGGCGACCACTGCTACCGGTACGACCAGTACGCCTTCGACGTGACCGTTCACTCGCACTGAGCACCTCGGGCCGGGGACGCGCCGCCGGCCGCCTTCGCGACGGCACCGGGAGCGGCTCCCGCGCCCAGAGGGCGCAACGGGCAGACGGGCTGTGCCCGCGACCTCGCGATGCCGGCTCCCCTCCCCACAGGCCGGGCCCTGCCCGGGGCTTCCGGCCACCCCCGGACACCGGGGCTGCCCCCGGAGGGCCGACCCGGGTGACACTTGTATTTCTTGTCCCAATGTTAGTATGTTTTAACTTGCGTCGGTACTACACGCCCTTGGCTCGCGGTCGGAGGCGCTCCGGTCCTGGCGCAACCACGACCGTCGCCGCCCGCTGGGGAGGTACACCTCCGCCGGCAGGCTCCCGAGGGAGGACCCATGCCGACTTCGTCGCCGCTCCTGACGATGACCCAGACCACTCCGACAGCCCTGTGGAACGACTCGGCCGACCCTGTCGAGCTCGGTCAGTCCATCTCCTGGGGCGCGGTCGGAGCGACGTGCAACCCGGTCATCGCGCTCGCTGCGATCAAGGCCGACCTCCCCCGGTGGCGCTCGCGCATCGTCGAGCTGGCGGCAGAGATGCCGTCGGCCACCGAGTCGCAGATCGGCTGGAAGGTCGTCGAGGAGGTGTCGACCGACGCGGCGACGCTCCTGCATGCCGGCGTTCGAGGCGCACCGAGGGGTCAACGGCCGGCTGTCGATGCAGACCGACCCACGATTCCATCGGGACGCCCCGGCCCTGGTCGCCCAGGCCGAGCACTTCTCCAGCCTGGCTCCGAACATCATCGTCAAGATCCCGGCCACCCACATCGGCATCCGGGCCATCGAGGAGGCGACGTACCGAGGCGTCAGTACAACGTCACGGTGTCCTTCACCGTCCCTCAGGCGGTCGCGGCCGGCGAGGCCATCGAAGCGCGGCCTCGCGCGTCGGGACGGCCGAGGGCAAGGACACCTCGACGATGGGCCCGGTCGTCACGATCATGGTCGGGCGGCTCGATGACTGGATGAAGGACCTCGACAAGCGGCACCAGCCGTGCATCGACCCCGGCTACTACGAGTGGGCCGGGGTCGCCGTCTTCAAGCGGGCCTACGAGGTGTTCCGGGAGCGCGGTCTGCGGGCCCGGCTGCTCGCCGCGGCATACCGCAACCACCTGCAGTGGACCGAGCTCGTCGGCGGTGACGTGGTGGTCTCGATCCCCTTCGGCTGGCAGCAGCGGTTCCAGGCGAGCGGCATCGAGCCCGAGCCGCGGTATGGGCTGCCCGTCGACCCGCGCATCGTCGAGACGCTGTACGCGCAGCGTGCCTGACTTCCGCCGCGCGTACGACGTCGACGGGATGACGACGGAGGAGTTCGACGGCTACGGTGCGACGCGAAAGACTCTTCGACAGTTCCTCGACGCGGACGCCCAGCTCGACGCCCTCGTCCGCGACGTCCTCATTCCCGCCCCCTGAGCCCAACGAGGGCCGCGGAGCGTCGGTGCCGGCACGACCACGAAGAAGGATCGACGATGACCCCGAGACGGTGCGACTCACCGTGGCCCAGGCCCTCGTGCGGTTCCTCGCCCACCAGTACTCCGAGCGGGACGGCGTGGAACGCCGCCTCGTCACCGGCGTGTTCGGGATCTTCGGCCACGGCAACGTCGCCGGGGTCGGCCAGGCGCTGCTCCAGGCGCAGACCCAGCAGCCGCGCAGGGCCGGCGGCGGGCTCGGGGACCTGCCCTACTTCCTGGCCCGCAACGAGCAGGGCGCCGTGCACGCGGCCACCGCCTACGCCCGTACCCGCAACCGGCTGCAGGTCATGGCCGTCACGACGCTCCATCGGACCGGGCGCCACGAACATGGTCACCGGCGCCGCTCTGGCGACGACGAACCGCATCCCCGTTCTCCTGCTGCCGAGCGACCAGTTCGCGACCCGCGTCCCGGACCCGGTCCTCCAGCAGCTCGAGTCACCTCAGGCCCTCGACGCGGCCGTGACCGACTGCTTCCGTCCGGTGTCACGCTTCTTCGACCGGATCAACCGCCCCGAGCAGCTCATCCCGTCGATGATGAACGCCATGCGGGTCCTCACCGACCCGGTCGACACCGGTGCCGTGACGGTCGCCCTCCCCCAGGACGTCCAGGCCGAGGCCTTCGACTGGCCCGTGGAGCTGTTCCGCAGGCGGGTGTGGCACGTCGGCCGCCCCGTGCCCGAGCCGGCCGGCCCTCGCCCGGGCGGTCGAGGTCATCCGCTCCGCGCAAGGCCCCCTCGTCGTCGCCGGCGGCGGGGTCGTGTACTCCGAGGCCTCCGAGCAGCTGCGCGCGTTCGCCACGGCCACCGGCATCCCCGTCGCCGACACCCATGCCGGCAAGGGCGCCATCAACTGGGACCACCGCAGTGCCGTCGGCGGAGTCGGCTCCACCGGCTCGTCGGCTGCCAACGCCCTGGCCCGCGAGGCCGACGTCGTCATCGGCATCGGCACCCGGTACTCGGACTTCACGACGGCCAGCCACACGATCTTCGCCAACCCCGAGGTCCGGTTCGTCAACATCAACGTCCTCGGCTTCGACGCCGCCAAGCACGCCGCCACGATGCTCGTCGCCGACGCCCGCGAGGCGCTCACCGCGCTCACCGCGCGCCCTGCACGGGCTGGCAGACCGAGCCGGCATACCAGCAGCGCGCCGTCGACCTCGACGCCGACTGGCAGCGGGTCGTGGACGAGTGCTACCACCGCGACCACACGCCGCTGCCCGCGCAGACCGAGGTGTTCGGCGCCCTCAACGAGCTGCATGGGCCCCGATGACGTCGTCATCAACGCCGCCGGGTCGATGCCTGGCGACCTGCAGTGCCTGTGGCGCGCGCCCAACCCGGCGCAGTACCACGTCGAGTACGCCTACTCGACGATGGGCTACGAGATCCCCGCGGCCATGGGCGTCAAGATGGCGGTCGGCGACGGTCATGAGGTCGTCTCGATCGTCGGTGACGGCAGCTACCAGATGCTGCCGATGGAGCTCGCGACGATCGTCTCCGAGGGCCTCAAGGTCATCATCGTCCTTCTCGACAACCACGGTTTCGCGTCGATCGGCGCCCTGTCGGAGTCCCGCGGCTCTCAGCGGTTCGGGACGACAGTACCGGATGCGCAACCCGAAGACCGGGCGCCTCGACGGGGAAGACGTTCCCTTCGACCTCGCCGCGAACGCCGCCAGCTGGGGCGCCGACGTGCTGCGCTGCGCGTCGATGGCCGAGTTCCGCGAGAACTACGCCACGGCGGCCGCGGCCGGGCACACGACCGTGCTCTACATCGAGACCGACCTCTACGGCCCCAACCCGCCGGGCACGGCGTGGTGGGACGTCCCCGTGTCGCAGGTCTCCGAGCTCGAGTCGACCCAGCAGGCCTACGCCGAGCACGTCGAGAGCAGGAAGGCCCAGCGGTACTACCTCTGAGGCCCGGCCCGACCACCCGCGTCATCGCACGACCGTGGGCGCGACGCGGCGGCGCCCCCTCCACGCGCGCCGTGTTCCCTAGATCCGGACCCAACCCTGGCCGGAAGCGGAGCGCACCATGGCGTCGAGAGCCTCGGCCGACGCCACGGCGTCCGACGCCTGTGGCCCCTCGGGCTCACCGGACAACATCGAGCGGACGAAGCCGGCGAGCTCGATGACCTTGGTGTCGTCGTAGCTCATGGCGATCCCGGCGCCGGGCTGGAAGCGCGCATAGTCGGTGACCTCTGGACCCACGAAGAGCCGCTGTGACGGCTGGTCCGCGTAGTCGGCGCCGGTGGAGACGAGGAGCTCACCGGGCGTCCGGAAGTCCCACGAGACCAGGCCCTTCGTCCCGTGCACCTCGATGCCGTAGTTGTTCTGGTCGCCGACCGCCACCCGGCTGCATTCGAGGGTCAGCAGCACGCCGTCCGTCGTGCGGGCGAGGGCCGCCACGTAGTCCTCGTTCTCGACCCGGCCTCTGGGGGCGTCGGCGTCCCCGAGCCCGTGGCCGTAGGTGGCCGCGCCCTCGTCGATGATGGGCCGCTCCGGGATGAACAGGGCGGTCTGCGCGACGACCCGCTCGAGGTCGCCCAGGACGAAGCGTGCGAGGTCCACTGCGTGGGAGGCGAGGTCACCCAGCACGCCGTGTCCACCGGCTGCCAGGGTGTAACGCCAGCTGAGCGAGCCGAGGGGGTGTGCGGCGTAGTCACTGAACAGCCGCACCCGGGCATGGGTGGGGGCGCCGATCGCACCACTGCGGACGAGCTCACGCAGGTGCCCGACCGCCGGGACGGCGCGGTAGTTGAAGCCCACGGCACACTGGACCCCGGCGGTCCGCACGGCCTCCGCGACGCCTCTCGCGTCCTGGGCAGAGAGACCGACCGGCTTCTCGATCCACAGATGCTTCCCCGCCTGTGCCACTGCGACGCCGATCTCACGGTGCACGGCGTTCGGCGCCGTCACACTCACGGCGTCGACGGCGGGGTCGGCGACAAGGTCGCGCCAGTCCTCGTATGCAGTGCCGAACCCGTGCCGGCGCTGCGCCCGCTCCCGCGACGCCTCGACCGTGTCGGCCACGGCCACGAAACGAGGCGCCACCGACAGATCCGGGTAGTGGTGGCGCAGACGGGCCCAGGCTCGCGCGTGGACGTCACCCAGCCAGCCGGCGCCGATGATGCCCACACCGATCGTGCGGTCCTGATCCACGTGGCTGCCTTCCGTCGTCGTTCAACGCCGTCCATCGGGGGTAGGGCGGCCCGTGTGGTGCAGAGGTGCGGTTCAGCCCTGCGGAGTCAGGGGGGCCGGGGCACCGGTCTCCAGCTCGCGTCGCAGGGCCGCGAGCTGGTCGGCGATGCCGAACGGCCGGATGCCCAGCACCTCGTCGGTCCGAGGTGTCGACAGGCTCGTGTCGAAGGGCATCGGCGCGGGAAGCATCGCACCGGGCGGCACCGGCCCGCTGCGGATGAGCGCCCGGTCCAGACCGAACGCATCGCAAGCCACTTGGGCCAGCTCGATGCGGGTGACCGCGTCGGCACCGACGATGTGGAGTATGCCGTCGGCGCGCCGCTCGACGGCCCGAAGCAGCCGTGCCGCGATCTCGGCCGCGGTCACCGGGCTCGCGACGCCGTTGATCGCAGCGTCCTGCCACACCGTGAACTCCCGGCCGCTTCCGATGGCGTCCACCAGCGATAGGACGAAGTACCCGAAACCGCAGTCCTGCTGGCGCGGTGCGGCGGGCCGGGTCAGGTGCCGGCCCTGGACGCCGCCGACGCGGGCCACGAAGCCGGCGTCGGCTCGGTCCAACACGACCCGCTCGGAGAGCGCCTTGAACAGGCCGTAGAGGTTGAGCGGGTTGACGGGCTCGCCCTCGTCGGTGCGGTGGCCGGTGCCGTCGAAGACCCAGTCCGTCGACACATATCCGACCAGGGCGCCGTGCGCGTTCGCAGCATCCACGACGCGCCGAGTCATTCCCACGTAGGCGTCGAAGCCCGCCCGGCGATCCCGGTACAGCCCCTGGAGGTCGTTGTCGATGGCCAGGTGCAGCACCGCCGTGCTCTCGTGCGCGGCGAGAGCCGCGGCGATGTCGTCTCCGTCGACGAGGTCGGTCAGCCGCCACGGCCAGGGGAAGTGCGGGCCGGGGTCGCGGCGCACGGCGCACAGGATGTCCGCGCCGCGATCCTGCAGGACGGCCGCGACGTTCCCGCCGACGAACCCGGTTGCGCCGGTGACCAGGACGCGCTCCATCTCAGCTGACTTCGTCGGTGGCGACGGGCCGCCCCTCGCGCAGTGAGCGCGTCGCGGCCAGGCCGACGACCACGGGGGCCCGACCTGCGTGGGTGTCGGCCGGTGACGGGCCGCCCTCGCGCAGGTAGGAGATGAACGCCGCCCACTCCCTGCGATAGGAGTCCAGGTAGCGGTCGAGGAAGAACCACGGCAGGGGCTGCCCCGCCGTTCCCTCCGCCGTGCGGACCCATCCGGCGTGTCGTGCGGGGTTGTCCGAGACGGCCATGCCCCGTGCGCCGAACGCCTCGATCCGCTGGTCGAACCCGTAGACGGCCTGCCGGCTGTTGTCGATCGTCGTGATGGTGCCGTCCTCGTGGGTCAGCACGGTGACGGCCGTGTCCACGTCGCCGGCCTCGCCGATCCGCGGGTCGATGCGCACGGCACCGCGGGCGAAGACCTCGACGACCTCGGAGCCCACGACGTGGCGCGCCATGTCGAAGTCGTGGATCGCCATGTCGAGGAAGATCCCACCGCTGACCGCGACATACTCGGGCGGCGGCGGCGAGGGGTCGCGACTGGTGATCCGGAGCAGGTGGAGGTCGCCGACCACCCCGGACCGGACTGCGTCGAACACCGATGCGTGTCCCGGGTCGAAGCGTCGGTTGAAGCCGACCATGAACGGCACGCCCGACGCCTCGACGGCAGCGATCGCGAGGTCGACCAGCGCGAGGTCCAGGCTCACCGGCTTCTCGCAGAAGATCGCCTTGCCGGCCCGGGCGGCTCGGATGACGAGGTCGACGTGGGTGTCGGTGCTCGAACAGATCGCCACGGCGTCGACCTCGTCCGACGTGAGGACCTCGTCGGTCCCGGCGGCGACCGAGACGCCGAGCTCGGCACCGACCCGCTCAGCGGACTCCCGGACGGCGTCGGCGACGACGGCGAGCGTCGCGCCCTCCACCTCCTTGGCGAGCAGCTGGGCGTGCAGGCGGCCGATCCGACCCGTGCCCAGGACCCCCACTCTGACCGGGGGACGGCTGTCCCGCTCGGCGACCCCGAAGCCAGCGTCGCCGGGACTCGTCGTCATGTGTCCTCCCCGGTCATCTCGCTGATCTCCTCGCGTGCTGCACTCTCGGTCGCACCGCCGAGCGACTCGAGCTCGTGGGCCAGGGTCTCGAGCTCGGCCCCGCCGGCCATGGCCTTGACCAGGGCGTCCAGGCTCACCTCGGAGCGGTCCCAGCTCTCGACGAGGCGGCCCCGGTTGAGCAGGAAGAAGTGGTCCCCGACGAGATAGGCGTGGTGTGGGTTGTGGGTGATGAAGATGACCGCGACCCCGCGCTCCTTGGCCTGGACGATGTACTTGAGCACCACTCCCGACTGCTTCACGCCGAGAGCACTGGTGGGCTCGTCGAGGATGAGGACCTTGGCGCCGAAGTACACCGCGCGGGCGATCGCCACGGCCTGGCGCTCGCCACCGGAGAGCGTCCCGACCGGCTGGTCCACGTCCCGGATATCGATGCCCATCCGGGACAGCTCGTCGCGGGCGACCTGCTTGGCGTGCTTGACGTCGAGGCGCCGGATCGGCCAGATGCCCTGGGTGGGCTCGGAGCCGAGGAAGAAGTTGCGCCATACCGACATGAGCGGAACGGTCGCGAGGTCCTGGTAGACGGTGGCGATGCCCCTGGCGAGGGCGTCACGTGGGGTCGCGAGCTGCACGGGCTGGTTCTCGACGCGGTAGGTTCCGCTGCTCGCCGGGTGGACGCCGCTGAGGATCTTGATCAGCGTGGACTTGCCCGCGCCGTTGTCCCCGAGGACGCAGGTGACGGACCCGGAGCTGACGTGGAGCGAGACGTCACGCAGGGCGATGACGCTGCCGAACTGCTTGCCGACGCCGTCGAGCTGGAGGATGCGGTCGCCCTGCGTCGTCGTCATTGCCGGCCTCCGCTCGCCCGCCGGGAGATGATCGTGTTGACCATGACCGCCATGAAGAGGATGAGGCCGAGGAACAGGAAGCTCCAGTCGGTGTTCCAGCCGGCGAAGGCGATCCCGATGAACGCCATCCCGATGATGGACGCGCCGAGGCTGGCACCGATCGCGGAGCCGAACCCGCCGGTCAGCAGGCATCCGCCCACCACCGCTGCGATGATGAAGGTGAACTCCTGGCCGACGCCCTGGCCCGCCTGGACCGAGCGCAGGCGCAGGGCCGTCATGACGCCGACGAGCGCGGACGAGGTCGCCGTGTACATGAACAGGATGATCTTCGTCCGGGCGACGGGGACACCGGTGTTGCGCGCCGCATTCGCGTCCCCACCGACGGCGGTGACCCAGTTCCCGAAGCGGGTGCGGGTCAGGACCCACGTGGCGACGACGGTGAGCGCCAACCACCAGATCACGGCCACCCGGAACTGGTAGGGATTCCAGAAGTCGAGCGCGAAGACGGTCCGAGCGCTGTCGAAGCCGGAGCCTTGGTCGATGCCGGCGACGCGAACCGTGTCCGTGATGAGCCTTGGTGACGCCGAGGTTGATGCCTTGGAGGGAGAAGAAGGTCGCCAGGGTCACGATGAAGCTCGGCAGCCTGGTCTTGACGACCAGCCACCCGTTCATCGCGCCGATGGCCGCCGCGAAGACGAAGGTCAGCAGGATGGCCGGCCAGACGTCCATCCCCGCCTTCGTGACCAGCAGGCCCATGAAGAGCCCCGTCGAGCCGACCATGACGCCGGCGGAGAGGTCGAACTCGCCACCGATCATCAACAGGGCCACGGCGACTGCCACGATGCCGGTGCTGGCGGCGGAGTCGCTCCATCGGGCTATCCCGCTGAGGGAGGCGAACTTCCCCGTCTGGTCGACCGTCGTGAAGAGCACGAAGACGACCAGGGCACCGATGAGTGCGCCGAACTCGGGCCGACGCAGGAGACGGATGAGGGCGCTCGCCCGCTGAAGACGCTCGTCAGCAGGCGCTGCGGGCTGTGCGGGGAGGGTTTGAGTGGACATGCTTCTCCTGTCGTTCACCTCGCGGCGCGATGGCGACATGCGTTCGTGCGTCGGCGGGCGGCCAGGACTCGGCCGCCCGCCGACATACGTGGCTCAGCGAGTCCCGGCCTCCGCGAGGGACGCTACCTTGGCGGCGTTGTCCTTGGTCACGAACCCGGGGCCGGTGAGGACGGGCTGGCCGCCACCGACGGTGTTCGCATTGCGGTTGTACAGGGCAAGGAAGACCACCGGGAGGTAACCCTGGAGGTACTGCTGCTGGTCGACGGCGAAGAGGATCGTGCCGCCCTCGATCGCCTTGACCACGTCGCCGGAGAGGTCGAACGTCGCCGAGCTTGGCCTTGGAGCCGGCCGTCTTGATCGACTCGACGGCGGCCATCGCGATGTCGGGGTTGAGCGCGAGCACCGAGTCGATGGAGGTGTCGGCCTGGAGCTTGGCGGCGATCTCGTTCGCGGTCTTGGTCGGGTCGCTCGTGCCGGTCACCTGGAAGTCGGTGACCTTGCCGCCGAACGTCTTCGCGGCACCGGTGCAGCGGTCCTGGAGGCCGGTGTTGTTCTGCTCGTGGATGACGCACAGGAGGTTGGTGCCCCCGGCCGCCTTGAGCTGCTCACCGGCGCCCTCGCCGGCGATCTCCTCGTCCTGGCCGACGTGGGTGATCGCGCCGAGCTCCTTGTAGACGGTGGAGCCGGAGTTGAGCGTGATGATCGGGATGCCCGCTGCCGTGGCCTTGGCCAGCGCATCCTTGATGGCGTCGGGGTTCGGCGCCGACACCGCGATGCCCTGGGCGCCGCCCGTCACGGCGGCCTCGATCAGCTGGGCCTGCTTCTGCGGGTCGTTGTTGGACTCCTCGTAGTCGAGGTTGACGTTCATCGCCTTGGCAGCGTCCTCGGCACCCTTCTTGGCGACCGACCAGAAGGAGCCACCATCGCCGTGCGTGATCATCGCGATCTTGAGCTGCGACGCACCTGCGCTGTCGCCGGACGTCGAGCCGCTCCCGGAGCCGGAGGATGTCGAGGAGCACGCCGAGAGCCCCAACAGGCCGGCCACCAAGAGGGCCGACAGTTTCATTGCCTTCATGGCTTGTGGATGTCCTTTCAAGGGCCGCCGCTGGGACGGTTAGACGATCGGCGCCGAGGAGACCCGCGGCACCACTTCACTGAGAAGGAAGGCCAGGCTCTTCTGGACGTCCTCCACTGGCCCGCTACCTTCAGCGGGCACGCCTTGAGTCAGGGCGGTGTCCTGTTCGAGGACATACCACCCGTCGTAGCCGCGCTCCTCGAGCGCCAGGACGACCTCGTCCACCGCGACGTCACCACCGCCGAGGGGCTGGAACAGCCCGTGCTGAACGCCCTGTACGAGGCTCAGCGCGCGGCTGACCACGCGAGGAGCGACGGAGAGGTCGACGTCCTTGAGGTGCACGTGAGCGACCCGGTCGCCCACGTCGCGGGCGAACGTCACCGGGTCAACGCCACCGATCTGGAGATGGCCGGTGTCCAGGCACCACAGGACGGATGTGTGCTGGAGCGCCAGCTCCACGTCGGCCGCCGTCTCGACGAGAGTGCCCACGTGGGGGTGGAGAACCTGGACGAGCCCGTGCCGCGCGCAGACATCACCGACCTGCTCGAGCCCTTCACCGAGGACCTTCATCCCTCGGCGTCGAGGCGGGAGGGCCGGACCAGTCGTAGTCCTGGACGACGGCGGTGACGAACCGGGTCGCACCGCACGCCTCGAAGAGGGCCGCGGTCTGCTCCGCTCGCGCAGGGCGTCCTGCCGCTGCGCGCGGTCGTGGAGCACGAGGGGCACGAACCCGCCCACGAGCGTCATACCGTACTGGTCCAGCGCCGCCCGGAGCGGTGCTGCGTCCTCGGGCAGGAAGCCGGGGCACCGAGCTCCGTCGCGGTCAGTCCCAACGAACGCATCTCGGCAGCACGCGGTGCGCCAGGAAGACCTCACCCCAGTCCGGGACCTCGCACACGCCCCAGGAGATGGGGGCGGCGGCCACTCGACCCGCTCAGCGACCCGAGAGCGTCTGACATGACCTGCCTCCTTGCAGTGGCGACGAGGAAGCCCGCGCGGCCCGTCGCTAGTGATCTAACACTGCCACGAATCGTCCGTCAAGAGGATGTCTTAACAAACAGACAACTATCGGCCGCTCGACGTGCCCCAAGGAGGCTGCGGCCGACGCAGGACGGCCCAGCAGCCGCACCCACCGGTGGGCCTACGAGGGCGGGGAGAAGTACCCCGAGACGTCGGCGATGACGTGGGTCGTGCCGGAGACGTGGATCGTCACCGTCGCCACCCGGGCCGAGGCTTGGCCAGCACCGAGTTGGCCAGGGTGTCTCCGGCCACATAGTTGAGCGTCGAGGCGTTGGGGCGAGGCTGCCCGCTGGGGTAGACGGTCATGTACCCCGTCTTCGTGGCCCCGGTGATCGTCATGTTGAGCATGACGGCGGAGACCTGGGTCGCCGGCACGCCACCACGCCCGGTGACCTGGAGGACGACGTCGTGGCCGCCGGAGACGATGCGCTTGGGGCCCCCGTTCCCGGTCCTGGTGTCGAGGATCCGAGAGGGCGCGAGGCCGGTGTAGTCCGAGCCCGGTGGGAAGTAGCCGACGATGTCGGCGACCAGGTGCGAGGCCGAGTCGTGTAGAGGTTGAACGAGCCGCCCGGACCCACCTTGACGATGGCGAGGCCCGGGAAGGTCTGGCCCCGCTTGTAGTTGACGTTCGAGACCGTCGGGCGCGACACGCCCGTCGGCCAGGCGGTGATGTAGCCCGCGCGGAGCGACGCCGTGTCGGTGAGGTTGACCACGACGGAGTCGACCCCCGGCGCCGGGCACCCCGGCCGCGGCTCAGCGACGTCACCGTCCGGGTGCCGCGCCGGGGACCGGCCCTTGGCGGCCCCGTGCCGGTCGCGGGTGTCGAGGATGCGTGCCGGGGTGAGCGGGACGTAGGCGGACCGGTCGGGTAACCAGCCGGTCGCGTCGGCGACGAGATTGGTCGGGTTGGTGACAAAGAGGGTGACCCCGCCGTCCGGACCGACCTTGGCGATGACCTGGTTGGCGACGATCTGGTTCCTCGCGAAGTTGAGGTTGCTCGTCGTCGGCCGGTGGCGTCCGACGGGAACGCCGCGATGTAGCCGCCGGTCTCGGGTCGACCACGGTGACGTTGAGACCACCGCGCTGACACCGCTGCTCGGCGATGTTCTTCGTTCCGGTGACGTCGAGGTGCACCGTCTCGTTCTCGCGGACCATCCGCTTCGCGGCCCCGATGCCGTAGCGGGTGTCGAGAACGCGGTTGGGGGTGATGGACAGGTATGGCGGCGTGCCCACCATCCACCACGGCCAGGTGGCGCCGAGCCCGCCCGGGCCGAGGGTGCAGATCCCGCCCGGCATAGACCGACGCTCGCGAGGAGTGGCGCCGGTGGACCCGACACGGCGACCAGCGGGTGGCCGTCGCCGGGGGCGGCCCACGTCGTGGCGCTGCCCCCGATCGGGGTGAAGCCGGCCAGCTCGGGTCCGGCGTCGTCGGCCCGGCGTCGTGGAAGAACGCCGTGCCGGCTGGGTGATGGCCGCCGACGTCGTGTACCGCCGGCGGAGGCGTGGACGAGCGCGGGCTGAGGGCCCTGGGTGACCCGCCAGACCTGGAACCGGGTCGCCGGTGCGGCGTCGAGGGCAGGGACTCGTAGACGACCGTCGCGCCCGAGACCGCGAGGATGTAGGCCTCGCCGTGCGGATCGTTGACGAGGTCGAGCTGCAGCTCGCCTCGCCGCCGGCCCAGGTGCAATGGTCGACGACGGCATCGTGGAGGTACGTCGGCGGTGGGGGCGATGGTAGGCGTAGCCCGTCGCGTCGCATCCATAGGCCAAGTGACGCGGATGCCAGCGCGATCTCGTCGACAGATCGGTGGACCCGGACACCCTGAAGAGACTGGAGGTGTCTTGGTCGAACTCGGCCCAGCCGTCCGGGGTGGCTCGAGGACCCGGCCGGAGGCCGGGGCGCGCGACGTTGTGTCTCCGGTCGCGAGGTTGCGCCATTGGAAGGCCCCCGCGCCGACGTCGAGCCACTGGCGCGGAGTTGCCGTCGTCGATGACCACGGAGTCCCGCAGCCGAAGGACTTGGTGATGACCGGACGGGTCGAACCCGGCACCGGGGTCGAGGACTGCCCCGTTGTCGGACAGGACTGCGACCTGGGAGGTTCCCTCGTCGGCGAAGACGGTGCCGCCGACGTGTGCGCCAACGGCAGCCCGGCGACCGGTCGCCCGCCGTGGGGATCGCCGCGCCGGGGCTGGGCGACCGGGCCGGACGGCGGGCGCTGACCGCGGGCGGTGCCGCCCAGAGGTGTGCCACCGCGGCCTAGCGGTCCCTGCCCGGCGAGCATGCGGCCGCGAGCGTGCCGAAAACCGGGCCGCGAGTCTCATGGTGCGCCCCACGATTGGTGCCTCCTCGGGACGCCCGTGACCATGACGGGCGGGCCCCATCCTCCCAGGTATCGTCCCAGGTGTCGCTCCGAGGCGCCATTTCGCTGAATCCGCTCGCGTGCGTGCGGACGGGTGCCGAGCGAGCCTGCGCGGGCTCGTACCCTGGACCGCGTGACCGACACCACCCCCGCCGCCCCGAGCCCACCGGGGCCGCCGCACGTGCGGACACGGACCTCCCGGAGCAGATGATGATCCGCCGGGCCAAGCGCGACCGGATCCTGGCCGAGGGGCGGGCCGCATACCCCGGTCGCGTCGGACCGCACCCACTCCCTCGCCGAGGTCCGCGACGAGTGGGGACACCTGACCGCGGGCGACGAGACCGAGGACCAGGTCAGCGTCGCCGGCCGGGTGGTGTTCATCCGCACCACCGGGAAGCTCGCGTTCGCCACGCTCCAGGAGGGGGTCGGGACCCGGCTCCAGGTCATGCTCAGCCTGGCCGAGGTCGGTGAGGAGTCGCTCGCGCGGTGGAAGAGCGACGTCGACCTCGGCGACCACGTCGTCGTGCGGGGCCGGGTGATCAGCAGCCGCCGGGGCGAGCTCTCGGTCCTGGCGACGTCCTGGGAGATGGCCTCCAAGGCCCTGCGCCCGCTGCCGGTGCTCCACAAGGAGCTGTCCGAGGAGAGCCGGGTCCGCCAGCGGTATGCGGACCTCATCGTCCGCCAGGAGGCGCGCGACATGGTCCGCTCCCGGGCCGCGGTGCTGCGCTCGATCCGGTCCACCCTCGACGGGTTCGGCTTCGTCGAGGTCGAGACCCCCATGCTCCAGCTCATCCACGGCGGCGCCGCGGCTCGGCCGTTCCGAACCCACCTCAACGCCTTCGACCAGGAGATGACGCTGCGCATCGCGCTCGAGCTCTACCTCAAGCGCGCCGTCGTCGGGGGGGTCGACAGGGTCTACGAGATCGGCAAGACCTTCCGGAACGAGGGCATCGACTCCACGCACGCCGCGGAGTTCACCATGCTCGAGTTCTACGAGGCGTGGGGCGACCAGTTCACCGCCGCTGAGCGGACCCGGGCGATCATCCTCGATGCGGCAGAGGCCACCGGCGCGGGAACGACGGTCGTCGACTACCGGGGCAACGAGATCGACCTGGCCGGCGAGTGGACCTGGCTGCCCATCGCCGGGGCCGTCGGGAACGCCCTCGGCACCGAGGTCTCGGTGGAGGAGTCCCCCGAGAACGCGGCGCGGCTGCGTGAGCTGGCTGCCCCTCGGGACATCGCGCTCCAGCCGTCGTGGGGCGCCGGCGAGATCATCCTCGAGCTGTTCGAGCAGCTCGTCGAGCACACCCTCGTCCAGCCGACCTTCGTCTGCGACTACCCGGAGTCCGTGCGGCCGCTCGCCCGACAGCACCGAGACGCCCCTGGCCTGGTCGAGGCCTGGGACCTCATCATCGGCGGGGTCGAGCTCGCCCCGAGCTACTCCGAGCTCGTCGACCCGGTCATCCAGCGGGAGCGGCTGACCGCCCAGTCCCTGCTGGCAGCCGGCGGCGACCCCGAGGCGATGCAGCTCGACGAGGACTTCCTGCGGGCCTTGGAGTACGGCGCGCCACCGATGGGCGGGACCGGGCTCGGCGTCGACCGGCTCGTCATGCTCCTGACGGGCACGCCCATCCGCGAGACCCAGCTGTTCCCCCTGTTGAAGCCGGAGGCCTGAGATGTGGGACGCCGTGTGGCCCTACCTCACCGCCGTGTTACCGACGATCATCGTCGCGACACTGTTCTACTTCCTCATGAAGTCGATCCTCACAGGAGACCACCGGGAGCGGCTGGCGCAGTCGCGCTGGGAGGCGGAGCAGGACCGGCTCAATGTGCCGGACGCACCTACGGATTCCGCGGCGCCGAATTCGGGACAAAACGGCGCAACGCCCAAGGAGAAATAGGCCGGGAATTGACGCCGGTGGGCGGTCGATTGGTATGTTCTGTACACCGAACCACCAACACCCGAAAGGACCGTCCATGGCACAGCGCGTTTCCGTGCTGCTCGTCGACGACCTCAATGGCAACCCTGCCGACGAGACCGTAACCTTTGCTCTCGATGGGGCGACGTATGAGATCGACCTGACCAGCAGCAACGCCGCCAAGCTGCGTGACAGCCTGGCACCGTGGATCGGGCACGCCCGTCGCTCCGGCGGCAGGCGTTCCTCCGGCCGCAGCGTCGCCCGCCCCGGCGGCAAGCGTCGTAACCTTTCCGCCATTCGTGAATGGGCTCGTGAGAACGGCCACACGGTCAGTGACCGTGGCCGTATCTCCTCCGAGGTCCAGGCGGCATACGACAAGGCGCACGGCTGACGAACCACTACCGCCGGCTTCGGGTGCCGGCACCGCTCTAAATGCACTGGGGCCGCGGGATCGACATGATCCCGCGGCCCTGGCGTTTTGGCCGATAGCCGGGCCGTCGCGCCGCCTCGACCCCGCCGTTCAGGGCAGGCCGGCGAGCAGGTCACCGTGGCGCGCGGCCCGCCGGAGGACCTCGTCGAACATCAGCTGGCGTAGCGCCTCGGGGTCCCGGGCCCCCTCCTCCACCTCGTCCCACGTCCGCGGGGCCGCGACGGTCGGAAGCTCCTTGCCGCGCAGCGAGTAGGGACAGATCGTCGTCTTGGCCGCGACGTTCTGGCTCCAGTCGAGAAGCACCTTTCCGGGCCGCAGCGACTTGGTCATCTTCCACACGACAAGGTCGGGGTGCTTCGCCGTGAGCTCCTTGGCCAGCTCCTGCGCCAGGTCGCGCACCTGGTCCGAGGACAGGTCGCCGCCGAGCGCGGCATACAGCTGCATCCCCTTGCTGCCCGAGGTGACGGGGTGGAGCTCCAGCCCCAGGGCCTCGAGCCGGGCCCGCACGAGCAGCGCCACCTGGGCGCACTCGTGCAGGCCGGCCGGGGAGCCCGGGTCGAGGTCGACGACGAGCCGGTCCGGGTGGCGGCGGGCGCCAACGGCGTCGACGGTCCATTGCGGCACATGCAGCTCGAGGGAGTTGAGGTTGACGAGGTAGGTCAGGTGGGCCAGGTCCGCGACCATGGGGTAGGTGACGTCGTCGACCTGCACCCGGGGGAGCCACGAGGGGGCGCCGGACGGGAGGTTCTTCTCGAAGAAGCTGAGGTCCTCGACGCCGTGCGGCCAGCGGACCCGGGTCACCGGGCGAGAAGCCAGGTGCGGCAGCAGGATCGGCGCGATCGTGGCGTAGTAGCTCAAGAGCTCGCCCTTGGTCGTCTCGGTGGCGGGATACATCACCTTGTCGAGGCTGCTCACCCTGATGGTGCGTCCGGCCACCTCGACCCGGGCCACCTCCGGCAGGTCAGCCACCGCCCACCTCCCGCAGGTCGGTCGGCTCCAGGTCGTGGCGGACGCCGATGAACGACGGCTGACGCAGCCGCCCCCCGGCCGTCGCGCCGAGAGTTCGCACCTCGACGACGAGGCGGGGCTCGACCCAGACCGCGCCCCTGGCGTCGATGGCCGGCACCTCGTCGGCGAACGGGGAGACGTCGCGCCGCAAGGGTTCCAGGCGACGAGCGAGGGCGACGCCCGCACCTCCGGCCAGGCCCGAACCGACCCGGCCCGCATAGCGCCAGGCGCCGGAGTCGTCGGGCAGCCCGACGAGGACCGCGCCCAGCCGCCCCGCGGAGTCCTTCTCAGGTCGCCAGCCGCCGACGACGGCGGAGACCGTCGTCCGGTGCGGGAGCTTGCGCCAGTCCGCGGACCGGCGGCCGGCGACATACGTCGAGGTGCGCCGCTTGCTGACGACCCCCTCCAGACCTCGCTCCCGGGTCGCCTCGAACAGGCCGGACCCGTCGTCGTAGGTCGGCGGCACCTGCCAGTGCGGGCCCGACAGGTCGAGCCGCTCGAGCAGCTCGCGACGGGCGCTCCACGGCTGAGCGGTCAGGTCGGACCCGAACAGCCGCAGCAGGTCGAACACCATGAAGGTCACCGGCCGGGTCGCCGCGAGCCGCTCGGCCTTGCGCCGCTCCGCGACGTGCATCCGGTCCGCGAGCGCGGCGAACGACGGGATGCCGTCGTCGAGCGCGACGACCTCGCCGTCGAGGAGCATGTCCTCGTAGGCCGCGCCGAGCGGGTCGAGCTCGGGGAAGCTCGCCGTCACGTCCCGCTCGGTCCGGGAGGTGAGGGTGAGCCGGCCGTCCCGGACGTCGGCGAGCAGCCGCATGCCGTCCCACTTCACCTCGTGCACCCAGGCCGGACCGGCGGGGACGGTATCGGCAACCGTGGCGAGCATCGGACGCATACGGCCATCCTGACGCACGTAGGCTGGGAGTCTGCGCCTCCGGGCGGCCTCCGGGCCGCACGGGCGCGGCACGCGTCCTGCGCGCAGCCTGGCGCGCGGACGGCGGCGGCAGGAAAGGGGCAGCCATGCGAGCGATCTGGAAGGGCGCAGTGTCCTTCGGGCTGGTCAACGTGCCGGTGCGGCTCTACTCCGCGACCGAGAACCACGACGTCCAGTTCCGGCAGGTGCACCGCGAGGACGGTGGGCGCATCCGCTACCAGCGCATCTGCTCCGTGGACGGCGAGCAGGTGTCCTACGACGACATCGCCAAGGGCTACGAGACCGAGGACGGCGACATGGTCGTCCTCACCGACGAGGACTTCGCCGACCTGCCGAGCCGGTCGAGCAAGGAGATCAGCGTCGAGAAGTTCGTCCCGGCCGACCAGATCGACCCCATCTACCTCGACAAGAGCTACTACCTCGAGCCCGACAAGGCGGCGACCAAGCCCTACCTTCTGCTCCGTGAGGCCCTGGAGTCCGAGAACCGGATGGCCATCGTCACCGTCTCGATCCGGACCCGGATGACGATGGCGGTGCTCCGGGTGCGTGACGGCGTCATCGTCATGCAGACGATGCTGTGGCCCGACGAGATCCGCCGCCCCGACTTCGCCCAGCTCGACGAGGCGGCGGACGCCACGACGAAGGAGCTGGCCATGGCCCACCTGCTCATCGAGCAGCTGGCCGGCGACTTCGAGCCCGACGAGTTCGAGGACGACTACGCCATCGCGCTCGAGCAGGTCGTCAGGGCCAAGGTCGAGGGTGGCGAGGTCGCGGTGGCGCCGCGGCCGGCCGAGGAGAGCGGCGAGGTCGTCGACCTGCTCGCCGCGCTCGCCAAGTCCGTCGAGCGGGCCAAGGCCTCGCGCGGCGAGGCCCCCACGACATCGGACGACCCGCAGCGCACCGCGTCCCGGGCTCCGGCCGAGAAGGCGGCGAAGAAGGCGGCCGCCAAGAAGGAGACGGAGAAGAAGAAGAGGGCCAGCTGAGGCAGCCTGCACCCGCTGCGCCACCGCACGGATGTTGTCGGTGATCCCGGACGAGCCGGCAGCGGCCCGGTGCACCGACGCCGACATCGTCGAGGTCGTCGCGGTCTGCTCCTCCACCGCAGACACGATCGTCGTGACGTGCTCGCTCATCCGCGAGACCACCTCTCGGATCTCGTTGATGCTGTCCGCCGCACCGGTCATCTCGGCCTGGATGCCGGCGACCTTCGACTCGATGTGCTCGGTCGCCCGCGCGGTCGCCCGCGCCAGGTCCTTGACCTCGCTGGGCTGACCTCGGGCACGAGCGTCGGCGACACGGCATACGCTCCCGTCATGCCCGAGGGACACACGCTCTTCCGTCTCGCGCGGGACCTCGACGCGGCCTTCGCGGGCACGACGCCGGTGGTGACCAGCCCCCAGGGCCGGTTCGCCGACGGGGCGGCCCTGCTCGACGGACGCGAGGTGCTGGGGGCCCGCTCGTGGGGCAAGCACCTGTTCGTCGAGTTCGCCGCGGACGCGGTGCTGCACGTCCACCTCGGGCTGATCGGGACGTTCACCATCGACGGGCGGGACTGGGCCGGCGAGGTGCCGGTGGTCGGGCAGGTCCGGCTGCGGCTGGCCACCGACCAGCACGTCGCCGACCTGCGCGGGCCGACGCTCTGCGCCGTCGTGGCACCCGAGGAGGTCCTCGCCGTCATCTCCCGGCTCGGCCCCGACCCGCTCCGCCCCGAGGCCGACGAGGCCCTCGGCTGGACCAAGGTCTCCCGGTCGAGCCGCCCGATCGCCGAGCTCCTCATGGACCAGGCGGTCATCGCCGGAGTGGGCAACGTCTACCGCTCCGAGGTGCTGTTCCGCCGGCGGGTGGCGCCCTTGCGGCCGGGCCGGGAGATCCGTCGGCGCACCTGGGCGGCGATCTGGGCCGACCTCGTCGCGCTCATGCCCCTCGGGGTGGCGACCAGCCGGATCGTCACCGTCGCGGAGCAGGTGGCCGAGGTGGAGTCGGCTCTGGCGGACGGCATACCCGTGCATCTCACCGAGCGCGAGTCCTACGTCTACAAGCGGGCCGGTATGCCGTGCCTCGTCTGCGGCTCCCGGGTTCGCACCCAGCTGGTCGCCGGCCGCAACCTGTTCTGGTGCGGCCGGTGCCAGCGCCGCCGCTGACCGGGTACGCCGACCCGGGCACCCTCAGGTGATCGAGGCCTGGAAGATGCTCTCGATCGACGCATCGAGCACGGCGTCGAACTCCTCGGGGCTCTGCTGGGCGGTCAGGCCCTCGGTGAGCGCCCGGGAGAAGCTGGCGATGACGCCGTGGTTCTGCGTGAGCCGGGCATCTGCCTCCTTGCGGGAGTACCCACCGGACAGGGCGACCACCCGCAGCACCTGCGGGTGCTCGACCACCTCGGTGTAGAACCCCGGCTCCTCCGGGAGGGTGAGCTTGAACATGACGTGCTGGTCGGGGTCGAGCCGGGAGGACTCGGCCAGCAGCGCGGTCCTCAGCAGCTCCTCAGCGGCGGCCTTCTGCGGGCTGCGGATGTCGACCTCGGGCTCGATGATCGGTACCAGGCCGGCCGCGAGGATCCGGCGCGCCACCTCGAACTGCTGCGCCACGACGGCAGCGACGCCCGCGGGGTCGGCCAGCCTGATGACGGAGCGCATCTTGGTCCCGAAGACCCCGTGTGCCGTCGCCCGCTCGAGCAGGGCGTCGAGCTCGGGAATCGGCTTCATCAGGGCGACCCCGTCGGCCTCCTCGGCCAGACCCTTGTCGACCTTGAGGATGGGGACGATGGCCTTGTTCTCCCAGAGGTACTCCGCCGAGCCCTTGCCCTCGATCTGGCGGTCCATGGTCATCTCGAACAGGATCGCCGCGAGGATCCGGTCGCCGGTGAAGACCGGGCTGGTGATGATCCGGGTGCGCATCTGGTGGACGAGGTCGAACATCTGCGCGTCGTCGGAGTAGGCCTTCTCGTCCACGCCGTATCGTCGGAGGGCCTTCGGGGTGCTGCCACCGCTCTGGTCGAGCGCGGCGACGAAGCCTTGGGCGTTCTTGATCTTCTGGAGCTGTTCGCTGGACATGTCGGACCTTTTCCTTCCGGATGGGCCGCCTCGGGACCGGGCGATAGGGCTTCGACGAGGTCGGTCCTACCTCATTGTCCAACTGTCGGGGCACCTCGTGCCCCGACGAGAGAGGCGATGGTCGTCACAACGGCGACGGAGCGCCCCATCCGGGCCGCCGTCAGCACCACCGAGGGGCCGGGGGGTGCGCTGCGCCCACAGCGAACATGAGCCGGTTGCGGGCGACCCCGGAACACACACCGTCGTATGCCGCGTTGTGCAGGGCAGTCGTCACCCCTGGGGTGCATGTGGCCGAAACATGGGACCGGTATACAGGTGCCCCGGCTAGCATCGACATGACTGACCGAGCTGAGGAGTTGTCAGATGTTCGAACGGTTCACCGACCGGGCCCGTCGTGTGGTCGTGCTCGCGCAGGAAGAGGCGCGGATGCTCAACCACAACTACATCGGGACCGAGCACATCCTCCTCGGCCTGATCCACGAGGGCGAGGGCGTCGCGAGCAAGGCCCTGGAGAGCCTCGGGATCTCCCTGGAGTCCGTGCGCGAGCAGGTCCAGGAGATCATCGGCCAGGGCCAGCAGGCCCCGACCGGTCACATCCCCTTCACCCCCCGCGCCAAGAAGGTCCTCGAGCTGAGCCTGCGCGAGGCGCTGCAGCTCGGCCACAACTACATCGGGACCGAGCACATCCTCCTCGGGCTCATCCGCGAGGGCGAGGGGGTGGCCGCGCAGGTGCTGGTCAAGCTCGGCGCCGACCTCTCGCGCGTGCGCCAGCAGGTGATCCAGCTCATCTCCGGCTACCAGGGCGGCAAGGAGGGCGCCAGCGCCGGCATCGGACCGGGCGCCTCCACCGAGGGCGCCCCGGCCGGCTCGCTCGTCCTCGACCAGTTCGGCCGCAGCCTCACCCAGGCCGCCCGGGAGGGCAAGCTCGACCCGGTCATCGGGCGCGAGAAGGAGATCGAGCGGGTCATGCAGGTGCTGTCCCGCCGCACCAAGAACAACCCCGTCCTCATCGGCGAGCCCGGCGTCGGCAAGACGGCCGTCGTCGAGGGACTGGCCCAGGACATCGTCCGCGGCGAGGTCCCCGAGACCCTCAAGGACAAGCACCTCTACACCCTCGACCTCGGCGCGCTCGTCGCCGGCAGCCGCTACCGCGGCGACTTCGAGGAGCGGCTGAAGAAGGTCCTCAAGGAGATCCGCACCCGCGGCGACATCGTCCTGTTCATCGACGAGATCCACACCCTCGTCGGGGCCGGCGCCGCTGAGGGCGCCATCGACGCGGCGAGCATCCTCAAGCCGATGCTGGCCCGCGGCGAGCTGCAGGTCATCGGCGCGACGACCCTGGACGAGTACCGCAAGTACATCGAGAAGGACGCCGCGCTGGAGCGCCGGTTCCAGCCCATCCAGGTGGCCGAGCCGACGCTCCCGCACACCATCGAGATCCTCAAGGGCCTGCGCGACCGCTACGAGGCACACCACCGCGTGTCGATCACCGACGGCGCTCTCGTCGCCGCGGCCAACATGGCCGACCGCTACGTCAACGACCGGTTCCTCCCCGACAAGGCCATCGACCTCATCGACGAGGCCGGCGCCCGGCTGCGCATCCGCCGGATGACCGCACCGCCGGACCTGCGCGAGTTCGACGAGAAGATCGCAGCCGTCGTCCGCGAGAAGGAGTCGGCCATCGACGGGCAGGACTTCGAGAAGGCCGCGCGGCTGCGCGACGACGAGAAGAACCTGCGCGCCGACAAGGCCCGCCGCGAGAACGAGTGGAAGTCCGGTGACCTCGACGTCGTCGCCGAGGTCGACGAGGAGCTCATCGCCGAGGTCCTCGCCGCCTCCACCGGCATCCCGGTGTTCAAGCTGACCGAGGAGGAGTCCAGCCGGCTGCTCCACATGGAGGACGAGCTGCACAAGCGGGTCGTCGGCATGGACGACGCCATCAAGGCGCTGTCCCAGGCGATCCGCCGCACGCGGGCCGGCCTGAAGGACCCGCGCCGACCCGGTGGGTCGTTCATCTTCGCCGGACCGACGGGCGTCGGGAAGACCGAGCTCGCCAAGACCCTGGCGGAGTTCCTCTTCGGCGACGAGGACGCCCTCATCCAGCTCGACATGTCGGAGTACTCCGAGAAGCACACGGTGAGCCGCCTGTTCGGGTCCCCGCCCGGCTACGTCGGCTACGAGGAGGGCGGCCAGCTGACCGAGAAGGTCCGGCGGCGTCCGTTCTCCGTCGTGCTGTTCGACGAGGTCGAGAAGGCCCACCCCGAGATCTTCAACAGCCTGCTGCAGGTGCTCGAGGACGGCCGACTCACCGACTCCCAGGGCCGGATGGTCGACTTCAAGAACACCGTCATCATCATGACCACCAACCTCGGCACCCGAGACATCACCAAGGGCTCGCTCGGCTTCAGCGCCGGACCCGAGTCCCGCAGCGACTACGACCGGATGAAGTCCAAGGTCACCGACGAGCTCAAGCAGCACTTCCGCCCCGAGTTCCTCAACCGGGTCGACGAGGTCATCGTCTTCCCGCAGCTCACCCGGGACGAGATCGTGCAGATCGTCGACCTCGAGATCGCCAAGCTCGACAAGCGGCTCAAGGACAAGGACATGGGCATGGAGCTCACGCCCGCTGCCAAGGACCTGCTGGCCAAGAAGGGCTACGACCCGGTGCTCGGCGCCCGGCCGCTGCGCCGGACGATCCAGCGCGAGATCGAGGACGTGCTGTCCGAGAAGATCCTCTTCGGCGAGCTCAGGGCCGGCGAGATCGTCGCGGTGGACGCCACCGGCGAGGGCAAGGAGGCCGTCTTCATCTTCATCGGGACACCGCACGCCAACGGGCTCGAGATACCCCTGGTGACCGCCGGGACCGACGCTCCACCAGCGGGCTCGGGCGCTGCCGCCGAGTGACCCCGCCGACCGACGCGCCGTGAGAGGGCCGGTATGCCGCACCCGTGGCATACCGGCCCTCTCACGGCTGCGACACCGGCGGCGGCTCAGCCGTCCACGGTCCTAGGCTGGGCTGCGTGACCGAGCCCTCGTTCATCGCCCGGACCGTCGACGACGACGGCGCGGTACGGCACGCCCCGGTGACTGTGCGGATGGCGCGCACCTCCGACGTGCGAGCGGTGCGGGCCCTCGTCGCGCCGCTCGCCGAACGCCGGGTGCTGCTGGCCAAGGAGGCCGTGGGCTACTACGAGTCGGTCGCCGACTTCGTCGTCGCCGAGCACGCGGGCGAGGTCGTCGGCTGCGGGGCGCTGCACGTGCTGTGGGAGGACCTCGCCGAGGTGCGCACGCTCGCGGTGGCCGAGCACTCGCTCGGCCAGGGTGTGGGATCGGCCGTGCTGCAACGGCTCGTCGAGCGCGCGAGCGAGCTCGGGGTGAGCCGGCTGTTCTGCCTCACCTTCGAGGTCGAGTTCTTCGCCCGGCACGGGTTCGCGCCCATCGAGGGCCAGGCGGTGGACCCGGAGGTCTATGTCGAGCTGCTGCGCTCCTACGACGAGGGCGTCGCGGAGTTCCTCGACCTGGAGCGGGTCAAGCCCAACACCCTCGGCAACACCCGGATGCTGCGGGTGCTCTGACCTGTGCCGCGTGCCGCGCCCGGTCAGGCGCGCAGCGCCGTGGCGAGCTCGGCGAAGTGGTCGACCATCAGGGCCATGTCGTCGTCGGTGTGGGCGAGCGAGACGAGCCACTGCTCGTCGAGCCCGGGCGGGGTGAGGATGCCGCGGTTGACGCCCCACAGCCAGGACAGCTCGGCCAGCCCGAAGTCAGTGGCCTTGTAGTCGCGGTAGTTGCGCACCGGGGTCGTCGACCATGTGACACAACCCTTCACGCCGAGCCCCACGGTGTGTGCGGGGAGCTCGTACTCGGTGATCACGTCATCGATCCCGGTCATCGCGCGCTCGTTGATCACCTCGACCGCCGCCAGCGCCTCGGGGGTGCAGATCTCATCCACGGCGCGAGCAGCCGCCATCACGAGCGGGTTGCCGTTGTAGGTGCCGAAGTGGGCCATCCGCCCGTCGACGACGACCTCCATGACCTCACGCTTGCCGCCGAAGGCCGCGAGTGGCAGGCCACCGCCGATGCTCTTAGCCAAGGTGATGAGGTCCGGCTGGACGCCGAGACGCTGCGCCGCGCCGGCATGGCCCGCGGTGAGCCCGGTCTTGACCTCGTCGAAGACCAGCACAACGCCGTGCTTGTCGCAGGCGGCGCGCACGCCGGCGAGGTAGCCCTCGTCGGGCACCACGATGGAGAGGTTCTCGACGACCGGCTCGATCACCATCACGCCGATCTCGGAGCCGTGCTCGCCCAGCATCTTCTCGAGGTAGGGGAGGTCGTTGTAGGGCACGACGTACACGGTCCCGGCCTCGACGTCGAACGGGACGTCGGGGGTCGGTGCATCGGCCGGGCCGATGTCCTCCAGCGCAGGCTTGACCGAGACCTGGAGGGCGTCGTACCCGCCGTGGTAGCCGCCCTCGATCTTCAGCACGCCCTTGCGGCCGGTGAATGCGCGTCCCGCGCGGATGGCATACATCAGGGACTCGGTGCCGGAGTTGGTGAAGCGGATCATGTCGAGGCCGAACCGCCGACAGAACCGCTCGCTCATCTCGGTGGCCTGAGGCGACGGGGTGACGAACAGGGTGCCGGTGTCGAGCAGGGCACGCTGCACGTGCTCCACGACGACGGGGTTGAGGTGACCGACCAGCATCGCGCCGAAGCCCATCGACAGGTCGAGCAGGCGGCGGCCGTCCAGGTCGGTCAGCCACGCGCCCCGCGCGGACTGGATGGAGATCGGGTACGGCTCCCAGTGTTGGAAGGACGAGGTGACGCCCAGCGGCAGCGAGTCGCTCGCCCGCAGGTGATGTTCGCCCGACGCCGCGGTGGTGCTCGTGAACCGTTCCCACTCCGCGGCCATGAGCTTGTGCACCCGGCTCGGGTCGACCGGCCGCGAGGTCATCGGCAGCCAGCGCCTCGTGCCGGGGTCGTGGGCGGGCCAGGTGGCGCGGGTCTGGGACTGGGTTGCCTCGGCCATGGTGCTCCTCTCCTGGCCGTGGGATGGTCCGCGACCTTGATCTGAGCGTACCGGAATTTCATCATTGCGTAGTCTCTTGGCCCCTACGACTACGGATTCAGTGGACATTCCGGGTGTCGACCCCTGTTTTCAGCGAAGTCGCGATGGGCACGGCGAGAGCGGAGCCCACCTGCCGCTGACCCCCGAGGGCGAGCGCATCGGCAGCTCGGTAGGGAGCCGTGCTGCCCGAGCCGGTCCTCCTCCAGCGTGGTGCCGGAGAGGTCAGACCTCGGCCGCGACCGCATCCACCTCAACGGCCGCGCCCACGCCCGGGCGGCGAGCCCGCAGTCGCAGGAGCAGCCGGGCCAGCAGGGCGAGCCCGGCGAGGACGAGCAGGACGCCGACCACCAGGGCCAGACCCACCCAGGTGGCCCGGCCGGCGGCGTCGGTCGCCGAGCGGGCGGCCGTCGCGGCGCCGGCGAGGTCCGCCCGGTCCAGGTCACCGCGTGCCCGGCTCGCGGACCCGCTGACACCGAGGACCCCGGCACCCAGCGCGCCCAGGGGGTTGCGCGACGCAGCGGCCGCGCGCTCGGCGGCACCGACCTCGTCCAGGGTCCGGGCCGCGGCGGGCAGGAAGCTCGGGAGGGCGGCATACTGCTGCGGGCTGTCGGCGCCCTCGTAGACCGCGGCGACCTTCTCGGGGACGCTCAGGTGGTTGCGGCGGGCGGCCTCCTGTACGGCGACCGCCTGCGGCCCCAGGCCGGCGACCTGGGCCAGGATCGACTGGGCCTGGCCGAAGCTCCAGCTGGTCATCGCGGACCGGAGCCCGAGCGGCGGGACGAAGTCGCCGTCGGCCCGGTCGGCGGCGATGTATGCCGCACGCGCGGTGGCGCGGGGGGCCAGCAGGGCCTTGTCCTTGCTCGTGAGGACCCAGGTGGACAGGACGTCCGCGGCCCTGGCGTTGCCCCCGCGCACCTCGAGCAGGTCGAGGAGGCGCTCCCAGCTCGTCGAGGTGGTCGGGAGGTCGCTGTGGCCCGGGGGGGTGTAGGCGCTGCGGCCGGTCACCGCGTCCGCGAGGACGGTGCTCGTGCTCGCCGGGTCGCAGCCGGCCAGCAGGGTGTCGATGACGTACTGGGAGGCGGGGTAGGCGTAGTCGTCGGCGGCCTGCGCGCGGTCCTCCTGGTCCGGCGTCCAGCTGTTGAGCGGGAGAGAACCCGGCGCGGTGCGCGAGACCTTGCCCGGACCCCGAGCCTTGCCGCCGCGCTCGCGCATCGCCCGCTCGGCCACCGCGTCGGCGATGCCCTCCGACATCCAGCGGGCGTCGAGCGTGGACGCGTTCGCCCACGCGTGGGTGAGCTCATGGAAGAGCAGCTGGGCCTGGAGCTCCTCACCGATGACGATCTCATCGGACCGCGGGTCGAACCACCCGTCGTAGCCGCGGACGTTGACCGCGCGGTCCTCGCGGACCTTGGTCACCCCGCCGGGCCAGTCCCTTCCCAGGATCTTCTCGAGCGCCGGGACCCCGGACGTCATCGTCGTGGTGACGAAGGAGGCCCACTTGGGGTCGTCGGGGTAGGCCATCACCGAGATGTCCCGGCCGCTGACCGTGACCTTCTCGGTCTTGGCGAGCGCCGGGTCGCGCGCGGAGACCACGGCGTAGAAGCCCACGCTGTCGGTGTTCTTCGTGGCGGTGTACGTCGTGGTCCTGCCCGAGCTGGCGGCGTTGAACAGGTCGGTCGAGGCGTCGAAGGTCATCGAGGTCGGGAGCACGACCTGCATGGTCATCTGGCCGGAGTCGCCCGGCCCGTAGACGGCGAAGGTCGCGTACCCCGGGCCCACCCGGGTCTGGTCGGCGGACCGAGGCTTCGCGCCGGTGAGCACGAAGGTGACGGTGATCGTGCGGCTCTGGCCGTAGAGCAGGTTCGACGGGAAGGCGATCGTGGCCAGCCTGGTGCTCGGGTCGTGGGTCCTGGCGGTGGTGACCCCCAACGTGGCGCCGTTGGACACCGCCTTGAGCCGGTGGGCGTCCGCCGGGACCGGGATCTGGATCGACTTCCAGAAGTAGTACTCGATGCCGGCACCCGTCCGCACGCTCGGCAGCCGGTTGTGGACGGTGACCCGCAACGTCGCCCGGACCTGATGCGTGCCGCCGTCGAGCACGTAGCGGCTTGTGGAGCGCACGTCGAGCCCGTTACCGGCTCCGGCAGCCGTCGCGAGGGCGAGGATGGCGGCGAGCGCCACGGCGGTGCCGGACACCATCCGGGCGCTCCAACGGCCCCGCCGGGTGACGGTGCGGCGGTGGCCGCTCATGGACTCCCCCCGTTTCAACCGCTCCGGGGCCCGAACCCCCCGGAGGCACGACGAGAGTGCCATCTGCCGCGGCGCATCGCAACCCGCAGGACCGCTACCTGCAGGACCGCGGATCGCGGACGCTCTGATGCCCCCTCGCGGTCAGGCCGGGCGTTCGACTCTGACGACGTCGCCGGTACGGACCCGGCCCGGGACCACGACGCGGGCGTTGAGCCCGCGCAGCCGCAGCGGCCGACCGATCGAGCCGTTGACGAACCGCATCGCCTCGCCCCCGAACCGCTCGACGAACTGCGCGCAGCCGGTATGCGGCGGCTCGGTCACCTCGATCACGGCGCCACGCGACCCCACCTCGCCGATGGTGAGCAGCGAGCCCACGGGGAGGTTCTCGACCGACAGGTCGAGGTCGAGGTAGAGCTGGTCGCCCGCGAGCGCCCGCCGGCCGGGGTCCCCCGCGAGGAACCCGACCATCCGGGCACTCATGACGTTGAGCTGGGTGTCCGGATGGGGCAGGCCGTCGGTGGTGCTCGAGTCACCGCGCTCGAGCCAGCCGTCGCCGACCAGGCCGAACCCCGGGTCCAGCTCTCCCTCCTCGAGCACCTCCCGCTCCCCGGGGGCCGGGCGGCGCACGATCAGGGCGAGGGTCCCGAGATCCTTCGGCGCGGCATACACCTCGGGAAGGAAGGCCTCGAGCTCCTCGGCGGTGCGATGGGTCACGGCACTCATGCTCAGATCGTGGCATCGACCGCCGACCGGCCGCCAGGAGATTCTGAGGACCGGTGTCCCGGGGTCCGCCTCGGCCCGCGGGACGCTCGGGACGTGGCCGAGCTCGGCCAGGCCGTCCGGGTCAGGAGTCAGCCACCGGAGCGTGTCAGCCGGGCCGCGCGGGCCAGCAGGTCGTCGGCCTTCGCGGTATCACCCACGCCCTGGTAGACGGTCGCCAGGGCGCGCAGCGGCGCCGGGTCCTGGGGCGTGAGTGACGCGCTCGCCGTCAGGTCGGCCACGGCACCGGTCGTGTCACCCTGCCGGCCCCGCGCGGCGCCGCGCAGCGCGAGCGCCTGGGGATCATTCGGAGACAGGGCGACGGCCCGGGAGTACCACACCACCGCCTGGCCGAGGTCCCCCTGCTCCTGGGCCAGGAGTCCCGTGTCGGTCGCCACGTCGGGGTCGTCACCGAGCCGTCCCCGGGCCGTGGCCAGACGCTCGGCCGCGAGTCCGAGCGGAGCGTCGGCGCTGGGTTGGGACACGATGGCGTGCGCGATGGCGGCATCGAGGTCGGCGTCCCACCAACGCCAGGCCCGGGCGCGGTCGAAGCTGCGTACGGCGCTCGCGGTGTCCCCGCTCTGCAGCTCGATGAGGCCGGACCGCAGGGGGATCTCGGCCGCTGCCGCCGCGCCGAGAACAAGGACGGCTGCTGCCGCGATCCCCGCGCCGACGAGCCTGGCTCGACGCAGCACGGCCCGCGGCCGGTCGGCGGGGACGGCCAGGAGCGACCCGAGGAAGAGGGCGAAGAAGGGAGTGCTCCCGGGAGCGGTGAAGTGGGTGAGCAGGACGCCCGCCCATCCGGCAAGTGCGCTGGCTGTGGCCACGGTCCAGGCGATGTCGTCACCACGGCGCCGCCGGTCGCGCACGACGCGGACGGCGATGACAAGGACCGCGACCACCGGGACGAGGAGCAGGATGCCCCCGCTGAGCAGCACCTGGAGCGGCAGGGAGTGCGGGCTGTCCAGCCGCGCCACCCCCGCGAGGCGTACATAGCCCGCGGTCTGCACCGACGGCCACGCGTCGACGAAGCCCGACGGTCCCACCCCGAGGATCGGTCGGTGCGCGAGGATGCCGGCCACGCTCGACCACTCCTGGAGACGGCCGGTGATCGTCTGCGTCGCCAGTGGGCTCATCAACAGCACCCGCGACCGGGTCAACGGGATGAGCAGCCCGACCACGACCAGAGCGCCGGCCGTGCCCCACACCCGCCGATCGCGCAGCACGCGCCCATCGAGCACGAGCCAGGTCGCCAACCCCACCCCGAGCCCGAGCAGGCTACCTCGGGAGGCCGAGGTGGCGACCAGGACGGCGCCGGACACCGTGGCCACCCAGCCCACGGCAACCTCACCCACGGCGACGCCGAGGCCCAGTCCGAGGATGAGGACGCCGACGCCGTAGGCGCCCTGCTCCGTGGCGTTACCCAGGAGCGAGCCGGGGCGGGCGGTCGTGGTGGCCAGCGGCCGCAGCCCGACGGCCTCGGCCGCGGCGACGAGCGCGACGAGGAGGGCCGCGACCGCCGTCGCTCGGACCGCATGGCGGCGGAGCACTGGACGGTCCGGCGAACCGAGGAGCCAGGCACCGAGGGCCACCGCCGCGCCATAGACCGAGAGCGAGACGACACCCTCGTATCGGGGTGCACGTCCGATGAGCTGGGCGACCGGCTCGGCACCGGCGAGGGCGGCCACGACGAGTACCGCGGCGGCGGACCACATGGCCAGTGTGGCCTCCCGACGCAGCCGGGTGACCGGCGCAGCGGTGAGGGCGAGAGCCACGGCGAGGGCCACGGCCGCCAGCTTGACGAAGACGAACCGGTTGAGCGCCCCGGGCAGGACCAGGGCTGGGGCGAGGCAGGCGGCCCACACCGCGACGATCTCGGAACGCGACGGGCCCGGAGCGGCAGCCCGACTGACCGGCGTGCGCCTCGGCCGGGCCATCGCAGGTCGGCCGCCGTGCGGACCCGGCGACCCCGGCCGACGTGCGCTGGTCGGGGTCGCCCGGTCTGCCCAGCCGCCCTTGCGCGAGCGGCTCACCCTGCCGTCACGATGGGCTGAGGGCCGCGTCGATGTTCGCCTTGGTGGCCCCGGACGTCACGGTGACCGGGTCGGCAGTCGTCTCGTCGGGCTTGTTGTTGTAGCACTGGTAGGTGTACGAGGCACTCGAGCCTCCCGTGGCGAAGTCCCCCCGGAAGCAGACGACGTAGTCGGTGGCCGGGTCGAGGCCCGCCAGGGTGTAGGTCCCGTCCGCGTCCGTGTAGCCAAACGCGCTCGTCGCCGTGGAGCTGGACGACACATCCACCTCGACATCGCCGAGGAGGGCTCCGGTACCGGACTCGGTCACCGTCCCGGAGATCGCCCCGGCCAGGGCCAGGGACGCGTCGATCCCGCTCGTCGTCACGCCCGAGGTCACCGTCACCGACGTCGGCGTCCCGGTCAACGGCTGGTTGTGCCAGCACTGCCCCACATACCCCGACGCATCGCTCGACCCGCCCGTCGCCCCGGTTGCGTCGAAGCAGACGGTGTAGTCGGTGGCCGCGTCCAGACCCGTCACGGTGTAGGTCCCGTCCGCGTCCGTGTAGCCGTACTCGGAAGCCGACGTCGAACCGGACCACACACTCACCCAGACACCTGCGAGCGCGGGCCCGGCGCCTGCCTCGGTCACCGTCCCGGAGATCGCCCCGCCCGGGACCAGGGACGCGTCGATCCCGCTCGTCGTCACGCCCGACGTCACCGTCACCGACGTCGGCGTCCCGGTCAACGGCTGGTTGTGCCAGCACTGCCCCACATACCCCGACGCATCGCTCGACCCGCCCGTCGCCCAGCTCGCGTCGAAGCAGACGGTGTAGTCGGTGGCCGGGTCCAGACCCGTCACGGTGTAGGTCCCGTCAGCGTTGGTGTAGCCCTCGCCGCCTGTCGACGCCGAGCCGTAGTAGTCCACGAAGACACCGGCGAGGGGGGCTCCGGTACCGGACTCGGTCACCGTCCCGGAGATCGCCCCGGCCACGGCCAGGGACGCGTCGATCCCGCTCGTCGTGCCGCCCGACGTCACCGTCACCGGGGTTGGCGTCCCGGTCGACGGCTGGTTGTGCCAGCACTGCCCCACATACCCCGTCGCATCGCTCGACCCGCCCGTCGCCCCGCTCGAGTCGAAGCAGACGGTGTAGTCGGTGGCCGGGTCCAGACCCGCCACGGTGTAGGTCCCGTCAGGTCTCGTGTAGCCGTACCCGTAGTCCGACACCGAATCGGACGACACACTCAACCCGACATCGGCAAGCGGGGCTCCGGTGCCTGCCTGGGTCACCGTCCCGGAGATCGCCCCGGCGAGGGCCAGGGACGCGTCGATCCCGCTCGTCGTCACGCCCGAGGTCACCGTCACCGACGTCGGCGTCCCGGTCGACGGCTGGTTGTGCCAGCACTGCCCCGAGTACCCCGTCGTGTCGTTCGACCCCCCGGTGGCCAGGCTCGCGTCGAAACACACCATGTAGTGCGTGGACGCCGGCAACGCACGGATGCTGTAGGTGCCGTCGGTGGCTGTCTGGGCGGATGGCTCATACGGCAGGTTGAGGGAGTAGTCACTCACCCGGATCGCCACGCCGGCGAGCGAGGCCCCCGTGCCGGACTGGGTCACTGACCCGGAGATCGACCCGCCCGCGACCAAGGCCGCACTGATGTCGGCTGTGGTGGATCCTGCGGTCACCGTGACCGGCGTGGGGGTACCCCCGACCGGCTGGCCCCGCCAGCACTGGCCGACGTACCCGGTGGCGTCGCTGGACCCACCCGTGGCGTCGTCGCCGCTGAAGCAGACCTGATAGTCGGTGCCGGGTTGGAGGCCCTCGAAGCTGTAGGTGCCGTCAGCGGCCGTTTCGACTCGGCCGCTGCTGCCGAAGTCGGTGTTCTGTTGGAGATCCACCGTGACGCCGGCAAGCGGGCTGCCACCACCGCCGGACTGGGTCACCGTGCCGGTGATCCGGCCCCCGGCGCCGAGGGAGCCGTCGATCCCCGTGGTCGCCGTGGCGGCGGCCACCGTTACCGACGTCGAGGTGGCGGGCCCCGGCTGGTTGTCCCAGCATTCTGCGACGTATCCCGTGGTGTCGCTCGACCCTCCGGTCGCCTCGTTCCCCGTGAAACACACGGCGTAGTTGCTGCCGACCGGCAGCCCGCGCACGCTGTAGGTGCCGTCGGTTCCCGTTGCCGCGGTCGCTTCTATGCGCACGTCGCTGAGGGTGTAGTTGGTGACCGAGATCGTGACGCCTGCAAGGGCGTGGTTCGACCCGCCCGCGTCGCGTACGGTCCCGGTGATCGCGCCACCGGCCGACATCTGCTCGTCGACGGTCGTCGTGTCGCCGTCGGTCACCACCACGGTGCCGGCATAGGGACTGGCGTCGTGGCAGGCATAGGCGTAGCCGAAGCCGTCGGTGCTGCCCCCGGTGGCTTGGGACCCGTCGAAGCAGACGCTGTAGTCGTTCGCGGCGGGGAGGCCGGGCAGGTCGTACGTGCCGTCCGCACCCGTTGTCGCCTCGATGCTGGACGTGAGTCCGACGTGCGCACTCGAGGACGTGGCATGCACCACCACGCCGGCGAGGGGGGCGTGCGATCCGGCTGCGTCGGTGACCGTGCCGTGGATCGTGCCGCCGCTGGCCGTCTGCGTCGTCGTCGTGGTCACGGCGCCGGTGGCGTAGTTGGGGACGGCGTCGTGGGCGAACAGGGCGTAGCTGTAGGTGGTGCCGGCGGTGAGGCCGGTGTCGGTGAAGGTGGCCGTGGACCCGGTGGTGTCGGTGACTTCGGTGCCGGCGGTGGGGATGGCCGGTGGGGTGGCCCCCGTGGCGCGGCGGATCATCACGCCGGCGAGGTCGGAGTCGGCCGGGTTGGTCCAGGACAGCTCGACGCTGGTCTCTCCCGGGGTGGCGCTGAGCGCGGTGACCGGTCCGGGTGGGGTGGTGTCCGGTGGGGTGGTGTCGGCGAGGTAGTAGCCGGCGACGTCGGCGATCAGGTCCACCGTCCCGCCGGTCCCGTTGTACAAGGACACCCTGCCGCCGGCGCCGAGCTTGACCACCACCAGGTTCGGCACGGTCTGACCCTTGACCAGGTTCAGGTTCGACGCCGTCGGCCGGGACGTGCCGTCGGGGTAGGCCGTGATGTAGCCACTGCTCGCCGGGTTGGTGGCGGTGACGTTGAGGACGACCGCGGAGACCCCCGACGCGGGGACCCCACCCTTACCGGTCACCTGCAGATGCACCGTGGCATGCTTGGCGACCTTCGCCCGCGCCGCACCCGTCCCGTACCGGGTATCCAGGATCCGCGCCGGCGACAACGCCGTGAACGCCCCAGCCTCTGTCGGGGTGCCGGCCAGGTAGTAGCCGGCGACGTCGGCGATCAGGTCCACCGTGCCGCCGGTCCCGTTGTACAAGGACACCTTGCCGCCGGTGCCGAGCTTGACCACCACCAGGTTCGGCACGGTCTGACCCCGCACCAGGTTCAGGTTCGACGCCGTCGGCCGGGGCGTGCCGTCCGGGTAGGCCGTGATGTAGCCACTGCTCGCCGGGTTCGTCGACCGTCACGTTCAACACCACCGCGGAGACCCCCGACACGGGGACCCCACCCGCACCGGTCACCTGAAGATGCACCGTGGCATGCTTGGCGACCTTCGCCCGCGCCGCACCCGTCCCGTACCGGGTGTCCAGGATCCGCGCCGGCGACAACGCCGCGAACGCCCCCGGGTCAACCGCGGTACCGGCCAGGTAGTAGCCGGCGACGTCGGCGATCAGGTCCACCGTGCCGCCGGTCCCGTTGTACAAGGACACCTTGCCGCCGGTACCGAGCTTGACCACCACCAGGTTCGGCACGGTCTGACCCCGCACCAGGTTCAGGTTCGACGCCGTCGGCCGGGACGCGCCGTCGGGGTAGGCCGTGATGTAGCCACTGCTCGTGGGGTTGGTGACGGTGACGTTGAGGACGACGGCGGAGACCCCCGACGCGGGGACCCCACCCTTACCGGTCACCTGCAGATGCACCGTGGCATGCTTGGCGACCTTCGCCCGCGCCGCACCCGTCCCGTACCGGGTGTCCAGGATCCGCGCCGGCGACAGGGACACAAACGCCCCCGGGGCGACCGGGGTGCCGGCAACGGTATTCGCTGACGTCGACGCCACGGGGCCCGGCTTGCTCGTCCCGGTGGGCGCAGCACCCCAGGCGGCCGGTGAAGTCCCGACGGAGAGCGCGACCACGCCCGCCAGGGCCAACGACCGGACCATCGACATTCTCGCCATATCAGCGAACCCCTCCCACACTCACAACGGCGCCCGAAACGCTCCGCATGCTATCCACGCACCATCCTTATGTCGATACCACCATTGCACATCCGGCCCAACGAGGTTCGACTCCTGTTCACGCTTCCCCGAGGGTCCTGGCAGACCCTCCATCGCGACGCTGAGTGAGGCTTACCTGACCCTCTTCGACGCCTTGCTGTCACTTTGTCCACACTTATGAGGACAAAACCGACTCTTGCGCCATCGGCTGGGCGGCGGCGTCCCACTCCAGATCCTCGCGGCCGGCTGTGCATGCCTGATCGGTGGGTCGAGGCGGAGGTCCGATGGTTGGGCGCCGTGACCCAACCATCGGACCAACGTGTCGTGAGAGCGTTGAGCCGGAACCCTGCCAGCGCCCTGATGCGGGTCGCGCGCTTCATGCCCAGGCACCGCGACGGCCGCGAAGAGGCCGAGCCGTGACGCGGGGATGTGAGGCGACGGCGAGCCCGGATATGCCACCTCGGCAACTCGCCGAGATGCGGCAGTGCCGCGCTCTTGAAGTGGCCCATCACCGCGCGGGCGCGAACGAAGAGGCGCGGATGTGACGGGTAAGCCAAGAAAGGGCAGGCAATATACCCGCGCCGCGGGCCGGACGGGAGCGTTTACGGAATTTATCAGCCGGACGACGTCGAAATACGAACCATTCGGATCCGGACCGAGGCGAGGAGCACGAGGACCAGCAGCCCGGAGATCGTCCCGAATCCCACGTGCGGGACGAGCGGCAGCAGGATGCCGACCGCTCCGCCGAAGACCCACGCCATCTGCAGGACCGTCTCGGACCAGCCGAACACCCGCGTGCGGACCTCCTCGTCGACGTCGCGCTGGATCGTCGCGTCGAGCCCGAGCTTGATGAGCTGGGCCGCCATCCCGGCGACGAACCCCAGGGCGATGAGCGTCCAGACCGAGTAGAACACCGAGGTGGCCAGCGCCATCCCCACGTCGACGATGAGCGCGATGGAGATGATCGCCTCAGGTCGGCGGCCCCGCAGGGCGTTCCCGGTCGCGGTGCCCAGCGCGTTGCCCCCGCCGGCCGCGCCGACGACCAGGGCCAGCACCACCGTCCCGGACCAGCCGGGCAGCGGGTGCTCACGCATGAGGAACGCCATGAAGATGGTGAGGAACCCGGTGAGCAGGCGTGCGCCGATGGCCCCGACAAGGGCGACCGTGACCGCCGTCGGCAGGCTTCGGACCCGGTCGCCCAGCCGGGTGAGCGGGCCTCGTCCGACGCTCGGATCGTGGTCGGGCCGGCGCAGGACGAGGGTGTCCTCGACGTCGAGCTCGCCCTGGGAGGAGTCGACCCGGGCCGGCAGTCTGATGGCCTGGACCGTCCCGACGACGTAGATGACGAACGCTAGCCGCAGCGACCAGTCGGGGCCCAGCCGGGACAGGGCCCCGGCGAACCCGCCCCCGACGGCCATGCCTGCCACGCCCGCCAGGGCGATCCGCGAGTTGGCGTTGACCAGGGTGAACCCGGTGGGCAGCAGTCTCGGTACGGCGGCCGCCCGGGTGACGTTGTAGGCCTTGGAGCCGACGAGGCACCCCAGAGCCGTCGGGAAGACCCAGGGCGAGTCGGTGACCACGGCGCCGGCCAGCACCCAGCTGAGGAACCCGCGCACAGCGAAGGTCGTGCCGATCGCCCAGCGCCGCCCGTGCCTGAACCGGTCGAGCAGCGGCCCGATGAACGGCGCCAGCAGGGCGAACGGAGCCATCGTCAGCAGCAGGAACAGGCCGACCTGGCCGCGAGCCCGGTCGGTGGGTATGGCGAAGATGGTCCCGGCCAGCGACACCGTCAGCGCGGAGTCGCCGACCATGCTGACGAAGTGCAGCTCGACGAGGCGGGCCAGCCCGCTCTCGCCCGCCCCCGCCGAGCTGGCGTACGCCCGGGCCCGCCGCGCCCCTGCCCGGCCACCTTGGCCGGCCAGCCGCGCGACCCTCAACGTGCCGCCACCGGCCGCCCGCCCGGCCCGGGAGGCGCGCCTGCGCAGACCCGACGCCGCCCGGCGTGCCGGCGCGGACGGCGGCGCCGGTGTCGGCTGCGCGGCGGCCGCGGGCGGCGGCATCGGCTGAGTGTCGTGGACGGGCTGGATCGGCTGGGTGGGTGGGGTCGGCGGCGTGGGCCGACCCGTGCTCGGGACGTCGTCGTGCGGCATGTCAGACCGCCTCCGGCACGCCGGGAAGGACGAACCCGGCGCCGTCCAGCGGCTCGACCAGCCCGTCGGCGACGAGCGAGTCCAGGCAGCGGTCGACCTGGGCCGGGTCGACCGCGGCCATGTCGAGCGCCGACCGGGGGACGGTCGTCGTCGCCTCGCGAAGTGCGGCCATGATCCGCCCGCGGACCTGCCGGTCAGTGCCGTCCCAGGCCTGCCCCCGCCGCGGTGGACCCTCGTATGCCGGCCGGCCGGCGGCGACCCAGGCACAGCGGTCGACCAGCGGGCACCGCCCACAGGCCGGGGCGCGCGCCGTGCAGACGAGCGCCCCGAGCTCCATGAGTGCGACGTTCCAGGTGGCCGAGAGCGCCTCGTCGGTGGGGACGAGGGCGGCGGCGAGGTCGCGCTCGGCGCGGGTGAGCGCGGGCGCACCCTGGGCGCGGCCCTCGACCACCCGGGTCACCACTCGGCGGACGTTCGTGTCGACGACGCAGGTGTGTCGCCCGAACGCGAACGCTCGCACGGCCGCCGCGGTGTAGCCGCCCACGCCCGGCAGGGCGAGCAGGTCGGCCTCGGCGCTCGGGACCTCTGCGCCGTGCCGCTCGACCATGGCGCGCGCCGCCTCCCGCAGGCGCAGGGCCCGCCGGGGGTAGCCCAGCCGGCCCCAGGCGCGCACGACGTCGGCCGGGGCGGCGGCGGCCAGGGCGCGCGGGGTCGGCCAGCGGGCGAGCCACAGGCGCCACGGGGCCTCGATGCGGGCCACCGGGGTCTGCTGGGCCATGATCTCGGAGACGAAGACCCCCCACGGCGAGCAGTCGGCGTGGCGCCAGGGCAGGTCGCGGGCGTTCGCGGCATACCAGTCCAGCACCCGCTCGTGCAGGACGGCGAGGTCCGAAGGCGTCAGGGCGGCCACGACGAGGCGGGGCTCCCCGGTCAGACGTACCGCTCGAGGATGCTGCTCTCCGCGAGCCGGGACAGGCCCTCGCGCACCAGGCGGGCCCGGCCCTCGCCGACCCCATCGACGTCCATGAGGTCGTCGATGTTGGCCGCGAGGAGCTTCTGGAGGCCGCCGAAGTGCTCGACGAGCCGCTCCACGATCGTGCCGGGCAGGCGGGGGACCTTCGACAGCAGCCGGAAGCCGAGCGGGCTGACCGAGGAGTCGAGGGCGTCCCCGGCCGTCATGAACCCCAGGGCCTTGGCGCCGGCAGCCGGGTCGATGAGCTCGGTCGACTCGATCGACTGGAGGTTGAAGATCGCCTCCTCGAGCGTGTAGCCGACCCGGGAGTCGTCGACGTAGTCGCGCACGACCAGGTCAAGGTCGTCGGACAGGCCGCCGGTCAGCTCCTCGAGCTGGAGGCTGAGCAGCCGGCCGTCGGTGCCGAGCTGGACGACGTAGTCGGCGATCTCGTCCTTGATCCGGCGGACCATCTCGAGGCGCTGGAGCACGTTGGCGACGTCGCGCACGGTGACCAGGTCCTCGATCTCGAGGGCGGACAGCGTGCCGGTCACCTCGTCGAGGCGGGACTTGTAGCGCTCGAGGGTCTGCAGCGCCTGGTTGCCCCGGGACAGGATCGCGCTGGAGTCCTCGAGGACGACGCGGCGGCCGGCGACGTAGAGGGCGATGATCCGCATCGACTGGCTGACCGAGACCACGGGGAACCCGGTCTGCTTGGCGACCCGCTCGGCGGTGCGGTGCCGCGTGCCGGACTCGCTGGTCTCGATGGAGGAGTCGGGCACGAGCTGGGTCGCCGCCCGGACGATGCGGGTCACCTCGCGGTCGACGACGACGGCGCCGTCCATCTTGGCGAGCTCGCGCAGCCGGGTGGCCGAGAAGGGGATGTCGAGCGGGAAGCCGCCGGTGCTGACGTGCTCGACGACCTTGTCGTTGCCCAGCACGATGAGCGCGCCGGTCCGCCCGCGCAGGATGCGCTCGAGACCGTCACGCAGCTCGGTCCCGGGCGCCACCGCGGCCACGGTGGTGCGGAGCAGCTCCTCGTCGCTCGTCGCCACGTCCACGCCCTCCTGCTCGTTGGGGGGCCCGCCCTGCCGGGACCCCGCCCCCGGGCCGGGGAGCTGGTGGATCTCGCCGGGCCGGCGCGCCCGATCCGCACGGACTCCGGGCACCGCCGCGATCCTACCTGGGTCGGGCGGGTTCACCGCGGCTCAGGCTCGCCGCTGGACACCGGCCAGCACCGCGTCGGCGACGCTGGCGACCTCGATGACCCGGATGCCGTCGGGCACCGGCCCGGCACCCAGCACCCCTGGCGGGACCAGAGCGGTCGTGAACCCCAGCCGGGAGGCCTCGGCGAGCCGACGGTGCGATCCGGTGACCGGCCGGACCTCGCCGGCCAGGCCGACCTCACCGAACGCGATCGTCCCCACGGGCAGTGGCCGGTCGAGAATGGCACTGCCGAGGGCCAGCGCGATCGCCAGGTCGGCCGCCGGCTCGGTGATGCGCACCCCGCCGACCGTGGACAGGTAGGCGTCCTGATCCTTGATGGGTGCCTGGGCCCGGCGGTCGAGGACGGCAAGGATCATCCCGACCCTGGCCGAGTCCAGGCCACTGGTGGCCCGTCGGGGCGTCGGCAGCGAGGACTTGGCGACCAGGGCCTGCACCTCGGTGACCAGTGGCCGCCGCCCCTCGAGTGCCACGGTCACGCAGGTGCCTGCCACCTCGGTCGTGCGGTGCGAGAGGAACAGGCCCGAGGGGTCGGTGAGGCCGACGACGCCGATGTCGGAGAGGTCGAAGCAGCCGACCTCGTCGGTCGGGCCGTAGCGGTTCTTGACCGCGCGCACGAGCCGCAGCCGGGAGTGCCGGTCGCCCTCGAAGGCCACGACGACGTCGACGAGGTGCTCGAGCACCCGGGGCCCGGCGATCGAGCCGTCCTTGGTGACGTGCCCGACGAGCAGCACGGCGATCGCGCGACGCTTGGCCACCTCGATGAGCGCGGCCGCGACCTCGCGCACCTGGGTGACGTTGCCGGCGGCGCCCTCGACCTCGCCGCTCGAGATGGTCTGGACCGAGTCGACGACGACGAGATCGGGCTCGAGATGGTCGATCTGCCCCAGCACGGTGGCGAGGTCGGTCTCGGAGGCGAGGAAGAGGGTGCGCGCCATCGCCTCGATCCGCTCGGCGCGGGTGCGGACCTGGGCCGCCGACTCCTCGCCGGTGACGTAGAGGACCCGGCGCTCGCCCCCCTCGGCGCCCGAGCCCGCGCGCGCCGCGCGCGCCGCCACGTCGAGCAGCAGCGTGGACTTGCCGATGCCGGGCTCGCCCGCAACGAGCACGACGGCTCCCGGCACGAGCCCGCCGCCCAGCACCCGGTCGAACTCGGGCACCCCGGTGCTGCGCGCCTGGGCCCGGCGCGCGTCGACCTCGCCGATGGGCAGGGCCGGCCGGTCGACGGCCCGGGCCGCCGTGGTCCGCACCGGCACGGCGCCGACCTCGCTGACCGTCCCCCAGGCCTGGCACTCACCGCACCGGCCCACCCACTTCACCGCCGCCCAGCCGCACTCCGAGCACCGGTATGCCGGTGCCCTCGCCGCCGCTCTCGTCGCCCGTCCGCCCGTCGCCACGCCGCCACCCTAGGGTGGGCCACCGACAGGCGGCGGCACGGCATCCGCCGCGACCCCGCCGCACGGCCGTGGCACCCCCAGACGCATAATCGGCGGATGGACGCAACCGAGCTGAGGGCGCTGCAGGCACCTGTCAAGGAGCGGTACCGGACAGATCCGGCGTCGGCCCGGACACCGGCCGCGGCACACGGCGACTTCTCCGAGCCGGGGATCACGACCTCGGTCCACACGTGGGCCGGTCCGGTCCGCGCGGGCCTGCACCAGGCCACCGGTGGCACGGGCGAGGACGCCTGCTCGGCCGACCTGCTGCTCGAGGCCCTGGTGGCGTGCGCGGGGGTCACCCTGCGCAGCGTGGCCACCGTCATGGGGCTGAGGGTGGAGTCGGCGCAACTGCGGGCCGAGGGGTTCTTCGACGCCCGCGGGACCCTCGGGGTCGACCGTACGGTGCCGGTCGGGCTCACCGACGTCGTCGTCACCGCCGCGCTCGTCACCGACGCCTCGGACACCGACCTGGAGCGGCTGGCCCGCAGCACCGAGCGCTACTGCGTTGTGGGGCAGTCGCTCGCCGAGCCGCCGCGGATCGTGGTGGCCCGCGCCTGAGCGACGTCCGGGGCCGTTCCCCGCTGGGCGAGGCCGCCCGCGGCCCCTCCGCGTTGAGAGGAGGCAACACGCCGAGTCAACCTTCCCCGTCCAGGCGTGTTGCCTCCTCTCAACAACAAAGGAGAGCCGAGCCGGCACGGGCTGCCGACGGTCGAAGGGGCGGATCGCCATCCCTCACCGGGCGGCGGCATACGCCGAAGGGCGCCACCCCCCGGCGGGAGTGGCGCCCCGTCGGGCCCGGGCTGCTAGCTGGCGACGACGTTGAGAGCCACCTTCGCCTGGACCTCAGGGTGCAGGCGCACCAGCGCCTGGTGGGTGCCCGTGGTCTTGATCGGCGTGGGGACCTCGATCTTGCGGCGGTCGAGCTCTGGCCCGCCGGCAGCCTTGACGGCGTCGGCGATGTCGGCGGTCGAGACGGCGCCGAACAGCCGGCCGGAGGTGCCGGCGTGGGCGGCGAGGGTGACCGGGTTCGCCTCGAGGTTGCCCTTGATCGACTGGGCCTCCTCGAGCGACTTCACGGCGCGCACCTCGCGGCCCTTGGCGATCGCGTCGACCTGCTTCTGGCCGCCCTTGGTCCACGCGGTGGCCAGGCCCCGGCGGAACAGGAAGTTGCGGGCGTAGCCGTCCTTGACCTCGACGACGTCACCGGCGGTCCCGAGGCCGGTGACCTCGTGGGTGAGAATGACCTTCATGTCAGCTCCTTCGGTCTCGGCTCGGCCTGGTCAGCGGGACGAGCTGGAGTAGGGCAGCAGCGCCATCTCGCGGGCGTTCTTGACCGCGTTGGCGATGAGCCGCTGCTCCTGGACCGACACGCCGGTCACCCGACGCGCGCGGATCTTGCCGCGGTCGGAGATGAACTTGCGCAGCAGCGCCGCGTCCTTGTAGTCGATGTTCTCGACCTTCGCCGCCTTGAGCGGGTTGGCCTTCTTCTTGGGCTTGCGCACTACGGGCTTGGCCATCGTGGTGCTCTCCTTCTCGGATGAGCCCTGGGTGAACCAGGGATGGGGTGGGTCTGACGTCGGTATGCCGTGCGGCTCGGTGCCGCACGCGCGGCATACCGGGTGCTGGTGGGTGGGATCAGAAGGGGGGCTCGTCGTAGGACGGGGCGTTGCCCCAGCCGCCCTGGCCGCCCTGGCCGCCCTGCGGCGCGGGCTGCTGCGGCGCGGACTGCGGCTGGCCGCCGCTCTGGCCGCCCTGGGGAGCGCTGGCGCCGGTGGCCCAAGGGTCCTCCTGAGCGCCACCTCCGCCGAAGCCACCGCCGGACTGCTGGCCGCCGAAGCCGCCGCCACCACCACCACGCTGGGTCTTGTTGACCTTCGCGGTGGCGTAGCGCAGCGACGGGCCGACCTCGTCGACGTCCATCTCGACGACGGTGCGCTTCTCGCCCTCCTTGGTCTCGTACGAGCGAGACTTCAGGCGGCCGGTGACGACGACCCGGGTGCCGCGCTGGAGCGACTCGGCGACGTTCTCCGCCGCGTCGCGCCAGATCGCGCAGCGCATGAAGAGAGTCTCGCCGTCCTTCCACTCGTTGGTCTGCCGGTCGAACGTGCGCGGCGTCGAGGCCACGGTGAAGTTCGCGACGGCAGCCCCTGAGGGCGTGAAACGGAGCTCGGGGTCCCCCGTGAGGTTCCCGATGAGGGTGATGACGGTCTCGCCTGCCATGAGTTCAGGTCCCCTTCGGCCGTGGCTGGGTCGGGTTGGTGTCGGAGGCCGCTCAGGCGCCGGGGCGCAGGAGCTTGGTCCGCATGACCGACTCGTTGAGGCCGAGCTGGCGGTCCAGCTCCTTGGCCGTCGCGGGCTCGGAGGTGAAGTTCACGACGGCATAGATGCCCTCGGACCTCTTCTTGATCTCGTAGGCGAGGCGACGGCGCCCCCAGATGTCGACGTTGTCGACGCTTCCGCCGTCCTTGGTCACGACTCCGAGGAACTTCTCCAGCGAGGGCTGGACTGTCCGGTCGTCGAGCTCGGGGTCGAGAATGACCATGAGTTCGTACTGACGCATGCGTTAACCCGCCTCCTTCGGTCTATGGCGGTCACGGTCTCTCCGTGACAGGAGGGTATGCAGCGCGGCGCTGGTGCCGGTGGAGCTGTCCACAGGCGACAGGCAGCCTCGCAAGGGTACCCGCCCGACGGCATACCCCCGAAATCGGGCTCGAGGGGCGGCCGGAGCCCGGTCGCCCCTCCGACAACGTCCGCGTGAACGGTCGTCATGGCGACCAGCTACTCGGACGCAAGCAGCTCCGGGGTGGCGGCCACGGGTCGGGCCGAGGCGGGTCGTGGCGCCGGCTCCGTGGCGTCCTGCCAGGTCCGCCAGACGAGGTAGCCCACCGCCAGCAGCCGCAGCATGAGGAACAGCGAGTACCACCCGCCCGGCAGCGCCCGGCTCGGTACCCCGAGCCCCCCGACATACAGCCAGATCGCGACGAAGTGCAGCGCCTCGGCGCCCGCCCACAGGAGGTGGTCGCGCCAGCGCACGCCGGCGAGCGCGACCAGCGGGACCAGCCAGATCGAGGACTGGACCGGGAAGGACTTTCCGGTGACCAGGACGACGCCGACGCCGACGAGCGCCAGCTGGCCGATGGTGGGGCGGCGCGGGCTCCCGAGAGCGAGCAGCCCGACGAGCACGACGGCGAGGACCCATCCGAGCACGGCGATGACGGCCCCCGCAGTCGCCCCGAGGGGGGCCCGGGCGAGGGTGAAGACGTACCAGGGCGAGCCCATCCCGACCCCGGAGGTCCACCACGTCGCGTAGGCCCGGCCGAGCGCGGCCGGGTCGGTTGCCGCGAACAGCGCCGCGACGGCCACGACCGCGGCGCCCGCTCCCCGGCCGAGCGCTGCGAGGTCGCCCGTGCGCCGCTCCCGCATGGCGAGCAGGGCCACCGCAGCGAGCACGACGAGCGGGTAGGTGCGGGCCATCACGGCCAGGCCGAGCAGCGCGCCCGCGAGGGCGGGCCGGCGCCGGCTCCACGCCCAGATCCCGGCGGTGGCCAGGGTGACCCCGACGAGGTCGGGGGCGAGCAGGACGGTGAGGACGACCACCGGGGCGAGGGCGACCTGGCTGGGGTCGCTGCGCACGCGGCGGGTCGTGGCGACGAGCCAGAGCGTGGCCGCGAGCAGGGCCACGGCGAACATCGCCCAGAGCGCGACGAACCAGCGCTGCTGGGTCGGTCCCGCACCGGGCGCGAGCCCGGCCAGCAGGGTCATCGCCGCGCCCGAGAGGACGGGCTGGTCCAGGTGCACACCCCCGTCCGGCGAGAAGTATGCCGCCAGGCCGTTGCCCACGCCGCTCGTCTCGACCGAGGTCGCCAGGTCGGAGTAGCACATCCGCCACAGCGGGGCGGCGCCGTCCCAGCCGTGCTGGAGGCAGTAGCCCTGCCGGAGCACCGCCCCGACCACGGGTACGGCGGCGAGAAGCGCCAGCGGCGCCACGGCATGCCCGCCGCGCCGAGGCGCGCGCAGCCGTCGCCCGGGACCGCCGACGATGCCGAGCAGCCCCGGGGGCAGCAGTCCGTCGAGACCGGGGCCGGGCCGCTCGCTCACGGCGGTGATGCTACGGGACCGGCCTGCGCCGGGCCGGTCAGGTGGGCGACGGGCCCGGTCTGCCTCGCCCGAGCGTGGTCGGCGGCCCGGAGGGCGTCAGGGTCGGCGTCGCGGTGTCCGTCGGGCTCGGCGACGCCGTTGTCGGCGGGGCGGAGGAGGTCGGCGGGGCGGACGACGTCGACGTGGTCGGGCTGGGCGAGGAGGTGGGAGTGGAGGTGTACTGGGCGTTGGGGTTGATGTGCGCCGGCTTCGGGAAGTCCAGGACCTTGGCGCCGTTGAGCGCCGCCTTCATGTAGGCGGTCCAGACCCAGACCGGGACGGTCGGGCCGGTCAGCTCGCCGACCCCCGGCTCGCTGCTCATCTGGTTCTCGGGCTTGAGCGACCCGTCGCCCTTGTAGATGCCGACCGCGGTGCCCAGCTGGGGGGTGAACCCGTCGAACCACGCCGCGTAGTTGCCGGTCGTCGTGCCGGTCTTGCCGGCGGCCGGGCGGCCGAGGCTGTTGCCGACGTAGCTGGCGGTGCCGTGGGTCGTCACCTGGTGCATGCAGTCGATGACGTCGGCCATCAGGTCGGGGTCGAAGACCTGGGTCGTCTTCGGCTTGGCCTTGATCTGCAGGGTCTTGTCGGCGCTCGTCACCGACTTCACGAAGTAGGGGGTGGCCTTCTTGCCCTGGGCCGCGATCGTCGCGTAGGCGTTGGCCATGTCGAGCACCTTGACGTTGTTGGTGCCGAAGACGTTGGCGTAGTTGGCGTCGTAGGTCGTCGTGATGCCTGCGGTCTTGGCTGCCTCCGCCGCGCGCTGCGGGGTACCGATGACGCTGAGCCGGGCAAAGATCGTGTTGGTCGACAGCGCCGTGGCGCCACAGACGTTCTGGGTGCCCTCGTTGGCGTTGCCGAAGTTGACGACGCCCCCCTGCCGCCCGAGCGAGGTCGCGGCACCTGGGTCGGCGAACTCCTTGAAGTAGATCGGGCTGTTGCCGGGGAAGGTGCTCTTGGTGTTGATCTTCCCGCTCTGCAGGGCCCCGATGAGGGTGAAGATCTTGGCCGTCGACCCGCCCTGCATCGTCGCGTCCGTCGCGGTGCTGAACTGCACCTTCGAGTAGTCCGGGCCGCCATACAGCGCGAGCACGGCACCGTCACCGGGCTTCACCGACGCGAGCCCGACGTGGAGCTTCTTGTCCCCGGTCGGCATCTTGTCCTTGACCGCCTGGATCGCGGCCTGCTGCTTGGGCTTCTCGATCGTCGACACGATCTTGAGCCCGCCGCGGTCGATGTCGTCGTCGGTGAGCTTGTACTTGTTGCGCAGCTCGTCCTTGATGATGGGGATGAGATAGCCGTTGGGGCCCGAGACGCTCGGCGGCTTGTAGGGGAACGTCTTCGGGAATGTCGCGGCCGCCCGCTCCTGCGGGGTCATCCAGCCGTTCTTGACCATGGCGTCGAGGATGTAGCCCCAGCGCTCCTTGGCGTTGGCGGCCTCCTGGTCCCCGAGGCTGGGGTCGTAGTAGGACGGCCCGCGGATGATGGCGCTCAGCAGCGCCCCCTGGGATGCGGTGAGATCAGCCGCGTTCGTGTGGAAGTACGCCTGGGACGCGGTCTGGATGCCGTAGGCGCCGCGCCCGAAGTAGATGGTGTTGAGGTAGTTCTCCAGGATCTGGTCCTTGGACTGCTGCTGGTCGATCTTGACCGAGATGAGCAGCTCCTTGACCTTGCGGCTGATGGTGCGGTCCTGGCTGAGGAAGTAGTTCTTGACGTACTGCTGGGTGATCGTCGAGCCGCCCTGGGTCGCCTGGCCGCCCTTGATCGCCACCCACACCGCGCGGGTGATGCCCGAGGGCGAGATCGCGCTCTCGTGGTAGAAGCTGTGGTCCTCGGCGGCGAGGATCGCGTGCTGCATCGGCACGGAGACCTTGGCGAGCGGGACCGACTGGCGGTTGATCTTCGAGATGCGGTACATCTCGGTCTTGCCGTCGGCGTAGTAGATGATCGACGCCTGCGCGGTCGCGTAGTCGTTGGGCTTGGGTGTCTGGATCATCGCGTAGGCGACGCCGACCGCGGCGACGCCGAGGACGAACAGCCCCAGCAGGGTCAGCAGGATCCGCTTGGGCCAGCTCAGCCTCTTGCGGCCCCCGCGCTTGCCGGAGCGCTTGTCGGAGCGCTTGCCGGAGCGGGACGAGGACTGGGACTGGGCGGCCTTGGCCTCGGAGCGGGTCCTGGGCTGGCTTTCACTCATGGGTACTTCCGGGCGTGGGCGACAGGGGGCGGACCACCGCAGTGGACCGGGTCTGCCCTCAAGTATGGGGGCAGTTCTGGGAGCGTCCTGACCGCGGCCGGTGCAGACCGGGGCGGGCGGGCCGCGCGAGCGGATGGGCGACGGCATACCGGCCCGATGTATCGAACCGATATAACGGGGTGTAGAGTTCCCCGGAACGCGAGGGTTCGCCCCCGCCCTGCCGCGCCACACGAGAGGAGCTCCGGATGACCCGCCGGTCCCAGCTGCTCGAGTTCGCGGTCCTCGGGCTCCTCCACGAGGGACCCACCCACGGCTACGAGCTGCGCCGTCGCCTCAACTCGGCGCTCGGCCCGTTCCGGGCGCTGTCCTACGGCACCCTCTACCCGGCTCTCAAGGCCCTCGTCGGGCGCGGCCTCATCGCCACGACCTCCCCGCTCGCGGCCCCGGTCACGACGGCCGGCTCGCGCAGCCGGATCGTCTACGAGCTGACCGCCGACGGCAAGGAGCGCTTCGACGACCTGGTCGCCAAGGTCGGCACCGACGCCTACGACGACGACGGCTTCGACGTCCGCTTCCACTTCTTCGGGCGGACCGAGGCCGACGTCCGGCTCCGCATCCTCGAGGGCCGGCGCTCGCGGCTCGAGGACAACCTCGCACGGGTCCGCGAGACCGCCGCCCGCAACCGCGAGCGCCTCGACGCCTACACCGCCGCGCTGCAGCAGCACGGCGAGGAGAAGACCGAGCGCGAGGTCCGCTGGCTCACCGAGCTGATCGACGCCGAGCGCCGCCACCCCACCGACCCCGGCCCCATGCCGTAGCCGAAGCGGTATGCCGGGCCACCGGCCGGCATACCGCCTCACCATCGGCACCACGGACCGACCGCACGACCCGCAACGACCGAACACCAGCACCGAGCAGTACCACCACCGAGTAGCCAACACAGGAGAGAAACTCATGGGCTCCATCCGCGTCGCCATCGTCGGCGTCGGCAACTGCGCCACGTCGCTCATCCAGGGCGTCGAGTACTACAAGGACGCCGACCCGACCCAGAACGTCCCTGGCCTCATGCACGTCACCTTCGGCCCGTACCACGTCAACGACGTGGAGTTCGTCGCCGCCTTCGACGTCGACGACATGAAGGTCGGCAAGGATCTGGCCGAGGCCACCGTCGCCTCGCAGAACAACACGATCCGCATCTGCGAGGTTCCGTTCAAGGGCGTCGAGGTCCAGCGTGGCCACACCCTCGACGGGCTCGGCAAGTACTACCGGATGACGATCGACGAGTCCCCGGCCGAGCCGGTCGACATCGTCTCGATCCTCAAGGAGCGCAAGGTCGACGTGCTCGTGTCGTACCTGCCGGTGGGCTCGGAGGAGGCCGACAAGTTCTACGCGCAGTGCGCCATCGACGCCGGCGTCGCCTTCGTCAACGCCCTTCCCGTGTTCATCGCCTCCGACCCCGAGTGGGCGGCGAAGTTCGAGGAGGCCGGCGTGCCGATCATCGGTGACGACATCAAGTCCCAGGTCGGGGCGACGATCACCCACCGCGTGATGGCCAAGCTGTTCGAGGACCGGGGCGTCGTCCTCGACCGCACCTACCAGCTCAACGTCGGCGGCAACATGGACTTCAAGAACATGCTCGAGCGCGAGCGCCTGGAGTCCAAGAAGATCTCCAAGACCCAGTCGGTCACCTCCAACATGGTCGGCCAGATCGAGCCGAAGAACGTCCACATCGGCCCGTCCGACTACGTCCAGTGGCTCGACGACCGCAAGTGGGCCTACGTCCGGCTCGAGGGCCGCGCCTTCGGCGACGTGCCGCTCAACCTCGAGTACAAGCTCGAGGTCTGGGACTCCCCGAACTCGGCCGGGATCATCATCGACGCGATCCGCGCCGCGAAGATCGCCAAGGACCGCGGCATCGGCGGCCCGCTGCTCTCCCCGGCGGCCTACCTGATGAAGTCCCCCCCGGAGCAGCGCCCCGACGACATCGGCCGCGCCAAGCTCGAGGCCTTCATCCGTGGCGAGGAGCCCCGCTGAGCCTCGGCTCGTGACGTAGCATCCGCTGCTCGGTGACGTGGGCGGCATACCCCTTCGGTGGGTATGCCGCCCACCGCCGTCCTGCGGGTCGGGTGCGCAGCCGCGTCTGTCCGGTCCGGACGACGGCGGCGTACCCGGGGGTAGCCGCTAGCGTCTGCGCTCATGAGCCATCACGTCGTCTCCGACCTCGTCGCCAACGTCCTCACCATCTCGGTCCGCGCCGGCGACGCCGTGGCAGCCGGCGACGAGATCGCGCTGTTGGAGTCGATGAAGATGGAGATCCCGGTGCTCACCGAGGTCGCCGGCGTCGTCACCGAGGTGAAGGTCGAGCCCGGGGACGTCGTCCAGGAGGGCGAGATCCTCGCGGTCGTCGACTGAGGACCCCCCGGGACGCCGCGCGGCGGCTCCGTCACCCGTCTCGACCCAGCAGGCACCCCACAGTGGCTGAGAACTCACCATCTGGCTGAGAAGGTACCCAGCCGGATGGTGACTTCTCAGCCGGTACGCCGCGCGCGCCCGCTCAGCCCCGCGACTCGGGCTGGTCCGCCCACCAGGCCAGCAGCCGCTCGCGCGCCGCGCCCTCGCCGATCAGCCCCTCGTCCAGACGCACCGAGAGCAGGTGCTTGTAGGCCCGGCCGAGCACCGGCCCCGGCGCGATGCCCAGCACCTCACCGATCTGGTTGCCGTCGAGCTCGGGGCGCACCGCCTTGAGCTCCTCGTCGGCGAGCAGCGTGGCGATCCGCGACTCCAGGGCGTCGTAGGCGCCCGAGAGGCGCTGCGCCTTGCGGGTGTTGCGAGTCGTCGAGTCGGCCCGGGTCAGCCGGTGCAGCCGCGGCAGCAGCGGCCCGGCGTCGGTGATGTAGCGCCGCACCGCGGAGTCGCTCCACTGGCCGTCGCCGTACCCGTGGAAACGCAGGTGCAGCTCGACCAGCCGCGCCACCGCCTTCACCGTCTCCTTGTCGAACCGCAGCGCCCTGAGCCGGCGCGCCGCCAGCTTGGCCCCGACGACCTCGTGGTGGTGGAAGCTCACCCCGCCCCCGGTCTCGAAGCGCCGCGTCGCGGGCTTGCCGATGTCGTGGAGCAGCGCCGCCAGCCGCAGCACCAGGTCCGGCCCCGGCACCGACTCCGGCGGCCCGTCCGGCGGCCCCTCCAGCGCGATCGCCTGCTCGAGGACGGTGAGGGTGTGCTCGTAGACGTCCTTGTGCCGGTGGTGCTCGTCGATCTCGAGGCGCAGCGCGGGCAGCTCGGGCAGGACGAGGTCGGCCAGGCCGGACTCGACGAGGAGGGCCAGACCGGTCCGCGGGTATGCCGCCAGGACCAGCTTGGTCAGCTCGTCCCGGACCCGCTCCATGGACACCATCGAGATCGAGCCCGCCATGTCGCGCATCGCGGCATACACCTCGGGGGCGGGCACGACGCCGAGCTGGGCCACGAACCTGGCCGCCCGCATCATCCGCAGCGGGTCGTCACCGAAGCTGACCTCGGGCGCCCCGGGGGTGCGCAGCACCCGCTGGGCGAGGTCGGCGAGCCCGCCGAACGGGTCGACGAACACCAGGTCGGGCAGCCGCAGGGCCATCGCGTTGATGGTGAAGTCGCGACGGTGCAGGTCGTCCTCGAGGGCGTCGCCGAACGCCACGACCGGCTTGCGGGTCACGTGGTCGTAGGCGTCGGCGCGATAGGTCGTCACCTCGACCTTGTGCTGGCCGCGCTGCGCCCCGATGGTCCCGAACTCCCGCCCGATGTCCCACGTCGCCGACCCCCAGGCCGCGAGGAGACGCGCGGTCTGCTCCGGTCTGGCGCTCGTCGTGAAGTCGAGGTCGGGAGGGGTCCGGCCGAGGAACGCGTCGCGCACCGGCCCTCCGACGAGGGACAGCTCGTGGCCGGCCGAGGTGAACCGCTCCCCGAGGTCCGTGAGCAGCCCGAGAACGGGCGCGAGCTGGGCCACGGCCTGCCTCATGAGCTCGGCTGGGGCTTCGTCGGACGACACGGAGAACAAGAGTAGGCGTCGATGAGCGGATGGTTACAGTGGCCGTGTGAGTCACCCTGCAGCCGACCCTCATCGGGTGCCGCGTCGGCTGCCGGCGGTCGAGGAGCGTTCTGCCGGCGGGGTGGTCGTCGACGTCCACGACGGAGAGGCGCGCATCGCCGTCATCGCCCGCCGCAACCGGGCCGGGCGGGTCGAGTGGTGCCTCCCGAAGGGCCACATCGAGGGCGAGGAGACGCTGCCGCAGACGGCGGCCCGCGAGGTGGCCGAGGAGACCGGGATCGAGGGCAAGGTCCTCATCGAGCTCGGGACGATCGACTACTGGTTCGCGGCCGGCGACCGACGGATCCACAAGTACGTCCACCACTACCTTCTCGAGGCCGTCGGCGGCGACCTCACCATCGAGAACGACCCCGACCACGAGGCCATCGACGTCGCCTGGCTGCCGCTGCGCGACGCCCACCGCCACCTGACCTTCCCCAACGAGCGCCGCATCGCGCGGGTCGCCTGGCAGCGTCTCGCGGGGGAGGGTTGATGGCCCGAGCCGTGCGGCGCGCGGGGCGGCGTGGCCTCCTGGCACTCACGGCCGCCGTCCTCACGACCCTGACCAGCGGGTATGCCGTGGCCGCCCCCGGCACGGCCGCCGTGGCCGCCCCCGGCACGGCCCCCCGGCTGGCGCCACATACCGCCTCCGCCACCGCCGGCGGTGCGGCCCGCGCCCCGGCCCTGCCTGTCGCCCTCGGCATCACCGTGACGGTGTCGTCGGTCACCCCGTCGGTCGCCCGCACCGGCCAGAGCGTCGTCGTCACCGGGGCGGTCCACAACGGCGGGACCGCGCCGGCCACGGTGAGCCGGGTCCGCCTGGTCCGCGGCATCACGACGATGCGCACCCGGGCCGAGGTGACCGACTGGGCGACTGGCACCACCGCGGGGCAGGGCTCGGTGATCGCCACGGCCAAGGTCTCCTCGCCGGTGCCTGCCGGCGGCTCGTCCGCGTTCCGGCTCAAGGTCCGCTCGGTCAGCGCGCTCGGTGTCTCGTCGTGGGGCGTCCTGCCGGTCAGCGTCGAGGTCGGCCGCTCGGTCGTGCACACCTTCCTCGGCTACCAGAAGATCAAGGAGTACGAACCGCTCCGTACGGCCTGGCTCGTGCCGCTCACCCTCGACCCGGACCCGGCGCTGTGGGGCGACCCCGGCGCGAAGCGTGAGGACGCCTGGGAGCGTGCCCTCGGCCCCGGCTCACGCCTGGACCGGCTGATCACCGGCACCGAGGACTCCACCGTGACCTGGGCCATCGACCCGGTCCTGCTCACCGCCGCCGCCGAGCTCGCCGGCGCCACCGCGACCCCCACTCCGAGCGGCACCGCCACGCCGACCGTTCCGGACGCCACGACGGGCCTCACCCCGGCGGTCGCCGCGGGGCCACAGGAGGCGCGGCTGCGGACCGAGACCGCTCAGCGGATCGCCGCCCTCGTCGCACGGCATACCGTCGTCGTGCTGCCGATGGACGACGCCGACGTGATGGCGGCCGGCCGGGCCCCCGGGTATGCCGGTCCCGTCCGCACCCTGGTCAGCGCCGCCGTGCCGGTCGCGCAGCGCCTCTCCGGCCGCGCCGACGTCGCCTGGCCCGCCGGCGGCACGTGGAACCCGGACACCGAGCGCGTCCTCGCCGACGCGTACGGCGGGTCCCTGGCAGCGGTCGTGGTGCCCCGCTCCGCCCTCACCGACCTCCCCACCCGGGTGGGGGGGACCACCCGCTCCGCCGCCGGCACCCGCCTGCTCGTCAGCGAGGACTCCGCCCAGGCCGCGGCCGCCCGCGCCGTCGACCCGGCGTCCGCGGCCAGCGAGGGTGCCGCCATCCAGCAGATCGTCGCCACCTCGGCCGTCGTGCTCGGCGACAGCCCCGGCCTCGACCGCTCCATGCTGCTCACCCTCCCGCGCGGCGTCGAGGCCTCCGCCGACGGCCTCGAGGGCATGCTCGGAGCGCTGGCCACGGTCCCGTGGCTCACCCCGACGACCGTTCCGGCCCTGGCCGACGAGGCCCGCACGCAGCCCGGCGTCACCGCGGCCGGAGGCTCCCTCGGCAGCACCCAGTCCCCGCTGTCCCCCGCCGAGGCCTCGGCGTATGCCGGCCTGCGCACCCAGGCCGACGTCGCCGCCCAGATCCGGGTCGATGGCGACCAGGTGGGCTCGCGGTGGGCTGCCGCGCTCGAGCAGCTGCTCTCGGCCCGCTGGCGCGGCAACGCGGACCGCTGGCAGGACGTGTACACAGGCGTCCGGGACGAGGTCGCCGCCACCGTCTCTGCGGTCCACGTCGCACCACAGACGATCACGTTCCTCGCCGACCGGGGGCGGGTGCAGCTCACCGTCGTCAACGACCTTCCGGTCACCGTCGACCACCTCACCGTCACCCTCACACCCGACAGCCCCCGCCTGCGGATCGACAGCCCTCCGGTCCACGTGCGGATCGGCGCCAAGAGCCGGGCCGCCATCAGTGTCGACGCGACCGCGCTCGCCGCCGGCCCGGTGCAGCTGACCGCCCGGGTCATCGGGCCGACCGGTGCCGAGGTGGGCCGCGAGGAGGTCGTCCAGGTGCGGGTCACCCCGACGGGGAGCTGGATGTACTGGGCGCTCGGAGGGATCGCCCTGCTCGTCTTCGTCCTCGGCCTGGCCCGCAACCGGCACCACCGGCGGCGCCACGCCGCGACCGGACCCGACGCAGCCGTGGCGGCCGGTGGCACCGCCTCGACGGTGTCCCGGTGAGCGGGGTGCCCGCCGGGGAGCCCGCGGACCCGGCGTCCTCGGAGGGCGCGACGGAGCCGTCGGGCTCGGCGTCGGTCGCTCGCTCCGGCGCCGTCATGGCGGCGGGCACGATGACCAGCCGGCTGCTGGGAGTGCTGCGCGCCTCGCTGCTCGCCGGCGTCATCGGCGTGGCGGGCCCCATCCCCGACGCCTTCCAGACGGCGAACACGCTGCCCAACCAGTTCTACCTGCTGCTCGCCGGGGGGATCCTCAACGCCGTCCTCGTCCCCCAGATCATCCGGGCCACCGCGAGCCACGACGGAGGCGAGGACTTCCTCAACCGCCTTGTCACCGCGGCGCTCGTCCTGGTCGGGGCCGCGACCGTCGTGGCGACCGCGGCGGCCCCGCTCCTCGTGCGGCTCTACTACCACGTCGACGACCCACGGGACATCGCCCTGGCGACGACCTTCGCCGTCATCTGCCTGCCACAGATCTTCTTCTACGGGCTCTACACGCTGTTCGGTCAGTTCCTCAACGCGCACTCGCGGTTCGCGGCCTACATGTGGGCCCCCGTCCTCGCAAACGTCGTCGCCATCGCGGGCCTCCTGTGGTTCCGGGCCGCCGCCTACCCGCTGCAGGCGGCCGCTCCCCGATGGACCCCCGCCATGATCGGCATCCTCGCCGGCACCGCCACCCTCTCCATCGCCGTCCAGGCGGTCGCACTCATCCCGCCGCTGCGCCGCACCGGGTTCCGCTACCGGCCCCGGTGGGGCTTTCGCGGGTTCGGGTTCGGCCCCGCCCTCGACGTCGCCCGCTGGACGCTCGCGGCAGTGCTCGTCAGCCAGCTGGGCTTCGTCGTCACCTCGTGGGTGATGACCCGGGCGGGCGACCTCGGCCACCAGCGGGGGCTCGTCGTGCCCTCGCGCGCGACGTTCGACAACGCGTTCCTCATCTTCATGCTGCCGCACTCGCTGGTCACCGTCTCGCTCGTCACCGCCTTGTTCACCCGGATGGCGCGCGCCGCCCGAGCCCGCGACCACGCCGCGCTCATCGCCGACCTCGGGCGCGGGCTGCGGATGCCCGCCGTGCTGCTCGTGCCGGCGGTGGCGGTGGCCATCGCGTTCGCGCCGACCATCACGGCCACCCTGTTCTTCGGGAACGCGCCGGCCCAGACCCGGGCCGTTGCGGTGCTCCTGCCCACGATGCTGCTCGGGGTGATCCCGTTCGGCTGGTTCTATCTCTCCGAGCGCTTCTTCTACGCCCACGAGGACGCCCGCACGCCGTTCCGGGTCCAGCTCGTCGTGACGAGCGTCGCAACCGTCGTCACCGTCGTCGCCTCCACCGTCGACCCCCGGCAGACCGGCGTCGTCGTGGGGGCGGGCCAGTCCGCGGCATACCTCGCGGGGGCGGCGTTCGGGTTCTCCCTCATCCGGCGCCGGGTCGGCCGCCTCGGGCTGCGCCGCATCGCCGGGACCTACCTCCGCCTGGCCGTACCCGCCGTCGCCTGGGCCGTCGTGCTCGCGGTGCTCGCCGACCGGGTACTGCCCGACCCCTCCACCGACCGGCTGCTCGGGCTGGGCCTCCTCGCCGGGGCCGGGATCGTCGAGGTCGTCGGGACGTTGGGCGTCGCCCACCTGCTCGGTGTGACCGAGGTGCGCGAGCTTCTCGACCCCGTCCTGCGGCGCGTTCGGCGCCCCTGAAGGCTCTCCGCCTACTATGGGCAGGCACCCCCGGCGCGGGTGGCGATGTGCCGCGCGCCGGGCATGGACCGACACGCGAGCCGAACCCGGCACGTAAGCCCGACCGGAAGGAGCCCTGGTGGACGGCGTGGGACCCGGCACCGTGCTCGGCGGACGGTACTCGACCGACCGGCGCATCGAGCGGCGCCTCGGCACCGAGCGCTGGACCGCCCACGACGCCACCCTCGGTCGGAACGTCGAGGTCGTCTGCCTGCCCTCCGACGACCCACGCAGCGCGCCGCTGCTCGACGCGGCCCGCCGGGCTGCCGCCCTGGACTCCCCGCGGCTCGTGCGCATCCTCGACGTCGGCCACGACGAGCAGGTCAGCTTCGTCGTCGAGGAGGACCTGTCCGACACCCACTCCCTCACCGCACTGGTCCAGGAGGGGGGTCTGCCGGCCGACGAGGTGCGCCGCATCACCGGCGAGCTGGCGACCGCCCTCGACGCGGCCAGCCAGCGTGGGCTGCACCACCTGGCGCTCACGCCGGCCGACGTCCTTCGCGACCCCGAGGGCGAGGTGAAGGTCCGCGGGATCGCCACGACGAGCGTGTGCGCCGGCGTCGACGACCTGGAGTCCGAGCCCGCCTCCCGTCAGGATGCGGTCGGTGTCGTGTCGGTGATGTATGCCGGTCTCACCGGTCTGTGGCCCGGCACCGGTGACTCGGGAGGGCTCGGGCGTGCGCCCCGGGTGCCCAGCGGGGTGGCCGCCCCCTCCGAGCTCGCCTCGGGGGTCCCCCGCGACCTCGACGCCCTGTGCCGGCTCACCCTCAATGACGACCAGGGCCCGCTCTCGCCCGGCGACTACGCCCGGCAGGTGGCCCCCTGGTCGTCGGTGCCCGTCGCGCTCTCGAGACCGGTCCCGGCGGCTGCCGCCACCGAGACCCCCAGCGAGTCGACGCCAGTCCGGCCGGCCGCCGAGGGCCGGGCCCCGCGCAGCCGGCAGGCGGCCACCCAGAGCGAGCCGACCGTCGTGCTCCCCGTGCAGGCTCCGGCCGCTGCGGCGGGGGGAGCCGGGGCCGAGGGGCTGCTCGGAGGAGCGGGGGCCGCGGTCGCGGGCGCCGGCTCTGCCGTGGCCGATGCCGGGGCAGCGGTGGCCGGCGCCATGGGACGCGCCGGTGAGAGGGTGGGGTCCACGGCCCGCCGGCTGGGCCAGCGCGCCGCCAGCATCGGCTCGGGAGAGGACGAGGAGTCCCCGGCGCCGCTCATCCCGTCCGAGCCGCTGGACCGGTCCGAGTCCCGGGTTGCCCTCGGGATCGTCGCCGCCTTCGTCGTCCTCGCCCTCTTCATCGGGATCTGGGGTGTGTCCCGCATCGGGTCGCAGTCCAGCCTCGGCCTGGGCAGCGGCGCGACCACCGGGTCGACCTCGACGGGATCGGCCGTCCCCTCCGGGTCCGCGAGCCCGACGGGGACCGCCACCGGGTCGGCCACCGGGTCGGCCGCGGCCCCCATGGAGGACCTCGCCGTGCTCAGCGCGGACGGCTTCGACCCCCTCGGCGACCACACCGAGAACAACTCCATGGCCGGCCGGGTCTACGACGGCAACACCTCGACCGAGTGGACCTCCGAGCGCTACAACACCGCGGACCTCGGCGGCCTGAAGAAGGGCGTCGGTGTCATCGTCGACATCGGGCCCAACGTCTCGGCCAGGGAGGTCGACCTCATCATGCCGGTGGCGGCCGACGTCACCGTCTACCTGGCCGACCAGCGCGCCCTCGACGGCGCGACCTCCCTCGGTTCCCAGTCCAACGCCCGGGGCAAGGTGGTCTTCCCGGTCAAGGCCGGGGTCACCGGCCAGTACATCATCGTGTGGTTCACCCGGCTGACCCAGGACGACAAGGGCGAGTACCGCGCCCACCTCGCCGAGGTCATCCCACGTGGTTGAGCACTCCCACGACGTGCCGGCGCCGGCTGACCTGACGGCGCTCGAGGACCGGGCCCTGATGGCCCGCGCCCAGGGCGGCGACGCCGAGGCCTTCGGTGAGATCTTTCGTCGGCACCGTGACCGGATGTGGGCCGTGGCGGTCCGCACGACCAGCGACCGCGAGCTGGCCGCCGACTGTGTGCAGGACGCCTTCATCTCGGCATTCCGCCGGGCCGGCACCTACCGGGGGGACGCGGCGGTGACGACCTGGCTGCACCGCATCGTCGTCAACGCCTGCCTGGACCGGCTGCGCCGAGAGCGCACCAAGGTCCGGCGGGCCGCCGACCTCGCCGAGCTGGACCTGCCCGACCCGCACGACCGGCACGCCAGCGCCGAGACCCGCCTCGACGTCCGGGCCGCGCTCGCCGAGCTGCCGGAGGGACAACGCATGGCCCTCGTCCTCGTCGACATGCACGGCATGAGCGTCGTCGAGGCCGCCGCGGTGCTGGAGGTGCCCGAGGGAACGGTGAAGTCCCGGTGCTTCCGGGGACGGGCCGCGCTCTCCGAGCTGCTGCGTCCCCGGCCCGAGCACGCCAACGCCGCCGAGGACGGCCACCCGAGCGACGACTCCGGCGACCGCCTTCGGGAACCCGAGGCGAGCGCGTGACGTCCTACCTGATGCCCGGCACGGGCAGGGCCTGGCCCCTGAGCATCGCCCCCTCCGTCGAGGCGGCCGACCGACGAGCGAGAGGACGGATGCCGTGAGCGCTCCCCACGAGTTCCATCCCGACTCGGTGGAGGACGACCCCACGGGGATGCGGGACCTGCTCTCCTCCCTCCCTGACCCGGGGCCCATGCCCGAGGACCTGGTCGCCCGCATCACCGCGTCCCTGGCCTCCGAGCAGGCCCGCCCCGCTCTCGACGAGCTCGCCCGCCGCCGGCGGCCCCACCGCATCCTTGTTGCGGCGGCCGCGGCGGCGGTCGTCGTCGTCGGGGGCGGCCTGCTCCTGCGCTCCGGGGTCCCCGGCTCGGTCCTCGCCTCCGTCACCTCCAACGGCAGCACCGCACTGAGTGCCGGGTCGCAGGCCTCCCCCGTCGACGGCTCGCTGTCCCGGTCGGACACCGAGGCCGGGCCGGTGCGCGGCCCGGCCGCCGCCACGGTGGTCCTGCGCAGCGGGACCGCGTATGCCGCGAGCCGGCTCGTGGAGCAGGCCGCCGGCCTGGGGGCCACCTTCAGCGTCAAGGCGGCGCCGGCGCCGCAGGCCCCGGCCCGGGCCGACGGGACCGACCCGAGCACCGTCCTCGGAACCGCCACCGGCGCGCGCGCCTGCGCGCTCGCCCTCGGCATCCCCGACGACGAGGGCATCGTCGTCGACGTGGGGAGCGTCGACGGACGGCCGGGGGCCGTCGTCGTGGCGCGTTCAGCGTCCGGTGCGCTCACGGCATACGCCGTGGGGGCCTCGTGCGGTCCCGCGGGCAGCGACCTGGTCAGTGGCCCGGTACCTCTGCCCTAGGTCGACGACCCGGGCCGGCGACAGGGCCCGCGGATCCACGACCGGACCCTGACCGAGACGACTCCGGCCACAACCCGTGGGTCGCGAGGCCCGGGGAACAAACCACACCCTAGGATCGGTTCCACCAGCACCGCATGTAGCGGTCCACAATCTTCGCAACCACAAGGGGCTGTAGCACGTGAGCACCGACGCGTCCACGGACGTGCGCAACGTCATCATCATCGGGTCTGGGCCGGCCGGCTACACGGCCGGGGTCTACGCCGCCCGTGCCAACCTCAAGCCGCTGCTGTTCGAGGGCGCGGTGACCGCCGGTGGCGCCCTGATGAACACCACCGAGGTGGAGAACTTCCCGGGCTTCCGGGACGGCATCATGGGTCCCGAGCTGATGGATGAGATGCGCGCACAGGCCGAGCGGTTCGGCTGCGAGTTCGTCACCGACGACGTCGCCTCCGTGACCCTCGACGGGCCGGTCAAGACGGTCGTCGACGGCTCGGGTACGACCTACCGGGCCCACAGCGTCATCCTCGCGATGGGCTCCGCCTACCGCGAGCTCGGGCTGCCCAGCGAGATGGCCCTGTCCGGGCGCGGCGTGTCCTGGTGCGCGACCTGCGACGGCTTCTTCTTCCGCGACCAGGACATCGCCGTGGTCGGTGGCGGGGACTCCGCCATCGAGGAGGCGACCTTCCTGACGAAGTTCGCCAGGTCGGTCACCCTCATCCACCGTCGCGACGCGCTGCGCGCCAGCAAGATCATGGCCGACCGGGCCCTGGCCAACGACAAGATCTCGTTCGCCTGGAACAGCGAGGTCGCCGAGATCCACGGCACCGAGCGGGTCAGCGGCGTCACCCTGCGCGACACCCTCACCGGTGAGACACGCGATCTCGACGTCACCGGGCTGTTCATCGCGATCGGCCACGACCCGCGCAACGAGCTCGTCAAGGGCCAGATCGACCTCGACGCAGAGGGCTATGTCCTCGTCGAGGGCCGCACGACGGCCACCAACATCGACGGGGTCTTCGCCTGCGGCGACCTCGTCGACCACACCTACCGCCAGGCGATCACCGCGGCCGGCTCCGGCTGCGCCGCATCGCTGGACGCCGAGCGGTTCCTCGCCCACTGACCGCACCGTCGCGGCATACCGCCACCCCACCTCAGCACCACCGAACCCTGGAAGGACCACCGACCCGCCATGGCAGAGCCAAAGATCACCACGGACGCGACCTACGAGGCCGACGTCATCAAGAGCGACGTCCCCGTGATCGTGGACTTCTGGGCCCCCTGGTGCGGTCCGTGCCGCGCAGTGGCCCCGGTCCTGGAGGAGATCGCTCGCGACTACGACGGCAAGCTGACCGTCGCCAAGCTCAACACCGACCAGAACCCTCAGGTCACCGGCAAGCTCGGCATCACGAGCATCCCGACGATGCACGTCTACGTGGGTGGCGAGATCGTCAAGACGATCATCGGGGCGATGCCCAAGCCCAAGCTGCTGCGCGAGCTCGAGCCGTTCCTGTCCTAGGCACGCTCCGCTCATCCTCGACGGCGTCGGCTCCGGCCGGCGCCGTCGCCATGTCCGGGTGCACGAGCGGATGCCGCGCATACCTGTCCTGGTTCCCGGCCGGACGAGGACCGGCTCCCCTCCGGGTCGGCCCACCCCGGCTCAGCCGGTCACACCCTTCACGCGGCTGGTCGTCATTGTGCGGGGCCGTTCGGCTGCGTCACCACGAGGCGCCGCGGCACCGGACGACTCGCGGTCGGTGACGTGTCGATTCGATCAGTTCCGTTGTGCTGCAACGGTATTCGCGCTCAGTTGCTGGGGCGCAGACCCATGACGTCGAGGATCCGGTTGAGGTCGTCGACCGAGGCGAACTCGATCGTCACCTTGCCCTTGCGCTGGCCGAGAGCGATACCGACCTTGGTGTCGAGACGGTCGGACAGCGAGGCCGCCAGGTCGTCGAGCTGCGGACGACGGCTGCCCGGACGGGGCCTGCGACGGGGAGCCGCGCCGGCCTCGTCGCCCCCGAGCGCGACGATCTCCTCGACGCTGCGCACCGACAGGCCCTCGGCGACGACGCGCTGGGCGAGCCGCTCCATCGCCGCCGCGTCCGGGAGCGCCAGGATCGCCCGGGCGTGCCCGGCGCTCAGCACCCCGGCCGCCACCCGGCGGGCCACCAGCGGCGGCAGCCGGAGCAGCCGGAGGGTGTTGCTGACCTGGGGCCGGGAGCGGTGGATCCGGCCGGCCAGCTCCTCCTGGGTGCAGCCGAAGTCGTCGAGGAGCTGCTGGTAGGCGGCCGCCTCCTCGAGCGGGTTGAGCTGGCTGCGGTGCAGGTTCTCCAGGAGGGCGTCGCGCAGGAGCACGTCGTCGTCGGTGGCCTTGACGATCGCGGGGACGGTCTGCTTGCCCGCCAGGCGCGAGGCCCGCCAGCGCCGCTCGCCCATGATCAGCTCGTATCGCACGCCATCGTCGTCGCCCTCGATGACCGGGCGGACGACGACCGGCTGGAGGACGCCGATCTCCGAGATCGAGTTCACCAGCTCGGCGAGCTCGTCCTCGTCGAAGACGGTCCTCGGCTGGCGGGGGTTGGGGCGGATCGCGTCGAGGAGGATCTCGGCGAAGCTCGCTCCGGGCACGGGGAGCAGATCCTCGGCCTGCGTGGCCTCGCCGGCTGCCTTCTCGACGTCCGGTGCGACGTCCGCCGCCCCCGGGCCCGGCTCTCCGGTGCCCGGCCGGCCGTCGCCGGCCCCGCCCTCCGCCCCCTCGGGGCTCGCCTGCTGGCGCTCGGCGAAGAACACGTCGACCGGGCGGGCGCTCCCCGTCGAGGGCCCGCTCGGGATGAGGGCGCCGAGGCCCCGGCCGAGGGCGCGCCGCTTCTCGCTCATGCCTGCTCCTTCTTGGGGGTGTCCTGCGCGACCCCGCGCTCGGCGAGCTCACCGGCCGCCTCGAGATAGGACAGGGCTCCGGTGCTGCCCGGGTCGTACGTGATGACCGTCTGGCCGTGGCTCGGCGCCTCCGAGATCCGCACCGAGCGCGGGACGGCCGTGCGCAGTGTCTTGTCGGGGAAGTGGGTGCGCACCTCCTCGGCGACCTGCGCGGCGAGGCGGGTGCGGCCGTCGTACATCGTCAGCAGGATCGACGAGACGTCCAACGTCGGGTTGAGGTGGGTCCGGACGAGCTCGATGCTCTTGAGCAGCTGGGAGAGGCCTTCGAGGGCGTAGTACTCGCACTGGATGGGGATGAAGACCTCGTTGGCCGCCACGAACGCGTTGATCGTCAACAGCCCCAGGCTCGGCGGGCAGTCGATGAAGACGTAGTCCACCCGGTCCCCCACCGCCGCCAGCCCGTCGAGGTATGCCGTCACGGCGCGGCGGAGCCGGGTCTCCCGGGCCACGAGGGAGATCAGCTCGATCTCGGCGCCGGCCAGGTCGATCGTCGCCGGGGCGCACCGTAGGTGCGGGACGTCGGGGCACGCGGCGATGACGTCGCTGAGGGGTACGTCGTCGATGAGCACCTCGTAGATGCTCGTGACGTCCGGGTGGTGAGGGACGCCGAGGGCGGTGCTGGCGTTGCCCTGCGGGTCCAGGTCGATGACGAGGACCTCGGCGCCGGACTGGGCCAGGGCCGCGGCGACGTTGACCGTCGTGGTCGTCTTGCCGACCCCGCCCTTCTGGTTCGCCACGGTGAGTACCCGGGTACGGGCCGGCCGGGGCAGGGCGCGCTCGGCAAGGGCGGCACGGCGTCGCACCTCATCGGCCACCGCCCGCATCAGCGGCGGCTCGTCATCGGTCGGCGCGACGACGGCGTCCGGCCGGGCGGCCTCGTCGAGCTGGGCGTCGACCGGGGGCGGGGGGTCGTCAGGGTCGGCCGGGTCTGCTGGGGTGGCTGGCGGAGCCGGGGTGGCTGGCGGAGCCGTGGCCTCTGGGGGCAGTGGTGACCCGGATGTTTCACGTGAAACGAGGTGATCCTGGGGTGGGTGGTCCTCGTGAGGCGTCGCTCCCGATGCAGAGCCGTCGATCGACGATGTTTCACGTGAAACGGTCGCGGGTCGCGGCCAGCCGAGGGGGGTGTGGGTCGTGCCGGCGGGATGGGGGAAACCGAGCCCGCGAGACGTCGCGGTCGCCGTCGCGGCACCCGACAGGGGGGTCACGGGTTCAACCTCATCAGCTCTCCGGGTCGGTCCAGGGCGGGAAGGTGGCGGGGTGGGTGGCTCCCGGGTGGCGCCTTCACCGCGGGTCCATCCAACCTCACGACCCCGCGACACGCCAACCGCGGCCACACAGCGGTGGACCACCGGCCGGAGCAGCCGTCGCCGGCAGCCCCGACCGGTGGGGAGACGGAGTCGCCGATCCCGTCAGTGACGTCGCCGACCGCTGGTGCGCCCGGAGACGCCCTGGCGTGGCGAGGTGGTCGGGCGACCGCGTGACCGGCCCGGTCCCAACGCCGGCGCGGCGGCGCCGAACTGCAGGTCGACCGTGAGGGTGGGAGGCTCCACCAGGCCGGCGCCGTGCGCCGTCACCTGCGCCCGGACCAGGCCGAGGGTGTCGAGGTGGGCCCGGTCCTCGGCCAGCTCCTGCTGGGCGGAGGATCCCTTCATCGCGACCATGGTGCCGCCTGCGTCCAGCAGCGGACGGCACCAGTCCGCCAGGGTGGCCAGCCGCGACACCGCCCTGGCGGTCACCCACGGGGCCCGCAGCGCCCCGGTGAGCTCCTCGGCGCGACCGCGGTGCACCCGCACGTGCTCGAGCCCGAGGGCGTCGACCACCTCCGTCAGCCAGGTCACCCGGCGCAGCATCGGCTCCACGAGATGGACGGTGAGGTCGGGTCTGGCCAGGGCCAGGGCCACCCCGGGGAGGCCGGCGCCGGAGCCGACGTCGATGACGGTCGCACCCTCCGGGAAGGAGTCCTCGATGACGGCGCAGTTGAGGACGTGGCGCTCCCACAGCCGGGGTACCTCACGGGGGCCGAGGAGGCCGTGGCTGACGCCGGTGTCGGCAAGCAGGGCGACATACCGCTCGGCGAGGGGCAGCCGCGCACCGAACAGCACAGCCGCACCGTGCGGTGCGGCTGGCGGCGAAGCTGGTTGGGTACCGGTAGGCGTCATGACCGTTTCACGTGAAACATCGCCCGGACGCCCCGTTCGTGACGGCGGGCCCGCCCTGTCACGCCGGGTGGATGACGACGAACCGGCGCGGCTCAGCGCCCTCGGACTCGGACACCAGTCCGGCGGCGAGCACCTCGTCATGGACGACCTTGCGCTCGAAGGCGCTCATCGGCTCGAGCGAGCGGCGTTCGCCGCTCTGGTTGACCTCGGCTATCGCCGCCTGGGCCATCGTCATGAGCTCGGACCTGCGCCCGGCCCGGTGGCCGGCGACGTCGAGCATGAGCCGAGTGCGCACGCCGGTCGCGGACTGCACCGCCAACCTGGTCAGCTCCTGGAGCGCCTCGAGCACCGTGCCGTTCTGCCCGATGAGCCGCCGAGGTACCCGGCCCTCCTCGGAGTCAACGATCGCGACCGCCGCACGGTCGCCGTCGACGTCGACGTCGAGGTCGCCGTCGAGGTCGCAGATGTCGAGGAGGGTCTCCAGGAAGTCGGCCGCGACCTCGCCCTCGCGCTCGAGCTCGGCGCGCCGGGCCGCCCTGGAACGCGGGGGCCGACCCTCGTCGCCGCTCTGCTCGTCGGCCTGCTCGTCGTCATCGGGCTCGTCGTCCTGGGCGTCGAGCACCTCATCGTCGACCTCGTCCTGCTCGGCCTCGTCCTGCTCGGCCCCGTCCTGCTCGGCCCCGTCCTGCTCGGCCCCGTCCTGCTCGGCCCCGTCCTGCTCGGCCCCGTCCTGCTCGGCCCCGTCCTGCTCGGCCCCGTCCTGCTCGGCCCCGTCCTGCTCGGCCCCGTCCTGCTCGGCCCCGTCCTGCTCGGCCCCGTCCTGCTCGGCCCCGTCCTGCTCGGCCCCGTCCTGCTCGGCCCCGTCCTGCTCGGCCCCGTCCTGCTCGGCCCCGTCCTGCTCGGCTGCCTCGCCTGCGACGTCCGTGCCCGCCGTCTCCTCGGCTGCCGGGGCACTCACCTCCACGACGTCGTCGGGATCGGCGTTGGTCGTGGCCTGCATGTCGGTGTTCTCGCTCATCTGCTTCTCCTGGACAAAGGGGACGTCCCGTCCCACGGGCCGGTCCCGCCATGGGTGTGGTCCCTGGGGCCGGATGAGGTCATGGCTGTGCTGGTCCTAGCTGTTGGCCGGTGGGGTGTCTGGGGGGGTCTCGGGAGCACCGCCGGCGGGGTGCTGCTTGCCACCGGTGCCCTTGCTCCGCTTCTTGCGCTTGGGCTGCTGACGCTGGCCCGACTGCTTGGGGCCCGGCTCGTCCTCCAGTGGCGACGCCGGGTCGTCCGTGCCGACCGCGGCGACGGGCGGAAACTTCCCCTTGCGCTCCAACCGCGCGTGCATCGCCTTCTCGGCCGCGGACCCGGGCGCCGGCATCCGGCGGATGACGTAGAACTGCTGGGCCATCGACCACACGTTGGTCGTGAACCAGTAGATGAGGACGCCGATCGGGAAGTTGATGCCCGACACGGCGAAGAACAGGGGCAGGACGTAGAGAAGCACCTTCTGCTGCTTGGCGAAGGGGTTGTCCAGGGCCGAGGCCGGCATGTTCTTCGTCATCAGCTGGCGCTGCGTCGTGAACGTCGTCGCCGACATCAGCACGATGAGGATCACCGTGACGACCTTGGTGTTGGACGTCGTCGCGTGGATGAAGGTCTCAGACAGCTGGGCACCGATGATCTGGGCCTTCTCCGCCTGCCCCGCAACGGCCTGCGTGACCGGCCCGATCGGCGACCGGTTGCCGGCCGAGATGTCCTTGAGCCCGTTGAGCACCCGGAACAGGCCGAAGAAGAACGGGCTCTGCACGAGGATCGGGAGGCACGAGCTGAAGGGGTTGGTCCCCTCCCGCCGGTAGAGCTCCATCGTCTCCTGGGTCATCGCCTGTCGGGACTCGGGGTCGCTCTTGCCCTTGTACTTCTTCTGGATCTTCTGCAGGTCGGGTTGGATCATCTGCATCTTGCGCGAGGCCATGATCTGCTTCACGAACAGCGGGATCATCGCCGCGCGCATGACGATGACCAGGCCCACGATGGACAGCCCCCACGTCCAGCCGGACGCCTCCGGCATGCCGATGGCCGTGAGCGCCTGGTGGAACCCGTACATGATCCAGGCGACGAGCCATTCGATCGGCCCGAGCACGGTGTTGATGAGGTTTGACATGCCGTCCTTACTGGTCGCGATGCGGGTCGGGCAGCCGGGCTGCCGAAGGTCTACTGGGTGGTGGTATGCCGCTCGCCCCGTCGGTGGTCATGCTCGGTACCGTGCCGCCCATCAGAGCCGGCCTGACCAGCGCCCACCGCAGAGTCGGACCCGCCGCGAACCCCCGGTCGCTTCGGTGGGACGTGGTCGACGCCGCCCGGCGACCACGGGTTGCAGCGCAGCACCCGCCACACCGCCAGGTAGGTCCCCTTGACCGGGCCGAACCGCTCGAGGGCGGTCACGGCATACGCCGAGCAGGACGGGTAGTAGCGGCAGCTCGGCGGGGTGAGCGGGGAGATGAGCAGCTGGTAGGCGCGGACAAGCCAGATCAGTGGCTGGGCCAACAGCCTGCCAATGCTCACGTTCGCACCCCGATTCGATGAATCACCCTGTCCAACAACGGTTCTACGTCTTCGTCGAGTTCCCGGAAGGTCGCCGTGCCCGCTGCGGGCTGGGCACGCACGACGACGTCGACTCCGGCCGGTATCCCGCCCAGCCGGGCGGCCACGGCCGCACGCAGCCGCCGCTTGGTGCGGTTGCGGACGACGGCGCCGCCGACCGCCTTGGACACGACGAAACCGACCCGGGGTGGCAGACCCACCCGCGGGCCGGTGGCGATGGCGTGGACCACGACGAGCCGGGAGCCGGCACGTGCGCCGCCGGAGCCGCGGATCGCCGACGCGAAGTCCGACCCGTCACGCAGACGGTTCGGCGCCGGCAGCACCGCGGGCCTCAGGCGGACAGCTCGGTGCGGCCCTTGCGGCGACGGTTGGCGAGGATGGCTCGGCCCGCGCGGGTGCGCATGCGCAGGCGGAAGCCGTGGGTCTTGGCCCGGCGGCGGTTGTTCGGCTGGAAGGTGCGCTTGCTCACGGTGCTCACTCTTTCGCGGGCGGGCCGAGGCCCTGCTGGACGAAGCTGGTCAAGGCGTTGCGTGCCCGGGCTGGGTCGGCCGCAATCGGCAGTCCGTGACCTGCCGCGGTCCAGGGCACCCCGTCGGCGTGGGCTGGTGGACGACCACGACCGTCGACACCGGAGGGGAGTCGGGGCACGCGGAACAGCGGCGCTGTCACGGGCAGGCGAAAACAGCCGACCCGACAGGCGGCTCAACGGTACGGGAGGCCGGTGATGCGGGTCAAACCACCCGCTCCTCAGGACACCCTCACTCCACGAGGTGGTGGACAACACTCTAGGATCCCAGAGTCGGCCGCTTCTGCGGCGCGACACGCCCAACGGGACCAGGCTCGGTCCCGGATCGGACCGCGTCGACGGGGTCCGCACCGGGGTTGCCGACACGAAGGGGGCGTTGTTACGGTCAGCACCGCGTTGTCTCGTTCATTGTCCCGACTCGGCGCCGACCTCGGCCCACGGACCGGCGGTACGGCATACCCACAGCCTGTGGACAAAGCTGTGGACGATTCGGTGACCGGCCGCGACGGCCCAGGTGAACGACGGGAGTGCACGTGGCTGACCTCAGCATGAGCCAGATCTGGCGCACGACCCTCGAAGCCTTGGACTCCGACGGCATCCCGGTCCAACAACGCGCCTTCCTCAGCCTTGCTCGGCTCGTCGGGCTGCTCGACGAGACGGCCCTCATCGCGGTCCCCAACGACTTCACCAAGGACATCGTCGAGACCCGGCTGCGCCAGCGGGTCACCGAGACCCTCGGTGTCCAGCTGGGCCACGACGTGCGGCTTGCGGTCACGGTCGACCCGGGCCTCGCCGACCCCACGCCGGACGACGACGTCGCCCGCCTCGAGGCGACGGCCGGTGGCGGCCTGGCGCCGATGGTCGCGGCGCCCGGCGAGTGGACCGCCGACCGGATCAGCGACCGCGCCGGGGACCGGCCCTGGGAACCGCCGGGGCCGGACCACGATGTCCGCTCGGCCGCCCGGCGCCGCGAGATCGACGACCTCGACCTCTCCGACGACGACGTGGACAGTGGCGACGCCGACCAGGCTCCCACGGCGCTGAGCGTGCGGCGCCCACGGCCCAACGCGGCCGTGCCCGAGCTCATCGAGCTCACCCGGCTCAACCCGAAGTACACCTTCGACACCTTCGTCACGGGTGCGAGCAACCGGTTCGCCCACGCCGCGGCGGTCGCGGTGGCCGAGGCCCCGGCCAAGGCGTACAATCCGCTCTTCGTCTATGGCGACTCCGGACTGGGCAAGACCCACCTCCTGCACGCCATCGGGCACTACGCCCGCAACCTGTTCCCGCATGTCAAGGTGCGCTACGTGAACTCCGAGGAGTTCACCAACGACTTCATCAACAGCATCCGCGACGACAAGGCCGCCAACTTCCAACGTCGATACCGCGACGTCGACGTGCTGCTCATCGACGACATCCAGTTCCTCCAGGGCAAGGTGCAGACCCAGGAGGAGTTCTTCCACACCTTCAACACCCTGCACAACGCGAACAAGCAGGTCGTCATCACCTCCGACGTCCCCCCCAAGCTGCTGTCCGGCTTCGAGGAGCGGATGCGCAGCCGCTTCGAGTGGGGCCTGCTGACCGACGTCCAGCCCCCCGACCTCGAGACCCGGATCGCCATCCTGCGCAAGAAGGCCATCCAGGAGCGGCTCTCGGTCAGCGACGAGGTCCTCGAGTTCATCGCCTCGCGCATCTCGACCAACATCCGTGAGCTCGAGGGTGCCCTCATCCGGGTGACCGCGTTCGCGAGCCTCAACCGGCAGGTCGTCGACATGAGCCTCGCCGAGATCGTCCTCAAGGACCTCATTCCCAACGAGGCGAGCAGCCAGATCACCAGCGCGACGATCATGGCCCAGACCGCCGCCTACTTCGGCCTCACCCTCGACGACCTCCAGGGCCAGTCCCGGTCCCGGGTCCTGGTCACCGCCCGGCAGATCGCGATGTACCTCTGCCGCGAGCTCACCGACCTGTCCCTTCCTAAGATCGGCCAGCAGTTCGGGGGCCGCGACCACACGACCGTCATGCACGCCGACAAGAAGATCCGCCAGCTCATGGCCGAGCGCCGGGCGATCTACAACCAGGTCACCGAGCTCACCAACCGGATCAAGCAGCAGTCCCGCTGACCCTCCGCCGAGTCCCACCCGGCGTCGTCCGTGCCGGACGCCTCTCTCCACACCATTGTTCACAGTTGTGGGCAGCCGTCACGACACGTCCCAGTTATCCACAGACGAACCAGAGCCTGCCCCACTCTGAGCACGGGCTTCATGCCCGAGCTGTGGATAACTCTGCCCAGGTTCGTGCAGCGGCATACCGGCATACCGACAATCCACAGCAGGCTGTGGAAGCCTGTGGATAACCCGCAGACCACGGTGGACGACATGCCACGGCTCGGTGGACGCCCGGTGAACGCCATCCGGCCGTCCCCCGACAACCCCGGCCGTCCACCTCGCCGTCCACCGCTCGTGCACACCCCGAACGTGCGTGCCGACCTGCGACGACGACCCTCCGTCCACAGCATCCACAGCGCCTAAGACAACAACGAGACCTATCAGCACCGGGTTCACCCCGATCACCAGTCCTGCGGCCTGCTGACCCGAGCCGGGTCGATGGTGAGGCGACCGCGACGCAGACCGGGCCCATCCACCGGGTGCCACCAGCCCACCCCCACCGCCCCGGCCCCGTGTCACGTAGCCCACACGACACCCCGTTGATGTGGTGCCGGGATGCCCGTGGGCACTAGTGTCGTGCCCCCGAGCGTGTCGGAGCCCGCTCGGCCCCTGGCGTTTGGTACAAGCGAGTGAGGGTGCGGTCGGTACGCGCCCCCGTGATGGCACGGCCCACCCGTGCCGGTGAAGGACGGTATGCCGTGAAGTTCCGGGTCGAGCGTGACACCTTTGCCGACGCCGTCACCTGGGTGGCCCGGGGCCTGCCGGCCCGTCCGCCGGTGCCGGTCCTGGCCGGCATCCTCATCACGGCCGACACCGAGGGCACCCTGACCCTCTCGGCGTTCGACTACGAGGTCTCGGCGCGGATCACCGTACCGGCCGACGTCGCCGAGGCGGGCACCGTGCTGGTCCTCGGCCGGCTCCTCGCCGACATCTCCCGCAACCTGCCCGACCGCCCCATCGACATCGACACCGACGGTGGCAAGGTCCAGGTCACCTGCGGGTCCTCGCGGTTCGCCCTGCTCCAGATGCCGGCCGACGACTACCCGACGCTGCCCACCTCGCCCGAGCCCTCCGGCACGATCGACGGCCAGCTGTTCACCGAGGCCGTCGCCCAGGTCGCCGTCGCGGCCGACCGCGGCGACACCCTCCCGATCCTCACCGGGGTCCGGGTCGAGATCGAGGGCGAGAAGGTCACCCTGCTCGCGACCGACCGCTACCGGCTGGCCACCCGTGAGCTCATCTGGAACCCCGTTGCCACCGACGTCAGCCACCTCGCGCTCGTGCCGGCCCGGACCCTGTCCGAGACCGCGAAGGCGCTCGGCGCCGCGGGTTCGATCCAGGTGGCGCTCGGCGGAGCGGCCGGTGGTGACGGCCTCATCGGGTTCGAGGCGGGCCAGCGGCGCACGACGACCCGGCTCCTCGACGGCGAGTACCCCAAGGTCAGCTCAATCTTCCCGACGAGCAGCGACTCCGAGGCGGTCCTCGCCACGGGGGAGCTCATCGAGGCGGTGAAGAGGGTCGCCCTCGTCGCGGAGCGCAACACCCCCGTCCGGCTGAGGTTCACCGACGGTCAGGTCATCATCGAGGCGGGCACCGGCGAGGACGCCCAGGCCTCCGAGGCGGTGGAGTCCACCCTCACCGGTCCCGAGATCGAGATCGCGTTCAACCCGCACTTCCTGCTCGACGGGCTCGGCGCGGTCGGCACGGCATACACCCGACTGTCGTTCACCCAGCCGACCCGGCCCGCCATGCTCATGGGCCAGAAGGAGCCCGACGGCGAGGCGGACCCGAGCTACCGGTACGTCATCATGCCGATCCGGTTCGCCTCCTGACCCTGTCCGCGGACCCGTTGCGGGTATGCCGCTGGCGTAGCCTGAGGCCAGCCTCACTTCCTATCGCGCGAGGGGATGCACCATGCAGCTGGGTCTGGTCGGTCTGGGCAAGATGGGCGCCAACATGCGCGAGCGGGTGCGCCGCGCCGGCCACGAGGTGCTCGGGTTCGACCGCAACCCCGACGTCTCGGACGTCCGGACGCTGGCCGACCTGGTCAAGAGGCTCCAGGCCCCCCGGGTCGTGTGGGTCATGGTGCCCTCGGGTGCCCCGACCCGCGACACCGTCGCCCGGCTCGCCGACCTGCTCGACAAGGGCGACCTGGTCATCGACGGCGGCAACAGCCGGTTCACCGACGACGCCGTGAACGACAAGCTGCTCCGCTCCAAGGGGATCGGCTACCTCGACTGCGGGGTGTCCGGGGGCATCTGGGGCCTCGAGAACGGCTACGGCCTGATGGTCGGTGGCTCCGCGGCCAACGTGCGCAAGGCGATGCCGATCTTCGACGCGCTGCGCCCCGAGGGCCCGCGTGACGAGGGTTTCGTCCACGCCGGCAAGGTCGGGGCCGGGCACTACACGAAGATGGTCCACAACGGGATCGAGTACGGCCTCATGCAGGCCTACGCCGAGGGGTACGAGCTGCTCGCCAAGAAGGACATCGTCGAGAACGTCCCCGGGGCGTTCAAGGCGTGGAGCCGGGGGACGGTCGTGCGGTCCTGGCTGCTCGACCTCATGGTGGCCGCGCTCGAGGGCAATCCCGAGCTCGACGACGTCTCCGACTACACGGTCGACTCCGGCGAGGGCCGGTGGACCGTCGAGGAGGCCGTGGCCGAGGCGGTGCCGATGCCGGTGATCTCGGCGGCGCTGTTCGCCCGGTTCGCCTCGCGCCAGGAGCACTCGCCGGCGCTGCAGGCCGTCGCGGCCCTGCGCGGCCAGTTCGGTGGCCACCAGGTGATGACCATCGCCGAGGGCGAGACGCTGCGCCGGGGCGGGACTCCCGCGCCCGCGGCGGCGACGACCCGCTCGAAGCGGCCGACGAAGAAGGCCGCATCCTCGGCGAGGCGGGGCGGCCGCGCCGCGAAGCGCTAGCCGGTGTACGTCCGGCACCTCACGGTCGCGGACTTCCGCAGCTACGCCGGCGCCGACCTCGCCCTGGAGCCGGGCGTCAGCACGCTCGTCGGCCTCAACGGCCAGGGAAAGACCAACCTTGTCGAGGCCATCGGCTACCTCGCCTCCCTCGGCAGCCACCGGGTGGCCACCGACGCGCCGCTCGTGCGGGCCGGCGCCGACCAGGCGGTCATCCGGGCGGTCGTCGTCCGGGACGGCCGCGAGACCCTCGTCGAGCTCGAGATCAACCCCGGTCGCAGCAACCGGGCCCGCCTCAACCGGTCGGCCCAGACCCGGCCGCGCGACATCCTCGGGTCGCTGCGCACCGTCCTGTTCGCCCCCGAGGACCTGGCCCTGGTCAAGGGCGACCCCGGCGAGCGGCGCCGCTTCCTCGACGACCTCCTCGTCGCGCGACAGCCGCGCTGGGCGGGGGTGCGGGCCGACTACGAGAAGGTCCTCAGGCAGCGCGGCGCGCTGCTGAAGTCGGCGGCCCCGGTGCTGCGCCGTGGAAGCCGGGGGGCACGGCGGGGTGCCCGGCCGCCAGAGGGCGTCGACGAGGCGGAGTCCCGCGAGGGCGCTCTGCACACCCTCGACGTCTGGAACGCCCAGCTCGCCCAGGTCGGCGCCACCCTCCTGTACGCCCGGCTGCGGCTGCTGCGCGACCTGCGACCTCACCTCGCCGAGGCGTATGCCGAGGTGAGCGCCGCCACAGCGGCGGCCACCGCCACCTACCGATCCTCGCTCCGCGAGGTCTCCGCCGGCGCGCTCGCCGCCGGCGAGGTCCCCGAGGTCGAGGCGCTGCACGCCGAGATCCTGGCCAGCCTCGCCGAGGTCCGCGACCAGGAGGTGGAACGCGGGGTCAGCCTCGTCGGCCCGCACCGCGACGACCTCGTCCTCACCCTCGGGGACCTTCCTGCCAAGGGGTACGCCAGCCACGGCGAGTCCTGGTCGGTCGCGCTGGGACTCAAGCTCGCGGCATACCGGCTGCTCCGGAACGACCTGCGCGAGGACCCGGTCCTCGTGCTCGACGACGTCTTCGCCGAGCTCGACTCCGGTCGCCGCGAGCGGCTGGCCGGGCTGATCGCCGACTGTGAGCAGGTGCTCATCACGGCCGCCGTGCCTGAGGACATCCCGCAGGCGTTGTCAGGGAGGCGGTATGCCGTGACGATGGGTGAGGTGAGGCCGGCATGAGCAGCGCGGACCCGCCCGCCGGTGCGGGCGATGCTGTCGGCGTGCCGGGCGGCCCCTCCGAGGCGGCCGACGCCGGCGGTTCGGGAGCGGACGAGGTCGGCGCTCCGGCGGCGGCGTTGGCACGGGCCCGAGCCGCGGCCCGTGCTAAGGGGCTGCGGCCCGGCCTGAGGCCCCGGCGCCGGCGCAAGGACGTGCCCGCCACGGAACGTTCGGCGCTCGACTCTCGTGAGCCCAGGCTGCTGGGTGACCAGCTCGAGGCCTTCGTCGCCGAGCGCGGCTGGAAGGTCGACGTCGCGGTGGGGTCGGTTATCGGCCGGTGGCCGCAGATCGTCGGCTCCGAGATCGCCCAGCACTGCGCGCCGGTGGCCTTCCAGGACGGGGTGCTCACGGTCCGGGCCGACTCGACGGCGTGGGCGACCCAGCTGCGGTTGCTCACCTCGAGCCTGATGGGTCGGCTGGCCGACGATGTCGGTGAGGGGACGGTGACCGAGCTGCGGGTGCTCGGGCCGGGCGGCCCGTCCTGGTCCCACGGTCAGCGCCGGGTGTCCGACGGGCTGGGTCCGCGGGACACCTACGGCTGAGGTTCGCCGCCCCCCGGTGCCACCGGCCCCCGCCCCCGCCCCCGCCCCCCCGGGCCCCAGGCCCCGGGTCTTCCTAACCTCTGCTAGCAGAGGTTGTGTGACCAAGCACAGGTTGCACCCTCTGCTTGGTCACCTAACTTCTGCTAGCAGAGGTTAGGGGCGTGGGGGCGTAGGGGGTGAGGGGAGTGGGGCGTAGGGGGTGAGGGGAGTGGGGCGTAGGGGGTGAGGGGCGTGGAGCGGGGGCGGGGTGAGGGGTATGGGGCGGGGGGTCAGCCGCGGAGCAGGGCGAGGGACAGTCGGACCTGGTGCTCGAACAGCGCGGCCGGCTCGGTGAAGGTGTCGGCTCCGTACTGACCGAAGACCTCGAGGCTGACGCCGCCGACGAGCGAGGCCCATAGGTGGATCGACCGGGCCAGCAGCGCCGGGCCGGCCGGCATCCCGACGTCGTCGGCGACCCGGCGCAGGTCGGTGGCGAGCGCACCACCGACCTCGGTGCCGAGCGGGCTGTGGCTGCGGGACACCGATCGCCCGCCCGGTTCGCTGCCGGTCTGCCCGCGCCCGCCCGGTTCGCTGCCGGTCTGCCCGCGCCCGCCCGGTTCGCTGCCGGTCTGCTCGCTGCCGGTCCGGCTCTCGACGCGGCCCGGGCCTGGGCCGTCGATGACCGCACCAGCCGCCAGGCCCTCGGCGACCAGGCCGAGCAAGGTGGTGACGACCCGGGTGCCGGGCTCCATGGTGATCTCGGGCGGGGCGGCATACCCGGGCACCGGGCTGCCGTAGAGGAGGGCGTACCGGGCCGGCTCCGAGACCGCCCAGGCACGGAAGGCCAGCGCAGCGGCGAGGAGCCGCTCGTCCCAGGGTCGGCCGGCGGCCCCGTCCACGGCCGCGTCCACGGCGTCGGCCTGCTCGGAGTACGCGTCGACGAGGAGCAGGGTGAGCAGCTCGTCCCGGTTCGCGACATACCGGTAGACCGCCGATGACACCATCCCGAGGTCGCGGGTCACCGCGCGCAGCGAGAGGGCCGCCGCGCCCCGTTCGGCGAGGTGGCGGCGGCCGATCTCGACCACCCGAGCGGTGACGTCCTCGCGCCGTTCCGCACGGCTCCTGGGGCCCATGGCCCCCATCCTGACACAATCGAGAGCACTGCTCTTGACTCTGGCTGGATCGAGGCGCACACTCGAGACAAGGGAGAGCACTGCTCTCGTAAATTCGACCGGAGGAACCAGCCATGACCACCACCCCCCAGCCCGCTGCCGAGCCGACCGAGCCGACCGAGCCGACCGAGCCGACCGAGCCGACCGAGCCGACCAAGGCCGCCCGGCAGACTCCGCCCACCCAGCCACCCGCGGACCCCGATGGCCCCCGCGCGGTCTCCCCCGACCGCTACGTCCGGCCCGGCGGCCGGCTGGACGAGTGGTCGATGCGGGCCGTTCGCTGGCTCACCGAGCACGGCGTCAGCCTCCTGGGCTCGCGGGTCCTGACCGTCCGCGGCCGCCGCAGCGGCACGCCGCGCAGCGTCCCGGTCAACCTGCTCACCCTCGACGGCGAGCGTTACCTCGTCGCCCCGCGCGGCAACACCCAGTGGGTGCGCAACGTCCGGGCGGCGGGCACGGCCCAGCTGCGGGTCGGCAGGCGAGTCGAGCAGGTGGCCCTGGTCGAGGTCCCGACCGGCGAGCGCGTCCCGGTGCTGCGGGTCTACCTCACCCGCTGGGGCTGGGAGGTCGGCCGGTTCGTCGAGGGCATGACCAAGAGCTCGACCGACGCCGAGCTCGCCGCCGTCGCGCCCGGGATGCCCGTCTTCCACGTCCTGCCCGCCGCCGCCTGACGGTTGGGGCACGCGTCGCTGGCTGCGAGGACCACCGGCGCGGCAGGATGAGGACATGACCAGCGACGGCTCCCTCGTCCACCGCACCGACGAGGACGGGATCGCGGTCCTCACCCTCGACTCCCCCGCCAACCGCAACGCCCTGTCCCGACGGCTCGTCGACGACCTCGGCCGCCACCTGTCCGAGGCCGGCGGCGACGAGTCGCTGCACGGTATCCTGCTCCGCTCCGCACACCGGGTGTTCTGCTCGGGGGCCGACCTCAGCGAGGCGGTCGGGGGCGACATGGTGGAGGGGGCGCGGCGGATCGTCGCCCTCCAGCGGCTCATCGCCGCGGTGCCGGTCCCGGTCGTATGCCGGCTCGACGGCCCGGTCCGGGCCGGCGGGCTCGGGCTGGTGGCCAGCGCCGACATCGTCGTGTCGTCCAGCGAGGTGACCTTCGCCCTCACCGAGGTCAAGCTCGGGCTGGCCGCCGCCGTCATCGCCATCCCGCTGCGGATCCGGCTCGGCAGCCGGGTCGCGAGCGACTGGTTCCTCACCGGACGGTCGTTCACGGCCGACGAGGCCCGGGTCGGCGGGCTGGTGACGACCGTGGCCCCGCCGGAGCGGATGGACGAGACGCTCGGCGCCGTGCTCGGCGAGCTGCGGACCTCGACCCGCCAGGGCCTCACCGAGGCCAAGCGGCTGCTCGGCGCAGACCTCGTCGCGGCGTTCGACGCCCAGGGCGAGGAGATGGCCCGGCTCTCGGGGCTGCTCTTCGGCTCCGAGGTGGCGCAGCAGCGGATGGCCGCCTTCCTGCGCAAGGCCTGAGCACGGCATCCGGCCGGCGTTCCGCAGCGAGGAACCAGGGGGGAATCCTCCGCCAGGTTAGGCGAGCCTTATCTTCTCCGGACACCCCAGCGGACCCGGAGCCCGGCCCGGGGCAGCAGGCCGCCGGCACGACGAGAAGTGGGACCACATGGGCATCCTGAGGATGGGCTACGCGCACGTCCGGGTCACCGACCTGGCCGAGGCGAAGGAGCACTACGCCAACACACTGGGTCTGTACGAGACCCTCGCCGAGGACGGACGCGTCTACTACAAGGGCTGGGACGAGTGGGACCACCACTCGGTCGTCCTCGAGGAGGGCGGTGTCGGTGTCGTCAAGTTCGGGTTCAAGGCGCAGTATGCCGAGGACATCGACGACATCGAGAGCAAGGCCCAGACGTTCGGGGTGAGCACCGAGCGGATGAGCGCCGGCGAGAACCCGGAGGTCTCGGACGGCGTGCGCATCACCACGCCGTCAGGGCACGTGTTCGAGGTCTACCACTCCCAGACGGTCCTCGGCACCGAGGTCGGCACCCACAACCCCGAGGCCTTCCCGCGCCACCTCGTCGGCGTCGGTGTCCCGGCTCTCGACCACGCCCTGGTGACCTGCGAGGACGTCGCGACGATGCAGCGCTTCCTCGGCGACGTCTTCGGGTTCTACGCGACCGAGCGGGTGCAGACCTCGCTCGACGACGACGCCCACCTCATCGCCACCTGGATGACGAACAGCAACCAGATCCACCAGTTCGCCGTCATCGAGGGCCCGCAGGCCAAGCTGCACCACTTCGCCTTCAAGCTCGGCGACTGGACCGAGGTGGGCCGGGCCGCCGACCTCATGTCGCTCGACGACGTCCCGATCGACGTGGGCCCGACCCGTCACGGCATCACCCGTGGCCAGACGGTGTACTTCTTCGACCCGGCGGGCAACCGCAACGAGGTCTTCGCCGGCGGCTACCTGGCCTACCCCGACCGGCCGACGAACATCTGGACCCCGGACCAGCTCGGCAAGGGCATCTTCTACCACGCCCGCGAGCTCAACGACCGGTTCACCACCGTCCTCACCTGAGCAGGGACGGACCACAGCTCAGCACTGCTCACCGCATCGGCGCCGCGAGGTGGCTGGTGGCCCACGGGCCCCGCCCCCCGCGGGCGTTGTTCCGTACCGTGGAACATCGGTAGTCCCCCATGACCGTTGGAAGGGAACCTCAGAACTACACGGGCTCCGAAGGAGCCACTCGCTGAACGCAAGGGAGCGCCAGTGCCGACCGTCACCATCCACCCGTCGGGTGAGGTGATCTACCTCGACCCGGACGAGACCATCCTCGGTGGTCTCTACAAGGCGGGGTACGCATACACGGTCGGCTGCCGCCGCGGCGGCTGCGCAATCTGCAAGGTGGACCTCCGCTCCGGCTCGGTCACCTACAACCGCCCGATCGCCGACGGCGTGCTCACCGAGGACGAGCGCGCTCACGGAGTCTGTCTGACCTGCCGGGCGGTCCCGGAGTCCGACATCACCATCGAGATGCGCGATGAGCACCTGCGTCTCGTCAACACCCTCCTGCGCCAGCTCAACGACCGCGCCAGAGAGCGCGCCGGGAAGCTGGCTTCCGGTAGCACCCCCAAGGAGTAACCAGATGGGCATCATGAGGATGGGCTACGCCCACGTCCGAGTCACGGACATGGCCGAGGCCAAGCACCACTACGCCAACACGATGGGCCTCTACGAGACCCTCGAGCAGGACGGCAAGGTCTACTACAAGGCCTGGGACGAGTGGGACCACCACTCGGTCGTCCTCGAGGAGGGCGGCGTCGGCCTGGTGAAGTTCGGGTTCAAGGCGCAGTTCGCCGAGGACATCGACGACATCGAGAACAAGTGCGCGACGTTCGGCGTCACGACCGAGCGCATGTCGGCCGGCGACAACCCCGAGGTCTCCGACGGCCTGCGGATCTTCACCCCGTCCGAGCACGTCTTCGAGGTCTACCACTCCCAGACGCTCCTCGGCACCGAGGTCGGCACCCACAACCCCGAGGCCTTCCCGCGCCACCTCGTCGGCGTCGGCGTCCCGGCCCTGGACCACGCACTCGTCACCACCGACGACGTGGCCCTGATGCAGAAGTTCCTCACCGACGTCTTCGGCTACTTCGCCACCGAGCGGGTGCAGACCTCGCTCGACGACGACGCGCACCTCATCGCCACCTGGATGACGAACAACAACCAGATCCACCAGATCGCGCTCATCGAGGGCCCGCAGGCCAAGCTGCACCACTTCGCCTTCAAGCTCGGCGACTGGAACGACGTGGGCCGCGCCGCGGACCTGTTCGCCATGGACGACGTGCCGATCGACGTGGGTCCGACCCGTCACGGCATCACCCGTGGCCAGACGGTCTACTTCTTCGACCCGGCGGGCAACCGCAACGAGGTCTTCGCCGGCGGCTACCCCGCCTACCCGGACCGCCCGACCAGCATCTGGACCCCCGAGCAGCTCGGCAAGGGCATCTTCTACCACGCCCGCGAGCTCAACGACCGGTTCACCTCCGTCCTCACCTGAGGACGCCCCCACACCGCTACGCACCTCCCTCTCCCGGCGGTGGCGGGCCTACGGGTCCGCCACCACCGCGGCCACCCCTACCCTCGATCCGCGGAAGGACCGCAGCCGTGACCGACCACGTGAGCTCGACGACCACCTTGGTGTATGCCGGGGCGAGCGCCGCGCTGGGTGCCGGCCTGGCGCATGCCGCCGAGATCGGTGTCGCCGTCAACGTCGCCGTGACCGACGCGGCCGGCAACCTTCTCGCCTTCGCCCGGATGGACGGCGCGCCGTTCCTGTCGACGTCGATCGCCCAGGACAAGGCCTGGACGGTCGCGGCCTTCAACGGGATCCCGACCCACGAGTTCTTCGGCCTCATCGAGGGCGAGCCGGCGCTGCGTGAGGGGATCGTCCACCGGGACCGGCTCGTCGTCTTCGCCGGCGGCGTTCCCATCCAGGTCGACGGCGTCCTCGTCGGCGCCGTCGGAGTCTCCGGCGGCACCGCGGAGCAGGACCGGGCCGTCGCCGAGGCCGCCGCGGCGGCCGTCTGACCATCCCTCCGGGCTCGACCCCTCGTCGAGTCCGAACACCGCGGGCCCGAACACGGCGGCCCGCGGCGCACAGCCCCAGCACGACCGTCCGAGCAAGGAGGCCCAGAGATGACACCGTTCATGGTGCGTGTCGCAGAGCTCGTCGGCGCCACCGAGGAGCCCGAGGACATCCCGATGCCGATGACGCGGGTCAGCCACCGGATCGCCACCGGCACCGGTGCCGACCGGCAGGTGGCCATCCGCTCCCTGGCCGAACAGCTCCTCTGCGAGGCCAACGCCGTCCTCCCCTCGACGGACGACCACCTGGCGCTCGTGGACGAGACCCTGCCCGACGAGCTCGCCTTCAACCTCACCTTCCGCAGCCGGGCGGTCCGGGTGTCGACCCGGTTCGTCGACGGGACGGCATACGCACGGCTGGTCGGTGACGGCTTCGAGTCCGAGATCCCGCGGGAGCTGGACGGACCCGACGCCCTGCCCGACCTCATCATCCGGCTCCTCCTGGAGTCCGGACTCACCCATCACCCCGCTGCGTCATGAGCGTCCCGTCACCACGGACGTGGTCCACGCCGGCCCGAGCCGCCGGGACCTGACCTCGGTCCGGACCCGGTCCGGACCCCCGCCGTCCACCGTCGACCCACCGTCACCCCCGAACGACCCCGCACCCGCATCCAGGAGGCAACCGTGCAGTACGAACTGCGCACCCAGGTCATCGAACCTCAGCGCAAGACCTTCGACCACCTCGTGGCGAGGTACGGGGATCGCCCCGCCTCGCGCTACGAGGAGGGGTCGATCGGGATCCAGGCCAAGGAGAACTTCCACTACCGGCCGCTGTGGGACCCCACCAAGGAGATCTACGACGAGTCCTTCAGCGCGTTCCGGCTGAGCGACCCGTACTCCTTCACCGACCCCCGCCAGTTCTACTACGCCCCGTACGTGACCTCGCGGGCCGCCATGTCGGACGCGTTCGGCGCGACCCTGGGCTACCTGGAGTCGCACGGGCTGCTCGAGAAGCTGCCCGAGGCCTGGAAGGACGTCCTCGGCCACCTCGTCGTGCCACTGCGTCACTACGAGTCCGGTGCTCAGCTCATCTCGTGTGACGCGGCCAGGTTCGGCTTCGGGACGACGCTCACCCAATGCGCCGCGTATGCCGCGTTCGACCGCGTCGGCAACGCTCAGCTGCTCAGCCGGCTGGGCATCGCCCTCGACGGGGGCACCGCCGGCCTGCTCGAGGAGGCCAAGCGGTCCTGGATCGAGGACGCCTCGCTCCAGGGCCTGCGCAAGCTCGTCGAGGAGACCATCGTCGAGCGGGACTGGGGCGTGGCGATGGTCACCCTCGACATCACCGACCAGCTCCTCTACCGCCTGCTGTTCTCCTACCTCGACGACGTCGCCATCAACAGCGGGGCACCGGCCTACAGCCTGGCGGCGCAGCATCTGTCCGGGTGGTTCAAGGACCAGCGCCGCTGGGTCGACGCGCTCTACGCGGCGTGGACCACGGACCCCGAGACCGGGACGGCCAACGCGGCGCTGCTGGCCGACACGGTTGCCGCCGCCCTGGCCAAGGCCACCGCCGCGCTGGCCCCCCTGGCCCGGCACGCCGACGAGCTCGTCGGAACCAAGGCGGCCGCCGAGCTGGACGCCGCCGCGACCGCCATCGGTGCGGCATACGCCCCGAGCGCCTGAGAGGACGCGACGATGACAACACAGCCCGAGACCCACCACGTCTCTCCCGCGAGCGAGCGCCCGGTCGGCGTCGACATCCAGGAGAGCGAGACCAACCGCGCCGTCGTCGAGGCGATCGAGGCCGACAACCCCGACTGCTCCGTGCAGCACATGCCGGGACTGGTCCGGATCACCGCCCCGGGGCGGCTGGTCGTCACCCGCGACGGCGTCGAGGCCAAGCTCGGTCGCGAGTGGGAGACGCACGAGTTCCAGATGGCCATCGTGTCCTACTTCGGACACATCAAAGAGTGGGATGACGACGAGATCGTCATCGCCTGGGATCACTGAGCCGCGGGCTCCGAGACGCAAGAAGAGAGGCTCAGCATCATGACCATTGCCCCGAAGGCACCGCGCAAGCTGACGATGAAGCAGCGCTACGAGGCGCTCACCCGCGACCTCGACTGGGAGCCCAGCTACGTCGACTCCAAGGAGATGTTCCCCCACACCGAGTTCGAGGGGATCAAGATCCACGACTGGAGCAAGTGGGAGGACCCGTTCCGGCTCACCGTCGACGCCTACACCAAGTACCAGGCGGAGAAGGACAAGCGGCTGTATGCCGTCCTCGACGGCTTCGCCCAGGCGCAGGGACACCTGTCGCTGACCGACGCGTCCTACCTCAACGCGATGAAGCTCTTCCTCCAGGGCGTGACGCCCCTGGAGTACCAGGCCCATCGCAACTTCGCCTACCTCGCTCGCCACCTCAACGGGCCGGGCCCGCGGTTCGCGGCGCTGTGCCAGTCGATCGACGAGATGCGGCACACCCAGACCGAGATCCACACGCTGTCGAACTACAACAAGTACTACAGCGGCTTCCACAACTACCTGGAGATGCACGACCGGGTCTGGTACCTGTCCGTGCCCAAGTCCTTCTTCGACGACGCCCTCGCCTCGGGCCCGTTCGAGTTCCTCATCGCCATCGGGTTCTCCTTCGAGTACCTGCTGACGAACCTGCTCTTCGTGCCGTTCATGTCGGGCGCGTCGTTCAACGGCGACCTGCCGACGATGACGTTCGGGTTCTCGGCGCAGTCCGACGAGAGCCGGCACATGACCCTCGGCCTGGAGGCCATCAAGTTCCTCCTCGAGCAGGACGAGGACAACGTGCCGATCGTCCAGGCCTGGATCGACAAGTGGTTCTGGCGGGGCTACCGGGTGACCGGGCTCGTCGCGCAGATGCTCGACTACATGCTGCCGCGCAAGGTGATGAGCTGGAAGGAGGCCTTCGAGCTCTACTTCGAGCAGCAGATGATGAAGGGCCTGTTCGAGGACCTCGCCTTCTACGGCATCCGCCCGCCGATGCACGTCGAGGACGCGATCGGCGAGAAGGAGATCCTCTCCCACCAGGTCTACTGGGTGCTCTACCAGTTCTCGCACGCCGCCTCGTTCACCACGAGCGTGCCCAGTGACGAGCACATGGAGTGGCTGTCCACGACCTACCCGGACACCTTCGACAAGTTCTACAAGCCGCTGTGGGAGAAGGAGAAGCGCAACATCGAGGCCGGGGGCCGGCACTTCGTGCGTGGCCTGCCTCAGCTGTGCCAGGTGTGCCAGATCCCGATGGCCTTCACCGAGCCGGGTGACCCCACGACGATCTGCCAGCGCGACTCCGAGTACAAGGGCGAGAAGTACCAGACCTGCTCCAACGGGTGCCAGTGGATCTTCGAGCGCGAGCCCGAGAAGTACGTCCAGGCATGGCTTCCCGTGCACCAGATCTACCAGGGCAACTGCGGCGGGCCCACCGTTCCCGACGTGCTGGACTGGTACGGCATCCAGGACGGAGACGGTGGCGAGCACGCCGGCAGCCGCGACGACAAGAACTGGGCCAAGTGGCACAACCTCGCCGACCACTCGGCGATCGAGAGCGAAGGAGTCTGACATGGCCGTCAGGAGCATCGGTGCGTACGACTTCCCGTCGCGTTCCCGGCAGGAGCTCTACGGGGACGACCAGCTCGTCCAGGTGTGGTTCCAGGGCAACATGTGGTTCTGTGCCGCGGCCTGCTTCCGGGCGCCGAGGGCCATGACCTGGGGCGACTTCTGGAACGGCCTGCTCGTGCCCTATGCCGAGGAGGACCCGGACTTCGACCCCACGGCCCAGCGGGTGTGGACGTTGCACGGCCAGGAGTTCACCCCCAGCGACGAGCAGACCCTGGAGCAGATCGGCGTCGAGCACAAGGACGTCATCGGCATGCGGGTCGTGGCCGCCTGACCCCTGCCACAGGTGGGGTATGCCGCGGACGCGAGCCCGCGGCATACCCCACCCCCCGTCCGTAGCCTCCGAAGGAGTATCCGCCGCCATGACGACATACACCGTCACCGTCGAGCCGCTCGGCCGTGAGATCGAGTGCCGCGAGGACCAGACGATCCTCGACGCCTGTCTGCGCAACGGCGTCTGGCTGCCGCACTCGTGCACCCACGGCACGTGCGCGACGTGCAAGGCGGAGGTCCTCGACGGAGACGTCGACCACGGTGCCAGCAGCTCCTTCGCCCTGATGGACTTCGAGCGCGAGGAGGGCAAGCTGCTGCCCTGCTGTGCGACCCCCCGCTCCGACGTCACCATCGAGGCGGACATCGACGTCGACGAGTCGATGCCGGTCTTCCCCGTCGAGGACTACACCGGCACCGTCGTCGAGCTCACCGACATCGCCCGGGACACCAAGCGGCTCGTCGTCGAGCTCGACCGCGAGATCGGGTTCAACGCCGGGCAGTACCTCAAGTTCGCCGTGCCGGCCCGCGACGGTGAGCCGGCCGTGGACCGGACCTGGTCGATCGCCTCACCGCCCACCCAGAACCGCACGCTCGAGTTCCACATCCGTCTCGTCCCCGGCGGCCGGGGCACCGCGGGGTGGGTGTTCGCCGACCTCGCCGTGGGCGACACCGTCCGGGTGTCGGGGCCCTATGGCCGGTTCGTCCTCAAGCTCGACGACGACCGGCACGCCATCCTCGTCGGTGGCGGCACCGGTCTGGCGCCGCTCAAGGCGATGGTCCGGCACGCCCTCGAGAACGAGGCGTACGAGGGCGACCTCACCCTCTATGCCGGGGCCCGGACCCGTGAGTGGCTCTATGACGTCGAGGCCTTCCGGGCGCTGGCGGAGGAGTACCCGCAGTTCACCTACCGGCCCTGCCTGTCCGAGGAGAGCGCCGCGGAGGTTGCGGCGGGCGGCGAGGACCCGGCGGCATACGGCTTCGGCATGGTGACCGACGTCATCGCCGGGGACCACCCCGCCCTGACCGGGTGCGCGGGCTATCTGTGCGGGCCACCCCCGATGGTCGACGCCGCGCTGAAGACCCTGATGTCGAAGCGGCTCTTCCCCCGGGACATCTATCGGGAGGACTTCTTCAACGAGGCCGACAAGGCCGGCGGCGGGGTCAGGTCGCCCCTGATCAAGCGCTGACCCGGGCCCTGCCGACCTAGAGGCCGGACTCGCGCAGCTCACGGCTCAGCGAGAGCGCGGCCGTCCGGACGGCCACGCCGAACCGCACCGGGTCGAGCTTCGCGGTCGGACCGGTCACCGACAGCCCGGCCCGGATCTTGCGGTCGTGTCCGAAGACCGGCGCAGCCACGCACGAGATGCCGAGGTGGGACTCCTCCCGGTCGTAGGCGGTGCCCTGCGTCCTCACCTCCCGCAGCTCCCGGATGAGCGCTCCCGAGGTGGCGATCGTGCGGGGGGTCGCGCGGGGCAGGCCGGCATCGATCCGGGCCTTGACGACCGAGGCCGGTGAGTAGGCGAGGATCGCCTTGCCCACCCCGGTCGCGTGGGCCGGGAGCCGTCCGCCGGTCCGCGAGGAGATCGGCCGGCCCGCCGAGCCGAGGATCTCGACATAGACGACGTCGATCCCGTCGAGGACGGCGAGGTGGACCCGCTGGTGGGTCGCCTCGCGCAGGTCCTCCATGATCGGCAGCGCCGCGTCCGAGAGGGTCCGGTGCTGCGGGACCAGCTCGCCGAGCTCGAAGAGCCGCAGGCCGAGGCGGTAGCGCCCGTCCTCGTCACGGTCGAGCAGCCGCTCCTGGGTCATCTCGGCCAGCAACCGGTGGACCGTCGACTTCGGCAGGTCCGCCCGCCGCGAGATCTCGGCAAGGGCGAGCACCGGGCTGGCCGCATCGAAGGCCCGCAGAACCGACAGCACCCGCCCCAGGACGCTCGTCGCGTCGTTCCGCTCAGTGGAACGCATTCGTTGATTGAACGGCATCCGGCGGGCACTGTCACTCTCAACACGGCACCGGCCGCCGTGTCGCCCACAACGCAGGGGATGGTCAATGTCGATCGTCGAGCACGAGACCGCATGGTGTTCCTCCACGCCGAAGCGCATCGGGGTGGCGGAGCTGCCAGGGCATGGATCCAGCCTGAAGTCGGTGGGGACCGCCCTCGACGTGCTCGAGTGCTTCGCCACCGACGGCGAGCTCGGCGTGTCCGACGTCGCCCGCCGGCTCGGGGTCGCCAAGAGCACCGCCCACCGCCTCCTGCAGACGCTGCTCTCCCGTGGGTTCATCGAACAGGACCACGTCACGGGCACGTACCGCCTCGGGATCCACATCTACGACCTCGGCCAGCTCGCCCAGGCCCGCAACGAGGTCCGGCACGCCGCGCTGCCGACGCTGCGCCAGGTCGCCCGCGCCACCGGGCACACCGTCAACTTCGCCGTCCCCGACGGGGGCGACGTCGTCTTCGTCGAGCGGATGGAGAACGTCGCCGGCGTGCACATCCTCGGCCACGTCGGGCGCCGCCTCCCGGCGCACTGCACGAGCTCGGGCAAGGCCATCGCCGCGTTCAACCCCGAGGCCTACCTGGCCCGCGTCGAGGCGGGCTTTCCCCCGCGGGTCAGCAAGACGGTCCGCACCGAGGCCGACTGGCAGCGCGTCATCGCCCAGGTCCGCAAGGACGGGTATGCCGCCTCGCACAGCGAGTCCTTCGACGAGGCCTCCTCGGTGGCGGTGCCGATCATCGTGCGACGGGTCGCGGTCGCGTCGATCTCGGTGTTCGGGCCGACGGGCGAGGTGGGGCCGCAGGTGGACAAGCTCGTCCCCCTGCTCATCGCGGCCGCGAGCCGGATCAGCAGGGCCCTAACCCTCTAGCCGGTCTCGTTCCCGGGAGCGGAACGTCGGGGGCGCCGTGCCCACCGACGGTCGTAACGTGCAAGACGCCCGCCAGGTGGCGGCACTCACTGAAGGGAGCCACCGTGGACCCGTTGTCCCGGTCGAAGGCCGCCGGACGGCTGCTGGCGGCATACGAGTCGCGCAAGCCGATCGCCCCGCTGACTGCCACCTTCGACGGCATGACGCTCGAGGACGCCTACGCGATCCAGCTCCTCCAGATCCACGAGCTGACCACGGCCGGCCGGTCGATCAAGGGCCACAAGGTGGGGCTCACCTCGGCGGCGATGCAGCGGCTCCTCGGGGTCGACCAGCCCGACTACGGTCACCTGCTCGACGACTTCTTCCATCTCGAGCACATGCCGATCCCGGTCGACCGGTTCATCCAGCCGCGGGTCGAGCCCGAGGTGGCGTTCGTCCTCAAGAAGCCGCTCAAGGGCCCGGGCGTCACCGCCCACGAGGCCATCGCCGCGGTCGACTTCGTCCTGCCGGCCCTCGAGATCGTCGACAGCCGCATCAAGGACTGGAAGATCGGCCTGTTCGACACCATCGCCGACAACGCCTCGTCCGGCGCCGTCGTCCTCGGCTCCACCCCGACCGACGTCGGCGCCGTCGACCTGCGCCTGGCCGGGGCCACCTTCCACCGCAACGGCCAGATCGTCGGCACCGGCGCCGGCGGAGCGGTGCTCGGCTCCCCGCTCAACTCCCTCGTCTGGCTCGCCAACACCGTCGGCGCCAGAGGGATCACCCTCGAGGCCGGCCACGTCGTCCTCCCCGGCGCCGTCTGCGCCATGGCGCCGGTGGTGGCCGGAGACACCTTCACAGCGACCTTCGCCGGCCTCGGCAGCGTCACCGCCCGCTTCGTCAAGGAGTAACCAGATGAGCACCCAGCCCGCGCCCAAGAAGGCCACGGCGGCCATCGTCGGCCCCGGCAACATCGGCACCGACCTCATGTTCAAGCTGATGCGCCGCAGCGACATCATCGAGCCGCGCTACATGATCGGCGTCGACCCCACCTCGGACGGCCTGCGCCGGGCTCGCACCCTCGGCCTCGAGGCCTCCCACGAGGGTGTCGACTGGCTGCTGGCCCAGGACGAGCTGCCCGACATCGTCTTCGAGGCGACCTCGGCCAAGGCGCACGAGGCCAACGCCCCGAAGTACGCCGAGGCCGGCATCCTCGCCATCGACCTCACGCCCGCCGCGATCGGCCCCTACATCTGCCCGCCGGTCAACCTCGACTTCAACCTCGACGCGATGAACGTCAACATGATCACCTGCGGGGGCCAGGCGACCACGCCGATGGTCCACGCCGTCGCGTCCGTCGTGCCGGTGCCGTATGCCGAGATCGTCGCCTCGATCTCCAGCAAGTCCGCGGGCCCGGGCACCCGGGCCAACATCGACGAGTTCACCGAGACGACCTCCGACGCGCTCGTCAAGGTCGGCGGGGCGCAGACCGGCAAGGCGATCATCATCCTCAACCCGGTCGAGCCGCCGCTCATGATGCGCAACACCGTCTTCTGCGCCATCCCACCGGAGGCCGGCGAACCGGGCGTGCTGCAGGACGCGATCCTCGAGTCCATCCAGGCGATGGTCGCGACGATCCAGGACTACGTCCCCGGCTACCACCTGCGCGCCGAGCCGCAGTTCGACCACGCCCGGGAGCTGTGGAAGGGCATGGCCCGGGTCTTCATCCCCATCGAGGTCAAGGGGCGCGGCGACTACCTGCCGGACTACGCCGGCAACCTCGACATCATCACCTCGGCGGCCGCCCGGGTCGGCGACATCATGATCGCCCACCGGCTCGGCGTCGCCTCGTCCTGGAAGTCCTCGAGCGAGCTCGGCGAGGTGCCGGACGTCGTCGTCGCGGGCGCCACCGAGAAGGCAGGAGTCTGAGCCATGGGTGACATGACGTTCACCGAAGCCGACGCCCCGGTCGTCGTCGACGCGCCGACCGAGTCCGACGTCCTCGCCAACACCCCCTCCGGGGGCGGCGAGCGCGACCTGCGGATCACCGACTCGACGCTGCGCGACGGCTCGCACGCGATGCAGCACCGCTACACCGAGGAGCAGGTCCGAGGCGTCGTCCATGCCCTCGACAAGGCCGGCGTCCAGGTCATCGAGGTCTCGCACGGCGACGGCCTCGGCGGGTCGAGCTTCAACTACGGCTTCAGCCTCGTCGACGAGCTGCAGCTCATCCGGGCCGCCGTCGACGAGGCGACCCAGGCCAGGATCGCCATCCTCATGCTTCCCGGGCTCGGGACCGTCCACAACCTGCGCGCCGCCCACGACGCGGGCGCCTCGGTCGCCCGGATCGCCACCCACTGCACCGAGGCCGACGTCTCCATCCAGCATTTCGGCGAGGCCCGCCGGCTGGGGATGGAGACGGTCGGGTTCCTCATGCTGAGCCACCGGGCATCCCCGCAGATGCTCGCGTCACAGGCCAGGATCATGGTGGACGCCGGCGCCCAGTGCGTCTACGTCGTCGACTCCGCCGGTGCCCTCGTCCTCTCCGACGCCCAGTCCCGGGTCGAGTCGGTCATCGCCGAGATCGGCCACGAGGCCCAGGTGGGCTTCCACGGCCACCAGAACCTCAGCCTCGGCATCGCCAACTCGGTCCTGGCCTACCAGGCGGGCGCCAAGCAGATCGACGGCGCCCTGTGCGCGCTGGGGGCCGGGGCGGGCAACTCCCCGACCGAGGTCCTCGCCGCGACGTTCGAGCGGATGCAGATCCGGACCGGCATCGACCTCGGGGAGGTGCTCTCCGCCGCCGAGGACGTCGTCCGGCCGTTCATCCCACGGCTGCCGTGGATGGACCGCGCGTCGATCACCCAGGGGTATGCCGGCGTCTACAGCTCGTTCCTCCTGCACGCCGAGCGGGCCTCCGAGCGCTACGGCGTCCCGGCCCACGCCATCCTCCAGAAGGTCGGCGAGGCCGGCTACGTCGGCGGCCAGGAGGACATGATCATCGACATCGCCCTGCAGCTCGCCGAGGAGCGCGAGCAGGAGCTCGCCCTCGGCGACCTCGCCGGGATGGGAGTGCGTTGATGGCCGCCACCCGCGCCCGTGCGAAGAAGCCGGTGTCCTGGGACGTCGAGTCGGTCGCCCGCGAGCTGCTCGCCTGTGAGGACGAGCGGCGCGAGCGCGAGCCGTTCACCGACGAGTGGCCCGAGCTCGACCTGGCGACCGGCTACGCGATCCAGGACCTGACCCTGCAGATGCGTCTGGACCGGGGCGAGACCCTCATCGGGGTCAAGCTCGGCCTGACCAGCCGGGCCAAGCAGCAGCGGATGGGCGTGCACTTCCCGTTCGTCGCGTGGCTGACCGACGCGATGATCCTGCCGACCGGCGACCCGGTCCCCCAGGACCGGCTCATCCACCCGCGGGTCGAGCCGGAGATCGTCTTCGTCATGGGCGAGCGGCTGGCCGGCCCGGGCGTGAGCGCCGCGCAGGCGATGGCCGCGGTCGACGCCGTCCACGGCGGCGCCGAGGTCATCGACAGCCGCTTCCGGGACTTCCGGTTCACCGCCGGGGACGTCGCCGCCGACAACGCCTCCTCCGGGGCGTTCGTCACCGGTGGGGTCGGTATGCCGCCCAGCGAGCTCGACCTGGCCCTCGAGGGCGTCCTCGTCGAGGTCGACGGCGTCATCGTCGACTCGGCGACCGGCGCCGCGGTCCAGGGGCACCCCGGCGAGGCGCTCGCCCTCGCCGCCAACGACCTCGCCTCACGGGGCCACGCCATCGAGGCCGGCTGGATCGTGCTCACCGGTGGGATGACCGACGCCGTGTTCGCCCCGCCGGGGACCTCGATCGGCCTGCACTTCACCAACCTCGGGTCGGTCTTCGTCAACGGCGGTGCGTGATGCCGTTCGTCGAGGTCACCCTGGCCGAGGGCCGCACCCCCGAGCAGCTGCGCGCCATGCTGTCGGCGGTGACCGCCGCGGTGAGCGAGACGGCCGCCGCTCCGGTCGAGAGCATCCGCGTCGTCATCCGGGAGATCCCGCCGACCCACTGGGCCGCCGGGGACGTCACCCTGGCCGAGAAACGCGCCGCCGCAGCGACCAGCACACCCCCCGACGCCGCGACGCCGCATACCGACGACCCGTTCCCGCACCCCTCCGCCGCGCAGTAGCCCCCTACCCCTGCCCGGGGTGACCTCCCGGCAGCCGCACCCAGAGCGAAAGGTCCCAGGATGACCGACACCGAGTTCTTCGGGCACATCATCGACGGCAAGGAGGTCGAGTCCGACAACGGCGAACGGTTCACGTCGGTCAACCCCTGGACCAGGCAGGTGTGGGCGGACGTCGCCCTCGGCGGCGCCGCCGAGGCCGGGCTCGCGGTCGCCGCCGCGCGCCGCGCCTTCGACGAGGGGCCGTGGCCGCGGATGGGGTATGCCGAGCGGCAGAAGATCATCAACCGGCTCGCCGACCTCATGGAGGAGCGCGCCGACGAGCTCGGCAGCGCCGACAGCCGGGACATGGGCAAGCCGCTGGCCCAGTGCCGCCACGACGTCGCGCGGGCCGCCTGGAACTTCCGCTTCTTCGCCGAGCACGCCAAGCTCTCGACGGGCGAGACCTTCCCCATGGACTCCGGCCACCACGCCTACAGCCGCTACGAGCCGGCCGGGGTCGTCGTCGCCATCGCCCCGTGGAACTTCCCGCTCATGCTCGAGACGTGGAAGATCGCCCCGGCGCTCGCGTGGGGCAACACCGTCGTCCTCAAGCCCGCCGAGGACACCCCGGCGTCGGCGACCGTCCTGGCCCGGCTGGCCGTCGAGGCCGGGTTCCCAGAGGGCGTCCTCAACGTCGTGCACGGGTACGGGCCGAACTCGGTCGGCTCCGCCCTGACCGAGGACCCGCGGGTGGACCGGATCACCTTCACCGGCGAGTCCGGCACCGGCCGGATCATCGCCCGGGCGGCGGCCGCCAACCTCACCCCGGTCAGTCTCGAGATGGGCGGCAAGAACGCCAACATCGTCTTCGCCGATGCCGACCTCGACAACGCCGTCGAGTGGTCCATCCAGTCGATCTTCCGCAACGCCGGGCAGATCTGCCTGTCCGGGTCGCGCCTCTATGTCGAGCGGCCGGCCTATGAGACCTTCTTGGCGAAGTTCGTCGCCAAGGCCGAGGCGATGAGGTTCGGCGACCCGCTCGACCCCGAGACCGAGTTCGGCCCGCTGGCCTCGCAGGAGCACTTCGAGAAGGTCAAGGGCTACATCGACACCGTCGAGTCCGAGGGCGGCCGGATGCTGACCGGCGGCCTCGGGGACGGCTGGTTCGTCAAGCCGACCGTCCTGGTCGACATGCCGCCCACGAGCCGCCATGTCTGCGAGGAGATCTTCGGTCCCGTCGTCGTCATCGCCCCGTTCGACTCCGAGGACGAGGTCGTCGCGCTGGCCAACGACAGCGACTACGGCCTCGACGCCCAGATGTTCACCGAGAACCTCTCCAGGGCCCACCGGGTCGCCGGGCGGCTCAACGTCGGCACGGTCTGGGTCAACTGCTTCTTCATCCGCGACCTGCGGGCCCCGTTCGGCGGCGTGGGCAGCTCCGGCATCGGCCGGGAGGGCGGCAACTTCAGCCGCGAGTTCTTCACCGAGCCCAAGGCCGTCGTCATGCAGATCGACCAGGCCTGACGCGGCACACCCCCCTGCCGGGACAACGCCCGGCCGGTCACCACGACCGGCCGGGCGGGTCGCGGGTACGAGCGGTGGAGATGCGCCGGTCAGGCAACGGGCGCAGACTGTGGCGATGAGCCGCTCGCCTGGACCGTCCCACGCCGCGTCCAGCCCCGCGGGCGCCCGGTATGCCGCCCGGCCGATCACCCGGCATACCTGCTCCTTCGTGCCGCCCTACCTCTTCGAGGCCCTCATGGCCTCCGGCGACGCGCAGCTCCAGGCGCACGCCCGGCGCACCCTCAGCATCGACGCCGGGATCCGCGGCCAGCGGGTGTCTCTGCAGGGCTCCGGCGGTGGGCGGGCCCACCAGCTGCCGCCTGCGGCCGCCCAACGGGCCCCGGGCGTGACCCCGCCGGTCGCCCCGCCGTCCACCGCTCCGGCCCCCAGGACATCCACCCCGGCGACCCCGTCGCCGATGGCAGCCCTTACCGGCCCCGACCGCACGATCTACGACGCCGGGCACGGCTCCACACTGCCCGGCACCCAGATCCGCCGCGAGGGCGACCCGGCGAGCGGCGACACCGCGGTCAACGAGGCCTACGACGGGCTGGGCGACACCTTCGACCTCTACGACGCGGGATACGGGCGCCGCTCCCTCGACGGCAAGGGCCTGCCGCTCGTCGCCAGCGTGCACTACGGCACCCGCTACGACAACGCCTTCTGGGACGGCACCCAGATGGTGTTCGGCGACGGCGACGGGACGATCTTCCTCGGCTTCACCCGGAGCATCGACGTCATCGGCCACGAGCTCACCCACGGGGTCACCCAGTACACCGCCAACCTGGCCTACTCCGGCGAGTCGGGCGCGCTCAACGAGTCGATCTCCGACGTCTTCGGGGTCCTGGTCAAGCAGCGGGTGCTCGGACAGGGCGCCGACCAGGCCGACTGGCTCGTCGGGGCCGAGCTGCTCGCGCCCGGCGTCAACGGGGTGGCGCTGCGGTCGATGAGAGCGCCGGGGACGGCATACGACGACCCCCGGCTGGGCAAGGACCCCCAGCCGGCGACGATGGGCGGCTACGTCTACACCTCGTCCGACAACGGTGGGGTCCACACCAACTCCGGCATTCCCAACCACGCCTTCTACCTCGCGGCCACGGCGATGGGCGGCAACGCCTGGGAGGCGCCGGGCCAGATCTGGTACGACGTGCTGACCGGGCCGAACATCGCGGCGGACTGCGACTTCGCGACGTTCGCGAACCTGACCTATGCCGCGACCGTGGCCCGGTTCGGCGACTCCTCCACCCAGGCCGCTGCCGTCGCCGACGCGTGGTCCCAGGTCGGTCTGCCCGTCTCGGGCGCGCCCGCAGGTGGCGGCGCCCCTGTCGGCGTCGGCAACGGCGTGGCCGAGGGTTCCGGGAGTGCCTCGAGCGGCGCCGCCGGCCCGGGTGGCCGGCCCACCGCCCCGGCCACCGCGCAGGTCAAGGTCCGGCGCACCGGCGGGTTCGCGGGCCTCGTTCTGGAGCGGACGGTCACCCTCGGCGACCTTCCGGGGCACGACACGTGGCGCTGGCAGGAGCTGTTCGCCAGCAGGCGGCTGCACGAGATGTCCCAGGCGCCCACCCATCCCGACGCGTTCTGCTACGACGTCGAGTGCTCCGAGCCCCCGCTGCGGTTGTCCATCCCCGAGCCGGGGCTCCCCGAGGATGTCCGGCTGCTGCTCGAGCGGACCCTCGAGCCCTGACCTCGCTCGGCCCGGTCAGGACATCGGGCGGATCGACGCGATGAGCACCTTGGCGACGGCGCTCGCCTGAGCGTTCGTGGGGCAGGCCATGTCGATGTTCACGAGGCCGGCGTCGGTGTGCACGAAGACGCTGCGGCCCCAGGTGCGCTTGCCCGCGATCGTGACGATGTAGGACAGCTCGACACCGGTCCCGATGCGGGTCTTGACCGTCGTCGTCGACACGACCCTTCCCTTGTGGTCGGTGAACCGACGGCGCAGCGCGGCCTTGGTGGGCATGGGCTTGCCCCGGAACAGCGCGATGTCGACGTTGGCCCCGGATGCGGCTGTCACGTAGGCGTCGAAGGCGTCGAACTCGGCCCGCAGCTGCGCGACGGTGTAGTTCGCCTGGGCGGCCATCGCCTTGGCGGCCGCCGGGTCCATGGCGTCGAGCCGGGAGAGCATGTCCAGCCCCTTCCACGCCGACGGCGCCAGGACGGCGACGTTCGCGTGGGTCGCCGTCACCCACTGGTAGCCCTTGGGCGCCTTCGGGAGGGTGGCCTTGGCGGTGGACGCCGTCGGGACGGCCATCGTCTCGTACACGTCGCCGCTGGAGAACCCGCAGCCCGAGAGCAACAGTGCGGCGGCGGCGGTGATGGCGAGCACGGTGGGAGCGGGTCGCCAGGTCACGCCAGGAGCGTAGTGAGCCCGCCCCGTCCCCGTCCGGCGTTCACCGCCCGGGTGGGCCGTTCGGGGGACCGGTGGCTACAGCGGGTGTCGCAAGGTGGCGAGGACCTCGTCGTAGACCTTCGTCGTGGTCGCCGGCGACAGCGACACCGTCGCGACGTCGGTCACGCCGTCGGAGGACGGCACGAGCAGGTGGTGGTAGTAGGCGGTGAGGGGGCCGTCGGTGGGGCTTGCGGAGGGCGTGCCGGACGGGGTGGTGCTCGATCCGGCAGGCGTCGTCGTCGAGGGCGAGGTCGTGGTGCTCGGCGCGTCGGCGCTCACCCCGGACCCCGTCGTGTACTCGGTCGTGGTGTACCCGACGCCCTCACCGATCGGGGTCGGGACCGCGACGGGCACGCCGTGGTCCACCCCGGCGTCGGTGAGGGCCTGGGCGACCTGCGCCGGGGTGGGGAGAGCGCTGAGCGGGACCGAGGTCACCCCGACCGCCGTGATGGCGCTGAGGTCGGAGTCGCGCACCAGCAGCTCGAGGGTGCTCCGCGGGGGTATGCCGCTCGTGGCGGCCTCGCCGGTGACCTCTCGCAGCCGCGTCCACACGCCGTCCGACGCGGTGGCCGCGGTTCCCACGGCGCCGACGACCGTCCACCGCACCGGGACCTGGAACTCCAGGTCGGCCGCGTCGGCGGTGACCCACTGCATCCCCGCAGCGGCGCCCGAGGTCTTCGGGGCGGTCACGATCCGGATCGTCATCATGACGACGAACGCGGTGACCACGATCCCGATGGCGGTCCAGGACCGCCACGACAGCCGCGAAAGCCGGTACCGGAGCCTCGAGATCACCCCGCGAGCCTATCCGCGCTCCACGTGCGGTTCGGCCCCCTACCATCGGGCGCATGGCCGAGGCGGATGCGGTGGACCCGCGCACCCTGGTGCGCAGCGACTTCGACGAGGTCTGCCGGGTGAGCACCCGCTGGTCCGACAACGACATGTTCGGCCATCTCAACAACGCGGTCTACTACGAGCTGTTCGACTCGGCGATCAACGCGTGGATGATCCGCGACGCCGGGGTCGACGAGACGACCTCGGCGGAGATCGGCGTGGTCGCCGAGTCCGGGTGCCGGTTCCTGCGCGAGCTCGCCTACCCCGAGCCGGTCGACGTCGCGATCCGGGTGGCTCGGCTGGGTCGCTCCTCGATCACCTACGAGCTCGGGCTGTTCGCCGCGGGGGAGGACCAGATCGCGGCATACGGGCGCTGGGTGCATGTCTACGTCGACCGGGAGACGCGGGTGGCGGTCCCCATGCCCACGCCGGTGCGAGCCATGCTCCAGGCCGCCGCGACGGCACGGGACGGCACTCCCGGGAAGCCGTGTCAGGGCCGCTGAGGGGGCGGGGCGCGTGTGGGGAGTCGTGACACGGGGGGTTTTCCCAGGAATCGGCCTCCACGGGCCGCAGATGGTGTGGTGTACCCCTGCGGGCCGGTAGAATGGAACCGAACCCCGCGCCCAGAGCGTTTCACTCTCTGGGCGCGTGCCATGAGCGCCTCCGGCCGACGCTCGGGACCGGCCGCCCGACCAGGTGTGCCGCCCCGGCCACGCCCCCGCCAGGCCTCACCGACGAAGGAGCACCGTGGCCGACGCACCGCGCGACGACAGCCCTGACCTGAACCCCCCGCAGACCCCCGGCGTCGCCGCGGCGCCGGCCGTCGCAGCCGAGGAGGCCGCGGCCGCAGAGGGGACCGCCGCGACCCACGCCGGCGACGACGCCTACGACGCCTACGACGCGTCGGCCATCACTGTCCTCGAGGGCCTGGAGGCGGTGCGCAAGCGCCCCGGCATGTACATCGGCTCGACCGGGGAGCGGGGCCTGCACCACCTGGTCTGGGAGATCGTCGACAACTCCGTGGACGAGGCGCTCGCCGGGTATGCCGACACCATCGACGTCACCCTGCTCGCCGACGGCGGGGTGCGGGTCAAGGACAACGGTCGCGGCATCCCCACCGACATCCACCCCCAGGAGGGCGTCAGCGCCGTCGAGCTCGTCCTCACCCAGCTGCACGCCGGCGGCAAGTTCGGCGGCAGCGGCTACAAGGTGTCCGGCGGCCTGCACGGCGTGGGCTCCTCGGTCGTCAACGCCCTCTCCCGTCGGCTCGACGTGTGCGTGCGCCAGAAGGGCCACGCCTTCCGGATGAGCTTCGACCACGGCGTGCCGACGGGACCGCTCACCCAGATGGAGGAGACCCCGGCCACCGGCACGACGATCACCTACTGGGCCAACGCCTCGATCTTCGACGCGGTCGACTACGACTGGGAGACCATCCGGGCCCGGTTCCAGCAGATGGCGTTCCTCAACAAGGGCCTGAGGATCAACCTCATCGACGAGCGCATCCCCGACGTGGCCGAGGGCGGGGCCAAGGACATCGACCTCGACGACCTCGAGGCCGACATCGCCGAGGTCGAGGACTCCGAGGACGCCGACGCCGGGGGCGTCCCGCGGACGACGACCGCCAAGAGGGTGAGCTACCGCTACGACGGAGGCCTGGTCGACTACGTCCACCACCTCGTCGGCTCCAAGCGCTCCGACCCGATCCACCCCGACGTCATCTCGATCGAGGTCGAGGACGAGCAGCGCGCCTACTCGCTCGAGCTGGCGATGCAGTGGACGACCGCCTACAGCGAGTCGGTCCACACCTACGCCAACACGATCAACACCCACGAGGGCGGCACCCACGAGGAGGGCTTCCGCGCGGCGCTGACCAAGCTCGTCAACGACTTCGCGCGCAAGAACAACCTCCTCAAGGAGAAGGAGGAGAACCTCACCGGCGACGACGTCCGCGAGGGGCTCACCGCGGTGGTGTCGGTCAAGCTCGCCGAGCCGCAGTTCGAGGGCCAGACCAAGACCAAGCTCGGCAACTCCGAGGTCAAGGGCTTCGTCCAGCGGGCGATGACCGCCGAGCTCGGCCACTGGCTCGAGACCCACCCCAACGAGGGCAAGGACGTCGTCCGCAAGTCCATCCAGGCGGCCACCGCGCGGATGGCGGCGCGCAAGGCGCGTGAGGCGACCCGCAAGCGGGTGCTGGAGTCCGGCGGCCTGCCCGGCAAGCTGCGCGACTGCCAGGCGCGCGACCCCGCGGTCTCGGAGGTGTTCATCGTCGAGGGCGACTCGGCGGGCGGGTCGGCCGTGCGCGGGCGCAACCCGCACACCCAGGCGATCCTGCCCATCCGGGGCAAGATCCTCAACGTCGAGCGGGCCCGCCTCGACAAGGCGCTCGCCAACAACGAGGTGCAGGCGCTCATCTCGGCGTTCGGCACCGGCATCGGCGAGGACTTCGACATCGAGAAGGCCCGCTACCACAAGATCGTCCTGATGGCCGACGCCGACGTCGACGGCATGCACATCCGCACCCTGCTGCTGACGCTGCTGTTCCGGTTCATGAAGCCGCTCATCGAGGCCGGCTACGTCTACCTCGCCCAGCCGCCGCTCTACCGCATCAAGTGGAGCAACGCGACGCACGAGTTCGCCTTCACCGACCGGGAGCGGGACGCCCTCGTCGCCGAGGGCCGCGGCAAGGGTCGGCGCCTGCCCAAGGACAACTCGATCCAGCGCTACAAGGGCCTCGGCGAGATGGACTACCAGGAGCTGTGGGAGACGACGATGGACCCGGACCACCGGGTCCTGCTCCAGGTGACCCTCGACGACGCCGCCGCGGCGGACGAGATCTTCTCCATCCTCATGGGCGAGGACGTCGAGTCCCGGCGCTCGTTCATCCAGCGCAACGCGCGTGACGTGCGGTTCCTGGACATCTGATGGGTATGCCGGGTGCTCACCGCCGGGGTCGCCGCGGGACACCGCCCGCCGCGCGGATGCCGCGGTGGCAGCCGAACGGCATACCGACCGATCACTGAGCATGACGAACACGACTGAGCGACAAGGGAACTGATGAGCGAGCAACCGCCGATCGAGACCGACCGCGTCGAGGCGATCGACCTCAACACGGAGATGCAGCGGTCGTACATCGAGTACGCCATGAGCGTCATCGTGAGCCGGGCGCTCCCCGACGTGCGCGACGGGCTCAAGCCGGTGCATCGCCGGGTGATCTACGCGATGTACGACGGCGGGTACCGGCCGGACCGGGGCTTCAACAAGTGCAGCCGCGTCGTCGGCGACGTCATGGGGCAGTACCACCCGCACGGCGACCAGGCGATCTACGACGCCCTCGTGCGGCTCGTGCAGGACTGGTCGATGCGCTACCCGCTGGTCCAGGGGCAGGGCAACTTCGGCAGCCCCGGCGACGACCCGGCCGCCGCCCCGCGCTACACCGAGTGCCGGATGGCGCCGCTGTCGATGGAGATGGTGCGCGACATCGACCAGGAGACGGTCGACTTCGCGCCGAACTACGACGGCAAGACCCAGGAGCCGTCGGTGCTCCCGAGCCGGTTCCCCAACCTGCTGGTCAACGGCAGCTCCGGCATCGCCGTCGGCATGGCGACCCAGATCCCCCCGCACCACCTCGGCGAGGTGGCCTCCGCGGCGCAGTGGATGCTCGACCACCCCGAGGCCGGCCGCGAGGAGGCCCTCGAGGCGATCATCGGCCTCGTCAAGGGCCCGGACTTCCCCACGGGCGCGCTCATCATGGGCCACCAGGGGATCTCGGACGCCTACCGCACCGGCCGCGGCTCGATCATCATGCGGGCGGTCGTCGAGGTCGAGGAGATCCAGAACCGCCAGTGCCTCGTGGTCACCGAGCTGCCCTACCAGGTCAACCCCGACAGCCTGGCCCAGAAGATTGCCGAGCTGGTCAAGGACGGCCGGCTGGGCGGCATCGCCGACATCCGCGACGAGACCTCGGGGCGGACCGGCCAGCGGCTGGTCATCGTGCTCAAGAAGGACGCCGTCGCCAAGGTCGTCCTCAACAACCTCTACAAGCACACCCAGCTGCAGACGACATTCGGGGCCAACATGCTGGCCCTCGTCGACGGTGTGCCCCGCACCCTCCCGATCGACGCGTTCGTCCGGCACTGGGTCGAGCACCAGATCGACGTCGTCCAGCGCCGCACCGACTACCGCCTGCGCAAGGCCGAGGAAGAGATCCACATCCTGCGCGGCTACCTCAAGGCGCTGGACCAGCTCGACGAGGTCATCGCCCTGATCCGGCGCTCGCCGACGGTCGAGGTGGCCCGTGAGGGGCTCATCGAGCTGCTCGAGATCGACGAGATCCAGGCCACGGCCATCCTCAACCTGCAGCTGCGCCGGCTGGCGGCCCTCGAGCGGCAGAAGACCATCGACGAGCACAACCGGCTCGAGTCGATGATCCTCGACTACCAGGACATCCTGGGCAGTCCCGAGCGGCAGCGCTCGATCGTGTCCGAGGAGCTCGCCGAGATCGTCAAGCGGTTCGGCGACGAGCGACGGACGACGATCATGCCGTTCGACGGCGACATGTCGATGGAGGACCTCATCCCGGAGGAGGACGTCGTCGTCACGATCACCCGGGGTGGGTACGCCAAGCGCACCCGGGTCGACCTCTACCGGTCGCAGCGACGCGGGGGCAAGGGCGTCAAGGGCGCCCAGCTGCGCGGCGAGGACATGGTCGAGCACTTCTTCACGACCACCTCGCACCACTGGCTGCTGTTCTTCACCAACCTCGGCCGGGTCTACCGGGCCAAGGCCTACGAGCTGCCCGACGCCGGCCGCGACGCCAAGGGCCAGCACGTCGCCAACATCATGGCGTTCCAGCCGGGCGAGGAGATCGCCCAGGTGCTCGCTCTGCACGACTACGCGTCGGCGCCATACCTCGTGCTGGCCACCCGCGACGGCCTGGTGAAGAAGACCAGGCTGGGCGAGTACGACTCTCCGCGCACCGGCGGCCTGATCGCCATCAACCTGCGCGAGGGCGACGAGCTCGTGGGCGTCGGGCTGGCCGGCGCTGTCGACGACCTGCTGCTCGTCTCGCGCAAGGGGCAGTCGGTGCGCTTCCACGCCGACGACTCGACGCTGCGGCCGATGGGCCGGGCCACCTCGGGCGTCACCGGGATGAAGTTCCGCTCCGGCGACTCGCTGCTGTCGATGAGCGTCGTCGAGCTGGGGGCGGACCCCGACGTGTTCGTCGTGTTCGAGTCCGGGCTGGCGAAGCGGAGCAAGGCCTCGGAGTGGAACGTCAAGGGCCGGGCCATCTACGGCGTGGCCGTCGCGAAGCTCTCCGACAAGGGTGGTGACCTGGTCGGGGCGCTCACCGTCGATGACGAGGAGGAGGTGCTGCTCGTCTTCGAGAAGGGCAACATCGTCCGGTCCCGGGTCGACGAGGTGCGGCTGACCGGACGCAACACGATGGGCGTCAGCTTCGCCAAGCCGGGCAGGAACGACGCCATCGTCGCGGTCGCCCGCAACGTCGAGCGCGAGGACGACCTGGCCGAGGATGACACCGTCGTGGTGGCCGAACCTGGGACAGGTGATGCCGAGACCCAGCCCGATGCCGTACCGTCGGACCCTGAGCAGTCGAGCTCGACGCAGGAGGACAGCCCTTGAGTCCGGCGAAGAACCCCGGCACCGTGACCCGCGGCGCCGCCGCGCCCGCCGCCGCGGCCCCCACGACGGCCCGACCGGCCCCCGGTGGCGGGGCGCGCACCACCGAACCGCGTCCCAGCACGGGTGGGTCCGGCCAGATCGCTCTCGGGAGCACGGCCCCCCGCACTCCCAAGACCGCCGCGACCGCGGCGCGCAAGGTCCGGCTCACCGTCTCGCGGGTCGACCCGTGGTCCGCGATGAAGCTCGCCTTCCTCATCTCGGTCGCCCTGGGCATCGCCTTCGTCGTGATGACCGGTGCCCTGTGGATGGTTCTGGCGGGGATGGGCGTCTTCGACAAGGTCAACAGCATCGTCGGCGACATCATCCAGAACAACGGGCGGCCGTTCGACATCCTCGACTACGTCGGGCTGAGCCGGGTGCTGTCGCTGTCGATCGTCTTCGCCGTCATCGACGTTGTGCTCATGACGGCGATCGCCACGCTGGGGGCGTTCATCTACAACGTGAGCGCCAACCTCGTCGGTGGCCTGCACCTCACCCTCACCGACGACTGACCGGCACGTCCGCGCCCCCGGCGAGCGGGCGGCATACGCGGGGCCCGTCCGGTGCTCCGGGCGACCGCTTCTTGGCCTGTGGGCCGTTTTGATGGGCGGTATGCCGGTGGGGTAACCTCGGTTCTCGCGCCACCGCCCAGGTGGGAGCGCAGTCGGATCGGCGAACGGGCCTATAGCTCAGACGGTTAGAGCGCTTCCCTGATAAGGAAGAGGTCACAGGTTCAAGTCCTGTTAGGCCCACCACCGGTCCTCGTCACGCGAAGGAAGTGGCCATGAAGAGGCTTCTGGCGCTCGTCCTGACCGCAACCGGTGCGGTCTTCCTCCAGAAGAAGCTCAAGACCCAGCAGGCCGAGAGCCGGCTCTGGGCGGAGGCGACGGACACCTCGAAGGACTGAGGCCGGGTCCGGCCGACCTCGTCCACCTTCTTCCCTAACCCCGGCGCGTTGCAGGGGTCTTCGGGGGCCATAGCGCAACTGGTAGCGCACCTGCTTTGCAAGCAGGGGGTTGGGGGTTCGAGTCCCCCTGGCTCCACCGCAGGTCAGAGGCCCATTTCCAGCTCTGGGAAGGGCCTCTGATCGTTGTTTGCAGCAGCATTTTGCAGCAGTGCGGGGTCGTGCTCGGTGGTGCTGGCCGGCACGAAGGCCTTGCCGAGCTTGGCCAGGGCGGCGCGGGTGCTGGCGGGGGCGACCTGCGCGTAGATGTCCATGGTCACGGCGATCTGGCTGTGCCGGAGGATCTGCATCGTCACGCGCGGGTGGACGTCGAGCTCGACGAGCAGGGAGGCGCAGGTGCGCCGGGTCGAGTGGACCGGGATCACCGGGACGCCGGCGGCCGCGGCGCGCTCCTTGAAGAAGCGGTGGAAGTTGCGGGGGTCCATCGGGGTGCCGAGCGATGAGGTGAAGACGAGGCCGGAGTCGTGCCAGACCTCGCCGGCCGCCTTGGCCGCCGCCTTGCTGCTCGTCGCGGCGCCGGCGCAGCGCGTCGAGGCAGACGTCGGGCAGCGGGAGGACGGCCTCGGAGGAGCGGGTCTTGGTCCTGGTCCGCCGCAGCTCGTGGCCGACCCGCTGCAGCTGCCAGGCGATGCGGGCCTGTCCCTTGTCGAGGTCGACGTCGTCCCAGGCGAGGCCGAGGACCTCGCCGCGGCGCAGCCCGAGGACGAGGAGGAGGACGTAGGCGGCATACATCGGGTCGTGGTCGGTCGAGGCGGACTGGAGGAACCGGGAGGCCTCAGCGGCGGTCCAGATCTTGGCCCGTGGGGAGCGCGGCATCGGCATCCGGACCAGCGAGGCGACGTTGCGGTGGACCAGCTCGTCGCGCTGGGCGGAGCTGAGGGCGGCCCGCAGGACCCGCCAGGCCTGGTGGACCGTCGAGTCGCTGGGCAGCTGCCCGCAGCAGGTGCCCTTGGCGCAGCACTCGGGGTGAGCGCGTCTGGCGTCCTTGCCCTGGGAGCAGCACTGGCAGGTGCGGCGGAGCTTGTTGACCCAGCCCTGGACGTCGCTGACGGTGAGCCGGTCGAGCCGGCGGGTCCCGATGAGCGGGGCGATGTAGAGCCGCAGGCACATCTCGTAGGCCTGGGTCGTGCTCGGGGCGAGGCCCGGTCGGACGACGTTGTCGAGCCAGCTCGTCATGTAGGACTGCACGGTCGGGGACTTGGGGACGACGGGGCCGCGCCGGGCCTTCTCCTGCAGGGCGGTCCACGTGGCCTGGACCTCCTCGCGGGTCTGGCCGTAGACGTACTTCCGGCGGCGCCGGCCGTCGGGGAGGGTGACCCAGACGTAGGCCCGGTAGCCGCCGCCCTTGGTCCGGTAGAACGACCCCTCCCCGTTGAGCCGGCGCCGCGCGGTCATGCGATCGCGTCGGACTCGGCGCAGCGTCGCTCGATGTACTCGTCGACCCAGCGCGGCAGGACCCGACGTGCGTGGCCGTCCTTGACCGACCTCAGGTCGCCCTGCGCGATGAGCATGCGGACCTTCGTCTCGCCATATCCGAGCAGCACGGCGACGTCGGCGACGGTGTACCACTTCGGGAACAAGCGGATCTCTTCCTCACTCATGAGCGGTGTCTCCTTCTACGGCGGGCCGTGCCGGTCGCGGAAGGCCGGTCGGCCGATCTGTGGATTACCCGTCGCCTACCCGCGGCCGGGGTCACCATCAGTCGCGCGGTCCCGACCCTCTTGACTTCCGGATAGACCCCCGGGATGCCGACCGCCACGATGGTGGGCATGAGCACCGAGTCCCTGAGGTCCGTCCGTGACCACCTCAGCGAGGTGCTCGACCGGGTGGAGCTACAGCACGAGCGGGTAGTCGTGACCCGCAACGGTCACCCGGCCGCGGTGCTCATCAGCCCCGACGACCTGGCCGAGCTCGAGGAGACCCTCGACGTGCTGAGCGACCCCGAGGCGCTGGCGGACATCCGCGCGGCCGACGCGGCCTACGCGCGCGGCGACGTCGTCCGCGGGGCGGACGCAGTCCGCCACCTGCGCGCGTGACCGACCCGGCACTGTTCGAGCCCGTCCTGACCCCGCGGCCACCCGTGCCATCCGCGACGGCGTTGCCCGAGCCGGTGGAGGCGGCCGTCATCGAGTTCCTCACCGTCGCGCTGGTGGAGAACCCGCGCCGGGTCGCAAGCAACTGCGAGGTGACCTCGCGGGGATCTGGGCGGCACGCCGCGGGATCTGCCGCGTCCTTCATCGGGTCAACCACGCGGCGCACGGGGTCGTCGTCCTGCGCGTCGAGCACCGGCGCGACGTGTACCGGCCACACTGACTGCCTCCTGACGCGGCACCGCCACCCACCGCCCAGACCCTCTCCCCATGCATGCCGGCCCGGCCCTCACTCGCTCCCGCCCAGCGCCCGACCCCCGCACCGCGTGTGTCCGTTTCGACTGAACCTAGCGACGGGTGTGGCACTGACCTCGGGGGTTGTCGGCTTGTCAGCGGTTAGGGCGTCGAACCTTTCAGTTCAAGTCTGCGAATTCCCCGGTCCGCTGGCTCTGCCAGATGGCGCCACGGAGTTCCTGCATCGGTGTGGACCATTCACGGATGAGAACTGGCCGGACGTGGCGGTGATGGAGGATCACGTTGCCGGGCTGACGTTTGCGGGTGAACCAGAGCAAGCTGCGATAGTGGCGTTCGAGACCGTTCGTGTCGCCTTTGCCGAGTTGGCTGGGGCGTGCGTGGCCGGGTGCACCGAAGAAGACCGTTGGGGGCGGACTGAAGTCGCGGGGGCTGTCAATGGCCATCCACTTTGCGATCGGGTCGCCGGTGGGGTTGGGCTGGTAGTTCGGGGCGCCGATGCGGCACCGGATCTCGGTCACGACCCGGCGCCGGTCGCTGGGTTCGCGGCTGGCCGCCAGCCGCCGCCAGGTCGGCGATGCGAACACGACGGCCAGGTTGACGGCTTCGGGATAGACAGCTGCGAAGATCCGTGAGGCGCTGAACTCGGTATCTTCGAGGCCGTCGGGGATGAGCTGGTGGGAGCGTTCGTCCCAGGCCAGGTAGGCCAGGTTCGGCTGGCCGACGATGGCGGGTGTCTGCCAGAGGTGACCGCAGATCATGAACGCGGTGAGGACCGCGTCGTAGGTCGCGGCCCATCCGTGCCGGCGCAGCAACCGCAGGTGGCACCGTTGAGCGCGAACGATGTCGGGGTGATCTCGCAGGGACGGACTGGGGTGGTCGACGTCGGGTGGCCCGATCCACTGCTGATGTTCGGTGCAGACGTAGCGGTGGTGGGGAAGGACGCGGAACACCGGTCCTCCGAGGTGGCGGGCATTGCAACGCGGGCAGCCGATCTGAGGGCGGTTGCGCAGCATCCGCCAGTTGGGTGCCGGCTCGCGCAGCTCGATCAGAGCGCCGGCCAGGTCTCGGACTGGGCGGCCGGTGAGGGCGGCGAGCTTGTCGGGGTCGGCGGTTCGGCGGCTGAGTGTGGGTTCGGGGCGGGTGACCTGTATCCAGAGTTCGTCGCCGTCGAGGCCGTGCAGGTTCGCCAGCCGGGCCAGGTAGGAGGCGATGGTCTCGTGCCGGGCCGGTGGGACGGCGATCGGAAGGCACCGCGGGAGCATCAGGCGTTCGCGGCGGCCGGGGTGGTGGTCCGGCGCGGGGTGGTGGTTCGTTCGGCGGCGTAGTCCACCGGGACGGTCTCGAGGAGGTCTTTGGTGATCTGCTCGGAGCCGGTCTCGATGGCCAGAATGGCCGCTCCGCGCACGAGTTGGGAGAGGCTGCCGATCATGCCGCTGCTGCGGCGGTAGAGGTATTCGGCCAGAGCAATGAGCGTGCCGGGCTGGTGGTCGTGCAGGCGCAGTGTTCCTTCCAGGGTGGCGATCAGGGAGTGCCAGGTGTCGCGTTGCTCGGTGGTGCCGTAGGCGAACGCGGTGGCCGGGATGACGCTGAAGCGCCCGGCGATCTGGCGGCCCCGGGTTCCGGCGAACAGACCCTGGGCCTCGACGTCGATCCCGGCGTAGATGAACGTGGCCGGTAGCCGTTCGGCGAAGTACTTGAGCTGGTCGGAGACCTCAGCGCCGGTGCGGGTGGCGATGTTCAGGTTGTGCAGCTCATCGATGCAAACCAGCTCGACGCGGGTGTGAGCGGCGGTCGCGCAGACGGCGTCGACGACGTCGGTGATGTTGGCCCGGGTGCCCAGTTCCAGGCCGTAGAACCGGGCGAACTCGACCGCGAGCATCCGGGCGGTCGCGGCCGGTGGGACGGTGACGTAAAGAACCGGCAGTCGGTGGCGGTCCTCGGGATGACGGCGGCGGACATGCCGTTCGTGGGTGCGCCCGAGTTGCGTCAGCGCGGTCGTCTTCCCGGTGCCGGACGCACCGGAGATGATGACGCCGCGGCGGGCGGAGATCTGGCCCCGGTTGAGCTGGACCAGGAGCCGGCTGGTGGTGATGACCTGCCGGATCGTCGGAGTGTTCACCAGCGGCAGGTCACTGTGATAGTCGCGGCGGGCATCGTCGTAGTCGTTCCGCCCGCTCGGCGCCAGCGCTGTCGCCTGTTTCGCAGTCAGGAGTTTCGGCGGCTGCGCCTGGTGATCAACGAACCGGCGCCAGCCCTCCTTCGTGGTCAGCGGTGCGTCGGGCGGAACGTCGTCCTCGGTTGCAGGGCGGCCGGTGTGGTGGTCGCGGGCACTCCGGTGGGCGCGGGTCATAGCCACCTCTCGGCTTCGGTGTCGGCATCGAAGACCCCCAGAGGGATCACGTCGGCGACCTGTTGGCGCTCCGTCCCGGTCGGTCCGGCGGGTTCGGGATGCAGTTCGATCACGTCGTCGGTAGCTGCGCTGCGGCGGGCGTTGGCCGCGCGGGTGCGGGCCGCGACGCGGGCGCTGGCCTTGTCCAGGCCCGGGCCCGCCGGGCCGGCCTGGGCGCGGGTGAGGAGCTCGTCCAGGACCCGGGCGACGTCGGTCTCGTTGGTGTTGTCCAGCCCAGCCTGGGTGGCGAGGCGGCGGGCGTGACGCCAGGTGAAGTCAGCGAACGGAGCCGAGACCATCGGCAGGTGCGTCCAGGTGGCCGTCACCCATCCGTCCGGGGTGCGGACATAGACCTGCGAGAGGTCGTAAGGATCGTGGTGGACCTCCCACCGCCCGTGCTGGCCCGAGGCGGTGGAGCGTTGCAGCCGCCACGGGTTGAGGTCGGGGCTGTCGTAGGTGCGGTAGTCGATCCGGATCCCGTAGGCGTTGATCTTCCGCCATTCCAGGGGCAGCAGCTCCAGGTAGTCCTCACCCGAGAGCGTTAGCGGCAGGTAACCGGCCGCAGCGACCAGGGACGTGTACTTCTCGTTCGGGCTGATCGGGCGCTGGGGGAAGTACGGGTCGCGCAGGCTGTCGTGCGGGCGGTTCGCCCAGCCCACGATCAGCCACTCATCCAGCAAATCCTGCAGCTCAGCGACCGTCCAGACGGCCTGAACGTTCTTGCCCCGTCGGGTCGGGTTCGGGCCGGTGTAACCGGCGACGTGCTGGCAGAACAGCGTGTTCAGCGAGCCCAACGTCGACTCCACGACACCCTTGTCGGTCGGGGTGTCGGGATGGCAGGGCTGCACCGAGATACCGAGCCGTTCACAGGCGCGGGTGAGAACCTCGGAGACGAAAACCTTGCCGTGGTCGATCACGATGGTGTCCGGCACGATCACCGGCCGGGCAGCCGCCAGTTCCATCCGAGCGTCGATGTCGACCAGGCGCCGGTGCGGCAACCGGGAGACCGACATCCGCAGCGCGGTCGCCCAGCCCGGGCGCATCGGCTCAGGCACCAGCATCCGCGCCAGCAGCAGCGCGGCGTCGACCGCTTTGGTGCCGACCGGGCGCAGCACCGCCGCGCCGATCGTGCGGGTAGCGACGTCGACCGCGATCGTCAGGTCCGCCCTGACCGGGATCCCGGTATCGGCCAGCACCATCACGTCGATCGGAGTGGAGTCCATCTGGACCTGCTCACCGGGACGGACCGCGAACGTCGGGGTGAACGCCCCGGCCGGCCGGTTCGCGGTCTGCCGACGCGTCGCGGCCGACCCGAACGTGTGCCGGCCGGTGGCCAGGGCGTTGACCAGCTTGTAGAGCGTCGTCGTGCCCGGCAGCGGAACTACGCCCGGGCCGTGGGTGTCGTCCAGCGTCTTGCGGACCCGGCGGATCAGCCGGGACCGGGTGCCGGTCGACTCGTGCGTCTCGGCGTCCAGCGCTTCCCCGATCGCGGCCACCAGACGGGCGTCGGCGCGGCCGGTGATCTCAGCGGTTCGGGCTGCCCGCTGGTCGACCAGGCCCCAGACGCCCTGGCGGGCGTAGCGGGCTCGCCGGGCCTGGATCGTGCGCACGCCCACGCCCAGCTCGCGGGCCTTGGCCTGCTCGCGCTGGGCCAGCGTGCTGGTGGCGGTGTCGTACTCCGGTCGCGGCGGCATGTCGGGGTCAACTCCCGGTGCCCGTCCGGTCTCGACTTCCTCGACGTGCCGGCGCCAGAGCAGCGCGCTCTCGCGCGCTTGAAGCGGCAACCCCTCCAGCAACCCGAACGGCTCCACGGACGGCGCGGGCGCCCCGTCGACGAGCCCGAACCCGGGCGAGGCCATCAGGTACGAGACCAGGACGATGCTCTCGCCGCCCGTGGCGGCGCGCAGCCGCACCGACGTCCCGGCCAGCGCGACGACCTGGTGTTCACCACCGTCGTAGTTGACCCAGTCGCCCGGTGTCAGCACCTGCGCTGTCGGTCTCATGCCGTCGCCCGACCAGCGTGGACCGGGGTGGCCTCGTGCAGGGGCAGCGACAGGTCCGTCACGAGCTGGTGGCACCACAGCAGGTGGAACAGCACCGGCAGCACCGCGATCGGGTCACCAGCTGCCTGCGCGCCGTCCATCAGCGCGACCGGCTCGGCGAAGGTGGCCAGCAGCAGCCTGGCCACGTCGGGCTGATCGTGGCGGGGGTGGCGGTAGCCAGCCAGCCATCGCACGTTGCCCACCACGATGGCGTCCGGGGCGCCAACGACCCGGTACTGCCAACCGAGCTGATCGCAGACCTGCCGGGTGGCGTCGAACTTCGCCGCGTCCTTGGGCTTGATCCGATGCAGCGGGCGACAATCAATCACGACGGCTGAGCCGTCATGGTGGCGGGCGAAGAAGTCCGGAGCATGCGAACGGGTCTTTCCGCCGGCGTCGTCCAGGACAACCAGAACGGCTGCGACGCGATCGCCGCCACGTCGGGGTCGAAATCCAGCAGCATCAGGTGATCGCGTTCGAGCCACGACTCATACCCGACGTGGGAGCTGGCCGTCGCCGACCACCATCGGCCCGGATAGTTGCGCTGGCCCTTGTAGGAGACGAACCCGCGGACCGGCAACGCCGTCTCGAACGACACAACGCCCGCTTCGGCCGGTGTCACCTGACACGGACCGGCGCCGGTGACGTATCGGAGGTCGAACGACCCTGGCTCAGGAGACTCATCTGCCCCGCCAAGCGCCGCACGCAACCCAGGTCCCTCACCAGGGCGATCGGCCCGGACGTCCGTCACGACGGGCAATCTTTCCGCAGAAGGATCGCAAACCGGCGCAGGACGCGCAGATCAACGGGAACTTCGACCCGGGGACGTAGGAACCGGCTTGTGGCGCCAGACCTTGACCGTGGATGGCCTGCTCAGTCGTTGTGTTCCAGTGCGGCCAGCCGTTTGCGTACTTTATCGCCGATCGTGACGAGCATCTGCAGCTCTGGCGCGGTGAGATGGTCGATAAGCACGTCACGGACGTCGGCCACGTGCTGCGGAGCCGCGGCCTTGATCAAGTCACTGCCCTGAGGGGTGATGGCGACGACCGCCCCCCGCTGATCGGTGAGACACCGTTCGCGCGACACTAGGCCGCGTTTTTCCATCCGGCCCAAATGCTGGGACAAGCGGCTCTTCTCCCAGCGCAGCAGTCCGCCGAGTTCGAACGGTCTGAGCCGACCTTCGGGTGCGTCCGAGAGATGGGCCAGCACCTGGTAGTCGGCAGTGGACAGCCCACTCCGGTTACGCAGTTGCCGCTCGATGAACTCCGACAGGCCGTCCTGCATCGTCATCAGGCTGCGCCAGGCCTCCTGTTCGTGCTCGTCCAACCACTGCACCTGCCCCATGGCCATCACTCTACCTCTTGGTTGACATGTTAACCAAGTGCACCTACGATCTGGTTCACACGTTAACCAAATAGGAGGCAGTCATGACGACACCGACCCGGCACGCGATCATCGGCAGCGGAAACATCGGAACTGCCCTGGCCCGGTTGTTCGCCCGAGCCGGCATCGAGGTCAGCATCGCCAACACCCGCGGGCCGGAGTCCATCCGCCCGCTCGCCACCTCGCTCGGCTCCGGCGTTCATGCCGTACCACTGAAGGAGGCACTGGAGAGCGACGTCATCTTCATGGCGATCCCGTTCGGGGCGATCGAGCACTTCGGCACGTCCCTGCCGGACTGGACCGGCAAGACCGTCGTCGACACCACCAACGCGCACTACACGCCCAACTCGGCCGACGTCTTGCAGGGCCGGTTGTCCTCCCAGTACACCGCCGAGCACCTCCCCGGCGCGGACATCGTCAAAGCCTTCAACCAGCTACCGGCCAACACCTTGGCCGCCGAACTCGACCCCGAGCTGGGCCGGCGAGTGATCTTCATCGCGACCGACTCACCGCCCGCCGGTGACCAGATCGCAGAACTCGTCGCCGCCCTCGGCCTGGCCGCCGTGCAACTGGGCCGAATCAACGAGGGCGGTGCCTTGATCCAGGCACCCAACGCCCTCGTGCTGCGCAACCTCATCGAACAACCCCTCTACTGAGTACCGAAAGGTCCCGTTCATGATGATCTTCGCTGCCGTGCTGAGCGTGCTGCTGGCCATCGTCGCTCTCGCCGCTGGCCTGCCGAAAGTTCGACTCACCGGAGATATTCCGGCCCAACTACAGGCCGGCGGGTTGAGTGCCACCCTCGTCCGGTTCATCGGGCTGGCCGAGCTGGCGGCGGCCGGCGGCCTGATCACCGGCCTGTTCTGGCCTCCCATCGGTATCGCCGCCGCCGCGGGTTTCGCGCTGCTCCTCATCGGTGCTGTCGGCTTCCACGCCAAGGCCGGCGACTACGCCGACGCCAAGACCCGCGGCGGCGCCATGGCTCCCATCGTCCTGACTGTCGTGGCCGGCGTCGCGGTAGCCGTGCTCGCCGTCACCGCCTGAGCAGACCACACCCCCCACCACATTTCGAATGAAGGAGAACACCATGGCCACTCTGCTGCACCTCGACTCGTCCATCTTTCCCGGCGGCGCCTCCTCGTCACGAGCCGTGACAGCCGTGTTCGCCCGTACCTGGCAGGAACAGCACCCCGAGGGAACGGTGATCTACCGCGACCTCACCGCCCATCCGGTCCCACACATCAGCGCCGAGGCCCACACCGCCGCCTTCGCCGCACCCGAGGACCGCACCCACGGGCAGCACACGGCCCTCGCCGCGCGGATCCGACTGATCGAGGAACTGGAACAGGCCGACGCCGTGCTGATCGGAGCGCCGATGTACAACTACTCCATCCCCTCCACGCTCAAGGCCTGGCTGGACAACGTCATCCTGATCGGCCGCACCGCCGCGACCGATAACTCCAAACTCAAAGGCAAACCCGTCACCATCGTGGCCAGCCGGGGCGGCTCCTACACTCCGGGCAGCCCACGCGCAGGCTTCGAATACGTTCAGAACTACCTCACCGCCGTCCTGGCCGACACCCTCGGCATGAAGCTCGACGTCATCGTCGCCGAACTCACCATGGCCCCGATCAACCCGGCAATGGCCGAGCTCATCCCGCTGTTCGAGGCATCCCGCGAACAAGCCCTGCAGGACGCCGCCATCAAGGCCAAAGCGGTCGTCGCCGACCTTGCGGCCTGATCACGGCCTCACCGCTGACGGTCCCGAACCCGGTCGCGGACCGACCGGCCACACCGACCTGAAGAGGCGAAACCACGATTGATGACCAGCCGATATCCATCGGCTGGTCATCAAAGCACTCAACGCCCAACCGGGAGACCACCTCAGCCTCAACCGAACGAGGCCAGGAAGCGGTCCTCACGAGCTAAAGGAACAGCCCGAGCCCGACGCACCCCGTTGATCAACTTCCGCAAATAGGCACCAGATCGAACATGAGCCTCTACCGGTAGTAGCAGAGCCCCAACGGCGGACATGGTCGGTGCCCGCCAAACTGCGGTGAGCCAACCTGTCCTGCCTTGGCGTCAGCCCATGAGATGTACGCATTTCCTGCGACAGAGCGAGGGTGCCTGACACAGCTTCCCCCCGGGCAGCTCCACAGCATCCGGGTGACCCTGACAGCACCCCCGCGTTTCAGGACATCAACTCTGTGCTCAACACCGTATCCGCCAACCGCTCCGCAGACTCAAACTGAAATCCGCAACCTCCCTCGCAGCCTTGACCTGAAATCCGCAAGGTTCACCTGGAATGGACAACTGGGTC
>CAWDBE010000003.1:0-127376 GCA_963800435.1 uncultured Actinomycetota bacterium
CGACGACCCGGGCGAGGCATCGGGCGCTGGGGCTACCCCGACTCCAGTACGCCGCCAGCCCTCTTCAGGTCGGCCCTACGCTGGATCGACCAGGGTCGCCACGTGGTCAGGTGACAGGAAGGTCGCCGGTGGGACGGTGCCGGCGAACACCCCGGCGAACTCGTCCATGGCGCCCTGGTTCCCGGCGACCGCTCCGAGCAGCTGCTGTATCGGCTCCGGCGGTGGTTCGAGTGTCGCCAACTGGGTCGTGAACTCGAAGATCTGCGCCACCTGCTCGTCGCGGACCCGCTGGTAGGTGGCCATGGCCTCGTCGAAACCGCGTTCCCCGGACAACCACTCGTGAACCGCTCGGGAGCAGTGCTCGGCGTCGAGGAACGCGTCGCTGATGCCTTGCGCCGTGACGGGGTCCTTGAGGTATCGGGCATCCCCCACGAGCGCCCAGCCAGGTCCGGCCGCGGTCCGGAAGTGGTTGGCGCAGCCGCCGCCGATGACTCGCTCCTCCTGATGGGCACCGGTCAGCAGCTCGGCATACACCTCGTGCACCGCACCGAGGTACGCAGCCCGGATGTCCTGCTTGACTGCCGGAAGCTCTGAGCGCGGCCAGGCCGCGAGGATCATGGTCCGCCCGTCGTGGGTGGGGAAGGCGCCGAAACCGCGGCCGGGGCGGATGGCCCACGAGGCAGCGCGGACCGGGGCCCCGCTCCAGTAGGAGTAGTAGGCACCGGCCAGCATCGGCTGCGCTCGGTAGAGCTCTGCTCCGACGAGCTCTGCGATGGTGGAGTGGGCGCCGTCAGCTCCGATCACCAGACGTGCATGCACCGTGGTGGTGGTGCCGGCCGGGCCGCGACCGCGGATCCCCGTGACCCGGTTCCCGTCATGGACCAGGTCCTGGACGCTGAACTCCTCGCGGACGTCGGCGCCCGCCTCACGCGCGGCGTCGATGAGGAGCTGGTCCAGCACGATGCGCCGGGGGCACAGTGCGGGCGGCTCGTCATCCTCACGCCTGCCATCCTGGGCGGGTGGGGTTCCGGTGAGCACGATCGGGCCGAAGTCGAAGCGGTAGGTGTCGATCGGCGGGCAGCCGGTGGCGACGAGGCGGTCGAGCAGACCCCAGCGGCGCAGCGCGGCGATACCTGGCCGGTGGATCAGATGGGTCGACACCGTGTCGGACGGGAAGCGACTGCGGTCCACCACCAGCACGTGGTAGCCCAGATGAGCCAGCAGCATGGCGGTCGGGGAGCCCCCGCAGCGGGCGCCGACGACGATGACGTCGTAGGGCTCGGCGGCGGTCATGACGGTACCCCGGTGGCCGGGGGCACCCAGGCCGCCTGGTATCGGGCGGCGAGCTGATCCATGAACTCCTGGTCCATGGCGCCGCGCCGGTCGCCCTCGGCCAGTTCGCGGAAGAAGCCCTCGAACCCGCCGGGTGTGAACAGCGTGAGGATGCGGCCGACCCGCGGAACCAGCCGCTCCTGTGCATGCGGCACGCCCCGCGGTCCGAACACCAGGTCGCCAGGTCCGGCGTGGTATCCGGTGTCGCCGACGGTGATGACGTGCTCGCCCTCCAGTACGTAGAACAGCTCGTCGTGCCCGTGGTGCACGTGCATGGGCACGTCGATGGGGTCGATCTCCTCCAGCACGGTGAAGGCGCCGCCGGTGGACTCGGTGGAGGCTCGAACCAGCACCTCCATCCCGCTGAACCTCAGGTGCTCGCCCTCACCGGCCGCGACCAGGTGCGCCGGGGCCGGCCTGCGTCCGGGGTCCTGGGGCGGGTCGGGTGGCGGTGGTCGAGGTTGCGTGGAGCCTTTGGTGGGTGCTGTCTGGGACATGGCGTCCTCCCTGGTGGTGGTAGCGTCCACGCTCGCCCACCGGCCTTTCATCTGGCTTTCACGCTCGGATGGGGCGACGATGGGTGGATGGCTGGCCTCACCTTCGAGGTGCTGGGGCCGCTACGGGTCAGCCGCGACGGCCGCATCGTCACCGTGCCCGAGGGACGCCGCCGGTCGGCGCTCGTCTGCCTGCTTCTTCACGTCCCTGAGCCGGTCTCCGCCGAGGCGCTCGTGGAGGTGGCGTGGCCCCAGGGCCAGCCACACGACCCGCGGGCCGCGCTGCATACCGTGATCTCCCGGCTTCGGTCCCTGCTCGGCGGCGACGCCATCGTGGCCGAGACCGGCGGTTACCGGCTCGATGTGCGAGCCGACGCGGTGGACGCACGCCGGTTCGAGCGGGTGTGCCGGGAGTCGGTGGCGGCGCCGCCGGAGGAGGCGGCCGCCCTCCTGGACCTGGCCCTCGGGCTGTGGCGGGGGCCGGCCTACGCGGACCTCGCCGGTCGCGACGCGACGGTTGCTGAGATGGGCCGACTCGACCTGCTGCACGCAGACGCCCAGGAGGAGCGGGCCCGGCTGGCTCTCGAGCTGGGCGACCCGGCGGACGCGGTGCGGCGGCTCGAGTCCCTGCTGCGCGAGAGGCCGTTTCGCGAGCATGCTGTGGAGCTGCTCATGAGGTCGCTGCACCGGTGCGATCGAACGGCGCAGGCGTTGGCCCGGTATCGGGAGCACCGTGCCCTGATGGTGGACGAGCTCGGTCTCGAGCCGTCGACGGCGGTGCAGGAGCTCAACGTCCGTCTCCTTGCCGGCGACGAGGCCAGCGTGAGCCAGGGGCCTGTGCCGGTGCCGGACCCGCTGTTCCCGCAATGGGTCGACACCTCGACGCTCTTCGTCGGCCGGGAGGACGACGCCGCGAGCCTCGCGGCAGCGGTGGCCGCCGGTCGGCTCGTCACCGTGACCGGACCGGGCGGCGTCGGGAAGACCCGGCTGGTCGCCGAGTCACTGCCACGACTTGCCGCTCTGACCGGGCTCCCGGTGGTCGTGGCGGAACTCGCGACCGTGGAGCATCGGGAGGTCAGTGTCTCGCTCGCCTCGGCGATCGGGCTCACGGACCTCTCCGGCGCCGACGGAGGTCTGCCTGCCGCGCTGGTCGCGCGGCTGCGTGCCTATCCGGTACTGCTCGTACTGGACAACGCCGAGCACCTGCTCGAGGACCTGACGCCCCTGGTCGACCTCCTCGTGCGTCGGGTGCCGCCGCTGCGGGTCGTGGTCACGAGCCGCCGCCGCATCGGGCTCGCGCACGAGAGCGTGCTCGAGCTCGCCCCCCTCCCGATGCCGGCCGGGGACGACGCACCCGCCGTCGCGCTCGTCCTGGACCGGGTGCGGCGTGCCCGTCCGGCCTTGACGCTCACTCCCGGGGTGGTCAGGGCGATCGCCGACATCTGTCGTCGGGTCGACGGACTGCCCCTGGTGCTCGAGCTCGCGGGCTCCCGGGTCGCCGCCCTGGGCGCCGTGGCCGTACGCGACCGTCTCGAGCGGGACCTCACGATGCTGGACCCAGACCGCGTGACGGCCATGGTGGACTGGTCGACCCGGCTGCTGCCTCGCCCCGAGTACGAGCTGTTCGCGCTGCTGTCCGTCTTCGCCGCGCGGTTCGAGCTGGATGCCGTCGAGTCGCTGGCGTCCGCCATGCCCGAGCCCCCGTCGATGCCGGTCGCGCCGATGCTTGCCGACCTCGTCGACGCCAGCCTGGTCACGGTCGCCGAGTCATCCGACCCGCCGCAGTACCGGATGCTCAACGTCGTCCGCGCCGAGGCGGCTCGGATCCTCAATGCCTCCGGATGCTCGGACGCCGCCCGGATGGCACACGTCCGGTGGGTCGTGGACCTCACCGACCTGGCCGCGCGGGACGTCACCGGCCCACGGAGCGTGGACGCCTTCGCCACTCTCAACCGGTATCAGGAGGACCTCGAGGTCGCCTTGCGTCGGGCCCTGGACGAGCCAGACCTCGACCTCGCCGCGCGGATCAGTGAGGCGTTGGGCGTCTGCCCACACTGGTCCGCTCGCCCTCGCCTCCTCGACCTGGTCATCGAGACCGGCGGAGCCATCGCCCACGATGGCGGAGCGCACCCTGGCGGCGTCGCCGCGGCAGCCATGGCGCTCGCCGGGCGGGGCCGGCTCGCGCAATGCCGTGAGCTGGCCGAGCCGCTGCTCGTCGGCTCGAACGGGCCCTTGAGCGTCCGGGCGCGGTTCCTGGCTCAGACCGCGCTGGGTGTCGCCGCGCTCTACGCCGGCGATCTGGCGGGGGCCGAGCAGCAGTGGCGGTCGAATCTCCGGATCACGGACCTGGCACCGGCACTGCAGGCCGAGGCGCACAGCAGCCTCGCTCTGTTGCTCCGCTTCCAGGGGGACACCGAGCACGCCACCGACGAGGGGGCGGCGGCGATGCTGCTGGCAGAGTGCTCCGGGTCCGCGTCCGTGCAAGCGTTCGCGCGCTACGCGGCGGGGGAGGCGGCGCTCCGAAGCCCCGATCGCGGAGCGTCGCTGCTGGCGGCCGCGGCTGAGGAGGCAGCAACGATCGGTGCCAGGCATGTCGAGCTTGTCGCCCGGGTGGCTCTGCTCGCCGCGCTCGTGCGCGCCGGGAGGCCTGACGACGCCGTCTCGGAGGTCACCAGGACCGTCCGGATCGCCCTCGAGACCGACGCCTGGCCCCAGCTGTGGACCTGCCTACGCATCGTCGCCGAGCTCCTCGCCGCCATCGGCCGCCCGGAACAGAGCGCGTTCCTGCTGTGTGCCTGCGAGGGCGCCGCCGATGCGCCACCGCTGATGGGTGACGACATCCCGAGGTATACCGCCGTGCGCCGTCTGCTCGCGGACGAGCTGGGGGCCACCCGACTGGAACGGATCCGCGAGGCGGCGAGTGTCGTGGGTGGATATCTCGCGGCGGAGAGGGCGCTCGCCTGGGTCAATCGGACGATCGCCTAGTGGGCCAACCTTCCGAAGGCGCCCGATGTCTAACCTCGAGGGACCCATCGGATCTTGCAGGGGGAACCGTTGACACCAAGGGCTCTCATAGCGCCATGGCCAGCCGCGTAGCAACTACCTGAGCGTGTTGGCCGGGGCTCGAGCGCATCCCCCTGATGGGGTTTGACGGGCTTGGTGTCCCAGACCACTCATCAGGAGGATGCAATGTCCAACGGTAGCCGTCGGCTCTCTCGTGGAGACCGCCGCCGCAATGACAGGCTTGCGGCGCTGCGGGCTGTCGTCACCCGCGAGACCGCGGTGCTCGCGTTCGACCTCGCCGCTGACAAGCAGGTGTGCGCGCTGACCGACCAGGACTCCCGGGTGCTGGGGCGCCGCACGGTGACGGCGAAGGCGTGGCAGCTGGCCGAGGCCGTCACCTGGGGGTTGGCCCAGGCCGCGGCGGCGGGGTTCTCCTCGGTCGTGGTCGCCTGCGAGCCGACCGGGCACCGCTGGCGGGTGCTGGACCAGATCGCCGCGGGACTTAAGCGTCAGGCTGGTCTGTGTGCAGCCGTTGCTGGTGCACCGGGCTCGGGAGAGCGAGGACTTCACCCGCAACAAGAGCGACGAGACCGACGCGATGATCATCGCCCGGCTGGTCACCGAGCTGCGCTGCTACCTGCCCGAGCGTGCCGAACCGGTGTGGGCGCGGCTGCGGCACCTCGGCGCCCGCCGGGCTGCCCTGGTTACCGATGCCACGGCCGCCCGTCAGCAGGTCGCTGACCTGCTCGAGTGTGCCTGGCCGGCGGCGCTGGAAGCCGCCGGGAAGCCGATGAAGTCGAAGAGCTGGCTGGCCGCGATGACGGTGGTCTTGGACCGGGTCGGCGCCAGCGGCGACCTGAGCGTGGTCCGCCGTTGGGGCTGGGCCCGGTTCGCCGCGGCGGTGCGCCGTGAGGTCTGCCGCCACGGTGCGACCCGCTGGTACTCCAAGATCGTGCGGGCCGTCTTCGACGCCGCAACCGACCCGGCCCGGGTCGCGGCTGGTGTGGCCGACCAGCGGGCCGGCGCGCTGGAGCGGACCCGGTTCGCGTTGGCCGACCTGGCCCACGCCCGCGCCGAGACCGCGGTCGTCGAGACCCGCATGGTTCAGGTCCTCGACGAGCTCGGCCTGACCAAGCCTGGCGACCAGCATCCCGGGGCTGTCCGCGGTCGGCGCCGCCGCCATCCTCGCCGAGACCGGCGACCCGACCCGGTTCACCAGCGCCCGGGCGCTGGTCAAGCACGCCGGGCTCTGTCCCCGCGACAACGCCTCAGGCAGCTACCAGGGCAAGACCGGGATCAGCGGACGGGGCCGCCCCCAGCTCCGCCTCGCGGCGTGGCGAGCGGTGTGGGCCGCGTTGCGGAACAACCCCGTGCTCGCCGCCCGGTACGCGCACCTGACCGGCCGCGCCGACAACAAGCTCACCCCCACCCAGGCCCGGGTCGCGGTCGCCGCCAGCCTGCTGCGTCAGCTCCACGCCGTCCTCACCACCGGCACTGCCTGGGACCCCGCCATCGCCAGCGGCGGCCTCGACGGGCCAGCGAAGGGAGCCGCCGCTGCCGCATAACCCAAGGCGCCGTAGCTGACCGGACGGGGCGAGCCCGCCTGCGCGTCGGGATCACATCCCGCAATGTGACCATGGGCAGCCCCGCCCGTCTCCACCAAAGCCCGGATGAAGGCTGTCGGGAACAACCCGCTTGCCCGCTACGTAGGGCAGGAGACGGGCGCGAGGCCCCCTCCCACGCCAACGACGCACCCCGCACACCAAACCAGCCCGCCGGCGAACCCGGCGAGCCGACTTCCCCTACACAAATCAACAAAACCAAGCCCCTTGACTTCGTCCCCATAGGCTGGTCACATCGCCGCGAAGGGGCGCTGGATCTGTGCGGGTTCTGGTCGGATCTAGGCTTGGGTGGCGCTCTGCCAGACGGCCGTCGATGGGTCCCACGTCATGTCGGTGACGTCACCGGCGAGGGCCGGGTCGGCGAACCCGAAGAAGTCCTCGAGCAGGTCGGCGAAGTCCGCCGGGATGCCGTCGAGTTTCTGCTTGCGGCGCCATGCTGTCCACTTCGGCTGCGCGATTGCCGGGTAGCCCGCGAGCACCTCGCGCAGCGGCGACAGCTGTGCGTTGCGGTGGGTGGCGACTTTCGTGATGGCGGTCTGGAGGTGGCCACCGTCCACCGCGTGGGCCCGCGAGAGCGTCCACACGTCGCCGAAGTCTCGCCACCGGGTGTTGACGGTCCCCCGCTGCACGGCTGTGACGATCTTCTCCGCGTGGACCATGTGCAACGGGTAGCCGGCCAGCTGGATGGGTTCTCCGCCAAGGAGTCTGGGGACCTGCACGTGGTCGGGTGCCGGCCACACGGGGTCACCGACGTTGATGTCGACGTGGAATCGGATACGTGCGGTGGCCAGCTCCACCGTCATCGACACGCGGACGCCGGAGTACTCGTCCTCGTCGCGGATCACCTCGGCGACTGCGCCTCCCGGGTCGAAGACGAGCCCGTCGTCGTCGGCGAGGGGGCGGGCGGCGATGTCGCGGACCACGGTGAGGATGTGTTCGGTGTCGCTGTCGAGGGCGCGGGCCGAGAAGTCGATGTCGCGGGTGGGGCGGCGGGTTCCGTATGCGGCGAGGAGCGCGCCTCCTTTGAGGACCAGCTGGTCGGCGTGGTCGCTCGCGGCGAGGCGGGCGAGGAAGCCTTCGAGGACGTAGAGCTGGATCAGCTCGTCGGTCAGTCTGCCCTCGGCTCGCGCCTTCGCCTTCAGGTCCAGGTAGGCGCGGCCCGCGGCGCTCGCCCGGGAGGTCGGGGTCACAGCAGGACCTGAAGGGCGTTGCGCAGGGCGGGCGTGCCCTTGCGGAACCGGGTGGCTATCCGCATCAGGGTGGAGGGCTGTCCGCCGCCGCGCAGCCAGCGGCGCAGCGCCTCGTTCCCCAGCTGGGGGCCTTCGGTCTCGCGGAACCGGAAGGCGTCGATGATCGAGCGTTCCGGGCCGTAGATCCCGATGCTGGTCGCCTCGTCCAGCTCGAGGATGTCTCGGCCGATCTCGAAGGTGTCCGGATCGAAGTGATGCCAGGCGACCGGGACGGTGGTGGTCGGGGTGCGGGTTCCCCGCGGGAGAGCGATGTCCAGCTCGGCGGGGATGTCGTCGATCAGGTCGTGGCGGGCCAGGGCGGTCCGCAGGCACAGCGTTGCCCGGGGTCGTTGGGCGGCGATCTCGATCAGGTCCTCGTCGCCGGCCGCGTCGGCCAGGCGGTACAGGCCCCGGCTGAGCCTGATGATCAGCCGACGCGCCAGCAGGTCGCGGAACCGACGCTCGTTCATCAGGCTGCGTGCGTCGCTGTACCGGAAGGTGGCGGGCAGGCGGCGGAGCGCCTCCTGGTCCAGGCTGCTCACCATGGTCCCTCGCAAGATGTGGGAAACTGCTGACACTTAGGTAGTAACTGTACTCCTTTCCCTACATCGTGCCATCCGGGTCATCCACCAACCAGACGGCAGGGCGCGGGGTTCGCGATTGGTAGCGCAGCGAGTCCGCGAGGGTAGCGCAGCCCGCAGGCGCCGGCCGGCGCGTCGCGGGCTCGACCGACCAGGGCCGCACCTGACATGGCTGAGCCGACCAAGATCCTCCGCGCACCCAGGCGGCTGTGCCCGTCGGCGTGGGCCCAGAAATGGGCCCAAGAATGGCTGGGAGAGGTGGGGTTGGTCACGATCCGACAACACCCGACCAGAGACGACCGGAGCCGACGCCGGGCGGCTGACCTGCAACGATGTGCCCGCTGGGTGTCGTCCGGGGTCGACTCAAGTCGGTTACGGTCGGTAACCTCATCTGCCTACGGATCAGAAGGTTGGGAGTTCGAATCCCTCCGGGCGCGCTCTGTGTTGAGACAGGCGATCTGGGCCCTTGACCTGCGGAGACGCGGGCGGGGGCCTGGCTCGTTCAGGGGTGGGTATCGGCGTCGTCCTCCTCGTGGGGGCCGTCCGGGGCGGTCTGCGCTAGGAATGCGGTAGGAAGTGTTTCGGCCGGGGTTCGAAGGGCCGCGGCGATTCGGTCGGCCGCCGCCCTTCCCATGCCTCGGTTGACGTGGGTGTAGAGGTCGGCGGTTACGGCGATCTGGGAGTGGCCGAGGCGGTCGGAGACGACCTTCATGTCGACCCCGGCCGCGAGGGCCAGGCTGGCGTTGGTGTGGCGCAGGTCGTGGAGCCGGATGGCTGGCAGACCCGCGTCCTGGACGAGCGCCTGGAAGTGCCGGGTGGCGTACTCGGGGCGGAGAGGGAGTCCGTTCTCGCGGGTGAAGACGAGTCCGGCGTCGTTCCAGGCGGGGCCCCACGCCACCCGCTCGACGTCCTGACCCTCATGGTGTCGTCGCAGCATGGCGACGCTCTGGTCGTCGATCGGCACCAGACGGGTGCCCCGCTTGGTCTTGGGGGTGCCGACGACGGACTTGCCCCGGACCTCGGTGATCTGCTGGACGACGAACAGGCATTGGCTGTCGAGGTCGACGTCCTCCCACCGCCGGCCGATGGGAACATCGTTTCCGGTGCCGTGGTGGCAGACTCGGCCGCATGGCTGGATCGCCAGATCCCACCCTGACCCCCCGGGAACGGGCGGTCCTGGAACTGGTGCGGCGGCGCTGGTCGAACGCGGAGATCGCCGCCGAGCTGGTGGTGTCGGTGCGCACGGTTGAGACCCACGTTTCCTCGCTGCTGCGCAAGTTCGGTGTCCTGGACCGGCGCGCCCTGCGCCGGGACGCCGGGCATGAGCCTGCCGGAGCTCGGACGGAGTCAACCATCCGGTTTGTCGAGGTGTCCGGCGGCAGTTCGTTGGCGGTGGCGGAGTCGGGCACCGGCCCGACCCTGGTCAAGACCGCCACCTGGCTCACCCAGGTGGACCAGGACACGGTTACCAGCCCGATCTGGGGCCACTGGGTGCGGGAGCTGAGCCAGCGACACCGCTACGTCCGCTACGACCCTCGCGGCTGCGGCCTGTCCGACCGGGACCTGGCCGGCGCCGACCTCACCAGCCTCGACCTGTGGATCGAGGACCTTCGGGCGGTGGTCGACACGCTGGGCACCGACCCGGTGGCGCTCCTGGGCATTTCCCAGGGCGGACCGGTCGCGTTCGGGTTCGCCGCCCGCTACCCCGACCGGGTCTCGCACCTGCTGCTGTACGGCACCTACGCCCGCGGCATGCGCCGCCGCGGCGATCCCGTCCAGGAGGACGAGGCGAGGCTCCAGGTGGACCTTGCCAGGATCGCCTGGCGCGCGGACAACGAACGCTTCCGGGAGACCTTCGCTCGGCAGTTCGTGCCCGACGCCGGCCCGGAGGAGATCGGGTGGTTCAACGAGCAGCTGCGCAGCACCACCACCCCCCAGAACGCTCCCGTGCTGGAATCGGCGTTCCACGGCCTGGACGCCAGCGCGCTGGCCCGTGAGGTTCGGGTGCCAACCCTGGTGCTCCACGCCACCGGTGATCGCGGCGTGCCGTTCGAGCAGGGCCGCACGCTCGCCGGCCTGATCCCGGGCGCCCGGTTCATCGCCCTGAACAGCCGCAACCACATCCTGCTGCAGCGCGACATCGCCTTCGCCCAGTTCCTTGCCGAGATAGAGCGATTCCTCGGGTCCTGATCCTTCGCCTTCACTCGGTGTCCCTCCGTGGTGTCCACGGAGGTGGAGACCAGTGCTTGGCCCGGATGTGCCGCTCCCGCCCCCGGAGAAGAGTGGTCGCCGTCACCACTCACCACAGGAGGCACTGATATGACCACCACCGACCACCAGGCCCGCAACGGTGTCGACGTCGAGACCCTCTTCGCCACCCTCGACGCCGTGAAGTCCAATCCGCAGATCGCCAAGTTCCAGTTCCGGGCCACGAACCACTGGGTCAGCGGGACGAACAGCCGCTCCACGATCCACGAGTTCCACGGTGCCATGCAGGAGCTCGCGCACGTCGAGCCTCGCACCTACGAGGCCGACCATCCCGCCATCCTGGTCGGCAAGGACCGTGCTCCGACGCCGGTCGAGTTCGTCCTGCACGCCCTGGCCGCATGCCTCACCGCCGGCATCGCGAACATCGCCGCCGTACGCGGCGTGCAGCTCGACGAGGTGACCTCCACCGTCGAGGGCGACGTCGACCTGATGGGCCTGCTCGGGCTCGACCCCGAGGTCCGCAACGGCTTCCAGCAGATCCGGGTGTCGTTCCGGCTGCGCGGCGACGACCCGGACGCCCTCCGGCGGGTGCTGGACCAGTCGAAGGCCCGTTCGGCGGTGCTGGACATGCTGACCAACCCGGTTCCGGTCTCGATCGAGGTCGACGCCGCCTGAACGGCCGGCCGTCCCGGGACGCAGTCTCGGGCCACCCGGCAGAAGGGACACCGAGATGGAACGCCAGTCGGATGTGGTCGTCGTCGGCGCGCGGGCTGCCGGTGCGACGACGGCGATGCTCCTGGCCCGCGCCGGGCTGTCGGTGGTGTTGCTCGACCGCGAGCGACCCGGCGCGGACACCCTGTCCACCCACGCGCTGATGCGTGGCGGGGTGCTCCAGCTTCTCCGCTGGGGGCTCCTCGACCAGGTGGTGGCCGTGGGCACTCCCCCGATCCGGGAAACCACCTTCCACTACGCCGACTCGGATGTCACGGTCGCGGTCAAGCCGTCGGCCGGTGTGGACGCGCTCTACGCGCCGCGGCGCACCGTACTGGATCCCATCCTGGCGGCGGCGGCAGAAGGCGCGGGGGTGGACGTGCGCTACGGCAACCGGGTGGTGGCGCTCAGCCACCACGGGAGCCGCGTGACAGGTGTGGTCACCCGGGACGCCCACGCGGGGCACCGGCTCCTGCGGGCCCGACTGGTGATCGGGGCGGACGGACGCCATTCCACGATCGCCCGGCTGGTGGAGGCACCGACCACCCACCAGGCCCGGCACACCAGTGCGTTCACCTACGGGTACTTCAGCGGGTTACCGGCCCGCGGCTACGAATGGGCATACCGCCCGGAGGGAACCGCCGGGTTCATCCCAACCAACGACCACCTCACCTGCGTGTTCGCCGGCCACCTGCCGTCCCGGATCGGCCGGGGAGGCGCCCGCGTGCTGCACGACGTGGTGGCGCAGGCGTCACCGGGGATGGCTGAGCGCCTGCGCGCGGCTACCCTGGCGTCGCCCGTCCGCACCTTCACCGGCGAGCCCGGGCGTCTGCGCCGACCCTGGGGTCCCGGCTGGGCGCTGGTGGGAGACGCCGGCTCCTGGAAGGACCCGATCAGCGCCCACGGCCTCACCGACGCGCTGCGGGACGCCGAACTCCTAGCCCATGCCGTGCTCTGCGACCGCGACGGCCGGGCCTACCGGGCGTACGAGCTGGTGCGGAACCGGCTCACCGTCCCCATCCTGGAGATGAGCGAAGAGATCGCCGCGATGGGCTGGGACCGAGACCGGATCGTCGAGCTGCTGCGCGGGTTGAACTCGGCGATGAACGACGAGCTCGAGGCCATCCTCGCCCTCGACACCGAAGGCAGGTCGGCGGGCAACCATCGAGCCGAGCGTGCTGGGCTGCTTCCCCTGCGACGCTGACTCGTTCGATCGAGACGAAGGACACGCCCAGGAATGCGAGTCGGCGACAGGCCGGGACGGGTCGGGCGTCGTGTTGAGCGCGCGGACACGCGAACCCGGACGGCCAGATGCGTGGCGAACAGAGGACCCCCGCTGGTCTGCAGCTCAGCGGGCTGCCCCCAGTCGCAGGCGAAACGTTCCCACGGGCACCGTCCTGCCGCATACGACGACGGGCTCACCCCTTCCTCATGGGTTCCCCCGCCTTCGGTGCCGGTGTGACGCAAGTGCGTGGGTACCCCGCAAGGCCTCGACGCCCAAGCCGCCCGGGCGCCCAGGGCTCACCGGCGCTGAGGGCGAGCACGGCGGCGAGCCTTGAGGAGCCGGAGGATCGCCACGTTCGCGGGTGCGGCGGCGATGAGCGCCAGTACCCCAATGACCTCGGTCGTGACCGCAAACCACGTCGCGAGGTCGCCAGTGGTGGACGTGGCGCAGCCCCCGTTCGGCGTGCACGAGCCCGACCCGGCGTGGCTCGAAGGATTCGCTCCGGGAACCAACGCCAGGAGACCGTAGGCGAGGTAGTAGCCCGGAACAGCCAAGACGCTCGACGGGAGCGACAAGAATGCCGCGAGCAAGATGCTGGGGGTAGAGGCCGCGGTGAAACCGGCGATCCCGAGGACGGCGACCACCAGCACGTAGATCGACTCGGCCAGGGTCAGGCGCAGGGTGGCGATTCCTCGAGCCCGCGGGCCGGGCCGTCTTGGAGCGCCACTGGCAACAGCTGTCCCCGGAGTCTCGGTACCGTCGATTCCACAACGTGATTGACGAGCTGCCAGCGGATTTCTGGGAGGCGTTGTTCACGGGCGTTGACCAGGACAGACAGGTCGGCCTGGTACTGGAGTCAGACGATGAGCTGGTGGGGGCCGGCCGACTCGTCCGCTACCAACACGATTGGCACACTGCGGACCTGGCGATCACCATTCTCGACCCTTGGCAGGGCAGGGGCGCGGGACGTCTCCTTGCGCGCGAGATCCTGGCCGTCGCCGAGGACGTCTACACCATCGACACCACTGGTCTGGCGGACAACCACGCGGCGCTGTTGCTGCTCGAAGGACTCGGCGCCCTCACCCTTGAGTGTGAGTCCGGCGCCTGCAAAGCGCGGGTCGAGGTGGCCCGTCGCTCAGTCGCGTGACCGTGGAGCGAGGCGACCGCGAGGCCGACCGTCGGGCGTACGTGATCCGCGGCTGGGTCGTACAGACGTGATGCGCCGCGACGCGGGTGCCCGTTGCTGACGCCGCAGAGGTGGCCAGCCTCTCCGCTCGGACGGGTGGGAGGTCAGCGTGGACCAAGGCAGGGCTGCGGTCCGTCAAGTCCGCCTCGGGCAGGGCGGTGCTGCCGACGTGCCGCGGCGACCCGGCGAGGAGGTCCTCACCGTCGAGCTTCTCTGACTGCGGCCCCAACTCGTCGGCGACGTCGTACCGGCCGAGGCCGCGATCGCGACGCTCGGTGTCGGCTGCGGTGAAGAAGGCGGCGAGGTCGAAGATGGGCCCCGCTGGCACAGCGTCAACCTAGTGCCGGCCCGGGACAGCCGGAGTAGACCATGCCCGGGTCCCAGGACGGTCGTCTTCCTCGCCCGGCGTCCTTCCGCCCGCGGGACCACGGACGATGTGCGGCCTTCACCGATTCCGGGCGCCGAACTAGATTGGAGGGCGCGGGTGGCGCTCGGCGGACACCGAAGGGAGGGCCCATGGCGACAGCGAGTATTCGCTACATCGTCGACGACGTCGATGCGGCGATCGCCTTCTACTGTGAGCTACTTGGTTTCCACGAGGAGATGCATCCAGCCCCCACCTTCGCCATGCTCTCCCGAGGCGACCTTCGGCTGGTGCTCAGCGCTGCGGGCGGTGGACCCGGCGGAGGGCAGGCCATGCCCGATGGCTCGCTCCCGCATCCCGGCGGCTGGAACCGCTTCCAGCTCGAGACGGCGGATCTCCAGACCACGGTGGATTCTCTGCGCCGGAAGGGGGCACGCTTCCGCAACGAGGTAGTCGTCGGCGTGGGAGGTAGACAGATCCTGGTGGAGGACCCGTCGGGCAACCTCGTCGAACTGTTCGAGCCGACGCGGCCCGAGGCGCAGTTGTGACCCACGGCTCTATGTCAGGAGTGTGCCGTGGTCTCCCGCGATCGCCTACCGAGGACATGTCCGACATACCTGGATCCGGCGGCATGGGAAGCCGCTAACCAGCGACCTGTCAGCAAGAACGATCAGGCGCGCCTCGCGTCACCCGACGCACAGTGGTGACATGCGCACGTCAACCGACACGTTCAGTGCCTTCGTCGAGACCCTCGCCGCGACGCTGGACGAGCACGATGACGGCGTCGCCCTAGCGGCCCGGATGCACCTGTCGCGCTACCACCTCGACAGGCTGGTGAGCTCGGCAGCAGGCGAGCCGCCAGCCAGGTTCCGCCGGCGCGTCCTCCTTGAGCGGGCGGCATACCGGCTCCTCTCGACCCCGCGCAGCGTCCTGGACGTGGCCATTGAGGCGGGGTACTCCTCACACGAGGCGTTCACCCGGGCCTTCCGCCGTGCGTACGGCATGGCACCGACCGCTTGGCGGTCCCGGCCAGGGCAGATCCAGATCCCATCGGCCAACCATGTCCATTTCTACCCACCGGCAGGTCTGCGCCTGCCCGCTCGAAACGAGGTCACCGAAATGCAGCTCCTCACGAAGATGGTCGACCACCACGTCTGGCTCGTCGGCGAGATCGTGGACCGGCTCGGTCGGCTCGACGACGCCCAGCTGGACACCCTGGTCAGGGTCTCCTGCGACAACGAGGACGGCTCCATGTCGCTCCGCTCGATCACCTCGCGTCTGATCGGCCAGATGGACATGTGGATGAGCGCGATCGAGAACCGCGAATACGACATCGAGGTCGAGACGGACGAAGCCGTCGCGTCGATGCGGCAGCGGCTCGGTCAGGTCGGGCCGGCCTTCAAGGACCAGGTCCGCGAGGTCGCAGACCGCGGGCGCCTCGATGACACCTTCCTCGATGCCCTGTGCGACCCGCCGGAGGTCTTCACGTACGGCGGGATGGTCGCCCATGTACTCACCTTCGCGGCGTACCACCGCACACTCGTCGTTCAGCAGCTCGGCGAGCTGGGGATCCGCGACCTCGGTTGGGGCGATCCGATGCGGTGGGTGGCGCAGCCGGCTTGAGGGCGGGCATGTGCGACTCGTCCGATGGCTACCCCACACCATCGCCGCGGCCTGCTCCCGGAACTCCGCCGGGTACCGACAGATCCGACCTCTCAGGGCATCCTTCCCCCGCCTCATGCCACATGTGGAGGCGTCCCCCATCAGGCGGTCACTTCAGATCGCCGCGCCGGGTGCGTCGCTCCGGCATGCGGACGCCGCCGCCAGGTGCGGGACGGGTCGCGCGCTGGAGCGGTCCGGGTGCCTGGCTGCGTGGTGGCGAGCGGGGTCTGGGCCCGCTGGGTCGCCGCCCGAGGTGACTTCCGCGTGCGCCTCGCGCCATCCATCTGCCCTTCCGGCCATCGCGCTGCTGGCGGCCGGCCGAGGATCACCCGTCCTGGCGGCGGCTTGGGCCGCTCATGGCGACCCTGGAGCGGCCTTCCGGGTTGGGAACGTTCCTGGAACGCCTCTCGGCACACGCTGGCCGAGGACCGTGCCGAAGGCGCGGCAGAACCGAGGAGGAGACGATGACCGGAGTGACCGACCTGGTGACCCGCGCGAAGGCGGGTATTGAGAACCTGAGCCCGGCGGAGGTCGCGGACGAGATGACCGCCGGCGACGTGCTGGTGGTCGACGTGCGTGAGCCGCACGAGACGAGCGGCGGCGTACTGGCGGGGGCCGTGCTCGCGCCGCGAGGGATGTTGGAGTTCCATGCCGACCCGGCGACGCCGTACCACCTGACCGCGTTCGACCCCGGCCGAAGGGTGATCGTCTACTGCGCAGCCGGCTCGCGCTCGGCGTTGTCCGCGCGCGCACTGCAGGACCTGGGCTATCACGACGTGGCGCATCTCGAGGGTGGCTTCAAAGCCTGGGTCGCGGAGGGTCGCCCGGTGGCGCAGCCTTCCTGAGAGGCGCAGGATGGACAGGTCATGACCGTTGCCGACGTGCAGGTCCGCCTGCTCGGAGGATTCGACGTCCGGGTCGACGGGCACCAGGTGCCCGGCTCGGCCTGGCCGACCCGGCGCGCCGTAGACCTGGTCCAGCTGCTGGCGCTGGCGCCTCGGCACACGGTGGTACGCGACCGGGTGATCGAGGCGCTGTGGCCGCGGCTGACCGCTCCAGCAGGTGCTGCCAACCTGCGCAAAGCCGCGCATCACGCGCGGCGAGCCCTGGGGCACCAGGACGCAGTGGTTCTGCACGGCGGCACCGTCGCGCTGTTCCCGGGAGCTGAGGTCAGCACCGACCTCGACGAGTTCGTCGGGCGTGCAGCTGCGGCGCTGGCCGAGGACAGTCCGCGGGTTGCCGCCCGGGTCGCGCACTCCTTCCCTGGCGATTTGCTCCCGGACTCGCCCTACCAGGACTGGAACCAGGAGCACCGTGACCGGGTGACCTCCCTGCTGGTCGCCCTCCTGCGCCACGCGGGCGAGTGGAGCCGACTGATCGAGCGCGACCCCACCGATGAGGCGGCGTACCGCGAGCTGATGCGTGCCGCAATCGAGTCGGGGAACCGACATGCTGCGATCGACTGGTACGACCGGCTGCGAGCCGCCCTGCGCGCCGGACCGGGGGTGTCGCCCGACGCGGAGACGCGGCGGCTCTACGACGCCTGTGTGGCGGGCCTGGCTCCGCCCGACCCCGTGCTCCTGGGACGGCAATGGGAGGTCGCCCAGCTCACCGCTCTGCTGCGTACCGCCGATCCCCGACGATGCGGCGTCGTCGCGGTGCGGGGCCCGGCGGGAATCGGCAAGTCTGCGTTGTGCCGGGTCCTGGTCGGCGTGGCCGAGTCGGAGGGGTGGCAGACGGCCGTGGTGCTCCCCAACCACGCCGCGGTGGCCTACGGCGTGGCAGGGGCGGTCATCGACCAGCTGTTCGGCGCCGACCGGAACCTGGCATCACGGTTGAGCGATCGTGCCGGAAAGGTCCTTCGCACGATTGCGGTGGCGGCGAGCGACGGGCGGCGCGTCAATCGCCCGTTGACTCGCCAACAGGCGATCGGTTCGCTGCGCCGGTTGTTTGCCGCGACGGCTGAGGCGGCGCCGGTCATGGTGGTCGTCGACGACGCGCACCGGGCCGACGACGCATCCGTGGACGCGCTGCTCAACAGCATCACCGGTGACACCCCGCCTGCGCTCCTGGTGTTGGCGTACCGGACCGAAGGCGCTCCGGACGCGCTGGCACACGGCGTGCAGCGCCTCTGCCGGGCGGGATGGGCGATGACGCTGGATCTGGCACCCCTGGTGGAGCGGGATGCTCGTGCGGTGGTGGCTGCGGAGTCCGGCGACTGCCTGGGACCGGACCAGGTCCAGGAGGTGCTGGCGCTGGCCTCGGGCAACCCGTTCTTCCTGTCGGAGCTGGCCCACCGCGCGAGCAGGCGTCCCGGGCCTCTGGGACATGGCCTGGCCGAGGCGGTGAGCACTCGGTTCGCCGATCTGGACGCGGGCAAGGTCGCCATGCTGAGCCGGCTGGCTCTTGCCGAGGACGAGCTCACCGTGGCCGACGTGGTCGCCTTCACCGGATCCACCGAGGAGGATGCCTTCGTCATGCTCGACCACGCCTTGGGCGCCGGCGTGCTGGTGGTGGCCGACGGGCGCTACCGGTTCTGGCACGAGCTGGTCCGGCAGGGGCTCGCCGACCGACTCGCGCCTCACCAACAGGTGGCGGTCCACCGGGATGCGGCGCGCCGGCTGGCCTCGTCCGGGGCGCCACCGGCCGCCGTGGCTCGGCACTGGCTCGACGGGGGTCTCCCTCAAAATGCGATCCCGTGGCTTCTGGACGCGGCCCGAAACGCGCTCGACCTGGGAGCCTTCCCCGACGCTCTGGGCCTGACCGAGTCGCTGCTCGCACACGCCCCGGACCAGTCCGAGGCACTGGCGTTGCGCGCCCTGGCGCTCGACGGTCTCGGCGACAGGCGGGCGCCCGCCGCGTATGCGACCGCGGCGCGTTCGGTGAACGGTTCGGAAGCCGACGACCTCCGCGCCCAGCAGGCTCTGGCCCAGCTCAAGCTCGGCGACCCCACCGGTGCGCTGCACACTCTGGAGGGCATCGCCCCCGCGGCCTTGCCGGGCAGGGTCGCCCGAGCACTGACCCTCAGTGGGGCAGCAGCGATGGGCTTCGGGGACCTGGGCACCGCCACCGCGGCCGCCACCGAGGCCCGGCGGCTCGCCGTGGACTCTGGGGACGCCACCGCAGTCGTCCAGGCCTCCTGGGCGATGGGGCTGGCCGCCCACGCACGGGGCGAGCTGGCTGCCAGCGTGCGCGCCGATCTCGAGGACACGCACGCGATGCCGGTGCTCGCCGGCCACGTCTTCGACGGAATGCTCTGTGCCGCGGAGCGTCTCCTGTACGGGGCCCGCCCCTACGCCGACGTGATCGACTACGCCAACTCCTTGGCCGACGAGGCCCGCCGACTGGGTGCCTCGCGTGGGTATGCCTTCGCGCTGACCCTGCGGGGCGAGGCACACCTGTTCGCGGGCCGGCTCGACCAGGCGGAGGCGGACCTTGCCGAGGGGCAGCGGCTCCACGAGGGAATCGGCGCGGCCCTCGGGACAGCGCTCGCCCTCGAGCGGCGCGCCGAGGTCGCTCACCACCGCCATCAGGACCGCCGAGCGCTCACGCTGGCGGACGAGGCGCTGGCCGTGGCGCGAGAGTCCGACGTCGGTTTCCACCTTCTGGACCGCGTCCATGGTGCCCGGATCTCCGCGACCACCGAACCGGACGCCGTGCTCGTTGCCGTGGAGGACGCCGAGGCCGGGATCCGCGGGCCACTGGAGAGCTGTCCCGGTTGCCGCATCACGCTGGCCGTCCCGGCGGCGATCGGGTCGGTGCGCGCGGGAGACCGCGAGCGTGCGGAGCGGTATGCCGGCGAATCGGAGCTGCTCGCCGCGGCTGTGGTGCCGTTGCCTGCCTGGTTCGCCGCGGTCGAGGAGGTCCGTGGGCTACTGGCCAGGCTCAACGGGGACTCGTCGGCAGCCATCCGTCACCTGGAGTCGGCGGTCGCCGGCTTCGCCGCTGTCGGGCACGTCATCGACGAGCAGCGCTGCCGGGCGCAGCTGAGGGCGTCCTGACGCCTCACAGCCGCGCCTTGTGGGCTGCGGACCGTCCCGGACGCCGGACGGAGCACCTGGTGTGCGCCTCGTCAGCGCTGAGGAGTCGACGCCATCCCCGCAGGCGCTCGGGAGACGCCGCGGCCTCGTGGTGAATGACCGGCCCAGGAGTATCTCGTGGCAGCGAGGAACACGCCGGCCCACCCGGCTGCCTTGTCTTCAGGCATTCCCGGCCACTCCCTGCGGCCCGCCGCGATCACCAACGCCCTCGACGCCAGCGTCCCACTGTGTGTCGCCGTCGGCGGTGAACCTGAAGGTCGCCGCCAGGACAGGGCGTGCGTTCCATCGAGTGGGCAGCCTTGGCTGTCGGTTCAATCGCCGGGCATGGAGGTGTTCACCAAAGCTCCGTCGACATATACCGTCGCGGGCCGCCAGAAGCAGAGCAGGTTCTTGACCGGGAGCGCGTCGTGCAGCGGGTCGGGGTAGAACCACGCGACGTCGGGGGCCCCGCCTGCGCTGAGGTAGGACGCAACACCCTTGTATGCGCAAACCGTGTGACTCTCGGAGGGGGCGAGCAGGTCCATCCGGGCGTCCTCGCGCGGCACGTACCACCGCACCGGCAGCGAGGTCTCAATGAGCATCATCGGCCGGGCAGACTCGGCGAGGGTGACCCCACCGAGCTCGACGCGCACGTGCCGGTCGCTGCGCAGCACGTCGATCCGTTTGAAGGGGTCGTGGGGGTGGCCCATGACGGGCTCGTCCTCCTCCAGCCACTCGAACGGATCCCAGTGCAGCACCACTCGGCCACCGAGCTCGGGCTCGTCGGGCCGGAAGGCCACCTCGCCGTGGCCTTCGAGATGAAGGGACCGGCCCGGCACGGTGTGCCACTCGTTCTGGTGAGGCGGCAGCACCGGCGCCCGAAGCTCGGGCACCGGGACCGGATCGTGCTCGGTCAGGTTCAGATGGAGGTCGCCGGGAGGAACGGCGTACCAGGGGACGACGCGGCGAGGCTCGTAGACCAGCAGCGCATCCCGGGTATCGAGCACCGTCTGCCCGTCGAGGAGCGCGCGGAGTCGCTTGGGGGTCGCGGCGTAGCGGAGCTGGGTGAGACTGCCGAACCACTGCTGCTCCAGGTCGATGGCCATGCCTCAGTTTGGACGCCTCTCGGCGGGGCCACAATCGGGGTAGCCCTCACGCAGAGCCGCCTCAGGGCGTCCACCTCATGACGTGGTCACCCCTGATCCGCCGCACCTAGAGCGCCGAGCTCCGCGGCGGAGCCGATGCCAACGAGGTTGTGCGGCCGAAGGACGCCGCGAACTCACCCCCTTGGAGCCGACGTCGCTCGGCGCGCGGACCCGCGTCTGCCGCGGGCGCTGGCGTCGATCGTCACCCAGCAGAATCGAGCTCGCCGACTGGAGCGACTCGAACGAGGTTCTCTGCCTTGCCAACCATGTCCTGATCGACTGTAGCGAGCGCATCGGCCTGCAGCATGGCGACGGCGAGATGCTCCGCCTCGAGGAGGGACTCCCATCCCGCTCGCGCGCGATCTGCCACGCTGTGCGGCGCGAGACCCTGTCACCGAGCAGGCCCATCTTCAGCCGGTCGTCTTTCTCGTGGCACGCCAGGGCTTCCTCGTCGCTGCGCTTCCGGTCTCGGACGTCTCTCAAGAGCTGGAGCGCCTCTGACCGTATCGAGCTGGGGGCGACCAGTTGGTGGCTGGGGTTGATGGCCATCTCATCAACGAGGTGTACCAAGGTCGGTGCGTCGATCGCGTATCGCGCCACGCACCCCGAGCGTGGGCCCTCTGAGGGACAGGCGACCTGCCCCACTCCGCGGCATACGGCGTGTCCCGCGCTGCTGCCCGGGCCGTCCGACGAGGAGATTGACTCCCGTGACGAACTGAGGTAGACCTAATTTGATCCCATCATCGCGACGTCGCCGCCGGTTTGTGGGGTGGCTGTCTCTGCGGGTGGGTAGGTGGAGGGAGCCTGGAGATGAGTCGCCAGCGTGTCGAAACCGTACTGGCAGTGCTGTGTGGAGCGCCGGCCGTCATGACTGTGGTGTGGCCCCGTTGGATAGAGGCGATCGGGTTGGACCCCGATCGCGGCGACGGGGGCGCCGAGTGGTACCTCGTCGCCTGCCTGGGCCTGCTGACCGTTGTCTGGGTCGCACTGGCCCGCCGCGAGTTCTTGCGAGACCACGCGATCTCGGGGCCGGTCATGTCTGGAGAACACGCAGATCGAGTGGCCGCCGACGGCTAGAGCTGGAGGCGATCTTGTCGCTCCGCGGGAGGAGGACGGGATGACACAGAACGAGAAGCCCGCCGAGCCTGGCGGTTCCGCTAGCGGTGGGCAACGCGTCACCGAGAGCATGCGCGCGTCCGGAACCCCCGAGCCCCGAGTTCCTACCCCTCCTTCGAGACCCGGCCCGACCTCGAAGATCCCCCCCGTGAGCCTTCGGGACTTCTTCCATCGGCGCGGGATAGCGGGCGAGGTTATCAGTCTGCGGACCTCTCTGCACAAGCATCCGGAGACGACGGGCCTTTCCGTGCGTCCGGCGGTGAGCCGGCTCAGGACCCCGCTGGACGGCGACGGGTTCGCTCGCGGGTGTCGCCGTGCCGACTCCATCAAGGCCGGAGTCGATCTCGGTCTCGGGACACTGGGAAAGGACGTCGGCGGGCTGTTGCCGAGCTGGCAGCCGGTCGCCGGCGACACCCAGGTCATCTCCGCCACTGCGCCGGGGCAGCGACCCCGCTTCAAGGCCGACTACGCCGGCGAGACCCGCATGGTTGAAGGCGTGCTCGCAACGAGTCGCATCAGCCGAACCGACTTCCCGCTCAACCCCTGGCATGTGTACTACGACTGGAACTTCATCGTTGACCCCGATCCCCAGTACGGATATCTGCTGAGCGAGGCGAACCTGGCGGACCGCCGCTTCGAGTGTGAATGGGACACCGCCTTCGTCCCACGCTGGGCATGGCCGCAGGACGGCGATCGGGTGACCATCATCGGGCGTTGGATCTACGACTGCGCGCACTATGACGGCGGCGCCGGCGGGCACAAGGCGGAGATCCATCCACCCAAGGCGGTCATCTCGGTCCGCCCCGGGTCGGCTCGGCTGCCGGGCAACGCCGCGCCAACCCGAACGACGACGGCGGTGGTGTTCATCGGCCGCGACGGCGGCTACTGGAAGCAGCCCATCAACGACCAGGACTACGTCTTCGACCTCTACCTACCACCGAGGCCGAACCGGGACGCGCAGCCCCGCTTCACGGTGTCACCGAAGACGGGGGCACTTCCTGTCCAGCCCGAGGTCACCCCGTTCCCGCCATCTGCACCCCGAGCCCTTCGCGTCGTCGTCCCGCTCAAGGGAGTCACGCCACATCCGGACACCTACGGCATGGTCCTGTCGGCCGGGTGGAGCGACCCGACGGGGGCCGAGGCGAGCAAGATCACCCGCCTTCGAGTCACCATCGACCAACTCTTCATGGACGCGGCCAACCCGCCGATCGGGCTCTTGCCCTCGGAGTGGATCCTCTACGTCGGTGTCAACGGGGACTGGACGGTCTTCGACGGGATCCGTCCCCCGCTGTCTCCGAAGAAGACACCCGTTGACCTGGACCCGCCACACACGGTCGACCTGGGCCTGCACCCAGACGACCAGATCCACGTCACCGCCTCCGCTTTCGAGCCCCACCACGCCCACCACCTGATGAACCACAAGACGGGGCTCACCTGGGCGGACGTTTGCGACCAGGGCTCCCGCTTCGAGAGATTCCCCTTCGGCAAGAGCGCCGCAGAACGCATCCGCAGCGCGTTCGTCTCCGGAGGCCACATCCCCTCGGACGGAGACGAGAACAGACAGTTCAGCACCATCTCGCAGTTTGACCCAACGCCACACCGCCGTGGACGGCAGGTCCGTGTCTCGCCGAAGAGAGACTACCGGCTCGGCTACACCATCGAGGAGATCTGACATGGCTGGACGAAAGGGCCAGAACCACCTCGGCCAGCCAGGACGTCGATCCGCACCCACAGCCACGTGCAGCGACACCCAAGGACGGCAACAATGCCAAACCTACGAATAGACGCAGACATCACCGGGGACGGCCAGCCGGTCAAGGACGACAACGGAAACGCGAGCCCCCTGAGCATCTCGCTGAGCAAGTTGGGCGTTGGGCGGGTCGACCCACCGTCCCTGCTGTCACTCGACGAAGCGGGAAAGGGTCCGGAGGTCCTGCTGTCGTTGCGCCGGCAGGAGAAGCTCCCGCTCGATGCCGCGACAGATGCGAGCATGCTGGTGTCATTCGTTCTGGACGCGACGGGGCACGTGTTCACACTTGACGTGGGTGGCAACAAGAACTCGACGGCTCGCATCCATCTCGGTGACCCCAGCCGTGCGACGAACCACGTCACCACGTTGGGCAACGTCGGGATCGGCACCACCACACCCACGGAGCGGCTCGAGGTGGACGGCAACGTCCTCGTCTCCGGAGACGTCGCCCTGGCCGGCGCTGACTGCGCCGAGGAGTTCGAGGTGGCGTGGGAGGGTGCCGAGCCGGCGCCCGGGAGCGTGATGGCCATCGGCGACGACGGGCGGCTACGCCCCAGCGTCAGCGCCTACGACACAAGGGTCGCCGGCATCGTCTCAGGTGCCGGCAGCCTCAGACCCGGGGTCATCCTTGGACGCACGAGCAAGGGCTCCAGCCGGGTTCCGATCGCTCTGATGGGTCGGGTGTTTTGCATGGTCGACGCGGAGGACGGCGAGATCGGGGTCGGGGACCTGCTGACGTCGTCCACCACCCCCGGTCACGCCATGCGGGCTTCAGACAAGGCCCGTGCCGTGGGAGCCGTCATCGGGAAGGCGCTCGCCCCTGTGGGCTCGGGACGTTCCCTCATCCCTGTGCTCGTGGCCCTCCAATGACGTGAAGGCAGGAGCCCCGCCGTGACCCAAGCGGAACCTGGGACGACAAAACGCGTCAGGACGGGGCTGACCCTGACGCTTGGTGTCGTGACTGGGGTCCTGGGGCTGGTGGGGAACTCCATCGCTGCGCTGGTCGCAAAGACATCCGGCCCCTACGCATGGCTCGCGGTGCCGGTAGCCGCCGTCGGGGTGGCGATTATCGCGGCATTCGCCACTGCCCACACCGAAAGCGCCTGGCCAGAGTCGAACGACGACACGGCGACCGACGTCACCCTCCCGATCCCTGAGCCTCAACGCCGCGGCTTGCGTCTTACCACGGCGATCCTGACGGCCCTCCTGGTCCTCGGCGGGGGCGGGCTGGCGGTCACGTGGGGGACCAGGTACGCCGTTGGCGTCTTCACCGGTAGCGAGCCCGGCGTCGACCGCCTCGCGACGCCCGTCAGCACAACGTCCAAGGGTCTGGGACTGGCCGTCGAGAAGTTCGAGGACACACCCCACTACACCCGACTCACCGTCACGGTTAGCAACAACGTCGGCAACCCCCTGTCCCTGCCGCTCTTGGGGAACTGTGTGGTCGTCGGTGACGACGGCACCACGATCGAGGCGGACTCGTTCCGAAGCCACTGGAGCGAGAGCGTCGCCCCCGGCTCACGTCAGACCGGCACGATCATCTTCGGGAGTCATCTGCCCGTTGGAGTCGCTAAGGCAAGCCTCGCGTTCGCCACGGTCTTCGAGCAGGGCTTCGACGGCCCCAAGTCGATAAGGGTGGACGGTCTCAGCCTGCGCCCTCAGTGATCTACCGAACGCGATCCTCGATGAGGTCGACCAGTCCAAGCCAAACACCTGTATGCCGTCCGAGTCGCGGACTGGGCGCTGGCACGCGGACGCCGGCGAGTGGACCCAGCTCGGTCATGGGGAGCGTCCGAGCAAGCAAGCGGAACGTCGCCAGGCGCCCTGCGCGGGTGCGTCACTGGTAGCCGGCTGCGGAAGCGGGGGGATTTCGAAACAGGACGGGGCTGGCGTCGGCGCGGTCCGGGTGCCTGGCCGTATCGGCGGCGGGCGAGGGTCTGGGCCGGGCCGCGCGCCGGTCCTCACGGCAAGATCTCCGCCGGCCATGCCGGCCCGGGAACTGCCGAGAACGCCTGCGGCATCCTCGACCGACGCGGCGTCCACTACCTCACGGCAAGCGTGCCCGGCTTCTGAATCGCCTGGCCTCACCTGTGTCGACGCCCGGAGAGGGCTACGTCCGGACGTCCCCAGCGGGACTCGCCGGCAACGCAGGACCCGAGCGGTCGGTGTAGGCCACTGCGAGCCTGAACACGGACCACAGCACCCCGGTCACCGCGGTGGCGACCAGAGCCACCACGAGGTCGGGCGCGAACAGGCGCAGCGTGCCCAGCGGGGTGCCGAACAGGTTTGGCACCAGGCCGAGAAGGACCCACGCCGCGGCGAGTGTGGTGAGCAGCGGGAACCACAGGCTGAACAGGCCGGGAAGGCCCGACGTGGACTTGGCGCGAACCTTGGTGCGGCGAAGCCAGGCCCACACCATGCTGAGGAGGTAGACGAACGGCAGGGCCACCAGAGCGATGAACAGGGCCTTCCGGGACCACCCGGAGCCCGTCGACGTCGTCGAGGCCGAGCGCCCGGTCGGCGATGCCGACGCGGAGGTGGCCCGTCTCGGCGAAGCCGAACCCACTGCCGCCGTTGACCAGCACGACAGCCGCCTTCTTCTGCGCGGGGACCATCATCGCGAGGGTCTCGACGCCGGGGCTGGCCCCGTCATGCCACACCGTCCCGGTGCTGGGCTCCACCTTCCAGCCGAAGCCGTAGGACGGCGAGACGCCGCTGGCCGGGCGCATCATCAGCGCCTTGCCTTCGGCGCTCAGCACGTCGTCCTCGCCGTTCATCATCATCTGCAGGTAGCGCGCCAGGTCGCTGGCGCTGGCCACGATCCCCCCCTGCGGGGCCGTTGCCCGGTCGGTCGCGGTGTCGGCCAACGGTCGCTTGGTGCCGAACCACGGCAGGTGCCCGGTCGCCATGTCTCGTGGACCTCGCCGTCAGCGACGAAGCTGTGCTCCATCCCGACCGGCTCGAGGATGTGCTGCTGCCACGTAGGCCTGGTACTCCTGCCCGCTGACGACCTCGACCACCCGACCGAGGATCTCGTAGTTCGCATTCGAGTACTCCCACTGCGTGCCAGGTGCGCCTGCTGGCGTGACCGCCGCGAGCTGTGCCACCCCGCGGGCGAGCTCATCCCCCTCGCCGGTCGGGTCCGGATGCGCGGCGTTGCCCTGCCCCGTGGAGAAGCCGCTGGTGTGGCTGAGCAGCTGACCGATGGTGACGACCCCGGCGGGCCGGCCCGAGAACACGTCGAGATAGTGCGAGACCTCGGTGTCCAGGTCGATCTCGCCCGCCTCGACCAGCTGCATGACGGACAGTGCCGTGAAGCTCTTGGAGATCGAGCCGATCACGAACGGGGTGTCCGGCGTGACCGACACATCGCCCCCGAGCCTCACGACGCCCCGCGCACGCGCCGTGGTGATGCCGCCGTCGGCCACCACGGCGTAGGCCAGACCGGGTACGCCAGAAGCAGGCATCTCCCGGTCGACGAAGTCGTCGATCGATCCCGCCGGCGCAGCCGCGGGAAGGACGGCAGTGCACACCAAGTGCGAGGACCGCCAGAAGTGTCCGCACCGACTCACCTCCCCGCTCACGTTGCCTTCACGGACACTGAGTTGAACTCGCCCGCCCGGCCCGAGCACCACCGTCGCGGCGCCTCGGACCTGTTCGACGACGCCCCGCCAGACTCTCCCAGGACGCTCAGGATGGTCAAGCGACCGCCGGGGCGCACGACGGCCAGCAGCACGTGGCGGTGTCTCACTCCGCACGTCGGCCGCCCGCCGCGAGCACAGCGCGCTCCCGGCGCTCACCGTCGTCGGGGGGGACCCACCCCTCGAAGTGCCACCGCTGCGGGACCGGCTGCTCGGGGAGAACCTACTGTGGGGTCTTCCTCGGTCGGGTCCTGCCACCACAGGGTAGGGGCCGGGCCCTGGGATCGACGGGTTCGTCCTGGTCGAGCTCCGCCCCGAGCAGTGCTGCATTGAACGGCGCCAGGTCGTGGCCCGTGGCGGTGCCGAGTCCCAGCTGGAGCTGGGTAAGACCCGAGATGTCCGTCTCGATCCCGAGCTCGGTCGTCCGCCGGATGATCCGGCGGGCTGCCTGGAGCCGTCCGACTGATCCGCAGATCCCACCGCCTCTTGAGAATGTGTGGTTCAGGCGGAGCGGGGGGGGAGCGCCCGGTGGTCCCCTCGACCTACCGAGACGGGTGACGCACCCGGGAGCGTTCGTCGACCACGCTCGCGAGTACGGCGTCTCTGAGCGCAACCTCCGCGTCGTCCCAGCTCAGAGCGTGGTGCGTGGTGAGTGACTCCCAGGACTCCGGTGCGAGCAGCACGTCGAGCAACGCCGCGGCGATCGCGGCGTCGGCCTCAGGCTGCAGTGCTCCGAGGGACGCGAGTTTCGTGGCCGCCGCTGTCGCCCCTGCGCGGTGGCGCGCCACCCCATCCGCGTGGACGGCCGCCAGCTCCGGCCCCGCGGAACCGGCCGAGCGAATGGCCGCGATCAGGTCGCCGGCTCGCTCGCTGAACCGACGCGTGATCGTGACCGCCAGCGTTACCACCTCGATGGCATCGGTCGACGCACGCAGCGCCGTCGCGAGTGGTCCCAGGTCTGCGACCTCGTCGATCCTGTCGTTGATGAGCTCGACGAGCCGGGTCTTCCTCCCGACGCTCGCATACACGGTCGGGACGGCCACGCCGGCCTCGGCCGCGACATCACCGATCGAGGTGGCGCCGTACCCCCGTTCCGCGAACAGCTTCAGTGCGGCGTCGAGGATCAACCGTCGGGTGTCGGCCGCCTGCTGGGCACGTCTCCCGCCGGTCGGAGGTGTTGACATGTCACAAGGCTATCGGTATAGATTCCATCTTGTCAGCATAGCCTACCCTTATTGAATGGAGTGTCCCTATGTCGACTGACACCCTCGTCCCGGCTCACACCCGCTCTTCGCTCGCCCGGGACCGCCTGACAGGCTGGTCCGCCATCACGTTCGCCGTCGTCGTCATCGTCCAGAACGTGCTCCGGGCGTCAGTGGCGCCCCTCAACGGAGCACGGCTACCTGACGTCGTCGACTACTACTCGACGCACCGTGCGACCGAGACGCTGCTGTCCCTGACGTTCGTGGGGAGCGGGATCGCCCTGACGGTCTTCGTGGGCGGAGTGCTCCGGACCGCGGACGGCCCGACCAGCCGGTGGGCCTTCACCGGTGCAGTGGGCGGAATCGGAATCGTGGCACTGTTCTCGACGGTCGTGGGGCTTGAGGCAGCGCTCGTCGGTGTCGCCGGCGCGGGCGATGACCAGGCCGTGGCCGCGCTCTGGGCCGCTCACAACGGCATCTTCGCCGTCCTCGACCTCTCGATCGCCGTTGCCCTCTATGGGCTGTCGCGCCACACCCTCGCTACCGGCGCTTCCCCATCGGTGTTCCGGTGGCTGGCGCCGGCCGGTTCTGCACTGCTGCTCGTGGGTGCCGCCTGCGCTCCGCTGGTCGTCGACGGCAAGTCGCTGGTGCCCTTCGGTGTGGCAACAGTCGGATTCCTGGTGTGGATGGCCTACCTCCTCGCGACCGGCATCCGCCAACTCCGATAGCTGGGGCGGCGGACCTGGCGACTGGCCGGTCGGAGCCGCCCCAGTGTCCGAGCTCGTATTGCAGGCCGCGACCCGACAGTGGCCCTGAGCAATGTCGGGCCGAGCTCCTCGAGCAGGTCGCACAAACCGGCTCTTTCCACGGTGTCCTAGGAGGGCCGACTCACCTCGACCACGTCTTCCCGCCCTGGGGTAACGGCGCATCGACCCGCGTCACAGAGCCTGTTGGGTCAAACCGCTGGCCGTCCTCCACGCGGCCGATCCGGTAGTTTGGCCGCGCTCCGCCTATGCATGGATATGCATGTCGGCAACAGTGGATGTCTCGCGCATGGCCGGACCCCTGGGCCGCACGCCAGGTTGGGGAACGTACCACCCGGTCAGCGGGTGTCCACGAAGGATGGACGGGCGGCGAGGGGGCCGCATCGCGATGTCGGCAGGGTGAGTGATGGGTGTCGCTGCGACGGATCGACGTTGCGGCACGTTGCATGATGTCGGGTCGATCCTTGCAGTGGGCTCGTCTCACCAGACGACATCGGCCCCCTGCTGGCCACCCATGCCTCAGATGACGAACCGGCCCGCCCCTGGGCTCAGGAGCGGGCCGGTTCGTGCTGGCGCGTTGTGCGGTGCAGTCTGGACGTTTGTCCGCGGTATGCCGGCTCGCGGTCGTGCGTCAGTGGTTCGGGTGGGCCTTGCCGGCGGATGCGAAGTAGGACACGCAGTCGCCCTGGTTCTTGAACGTCGGGCTCGTGGAGGTCATCCACCCGCCGTCCTTGCACTCGTCTTTGCCCGCGAGGGTGACGGCATGTTCGAAGTTGTACACGGTCGTGTCGCCGTTCAGGCCCAGGGTCAGGGCGTCCGCGTTGCCGGTGAACGTACCTCCCGGCCCATGGCCGACGTTCACACCGAAGGAGAGGATGACCGCGCCAGGGTTGGCCGCCTGGATCTCGGCGAGCGACACGAAACTGTTGAACGCCTGGGGCACACCGGGGATGGCGTGGGTGGACCACCAGCCGCCGGTGTAGGACGTGCTGGTGTGGTTGAGCGCGTCCCAGGTCTGCCAGGTGTCGTCCACGACCGGGTTGTTGCTGTTGGCGGTGGTGCCGTAGGCGTAGATCGGTTCCCAGACCAGGGTGGTGTATCCGCTGCAGGTCGTGCCGACCAGACCGCCGGCGCAGATCTCCATGTTCAGTGACGGGGCGACGTTAGGGGGCATGGTGGATGTGCTCACCCGGTAGGTCGAGTAGCTGACCGCATCGACCGCACTCAGCGGCTGCCCGGCCACCGTGTTCGTGGACAGGGTGACCTTGCCGTTGTCGGGGATGTTGAACTCGAAGCTGCCCATACCCTCTGGCGGCGTCAGCGGACCGTTGACGAACGCCCCGCTGGCGGAGTTGTCCGTATAGAGAGTCCAGCTGGTGCCGACGCTGTCCTCGTTGACGGTGACCGTGGTCGAGGTCGCGGCGACCGCCGGTCCAGCGATCCCGATGAGCCCCGCCACTGCCGAGGCCAGTACGGCCAGGTGCGCGCGACTGTTCAAGGCTCCCCCTTTGGAAGTCGAGGGGGGGGTGGCTGACGCCCATCTCCCTCAGTTGAAGATCGACCGTAGAAAATCTAGCGCGGCCGGTCGTCGCCATCATCACCAAGGTTGATGATGAGTCGCCTCGAGCGGCTCCCAGGTCGGCAGCAGCAGCGGACCGCCCAAACCGACCAGGTCCGAGGTGTCAACAGCCGAACGGGACGCCGCCGCGCCAGTCCATCCGGGCCGGCGTGGTCGGACGCAGATGTCAGGACGTTGAGGCGGCCGGCCCGAGACGCTTTCGCAGCACGGCGCTCGTCGCCGTCACAACGCTCAGCGGTGGTACGTCCTCGGCGACAACGGCGCCCGCGCCGACGACCGAGCCGCGACCGATCGTCACGCCGGGCGCGATCGTCGCTGCGGCGCCGATCCACACATCGTCCTCGATGACGATCGGAGCATGCGTGATGTAGTCATACCGCTCGTCGACATCGACGGGGTGGCCCGCGGTGCTCAGCGTCACTCGCGGACCGATCAGGACACGGTCACCGATCGTGATGCCACCGAAGTCGAGGAAGAAGCAGCCCTGGTTGATGAACACGCGCTCGCCGAACGATGCCCCGAGCCCGTAGTCGCAGTGGAACGGCGGCAGGATGGACAGCGAGTCAGGGACCGGTCGACCGAAGATCTCGCCGAGCAGCGTCCTGCGCGCCTCGAGGTCCTCGAACGGCAGAGCGTTGAGGCGCGAGGTCAGGTTCATGACGAGCTGCACCCGGTCCGCGAAGGCACGCGACTCGGGGGTCCGGGTTCGTAGGCGTTGCTCGTTGCGCACCAGGCCGATGCTGCCACCGGGGAGCCGCCGGACGCGGTCACGACCCGCACGTCGTCGACCCGTGTCCGGTGCCGGTCGACCATCCTGATCCGGGGCGGACCGGACTTGCGGGCGCGCGGCCGACGTCGTGCCCTGGTGGACTGCGGGGCGAGAGCCGGACCGTCCGGGTGGGCTGCCCACCGTGAGCGAGCGTGCAGGCGCCGCGTGGCCACCGCCACCGATCAGGGCTGCGGGGCTTGTGCTCCGCGAGCCAGAGGCCCGGAACCGGGCGATGTGCGTCTTGACGGCTGCCGAGTCCGGAGCCGGCACGTACGTGGTCAGCAGTCGACTTCGCCCGATCGCATCTGGGACGTTGTTCGCGGTTCGTCGTATGGGTCGCCGGACCCGGAGTGCGGGTAGCGGAGGTCGCCGCGTGGAGCAGCCATGGGTGATCGTTGCGCTCCCCAATCACAACCGGTACGTGGACGGTCCGTGGTCGGTAGCGAGCCGGACGGCACTGGCGATGCTCGAGAGGCTGGCCGGGTGAGCCAGCTTCACGTCCGCGAGGTCACGGAGGCCGAACCAGCGCAGGTCGTCGTGCTCGTCGGGCGCGGCGTTGACCGGTTCTCCATCCCAGTGCGTCACGAGGAACGCGTGCAGGTCGAGGGTGGGATCGCTGAAGCGCATCGGAATGGGCAGTGGGTCGTGGATCTGGATGCCGAGCTCTTCATGACATTCCCGCTCGGCGGCTCGGTGAGGCGCCTCGCCCGACTCGATGTGTCCGCCGACGAGGTCCCAGCACGCTGGATACGCCCGGCGCAACGGGTGTCGATGCACCATGAGCACGGATCCGTCGCGCACAAGTGCGGCGACTGCAATCGGGGTTCGCTCGCCCATGGCAGCACCGTACCGAGCCGGTTGACGCAGGTGCCTCTGCCGCGACCCAGACGCCGCGAGGTGCGTCCGCCCGGCCGAGGGCCACGGGCGTGCGGCTACCCGAGCGGGAGGACTCCGACGCCACCGGATGACGAGACGCCGGGGCATGGCGCGCGCGGCGAGGTCTGGGGGTCCTCAGCTGCCGAGGAAGTCGCGCATCACCTCGGCGAACCTGTCAGGGTCGTCGAGGTGCGGGAAGTGCCCGGCACCTTCGAAGAGCTCCACCCGGCTGCCGGGGAACGCCTGATGGGCGGTTGTCGCGTGCCAGGCCGGAATCATCCGATCCCTCGTCCCCCAGACCACCAAGGTGGGGATCTCGTGGGCCATCGGCAGGTGGCCATGGGCGCTGACGGTCTGTCCGCCCGGGTCGATGACGGACCGAGTTGTCGCCAGAAACGCGCGTCGACTCTCTGCGTCGGCGAGCGACGCGAACCCGTGCCATGCCTCGGTCACATCCCGACCCGGCCGCCAGCCCGTCTTGGCAAGGGTCCGTCCCACGGCTTCGGCCCGGACCCGCACCCAACCCGATGCGAGCAGCGGGAGAACCCACTCGGCGCCGGGCAGGGTGGCCGCCCTGAGCAACGGGCTCACGGAGCGTCCGAGGCCTCCGCTGGAGACCAGGACCAGGCGATTGACGCGCTCCGGGAACAGGTAGCAGAACTGCATCGCGATGCCGCCACCGAGGGAATGCCCCACCAGGGTCACCTGATCGACACCGAGTCGATCGAGCAGATCCCGCACGGTGGCGGCGTGCGCGCTGAGCGAGTAGTCGCCCATCGGCTTCGCCGACTCACCGTGGCCGTGCAGGTCGGGCGCCAGAATGCGGTACTCACCGTCCAGCGCGTCAACCAGGCGAGCCCAGCTCTGGCTGGAGCTGGTCAGTCCGTGGATGAACAGCACCGCCGGACCCTCTCCGCTGTCCAGGTAGGCGTACTCGTGCCCGTTGAGCATCACCGTGCGCGTTCGGTCTCCAGCCACGGCGCCACTCCCGTCGGTACTGATCAGTAACTTACGCAAACGTAGCCTACGCCGACCTGGGCAGGCGCACGCACGAGAGTGATCGAGCATCCTCCCGGCGCTACCGGAAGGGTTCTCGGCTCGGGACCCCCTGGCTCGGCCCCCCAGATCCGTCGTGGATCTCGGTGCCTACCGATGCGGCCCCATCCGGACCCGACCCCATCGGCGCTGAGGGCGGTCTAGCGTGGCGGGGTGACCGGGCCCTTCCCCGACCCCGGCGCCGGACCGACACCGGCGCCCGGCGTGGCGTGGACGCCGTGGCGGGTGGTGGTGATGTTCGGGGTGACGAGCCTGGCGGCGGACCTGGTCTACGAGGGGGCGCGCTCGGTCTACGGCCCCCTGTTGGCGAGCCTCGGTGCGGGAGCGGTGCTCGTCGGCGGCGTCACCGGCGCCGGTGAGGCGGCCGCCCTCGTCCTGCGGCTCGTGTTCGGTCCGTGGGCGGACCGCAGCGGCCGATACTGGGCGATCACGATCAGCGGGTACGCCCTGACCCTGGTGTCGGTGCCGCTGATGGCGGTGTCACCGTTCGTGGGCGGTGCCGGTCTCGCGGTCGCCTCGATCCTGATCCTCCTGGAGCGCACCGGCAAGGCCGTGCGAAGTCCCGCCAAGACGGCCCTGCTCGCCCATGTCGCCCAGGCTGTCGGCCGCGGCCGCGGTTTCGGCGTCCACAAGGCCTTGGACCAGACCGGCGCGTTCATCGGTCCGCTGCTCGTCGCGAGTGTCGTGGCCGTGACCGGGGCGCTGTGGGCGGGTCTGGCCGTGCTCGCGATCCCGGGTGTGGTGGCGATGGTCGTCCTCATCCTCACCCGGGTCCGGGTGCCCGACCCCGCGGCCTACAGCCCGACGGCCGACGCCGACCCGACAGGCGCTGCGCCGGCGGCTCCAGGGTGGCTGGCCCAGGCGACCGGCGCCGGCCTGCCGCCGGTGTTCTTCTGGTATGCCGCGGCGGCCAGCCTGATGACCGGTGGGTTGGTGACGTTCGGGCTCATCGGTTATCACCTGACCGTGAGTGGGTTGGCGCCGGACTCGCTCGTCCCGGTGCTCTACTCCGGTGGGATGCTCGCCGAGGCGGTTGGAGCGTTGGTCGTCGGCTGGCTCTACGACCGGGTCGGTCCCCGGGTGCTGTATGCCGTGCCGGTCCTCGTCGCGCTCGTCCCCGGCCTGGCCATGGGGGCCCGGCTCTGGGTCTCACTCGCCGGTATCGTCGTCTGGGGTCTGGCGTTCGGGCTCCAGGACTCGACGATCAAGGCCCTGGTCGCCGACGTCGTCGAGGCGCCGAGGCGGGCGACGGCCTACGGGGTGTTCGCCGCAGTGCAGGGGCTCGCGGCCGTCGGCGGCGGTCTGCTGGCGGGATGGCTCTACGAGCGCTCCGTGACCTCCCTCGCCGTCGCCGTCGCGGCCATCGAGGTCGTCGCGCTGGCGGTGCTGGCACATGCGCTGCGGCTGCTGCGCGCTCGGCCGTAGAGCCTGGCCACGGTGCAGCCGGCCGAACATGACCTGGAGCCCGGGACGACCCCCGCATCGCGGCCCCTCCCACCGCCGCACCGGCACCCGGCACCCGACCATGATGGCCGGCAGTTCCGCACTCTGGTCAGGCACAGACAATCTCCAGGGGTGCCCGCCTAGGGTGAGCGCGTGTCCCATCTGAGCTACCTCGAGGCCGTCGTCGTCGGGGCCTTCCAGGGCTTCTCCGAGCTGTTCCCGATCTCCAGCCTCGGGCACAGTGTCCTGCTGCCGGCCCTGGTCGGCGGGCAGTGGGCGAAGGACCTGGACGTGTCGGCGCCGGAGTCCCCCTATCTGGCGTTCATCGTGGGCCTGCACGTGGCCACCGCGGCCGCGCTGCTGGTGTTCTTCTGGCGCGACTGGCTGCTGATCATCGGTGGCTTCTTCACCTCGATCCGCCACCGACGCATCGAGAACCCCTATCAGCGGCTCGCCTGGCTCATCGTCATCGCGACGATCCCGGTCGGGATCGCCGGCCTGGCGCTGGAGCACCTGTTCCGCACGACGTTGGGCCGTCCCGTGCCCGCGGCGGCCTTCCTCGTCGCGAACGGGGTCGTGCTCCTCACCGGTGAACGGCTGCGTCGCCGCGCCCCCACGCCGACTCCGGTCGCCGCGGCGACGGCCGGCGTAGGCGCCGCGCCGGAGGCGGAGGGTGGCACTGTCGGCGCCCTGACCATGGGCGAGGTCGCCCGAGAGGCCAGCCTCCGCCGGACCACGAGACGGCCCGGCGAGAGGGTTCTGGAGGACGAGGCGGTCGGGCAGGCCTCCGACCAGCGGCTGGCGGGCCTGAGCGTGCTCGGCGCGATCGTGATCGGCTCGGCGCAGATCCTCGCCCTGCTGCCGGGGATCAGCCGGTCAGGGGTGGCGATGGTCGCGGGCCTGTTCCGGGGCCTCTCGCATGAGGACGCTGCCAGGTTCTCCTTTCTCCTGGCCACCCCGGTCATCCTTGCGGCGGGCGCGCTGAAGGTCCCCTCCGACCTGTTCGGGCCGCTCGGCGCGGGCATCCACGGGCAGGTGCTGGCGGGCAGCGTCGCCTCGTTCGTCACGGCATACCTGTCGGTGCGCTTCCTCACCCGCTACTTCCGCACCCGGACCCTGACCCCGTTCGCCATCTACAGCATCGCGCTCGGGGCCACCTCGCTGCTCTGGCTCAGCCTGCGCTAGCAGCCTCCCTGGCGGGAGTGAGCCGGCGGTGGAGACGGGGCGTCAGCCGGTGACGTCGAGCTCGGCGGCCATGCCGGCGGCGTAGCGGCCGGGCAGGTTGCAGACGAGCTCGACATCCGGCCCGACTGGTCCCCAGGGCGACGGGGGCATTGTGGGACAACGTTGCTGGCTTCGGGCAGTTGCAACGTTACTTCGACCACGGGCGGGTCCAGGAGTCTGGATCTAGGGCGTCTGTACCCGGGGTGTCCTCGCAGGCTGCCTTGCTCGCCGAGTCATCTAAGGAAGCCGAGGCTGGATGAGCTCGTCCACTCACATGGTGGTCAGTTGGAGTAGAGGCACCTGAGTCTGAGTCTCACGGTCAACGCCGATCCACCGGGCCGGGGAGCCGTCGGGCCCACAGTCGCATGGCATGGACGAACTGGGACTCTCAGCGCTGGACGTCGCCTGTTCGCACGATTTCGACACCCTCAGGCTCCAGTTGCAGCATCCCGTACCACGAGCCAAGTACCGCTCGAGCGCACCACGACAGTGCGATGCCCAGACGGTAGGGGGAGGGCAGAGGCCCGCGAAGTGCGTGGCTGCCCGGGCGGGAGCCGGGCGCTGTCGGTGGCAGAATCGAAGCGGAGGTTGGCGATGAAACCAGTCCGACTGCGCGCAGAGTCCGTTGGCCCTGACCAGCAGTCCCTGTACGCCGACTGGGACGACGACGGCAACCTTGTGTTGTCAGGCCATGACCTCGGCCACGGCACCCGGGGGGTCTCACCGGACGGCGAGTACGAGTACTGGATCACCGTCGAGGCCGCGCACCTCACGAAGCTGCTGGTGCTGCTCGGCGAGCCCGAGGGATCCGACGTGATGCGAGTGCTGGCCGAGGGGTGGACCGGGGAACGCTCACACGAACTGGAGCGGATCATCCTGCACGACGGCGTCCCGCACCGGTTCTTCTCCTACCCATAGCCAACCCACGCACCCATTCACTCCTCGGCTGCGTCGAACACGCCACCCGCCCTATGGGGCGACGGGTTCAGCCCCCGCCGCCTGCACGAGTACGGCGGCGACATCCCATCCACCGCACTCGAGACCGCCTACTACGCTCAACAACGGGCCCAGCACGAGGCTCAGCTCTCAGCCGGCTGAGTCTCCGGACTCACCGAGGCGGCTCGGAGGTCGGCACCGCAGATGGACGTGAGGTCCACCTCGCAAGCGTGTCGGCTTGGTCACCAACACAAGCGTCCGGTGACGGGCATGGCGCACCATCGGGCGACCTCACCGGCACACGCGGTCGCGGCCATCTGCGCATCGCTGGGGCCCTCAGCTCATGATCGAGCGGGTCGGCCCTCGGCGTCCCGTCCCGGTCGGGGGCTCGGGCCTACCGGACCGCGAGCTCGTCGTGCTCCGGGAGGTCGACCTCGGCTGGCGCTGGCGAGGGAGTCTGCGATGTCGGTGACGGCCCGTCATGGCGCTGCGGTGAGCGAGTTGTGGACCGTCGACGGGTGATGAGACCGCCTGCGGCGGCGGCCAGGATGATGAGCAGCCCGGCGACCATCAGCGCCAGCCGGCCGCTCGGACCGTGCGCCCAGACCGCGACGTAGCCCACCAAGGGGAGGGAGTACACGGCGCGGTAGGCGGTGGCGCCTTGCAGGGTGACCGTCCAGGCGTCCGGGATGGCGTTGGCGTCACCCTGGGTCCTCACCACCAGCCCCGACGGACTGTGGGTGAGGGAGATGATCCGGTGCACGATCAGCTCTTGGGGTTGGTCCGGGGAGTGGAACACGACGACGTCGCGCACGTGCAGGGACGAGGTGGGGACCCGTTCGGTGATGACGATCCCACCGACCGGCAGCCCGGGGCGCATGCTTCCCGAGAGCACCGGCCGCAGCTGGTAGCGACCGGAGATCACCGCGGCGGCACCTGATCCGGCGAATACGACGAGGACGGCAACGAGCGCGACGTCCACCCAGCGCCGCGCCGACCGCCGCGAGGGGCGGTGTCGTGGTTGAGCACCCATGAGCATTCCTCACTCCTGACCATCACGGCTAGGCATCGAGTACGCATCCCGCGAAGACGCGAGGACGCACGGCTGGCGGCGGTGCTGGTGGAGGACCTCAGTGGGCCTCCACCAGCACCATGGTTGGTCAGCCGGTGAAGGAGAACGTCACCGTCGGGGTGATCGAGCCGCCCTGCGCGGCGTTGGTCAGGCTCGGCGGAGTCACGTAGGGGTGGGCTCCGTTGTTCGTCCACGCGCTCGCCGTGTTGGGTCCGTCGCTGGTGACGGTTCCACAGCCGCTGAGCGGGTTGGGCCATGTGGACGTTCGGGCCTCGGGGGTGGCAGTGTCCTGCCCGGCGTAGAAGATCGCCGCATAGGTCACGGAGTCACCGGGCTGCACCACGATGCCGTTCTCCGAGACGCTCGGGTGCAGGGCGATCGCGGTTGCCAACGGCCCGTTGCCTTCCACCCAGCTGCCATGGTTCGACGTAGTCGGGGAGTCGGCGCTGGACAAGCACACGTTCGTCTCGGCCAGCAGATACGCCGAGGCACTACCCCCGGCGGGGGTCGGGACGCTGAGCTGGAACGCGTCGAAGGTCGCCGGGATGTTGCCCGTGTTGGTGACGTGGACGATGTACTGCGGCGACTCGAACGTCGAGCCGGTCGGGCCGACGTTGGGCCAGGTCAGGGACGCGCAGTGCTTGGTGGCGTCGGTGCACCCGTTGGTTGCTTGGGTCGACCACACCGACATACCGAGAGTGCCGGCCGTGATCTTCTGGCTGCTCGACGTGGACGTTGTGAACTGGGCGCTGGCACCAACACCCACGAGCGCTATGCCCAGCGCGCCAGCACCCAGAAGGGCGGCGAATGGACGGGATAGGGACATGATGAATATGCCTTCCGGTCGGTACGAGAGCGTCGGATTCGCCGATGGGCACCCCATCGGCCTCCCCCGTGGCGACCATGCCGCCGGCAGATTCCCCCTTCGCTCACGGCCCAGAAGGGCCGCATCAGGTTGTCTACGCCCTTGGCGTCTCTCCCGGCATCGTCAAACTTGATGACGACGTCGAAGCCAACGGACCCTTCCGAGGGGCCGTACGCGCCAGGGTCCTCAGCCGCGCCGAGCCAAGGCGTCCTCATCAAGCGGTGGCACGTCGATGACCTCCAGGCCCTCTCGGCTGCCGTCGAGGTCCCGTCTTCCTACATCCTGCCCACCCCCGAGACCCTTCTCGCCGCGGGGCGCACCGTCCGAGTCGGCTCCCGGACCCGATGACCCGCGACCTGGGGCGCGGGCCCGGGCGGTGCGCGGTGCAGGTGGTGCAGGGGAGGTCCGTGACCTGATCCGCCGGTCCGGGCCGGACCCGTCGCGGGAACCCGCGGCGGTGCGGGCGCTGGTGCGCGATGCGGTGGCGGACCAGGACGAACGCTCGATCCATGGTGGTATGCCGCTGCTGGGGGACCGCGACGAGGCCGCGAAGGCGTTGTGGGACAGCGTCGCCGGGTTAGGGCCGTTACGGCGCTGCTTCGAAGACCCGCGGGTCGAGGAGATCTGGATCAAGGGTCGACTGACCCGCGCCGAACCCACCCGCGAACCCGACACCGGTGGACGCTCGAGCGGTTCGGCGACGAGACCGTGGACCGGCTGTCCCCCTGAGGAGGCCTCTCACCCGGAGGGGCGACGTCCTTCGCGGCTGGGACCCTTGGCGGCCACATACTCGTCGAGCCGGTGGCCCGCCTCATCGCCGAAGAGGATCTGCGCGACCTCGGCCAGGCCGTCGGATCCGAGGATGTCGCGGTCGCGGACGACCAGGTCGATCTTGGAGCGCCGCCGCATGAAGTCGTCGAGGGTCACGATCATCTCGTGCTCGGCGGCGTTGTGGAGCTCGGCGCGCAGGTAGTCGGCCGAGCCCATGATGTCCTCGCCCATCGCCGGGTTCGCCCGGATGTCCTCGAGCAGGTCGAACGCGCGGCGGCCGTAGCGCCGCCAGAGCCGGTCGGTGAGCGGCTCGGTGTCGGGCTTGGTGCGGAGCGCGTCGAGCTTCATCAGCCGCGCCTGTCGGTAGAACTCGGTCCGCGTCGCCGGTGCCGGCTCGCCGTACCAGTTCGCGACGTCGTCCTCGAGCGGTATGCCGAGCGCCTCCACGTGCCCTGCGACCTCCTCGCCGACGTTGAGGCAGTCGGTGAGCTTGCCACCGAAGATGGTGACGACGGCACGCGCGTCGTCCCGCTCGATCTCGTGCTTGCGCGAGAGCGAGGTCCAGTCCGCCTCGGACTGGTCGTCGCTCTCGCGCCGCACCACGAGCGGGCGCACGCCGGAACGCTCGGCGATGACGTCGTCCGCCGTCAGCGGCTGCGGCAGGTCGAGACGGGCGTTGATCTGCTCGAGGAGGAACTCGCGGTCCGGCTCGGTGACCTGGGTGTAGGGGGTGTCGACCCGGGTGTCGGTGGTTCCGATGACGGATCGCCGGCCCATCGGGATGACGTAGAACAGGCGTTGGGTGTCGTCGAAGAACGCGAGCACGCGATCGTGCCGGGTGGTCGTCAGCCGCGGGACGATGAGATGGATGCCCTGGGAGTAGACAATGCGGTGCTGTGTCGTCAGCCCCCACTGGGAGTCGAGGTCGTCGACGAAGGGACCGGCCGCGTTGACGATGACCCGTGCCGAGGTCGTCAGCTCCTGACCGGAGTCGACGTCGCGCAGCCGAGCCACCCACCGGTCGCCGACCCGCTCGGCACCCACGAGCTCGACGTAGTTGGCGACCGCGGCACCGGCCTCGACGGCGGAGCGGACGAAGGAGAAGACGAAGCGGGCGTCGTTGTCGACGAGGTAGGCGTCCTGGTACTCGACGCCGCCGCGGACGGCCGTGGTGTCGATGACGGGCTCCTCGGCCTTGGTCGCCTCGACGTCGAAGAGCCGTGGGTGCCGGGTGCCGAACAACCCGATCCCCCAGTAGGCGACCGCGCCGAGCGCGGCGAACCACGGCGGGAACGGCGCCTTCTCGTCAAGAGCGGCGAGGAAGCTGATCTCCTTGATGTTGCCGGGATAAGCCTTCATGAGCCGGTTGCGGGAGCGGCACAGCCCGAAGACCAGGGGCAGCTCGTAGTGCTCGAGGTACTTGAAGCCCCCCCACACCAGGTTCGAGGACTCCTGGCTCGTGAAGGCCCCGAAGTCGCCCCGGTCGATCAGCGCGACACTCGCCCCCCGGCCCGCCAACGCGGCCGTCGACACGGCACCGTTGATCCCCGCACCCACGACGAGCACGTCGAAGAACCCGCCGTCGATCCTCTCGATGTTTGCCGACCTCAGCGACATCGACCCTCCTAGGTCCCTGCTGGATGTGGTGGTGCGTCGGGAGCGCACAGCCATCCTCGCCCATATCCTCCCGCGTGTCCCTGTGCCGCGTCGGGAGTGACGACGATGGCTGACCGCCGGGTTCCAGCAGAAGGACGGCGGGCACCACGTCCGTGGAGAGACATCGGCGAGGATGCGGACGGGTACCGTGGCAACCGCGCGCGGCACGTGTCGTGACCGGGGTGGAGGCAACGATGAGCGATCCGGGACCACGGTTCGTGTGGGTCGACGGTGTGGTGCGCCCGGCCGCGGCCGAGCATCTCTCCGCCTTCGACCGGGGCTTCCAGCTCGGCGACGGCGTCTTCGAGACCCTGCGCGCCCGCCACGGCCGAGTGACCGAGCTCACCGAGCACGCAGCGCGGTTGCGGCGCTCCGCCGACGGGCTGGCGATCGCCCTCCCGACCGACCTCGAGACGACCATGGCGCGGGGGATCGCCGAGCTGCTGGCCGCGGAGGGGCTCGACGGTCCGGACGGAGACGCCTCGGTGCGGATCACGGTCTCGCGGGGTCGGTGGCGCTCACGCGGTCTGCTCCCGCCGGCCGGCGAGCTGCTCACGGCGACCATCGTCATCCAGTCGTGGCCGGTCGCCCGGCATTCGTCCATCGGGCCGGTGCCGGAGGTGGCGGTGGTGACGTCGGCCCTCCGGCGCGACCCGGCCAACCCGATGGCGACGATCAAGACCACGTCGCGCGCCGACTTCGTCTACGCCCGCCTGGAGGCGCGGCGCGCGGGCGCGGAGGACGCCGTGTTCCTGACCGTCTCCGGTCATCTCTGCGAGGCGACCCAGGCGAACATCTTCCTCGTCAGCCGGGCCCGCGACGGCCGCACCGACCTGGCGACGCCGGCCCTCGACTGCGGAGTCCTGCCGGGCACGACGCGCACGTGGCTGCTCGAGTGGGCGGCACGGGTCGGGCTGCGCCCGGTCGAGGGCTGGCTGACGACGGAGGATGCGCAGGCGGCGTCCGAGGCGTTCCTGTCGTCGTCGGTCGCGGGCATCCTGCCGCTCACGCGGTTCGACGGCCGGCCCGTCGGCGAGGGCCGCCCGGGTGGATGGACCCTGCGCGCCCGGGCCGCCCGCGAGGCGTTCATCGTCGATGGCTGACCCCACCCCGCGGTGTGCCTCGGGTCGAGCTGGGCCGACGGGGTCCCGTCCTGCGGTGGCGGGCCCGCTAGAAGGTCCACAATGTTGGGGATGCGCGACCGACCCCTTCCCGTGAGGCTGGTGGTGCCTCGCGCCGGTGCGGCGGAGGCGGACCACTCGAGGGGAGAAGCACATGCCGAAGGGCAAGGCCTGGAGGGTCGGCGGCTTCGTCGCCGCCCTGACCGCCTCGGCGGGACTCATCGCCGCGGCGACCAACGCGACCGGGGCGTTCTTCACCGACGTACACCCGGGGAGCCTGAGCGCGGGCTCCGGCCACCTGCATCTGTCCATCGCCAGCGTCTCGGGAGGAGCGTCGGCGTCCGGGCCCGACAGCCTCGCCCTCGACTTCCAGAACCTGTACCCGACCGACTACCGGACCGAGAAGATCAACTACCAGACCGACAGCAGCGTCGGCAACGAGGACATCTGGCTCGTCTTCCCGACCGACACTCAGGGGGAGCAGAACATCTTCGACCTCTTCACCGGGCCGGGGTCCTCGTACGGGGGCGGCGGGCTCGGCCGCTACGGGCACTTCGCCGTCTCCGACAGCCACGGGGGCCTGGCCTTCTCGTCGTACAACCTCTCCTCGGGCTACACCTCCGACTGCGTCCCGGACTCCGACGGGCACGCAACGGCCCCCGAGGGCAGCCCGACCGACAACGTCGGGGCTCAGCCGTGCGCCGTGCCGCAGAAGATCAAGCTCGCGTCGAACCTCGCCTCGGGCACGAGTGGGCAGGTGTCCCTGACGTTCGGGCTCACCCAGCGGCAGACCCAGCAGGACCAGATCGAGTTCGACGGGCACGCCGTCGCGTTCCAGATCGTCGCAACCCAGCCGGGCGTCGCGCCGTAGCCAGAAACAGCACAGCGCCTGTGCGGGCCGCGACCGTCCCGCACCGGCACCCGCCAGAGGGGGGGCGGGCGCCGGTGCGGGACAAAACCGTCCCGCACCGGCTCCTGTCCGAGGGGGACCCGCGATGAGCAGCACCGCTGCACGCTGGGCCATGCGGGTTGCTGCCCTGCTCCTCGTTCTCGGCGCCGCGACGTCGGCGCTGGCCTGGCAGCAGGGCTACCGGCTCTACATCGTCCACACCGGCTCGATGGCGCCCACCCTGCGGCCGGGCGACGCGGTCCTGGACGCCCCGGCCCCGGCCACGGTCCGCCCCGGCCAGGTCATCACCTTCCGCGCCGGTTCGGGGCCCGAGTCCGTGGTCACCCATCGGGTGTCCTGGGTCAGCGAGGAGGGTCTCGTCCACACCCAGGGTGACGCCAACCGCTCCGTCGACGCGTGGGCCCTGCCCGACTCGGACCTGCTCGGGACGACGGTCGCGGTCCTCCCGCGAGCCGGCTATGTCCTGTACTTCCTCCAGCAGCCGTCCGGGCTCGCCTCGATCGCCACGTCGGCGCTGGCGTTGACGCTGCTGTGGGGCCTGTTCTTCCCTCCCGCTGCCGCGGCGGAGCGGTCGGAGCCGCCGGCGTCGGCATCCGGGCCGGGGCCCTCCGAGCCCGGTCCTTCCGAGCAGGGCCCCTCCGAGCCGGGTCCCTCGGAGCAGGAGGAGTCCCCACCGGTGGCGAGCGACCCCGGGGCGGGGTCGCTCGCCGCGTTCACGGCCTGGTTCGACGGGCCCTGCGCGCTACCCCCGGCGCGTCGCTCGCCGCGGCATGCGGCTCGGGCGGTCGCGCTGCGCGACGCCTCCGCCTGCTGAGACCGCCCCGGCTCCCCCTGCCTGGCCGCGCTCGCCCGCGGACGTAAGCCGACCCTTACCTGAGGGCCCGACATCCGCTAGGGTGCCAGGGCCAGGTGATCGCGTGAGTCAGGGGGCGCCGGCGTGCCGGGGGAAACCTATCGACCGTCCTCCATCCGGTTGTGGTTCGGCGCGGGGGCGCGGCGCGACGTGGTGATGCGCAGCGCGGCCGTCGCCCTGGCGTGCGCTCTCATCGGCGGGCTTGTCCTCGGGATCGTCACGCGCAGGATGTCCGCTCCCGGCATCGGTGTCCGGCCGGTCGCCGACGCCGTCAACGTCGTCGCAACCGCCCTGTTCTTCGGCGCGGGAATGCTCCGCTACACGCGGTGGAAGGTGACGGGCGAGCCGCATGCCGCGGCCGACGCCGGCGCTCTCCTGGTCTTCGCCGTGACGACCTTCCCCATGTCCCTGGCGTCCCGCACGGTCGACGCGTCCACGGTGTCGAGCGTGTCCGGCGGGCTGACGCGCGTCACGGCGGCTCTCGTCGTCGCCGCCCTCCTGGCTCCGGGCCTGGGCGTCGTGCCTGCCGACGAGTGGCCTCGCCCGCAGTGGATCGTCGGTCTCGGCTTCGTGCTCGCCACCAGCGTCTTCGCCGCCTCGTTGGCCCTCGGCGCGGCCCATCCAGCCCTCGAGGCGTCCCTCAAGACCGCCGCCGGTCTCGACGCGGTGTGCGGCGCCCTGTGGCTGACCCTCGCCGGCCTGTCCCTACGGACGGGCCTGCAGAGCGGGCGCCCAACCGCTCGCTGGGCCGCGCTCGCCATGGGCCTCATCGGAGTCGCCGAGCTCGACCGGGTGGCGGCGGCCGAAGGCCGGTCCTGGTCGTGGGTGGTCGTCGCGGCGGTGACCACGCTGGTGGCGGGGACCGTGTCGATGGCCAGCGCCGGCGCCGGCGCGCGGGAGGCGTTGTCCAGCCACGACCGCGAGCTCGAGGACACGACGGGCGCGCTGGCCGACAGCGAGCGGCTGCTCGCCGTGGTCGAGGCGCGTCGGACCGACCTCGTGCACGACGCCCGGTCGATGATCTGTGCCCTGCGCGGGGCCCTCGTCGCCCTCGACCGGGAGGAGGAGTCCGCCGGCTCAGAGGGGACACTGCGGCTCCGGGCCGCCATGGACGTCGAGCTGGAGCGGCTGGGCCGCCTCATCGAGGGCACAGGTAGCCCCGGCGGCGCCTCGACGGCGCTCGCGGTCGCCCTCGCGCCACTCGTCGCGACGATGCGTGGGCAGGGCCTCGAGGTCGAGAGCCGGATCGAGGGCGTCTGGGTGTTCGGACGGTCCGACGACCTCGCGCACATCGTCCGCAACCTGCTGGTCAACGCGCACGCGCACGCGCCAGGGAGCCCGGTGGTCGTTCGAGCCGAGAGATCGGCCTCGGTGGTCCGGGTCGTCGTCGAGGATCGTGGGCCCGGTCTGCCCGCGGACCTCGGTGATCGGGTCTTCGAGCGGGGGGTCGGCGCGGGCCCGGGGCGAGGCTCCGGGCTCGGTCTGGACGTCGCCCGTCGTCTGGCGCGCTCGCAGGGCGGTGACCTCACTGCCGGTGAGCGGCCGGGCGGGGGCGCGCGGTTCGTGCTCACCGTTCCCTCCGGTGCCGCCCCCGCCCCGGACGCCGAGGTGGTCGGGTCTCACTGGGACTGATCGTGGGCGGCGAGCAGAGCGGGCCGGCATCGGTGCTGGTGGTCGAGGACCACGCGCTGCTGGCGCACACGTTGAGGGTCGCCCTGTCCGGCGCAGGGGTCGAGGCTGTACTCGCACCCCCGGTCTCGGAGCCGAGCGTGCTGGCCGCCGTCGAGCGGGTCAGGCCCCGGCTCGTGCTGTTGGACCTCGACCTCGGGCCCCCTATCGGTGATGGCGGGACCCTGGTGGCGCCGCTGGTGCGGCTCGGCAGCCGTGTTCTCGTGGTGACGGGTGTGAGCGACCGGACCCGGGTGGCCGCGGCCGTCGAGTCGGGCGCGGTCGGCTGGGTTCCCAAGGCGGCCCCCTTCCCCCGCCTGCTCGAGGTCGTGCGGGAGGCGCTGGCGGGCCGGCCGGTCCTCAGCGAGCCCGAACGGTTCGAGCTACTCGCGCTGCTGCGCCGGCGCCGAGCCGACGAGCTGACCCGCCGCGAGCCCTTCGAGCGGCTGACGCCGCGCGAGCAGCAGGTGCTGCGCCAGCTGGCCGAGGGCCGCACCGTCGACGCGATCGCCCGTGAGGGCCACGTGTCTGCCTCCACGGTGCGCACACAGGTCCGCGGCATCCTCACCAAGCTGGGAGTGCGAACCCAGCTGGCGGCGGTGGCGCAGGCCCGCGCAGCGGGCTGGCTCAGCGGCGCCGGCGAGCCGGTCGGCTGAGGGCCGAGCCCGGGCGGCCGAGGGCCGAGCGAGGCCCTGCAGTACCCGCCCGTGGCCCGCCGGTTGTGATACCGAGCGGGCCACGGGCCGCGGCACGCGTCCCGCTACGGCGTGGCGAACCAGCTCAGCGCGCTGGACACCAGGCTCGCCCGGTCGGTCGCCGAGCCGTAGGCCTCGACCGGGAAGGCGAGGAAGAACACCTTGTACGGCCCGTCGGCGACGGTCAGGGCGTCGGTCGCCCCGGTGTCGTCGGTGAACGCGGCGGTCGCCGGGTCGATCGGGGTGATCTGGTCCTCGTACACCGCACCCAGCACGCTGTGGTCGATCGGTACGGCACCGATGCCGCCCGTCACCGGGTTGCCGGCGACGCCGCTGACCGTGGCCGTCGGCTTGTCGTTCTGGGTCTCGCTGGCCGTCCCAGCTGATGTGCAGGTAGTCGTGGACGAACGCCGTCGTACCGGCCGCCTGGTCGAGGATGTCCTGCCCGCACATCATGCAGCCGGCCCGCCACCGTCGAGGAACGCCTTGAGCTCAGACTCGTAGGGCGTGATCGGGGCGGGGTAGGCGTTGCCGGTCCACCACACGACGTTGGTGTGCGCCGTGAGGTAGGACTGCGGCAGGTTCGGGTCGGCCGAGAGGTCCCAGTAGCCGTACGGCGTGCTAGCCCATGGCCGCCTCGTACCGCGCCGACACGTCGGGGCCGTTGAGGTCCTCGTCGACGAGCAGGGTGTCGGTCGCCGCGGCATACGTCGTCAGCGTCGCCCGTCCCACTCACCGAGGCGTCAGCCGTCGACGTCGCAGTGACCGTGGTCGCGTCGTGGTCGCCCTCGCCCGGCGCCGGCCGGGATGTCGACCTTGACGCAGACGTCGGCTGGTCGCACCCGAGCGTGACCGCGACACCGCTGGTGAGCGCCGTCGTGCAGGTCGAGTCGTAGACCGTCGAGGCCCACGTCCCGGAGGACGTCACCTGGTAGGTGTCGTCGGCGTAGCCGTCGTTGGCGCCACCGCGACGTGGTATGTCGCGGTCGCGCCGACCTTGCCGCCGCCGGACTGCTCGGCGGGAGCGACCGACACCGCGTGGGCGGCGGCGATCGCCGTCGGGTGCGGGCTGCCGGTCGTCCCGACGCCGCCGTCGGCGTGCACGACGAGCCCGTCGTCGACGATGGCGGACACCGACGACGGCAGGTGCGCGTCGATGGTCACCGACAGGTGCACCTGGACCTGGCCTCCGGCGGGCACGCTCAGGTGCTTCCAGATGACCTGGCCGTGCGTGTACCGGCCGTGGTTGTCGGCCGAGGCGAAGCTCGTGTGCGCCGGGACGCGGGTCGATGATCTTGACCCCTGTCGCGGCCGCGTTGCCGATGTTCTTGACCGTGATCGTGTAGTCGAGCGTCGAGCCCGGCCCGACCGGCTTGCCGGAGTCGGCCTTCGACACGATCAGCGCCGGCCGAGGCTCCGCGGTTCTGCAGCGTGTAGGCGGCGCGGCCGTGGGTGCCGGCGAGATGAGCACGCCGTTGGTCGCGTCGTAGTCGAGCTGCCAGGTCGCCACCTTCGGCATGCCGGAGCCGAGCCGGTGGTAGGTCCGCCCGGCGTTGGTCGAGACGAAGACGCCGACGTCGGTGCCGACGTAGAGGATCTTGGAGTCGGACGGGTCGATGACGACGGAGTTGACCGGCACGTCGGGCAGGTTGCCCGTCGCGTCACGGAAGTGCTTCCCGCCGTCGGTCGTCGCGAAGACGTGGCCACGGTTGCCCGGCGTCGCCGCACCGAAGCCGCCGCATGCCGACATAGGCGATCCGCCAGTTCGAGCGGTCCACGGCGATCTGGTTGACCGGGCGGTTGGGCAGGATGCTCGCGCCGACCCGGGTCCAGGTCGGGGAGTCCGACGTCACCGCGTCGGGGCTCACCATCACGCGGGCGTCGTCGGTGCCGACCCAGACGCCGTCGCCGCCGTCGGCGACGCCCACCGCGGAGATGAGGCAGCCGCGAGCACCGTTCGGCGCCGCGCCGGTGCACCCGCTGGTGAGGTCCCCGCTGATCGGTGCCCAGGTCACGTCGCCGCCGGAGGGCGCCTCGGCGTTGTCGGTCCGGTACAGCCGGTAGGTGCCGAGGAACATCTGGTTGGGGTTGGCCCGGTTCTGCACCCACGGGATGTAGAACTCGGCCCGGTCACTGAGGTTGATCCCGCCGTCGATGGTCTCGTTGCCGAAGATCGAGTTCACGTCGGGCAGGGTCGTAGCGGTACGGCGAGATGCCGTAGTAGGTCCCGAACACGTACGCCGGGTAGTTCGGTCGTGTACGGGTTGGGGGTGGTCTGGTCGACGATGACGTGCGCCGCCGTCACCGCTGGACTGGTCGAACCACCGGCCGTTGACGGTCGACTTGCGCAGTGTCCCGTTGTCCTGGGTGCCGCCCCAGTACTGGCCCGGCACGTTCGGGACGGCCGCGATCGACGTGAACTGGCCGATGGCCAGGCCGGTGGAGTGGATCAGCGCCGCGGTGTTGGGGTCGACCGTGCCGTTGAGGTTCTCCCAGCTCGGCCGCGCTGAGCGGCTGTCCGCGCTGGTCGCCCGCCGCCGGTGCTGCGACTGCCACACGCCGCCGTCGTTGCCGATCGCGATGTGGCTGGTGTCGTTGGGCTGGAAGGCGATCGCGTGGAAGTCCGGGTGCAGGTCGTAGCCGAGGCTGACCCAGGTGCGCGCCACCGTCGGTCGAGCGGTAGATGCCGCCGGACTGCGGGCTGTTGCCGTAGCCGTAGCTGCCGAGCGGCGTAGACGACGTCGGGGTTCGTCGGGTCGGGCTTGACCACGTTGTCGTAGAAGCACTGCGTGCCGCAGTAGTCGACCACCGAGTCGGGCCCGGAGGTCGGCGATCCCGTGGCCAGCGTCCAGGTCGTCCCGCCGTCGGTGCTCTTGAAGATCTGGCGCCGGGTGGTAGCCGCCGGAGAGGTCGAAGTAGTCGAAGCCGGTGTAGAGGGTCGGCGAGGCTGCGCCGGCGGGGTCGGAGATGCCCAGCGAGAACCGGGTGCCGCCCTCGAGGAAGTTGCCCGGCCGGCAGGTCGCCGAGCGCGCTGGTCCACGTCCGGCCGCCGTTCGATGGACCGGTAGATGCCGTCACCCCAGAAGGAGGCCCACAGGTGGTCGGGGTGCTGGGGGTCCATGACGAGGTCGGTCGCGCCGTGCAGCTCGTCGGTCGTGCCCTTGCGCAGCCGCCACGTGTGCCCGCCGTTGGTGGACTCGTAGACGCCGTATGCCGCGTCGGCGGGCGCACTGGTGCGGTGCGAGCCGCCGCGGCCGCGCAGCGTCGCGACGTACAGGTGCTGCGGGTCGGTCGGGTCGACGACGATGGCCGAGGTCGCCTGGCCCGCGAACTTGCTCGAGACGTGGGTCCAGGTGACACCGCCGTCGGCGCTGCGCCAGATGCCGTCGCCGTAGTAGGAGTCGCCGGACAGCGCGCCCTCGCCGGTGCCGAGGTAGACGATGTTGTCGTCGCTCGGCGCGATGGCCAGCGCCCCGACGGACTGGGTGTCGGCGTCGTTGGTCCGCGAGGTCCAGGTGCCCGTGCCGCTGTCGTAGGTCCACACGCCACCCTGGGCCGCGCCGAGGATGATCGTGCCGTCGTTGCGGATGGCGAGGGCGCCGATCCGGCCGCTCATCGCCGCGAACGTGTTGCTCGTGCGCACGACCTGGACGATCGGGTCCGGCCCCACGCTGGTCCAGGTGCCGCCGCGGGCTGCGCCCCGGACCGTCTGGTTGGCGATGCCCGAGGCGTTGCGGCTCGCCGAGTCGCGCAGCGTCGCGGCCTGGGTGAGGGTCAGCTGGTCGTCACCTGCGAGCAGTCGGCTCCAGTAGTAGGCGTCGCGGAGCTTGTCGAAGCCCTGGTCCTCGGAGCCGTTCTCATGCTCACCCTTGGGGGCCAGCAACGTGGGCGTGTCGTCGGCGGTCGTCGCGCCGCTTGCCGTCGTCGCCGGCGCGAGAGCCGGAACGAGGGCGATCGCGAGGGCCGCGACGACGGAGCGGGCGAGCGGCAAGCGGGTACGCATAACTTCCTCCCCGAACTGCGCTAGGGGTGACGCAGATCACTGGAAATGTGCGCCACCCGCGGCCGCTTCGGCTTGTTGGGTCGGCGATCGTTATCGAACCGTGATCCGAATCACGGGGTTGTCCGTGCCGCCCATGCGTCCGATGATGAGCAGACGATCCGAGGCTGGTGAGGACGTGGGCCGTGGTGGACCCTTCAGTTGGCGACGATGCCTGGCGACAGCGAGCGTGGTGCTGCTCGCCGGCTGTGCGGGCTCCGGCGGGTCCGGCGGCGCAGCATCGGTGGGAGCCGCGTCCGCCGCCTCCTCGTCCGGAGCGAGCCCGTCGACCGCGAGTGCCACGCCGACTCCGGCACCCAGCCGGAAGCCGCCCGTGACACCCTCTCCCGCCCCCTCCACGCCTCCCGGCGGCGGCGCCGGGTGCTCGTCGGGCGGCGCCCGACCACCGGCCGGCAGCACCGGGCCGGCCAAGGACCTGGTCACGGTCACCGTTGCCGCCGGCACCCCCGGCCCGGGTGGGGCCCTGACCGCCACCGCCACGCTCGTCGTCCGGGCCGACGGCCCACGGATCATCCTGGGAGCGGGCCGGGCGACGTGGTACGTCCTCCACGGCGACACCGTCGTCGCCACGGCGCGGGGCGCGGCCGGCGCCGACATCCCCCTCCCGCTCACGTCCGGCCGGCGCTGGCCCGCCCAGACGCTCCCGGGCGGGATCCGGCTCGTCGGTTGCTCCGGCGGCCCGCTGGCACCCGGCAGCTACCACCTCGTCGCCGTCGTGGGCTACGGCTCGGACCCGCTCAACGGCAACCCGGGGGGGCAGGCGGGCTCGTTCGACCTCGTCAGCACGCCCGTCACCGTGACCGTCCCCTGACCGCCCGGAGCGGCTGCTCCGGGCGCTGGGTCGCCCGGGCTAGGGTCGGTCGGTAGGCGAACCGATCGGCGAGGACGGGGGACGTGAGCGGACACCTCTGGCGGGCCGTGCGCTCGCGGCTCGGCCAGTCCGTCGTCCTCGCCGCTCTGTCGGCCCTGACGACGGCCTGCCTCGTCTCGGCGCCGCTGCTCGCCCGGGCGATGGAGCAGGGGCTGCTGCGCTCGGCCCTGCTCCAGGCCGACCCTGCCGCGACCGCGCTCACGGTCAGCGCCCTGGTGGCCCCACGTGACGCCAGGCTCACCCCCGATGACCTCGCGGCCTCGGTCCCACCGGCGGCACGGCCGTTCTTCCCGACCCGGCTCGGCTCCTACCAGCTGCGCACGAGCGTGCCCACCCGCGTGGGCGCCCTGCCGTCCCCCGTCCGGCTCAGCGCCCGGGAGGACGTGTGTGGGCACGTCCGGCTGGTGGGGGGCCGCTGCCCGGAGGCCGACGGTGAGGCCATGGTCTCCTCGGCCGACGCGACAGCGTGGGGCTGGGGGCCGGGGACCACGCTGAGCCTGGGCGCCCTCGAGTCGGCCGGCGTCGGCCAGCCCTCCGCGCCGACGGACGCCCGCGCGACCCTCGCCGTCGTCGGCGTCTACGAGGCCGCAGCCGACCCGTCCTACTGGCTCGGTCTGCGTCCTGACGGTGTCTCGGGGCTGCCGATCGCCATCGGCACCAACCTGGTCCCAGGCGTCGACGACCTCATCACCGCACCCCTCACCTTCGCCCACGGCTGGTCCGAGCAGGTCGAGGTGGCGGCCCGCTACCCGCTCGACCGCTCGAGGTTCACGCTCGACTCCCTCGCCGTCGCCCAGGCTGCGCTGGCCGACGTGCCGGCGTCGGCGACCGTCGCCGTCGACACCCCGGTCGCCCGCATCGTCGCCTCGATCCGGTCCGGCCAGGACCGGGTGCGCTTCCTCGTCCCCGTCATCGCCGCGCAGCTCGCCCTGCTGGCGGCGGCGGTGCTCGTCGTCGTCGCCCAGGCGGCGGTCGAGCAGCGGCGCCCGGAGGTGGCCCTCGCCCGGCTCCGCGGGCACAGCCGGGCCTCGGCCGGTCGGCTGCTCATGACCGAGCTCGGCGCGGTCGTCCTCTGCGGCCTGCCGGCCGGCATGGCGTTCGCCCTCCTGGCCAGCCTCCTGGTCCGTGCCTGGCTGCCCGCCGGCATCCCGTTCGAGCTGCCCCTCCTCTCGGTCGCCGCCCTCGGCCTGGCAGGGGCCGTGGGCCTGGCCGCTGTGTATGCCGCGGCCAGGCCGGTGCTGCGTGAACCGGTGACGGCCCTGCTGCGCGGGGTGCCCCCGACGACGGGGGCCGCCCGGCTCGGCGTCGTCGATGCGGTCCTCGTCGTCCTCGCCCTCGTCGGCGCCGCCGGCCTGGCGACCCGCACCGTCTCGGGTCCGGTCGCGATCCTCACGCCGGTGCTCCTCGCGCTCGCCGCCGGGGGCGTCGGGGCCGCGCTGCTGTCGACGCTGTGGGGACGGTGGGGGCGGCGCCGACTCGGGCGGGCCCCCCTTGCAGCGACGCTCGCGGCGCTCGCGGCGGCTCGCCGCCCTGGCCTGCGGTGGACCCTCATCGCGGTGTCGATGGCCACCGCCATGGTCGTCTTCGCTGCCGACGCCGCTGTCGTGGCCGACCGCAACCGCGCCGACCGGGCCCGGCTCGAGAGCGGCGCTCCGGCCGTCCTGCTCACCGACTCGACGAGCCCCGCCGCCGTCGTGAAGGCGAGCGACGGCCTGGGCCCCCTGTCAGCGCACGTGGCGCCGGTCGCCGTCATCCGACCTGCCGACACGAACAGCACCGCCACCCTCGCCATGCGACCTGAGGACCTCCGCACCGTCGCGTTCGCCCCACCGGTCCAGGGCGCGGTCGACACCAGCGCGCTCGCGCCCCCGCCGGTCGAGACCGTCCTGCTCGCTGGACGCACTCTCACGGGGACGGTGCGGTGGACGCCCACGACCGCCGCCCCCGCGTCGGCCCCGCTCCTGGGCCACCTGGGGCTGACGGTGACGACCGCCGAGGGCGCCCAGCTCTCCCGCGACCTCGCATCCCTGCCCGTGTCGGCGGCACGGACCATCGACATCCGGGCTCCGCTGCTGTGCCCCGACCGGTGCCGGCTCAACGGCCTGTGGTTCCGCGCGGAGGGCGAACCGGACCTCTCGGTGTCCGGCACCCTGACGATCGCCGGACTCAGCCTGGACGGCGCGCCGCTGCGGCTCGGCGACCGGGCGTCCTGGCAGAGCACGACCGACCCGGCGGGTGGTCGCCTCGCCGTCACGTCGACGACGGCGGCCGGCGACCTCAGCGCCGACGTGGCGAACACCGGGGCCCGCAGCACGGCCCTCTACGGCGACGTCCCGGCCCGGCTGCCCGTCGTCCTGTCGGGGCAGCCGCCGCCCGGCGTCGTCGGCCCGGACTTCCAGATCCAGAGCCTGGGTGGCACTCCGATCGACGTCCAGGCGGTCCAGCGCGTCGCCGCCCTGCCGCAGGTCGGAGCGAGCGGGGCCATGGCCAACCTCGACGTCCTGCTGCGACTCGGCGGGTCGATCCCGCCGACGGGCGCACTGGAGGTGTGGGTCGACACCGAGGACCCGGCGACCCTCGCGGCCGTCCGGGAAGGGCTGCGTCGAGCCGGTGTCATCGTCGTCTCGACCAGGACGTATGCCGCGCGCAAGGCCTCGTACGACGAGTCGGCGAGCGGGTGGGGGCTCGCCATCGAGCTCGTCGCCGGGGTGCTGGCGCTCCTCATCGGCGCGCTCGTCATGGTCGTCGTCGCGCTCACCGGGTGGCGGCGCTCGGCCCAGGACCTCGCCGCCCTGCGGCTGGCCGGCGTCCGTCCCCGGCTGCTCGCTCGGGCGGTGCGCCTCGAGCACTCCGCGGTCGCGGTCAGCGGGGCCGTCGTCGGGGCGCTGTGCGGACTCGTAGGTGCGGTGGTGGCCCTGCCGCTGCTACCCCTGTTCGACCTCGGGCCGCCCGTCGTCCCGGCCGCCGACCTGACCCAGCCCTGGGCGGTCCTGGGGCTGGTGTCGGTCGGGGCAGCCGTCCTGTTCGTCGGGGCCGCGCTGGTCCTGGCGCGCTGGCTGCTCGCCCGCGCTGCGGGAGAGCGGATCGGGGAGTCCGGGTGAGCGCCTCCCTCGCCGTCGCCGCCCGCGGGGTGGTCCACGTCTACCGCTCCGAAGGGCATGACGTGGCAGCCCTGTCGGGGGTCGACCTCGTCATCTCCCCCGGTGAGGTGCTCGCCCTTCTCGGGCCGTCGGGGTCGGGCAAGTCGACGCTGCTGGCCATCCTCGGGGGGCTGCTGCGCCCGAGCGCCGGGTTCGTCACCGTCGGTCGGCACCTCGTGTCGGCGATGTCGGCGGACGAGCTCGACACGCTCCACTCGACCGAGGTCGGGATCATCCTCCAGGGCGCCGCTCGCAACCTCGTGTCCTATCTGACAGCGCGGCAGAACGTCGAGTTCGCCCAGGGGGCCGCCCGACGTCGCGGCCGCGAGCTGCCGGAGGTGGACGATGTCGTGGCGCTCGTCGGACTCCAGCGCACCGCGGACGCCGACCTCGGCCGGCTCACCCCCGGCGACCTCCAGCGGGCGGCCCTCGCGGTGGCCGTCGCCACCCGACCCGGGCTCCTGCTCGCCGACGAGCCCACGAGCCAGCTCGACCACGGCGCCCGCGACGCGATGCTGGCGGCGCTCGGGCAGGCCAACAGCGAGCTCGGGACCACGGTCGTCCTCGTCACCCATGACCCCGAGGTCGCGGCCCGGGTGCCGCGCACCGTCACCATCCGCGACGGGCGGGTCGGGGCCGAGGGCCGCGCCGGCCAGGAGTACTCCGTCGTGTCGGCCGACGGCGCTGTGCCGCTGCCGCCGCAGGCGCTCGCCGCCTTCCCGCCCGGAACCCTCGTCCGCGTCCACGCTCAGGACGGCGCCTGGACCCTGGTGCCGCAGAGCCCGGGGACCGAGGACGTCGCGACACGCCACTCGAGGGAGCAGCCATGAGCGGGCCGCTCCCGGGCGTCGGCGTGCGCGTCGACGGGGTGGACGTCAGGTTCGGTGAGGTCGAGGCCCTCCGCGGCGTCGACCTGGCCGTCGGTCCCGGCGAGCTCGTCGCCGTGACCGGTCACTCCGGTGCCGGCAAGACCACCCTGCTCGGCGCGGTGGCCGGCGTCGTGCGCCCGGCGGCCGGACGGGTCAGCGTGGCCGGCGAGCAGGTGCGCGACCGGGAGCATGCCGTCGGTCTGGGTGTGGCGATCATCCCTCAGGGCAACGGTCTGGCCGCCACCCTCACGGCATACGAGAACATCGTCGTCCCGCTCCTCGCCGCCGGTGTCCCACGGCACGCGGCCGAACACCGCGCGAAGGAGGCGCTCGCCGACGTGGGGCTGGCGGACTCGGGAGGCCACCTCGTCGAGGAGCTCTCGGGAGGCCAGCAGCAGCGCGTGGCCGTCGCCCGGGGCCTGGCCATGCGGGCACCGGTGCTGCTCGCCGACGAGCCGACGTCCGAGCTCGACCACGACAACCGCGAGCGCGTCCTCGACCTGCTGCGGGCGCGGGCGGCGGAGGGCGCGGCGGTGCTCATGGCGACGCACGACCCCGAGGCGGCCGCTCGGGCCGACCGGGTGCTCGCGCTCGACGACGGCCGCGTCGTCCCCCCGTCGGCCTGACGGCTGCGGCCCGGGCCGATGGTCAGCGTCGGTAGCCGAACTCGGCGTAGTCCCGCCGGTAGAACCTCTTGGCCCGACGCGCCAGCGACGGCGAGATCTCGACGTCGCGGCTGGCGTGGCCGACCACCGCCGACCCCTCGCGGACCCGGGGGATCTCGGTGTCGAGGCCGAGATCCCACTGCCGGTCGATGTCGGCCAGGATGTGCGGAAGGCCCTCCTCGAGCCGGTACACCTTCGCCCCGGGAACGAGGAACTCGTGCTGCGGCCGGAGATGGTTGTCGAACAGGAACGGCTGCTTCTCGTATCGCTTGAAGGCGTCCCGGGCCCACGCCTCGACCGATGCGGCGTCCTTGCCCGGGCTCTTGCCCCGGTTGCGCCACAGGTACTCCGAGCGCAGCCGCGCCAGGGGCTCGCGCACGACCATGAAGATCGCGTCGAACCGCTCGAGCCGCAGGGTCTCCCGCAGCACGGCCCCGTGCATGTGCTGCGGGGTGCACCGGAGGACGTAGTTGAGGTGCGGACGGCCCATCTTGCCGTCGAGGTAGTCCCGCTGGTAGCCGCTGTTCTTGAAGACGACCTCGATGCTCGACCCTCCGGCCTTCGGCACGTGGACGAACAGGATGTACTTGTCGTCCTTGCGGAAGATGGGCATCGCGTCTCCAGGTCAGCCAGCGGCGTGGGGCGCTCCGAATGCTAGCGGCGAGCGGGGCCGTGGGGACCGGCCGCCTGCCCGTCCGTGCCCGAGCGGTCGCTCACGGGGCGGCCGGCTCGCCGGCGAACAGGCGCCGCTGCAGCTCTCGCCACGATCCCGGCGCGTAGTAGCGACGCGACCAGGCGTCGGTCTCGTCGAGGTGGCCGGTCCAGTTCGACGCACCGGTGTTGACCTCGATGCGCTGGGCCATCGCCCGGAACGCGTAGTGCATGAACAGTCGGTGGTACTCGGTGAGGTAGATGTCCGCCACCCGCCGAACGGCGCGCCCCGAGGCGGCTCGGCTCGGTCCGTGCCTGATGACGAGGGTGTTCTCCTCGTTGCTGGTGGTCGAGGCGTCGGAGTAGTTGGCCGATCCGGTGAGGATGGTCGGGGTCCTCGCCCAGCGGGTCGACGAGGATGATCTTGGTGTGGATGAAGCGGACGTGGACGTTGAAGCCCGTCAGCCGCTCCGCGGCCCACTGCTCCAGGGGCGAGGTGGCCAGGTAGCTGCCGGTGGCCAGCCGCACGTTGGGGTCGGTGAGGGGGATCCGCTGGTTGGCGGGCGGCACCTTCTCGAGCAGAACCGTGCGCATGACCGTATGCCGCGACTCGGCCAGGGCGTCGCGGAAGACCGCGTTGAGCCCGAACGCCCCGGTGATGTGCGCCGACGTCGCAGCGCTGTCGAACAGCGCGGCATACCACTGCAATGCCGACAGACCCGTGCGCGGTGACATGACGACGGTGACGTCGGGCGGCGCCGGGACGGTCTCGGACACCGGCGGCTCGCTCTGGTGCGTCGTGCGGAGCGCGGCGGTGGGCTGCTCGGCGGCCACCCGCTCCCACTCGGCGTGGAACGCCTCCGCCTCGGCGCGGTGCCGCAGGAGGTGGCCGACGTTGGAGTGGCCGTAGACCGCGCCGAGGGTGAGGTTCGTCGACCCGGTCCAGACGGCGACGGGCTGTCCACGGTGCAGCAGGACGAGGAACTTGTGGTGGAACAGCGCGCTCTTGTTGGGGGCCGTCCGCCAGGTGACGACATCGCTCAGGCCGTGCGCCTGCGCCGCGGCGTGGGCCTCCTCGGCGGTGCGGTCGGCGTCCTTGGCCGGGTCGGTGTCCCGGTCCCGGCCGTGCACGACGAGCCGGACGTCCACGCCGCGAGCCCGGGCGGCCGCCAGGGCGTCGAGGCCGGTCCCCCAGGTGAGCTCGTAGAACGCCCCGCGCAGCGCCCAGTCGCCGTCGAGCGCCTCCCCGCAGAACGCGACGAACGCCTCGCCGAGCCCTCTGGAGAGCCACACCATCGCGGGGTGGCCCTCGTCGGGGACGTCGCCGGGCACCCAGCCGGCGAACTTCCGGGCGAACGCCTGCGACCCCGCGACGCCCCGGTTGAACCAGATCCCGTGGACCCCGTCGTCCTCGACCTCGGTGTGCACCGTCACCGACGAGGTCCCCAGCACCGTCAGGGCCGCGGGCGTCCCGCCGAGCGAGGAGACGGCATACGTGTAGGCGTGGCCCGGCTTGGCCGTGTAGTCACCCCACTGGAACCCCTGGATCGGGTGCTCCCGGGTGCTGTAGTCCGATCCGGGCGGCGGGTCGGGGACGACGCTCGGGAAGGTCTTCATGCCCCGGAGCCAGGCGCTCTCGTCCTCGGTGTGGTCGGTGCGGTGGATCGCGAACCCGAGGCAGCCGCGCGGGGTCGGCGAGGTCCATCCCGAGCAGCACCGTGTGCGTCCCGGCGACGGCGTGCACGGTCAGGCCGTGGGCCCGGTGCGTGGTCCGCATGAGGCCACCGTATGCCGTGGAGGGCCCGCCCGGGGGGCAGGCACGATCGCTACGCGGACGGGTCGCCGTGCTCGATGCCACTGGCCCCGCTGGCCGCCCGCCCGAGGGATGCTGGGAGGACGACCCAGCGAAGGAGGAGCGATGTCCCACCCGAGCATGGCTGTGCCCTACCCGCCGGAGCGGTACCGCGGCCCCGACGGCGAGGCCAGCGCCGTGGTGCGGCCGGCCACCGCCGCGCACGACCTGGAGTACCGCGCCGGCGGGACGGTGGACTACCTGGCGACCACCGGCAGCACCGGAGGCGAGTTCGGCCTCTACCGATGGAACTTCGGGACCGGGGTGAGTGGGCCCGACCCCCACTTCCACCGGACCGTCACCGAGTCCTTCTTCGTCCTGTCCGGGACGGTGCGGCTCTTCGACGGGACGGGCTGGGTCGACGCGGTGCCCGGCGACTTCATGTTCGTCCCCCAGGGTGGTCTGCACGGGTTCCGCAACGAGTCCGGCCTGCCCGCCTCCATGCTGCTGCTGTTCACGCCGGGGGCCCCCCGGGAGGGCTACTTCGAGACGCTCAAGGCACTCGGTGAGGGCCTGTCGATGACCGAGGACGAGCGCACGCAGTTCTACCTGGCGCATGACAACCACTGGCGCTGAGGGTGCTGCGCTGATGTCTCGCCGAGAAGCGGGTAAGGGTTACCTGGCCGGGCCCGGACGGGCGCCGGCCCGCCCCGATGCCGAAGGACGCACCCATGCCGCCCGACCACACCGCCAACGCCTTGACGTTGGGTCCGATCCTGCGCCACGTCGGCGAGGACGTCGCCACCGTCTGGGTGCAGACCCGGGATGCGGCGACCGTCACGGTCCGCTGTGACGGGCGCAGCTGGAGCTCGCGGACGTTCGGCGTGCACGGCTACCACTACGCGCTGGTCCATCTCGACGGGCTCACGCCCGGCAGCGTGCAGCCGTATGCCGTGGACGTCGACGGCGAGCCGGCCTGGCCCCCGGCCGGCAGTCCCTTCCCGCCCAGCCGGATCGCCACCCTCGACCGCCACAAGCCGGTGCGGCTGGCGTTCGGGTCGTGCCGCACGAGCGTGGGCCACGACGCGGAGGGCAACGCCTCCGACGGCATCGACGCGCTCCGCGCCTACGCGGTCCACCTGGCACGCGACGACAGCATCGGCTGGCCCGACCTGCTCGCCTTCCTCGGCGACCAGGTCTATGCCGACGAGGACACCCCCGAGGCTCTGACCGAGTTCATCGCGGCCCGTCGCGACGTGTCACAGCCACCGGGCCCGGAGGTCAAGGACTACGTCGAGTACGACCACCTGTACCAGCTGGCGTGGAGCGACCCGGCGGTGCGGTGGATCCTGTCGACCATCCCGTCGACGATGATCTTCGACGACCACGACGTGCGCGACGACTGGAACACCTCGTGGTCCTGGCGGCGCGAGATCAGGCAGGAACCGTGGTGGCACGAGCGCATCGTCAGCGCGCTGGCGTCGTACTGGGTCTACCAGCACATCGGCAACCTCGCTCCCAAGGAGCTGGATGCCGACGCCCTGTGGCAGCGGGTCGTGCGCCACGAGGAGTCGGAGGGTACGGGCGAGCTCGACCTGACGGCGCATCTCGAGGCGCTCGCGGCCCGCGCCGACGCCCTGCCGGACTCCTACCGGTGGAGCTACGCCCGTGACCTCGGGTCCTCCCGCCTCGTCGTCGTCGACTCCCGCGCCGCGCGGGAGCTGAGCCCCGACCGCCGGTCGATGCTCGACCCCACCGAGACGGCCTGGCTTCAGGAGCACCTGCGCGGCGACTGCCGGCACCTGTTCATCGGTACGTCGCTGCCGTTCCTGCTTCCGCCGGGGCTGCACGACCTCGAGGCGATCAGCGAGGTGGCGGCGAGCGGGAGGTACGGGCGGCTTCCCGCGGCCTGGGCCGAGCGGCTCCGCCGGGCCATCGACCTCGAGCACTGGGCCGCCTTCGACGAGGGGTTCTTCACCGTCCTCGAGGCGGTGCTCGAGGTGGCCCGCGGGGAGCGGGGATCGGCCCCGGAGACCATCACCTTCCTGTCCGGTGACGTGCACAACTCCTACCTGGCCGAGATCGTCGACACCGGGACCGCCGGAGCGCGCTCGCGCATCCTGCAGGCGGTGTGCTCCCCCATGCGCAACCCGATGCCGCGGGCGGTCCGGGTGTTCATGTCCCTCTTCGCCAAGTCCCTCGTGCGCCCCATGCGCTTCCTCGCAGAACGGTCCGGCACGGTCCCCGTCCCCGCCTACCGTTGGCAGGTCACCCGGGGGCCGTGGTTCGACAACAACATCGCCGTGTGCGAGGTGACCGACGCGGGCCTGGACCTGCGGTGGTATGCCGGCCGTGCGGCGGGTGAGGACACGCAGGACACCCGCCTGCGGACCGTGGCCGCCGTCCTGGTGGGTGCCCCGTGAGCGCGCGCTCCGGTGGGCCGGCGGTGGTGGCGCCCGTGCGTCCCGGGCCCGCCCGCCGGGCCCGGGTCCGGGCAGGTGTGTGCTGATGGACGCCCCCGACCTCTCGAGAGCCACCAGGCGGGTCAACGAGAACCCGGCGACGGAGAGTCTGGCACGGCTCGGCTTCGGCGCCAGCGGGGTCCTGCACCTCGTGCTCGCCGTCATCGCCTTCCGGGTGGCCTGGTCGGCGACCGGCAAGAACGCCGACCAGTCGGGCGCGCTGGCGACGTTGTCCCAGAACGCGTTCGGCGCGGTGCTGCTGTGGGTCGTGACGGTCGGCTTCGCCGGCCTCGCCCTGTGGCAGGTCACCGAGGCCGTGGCGTCCCGCGGCCGGGGCGCGGGCGACCGCGTCAAGGCGACTGCCAAGTTCGTCGTCTACGCCGCGCTCGGCTGGTCGGCGCTCAAGTTCGCCCTCGGCGGCGGCTCGTCGAGCAGGCGGCAGACCCAGGACGTCACCGCCCAGGTCATGTCGCACAGTGGGGGCAGGATCGTCGTCGCCGTGGTGGGAGCCGTGGTGATCGCCGTCGGCGTCTACCACATCTACAAGGGCTGGACCGGCGGCTTCCTCAAGGACCTGGCCGGGCACCCCGGCCGGTGGGTGGTCGCGGCCGCCCGGTTCGGCTACGCCGCCAAGGGCGTCGCGCTCATCGTCGTCGGGGGCCTCTTCGTTGCGGCCGCATGGACCAGGAGGGCCAAGGACGCCTCGGGGCTCGACGGGGCCCTGCGCACCCTCAAGGGACAGCCCTACGGGCAGTGGCTGCTGACCCTCGTGGCCGTCGGCATCGCGGCATACGGGGGCTACTCCCTAGCCCGCGCCCGGTACGCCAAGGTCTAGCTCCACCAGCGGCCGCGACAGCGACCCGCGCCGACGGCGACCAACGGGTGGGGCCCTCCGAGGGTCGACTTGTAGCCTGTCCCGGGGGGCCAGCGTCGCCGGCCCGCGTCGAGGAGGTGCCGCGCCGATGATCCAGCCCAGCTGGCAGCTCTCGGCCGTCATGGCCCTCTGCCTCGCCGCGGTGTGGGCCGTCACCTCGCGCTCGTCGAGGCCGTTCGTGCGGGTCGTCATGGCGTTCGCCCGGGAGTTCGCCCTGCTCATCGGCGTGTTCGCCGTCTACCAGCACACGGCATACCTGGCCCATGGCCGGACGCTGTACGCGTTCAGCCACGCCCGGTCCATCTGGGACCTCGAGCGCCGCCTGCACCTGCCGAGCGAGCTGAGCGTGCAGCGGCTGACCGCGGGCATGGACACCGTTGAGCGGGCGATGAACTGGTACTACGCCAACATGCACCTCACGGTGATGTTCGTCTTCATCATCTGGATGTGGTGGCGACACCGGGAGCGCTACGCGCTGCTGCGCAACACCGTCGCGGCGACCACGCTCATCTGCGTGCTGATCCAGATGGTTCCCGTCGCCCCGCCCCGGATGTTCCCCCAGCTCGGGTTCGTCGACACGGCCATCGTGTACGGGCAGTCGGTCTACACGCCCGACGGCATCGCCGACCAGCTCGGCGCGATGCCCTCGATCCACGTGGCCTGGGCGGGGATCGTCGCCCTGTTCGGGCTCTGGGTGACCGCCAAGCGATGGTGGCCGGTCTTCCTCTTCGACTTCGTCACCGTCTCGTATGTCGTCGTCGCCACCGCCAACCACTGGTGGCTGGACGGCGTGGCCGGGCTCGCGGTCATGGGCGTCGTCCTGGCCGTGCTCATCCCCGTGCACCAGTGGTTCGCGGTGGTCCGGGCCCGGGCCCGGGCGGCGGCGGCGGCCGACCCGCTGTCGGACGACCCGCTGTCGGACGACTCACCTGAGCCGGCGCGCGTCTGACCCGTCGAGCGACCGACGGCGCCCCGGAGCGGGGTCCTCGACGCCGCCGTCAGTACCAGTGGGGCGAGCGGCTGAGCCAGGCCGACCAGGCGGCGCACGGGCTGCCGTAGGCGCCGCGGATGTAGCCCAGGCCCCAACGGATCTGCGTCACCGGGTTGGTGAGCCAGTCGGGCCCGGCCGCGCCCATCTTCGAGGCGGGCAGCGACTGAGGGATGCCGTACGCACCGGACGACGGGTTCGCCGCGCTCCACCTCCAGCCGCTCTCGCCGTTCCACAGGCTGTCGAGGCAGCCCCACTGCGAGCCACCGAAGCCGAAGGCGGGCATGAGGCGCTGGGCCACCGCCCTCGGGTTGCGCTGGGCCGCGCTGAGCGACGCGCTTCCGCCGCTGGTGAGGATGGCGCCTCCATACCAACTGGCCCGAGCCGCCGCTCGCGCAGCCGCAGCCCGGGCCCGGGCTGCGGCGAGCCCCTCCTGGCGCGCCTTCTCGAGCCGTGCGGTCGTATGCCGCAGCCGGGCGAGCCGGGCCACGGTCGCCTGCTGCTGGCGCTGGATCGTGGCGGCCAGCGCCGTCGCCTGGGCCACCTTCGCCTGCGCGGCCAGCTCGGCGCTGTGGGCGGCGTCGGTGGCCTGCTGCTGTTGCGCACGGGCGAGCTCGGCGGTGCGCCGGGTCTGGGTCGCGATGGCCGCGGTCGTCGTGGTCGCGACGACGTCGGACGACCACCGCTGGCTCACGGCGTCCAGTCCGGACGCCTCGTCGGCCAGCTGCTGCGGGCTGCCGCTGCTCATGAGAGCGCCGAGCTGGCCCAGGGTTCCGCCCTGCTCGTACAGGCTCGCGGCGTCCCGGCGGACGGCGAGCTGAGCCGCGTCGGCGGTGTGCGCTGCCGCGTCCGCCCGCGCGCCGGCCGCGGCGGCGGCGACCGTGCGGGCGGTGAGCTCGCCCTCCGCCACGGCGTAGGCCTGTGCTGCGGCCGAGACCTCCTGCTCGACGACCACCAGACGGGCCGATGCGGCCTGGTACTGCTTCTCGAGAGCGGCGACCTGGGCGGCGGTGGCGTGGGCGCGGGCCCGGGCGGCGCGGACCTGTCGTGCGCTCGGGTAGACGTGGGCGCTGCGGGCCGAGGCCCCACCGACGCCGATCGGCAGGAGGACTGTGAGGCAGAGCAGGACGGCCGTCATGCGGGCGGGCGCGGCGGCACCCGGCCATCGACGAGGCCGGGGAGGGCGCAGAGGAGCGGGCACGGCGGTCTCCTTCGACCTCCTTCGACGCGGTCGCAGCCAATGTAGCGGCCTCACCTCAAGAACAACACAGATCTCATCAACCACACAGGAAACACGCAGGGGATGCAGGCCCCGGGATGCCGCCCGCCCCCACCCGCCCCAAACACCCCCCACCCGTCCGTGCCCGCCCCCGCCCGCCCCCGCCCGTGCTCGCCCCCAGGCCCCCCACGTGAGAGGAGGCAACACGCCGAGTGGCCGGCGCGCCTTCAGGCGTGTTGCCTCCTCTCGGCGAGTCTTCGGCGAATCCCGAGAGCGGGCCGCCGGGGTTGACGGCGCCGCCTCGGGGTGCTGTAATCAACTAGTTAGTTGATCAATCGAAAGGTTGAATACGTGCCAGTGGACCCCGTGATGCCGGGCGACCTCGACCGGGCGTTCGCTGCTCTGGCCGACCCGGTGCGCCGGGCGATCGTCGCCCGGCTCAGCCGCGGCCCGGCCGGAGTGAGCGAGCTCGCCGAGCCGTTCGACATCACCGTCCAGGGGGTCTCCAAGCACATCCAGGTCCTCGAGGCCGCCGGGCTGGTCACCCGCACCCGTGACGCGCAGCGTCGCCCGGTGCACCTCGTCCCGGCCCGGCTCGAGGAGCTCACCGCGTGGATCGACCGCTACCGCCTGGTCCACGAGCAGCAGTACCGACGCCTCGACGCGGTCCTCGCGTCGCCGACCACGGAGGACGAACCATGACCACCACCAAGAACGCCCTGCACCTCGACATCCCGGCCGGGGTGCCGTGGATCGACTTCTCCCGCGAGTTCGACGCGCCGGTCGCGGCCGTGTGGAACGCCCACCGCGACCCCGCCCTGGTGTCGCAGTGGCTCGGCCCGCGCGGCTACGAGATCGACATCGAGCGCTGGGACTTCGTCCCCGGGGGCGGGTACCGCTACGTCCACCGCAACCCCGCCGGCGCCGAGTTCGGCTTCCACGGGACCTTCCACACGATCCGCGAGCACGACCTCGCCGTGCAGACCTTCGAGTACGAGGGGGCCCCGGACGAGATCGCGCTGGAGTTCATGTGGTTCGAGGACCTCGGCGACGGGCGGACCCGGCTGCGCGGCCGGAGCATCGGCCGCACCGTCGAGGGCCGCGACGCCATGGTCGACAGCGGCATGGAGCACGGGATGTCCGAGGGCTACGAGCGGCTCGACGAGGCCCTCGTAGCGGGCTGACGCCGACCCGGTATGCCGGCCCGGCCCCGGCATACCCGTTGAGGGCATCGACCCTCCACTCCCGTCGACCCGTCGATCGACCCCTCGACCCGTCGAGAGGAGGCAACACGCCGGGTGGGCGGTATGCCTGTAGGCGTGTTGCCTCCTCTCACGGGGGCGGGGCGGCGCGAGGGGAGCGCCGGGGCGGCGCGAGGGGGGCCGGGGCGCGGAGCGAAGCCGAGCGTATGCCGCGGGGCCGGCGACCGCGGCATACGCTCGGGCGCATGGCACCTGACCCCACCGGCCCGCTCGCGGGGCTTCGCGTCGTCGAGCTGGCCGGGATCGGGCCCGCGCCGTTCGCTGCGCTCCTGCTCGCCGAGCTCGGCGCCGATGTGGTGCGCGTCGACCGCCCCGGCGGCGCCGGCCCCATCGCTGCCGTCACCGGGGGCCTGAACCGCTCCCGCCCGAGCATCGCCGTCGACCTCAAGCACCCCGACGGACTCGCCGTCGTCCGCCGCCTCGTCGACGACGCCGACATCCTCATCGAGGGGCTGCGGCCGGGGGCGGCCGAGCGGCTCGGACTCGGCCCCGACGAGTGCCTGGCCGCCAACCCCCGGCTGGTCTACGGGCGGATGACGGGCTGGGGCCAGGACGGCCCCCTCGCCAGGACGGCCGGGCACGACATCACGTATGCCGCGGTCACCGGTGCCCTGCACCTCGTGGGCGGCGCCGACAAGCCGGTCGTCCCCGTCAACGTCCTGGCCGACTTCGGCGGCGGCACCCTCTACCTCCTCGTCGGGGTGCTCGCGGCGCTGCAGTCGCGCACCCGCACCGGCCGGGGCCAGGTCGTCGACGCGGCGATGGTCGACGGCGCCGCGTCGCTCGTGACGATGGTCTACGCGATGCTCAACGCCGGGCTGTGGCGTGACGAGCGGGCGGTCAACCTGCTCGACGGCGGGGCGCCCTTCTATGACACCTACCGGTGCGCGGACGGACGGTTCGTCGCCGTGGGGGCGCTCGAGCCGCAGTTCTACGCCGCCCTGCTCGACGGGCTGGGGCTGGCGTTCGACGAGCCGCAGTTCGACACGTCCGCGTGGCCCGCGCACCGCGCGGTGATCGCCGCCGCCCTGGCCACCCGCACCCGGGACCAGTGGGCCGAGGCCTTCGCCGGGACCGACGCCTGCGTGGCCCCGGTCCTGAGCCTGGCTGAGGCCCCGCACCATCCCCACCTGGTGGCCCGGGGCACCTTCGCCGAGACCCCCGACGGGCCCGGTCCCCCGCGCGGCCCCCCGCTTCTCCGCGACGCCGGCCCGCGACCCGGGGCCCGAGCCCGCACCGGGAGCCGACACCACGGCATACCTGCTCGCGCACGGGTTCACCGCCGAGGAGGTGGCGGCGCTGCTCTCGTCCCGGGCCGTGTCCCAGGGCTAGGACCGAGGTCGTATGCCGCTGCCGGGCCCCGGTCCTCGGGCGGGGCTCCCGGGGTTTGCGCATCGGGCGCCGCCCGGCAGACTGACAGCCAGCGCGCGGCATCCGGGCCGCGCCGGTCCGAGGAGGTTGCCGTGCCCGCACGTGACGCCGTCATCGTCGAGGCGGTCCGCACGCCGGTCGGCAGGCGGGGGGGCGCCCTCGCGGGCCAGCACCCCGTCGAGCTGTCCGCCCACGTGCTCCGGGCGCTCGCCGACCGCACCGGGCTGGACCCCGTCCAGGTCGACGACGTCATCTGGGGCTGCGTCCAGCAGGTCGGGGCACAGTCGTTCAACGTCGGGCGCAACGCGGTCCTCGCCGCGGGCTGGCCCGAGACCGTCCCGGGCGTGACGCTCGACCGGCAGTGCGGCTCCTCGCAGCAGGCCGTCCATTTCGCCGCGGCCGGGCTGCTGGCGGGCCACTACGACATCGTCGTCGCCGGCGGCGTCGAGATCATGTCGTCGGTGCCGCTCGGAGCGGCCCTGGCGGTGCCGGACCTCGGGTTCCCCTACCCCCGGGCCGTTCTCGACCGATACGGCGTCGACTCGTTCAACCAGGGCATCGGCGCCGAGATGATGGCCGAGAAGTGGGCGCTCAGCCGGGCCGAGCTCGACGAGTTCTCGGCGCTCTCGCACTCTCGGCTGGCCGACGCCATCGACGGCGGCCGGCTCGACGCCCAGCTGGCGCCGGTCACCGTGGCCGACGGGAGCGTCGTGGCCCAGGACGAGGGCCTGCGCCGGGGCACCTCGGTCGACAGCCTCGCCGGGCTGCGGACGGTGTTCAAGGAGGACGGCGTCATCCACGCGGGCAACTCCTCGCAGATCAGCGACGGCGCGGCCGCCCTGCTCCTGATGACCTCGGAGCGGGCCGCGGCCCTCGGGCTCACCCCCATCGCCCGCTTCCACTCCGGCGCCGTGGCGGGTGACGACCCGGTGATGATGCTCGCGGCCCCGATCCCGGCGACCGAGAAGGTCCTGCGCCGGGCCGGCCTGGGCATCGGGGACATCGGGGCGTTCGAGGTCAACGAGGCGTTCGCCCCCGTGCCGCTGGCGTGGCTGAAGGAGACCGGCGCCGACCCGGCCCTGCTCAACCCGAACGGCGGCGCCATCGCCATCGGCCACCCGCTGGGGGCGTCCGGCGCCCGGATCATGACCCAGCTCGTCCACCACATGCGCGACACCTCGACCCGCTACGGGCTGCAGACGATGTGCGAGGGTGGCGGGATGGCCAACGCGACGATCCTGGAGCTGCTCGGATGAGCGACGCCGTCCTGGTCAGGGTCGACGGAGCCGTCGGCCGGGTCACCCTGAACGACCCCGACCACCTCAACGCCGTCGACGTGGCGATGCTCGATGCCGTCGCCGAGGCGGTGGCCCGGCTGTCCGCCGACCCGGCCGTGCGGGTCATCGCCCTCGACGGCGCCGGCCGAGGGTTCTGCGCCGGGGCGAACCTCATGGGCGGGTCGGAGGCGGTCGGCCATGGGCGGGTCCGCCATGGGCGGCGACGCCGTCGACACCGGCACCCTCGACGCCGTCGGCCGGGCGATCCGGGCGATCGTCGGCTCGCCGACCCCGACCGTGGCTCTCGTCCACGGCGTGGCCGCGGGGGTCGGCGTCTCCCTCGCCGTGGCCTGCGACTACGTCCTGGCCGGTGACGCCGCGTCGTTCGTCCTGGCGTTCGCGCGGATCGGCCTCATGCCCGACGGGGGCGCGACCGCCCTGGTGGCGGCGTCGGTCGGGCGCGCCAGGGCGCTGCGGATGGCGATGACCGGCGAGAAGGTCGACGGGCGGACCGCCGAGGCCTGGGGCCTGGTGTCCGAGTGCGTCCCCGCCGGTGAGCTCGCGGAGCGGTCCGAGGCGGTGCTGGCCCAGCTCGCCGGCTCCGCCCCCGGGGCCGCCGCGGCCACGTCGGCGGCGATCAACGCCGCGAGCATCGACCTCGACGCCGCCCTCGCCACCGAGGAGGCCGGCCAGGCCAGGTTGCTTGCGAGCGCGGACTTCCTCGAGGGCGTCACGGCCTTCTACGAGAAGCGGCCCGCCCGGTTCGGCCCGCGGGCCTAGATCGGCACAGGGAGATCCCGGCTGCGACAACTAGGGTGTCCGCGTGGCAGTGACCCCCGGCTCGGTCCGCGGCTACGGCGCGGACGCCTGGTCCGCGGCTGCGCTGCTCGCCGCCAAGGGCCCCCGGCGGGTCAGCGTGGTCATCCCCGCGCGCGACGAGCAGGCCACCGTCGGCGACATCGTCGCCCGGGTCCGTCGCGACTGGGTCGAGGCGACCCCCCTCGTCGACGAGCTCGTCGTCATCGACTCGGACTCGGCCGACCGCACCGCCGAGGTCGCCCGGGCTGCGGGCGCGACGGTGTATGCCGCCCGCGACATCCGGCCCGACCTGGGTCCGGCGCGCGGCAAGGGCGAGGCACTGTGGAAGGGGCTGCACGTCACGACGGGCGACGTGCTCGCGTTCCTCGACGCCGACCTCGTCGAGTGGGGCACGCACTTCGTGCCGGGGCTGCTGGGACCACTGCTCACCGAGCCGTCGGTGTCACTGGTCAAGGCGGTCTACGACCGGCCCCTCCTCGGCGATGACGGGCACGAGGTCGAGACCGGCGGCCGCGTGACCGAGCTCGTCGCCCGGCCACTGCTCGCGCTGCACTGGCCCGAGCTCGCCCCCCTGGTCCAGCCCCTCGCGGGGGAGTGGGCGGTGCGCCGCTCGTCGTTCGAGACCTACTCCGTGCCGTGCGGCTACGGCGTCGAGATCGCGGCGCTCGTCGACACGGTGAGCAGAGCCGGGGCGTCGGCCGTCGCCCAGGTCGACCTGGGACGCCGGGCCCACCGCCACCACCGCCACGACACCCTCGGCCAGATGGCCGTGCAGGTCATGGCCGCGGTCGAGGCGCGGCTCGGCGAGCGGACGGCATACCCCGGCGCACAGGCCGTTCGGCTGCGCCAGTTCGACCGGGGTGCGACCGGCTTCGTCCCCCGTGACACCGCGGTCGACGTATCGGAGCGCCCACCCGCGGTGTCCGTCGCGGGGTATGCGGCCCGCACCGGCGAGGCGAGCGCATGAGGTTCCGGCTGGGACGGCACGCGTACGACGACAACGCCAGGCTCGTCATGGCGATCGTCAACCGGACGCCGGACTCGTTCTACGACAAGGGGCTCACCTGGGCCGAGGACGCCGCGCTCGAGCGGGTGCGGCAGGTCGTCGACGAGGGCGCTGACATCGTCGACATCGGGGGGATCAAGGCGGCACCGGGAGCCGAGATCGACGCGGCCGAGGAGATGCGCCGGGTCCTCGGGTTCGTCGAGACGGTTCGCGGCGAGTACCCCGACCTCGTCATCAGCGTCGACACCTGGCGCAGCGAGGTCGCCAGGGCCGTGTGCGAGGTCGGCGCCGACCTCATCAACGACGCCTGGGGCGGAGCGGACACCGCCCTGCCCGAGGTCGTGGCCGAGTTCGGGGCGGCCCTGGTCTGCACCCACACCGGCGGGGTGACGCCGCGGACCCGGCCACACCGGATCGAGTACGACGACGTCGTGGCCGCCGTCGTCGCCTCGCTCACCGAGCAGGCCGAGCGGGCCGTCTCCCTCGGCGTCGACCGGGAGCGCATCCTCATCGACCCGGCACACGACTTCGGCAAGAACTCGTGGCACTCGCTCGAGGTCACCCGCCGGCTGGGCGAGCTCACCTCGCTGGGCTGGCCGGTGCTGGTCTCGTTGTCCAACAAGGACTTCGTCGGCGAGTCGCTCGACCGGGCGGTGGGGGAGCGGCTCACCGGGACGCTTGCCACCACGGCGATCTCCGCCTGGCTCGGCGCGCACGTCTACCGGGTCCACGAGGTCACCGAGACCCGTGAGGTGCTCGACATGGTCTCGGTCATCGCCGGTGACCTCCCGCCCGCCCGGACGACCCGGGGGCTCGCGTGATCCGGTCGCTGACCGTCGTGCCGAGTGCCCCGCTGCTGTTGCCCGAGTATGCCGGTCGCGACGACGCCGGCGCCCACCTGCGGGAGACCTGCGTGGCGGCCCTCGGGGCGCTCGACGAGGGGGCCGTCGTCCTCGTCGTCGCCACCGACCGGGACCCGCGCAGCACCAGACCGGCACTGGGGCGTCGCGTGGGGCAGCTCCTCCTCGGGTTGGCCGGGGTGACCTCGAGCGAGGTCCTCGAGGTGGCGTGGGACGCCTCTGCCGACCGGTGCCGTGAGGTCGGCGAGCCGCTGGCCGGGCCCGGACGCGAGGTGGACCTCGTCGTCGTCGCCGACGGGAGCGCCCGGCGCGGCGAGAAGGCTCCCGGCCACCTCGACGAGCGGTCCTTCGCGGTCGACGACGAGATCGTCGGCGCCCTCGGGACGGGCGACCCCGCGAGGCTGCTCGCCCTCGACCCGTCGCTGTGCGCCGACCTGCTCGTCCACGGCCGTGCCCCGCTCCAGGTGGCGGCGGCGGCGATGGGGGAGCACGCGGCATACCGCTGCGGGTCGATGGAGCACAGCGACCCGTACGGCGTCCTCTACGTCGTCGCGCGGCTGGCGCGGGTCAGCGGCTGACCGGCCGCCCGCATCGGGCGAGGGGTGGCGATCCGCCCCATCAGCCGCCCCGATGGGGCGGATCGCCACCCCTCGAGACCCCGGTCGACCGTGTCCGGGGCGGGTACTTGTTCAGCGAAGTGGAGCCGTCGTGGTTAACCTGATCAAGCACCGCGGATCACCGAAGCGCGGTGCATCGGGCCGAGTGACCCGGTCCGGGGCGGTCTGCGGGACGGCGCAGGCCGCCCTGGAGCGGTTCGACCACCTTCTCGCGGGCCGTGCGTGCGACCCGGCTGGGCGGAGCGGGTGCGCCCGGCCGAGACGCCGCTCAGGCGCGCAGGGTCTCGAGGAAGTCGGCGATCCGGCCGATGGCTTCGGTGAGGATCTCGACATCGGGCAGCGTGACGAGGCGGAAGTGGTCGGGCTCGAACCAGTTGAACCCGGTCCCGTGCGTGACGAGGATCTTCTTGGCCCGGAGCAGGTCGATGACGAAGGCCTCGTCGCTCTCGATCGGGTAGACCTCGGGGTCGAGCCGAGGGAAGCAGTAGAGCGCCCCGTGCGGTTCGACGCAGGACACCCCGGGGATCTCGTTCAGCAGCCGCGAGGCGAGCTTGCTCTGCTCGTAGAACCGGCCGCCCGGCACGATGAGCTCGTTGACCGACTGGTAGCCGCCGAGGGCGGTCTGGATGGCGTGCTGTGCCGGCACGTTGGCGCACATCCGCATGTTGGCCAGCAGGGTGAGGCCCTCGAGGAAGTCGGCGGCGAGGTGCTTCGGCCCCGAGACCATGACCCAGCCGGCCCGGTAGCCGCACACCCGGTAGGCCTTGGAGAGCCCGCTGAAGGTGAGGGTGAGGACGTCGTCACCGGCATACGTCGCCATGTGGTGGTGCACCGGCTGGGAGGTGCTGTCGGCGAAGAGGATCTTCTCGTAGATCTCGTCGGACATGAGGACGAGGTGGTGGCGCCGCGCGATGTCGACCAGGCCCTTGACGATGTCCTCGCTGTACACCGCGCCGGTCGGGTTGTTGGGGTTGATGACGACCAGGGCGAAGGTGTTGTCGGTGATCTTGGACTCGATGTCGTCGAGGTCGGGGTTCCAGCCGTTCGACTCGTCGCACCGGTAGTGCACGGGCCTCCCTCCGGCCAGCGCGACGGCGCCGGTCCACAACGGGTAGTCCGGCGCCGGGATGAGGATCTCGTTGCCGTCGTCGATGAACGCCGTGAGCACCATCGAGATGAGCTCGGACACGCCGTTGCCGATCCAGACGTCCTCGACACCGGTGTCGAGCAGGCCCTTGGACTGGTAGTACTGCGCGACGGCCGTGCGTGCCGAGTAGATCCCCTTGGAGTCGGAGTAGCCCTGTGAGTCGGGCAGGTTGTGGATCATGTCGGCGAGGATCGCCTCGGGCGCCTCGAAGCCGAACGGGGCCGGGTTGCCGATGTTGAGCTTGAGGATCTTGTGCCCCTCGGCCTCGAGCCGCTGGGCCTCGACGAGGATCGGGCCTCTCACGTCGTAGCGGACGTGCTGGAGCTTGCGGCTCTGGGTGATGGGACGCATGGGGCCAGTCTGGCAGGGACCGGTATGCCGGTGCCGGCGCTTTCGGCCCCGCCTCGCCGCGCGGACGCCGGGGCTCCTCGCGGTGGTCCTCCCCGCCGGCGCTGGTGCCGTCGTGGGCCGCCGGGGCATGCCTGCTCCCCGCCGGTGCTGGTGCCGGCGGGGTGGGGCGGGGTCGCTAGAGGTGCCAGGTGACGCCATCGGTCGGCGATGGTGGCGGTGAGGGCCCTGGTGTGGACCTCGGTGTGGTGGCGCCCGCAGAGCAGCGCGGCGTTGGAGATGTCCGTGGGGCCGCCGTCGACCCAGTGGCGCACGTGATGCGCCTCGGTCCACGTCGCGGGGACGGTGCAGCCGGGGAAGGAGCACCCGCCGTCTCGCCGCCACAGCAGCCGGCGCTGCCCGGGGGTGAAGAGCCGCACGGCGCGGCCGAGGTCGAGGACCTCGCTGCGGGACCCCAGGACGACCGGGACGATGCCGGCGTCGCAGGCCAGCCGGCGGAGGGCGCCCGGCGAGAGCACCTCCCCGGACTCGGTGACCCCGCCGCCTCGGACCCCGTCCCGGAGCGTCTCGAGCGGGACGGTGACCATGACCTGGGCCCGCTCGCCGGTCGTCACGCCCTCGGGGGAGGCAACCCCGCGGCCGACGACGGTGAGCAGCGCATCGGCCCGCCGGTGCGCTGCGGACCTCATGTCCGGCTCCCCCTGCGGGCCGGGGACGGGCGCAGCCAGCGCTGCCACCGCCGCGTCGACGGTGGCGGCCCCCTCGGGGTCGAGGCGCAGGATGTACTCGGCCAGCCCGGCCGGGCCGCGCCGCTTGGTGAGCGACCGGCCCCGCCGCAGTGACTCCTCGTCGCGCTCGAGGTCGCGGGCCGGACGGAGCAGGGCACCGGCATACCCGATGGCGGTCCGCAGCTGCCGCTCGGTCAGCCCGGGCCGGCCCGGCGCGTCCTCGGCCGAGGAGACCAGCACCCGCAGGTCGGCCTCGAGCTGGTCTGCGTCGGCGACCCGACCCACGTCGTCGCTGAACCGGACCAGGAGGTCGGCCTTGGCCAGCGACAGGGTCCCCGCAGCGTATGCCGTGGCCACCGTGCCGGGCTCGGCCTGCGGTGCCGAGCCGACCTGGGCCCGCACCGAGGCCGTGGCGACCCGGCACACCTCGGCGACGTGCCCGGCCGACGGGGCCGGGGCCTCGGCACTCTCGCACCTGCTCACCCAGTCGTGCGCGCCCCACCCCTCCTGGCTGGGCACGCCCCGGGACATCGCCTCGGCGACCGTGTCGACCTCGAACCGCTCGCTCGTGGCCCGCAGCCGACCGACCAGGCTCAGCGCCTCCCCCAGGTCGGCATCGCCGAGCATCCATGCCGGCTCCAGCGCCGCCTTGTCGACCTCCGCCACGGCCGCCCGCAGCAGCGTCAGCACGCGCGGAGCGGTCGGGTCCTCACCCGACCCCTGTGCCCGCCGCGCCCTCTCGCCCATGGAACAACCGTAGACGTCACCACCGACAGCGCTGCGGCCAGCGGCGTTGCGCGACAACGACATCAAGAGCCGGACGGGTAGGCCGGGCCCGACCGGCGAGAGACCCCCCGGTCAGTCCGGGGACGCGGTCGCTTCGTCGAGGACGAGCAGCCTCGGTCGTCGCGCCAACGCCAGGGTCAGCGCCACCCGCATCTGCCGGCCCTCGCTCGGCAACCGGCGGAGGGCCCCACACCGACCGGTGCAGGGCCCTCCGCCGAACGGGTCCGCTCAGCAGGTCAGGCTGAGGTGGAAGATGGTGTCGTCCGGGTTCCCGGTGGAGGAGTCCTTCACCGACACGTAGACGGTGCTGTCCTGCGAGAAGTCGGAGTCGACGGAGATCTCGTGGACCGGGGTGAAGAGGTAGTCGGTGGCCACGGCGACGCACTTCGTCACGTTGCGGTCGAACGTCAGCGTGTACTCACCGACACTGTCCCGGGTTTCGCCGACCAGGCCGGACGCCACACCGGCATGGACCTGGGCGGTGCCGCCCGTCCCGTCGATCGAGGCATAGAGGGGCTTGACGTAGTAGCCGGCGACGTCTGCGAAGACCTGGGCCGAGCCCGGTGTCTTCAGGGTGAACTGCCCGCTGGCGTTCACGGGCATGGTGACCATGTTCGCGACCGGGCCGGACGGGTTGTAGTTGACCAGGGATGCCGTGGGCTCGGCGGTGCCGGTGGCCCACCCCTTGATGTCACTGGTCTTGTGGTTCTGGGAGATCGCCCCGAGGTTGAGCTGGACCGCCGTCGCCACGTCGGGGATGTTGCAGGTTCCCGCCTTGCCTCCCTGGGCCCTGTACGTCGAGAGGGTGGCGTCGAAGACGCGCGAGCCCGCGGTGATCTTGCCTCCGGCGATGCGGGTGTCGATGATGCGGCACGGGGCAACGGCAACGAACCGCAGCTCGGAACCGGGCGCCACCGCAGGGTTGAGCGAAGCGATGTCCGCGCAGCCGCGCGCGAGTGCCCGGTGCCCGGCTGGGGGCTGCCGGCACCGGCGCCGGCGGCACCGGCGATGAGGAGGGCGGCACCGGCGGCACCGGCGGCCGCGACGGCGGCTCGGCGCAGGTGGGAGGGGCTGTGCATCGGCGTTGCTCCTTCTGACAGCCGGGCCGGATCGGCCCGGGGGAGGCCCGCGGGGTGAGGGGTGCACCCATGGCTACCGGTCCCCGGCCCCGTGTCACCGGAAGACCAGCGATGTGACGCAGGTCACACTAGCCCAGCGAGGGTCCGCAGGCGACGGGATTGCTCCGTTCTGGGGTGCCGCGGCTTGGGTCCTGATGCTGGGCCGGCGCGCCGGGCCGAGCGACTGCACAGGCCGTTGGCCGGTGCAGCTCGGTAGGAGTGGGCGCCGGGGGCGCGCCGACCGCGACGCGGTTGCGGGGGTGGCCTCATGGCACACATGGCGTGCCGTCGAGGCGTTGCTGACGGTGCTGGTCGCGGCGCCCGGCCTGGTGCACGGTCAGGTCCAGGCAGGTGTCCTGGTCCTGCGCCAGGATCCCACCGAGGAACACGGCCGCGCGGTCCGGGCAGCTGTGCAGCGTCAGTGACGACGCAGCCCACCTGCTCACGTCCGGCCGCTGTCCCTGGGTCGTCCAGACGCTCGCGGGCACCCAGAGCAGCGCCTGTGAAGAACCCGATACCGACACCGTGACGTCGGCAGCACCCGGCCTCATCGTCAGCGGGTTCTTCCGGAAGTGCCAGGCCATGCCTAGCGGCAGCGTGAAGCCGAGCACATCCTGGGCCAGCGGCGGTTCCGTGCCCGTGGTGGCAAGGCCGCGGAACGGGACCGCATCGACGCTCTCGCCGGGCTGGGTGCCGATCGAGTCCGAGCATCCCAACGACACGTTCCCGCCGCCGACGACGGTCGCCGCACCCAGCGCGGGACCCGGTCGAGTCGGGGGATGAGGCCATGACCCGGAGGGGCCCAGCTCCATGCAGGGCGAGTGCCCGACGGCGGTTGCCACGCCCCCGGGGACCGCACAGTGCCACTCTCGGCCACGGGGCGAGTGTCGCACGGACCCGGCTCGCCACGCCGCCCAGCGGTTCGCGCGGGCTGCGACTCGTGGCGAGGATCCGGGTGACCCACAGCGGCACCGAGCCGCCAGACGGCGCCACGCTCGCGAGGGAGGCCTACTCGTCGCCGGTGAGGTTGACGCCGCGCAGCCGCGACACGGTGAGCCAGGTGGCGCCCACGAGGACGACGGCGGTGGCGATGACGGCATACGTCGCACCGAGGTTCGGCGAGAGCGGCAGTCCGGCCACCGGCGCAGCGAGGGCGATGGCCCACCGGGAGACGCTGAGCCAGCGGACGCCGTCGAGGAGGCCGCCGAGCAGGCTCTCCCAGACGAGGAGGTAGATCGAGCCCGACGACGACGGCGTGCCGGGTGAGGACCGACAACAGGAGGAAGAGGGCGCAGTAGGCCAGGCCCGCCGCGAGGGAGCCGACGGCGTAGGCGGCGCCGAGCCGGGGTTCGCTGGGCCGCATGAGCAGCCCGGCGACGAACGTGGGGACGGCGGCGAACACGACGACGCACCCGAGCGCGACGAGGAGCTTGCTCAGCACGATGCGCGAGCGGGGCATCGGCTTGGCGAGCAGGTAGGCGATCGACCCGTCGTCGATCTCGGGTGAGAGCACGCCCGTCGCCGCGAGAAGGGCGACGAGGGGAGTGACGACGACGAGGCCGAGGGCCTGGAGGGTGTGCCGTGCCGCCTGGGGGTCGCTGCCGACGAGAACCCGGATGAGGAGGCTGAGCCCGAGGAGCACGAGCGGCAGGACGATGAGCAGGATGCCGCGGCGGCGCCCGAAGACGCTCTTGCGGGCGAGCCGGACGACCGTGCCGGACACGACGGCGCTCATGTCGCCACCAGGTAGGCGAAGACGCTCTCGAGCGACTCGTCGGTGGGTCTGACCTCGAGCAGCCGGATCGCGTGGTCCCGGGCCAGGCGGGGGAGCGCGGTGCTGAACCGGCCGAAGTCCGACGCCTCGAGCTCGAGGCCGCCCTCGGTCCGCAGCCGCACCCCGCGGACGGAGGGGTCGGCCAGCAGGGCGGCGGCCAGGGTCCGGTCGTCGCTGCTGCGCAGGACGAACCGGTTCGGCCGGTCGGTCATGAGCCGGCGGATCGCCCCGAAGTCCCCGGAGGCCGCGTGCCGGCCGGAGACGACGACCTCGATCTGCCGGGCCACCTGCTCGACCTCCTCGAGGATGTGCGAGCTGAACAGCACCGTCCGCCCCTGCGCCCCCATCGACCGGAGCAGCTCCATGAGGTGGATCCGCTGGCGCGGGTCCATCCCGTTGAAGGGCTCGTCGAGGAGCAGGACGGCCGGGTCGTGGACGAGGGCCGAGGCCATCTTGACCCGCTGGCGCATCCCCTTGGAGTACGTCGAGATGACCCGGTCCTGCGCGTCGGTCATCTCGACGAGCGCGAGGGCGCCCGCCGCGGCCGCACCGGGGTCGGCCAGCCCGTGCAGCTCGGCGTTGGCGAGGACGAACTCGCGCCCGGTGAGGTAGTCGAACAGGGCCTCGCGCTCGGGGACGAGCCCGATGCGGCGGTAGACGGACTCGTTGCGCCACAGGGTGTCGCCGTCGAGGGCGACGCTGCCGGTCGACGGGGCGAGGAAGCCCGACATCAGCGCGATGAGGGTCGACTTCCCGGCGCCGTTGGGGCCGAGCAGGCCGGTGACGCCGGGGCCGATCGTCATCGTCATGTCGTTGACGGCGACGACGTTGCCGTACCACCGGGTGACGTGGTCGAGGCGCAGGACGCTCACGAGGTCACCTCCCGGTAGCGGACGAGCATGGCCGCGATCGACCCGAGCACGGTGAGGACGATGACGCCGAGGTATGCCGCCCCGAGAGCGGCGCCGTGCGGTGGCGTGGGCGTGGCGGCCGCGGCGTGGAAGAGGATGACCTCGGCCCCGTTGACGAGCGTGTAGGGCGAGAACAGTCCGGCGATCTGGCCGACGAGCTCGTGCTGGGTGTCCGTGGCGATGCCCTGGATGATCGCGACGGCGGTGTAGCTGACGAGGAGGATGACGATGACGCCGGCCACGGCGAGGCCGCGCCGGGTGGTCAGGGCCGACACGACGGCCGCCGGTCCGGCCAGAGTGGCGGCGAGGAGCAGGGCGCCGGCCAGGGCCCCGAGGATCCGTCCGGTCTCGCGCCCGGGCGGCAGGTCCGCGAGGAGGCCACCGGCATACATGAGCAGCAGTGGTGCGCCGATGAGGACGAAGGTGGCGGCCGTGAGCGAGCCGAGCCGGACCAGGACGTAGGTGGTCCGCCGGATCGGCCGGGCGAGGTAGAGGGTGATCGTGCCGAAGCGCAGGTCGCGGGAGATGAGCGCCGGCGCCTGGGCCGCGACGAAGACCGAGATGAGCAGCTGGGTCGTCATCGGGTAGGTCGTGTAGGGGACGATCTGGTCGTCGAGGTGCAGCACCTGGCGGGCCTGGACGAGGATGCCGACGAGGATGAGCGCCGGCAGGAGCGTGAGCGCGACCAGCGCCATCGGCAGGACCTTGGACCGCCCGGAGCGGCGCAGGCCGAAGCAGTTGCGCAGCCCGGTGCCGAACAGGGCGCGGGCGACGGCTCCCTCGCCGAGGCGGGGGCCGTCGTAGCCGCGGTAGCCGAGGTCGTGGATGACGGCCGAGTTGGCGTCCTCAGCGGGGCTGGACATCGCCGGCCACCCCCTCCCGGAAGACGTCCTCGATGCGGTGGTGCTGCTCCTGCATGCGGACCAGCCCCAGCCCGAGGTCGACGGTGATGTCGCGGATGACGTCGCGGGTCGTCTCGTCGTCGACCTCCACCTCGACGAGCCGTCCATCGCCGGGCCGGGCCCGCAGCCCCGCGTCGACGAGGGCCTGGCCGAGCAGCCGGTCGGCGTCGGGGCGGCCCAGGACCTCGACGAGCAGGCTGCCCGTCGTGTGCAGGAAGTCGCTGGTCGCCGAGGACCGCAGCAGGGCGCCGTTGTCGAGGACGATGACGTGGTCACTGACCCGTTCGAGCTCGCCGAGCAGGTGGGAGGTGACGAGCACGGCGATCCCGAAGTCGGTCCCGATCCGCCGCACGAGGTCGAGCATGCCGTCCCGGGACGCGGGGTCGAGCCCGTTGGTCGGTTCGTCGAGCAGGACGAGCCGGGGGTCGTGGACGAGGGCCTGGGCCAGCTTGGCCCGCTGCTTCATCCCCGTGGAGTACCCGCCCATCGGCCGGTAGCGCTCCTCGGCCAGGCCGACGTGCCGCAGCACGTCGGCGGCACGCTCGCGGGCCGTGGGGTAGGGCAGCCCGGACATCTGGCCGAGGTGGACGACGAAGTCGCTCGCCGAGACGTCGGCCGGAAGGCAGTCGTGCTCGGGCATGTAGCCGACGAGGGTGCGGATGCTCGAGCCCTCGGTGGCGACGTCGTGGGACAGGACGCTGGCCCGGCCGCTCGTGGCCGGGACGAGGCCCAGCAGGATCTTGATGAGGGTCGACTTGCCGGCGCCGTTGGCCCCGACCAGCCCGGTGATGCCGTCGCCCACGGTGAGGTCGAGGTCGTCGAGCGCGGTCACGCGGGGATATCGCTTGGTCAGCCCCTGGGTGTCGATGACCGTCATGACACGTCAACCTAGCCGCTCGGTGCGCGCTGATCCTGGTCGGAGTCAGGACACGGCGATGACGGCGGAGACGAACTGGCCCGCCGACACGGCGCGAGGCCTTGAGCCCCGGGACGGCCCTCGGGATGCCCTGGTCGGCCATGGCGAGCCCCATGCCCAGCTCGCCCTGCCCGGCGGCGCCCCAGGCATAGACCTGGCCGCCCTTGTCGATCGCGAGGGTGTGGTTGAAGCCGGAGGAGACGGCGACCAGCCGGGGCACGTTGGTCACGCTGCGGGGCTTGAGGACGTATGCCGCGGGCGCGCCGATGCCGAGCTGGCCGGCCGCGTTGGTGCCCCAGGCCTTGAGGACACCCGACCGCATGAGGGCGAACGAGCTGTCGTCTCCTGCGATGACGTCCTTGGCCTTCGCACCGAGCGGCACCTTGACCGGGAGAAGGCGGGTCGTCGTGGACCGGTCGCCGAGCTGTGCCCACTCGTTGTCGCCCCACGACCACACGGAGCCGTCGACGCCGACGGCCAGCGAGTGGGTCGTGCCGGCGGCGATGGCGCGGATCTGGGGCAGGCCGGCCACCTTGACCGGGACCATGGTGGAGACCTGGTCGCCCGTGCCGAGCTGGCCGAAGTCGTTGACACCCCACGCGTAGACCGCACCCCCGGCGGTGAGCGCCAGGGTGTGGTTGAGCCCGGACGCGACCCGCACGACGCCGGTCAGGCCCGGGACGGCCGTGGGTGTCGAGCGGTTCTTGTGGTCGCCGAGCCCGAGCTCGCCGGTGCGGTTGTACCCCCACGCGAGGACGGTGCCGTCGGAGCGCACCGCGAAGCTGGAGCTGCCGCCGGTGTCGACGGAGGTGATGTTCGTGAGCCCGGGCACCTGGGCGGGGACGGCCTGGACGGGGGGGCCCGAGACGCCGACCTGCCCGTAGAGGTTGTAGCCCCACCCCCACACCGTGCCGTCGCGGCGCAGCGCCAGCATGTGGCCGGCGTGGGCGGCCACCTGGACGGCGTGCGAGAGCGAGCTCCCGACGCTCACCGGGGACAGCGCGGTGGCGAACGGCCGGCCGTTGCCGAGCGTGCCCAGCTCGTCGTTGCCGAAGGTCATCACCTGGCCGGCCTTGACGTGCGTGGGCGCGCCGTCGGCATCGGCCGTGGCAGCCGTCAGCACCACCGCTGCCATCGCCGCGACGGATACGACAACAGAACGCATGAACATGCTCCCCCTGGGTCTTGCTGACTCCTCACCGCGTGTCACCCTAGCGTCCCCGTCCGCGGCGCGAGGCACGTTTGGACAGGTTCGGGTTGCGGACTTCGTCACCCCCGCCAGTGGGTCAGGATGGGGGATGCTTCGACGCCCTGAGCCGACCGGACCACGCCTGCTCGTCCTGCCCAGCCCCGCTGCTCGGGCCCGCGGCATACGGTCCGCTCGTCGACGCCCTCGGGCGTCGCGGGATGCAGAGCGCGGGGGCGCTGCTGCCGCCGGCCCCGTTCGCGGCGGCGGATGTGCGCTCCGGTTTCGTCGCCGAGGCGCTGCGGTTCGACGCGTCGGTCCTGCTGGCCCACAGCAACGCGGGCTTCTACGCCCCGGCGGTCGCCGAGGCGGTCGGCGCCGGGCAGGTCCTCTACGTCGACGCCGCGCTGCCTCCGGCCGACGGCACGGTGACCGGTCTGGCACCCGAGCGGCTGCTCGCCGAGGTCCGCCGGCTGGCCGGGCCCGACGGCCTGCTCCCGCCGTGGACCGACTGGTGGCCCCGGACCGAGGTGGCCCGGCTCTTCCCCACCCCGCAGTGGCTGGACCGGGTCCGCGCCCAGGAGCCCCGGCTCTCCCTCGGCTACCTCGAGGGCCGGCTCGACGTCCCGCCCGGGTGGATGGCCCGGCCGAGCGGCTACCTGGCGTTCGGGAGCACGTATGCCGCCGAGGTCGCCCAGGCCCGCGCCTCCGGCTGGCCGGTCGTCGAGCTGGAGGGCAGCCACCTGCACCACCTGTGGGACCCGGACCTCGTCGCCGGCGAGGTGCTCGGTCTGCTCGGTCTGCTCGGAGCGCCCTCTGATGCGCGTTGAGCGCCCTCTCGTGCCCGTTGAGAGGAGGCAACACGCCGTATGCCGCGACCGCCACTCGGCGTGTTGCCTCCTGTCAGTGAGACCCGGCGACCCGGCGGTCTAGGGTCCGTTCTCATGGCGGGAACGCTCGACCCTGCAGCGCGGCGGGGCTACGGCCTGGGGTCGGTCGCGACCGGCTCGTTCGGCACGGTGCCCGGCCTGCTGCTGCTGCCCTACCTCACCGACCGGCTCGGCGTCGTGCCGGGCGTGGCCGGCCTCATCGTGTTCCTCCCGAAGGCGTGGGACGTCCTGCTCAACCCCATCGCCGGCGGCATCAGCGACCGGTCGACCAACCCCGCCGGGCGGCGGCGCCCGTTCCTGCTCCGCGCCGGGCTCACCCTCGCCGTCGCGTTCGTCCTGCTGTTCTCGGGGCCGACATCGCCCCGGGGCCTCGCCGCGGCCTGGGTGGTCGTCGTGTTCCTCGCCTGCGCGACGGCCTACGCGTTCTTCCAGGTGCCCTACGTCGCCATGCCGGCCGAGATGACCGACGACTACGACGAGCGGACCCGGCTGATGACCTGGCGGGTGGCCATCCTCGCCCTCGCGATCCTCGTCAGCGGCGGCCTGTCGCCGGTGATCCGCAACCAGCTCGGCCCGACCTGGGGCTACCGGGGGGTCGGCCTGTTCGTCGGCGCGCTCATCGTCGTCGGCACGCTCGGCGCCTGGTGGGGCACCCGGCATACGCCGATGGACACCTACGGGACGGCGGGGGCCGGCCTGCGTCGAGCAGCTCCGGATCGTCGCTGCGGCCCGGGACTTCCGCATCCTGCTGGCCGGGTTCGTCATCCAGGCCCTCGCGACCGGCGCGATGCTCGCCGGCGTCGACTACGTCGCCCGCGAGCTGCTCGGCAGCTCGGGGATGTCGACGGTGCTCTTCGTGTGCTTCGTCGGACCGGCTCTGCTCGTCACTCCCCTGTGGCAGCGCTTCGCCGCGAGCCGGGACAAGCGCACCGGGTTCGTCGTCGCGTCGGTGCTTCTCGGCGGTGGTGCCCTCGCGACGCTCGGCGCCCTGCACGTGGCCACCTGGCTGCTCCCGGTGACGGTGGCGGTCGTCGGGGTCGGCTACGCCGGGTGCCAGATGTTCCCGCTCGCCATGCTCGCCGACGCCGCGGCCGTTGACGCGATGCGCACCGGCGTCGAACCGGGTCGGCGTCTACACCGGGGTGTGGACGGCGGGGGAGACCCTCGGGCTGGCCTTCGGCCCCTTCGTGTATGCCGCGGTGCTGGCCCTCGGCGGGTACGTCTCGTCGACGACGGGCACGGCGCACCAGCCCGACTCGGCGCTCACGGCGATCGGCGTGGGGGTTCACCGTCGTGCCGGCGGTCCTCGTGGCCGCTGTCACTGTTCTTCGTCACGCGCTACCGCCTCGACGAGGCGGAGGTCGCACGAGCACGGGAGGTGGCGCCATGACGGTGCCGACGTCGGGCGGAACGGGGCTGTCGCGGGCCCAGATCATCGACCGGCTGGAGGCGCTGCGGGCGCACGACCTGCCGACCCATGGTGGCCGCACCCTGTCCTACGTCTACGACTCCGGGCTGGGGGAGGCCGACGCGGTGGGGCTCGAGGCGCTCGCGATGTTCGCGGCGTCCAACGGGCTTGACCCCACGGCGTTCCCGTCGCTGCTGACGATGGAGAACGACCTCGTCGGCTGGGCCGGGCGGCTGCTCGACGCGCCCGCCGGGTTCGTCGGGTCGGTCACCTCGGGCGGGACGGAGTCGCTGCTGCTCGCCGTCCTCGCGGCCCGCGAGGGGTCGCCCGACATCGAGCGCCCGTCGATGGTGCTGCCGACGACGGCGCACGCGGCGTTCCACAAGGCCGCGCACTACTTCGGGGTACGTCCGGTGCTCGTCGACGTCGACCCGGTGACGTTCCGGGCCGACCCGGTGGCGATGGCCGAGGCGGTCGACGACACGACGGTGCTCGTCGTCGCGTCGGCGCCGTCCTACGCGCACGGGGTCATCGACCCGGTGACCGAGGTCGCCGCGCTGGCCGCCTCCCGCGGGGTCCGGTGCCACGTCGACGCCTGCATCGGGGGGTGGGTGCTGCCCTACCTCGACGAGGTGGCGCCGTGGACGTTCGCCGTCGACGGGGTGAGCAGCATGAGCGTCGACCTGCACAAGTACGCCTACACCCCCAAGGGGGTCTCGATCCTCCTGCACCGCCGCCCGGCACCTGCGCCGCGGCCACTTCTTCGCCTCGGCCGACTGGCCGGGCTACACGATGCTCAACTCCACCGCGCAGTCGACGAAGTCGGGCGGCCCGCTCGCTGCCGCGTGGGCCGTCGTCCACCACATCGGCGACGACGGCTACCGCGCCCTGGTGGCCCGGTCGCGGGAGGCGACACTGGCGCTGGCCCGCGCCGCGGGCGGCATACCGGGCCTGTCCGTCGTGGCGCCGCCGGACGCGACACTGCTCACCCTCACGACCGACGACTCGTGCGACGTCTACACGGTGGCCGACGAGATGCTGGCGCGCGGCTGGTTCGTGCAGCCGCAGATGGCCTACCGAGGTATGCCGGCCACCCTGCACCTCACGCTGAGCGCGGCGACGGCGGCGAGCGTCCCCGACTTCGTCGAGGCGTTGACCGACTCGGTGGCGGTGGCCCGGGCGGCCGGGCCGGTCGCGGTCGCACCCGAGCTGGCCGCCGCCGCGACCTCGATCGACCCGGCGACCCTCGACGATGCGGCGTTCGACGGGCTGCTTCAGGTCGCGGGGCTCGCCGGCGCGGACGGGGGTCTGGCCCTGCCGGAGCGGATGGCCCCGGTCAACGCGCTGCTCGAGGCGGCGCCACCGCGGCTGCGCGAGGCGCTGCTGCTGGCGTTCCTCGACCGGCTGAGCCGGCCGACCCGTCCGAGCCGGCCGACCCGGCCGAGCCGGCCGACCCGGCCGAGCCGGCCGAGCTGAGGGGTCCGGCCGGCTGGGGCGTCCGGGCTGAGGGTCCCCCGCGGTAGGGGTTGCCAATTCATAAGTCATGAGTGATCATAAGTCATGGCTAATCAACAGTCGCTCGCGCTCGACGCCCTCGGCGACCCGACCCGGCGCCGGCTCCTCGAGCTCCTGCACGCCGGCGGTGAGCGGACGGTCCGCGACCTGACCGACGCCCTGCCGGTGAGCCAGCCCGCGGTGTCCCAGCACCTCAAGGTGCTGCGCGAGGCCGGGCTCGTCGACGCCCGACCCGAGGGCGCCCGACGCCTGTACCGGGTCGACCTCGACGGCCTCGCGCAGGTCCGGGCCTACGTCGACGCCTTCTGGGACGACGTGCTCACCGCCTTCGTCCGGCACGCCGAGTCCACCCAGGCGGCTCCACCCGCCCGGCCCACGAAGGAGAGCCGCAGATGACCGCACCCGTGCTCCGCTCCGCCCACGTCTCGCGCCCGCCCGCGCAGACGTTCGCCCTGTTCACCGACCACCTGAGCGCCTGGTGGCCGCTGCCGACCCATAGCGTGTTCGGTCGCGAGGCCGCGTCCGTGCGGATCGTCGACGGGCGCCTCGTCGAGACCGCCCTCGACGGCCGCGAGAGCGTGTGGGCCGAGGTGCTGCACTGGGAGCCGCCCCGGCGGCTGGTCCTCGCGTGGCACCCGGGCCGCGGGCCGGACGAGGCCTCCGAGGTCGAGGTCCGCTTCGTCGCGCACGACGACGGCACCTGGGTCCAGGTGGAGCACCGGGGCTGGGAGCGGTTCGGCGCCGACGCGGTCGTCCGCCGCGACCTCTACTCCCGCCCCAACGCGTGGGGCTACGTCCTGGACCACTTCGCCGACCTCGCCGACGTCACCACCCGGGCACCGCTGCCCGAGGGGCTCGCCGAGGCGTATGCCGCGTTCCAGGGCGAGGCTGCAGCCGGCGGCTTCGGCTCCCCGCCTCCGGGGGAGTGGACCGCCGAGCAGGTCGTGGCCCACGTGGCCCTCAACGACTCCGCGATGGCGGCCGTCGCCCGGGCGCTGATCGAGGCGGACCAGGTGCGGTTCGACAACCGGACCTGCCAGGACCGCGCCGTCCTCGACGCCCACATCGCCGCGTGCGGCTCGATGGACGCGCTCGTCGCCGATGCCCGCCGCCGGGCGGAGGATGCGATGCTCGCCCTCGGCCGGCTCGACGACGAGCAGCGCGCGAGCGCCGTCCACTGCGAGCTGCTGCACGACGGTGAGGTCGTGCTCGACCAGCCCATGCCGTGGGGCGAGGTCGCCGGACGTCTGCAGGCGGTGCGGCACCTGCCGGCGCACATCGGCCAGCTCCGGGACCTCCGGCCGGCGGCCGAGGCGAGCTGACGGCATACGACCGGGTGGGCCGCAGGCCTTGCCTGTGGCGTGGGTCACGCGGTGTCATGGGGGCGAGCACCAGCCCCGTCGGAAGGACACCGATGTCCAGCACCCCCGCCACCACGACCCTCTCGCACGCCGTCGGTGAGTCCGAGCCGCCACTGCTCACGGACACCATCGGCGACAACCTCGACGCGACCATCGCCCGGTTCGGCGAGCGGGAGGCTCTCGTCGACTGCGCGCAGGGCGTCCGCTGGACGTATGCCGAGCTCGGCACGGAGGTCGACCGGCTGGCCCGCGGGTTCATGGCCGCCGGACTGGTCAAGGGCGACCGGATCGGGATCTGGGCCCCCAACTGCGCCGAGTGGACGCTCACCCAGTACGCCACGGCGAAGATCGGGGCGATCCTGGTCAACATCAACCCGGCATACCGGACGCACGAGCTGACCTACGTCCTGGGCCAGGCGGGCATCCGGATGCTCGTCACGGCCGCCTCGTTCAAGACCTCCGACTATGTCGCGATGGTCGAGGCCGCCCGGCCCGACTGCCCCGACCTGGAGCAGGTGTTCGTCATCGGGCAGCAGTCGTGGGACGACCTCATCGCGGGGGGCGCCGACGTCAGCCCCGAGCGGCTCGCGGAGATCCAGCACTCGCTGACCGCCGACGAGGCCATCAACATCCAGTACACCTCCGGCACAACGGGATTCCCCAAGGGCGCGACGCTCTCGCACTCCAACATCCTCAACAACGGCTACCTCGTCGGTGAGATGTGCCGCTACACCGAGCAGGACCGGATCTGCATCCCCGTGCCCTTCTACCACTGCTTCGGGATGGTCATGGGGAACCTCGCGGCCACGAGCCACGGGGCGGCGATGGTCATCCCGGCGCCCGGCTTCGACCCTGCCCTCACCCTGAGGGCGGTGCAGGACGAGACGTGCACCTCGCTCTACGGCGTGCCGACCATGTTCATCGCGGAGTGGGCGCTGCCCGACGTCGGGTCCTACGACGTGTCGAGCCTGCGGACGGGGATCATGGCGGGCTCGCCGTGCCCGGCCTCGATGATGACCAAGCTCATCGAGGCGGGTGTCACCGAGATGACGATCGCCTACGGGATGACCGAGACCTCGCCGGTGTCGACGCAGAACCGCACCGACGACACCTTCGAGCACAAGGTCGGGACAGTGGGCCGGGTGACCCCCCACCTCGAGATCAAGGTCGTCGACCCGCTGACCGGCGAGACCCTGCCGCGCGGCGAGGCCGGGGAGTTCTGCACCAAGGGGTACTCCGTGATGCTCGGCTACTGGGAGCAGCCGGACAAGACGGCCGAGGTCCTCGTCGACGGTTGGATGCGCACGGGCGACATCGCCGTCATGCACGACGACGGCTACGTCGAGATCACCGGTCGGATCAAGGACATGGTGATCCGCGGGGGCGAGAACATCTACCCGCGCGAGATCGAGGAGTTCCTCTACACCCACCCCGACATCCTCGATGCCCAGGTCGTCGGGATTCCGGACGAGAAGTACGGCGAGGAGCTGTGCGCGTGGATCCGGATGCGCGACGGCGCCGCCCCGCTCACCGCGGAGGCGGTGCGCGAGTTCGCCGGCGGCCGGCTCTCGCACTACAAGATCCCCAGGTATGTGCGGATCGTCGACGACTTCCCCATGACCGTGACGGGCAAGGTCCGCAAGGTCGAGATGCGTGAGGTAACGATCGCCGAGCTCGGGCTGGGCGCCCCGAGCTAGGGTCGGCGGACGCCGGGTATGCCGCGGCCCCCGGCCGAGTCCGGTGCGTGGGGGTGCGGCCGGCGCCCGCGGTGACGCGCGGCATACCCGTGCGGGCCCGTCCCCGACGATGCCCGTGCGGGCGGTACGTTTGGGTGGGTCGGATGCTCCACCGGCCGTCCGACGACTTGGAGTTACTCCCCATGAAGTACGCCCTCCCCTTCATCCTTGCCGTGATCCTGCTGGCCGTCGTGGCCTGGCTCGTGCTGTGGAACAGCCGGACCAACCGGGACCAGCGGCACGCCGAGTCGGCCTGGCGCGAGCCTCTCGAGGCCGGCGACCCGGGCGCGGCGCCCCCGGAGCCTGGCCAGCGGTGGGCCTCGATCCCCGAGGACACCCCTGCCCAGGCGGCTGCTGCCGCGCCGCCGATGCCGTCGGCCGCGTCAGGTGACCTGTCGGGTATGCCGTCGCCGGCGCCCGCCCAGGCGGCGCCTCCGGCCGCGACGGCGACGTCGTTGTCGACCATGGAGCTGGCGGCGACCCCCGAGCAGGGCCCGTCCGCCCCGGCCGAGCCGGCGCCGGCCGGGACCCCCTCTGCGGTCGAGGAGCCGTCGGGGCCGTGGTCGTCCTCGACGCCCCCGGCGCCCGCCGGCGTTCCGCGCGCCGAGCCGGAGCAGCCGGTGGCCGACACCGAGCAGCCCGTTGAGCCCGCTGAGGCTGTTGAGGCTGAGACTGTTGAGCCAGAGCCCGCCCTCGCGGCCGAGGCCGACGTCGAGGTCGCGGTCGACCAGGCGGCCGAGCCGGCCCATGACGGTCCGTCAACGCCCTATGCGTGGTCCCCGGTCACCGCCGCCGACGACGCCCTGTCCCCGGGCGGCGTCCCGGTCGTCGAGATGCCCGAGCCGGAGCCGGTCGCGGCGGTCCAGGACAGCCCGCTCGAGACCTCGCCGTGGGCCCCGACCGAGCCGGTGAACCCCCGGTTCGGCAGCCCCCCCGCGGGCCGTCCTCGCCACCAGGCTCCCCCCGATGCCATGCGCGACGACGATGCCGCCCTGGGGTGGACCCCGCCGACGGCACCTCCGGCCGACGACTCCCGGTGGGCCCCACCGGCACCCGTGGGCGAACCGGTCGAGGAGCCGGTGCTCGCGGAGCCGGTGGTCGCGGAGCCGGTTGTCGAGGATCTGGTGGTCGAGGATCTGGTGGTCGAGGAGCCGGCACCGGCCGCCGGGGCCGACGACGTCGAGGTCGCCGACACCACTGTGGTGTCCCCGGCCGCGGCCTGGGAGCCCCCGCCACCGCCCCCCTCGCTCAGCGAGGCCGAGCTGAGCGAGCGACTGGCCGCAGCGGCCGACTACCGCGACGAGGTCTTCGCGCCGCCGCCGGCAGCCGCTGAGCAGGCGCCGCGGACGCAGCCCGAGTCCGAGCCGGAGCAGCTGGCTGAGCCGGAGATGCTGTCGGAGCCGGAGATGCTGTCGGCCGGGTCCGTCGTGGAGTCCGGGGTGGCCGAGGACGTCGAGGTGCAGCCCGCAGAGCCGGCGATGGCCGAGCCGGGCATGACCGAGCCCGATGACCTCGGCGTGTCGGATGGCGACGTGCCCGACCGGCTCGTCATGCCTGACCCGGAGCCCGAGCCGGTGGTGGAGCCCGAGCCGGAGCCCGAACCCGTCGTCGTGTTCGGGTCGGTCGCCGACGTCGAGCCCGAGCCGGAGCCGGAGCCCGAGCCCGAGCCGGAGCCCGCGGTTCTCTCTGTCGAGGACGCGGAGCCCGAGCCGGAGGCCGAGCCCATGGCCCTGTCCGTCGAGGACGCCCAGCCCGAGCCGGAGGCCGAGCCCATGGTCCTGTCCGTCGAGGACGCCCAGCCCGAGCCGGATCCCGAGCCGGAGGCCGAGCCCATGGTCCTGTCCGTCGAGGACGCCCAGCCCGAGCCGGATCCCGAGCCCGAGACGACATCTGTGGTGCGCCGGATCTCCTCCATCGAGGAGATCCGCGACGGGGGCTACGGGGTCGGCTCGGCCGCGCCGTTCCCCGACCGGGCCCAACCGCTCGGCCACCCGGTCCAGGCCTTCCGTGACTCGATGACCTACCGGGACTCGGGCTCACCGGGTTATGACACCCGCGAGCCCGACGTGTGGTTCTACGACGACGGCGCCGCCGAGCGAAGCGGCTTCACCCGGGCCGCCGACGGCTGACCTGTCCTCCACAGCGCCCGCTCGCGGCGGCGCCCTCGACCTCGGTCGCCGACGCAACGCGGGTCGACAAAGCACTCCGGTGCCACGCGCATCGGCCCGGTCCCGACAGCGGGACCGGGCCGACGGAGCTCAGGACAGCAGGTAGTCGATGACGTCGCGGGCGGTGTACGTGCCGCCGCCGTGGGCGTCGATGAGCGCCTGCACCGGGCTCATGTCGCCCCCGGACGTCACGATGAGCGGCTCGACGTAGCCGGACTTGCGGTGCTGCGGGTAGCCGGCGCTGGCCAGCAGCGCGTTGCAGAGGCAGACGCGTCCCTCGATGTTCGCCTCCCGGCCGCCCTTGCGCAGGTAGTGGTCGACGGGCTCGGCGGGGCACCGGTAGTCGACCTTGCCGTCCTCCCTCTTGTATGCCGTGCGCAGCGCCCCGAGGTCGCACACCTTCTGGCGCTGGTCGATGACGGACTGGTCGGTCAGGGTGCCGGGCAGGTCGACGACCCGGAACGGGAAGCCGGTGGGCGAGACACGCCAGTCGGCACGGAGGTCGGGGCCGCCGTCGGCGAGCGTGGCGCGGACCTGTCTCTTGATCGACGGGTCGAACCCGGACTCCTCGCAGTACGCGAACGCCGTCCCGACCTGGACCCCGGACGCACCCATCCCGCGGGCCTCCCGGTATCGCTCGGGGGTCCCGTACGACCCCGCGAGCCACACCGGCAGGCCGAGCTCGAGGATCGCGGTGAGGTCGACCTCGTCGCGCTCGCCGTAGACGGGCTGGCCGATGTCGTCGAGGCGGCGCGGGCCGCGTGGCGGGGCGTTGTGCCCGCCGGCACTGGGGCCCTCGACGACGAAGCCGTCGGGCCGGGACTCCTCGTTGCGGGCGAGCATGGCGGCGAGGTCTGTGGAGGCGATGATGGCGATGGCCTTCGGGGCGACGAGCGGCTCGCCCGGCTCCGCGACGATCGAGCGGGGGTCGAACTCCACGAGGCCGAGCCCTTCGGCGGGGCGGGCGCCGGCCACCTTGACCTCGAGGGTGACCGGCTCGTGGCGGGCCAGCGCGCGTGCCAGGCCCGGCAGCTCGGACGGGCTGCCGGCGCCCATGAGGACGTAGTCGACCCCGGCGAGCATGGCCCCATACAGCGAGAACGGGATGGGGATCTCGACCTTGCGCAGGTAGTTGATGCCCACGACACCGTCGTGCCCCTCCTTGGCGAGGAACACCTCGACGAAGTTCGCGGCGGCGGTGAGCTCGACGAGTCGGGCGGGTGACTTGATGGTGTGCCGGGGCACGGCACGCAGCGGCTGGTCGGGCTCGATGCCGCCCTCGACGAAGTACGCGTCGATGATCCACTCGGCGATCTGGGGGGCCGGGAAGGCGGCGAGCGCCCGGCGGACCGCCCCGTCGGCGTCGCCGCGCTGCAGGCGTCGGGCCATGAGGACGTCGAGTGCGGTGCCCGACACCACACCGAGCTGGCCGAGCGTCGAGACCGCCTTGGCGAGGGGCCAGTGGGACACGCCGACGCCCATCCCACCCTGGATGATCTGCGGTGTCGTGGTGGTCATGCAGCTGCCTCTCGCCGGGTTGGCGTGGTGACGCCGGAACAACTTACGATCTCGTAACCTACGGTATCGTAGGTAGCTCGCCAGGATCAAAATATGTGCCGTTCGGCTAACCGTGGGGCCTCCTGGCGGTTAGTCCGACCTTCGTGCCGGGCGCCGGGGACGCACGCGGTACATTGCTCGCCGTGCCGCCGCTCAACGGCGATCGGCGGCACGACCGGCAAGCCGACCATCGTCGAAGAGGTTGACCGTGCGCATAGGTGTGCCCCAGGAGTCCAAGAGCGGTGAGACTCGCGTCGCAGCGACTCCCAAGACGGTCGAACAGATCATCGGGCTCGGGTATGCCGTGTCCGTCCAGGCCGGCGCGGGCTCGCGGGCCAGCTTCTCCGACGCCGCCTTCGCCGCCGCCGGAGCCGCCGTCGTCGGCGACGAGGTGTGGGATGCCGACGTCGTCTTCAAGATCAACGCCCCGAGCGACGCCGAGATCGCCCGCCTGCACGAGGGGCAGATGATCGTCAGCCTGCTCGCCCCCGCGCTCAGCCCCGACCTCGTCGACGCGCTCGCCGCGAAGGGCGTGACCGCGCTCGCGATGGACGCGGTGCCGCGCATCTCGCGGGCCCAGGCCCTCGACGTGCTGTCGTCCATGGCCAACATCGGCGGCTACCGCGCCGTCATCGAGGCGGCCCACGAGTTCGGCTCCCTCTTCACCGGTCAGGTCACCGCGGCCGGCAAGGTCCCGCCCGCCAAGGTCCTCATCGTGGGCGCAGGGGTCGCCGGCCTGGCGGCGATCGGCACCGCCAACAGCCTCGGTGCCATCGTCCGCGCCTTCGACGCCCGCCCCGAGGTCGCCGAGCAGGTCGAGTCGATGGGGGCGGACTTCATCCGGATCGACCTGGGCGACGCGGCCGACGAGGGACCCAGCGCGACCGGCTACGCCAAGGAGATGGGCGAGGACTTCAACCGCAAGGCCGCGCAGATGTATGCCGACCAGACCAAGGACGTCGACATCGTCATCACGACGGCTCTCATCCCCGGCAAGCCCGCCCCCCGGCTCATCACCGAGGAGATGGTCGCCTCGATGAAGCCCGGCAGCGTCGTCGTCGACATGGCGGCCTCCAACGGCGGCAACGTCGCCGGCTCGGTGGCCGACGAGAAGGTCGTCACCGACAACGGCGTCACCATCCTCGGATACACCGACCTGCCCGGTCGGCTACCGACCCAGGCGAGCCAGCTCTTCGGCACCAACCTCGTCAACCTCCTCAAGCTGCTCACTCCCGACAAGGACGGCGAGGTCCATCTCGACCTCGAGGACCCGGTCCAGCGGGGCATGACGGTCGCCAAGGGCACGGAGGTGCTCTGGCCGCCACCGCCGGTGCAGGTCTCGGCCGCGCCGCCCGCCGCCCCCGCCGCCAGGGAGCCCAAGCCCGAGAAGGTCACCGACCCCAACCGGAAGTTCTGGTACATCGGGATCGGCGCCGCGGCGTTCCTCCTGCTCTCGACGATCCTCCCGGCGGCCTTCCTCCCGCACTTCACCGTGTTCGTCCTCGCGGTCGTCATCGGGTACTACGTCATCGGCCACGTCCACCACGCACTGCATACGCCGCTCATGTCGGTGACCAACGCGATCTCCGGCATCATCGTCGTGGGGTCCTTGTTACAGATCGGCTCGGGCGACACGGTGATCCGCGTCATCGCGGTCGTTGCGACGCTCATCGCCACCATCAACGTCTTCGGTGGGTTCCTCGTGACCCAGCGGATGCTCGCCATGTTCCGGAAGGCCTGAGCCATGTCGACCCTGGTCTCCGCGGCATACATCGTCGCCACCCTGCTGTTCATCCTCGCCCTCGCCGGCCTGAGCCGGCACGAGAGCGCCAAGAGCGGCAACTACTTCGGCATCACCGGCATGACCATCGCCCTCGTCGCGACGATCGCCAACGTGATCCACCTCGACGGGTGGACGGCGTTCGGGCTGCTCGTGGCGGCGATGGCCGTGGGCGCGTCGATCGGCGTCTGGCGCGCTCGGATGGTCGAGATGGTCCAGATGCCCGAGCTCATCGCCATGTTCCACAGCTTCGTCGGCGCCGCGGCGGTGCTCGTCGGCTACAACTCCTTCCTCGAGGTCAACGGCCACCCGCTGGCCCAGGCGCTGCTCGATGCCGAGGGTGTCTCCGGCATCCACAACGGCGAGGTCTTCCTCGGCGTCTTCATCGGCGCGGTCACCTTCACCGGCTCGATCGTCGCGTTCCTCAAGCTGAGCGCCAAGGTCAAGTCGGCGCCGCTGGTCCTGCCGTTCCGGCACTGGATGAACCTCGCGGCCGTCGTCGTGTCGTTCGCCCTCCTCATCTGGTTCATCCTCAGCCCAGCGCTGTGGATCCTCGTCGTGATGACGGTCATCGCCCTCTTGTTCGGGTGGCATCTCGTCGCCTCGATCGGCGGCGGCGACATGCCCGTCGTCATCTCGATGCTCAACAGCTACTCCGGATGGGCGGCGGCGGCATCGGGCTTCATGCTCAACAACGACCTGCTCATCGTCACCGGCGCGCTCGTCGGCTCCTCCGGTGCGTACCTGTCGTGGATCATGTGCCAGGCGATGAACCGGTCGTTCATCTCCGTCATCGCCGGCGGCTTCGGGTCCGACGGCGCGGTGACCGGTGAGGAGAAGGACTACGGAGAGCACCGCGAGATCACCGCGGAGGGCGCGGCCGAGCTGCTCGCCGATGCCTCCTCGGTCATCATCACGCCGGGCTACGGCATGGCGGTGGCGCAGGCTCAGTACCCGGTCGCCGACCTCACGGCGAAGCTGCGCGAGCGCGGCATCGAGGTGCGGTTCGGCATCCATCCGGTCGCCGGCAGGCTGCCCGGGCACATGAACGTCCTGCTCGCCGAGGCCAAGGTCCCCTACGACATCGTCCTCGAGATGGACGAGATCAACGACGACTTCCCCGACACCGACGTGGTCCTCGTCATCGGCGCCAACGACACCGTCAACCCCTCGGCCATGGACGACCCCACCTCGCCGATCGCCGGCATGCCGGTCCTCGAGGTCTGGAACGCCAAGAACGTCATCGTGTTCAAGCGGTCGATGGCGACGGGGTATGCCGGTGTGCAGAACCCGCTGTTCTTCCGCGACAACACCCAGATGTTGTTCGGGGACGCCAAGGTCCGGGTCGAGGACATCCTCAGGTCCCTCTGACCCCGCCCCCGCCCGGGGCCCCCTCGCTGTGTCCGACGCCCCCCTCGCTGTGTCCGACGCCCCCCTCGCTGTGTCCGACGCCCCCCTCGCTGTGTCCGAGTAACTGGTAGGTATGGCGACCACTTCCTCGGACGCTGCGCGCCCCCCGCTGTGCCGACGCCCCCCGCTGTGTCCGAGTAACTGGTAGGTATGGCGACCATCTGCCTCGGACACTGCGCCCGCGCCCCCCGCTGTGTCCCGCGCCTCCCTGTTGTGTCCGAGTAACTGGTAGGTATGGCGACCATTCCTCGGACACTGCGCCCGCGCCCCCGCTGTGTCCGACGCCTCCCTGTTGTGTCCGAGTAACTGGTAGGTATGGCGACCACTCCCTCGGACACTGCGCCCGCGCCCGACACTGCGCCCGCGCCCCCGCTGTGTCCGAGTAACTGGTAGGCATGGCGACCACTTCCTCGGACACTCGTTGTCCACAGGGGTGCTCGGGGGCCTTCGGTTGTCCCCAGAGTGCGGATGGCATGGTGCGGCGGAACATCGGCATCGGGGAGGGTGCCGTATGCCGTCGTACCCCGCCGCAGACCTCACCCTCGCTGCGACCCAGGCCGACGAAGTGGCGAGCGGGTCGCCGCGCTTCGTCCGGCTCAGCGACCTCGATCGACGCGGGGTGTCGCGCGGTCGGCGCCGGGCCAACGTGGCGGCCGGTCGATGGCGCGCCCTCAGCGGCCGCGGTGTCGACCTCGCTCGGGGTCCTCTGGCTGAGGAGGAGGCATGGCAGCGGATGCTCCTGGTGGTCGGCCCGCAGGCGCGTCTGGGTGGAATGACCGCGCTGCGAGCGTTCGGGCTCAATGGATTTGCCGAGGAGCACTGCCACATCTGGGTTCCCAAGAGCCGCCAGAAGGCGCGTGTCGCCGGCGTCTGTCTCCACGAGACGAGGCTGTGGGGCGCAGCGGACGCGACGTCCTCCGGCATACCGCGCTCACTGCCGGCGGTGGCCACCGTGCAAGGCGCATTGTGGGCGCTGACGCCACGGCAGGCGCTGCTGTGCCTCGTCATGCCCATCCAGCAACGCCTGACGCGGGTCGAGGATGTCGCCGCCGCGTTGGAGCGCGTCAGGCGGCACCGGTTTCGGGCCATGCTTCGGACGGCGCTCTCCGACATCGCCGGAGGAGCGCAGTCCCTCGGCGAGCTCGACTTCGCGCGGATGTGCGGCGAGCGAGGCCTCCCGGCGCCAACGCGCCAGGTCCGGCGGCGGTCGTCCCAGGGGGTGGTCTACCTCGATGTCTACTGGGCGGCATACCGCGTCGCGCTGGAGATCAACGGGGCAGGCCACGCTCGGCTCGAGCAGTCGCTCCGCGACGAGGTGCGGGCCCTCGACCTCCAGGTCGACGGCGACGCGACGGTGTCGGTGTCGGTCCTGACGTTGCGGTGCGATCCGGAGCCCTTCTTCGCCGGGCTCGCCCGGCTGCTGCGCTCCCGCGGCTGGCCCGGCTGACCCGCGCCGCCCCCCGGCTGTGTCCGAGTGGTTGGTGGGGATGGCGACCAGTTGCTCGGACGCTAGGCCCGCGCCCCCCGCTGCGGCCCGCGCCTCCTGTTGTGTCCGAGTGATTGGTAGGTATGGCGACCAGTTGCTCGGACGCTGCGCCCGCGCCTCCTGTTGTGTCCGAGTGATTGGTAGGTATGGCGACCAGTTGCTCGGACGCTATGCCCGCGCCTCCTGTTGTGTCCGAGTGATTGGTAGGTATGGCGACCAGTTACTCGGACGCTGCGTGAAAGGGGAGAGGGCTACTCGGGGGTACCGGAGCTGTCGGAAGCCGGAGCTGTCGGGAAGCTGGGGCTATCGGGGGGTCTGGGGCGGTGGCATCCTCCGCGGCTGCACGACCGGGATCTCGCCGGTGTCGGCGTCCCGGTCGGCGCGGACGAGGTCATCGCTTCGGTAGAGCGACTCGGAGTCGCCCTCGCGTCCACTCTCGGGGTACCCGAACAGGTCCTCCAGCCAGTCGTCGGCCGTGCGGGTGGGCCGGGGGGTCGGGGTCGGCCAAGGGTGCTCGTCGGACGCCGGTCGGGGCAGCCGCTCGTGCTGGCCGGCATACGGGACCGCGGGCGGGATGTCAGGCCCGTCGCCCGGCCCGCGAGCAGGTCCGTCACCGGGCCCGCGAGCAGGTCCGTCACCGGGCCTGCGGCCATGCCCGCCACCACCGTCGCCGCCACCACCGCCACCGTCGCCGCCACCCCCGTCGCCGTCCCAGCCGTCCTCATCGGGGTCCCAGCCGCCTGGCGCAACCTCGTTCCCGAACAGGACGGTGCAGATCTTGCGGTAGTGCTCGTCGGCATTGGGGACGAAGTCGATCCGGGCGAGGGCCTGGTCCTGGCCGGCGGACTCGAGGATGAAGTTCCCGTAGCCCAGCAGCCGGCCGAGCGGTGAGCGTTCGAACGTCATGTCGGTGACCTTGCGCATCGGCATCATCGCGACCTTGCGGCGGATGAACCCGAAGAACGTCAGCAGCCGCTTGTCCGTCACGATGAACCAGTCGTGCCGCCAGTTGAGCACGCCCCAGACCAGCCACCCCAGCGAGCCGAGCCACACCAGCCAGCCGAAGTTCTGGGCGGCGCGGCCGGCCGCCGTGACCGAGGCGTTGAGGTCGATGTAGACGGCGAGCATGGTCGCGCCGACGGCGGTCAGGATCTCGCGGTGCAGGGCCCACCAGTGCTGGTGCACGGCCGACACCACGCGCTCACCCGGCGCCAGGTAGCCCTCGAGCTCGGGAGCGGCGGCCCTGGCCTGCAGGGTCACCTCACCGTCCGAGCAGGTGGTTGAAGAAGACCCCCACGTTGCCGACTCCGTCGCTGATGACCTTCCACGCGTTGGTGAAGATGCCGGCTGCGGCGTCGGGCGAGGTCACGATGGCGTAGAGCACGAAGGCGAGAACGACCCAGGTGACCACCTTCTTGACAGGGGGCATCGCGGGTCCTCGATTCTCGGCGGGCGGGCGGGGCGGCCGGTTCGCCACGGGGTCACTGTCTCTCCACGACCCATCGTGCCGCATGTGACGTGTGTGACGTGAGAGGTGGGGTTGGGCGTGTCGGAGTGGGGTGCGGCCACCGCGACGGTATGCAGCGAGGGTATGCAACGAGGGTAAGCCGCCACAGTATGCCGCGTCGATCGCGCGGCCAGGTCAGCCCACCGGCGGCTGGCACGGCATACCGACGACCTCAGACGACCCCATAGAGCCGGTCTCCTGCGTCCCCGAGCCCCGGGACGATGTAGCCGTGCTCGTTGAGGTGGTCGTCGATGGCGCCGGTGACGAGGGTGATCGGCGGGGTGACGTCGGCGAGGGTCTCCTCGAGGTGGGCGATGCCCTCGGGGGCGGAGATGAGCGTGACGGCCGTGATGTCGTCGGCGCGGCGGTCGACGAGGTAGCGGATCGCCATCGCCAGCGAGCCGCCGGTGGCGAGCATCGGGTCGATGACGTAGCACTGGCGGCCCGAGAGGTCCTCGGGCAGCCGGTTGGCGTAGGTGATGGCCTCGAGGGTCTCCTCGTTGCGCTGCATCCCGAGGAAGCCGACCTCGGCGCTGGGCAGCAGCCGCACCATGCCCTCGAGCATCCCGAGCCCGGCGCGCAGGATCGGGACGATGATCGGCCGCGGCCGGGCGAGCTTGATGCCGGTCGTCGGGGCGACCGGCGTCCGGATGGGGAAGGGCTCGACCCGCACGTCGCGCGTCGCCTCGTAGGCGAGCAGCGTCATGAGCTCCTCGGCCAGCCGCCGGAACGTCGGGGAGTCCGTCCGCTCGTCACGCAGGTAGGTCAGCTTGTGAGAGATGAGCGGGTGGTCGGCAACCTGGACGCGCATAGGCGAAACTTACCGCGTGACCAACGTGGGCGGCCCCGCCGGCGATCCGCTGTATGCCGGGTGGATGCGCTCGGCCCTCGACCTCGCCGGGCGCTGCGCCGAGAGCGGCGACGTCCCGGTCGGGGCGCTCGTCGTGGACGCGGCCGGCGAGGTGCTCGGCGAGGGGTGGAACCTGCGCGAGGCCGACGAGGACCCGACGGCGCACGCCGAGATGGTCGCGCTGCGGGCGGCGTCCCGGCTGACCGGGTCGTGGCGGCTCGAGGAGGCGACCCTCGTCGTCACCCTCGAGCCGTGCCCGATGTGCGCGGGGGCGACCATGCTGGCGAGGGTGCCGCGGCTGGTGTTCGGGGCGTGGGATCCCAAGCTCGGGGCCTGCGGCTCGGTGTGGGACATCGTCCGCGACCGGCACGCCACCCATCGGGTCGAGGTCGTCGGCGGCGTCCTCGAGGACGAGTGCTCCCGGCTGCTCCTGGATTTCTTCGAGGACCGCCGGTCCTAGTAGCCTGCTCGGCGGTGGCGTGTCCGAGCGGCCTAAGGAGCACGCCTCGAAAGCGTGTGAGGGTGCAAGCCCTCCGTGGGTTCAAATCCCACCGCCACCGCCAACACAGAGCCCCCGGGAGCATGCGACCGGGGGTTCCGTGTTGGCGGGGCGAGGGGATGCCGGGAGGCGGAGCCGGTCGCGCGAGGGACGAGCGGGAGCGGCGGCGGCCCCGGGTGGCCCCGCTGTTGCGTATCTGCGGACCGTCGACGCCGTATGGTGGCGGCACGTCCAGGACTGGGTGCGTGACACCCGATGGAGGGGCGGGATCACCGACTTCGTCATCGCTCTCCCGTTCATCGCGTTGGTCCTGCTTGCTCCGAGCGCCACAGCGGCTCGTGAACGCGACGAGGCAGGCGACGAGGCAGGCGACGACGAACCGCGGACCCGGATCGGTCTCATCAGCGTCGGCCTGCTCCTCGCGGCCATCGCGGTTGGTTCCGTTCCGTTGGTCGTCGGCCGATGGGGGACGTGATGTACCCGCCATGGCGGTCTTCGGGTTTCGACTCGCTCGGTCCGGTGGCGGTGCCACGATGCGTGAAGAGCGGATGCGACTGTCCGTCTGAGAGGTCGAGAAGGGGCAACTCATGAGCATGAAGGCCGAGGCTCGGCGCTCGATGAGACGTTCGGACCGGTTGCGCGCTTGGTTTGTGGTCGTCCCCGTCGTGGGCTACTGGTTTGCGGGAGCCTACGGCCCCCAACCAACGGCAGCCTGGTCCGCGCTGGCGGCACCGGCCGCCGGGCTCGTCCTCGGTGGCCTGTGGAAGATGGTGGACCGCCGCGACGTCGTCCAGCAGCTCAGCCTTGCGGCCTACGTCACCGTCATCGCGGTCGTCCTAGCCAGCGCACTTCTCGCCCTGAACACCCCCCATCTTTCTCTCTACGTGAACGGGTTCACCTACATCCTCGGCGTCATGGCCGGACTGGTCGTCGTCGAGGACCAGATCCGTCGCCGCGACCGCAAGCGCGCACGATCAGTCCCATGATCAGGACGCGGTTCTCGCCCGTTCCGTCGCATCGGGGGACACCATGAGGTTCGCAAGATCCGGGTCAGACGCAGGAGCGGCGCCACCAGCAACCGTGCGTGGCTCGGTGCCCTGTCGGTGGCGGCTGGCCCTGTTGTGGCTGAATCAGGCCAGGAGCGCCGATCCGGCTCCGATGCTGATCGTCGGGGTGTGCCTGGGGGTGGCCTACTTGGCGATCTCGGATTTCGTGTTCGGCATCGGCTGGTTCGTTGTGGTGGCGTTCGGGCTGCTTCTGGGCAGCCGTCGAGCCGCGAAGGACCTGCGGGACGGCAGGGACACCTACGGCCGCCGAGCCCGGTATGAGCACGCTCGGGCCGCTCGGCGGGTGCAGCGGCTGGCCGGAGGGTCGCGGTGAGCGCCACGAAGGCCGAGGACGTCTTCGACCGGATCGAAGAGATCGGATCCCCGAACGGGGACACCTATGTGGTGCGGGCGGTGGCGCGCGGCTGGCCGCTGCGACCCAACCTCGGCGACCCTGTGGATCTGGACAGCCTGGTGATCTGGTTCCTGTACATCGTGGTAACCGGCCTCTTCGGACGCGGGTACAAGGTGGGTGTGTTCCGGATGGTGAAGACCCGGTTCCGCCGGTCGCTGAAGTTCGTGCAGAAGGAGTACGCGCGGGACGAGGCCACCGCCCTGGACCGGTTCAACGGCCTGTGCGCTGACGTGCGCTCAGGCCGTTTCGACGGTGACGCCCAGGACCCGTCGTGAGGTGGCAACGGTTCGCCGAGATGCGGGCCGCCATCGTGGAGTCCTGGACGGCGGGCACGCACGCACGACCACGTGGACAGGCCCCCAGTCGATCAAGACCCGTCCAACGTGTCTCGTTGCGGTGCGATGCCTGCCTCGAACCGAAGGAGGGATCGTGGCTGTCGGTGCAACGGTGACCTGGACCTGGTGGCAGGCGTTCCTGGCCCGGCTGGCAACGGGGCTACCCGTGTTCGCGGTCCTGACCCTTCTGCATGCCCCCTGGATCGTGGTGGTCGCCGGGTCGCTGGCCGTCGGCTACGGGGGCGAGTGGTTGCTCAGACGCTGGCTGACGGGTCGGAGCACCCGGCGGCGGGACTTTCAAGACCAGTGAGGAACGGCCTCGACCTCGCCAGCCCCACCGGTCACGGGGAATGAGCCCAATCCCGGCGGGGAACGAACGCCCGGGTGCCCGGGAAGCCGCAGGTCGGACGGCTCCCACCGCCACCGCCACTCACCTGCGGAAACGCCGGTCGCCTCGTTGATGCGGGGTGGCCGGCTGCCGTCGACGCGAGCCTCGTCGGGGGGATGCGTGCCTGGTGAGCGCCGGCGGACCGACCTCGCGGACCGACCTGGCGGACCGACCTGGCGGCCCGACCTGGCGGCCCGACCTGGCGGCCCGACCTGGCGGACCGACCTGGCGGCCCGACCTGGCGGCCCGACCTGGCGGACCGCTCAGAGCCACCCGCTCTGCGTGATCGTCGCGGTGTTGGAGTACGGGTTCGTGGCGGTGGCCGTCGAGGTGATCGACCGCGACGGGGCGTTCTTCAACGGGAGGGTGAAGCCGAGGGTGTCCGTCGACCCGTACACCCCGAGCGACCCGGTCCACCGGAACGTGTAGACCCATTCGGACGCGACATGACTGACGCTCTGGTAGGTCCAGCCCGCCCCGGAGACCGCGCTGGGCGTGCCGCCCTTGGCCCGGGTGTCGGGGACGCTCACGGTCACGGTGAGCGAGGTGAGCGGCTGCGGTGCGGACCCGCCCGAGTTGATCAGCGCCAGGTTCCCCACGAACCCGCCCGGACGCCCCTGCTCGTTGTAGTCGGTCCCCCAGAAGCTGTAGTACGTGAAGCCCAGGATGCTGCCGGGTGGGGTCACGGTGATGACGGCGCTACACCCGCTCGTGCTGGGGCGGTTGTAGGTGTCGGTGGGGGTGTAGGTCGCCCGCCAGGAGTAGGTGCCCTCGCCCGGCTGGAGTGTCGCCGCGGCGGCGCCGCCGGACAGCGGCGTGGCGGCGCTGACGTAGGCGGCGGCCCCGGTGCAGGTGGAGCCGGCATACAGGGAGAAGGTCACGGTGCCGGCGGGGGTGCCGTACCCGGCGTCGCCGCTCACCATCGCCCCGGCGCCGAAGCTCGTGCCGACCGGCCCGGTTGTCGGCGTGAGGTTGCCGAGGGTCGTCGTCGTCGCCTGCTTGCTCGTGGTCGCGGAGACGCTCGCCGGGCTGACCCAGTTGTGCAGGCGGGCCGACAGGGTCCACGTGTAGGTCGTGTTCGGGGTCAGCGAGGTGGCGGCGCAGGCGGACGACCCGGTTGCCGGCGTCGCCGGGCAGCCGACCGTCGTCCCGGGCGACTGGCTCAGGCCGTATGCCGTCGGCGTGAACGGGGTGGTCCACGACAGAGCGGCGGAGGTGGCTGTGACGGATCCGGCCGACAGGGTGGGGGAGGCCAAGGTGCCGGCCTGGGCACGGGCGCCGGGTCCGGTCGAGCTGACGCTCCAGTAGCTGTAGGCCGGGGCGGCCACGGCGAGGAGCATCGCGACGGCGGCCAGGCCGACGCGGCGGCTCCGCAGAGCCCAACGACGCGAGCGCGGCGGTCGGCGAGCCGCGTGCCTGCTCATTGCCGCACCGCCACGGTGACCGGCACCTGGAAGGTGGCGCTCTGGCAGCCTGCCGCGGAGCCCGTGCTCATCACGGCTGCGGCGGGGAGGTGGACGACGGTCGTGGCCCCGGCTGCGATCGGGATGCTCAGCCCGGTCGAGCTCGCCACCGAGACACCTGAGTTGCCCAGGCTCCCGGGCCAGGCGGGGTCGGCCGTGCATCCGGTGGCGTGCGAGACGGCGACGCCGCCGCCCTGGACGACGCTGACGATCGTCACAGCCTCGGCGTTGGGGTTCGTCACGCGGACGAGGAGCTCGCCGCTCCCACCCGGCATCAGGGACGCGGACGGCGAGCCGGTCGTCTCCGACAGGATCGTCAGGGGCAGGAGGTCGGCCGTGCCCTGCATGGCCGACCCGGAGCCGCCGGTCGTGAAGTAGGCGGACGCCGGCCAGGCCAGGGTCCCCAGGGCGACGGAGATGGCCCCGGCCTCGAGCACCCGCCGCCCGCGACGGCGACGGTCTCGCGTCCGTCGCGCCTGCGAGCGGGTGGGTGCGGTGGAGGCCGCCAGGTGCCGGATGCCACCGGCCGCGAGCCCGCTCAGCGTGTGCGGAGTCATCCACATCACCGCCTCAGCCCCTCTGGCTCTGTCCTGTTCCCTGCACTCGGACCCTGCTGTCGGTCGACGTCCACTCCGCGACGGAGCGGACGTCGACCGGGCGCCTCAGTTGACGGTGTAGGCGAGGTTGACGGTGGCCCCCTTGCAGCCGTCCTGGTTGCTGGCCTTGTTGTTGAACTGGATCGTGGCGCCGCTCCATGAGCCCTGCGCCGCGCCGCTGGGGATCTCGGCGTTGACGCCCATGGCGGCGTTGGACAGCGTGAAGTCGGTGTTGTCGCACGTGCCGGCCGGGACGCCGGCTGCGAGGGTGATCGAGGCGATGCTCGCGGTGACGGTCAGGACGTGCACCGGGCCGGGGTTCGGGTTGGTGAAGGTGCCGGACAGCGTCTGGGCGCTGCCGCCGGGGGCCAGCCCGCTCACCGTGCTCGTCTGCACGACGGTGATGTCGACCGTCGAACCGGTCTGGGCCGTGCCGGTACCCGAACCGCCCACGCTCCAGTAGGCGACGGCAGCGCCGCCGGTCACCATCATCAGCGCGATCGTGGCGACGGCGGTCTTCTTCTTCTTCGAGAACGTGCTCATCTGCCTGGTTCCTCTGCTCGGGGGTGGAGTCCTGGGTTCGCCAGGGCTTCCGGCTTGGTAAAGACGAGGTCTTGGTTCGCCCTCGTTCAGGTAAAGACTAGGTATGGCGAGAGTAAAGAAAAGGGGGTCCGCCCGATCCTGTCCGAACGGCCGATTGAGGATCAGCCGAACGTCGTGTTAGCCCTCCGGCCGTTGTGGTACCGCCGACCGACTGAGGCGCCGAGAACCGCCCCGGCCGACGGGCGACCCCGCGGACCCGCTCGGCGACGAGGCCATGTCGGGTCTCCGGCAGGACGTGCCGCTCGCGGCAGTGGCTGTCTGCCGTCCGGTCGGGGTTGGGGACGATGAGGAACGGGTGCTGGGCGTCCGGGGCGACGTGTGCCGTCCAGATGTCCGTGAGCTCGAGGTTGTTGGTGAGGGTGCCACCACGCTGGACCTCGGCGATCACACCGTCGCCGGGACCGGTCCGCTGGGGGGTGTGACGTCCTCGCTACGGCCGGTCAGGGCGCGTCCGAGCGGTTCATCCGCCGCACCGTCACGACCCCGAGCGCGAGCAGGAAGACGCCGCCGAGCGACACGAGCAGCCACCCGATGCCCCACTCGAGGATGATCCCGAGAGGGTAGCCCACGGCATACGACACGGCGGCGAGGGCAAGGAGCCACTTCTGGGCTCGGGTGAGCTGGAGGCGCGGTGTGGTCACGGCGTCGCCCCGCTTGCAGCAGGGGTGCCGTGCTGGGCGAGCCAGGCCAGCGCCGCCTCGACATCGTTCGCGGTCCATGACCCCGGCTCAGGGGCGGCGAGGTTCTGCCGGCCTTGGTCGCTGAGGAAGCTGAGCATCTTCGACGGGGGCTGCGCCCCGGCCGTCGAGGGGCTGCCGACGACGAACCAGCGCTCGTGCCCGGACCCGTCGACGATGAACACGGCGTCCTGATGGGTGACGTCGTAGGTCAACGGCCGGCCGGTCAGCCAGTCCTTGGGCAACGGTGCCGTGTTGTCCTCCTTGGCGTAGGCGACCCCGAAGAACCTCCACAGTGTCGCGATCGCCGACGCGTCCGCGGTGACGAGCCTCCAGTCCTGCCGGGCGCCGTAGAGCTTCTCGTATGCCGCCAACCGCGACGGTGTGTCCCGCTCCGGGTCGACGGTCGCCTCGAGGAGGACGACCTGGGACGGCTGGCCCCCCGCGATGACCGAGTCGGCGACGGTGCGGAAGTTGACGCTCGTCAGCGGGCAGATCTCCTGGCAGGTCGTGAGGAAGTCGGTGAGGACCACCGTCTTGCCGGCGAGCGAGCGCAGCGTGAGCCTGCGGCCGGAGGAGTCGGCCAGTGACAGGTCGAGAACGGCGTCGGGAACCGGCCGGTCGATGACGGTGCCGCCGCCCGGCTTCGGGTTCGTCGCGGCAGCCGAGGGTCGTACCGCCCGCCGTCGCCGCCGGGCCTGCGGCGCACGCCCCGAGGCCCAGCGTCACCAGGAGCGCACCCACCCCAGCCGTGAGGCGCATCATCGAGAGGTCTTCGATGACGCGCCGTCCAGGTCGCGGCGGAGGACCGCCTGGGGGGTCCGCGGCGTGGAGGCGCGAGAGGTAGTCGCGCCAGGCGGCCAGCTCGGCGTCAGGCTGCGGCGTCCGCCGGCGCCGCTGCTGTCCCGGACGCCCGCCGGGATGCGCGAGGGGGCCGGCTTGCTTGACCCCTTGTCTCCCGGACCAGCCGCTGGCGCATGTACACGACATACGCCCCGATGAGGGGCCATTCCACGGCATAGACCCAGCTGAGGTCGTTACCGCCGAGGGCTCGGTCCAGCTCGAACGCGCCGGCCGCCAGACAGACGGGGACTGCGGCCACCGTGCCGATGGTCAGGCGGCGGACTCGGCGCGATGCGGCGGACATCCGCCCGGCGCTCATGCGGCCCCCAGCCTCTCGGCCGCGATCTGGCGGTCGGAGCGCTCGGCCTTGCGCTCTTCGGCCCGCAGCCAAGCGCGGATCGCCATGCTCAGCCACACGACGTCGATGAGCATGGCGCCGCACCACATCATGGCGCCCGCGAGCTGCTGGTCGGCCAGCGGAGCAGGTCCGAACGGCCGGTCCGCGACGAGGTATGCCGGGTACAGGACGCTGCGCGCCGAGTAGATGAAGAAGCCGGTCAGGGCCATCGGCCCCATCTGGAGGAACAGCGAGACGATCTTGACGAGCGGGGTTGCGCTGTGCGGGACGGGGTTCGCACCCGACGAGCGGGTAGTAGTAGACCAGGGCGACGGTGAGGAACAGCCCGTGCTCGACGTAGTCGTGAACCGGTGGGTGCGTCACGGAATAGTTGTAGAAGGGGGTGAAGTGAGCCCCGAGGACGGTGCCGACGTACAGCGCCCACCCGACCCACGGCCGGGTCAGCCACCGCACGACGCGACTACGGATGACCGGGACGACGTAGCGCTTGCGGCCCGCCGTGGTGCTTGCCTGAAGGAGGAGGAGAACCGGGGCGCCGAGGACGAGCAGCGGCGCGGCGACCATCATGAGCACGATGTGCTGGGCCATGTGGGCCCAGAGGAAGACGTCGTCGAAGGCGCCGACCGGCCCGATGATGACCAGTGCGATGAGGGCCAGACCGATGAGGAACGCGACGATCCGGCGGGTGCTCCCAACGGCCGGCCCGCAGCCGGCGCACCCGATGGACGCCCCAGAGATAGCCGCCTGCGGCGAGGAGCAGCAGGCCGGTCGGGAGCGGGGCGACCTCCCACTCGCCGAGGAACGCTGAGACGTGCGTCACAGGCGCACTGTAAACCCAGGACCGTCCCCTTCTCACGGCTTGCTGGGAAGGAAATGTGTGCCAACTCACAAAAGAGGTCGGCTTGACACTTGAAGTTTCTACGTCGGAGTGCCAACCTCCCTTCCATAGCGGCATCAGCCGCTCGGCACGAAGGGGTGCTGATGAAGACGTGGGTGGGTGTCGCAACAACGGTGGCGGCAGGTGCGCTTGCGGTGGTCCTGGGAGGCGCCGCTCTGGCGTCCCAGAACGACAAGGATCGCGTGCTCAAGGCGCAGGTCAACGGGACGGCGCAGGTCGCGTCGGGCACTGTGCCGCACGCCTTCATCGACGCTGCAGACCTGGCCCGACAGCATGGCCGGGTCCCATGGGAAGGACGGCGGGCCCCATCCGGACTGGGTGACCTACGGCCCGTCGACCAACCTCGAGCTCCCGGCCAACAGCCTCATCACCGTGACCATCGAGCAGTACGACGGCGGTGAGGAGATCACCAACCCCTACTTCGCCCACGTCCACGGGACGGTCGACGGCACCATGTCCGTCGACGGTCAGTCGGTCACCCAGGTCGACCCGGCTCATGTCGGGCACACGTTCACGTTGCACAGCCTCATCCAGGACCAGGACCAGCTGTTCGTCTCGGTGCCGCTACCGGCTGTGGCCGACGACGCGCCGGTCCTCGACAACGGCTACCCCGCGCCCCACGTCGTCACGTTCTCGTTCATGACGAAGGGAGCGGGCGACTATGTCTTCAACTGTGAGTTCCCTTGCGGGGACGGCACGTACGCCAAGTTCGGGGGCCCGATGAGCACCCAGGGCTATATGGCGGGCACCGTCAAGGTCACGGCGTAACCGGTCTCGGGAGGGAAGAGCTGCCATGGTGATAGCCGACGTTCGTCCTCCGAGCCCCCCGGACCTTCCGCCTCCGGCGGACCGCGACCGCCGCCGCGCCTGGCGGCGCGCCCCGGTCATGCCGATCCTCGGCATCTGGGCCGTCCTCACCGTGCTGCTGGTCATCTTCGCCGTCACGGTGCCGGCGCGGCTCATGGGCACCGCCGCCTCGGCGGACATGAAGGAGATCGAGTCGACGGTCACCTGGTTCACCGTCTTCTCCGCTCCGGTGGCCGCCATGGTCTGGTCGATCCTCATCTACTCGGTGATCGGGTGGCGGCACCGGGGCAGCGAGGCGCCCCCGGAGACCGCGCCCCCGATCCGGTCCAACCCCAAGGTGTTCGCGACGTGGATCATCGGGTCGAGCGTGCTGTGTCTGCTCCTGCTCGTCTGGGGCCTGGTCGTCCTGCAGCCGCCGTCCGAGCGGACCGTGCAGTCGGCCGCGCCGCTCGTCGTCGACGTGACCGGTCAGCAGTGGGCGTGGAACTTCACCTACCCGGACGAGAACGACCGGCAGACCAACGAGCTCTACCTCCCGGTCGACCAACCCGTCCTGTTCAAGGTCTCCTCCAAGGACGTCGTCCACTCGTTCTGGCTCATCCAGATGGGCATCAAGGTCGATGCCAACCCCGGGGAGACGACCACTGCCGAGGTGACGCCGACGATGACGGGCACCTTCACCGTCCGGTGCGCCGAACTGTGCGGCCTCTACCACTCCTACATGCAGACCACGGTCCACGTCCTCAGCAAGGACGACTACGCAACGTGGGCCCAGAGCGCGAGCGGAGCCACGTCATGACCCAGACGCATGCCGCAGAGGGGTTCCCATGTCCGCTGTGACCACCGAGCCCCCCGTCCGGGTGGACGCGCCCCCGTCCGGCGGCGGCATCATGCGCCGGCTCAACATGTTCACCGGGATCGCCATGGGGCTGGTCCTGGCCGTCGCCGCGTGGCTGGTCTGCAACGCGTTCTTCCCGGACCTCGAGGACGGCAGCCACAAGGACGACGCCGTCTGGATCGTCACCCTCGTCGCCTGGGCGATCGGGTTCCTGATCGGTGTCGGCGCGTTCGTCGGCCCGTTCCGCTGGCTGCTCGGCAACGACCTGACCCATGAGGACGAGATGTACCTCGCGGGCAAGGACGGCGGGCTCATGAGATACGCCAAGTTCACGACCGACCACAAGGTGGTCGGCATGCAGTACCTGGTGCTGACGATGATGCTCTTCGCCGTCGGCGGCACCCTGGCGATGCTCATCAGGACCAACCTCATCAGGCCGGGCTCACGCTTCGTCGACCCGGAGACCTACAACACCCTCGTCGGGCTGCACGGGATCATCATGATCATCGCGACGATCGTCATGGTCAGCGGCCCGTTCGGGAACTTCATCGTCCCCGATCATGATCGGGGCTCGGGACATGTCGTTCCCGCGCCTCAACGCCTTGAGCTTCTGGCTGCTCTTCGCGGCCGTCCCCGTGCTGCTCACGGCATTCTTCGTCGGCGGCATACCGACCGGCTGGTCCGCCTACGCACCCCTGTCCGACCAGGGGAAGCGCGGCATGGACTCGTTCCTCGTGACGATCATCATCTTCGCCATCTCGACGGGCGTGGCCGGGATGAACATCACGACGACCGTCGTCAAGCTGCGCGCCAGGGGCATGACGTGGAACCGCACGCCGATCTTCGTGTTCGGGACGGTCGCCAGCGTCGCACTCGGTCTCATCGCGTTCCCCATGTTCGAGGTCGCGATGATCGAGCTCGGCATGGACCGGGGGATGGGCGCCAACTTCTACGTCGCGTCGGGCGGCGGCAACGCGTGGCTCTACTCGAACCTGTTCTGGCTCATGGGTCACCCCGAGGTCTACGTCATCCTCCTCCCGGCGATCATCGCGGTCACCGAGATCGCGCCGGTGTTCACCCGGAAGCCCCTGTTCAGCTTCACCGGCGCGGTCGTGGGGATCGGCGGCGTCGTCGGGCTCAGCCTCTTCGTCTGGGCCCACCACATGTACATGGCCGGCTGGGCGCCGGTCCTCAACGGTCCGTTCATGGTCACCACGGAGATGATCTCCGTCCCCACCGGCCTGCTCTTCCTCGTGCTCCTCGGGACGCTGTGGCGCGGACATGTGTGGATGCGGCTGCCGGTCATGGCGGTCTATGCGCTCCTGTGGAACTTCGCCATCGGCGGGATCACCGGCGTCTACCTGTCCGACGTCCCGGTGGACGAGGCGATGCACGGCTCGATGTTCGTCACCGCGCACTTCCACTACACGCTCATGGGCGCCGGACTCACGGGGGCGTTGGGCGCACTGGCCTACTGGTTCCCGAAGATGACCGGGCGGATGCTCGACGAACGGTGGGGCGGGATCGGCTTCTGGACGGCACAGGTGGGGTTCAACGTCACGTTCATGGGCATGTTCGCGGTCGGTATGGCGGGTCAGCCTCGCCGGGTCGCCAACCCTGGGACCTACTTCGCGGTCGGCAACCTCGTCTCCTCGCTCGGCGCGTACGTCATCGGTATCGGGATGCTGACCTTCCTCGGCGCGATCATCCACTCCTGGCGTCACGGTGCCGTCGCCCCAGCCAACCCCTGGGGCGCGCGCACCCTCGAGTGGCAGGTGCCGACGCCCGTGCCGCTGGAGAACTTCGAGGTGCTTCCGGTTGTCACGGAGGACTTCTACGGCTACAGCGAGAACGGCTCCGGGGCCGCTCAGGGCGGACCCGCCGCACCCGAGCACGAGGAGGTGCCGGTCTGATGTCCGCGCTACCGCACGCCGACACCGCGGCCCACCTCGACATCGAGCCGGCGGGACAGATGAGGAGGCTGGGGGTCTTCCTGGTCATTCTCGGCGACTCGACGTTCGTGCTCTCCCTGGTGTTCACGTACCTCTACCTGCGTTCGCTCAACACCGAGGGCGAGTGGCTCGCCACTGACCAACCCGGCGCGGTGAGCACCGGGTTCTCCTGGGTCATCGGAGTCGTCGCGGTCCTCAGCTGGCTCGTCTACCACTGGGCCCAGGACGACAGGCGCGAGCTGAGCGTGCTGAGGGCCGGGGTACTCATCGCGTGGGTCATCGCGCTGGTCGACCTGGGCCTGCAGCTCGCCCAGATGATCGGGGCCGGCTTCACCCCTCGTGACGGCGCTTACCAGTCGGCCTGGATGGCCCTGGCCGGCTACCACGTCGTCCACCTCCTCCTCACCCTGTTCGTCGGCGCCGGCATCCTCGTGCGCGCGGCGAAGGGGCGCTTCGACCACGACCGGTGGCACGTGCGCCTCGTGGGGTACTGGTGGACCTGGATGGCCGTCTCGGCCATCCTCATCACCGCGACCACGTCGTTGACGACGGCAACAGGGTGACCGCTGACGTCGTCGCGGGCGCGGTCGCCCGCACCGGGACCGCCGTACGGGCCTATGTCGCGATCACGAAGCCGCGGATCATCGAGCTGCTTCTCGTGACAACCCTGCCGGCGATGCTGCTCGCAGCCGACGGCTGGCCGGGCGGCTGGCTCGTGTTGGCGACGATGGTCGGCGGCTCGGCCGCCGCAGGCAGCGCCAACGTCCTCAACTGCGTTCTCGACCGCGACATCGACCAGGTCATGCACCGCACCGCGCGGCGGCCGCTCACGACCGGCGAGGTGTCGACGCGTGGAGCGACCATCTTCGGGGTGGCGCTCGCCGTCGCTGCCCTCGCCCTTCTGTGGTTCACGACGACTCCGTTGGCCACCTGGCTGACCGGTCTGGCCATCGTCGTCTACGTCGTCGGGTACACCCTCGTCCTCAAACGCCGGACCTCGTCCAACATCGTGTGGGGCGGAGCAGCGGGCTGTCTGCCCACCCTCATCGGGTGGGCCGCGGTGACCGGTCGGGTGAGCGCGGCAGCCTTCCTGCTCTTCGGGATCGTCTTCTTCTGGACCCCGCCCCACTTCTGGGCCTTGGCCATGCGGTTCCGCGACGACTACGCGTCGGCCGGCGTGCCCATGCTTCCGGTCGTCGCGCCCGCCGAGGTCGTGGTCCGCCGGATGCTTGCCTATACGGTGCTCACCATCGCGACGACGCTCGTCCTGTGGCCCGTCGGGCACCGGGGCCTGTTGTATGTGGCCGGGGCGGTCGGGTTCGGCGCCTACTTCCTGCGCGAGGTCGTCCTGCTTCGTGCTCGCGTGGCCGAGGGGGAGCCGGCCAAGCCGTTGCGGGTCTTCCACGCCTCGATCACCTACCTCACGGGGGTCTTCCTCTTCCTCGCTCTGGACGTGCTCATCGGCGTCCTGAACGCGTGATGGCTGGCTCGGCGCCGACGTCCACACGTCGGTGGGTCCTCGCCGTCGTCGTCGCCGTCATCGGCCTGCTCGTCGGCGGTGGTCCCGCGTGCAGCTCACGCGGACCTCGAGTCCACGTCGCCGACCCAGGGCGCCCAGCTCACCTCCGAGCCCGACTCCGTCGTCCTGACGTTCAGTGAGGCGGTGTCCCTGCCGGCCCGGGCGATCATCGTCGTGGACAGCCGGTCCAACCGGGTCGACGCCGGCCCAGCGACCCACCCGGGGGGCGACGACGCGGCCGCTGCGATCGGCCTGCGCCCTGGTCTACCCGACGCGTCGTACCTCGTCGTCTGGCACGTCATCTCGGACGACGGCCACCCCGTGTCCGGCAACTTCACCTTCGGTATAGGGGTTCCGGCGGCGCCGCCCCCGGCGGCAGCGGCGGCGAGCCCGGACCCCATACTCGGTGCCGTCCACTGGCTCGCCCAGTTCGTCGCCTTCGCTGGAGCGCTCGTCCTCATCGGCGCCGTCGTCGTGCTCCTGTTCGTCTGGCCCGCCGGGGGGTCCTCTCGGGCGGCCCGGCGCACCGTGTCGGGGGCCTGGTGGGGGGCACTGGCCGGGACCGTCCTGCTCCTCGCGCGTCGGTGCCGCGTATGGCGCGGGCGGTGGTCTCGGCGACGTCTTCTCCACGGCGACGTTCTCCACCATGGGGGCGACGACGGCCGGTCGACTCGGCGTGCTGCGTGTGGCCGTCCTCGTGGTCGGCGCACTGATCTGGCGGCGAGCCGGCCGATCGGGCCGGCTCCCACGACGGCTCGACATGGTGGGCCTGTGGCTGTTCACCGTCGAGACGTTCAGCTTCGCCGGGCACGCCGGGCACGGGACCTCGCCCCTTCTGGCGTCGACCGTCGACCTCCTCCACATCTCCGGTGCCGGCACGTGGGTCGGCGGGCTCGTGGTCATCGCCGCCGGGGTGCTTGACCGGCCGGCTCAGGTGCCGGAGCTGGTGCCGGTGACGGTGCGGGCGCCACCGGAGAGGGCCCCCGAACACCCGGTGCCCGATGAGACCGGAGAGGTCCTCGCGCGGTGGTCGCGGCTCGCCACCGCGAGCGTCGCGCTCGTCGCGGCGACCGGCGCCGTGTCGGCACTTCGCAACGTGGGGTCGTGGGGCGCGCTCGGCGGCACGGCATACGGCCGGCTCGTGCTGGCGAAGGTGGCCCTGTTCGCCGCTGTCCTCCTCGTGGCCTCCGTCAGCCATCGGTTGGTCCGTCGGTGGGCGGGCGCCCCGGCGGGCAGCTCACCAGCGGCCCGGCTGCGCCGTCTCGTGCTCACCGAGACGGCGGTTGCGGTGGCGATCCTCGGGGTCACCGCGGCCCTCGTCGCGACGCCGCCCGGGGCCGACACCTATCTACCGTCGTTCACCACGACGCTGACCGGTCAGGCACCGACCGGGGAGCGGGTCGTCCTCGACGTCCTTGTCCGACCGACCCGTCCGGGCTTCGAGGGCCTGACGATCCACGCCTCGACCCCGGCCGGAGCGGCCGTGCCGATCACGACGGCGAACATGACCTTCACCAACCGAGACACCGGGATAGGGCCGATGGACTTCCCCGCCACCACGACGGCCGGTCGAGGGGTGGAGGACACGATCATCAGCGTGCCCGGGCCGGGGCGGTGGAGCGTCTCGATGCAGCTGCTGATCGACCACCGGTGGTACGCGGCATCGACGAGCTACGAGGTCGGCTGAGCGCCGAGTGCCGTCGACGCCGTCTCCGGGTCGGGCTCCTCCGGCTCGATCAGGCCCGCGACCGTCGGTCCGAGGCGGAGGTCACGGCCTGCGTCCTCCGGCGGCGGTCATCCCGTCACCGTTGACCGAAGTCGGGCAGCTCCAGCGAGCCGTCGTCGGCCAGAGCGAAGCCGGGGTTGTGCGCGATCTCCCAGATGTGCCCGTCCGGATCGGCGAAGTAGCCGGCATACCCGCCGTAGGAGGTGGGCCCAGCCGGGCGGGTGATCGTCGCCCCGGCCGCCTCGGCAGTGGCGAGGATCTGGTCGACCTCGGTCGAGGAGCGCACGTTCTGCGCGAGGGCCACGCCCCCGAACCCCCCGGCCCCGCCGGTGGGCACCTGGCCGTCGGCGGCCAGCTTGTCCCGCGCCCCACAGCACCAGCGCACTTCCGCCGGCCTGGAAGAACACCGTCTCCTCGACCTCCTGGCCCTGCCAGCCCAGCGCCGCATAGAAGGCGCGCGCACGGGCGAGGTCGTCCACACCGAGAGTGATGAGACTGATCCGTTGCTCCATCGTCGAAACCTACCTCCGCCGTGGAACGCCGGCGCCTCAGGTGAGGGGCCACCGGGCGGCACGAGGAGACCGACGTCGACATGGGACCGCGGTCACCTCAGACCGTGAGTGCGATCCGACCCGGCGGCACGCTCGTTCGCCCCGGCGGCCTACCAGAGCCGGTCGATGGGGCCCGGGAAGAGCTCGATGTCGCAGTGCTCGAACGCCCCGGCCGCGCCGCGGGCCTGCTCGGTGAGGAACGCGGCCAGCGTCGTCTTCGCCAGCGAGTCGCTTCGCAGCGGCTCCGCCCGGGTCCCGCCGACGAGCACCGCACCGGGCAGGACGGCATACCCGGCCCGCTCGTAGAACGCGACCAGGTGCGCGTCGCACGTGAACAGGACCAGGTCGGCGCCGAGCCCGGCAGCGACGTCGCGCGCCGCGCTCACGAGGGCATGCCCGTGCCCGTGTCCCCGGTATGCCGGCGCCGTCACCACCGCGCTGAGGCCGGTGGCGCGCAGCGTCGCCCCGCCGTGAGGCAGGGGTTTGGACAGCAGCGCGAGCGAGGCGACGACGACGGCGTCGTCCACGAGCAGCACGTACACCGGGTACAGCGCCGGGTCGTGACCGAACGGCCGAGCCGGCGCGTCCGGGTCGGGCGGCCACTCGACGTCGTCGAGGGTGGCCACCTGGCGGCGCAGGGCGTCCGGCAGCGACGCCTGGGAGTGGGTCTCGACCCGCATCCGCCACCCCCTTCGTCCTGGTCGGCGGTCAGCCTCCGCACGGTCGCGGCCATGATCCCCACGGAGCGCTCCCACCGTCTCATGACCGTCGACGCCGTCTGGGCCAGGGTAGGTCCCGGCCGGCGACCGGATCGGGGTGCGGGTGGTCTCACAACCCATCGCCTGCGAAGGTGGAGCAGGCTGGTCCCATGAGCCCGACAGCCAAGCGCCGGACCTCCGCGGGTCGGTCCCCGGCGGCGAGGTGAGGGGGGCGGTGCTGGGCTCCTACCGGGTCGCACTCGGCACGCCGGGAGCCGCGGCGTTCAGCGGGGCCGGGCTGGTGCTGCGCCTCCCGCTGGCGATGTACCCCGTCGCCCTGGTGCTCCTGGTGTCCCTGCGGACCGGAACCTACGGGCTCGGCAGCGCGCTGACCGCGGCATACATCCTCGGGGGAGCGGCCGGGAACCCGCTGTTGAGCCGGGTCGCGGACCGGGCGGGCCAGCGGGCGGTCCTCCTCCCGGCCGGCATCGCTCATCTCGCCGCCCTCGGGTCGCTCCTCGTGCTGGCCGGGAGGGCGGCGCCGTCGGGGCTCCTGGTCGTCGCCGCGGGACTGGCCGGGTTGACCTTCCCGCCGGTCGGGGCGCTGGTCCGGGCCCGGTGGGCCGGGCTCCCCGGATCCTCACCAAGCCAGCTGGGAACGGGGCTGGCGGTGGAGTCGACGTTCGACGAGATCACCTTCGTCGTCGGCCCGGTGCTGGCCACGGTGCTGGCCACCACCATCGGCCCCCGAGCACCGTTCGTGGCAGCGGCCGCCCTGGTGCTGGGGGGCACCGTGGCCCTGCACCTGCTGCCGGGCACCGCTCCCGTGGCGAGGCGCGCCGACGGGGCACCGGCCTCCCGGATGCCGCTCGTCCCGACGACCGCGCTCGTGCTGGTCATGGTCGCCGTGGGGGTGACGCTGGTAGCGGTCGACCTCTCCGCCGTCGCCTTCGTGGGGCAGGCCGGTCAGACCCGATGGACCGGCGCGGTGCTGGCATGCTTCGCCCTCGGTAGCGGGCTGGCCGGGCTGGCGTATGGCGCTCGCGGCTGGCGCTCCACCGTGGACGTCCGGTTGCCGGTGGTCGCCGCGGTGTTCGCCATCCTGCCTGCGGTCCTGCTCGGTGCGGTGGGGGTGCGCCTCCTGGCGGTCCAGATGTTCGTCGTCGGCCTGGGGACGGCGCCACTGCTCATCACCATGTTCGGACTGCTCGAACGCTTCGCACCGGCGGAGCGGCTCACCGAGGGTCTGGCCTGGGTGAGCACCGGGCTCAACCTGGGCGCCGGGGCCGCCGCGCCGGTCGTCGGTGTCGTTGCGGACGCGCACGGAGCCCGGGTCGCCCTCGCGATCCCGTTGTGCGGGTCGGTCGTGGCCGGCCTGCTCGCCCTGGTGACCGTCAGGCTGGCGCGGCCGCATCTGCGCTCGGCGGCCACCTCGGTCGGCCGGTCAGCCGGCTAGCGAGCCGCCGAAGATCTGCCAGGCGAGGAGCGACTTCGCGACGAGGCTGAGCACCAGGTAGACCTTCTCGCCGTACGCGTAGTCGCTCCAGCGCCCGACCTCGCGGTACTGGAGCCACTGGTTCAGCCCGAAGCTGAAGAACAGGAGCACCTGGGCGACGACGATCCCGTACACGAACCCGGGAACGGTGGCGGAGCCGGCGATGTTGACGGCGATCGACACCCACGGGGCGAGCCCGACAACGGTGCCGAACCAGAACGGGAGCATCGTGGTGGTCGAGCGCCCCGGCGGGTTCATCAGCTCCTGGATCCAGCCGAAGAGGATCATCGCGACGTTCGCGCCCGCGACGGCGATGACGGCGTTGATGCCGGTGATGCCCGAGTAGAAGCCGATGAGGACGACCATCACGGTGGCGCTCACGGAGTACTCGACCCAGCGGAACCGGTTGATCCCGCGCCGGAGGTCCCGTTCGTAGGTCGACCGGGCGACGGTGGCGGTCACCAGGTGGTCGAGGGCGGCCAACGAGAGGAACACGGCGACCGCCCACCCGATCGGCACGTCGAACAGCGCGGCCGGCGCCGGGACGGCCGAGCCGGGCGGCCCGTCCGGGATCGAGGAGGTGACGGTGACGGCGAAGTCACCGGCGAGCACGACGATGGCGACGGCCTGGGCCAGGTGGAGGCCCGTGAGGCCGAGGTTCCACACGCGCAGCCCCCGGAGCCGGCCGGCCGTGACCCCGGTGGCGATGGCCGGGCGCGCCGCGGCGTTCATGGTGTTCCTTCGGTCGTCGGGACCTTCAGTATGCCGACGATGCGCCGACCGGGGCCGCCGCTGTCTAACCTTCAGGTGAGCGGGTCGAGCGGGTCGGGCGAGTCGAGCGGGTCGAGCGGGTCGGCCGAGTCCGGACGACGCACCCCCTCAGGTGCGCCGCCCGGCTCCCATCCGGCCGTCACCGGAGGCTCGGGCCCACGCCTTCTGTCGTCGCGCTCCCCGTCGAGCCGGAGGGGCGTCGTCCACCGCGGGCAGGCTCGTATCGAGCAGGATGCGGATGGCGACGGCAGTCCGGCCGGTGGGGTGAGTGCGGCCTCCCGCGCGGGCTGGGCGCGAGGGGCGTGGCCTGTGCTGCGTGGCGCCGGCGCGAGGTGATCCCCCCTCGCGAGGGCGCCTTTACCTTCTCTTTACCTTGCAGCACGAAAGGTACCCAGATCGTTCGTCCCCCGCAGTCGGTCCGCGCAGAACGCTGGTGGCCGAATCCGTCGTGCCCAGGGCTACCGGCGATCCTGGTGGTGCCGACAGCCGCAAAGGCAGTGAGCGGATCCTCCACTGTCCCAACGGAGTTCATTGCCGGAAGCATCCCGGGCTGGTCACCGGGTGGACCCGTCAGGGGCACCGCGGATGGACGGATCCTCCCCGAGAGAACCGTCCTAACGGACGCGGCCCGCGTCGCCGAACGGACGACCCGCCCCGCCGGTCGAACGGCGCCGGCCCGTAGGGTCGAAGCCATGAGGTCAACCGACACCTACCTCCGCCCCGAGAGCGTCGACCGCGTCGAGGAGACCGCCACCGGGCTGCTGGCCCACCTGCACGGCGAGCAGCTGCGCGTCGAGCCCGTGCGCGACGACGTCGTCCGCATCAAGATCAGCCGCGGCGGGGTGTTCGACGAGCACCCGACGTATGCCGTGTGCGTCGACCCGCTCGCCGCGCAGCCGGCATACACGGTGCGCTCGGGACGACTCGGCCGGGACGGTCACGCTCGAGCACCGACGCGCTCGGCGCTCACCCTCGGGCTCGACCCGTTCCGCATCGACGTCCACCGCCCCGACGGCTCGGCCGTCATCGAGACGGCCACCGACGGAGACGGCCGGCCGTGGGCGTACGCCACGCTCAACGACGCCTTCACCGTCCGCCGCCGCTGTGCGTCAGGAGGACGCGTTCTTCGGCCTGGGGGAGAAGACCGGACGGCACAACCGGCGCGGCCGCGACTTCACGATCTGGAACACCGACGTCCTCGACCCGTATCTCAGCCTGGAGTTCACGGCGGGTCTCGACCCGGACGACCCGCGCGCGGACCGCACGAGCACCGAGTTCGACCCCTACTACGTGACGATCCCGTTCTTCTACCACCAGAGCAGGCCGTCGGGGGCGATGAGCGCGTCGTTCGTCGACAACGGCTACCGGTCGCATCTCGACTTCGCCGGCCGCGAGGAGTATGCCGTCCAGGTCGAGGGCGGCCAGTACACCGAGTACGTCTTCGCCGGGCCCTCGATGGCCGACATCCTCGAGGCCTACACCTGGCTGACCGGCCGGATGGCCGTCCCGCCGCTGTGGGCCCTGGGCTACCACCAGTGCCGCTGGTTCCGCTACGACCAGGACGGGATCGAGGACGCTCGCCGCCCGACACCGCGAGCTCGACATCCCGTGCGACGTCATGTGGCTGGACATCGAGTACATGGACGGCTACCGGGTCTTCACCTGGGACCGCGACTCGTTCCCCGACCCGCCGGCGATGCTGAAGCGGTTGTCCGACAACGGGTTCAAGGTCATCACGATCATCGACCCCGGCGTGAAGTACGACCCGGGCTACCCGGTCTACGACCAGGCGGTCGAGGGGGACGTGCTGTGCCGCACCGAGGGCGGCGACGTCTACATCGGCCAGGTGTGGCCCGGCAACACCGCGTTCCCGGACTTCGCGACCCAGGAGGCGCGCGACTGGTGGGGCGAGCTCAACGCCGGCGCACGTCGCGTCCGGCCTGGCGGGGATCTGGAACGACATGAACGAGCCCGCGACCGGATCGATCCCGCCGGGCCGGATGCGCTTCGACCACGGCCGGGCCTCCCACGAGCGCTTCCACAACCAGTACGCCCTGCTCATGGCGATGGGCACGACGGCCGGGCCTGCTCAAGGCGATGCCCGACCGGCGCACGTTCGTGCTGTCGCGCTCCGGGTTCGCCGGGATCCAGCGCTATGCCGCGAACTGGATGGGCGACAACTGCTCCCGGTGGGACCACCTGCGGCTGAGCGTCGCGATGGGCATGGGCCTCGGGGTCTCGGGGCAGCCGTTCGTCGGCGCGGACATCGGCGGGTTCTACGAGGACACCAGGGCCGAGCTGTTCCTGCGCTGGATGCAGTACGGCGTGCTGACGCCGTTCGCGCGCAACCACGCGATGCTCCGATACCGTCGACCAGTACGCCTGGTCGTTCGGGCCGGCCGTCCTCGACCTCGTCCGCGACGCGATCCGGCTGCGCTACCGGCTCATGCCCTACCTCTATGCCTGCTTCGTCCAGGCCTCCGAGACCGCGGCCCCGATCCAGCGGCCGCTCGTCTTCGACTACCAGGACGACCCGCTGGTGGCCGACATCGACGACGAGTACCTCCTCGGCCGTGACCTGCTCGTCGCCCCCGTCTCGTCCCCCGGGGTGACCTCCCGCCAGGTCTATCTCCCCGCGGGGCGCTGGTACGACTGGTACACCGGTGCGAGTGCTCGAGGGCGGCCGGTTCGTCATCGCACCGACGCCGATGGACCGGATCCCGTTGTACGCCAGGGCCGGAGCGGTCATCCCGATGTGGACCGAGGCGCCCGCCTCGACGGCGGGCTACCGGCCCGACGCCATCGAGCTGCACCTGTTCGTCCCCGCCGACGACGGTCGCGTCCACCGCTCGCTGCTCCAGGAGGACGACGGACTGACGTATGCCGCGGCCGACGGCGGGCGGGTCCGCACGGCGTTCGTCGTCGGGCGGGACGGCGACCGGGTGACGCTCTCGGCCGAGGTCGAGGGTGACGGCTACCCGGAGTTCGCCCGCGGCGCCTTCCACCTCGTCGTGCACGGGGCGGACCCCGAGTCGGTCGAGGTCAACGGGGCGGTCATCGGCCGGCGGGACGGGCAGTTCGTCATCGCCAACTCCGGTCAGCCGTTCGTGGCCCACCTGGCCTGCTAGGGGCGTCCACCGGCTCAGCCCGCCCCACCTCAGCTCAGTGTCCGAGTGGCTGGTCGCCATGGCGACCAGCCACTCGGACACAAGGGCGTCGCCCGAATTTGCGCTCGACCATCTCGACCCCGAATTTGCGCTTGACCGGTCGGGAAAACGAGAACTTGCGCTTGACCAGATCCAAAACGCTCATTTCGCTCAGATGCGCATGACCCCATTTTGGGAGACATTGCGCCCGGCTCGACCCTGCGCGACGGTGGCCCCCGGGGCCCCGCCTCCTTCACCGGCGGAGACACATAACCGCAGGTCAGGTAGCCCTTACTTGGCTCTCGAGGGCTGGCGGGTTCCCGTCATCAGCGCCGCTCGGCGTGCGCGGAGGACCGCTCAAAGTCAGGAGATAGTCAAATCTTCTACTCAGGTTCCTTTAAGGAGGTTATGGTTCTGCATGCTGCGTCACTAGGCAGCGCCACCGGAGTGAGTGTCTGTAAGGGGGACGGCCCATGAGCCGCCTACGTACCCGTTGGATGGTTCCTGCTGTCGCGACCTTCGCCATGGTCGTGGGGCAGTCGGCGATGGTCGCGATGGTCGCAGCCCCGGCGCATGCGGCGGGGCTGAGCTTCGGCGCCACCGACTCGAGCAAGGTCCCGCACTACTTCGGCCCGTATCCCAACTGGGCGAACAGTCCGCAGACGCTGTCCGACGCCATCGTCACCCTCGAGAAGGTCCCGGCCGTGCCGGGCTCCGTGGGGAACCCCCTCGTTGAGCGGGCGGACGCCACCGACTACGCCACGGCGCCGGGCACGTTGGCCCAGGTGTTCGTCGTCCTGCCGAACGCCAAGCTGCCGGCCGGCACCTTGTCGAACTTCCAGCTCTGGAACCAGACGACGCCCGGGGGGGCCCCGAACACCTCCGAAGGCAACCTCTTCCACGCCTACGTGCTCCGGCCCGACGCCACGGTCGCCGACAAGTACACGGTCGTCTACGACAGCGGCGAGCAGACCGTCCCGGCGCCGACCAACCCGGCCGGTGAGGTGGCCACCTTCGACGTCAGCCCGGCCGTGACCGTCCACGCGGACGACGTCATCGGCTTCTACGGCGAGGGTGTCCCGAATGACACCGGCGGCACCAACGCCGACATCCTGAGCACCCCGGCCTCCGCGGACACCTCGCTGGCGACCGCTCTCGCCCCGGCGCAGGGCGACTCGATGACCCTCGGCGTCGACACCAACTACCCGATCTACTCCCAGGACCGGACCTACTCCTTCGCTGCCACCGTCACCCCGACCGACCCCGGGGCCGGCGCCACAGCGGCCGCGACGGTCGACCCGAAGACCGGTGGCATCTCCTCGATCGACGTGACGGCCCCGGGCTCGGGCTACGCCACCCCGCCGACGGTGACGATCACCTCGCCGGGCATCACCCCCACCACGAACGCCTCGGCCCACGCGAACATCTCTGCCGGTGTCGTCACGAGCATCGACGTCGCCGAGGCGGGCTTCGGCTTCACCACCCCGACGGTCGACATCACCGGTGGCGGTAGCCCGACCACCCCAGCGCTCGCCCAGGCGAGCGGCGGCGCCGACGACCTCACCCTCGTCGACGGCGGGTCCGGCTACACGATCCAGCCGATCGTCCACTTCTCCCAACCCCGACGCCGCCTACTGCACCAACCCCGGCGCCACGTGTGAGCAGCCGACTGCCACCGCGACGATGGACGGCAGCGGTGTCGTCACGGGCATCGAGCTGCTGACCTCGGGCTCGGGCTACAAGACGGCGCCCTCCATCGCCATCTACGATGGAGAGTTCGCGAACCTGTCCGGCCCGGCCACGGTGACCGCGACGATCAACATCGGCCAGATCTACATCACCGACGGCGGCACCGGCTACACCTCGGCGCCCACGGTGACCATCAACGACAGCGTCGCCCCGCTCGACAAGGGCGCGAGCGCCGTCGCGCACGTCGCCGTCATGGGCGCGGTGACGGACATCGTCGTCGACGCGGCCGGCGCCGGCTACCTCACCCCTGGCCTGAAGAAGTTCGTCGACACCCTGGCCGGTGACGGAGCGGCCGAGGCCAACAACATGGGCCAGTACATCCCGATCGCGGTCCCCGACAAGGCGACCTACCCCGGCACGGACTACTACGAGATCGCTCTGGTCCAGTACCGCGAGAAGTTCGCCAGCAGCCTGCCGGCCACCCTGCTGCGCGGCTACGTGCAGGTGTCGACCGTCGCCGTTCCGGGCAAGCACGTCGAGCTGGGCAACGCGAACCTCGACCCGGCTCTGCCCGATGCCTCGACCGGCTACTACGGGGTCGACACCCCCCACTACCTCGGCCCGACCATCGTCGCGACGAAGAACCGCCCGGTCCGGATCCTCTTCCGCAACCTGCTGCCCGACGGCAAGGACGGCAACCTCTTCCTGCCGGTCGACACCACCCTCATGGGTTCCGGTGCGGGTCCGAACGCGATGACCCTCGACTCCAACGACGTCCCGATGGACATGGCAGCCGACGAGGGCACCGTCCTCGACGGCGTGCGCAACCCGATGTGTGGGCAGGACCCCAAGCCCGCGGACTGCTACAGCGAGAACCGCGCCACGCTGCACCTGCACGGTGGCATCACCCCGTGGATCAGTGACGGCACCCCCCACCAGTGGACGACCCCGGCCGGTGAGACCACCGACTACCCCAAGGGCGTCAGCGTCCAGAACGTCCCCGACATGCCGGACCCCGGTCCGGGCGCGGAGACCTTCTTCTACACCAACCAGCAGAGCGCGCGGCTGCTCTTCTACCACGACCACGCCTGGGGCATCACCCGGCTCAACGTGTATGCCGGTGAGGCAGCCCCATACCTCATCACCGACGACACGGAGAAGGCGCTCGTCGCCCCCGGTGGCGCGCTCGACGGCGTCGACATGGGCAACTCCGGTCTCGGCCACTCCCTGACCATCGAGGACAAGACCTTCGTCCCCGACGCGGCGACGATGGCCCAGGTCGACCCGACGTGGAACTACGACAAGTGGGGCGGCGAGGGCAACCTCTGGGTGCCTCACGTCTACATGCCTGCGCAGAACCCCGGCAGCAACACCGGCGCCAGCCCGTTCGGCCGGTGGATGTACGGCCCGTGGTTCTGGCCGCCGTCGACGGACCAGAAGTACAAGCCGATCGCCAACCCCTACTACGACCCGAGCTGCGACCCGGACGTGCAGCCGTTCTGTGAGCCGCCGCAGATCCCGTCGACCCCGAACGTGTCGGTGGGCATGGAGGCGTTCAACGACACCCCCATCGTCAACGGGACCGCATACCCGACGACGACGGTGGACCCGAAGGCCTACCGCTTCCGGATCCTCAACGCGGCCAACGACCGCTTCTGGAACCTGTCGTGGTTCGTCGCAGACCCGACGACGGGGACGCTGAGCGAGGTCGCGCTGAAGAAGTCCGAGGTGGCGGCGGCGCAGAGCGACCCGGTCGTGCAGCCCACTGTCGACCAGACGCTCAGCCCGAAGGGTCCGGACTGGATCCAGATCGGGAACGAGAGCGGGTTCCTTCCGGCGCCGGCAGTGATCCCTGCCCAGGACGTCACCTACATCACGGACCCGACCCGGTTCGACGTCGGCAACGTCGACCAGCACTCGCTGCTGATCGCCCCGGCCGAGCGCGCCGACGTGGTCGTCGACTTCTCGCAGTACCGCGGGAAGACCCTCATCCTCTACAACGACTCGCCCGCCGCCTTCCCGGCGCGCGTGCCGGGGTACGACTACTACACCGGTGACCCGGACCAGACCCCGGTCGGCGCCCCGACGACGCTGCCCGGATACGGCCCGAACACCCGGACGATCATGCAGGTCAAGGTGTCCACCAAGGCACCCGCCCTGGCGTTCGACCGGCCCAACACGACCAACGACAAGATGGGTGCCCTCCAGGCGGCCTTCGCTCACCACACGGACGGCTCGGGCGTCTTCGAGTCCGGCCAGCACCCGGAGATCGTCGGCCAGGCGGCCTACAACTCGGCCTACGGCTCCGACTTCGTCGGCACCGGTGACTGCAGCGCCCCGACGAACCCGAGCGCGAGGTGCGACGGGTTCGCCCGGATCGACCAGCAGGGCGGTATGCCGTTCAAGTTCGACACCCTGAGCGGCAACCAGATCTCCATACCGTTGCAGCCGAAGGCCATCCACGATGAGCAGAACGCGGTCAGCTTCGACCCGTTCGGCCGGATGATGGCCTCCCTGGGTGTGGAGGCGCCCGGTGCCACGCCGTTGTTACAGAACGTCATCCTCTACCCGTTCGTGAACCCGGCGACCGAGGTCCTCGACGGGTCCGGACGAGCCGAGCAGTCTCGACGTGACACCCATATCCACCAACTCCGACGGCACCCAGATATGGAAGATCACCCACAACGGGGTCGATACGCATCCCATCCACTGGCACCTCTATGACGTCCAGCTCATCAACAGAGTCACGTGGGACAACATCATCATCCCGCCCGATCCGAACGAGCTCGGCTGGAAGGACACGATCAGGGTCAGTCCGCTCGAGGACACCTACGTCGCGGTGCGCCCGATCCTGCCCACGATCCCGTGGGGAGTGCCCGGACAGCAAGCGTCCGCTCAACCCGATGATGCCGCTGCACGCCAAGGGTTCGGTGGCCGGACAGGTCGGCTCCCAGGGAACCGAGGCCGGCTTCAACAACGTCGATGTCAACGGCAACCCGATCGACCCGATCTCAACGAGATCGTCAACTTCAACTGGGAGTACGTCTGGCACTGCCACATCCTCAGCCATGAGGAGATGGACATGATGCGGCCGCAGTGTCGGTGAAGGTCCCTGAGGCGCTGCCTCAGGCGCCGGTGCTGACGCCCGGCGCCGGCGGTGTCCTCAACTGGACCGACGCCACCCCGGTCGACATGACCGACCCCAACAGCTGGACCCTGACGGGTGACGCCAAGGGGACGGCCGAGGTCGGCTACAAGATCCAGCGCGCTGACGTCGTCGGACCGAACACGCCGGGCACGTTCAGCGACATCGGCAAGGCCCTGGCCAACCACACCACCTTCACGGTCCCCGCCTCTGACGGCACCGGCTTCTACCGGGTCGTGGCGTGGAACGCGGCCGGCGAGACCGCCCTCGAACGCCATCCTGGTGTCGTTCACCGCTCCGGACGCGCCGACGAACGTGGTCGGGACGCCTGGGACGGCTGGTGGTTCGGTGAACCTGTCGTGGACGGCTCCGGCCAACGATGGTGGGTCGCCGATCACGGGCTACGAGATCCAGAAGAGCCCCGCGACCGGTTCGCCGGTGTGGACCGCTGCCGGCACGGTCGGCAACGTCACGAGCACGACGGTGACGGGTCTGACCCAGAACGCCAACTACATCTTCCAGGTCCGCGCGGTCAACGCGGTCGGTAACGGCGCGTGGTCGGCTGCTTCGGCCGCTGTTCAGGCGACCGGCGTGCCTGGTGCGCCGACGGGTGTGACGGGGTCGAATGCGACGGCGACGTCGATCGATGTGTCGTGGACGCCGCCGGCGGACGATGGTGGGTCGGCGATCATGCGGTATGCGGTGCGGCTGTCCACCGATGGTGGGGTGACGTGGCCGCTGTGGGTACCCGCCGTCACGAGTCCCGCCGGCGACGACGTGGACGTGGACGGGTCTGACGCCGGGCACCTCGCTACCTGTTCCAGGTCGTTGCCGCGAACGCGGTGGGCTGGGGACGCTGGTCGGCTCCCTCGGCCGCGGTGAGCACGACGTCGACGTCGGCGCCGACTGCGCCGCGGAACGTGGCTGGCACGGCGGGCAACGGCAAGGTGGCGTTGACGTGGCCGGCTCCGTCGAGCACTGGCGGTTCGCCGATCACCGGCTATGGCGTGGACTACTCCAGCGATGGTGGCAGCACGTGGACGCACGGCGGTCGCTCCGTCGGCGGCGATGACGGCGACGAGCTACACGGTGACGGGTCTGACCAACGGGACGGCGTACGTGTTCCGGGTGGCCGCGGCCAACGCGATCGGGCACGGGTCCGTGGTCGGCGACGAGCGCCGCCTACACGCCGCACACGACGGTGCCTGGTGCGCCGACGGGTGTGACGGGGTCGAATGCGACGTCGACGTCGATCGATGTGTCGTGGACGCCGCCGGTGGACGATGGTGGGTCGGCGATCATGCGGTATGCGGTGCAGTGTGTCCACCGATGGTGGGGCGACGTGGCCGCTGCGGGTTACCCGCCGATCACCAGTCCCGCCGGCGACGACGTGGACGTGGACGGGTCTGACGCCGGGCACCTCGCTACCTGTTCAAGGTCGTCGCTCGGAACGCGGTGGGCTGGGGCTGCTGGTCGGCAGCCTCGGCCGCGGTCAGCACGACGTCGGCGTCGGCGCCGACTGCGCCGCGGAACGTGGTCGGGTACGGCGGGCAACGGCCAGGTGGCGCTGACGTGGCAGGCGCCGTCGAGCAATGGCGGCTCGCCGATCACCGGCTACGGCGTGGACTACTCCAGCGATGGTGGCAGCACGTGGACGCACGGCGGTCGCTCCGTCGGCGGCGATGACGGCCACGAGCTACACGGTGACCGGGTCTGACCAACGGGACGGCGTACGTGTTCCGGGTGGCCGCGGCCAACGCCGTCGGCACTGGTGCGTGGTCGGCGACGAGCGCCGCCTACACGCCGCACACGACGGTGCCTGGTGCGCCGACGGGTGTGACGGGGTCGAATGCGACGTCGACGTCGATCGATGTGTCGTGGAC
>CAWDBE010000004.1:0-509439 GCA_963800435.1 uncultured Actinomycetota bacterium
CCTGCCCGCAGGCGACGCCGACGCCAGCAGGGTGGCCGTCGAGAGGATGAGCGAGCCCGAGACGACGACGGCTCGGCCGCCGAACCGGTCGACGGCCATCCCCGTGAGGGGCGAGAGGGCGTACATCCCGAGGATGTGGACGCTGATGACGAACCCGATCGACGGTGCAGCCGGCGTGGCCCGCCTTCATGTGCAGGGGCGTCATGACCATGACGTGGCCAGACGCCGCGCCCCAGGGCGAGTGCCGATGATGCCGAGACGGGCCGCCGGCCGCGCGGCGACGACGCGCAGCCCCCCAGGACCGACCCGTGTGGCGTGGTCGCGGGGTCGGCGCGGTCCTCCCTCACCAGGCTCCAGGGCGGCCAGGCGGCGCGCCTCGAGGAGCGGGTCCGGGCGCAGCCGCACGGCGACGACGCCGATCGCGAGGACGAAGCCGACGAGGGAGAAGGCGTGGGCCCGGTGAGGCGTGGCAGTCCGAGGGCCGTCGCGACGGGGGCGCTCGGGCCGATGAGGTTGGGGCCGACGACACTGCCGATGGTCGTCGACCAGACGACGATGGACAGGTCACGCCCGCGGTGGGCCGGCAGCGCGAGGTCGGTCGCGGCATACCGGGCCTGGTTGTTGGACGCCGTGGCGCCCCCGAACAGCAGGCTCGCGACCAGGAGGAGCGCGAAGCTGCCGATGATGCCCGAGACGACCAGCCCGAAGGCGCCGGCGAGAGCGAGGACGTACCCGAGGACGAGGCCGGGGCGGCGGCCTCGTGCGGCCATGAGGCGGACCATGGGAACGGCGATGAGGGCCGCGCCGAGGACCTGGAAGGTGCCGCCGAGGCCGGCCCAGCGGGCCGAGCCCGAGACCTCCTCGGCGAGGAGCGCCCCGACGGCGACGCCGGCCGAGAGGCCGACGCCGCCGAGCACCTGCGAGCCGACGAGGGTGGAGACGGTGCGGCCCTGAGCGCGAGGACGTCCGCTGCTCAGGGCCACTCGGTGAGTATGCCGTGAGCCGGGCGCTTCGGGTACGCCCGGCTCACGGGTCTGTGGGGGGTCAGGCCTTCCGGCCGTGCCGCGGACGGTATGCCGCGTCCGGGGCATGCGACACGCCCGCGCCGACCCTGTGGTCGGCTGCGTTGGAGCGCCGCTGAAGGGTGTCGCCCGCGGCGATACGGTCAAGCCGCTCGCTCAGCGTCTGGTACGGACTGTCGGATCGGGGTCGCCTCATGTGGATGACTGTAGCGCGTGATATTTACCCGTCCTGGTTTTCTCTTGACTAACCCTTTACTTTTTCTGGAGGACCTCCGAGGGTGGATGCGAGGGCCCCCGGCGCCTGCGCAGGGGGCCCTCGCCGTCCCGTAGGCTGGGCGGCGGCCGTGGCGCCGCTCGGACGCCGCAGCCTCCCCGCCCTCGTAGCCAGGGGAAGAGCACCGCTCTCCTAAAGCGGGTGTCGCAAGTTCGAATCTTGCCGGGGGCACGATGTGTTTTCGCAGGTCAGCGGCCTGCTTCGTCCCCATGGTGGTGGCTGTGGAACCTGGAGGGCGGCTCGGTCTCGTCCCCGTGGCGTCCCCGAGGATCGCGTTGACCCGCGCCATTGCCGCCCGGTCGGCATCGGTGCCCATGAGGTGTCCGTAGGTGTCGAGGGTGAGCTTGGCCGTCGAGTGGCCGAGCCAGCCGAGACAGTCTTGATGTCGACCCGGCCGCGATCCACAGGCTGGCGGCCGTATGTCGCAGGTCGTGGGGGCGCCGGCCGAGGCTCGTCGCGGACCAGTGGACGGCGCGCCTCCAGTTCTGCGCGGTGAGATAGCCGCCGCCGGGGGCTGGGAAGCGCAGGTCCTCCGGCCCGCGGCCGCGCGCCCACTCCGCGACGACCGGCCGGACGAGGTCGCTGAGCGGGACGAGCCGGCTGCGTCCGCCTTCGTGGTCGACCGCTCGATGGGCGCGCCGGTGCGGCCGGACTGCGGCACTGACCGCTGGACGACGATCGGCGGGGTAGGGAACCGAGACCACGTCCTTGACCCGTAGCCCGCGCAGCTCACCCAGCCGCAGACCGGTCAGCGCCAGGAAGAGGGTGATGTCCGCGTATCGGCCGGCGTGCCCACGCTGGGTCTCGACCACCTCGAGGAGGAGCGGGAGGGGGTACGGGTGGATCTCGACCACCTGACCGGTGCGCGAGTCGGGCCGTGGCAGCGGAACCGCCGCGGCTGGTGAGATGACGAGCCGGCGGGTGCGGACGGCATACGCGAACAGGCCACGGACGGTGGAGCGGACCCGGGCCGCGGTGCGCACCGACCGGGTCGTCGCCAGGTAGGAGAGGAAGCGCTCGATGTGCGCCGCGGTGATCGAGCCGATGGGCAGCTTGCCCCAGGCGGGGACGACGTGGACCCGCAGGGCGCTCTCGTCGGACTCCCAGCCCCGCCCCCGAGGCTGGCCGCGGCGGGCCTCGCGGTACTCCTCGGCCAGCTCCGCGACCGTCATCTTCCCCGCCGACAGCGGCACGAACTCCCCGAGCACCAGCAGCCGGGTCTGCTCGGCCTCCCAGCGCAGGGCGTCGCCGCGGCGGACGAAGGTCCGGTCGGCGACGACGACTCCTCGCGACTTCACCCGCACCCGCCAGCGGCCGTTGGCCGTCTTGTTGACCATCAGCGGGCCTCACGCTGGGCTTCGATCCAGGCATGGAGCTCGACCGGGGTCCAGAAGCAGCGTCGGCCGATCTTGATCGCGGGAGCGAAGCGGCCCTGGGTGCGCAGGTAGCCCAAGGTGTCGCGGGTGATCCGGCACCAGGCGGCGGCCTCGTTGACGGACAGCAGCCGTGGCGCCTGGACCTCGCCTTCCTGGGTGGTCGTCATCTCGGTCATGGCGTTCTCCTGTTCGATCCTCATCCTGATCTACTCCTCTATCTCCTATGCCGTGGCCTGTCACCATCGGCGGGGTGTTCTGTGGATAGGCGCGGTACCGGGGCACTGTGTGTGGACGGTCCCCGACGCGAGTCGCCGAGCGCGGCCGCGATCAGTCGGAGCTGACGGCGGGCATACCGTCGCTGGGCGGCGTCCAGGTCCTCACCGTGGGCGTAGAGCGTCATCAGACCTGGCCAGCCGGAGGCAGATCCGGCGAGCAGCCGGAGAAGGGTGCGCTGGGCGGCCTCAGGCAGCCCGAGCTGGCGCAACATCGAGCGGGTTGTCGCTCGGGAGTTGCCGCCCGCCGTGTGGCTGCCCAGGGTGCGCATCGGCGCGGCTGATCCGTTGACCCGGGCCAGGTCGACGCGGGCCGCGAGCACCTCGAACGCGACCGGAACGAGGGCGTGGCGAAGGGTGCGTGGCGAGACCAGCAGCTGCCGGACTGTCCACTCCTGGAACGACTCCAGGCTCATGGCTCCCTCCTTGCGTCCAGGTCGACGAACCGCACAAGGGCCTCAGCCGGAACTCCTGTCAGGCCGTGGAGCGCGTCGGCGTGAGCCGCCCGGGCACTCCCTCTGTGCCCCCGGGTGGCGGCCCGCATGAGTACGCGCGTCAGCTCGGCCGGCGCCATCGCCCGCGCCTCCCCCTCGTGCCGGATGAGCCAGCCCATGGCTGCCAACAGCTCGACTGTGGCGTGCTCGACCGTCACCTCGACCGAGTGCCGCGCTCCGTCCGCGGTCACGAACCGCCGCCGACGGGTGCACACCGCGTCCCGCACCGCGATCCACAGGTCGTCCCTCGCCGGCGAGCCAGCCGCCAACGTCGGGCAGCCCGCCAACACCCGCGCCACCGGGTCATCCAGATTGTCAACGCCTTCTGCGTCGTGCCTCGAGCCGTCCATCCCGCCCTCCGTCGACAGATGTCCCTTCACACCTCCTAAAGCCAACGACGGGGCCCCGGGGGCCAACCTGAGGGCGAATTTCTTCAAGGAATTGTCGGCAGCGCCGGCTCGGGCATTCCTGGCCACGTTCGTCCACTTGTGGACACAGCGGTGGATGTCGACGACCCCTCCCGGCGCGACGCCCCGGCAGACAGCCCGACGAAGGTCAGTGGAGCTCGCCGACGACCCCCACCGTGTGGCTACCCAGGGTCGGCAGGGGAGGTCTCAGTCTTCCGTACATGCTTGAGTCGGATGCTTCCGACTCTGCCGATGTCCCGACGCTTCTGATGGTGGCATCATGGTACCGCCAGCGGTACCATGATGGAGTGCCCTCGGTAGCCAAGATCGTCGCCGCGATGCGCGCCAACCCGCGCAACGTCCGGTACGAGGATCTGGCCAAGGTCTGCGAACACTACTTCGGCCCGCCCCGCACCACGGGCGGATCCCATGCGGTGTTCAAGACACCCTGGCCCGGCGACCCGCGGGTCAACATCCAGAACGACCACGGCACGGCCAAGGCCTACCAGGTCCGCCAGGTCCTGGCCGCGATCGAGAAGAAGGAGGCAGGCTCATGAGCGAGACCAGCATCGACATCACCCGGTACACCTACCGGGTCACCTGGTCGGTCGAGGACGAGGAGTACGTCGCCACCTGCCTCGAGCTGCCCTCACTGTCCTGGCTCGCCGGCACCCAGGAGGACGCGCTGCGCGGGCTACGCGACGTGGTCGCCGAGGCCGTCAACGACCTCCAGGACAGCGGTGAGCCGGTGCCCGACCCGTTGTCCTCACGCAGCTACTCAGGCAAGTTCAACCTTCGCGTCGGAGAACAGCTCCACCGCAAACTGGCCATCGAAGCCGCCGAAGAACACCTAAGCCTGAACCAATACGTTGTTCGACGGCTAAACAACGCATCCTGAAATGCCGCAGACCGTGCCGATGAGCGATGGTCGCATACCCGGCCTGGTGAAGTGGCACGATGCCATCCGTGACGGGGGCAATGTTGGCGCGTGACTTCCGCGAGTGGGCCGCTGAGGGGCTCGCCGGGCGGGATTGGCGGATGACATACGACGCCGCCAAGGGCTGGGTAGCTCGCGCCGGTGGAGCGTGGACCCCAGAGGCGTGGCTCGTCTACGCCGCGAGTGGTGTCTTCCATGGGCAACCGCGCATCGGGGTCCGGTCGATCGATCTGGCGCTGGGCAACTGGGTGAATGCCGCTCCAGATCGCAGCATCCTTCTGTAGGCCAGGCATCAGTCACTTGGCGATACATGGCCGACCCAAAGACCGCTGAACTCGACTTCTCATCAGCGGCTCCACACGCACCCGCTTGGCTACGCGGACAACTCCGGGAATGACAAGTTGATTTGGCCCCACTGTGATGGTTTGTTTTGGCCCCACCCTCGGGGTTGAGGTCATGGTGCGGGACGGCTGGGCCTGGCGCCGCCCGGGGGGTGTTCAGGTGGTGGCGGCTCCCTTCTTCGCGGCTCGGGTTGAGCGCAGTCGGTAGGAGCTGGTTCCGGTGGTGATGATGTGGGCGTTGAAGGTGAGGCGGTCGACGACGGCGGCTGCGAGGCGGGGGTCGGTGAAGGTGTTGCCCCATTCGCTGAAGGGTGCGTTGGATGCGCAGGCGATGGAGGCTCGTTCCTCGCGTGCGGTGATGATCTGGAAGAGCAGCTCGGCGCCGCGGGGGTCGAGGCTGACGTAGCCGACTTCGTCCAAGACGAGCAGGTCGAGGCTGGCGTAGCGGGCTACGAGCCGGGTGAGGCGTTTGTCGTCGGCGGCTTCGGCGAGCTCGTTGACCAGTGCGGCGGTGGTGATGTACCGGACGCGGCGGCCTTGTTCGGCTGCCGCGGTGCCGAGCGCGATGAGCAGGTGGGTCTTGCCGGTGCCGGAGTCACCGAGCAGGACCAGGGGTTCTCCGGCGTCGATCCAGGCGCCGGTGGCCAGGTGGGCGAGGGAGGCTGGGGGCAGGTCGGGCACGCAGGTCGCGTCGAAGTCTTCGAGGCGCTTTGAGCGGGGGAACTTGGCCTCGCTGACTCGTCGGATCCGGCGGCGGGCGTCGCGGTCGTCGCACTCGGCGGTGAGGACCTCGGCCAGGAACGCGCTGTGGGACAGTCGTTCCCGGGCTGCGGCGTCGGCGATGCGGGTGTGTTCGTCGCGGATCGTGGGCAGGCCGAGGATCTTGGTGGCGGCGGTGATCGCGGCCTGTGCGGCGGGTTCGCTCAAGGCGGTGACCGCTGCGCGGGGTCGGGTCGCGCTGCTGGTTCGGGTGCTCATGCGAGTTCTCCTGTCAGGAGCTGGTCGTACCCGGCCAGCGATGGAGTCGGGCGGGTACCGACGGCAATGGCGCTGGCGGGTAGCGGTATCGAGGTGATGGGGGTGCGAGGGTTCAGGTGGGTGCGTGCGGTCACCGCGAGGATGTCCGCGTCGTAGCGGCCGGTGCTGACCGCCTCGACCATCGCGGCCTGGACCGCGGCGGCGGGTAGGGTGCGGTGCAGCAGCAGCGCCCCGATCAGGGCGCGGGTGCCCTCACGGTCGCCCAGCGATGACCGGGCGGCGTCCCAGAACTTCTGGTGTTCGGGGGTGAACGACCCGCTGCGGCGGGCACCGGCCAGCGCGGTCGCGCCGGCCAACGCCCCGGGTTTGCGGTTCAGGACCTCCAGGTAGTGGTCGAGCGCGAGGTCCTCGGTGCCCTTGTGCAGGGAGCGGACGTGCGAGGCGATGACGGTGGCCCCGTCCAGGACCTGGACGGCGTCCGCGCCCAGGCGGACCTGGAGCCGGCGACCGGCGTAGGACGCGGGCACCGAGTAGTACGACTGCCGTACACAGATCCGGGCCTTCATGTCGACCCGGCACGACAGCACGCTCGAGGTGTCAAACACGCTGTCCGGCAACGAGTTCAGCTGGACCGCCTCACGGGCGAAGTCAGCCCCGACCGTCGTGGCGCGGGACCCGATCCGCCGGGTGTCGTCGCGGGCGTCCGCGGCGGCCATCGCCGCATTCAGCGCGGCCAGGGACGGCAGGTGCGGCACCGGGGTCAGATGCCTGCGGCGGAACCGGCCGATCTCACCCTCGACGCCGCCCTTCTCGTGGGCGCCCTCGATCCCGGGCAGGCAGTAGAACGAGTCGAAGCCGTAGTGCGACCGCAGCGCGATGAACTTCGGGTTCTCGAACCGCTCCCGACCCAGCAGGCACTTGAGCACCGCAGGCTTGAGGTTGTCGTAGCGGATCATCCCGGTCGGCACCCCACCCAGTGCTTCGAACGCCTTGACGTGCCCGTCCAGAAACGACTCCTGCGCCTGGTTGGCGTACGCGATGTGCACCGCCCGGCCAGAGTGCGACAACCGCATCACGAACATCCACAGCCGCAGCACCACCCCCGCGATCGACACCTCGAACTGCCCGAAGTCGACCTCGGCCTCGGCCGCCGGCGGGTGCGTCTGAGGGACCATCACCTCCTTGCGGGCCAACCCGACCTCGACCTTGAGGCGAGCCACGTGCGGGCGGATCGTGGACTCCGCCACCTGCGCGTCGTACTCCTCGAGCAGGCGCTGCCACACCCGGCGGGCGGTATGCCGCTGCTTGCGTGGCGCGTCCAGATCCGCGATGAGCCACGCCCGCACCACCGGCTCGTACGGCCCGAACGCGACCGCCTCACGCTCAGGGGCCTTACGCGGCGGCGGGACCGCGTCCACCAGAGCCGCCCGCACCGTCCGGCGGTGCACCCGGTACTTGACCGCGAGCTGCCGGATCGACAACCCCTCACGACGATCCCGTCGGATACCTTCAAACTGCTCCACTCTCGATCTCTCCTTCATCCTCCACGCCTCCAGCTCGTCTTTGCTCGGACAAGCCAGAACGTAGAGGCAAGCGGGGTCGAGGGTGGGGCCAAATCAACCCATCACAACGGCCCCTAACCGGGGCCAAATCAGGCTGACAAACCAGCAGTCTGGGCCATGCGGTAGAAGCGCACTCTCGTGCCGCACTGAGGGCTACACCTTCGGGGTGCGCGCGGTCATCAACGTCGCGGTCGCTGGCTAGCAGACCGGGTCCGCCCGGGCCCGATCAGAGCTGCAGGTGGAGCCGCAGAGCGTCGTCGAGTTGCGCCATCAGATGGACGGGTAGCCGCCCGATCACCTGGCCGAGTCGTTCGACGGATACCGAGCGGACCTGCTCGGCCTGCGCCTTGGACTCCACCCGAAGGCCGGTCTCGTCGGCGGCGAGCAGCACCTGGAACGGGTAGACCCGGGTGGTCGTGCTGGTCACCGGGACCACGGTCACCACGCCCCGGCCCAGCCGAGCCGCCGCGGCATTCGCCCGGTCGTTGCTGACCACCACCGCCGGCCGTCGCTTGTTCGCCTCGCTCGTGCGGGCCGGATCGAGGTCGACCAGCCGGATCTCACCGCGCAACATCAACCAGCCCATCGGCGGCCGTGGCCTCCCAGGCCGCCGCGTCACCCGAGGCCTGCCACTCCTCCCACGCCTCGGCGTACGCACCCTCGAGCTCGGGGTCCCCCAACAGCCGGATGGCCTGCTGGATCGCCGCCGAGCGCGAGGTCAGGCCCGCGGCGTCGGCGTACTTGTCGAGCGCCGCGACCTCGTCCTCGGACAGACTGATGCTGAGCTTCATACCGCAATCCTACCCGAGTAGCACTCGGAATGCCCATCCCAGTCATCCGCCCGCTTCTGCCGCGATCGTGTCGATGGGTTGAATGGTTGCGATCCGGCGCTCGTAGCGCCATAATGGCGCCATGCCCAGTGTGCAGATCAAGGACGTCCCGGAGAGCACCCATGCGGTGTTGCGCCAACGGGCTGCCGCCGCGCATCAGTCGCTGCAGGAGTACCTGCGATCCCGGCTGATCGCCGAGGCCAGCCAGCCCACGTTGGACGAGGTCCTGAACCGGGCCGGCGGCCGCTCCGGCGGGTCGGTCTCGCTCGCGGACGCGGTCAAGACCGTGCAGGGGGATCGTGCTCGTCGTTGACGCCAGCGTCCTTGCGGTTGCGTTGGCCGATGACGGCCCGGACGGGGATGCCGCTCGCGCCCGGTTGCGGGGTGAGACGTTGGCCGCGCCGGAGCTGGTCGACCTCGAGGTCGCCTCGGTGCTGCGTCGGCAGAACCGGGTCGGGATGCTCGACGACCGCCGGGCGGACCTGGCCCTGACCGATCTGGATGCGTTACCCATGCACCGCGCCGCGCACCTGCCGCTGCTGCCCCGGTGCTGGGAGCTGCGGGACAACCTGACCACCTACGACGCCGCCTACGTCGCCCTGGCCGAGGCGCTGGACGCGACGCTGCTCACCGGCGACCGGCGACTCGCCCACGCGGCTGGCCCAACCTGCACCATCGAGCTGCTCAGAACGTCTCGCTGAGCCGCGAGAAACCGCACGCAAATGCCGCTGTCGCGGCCGTGCGCTCTTGGCGCGACGGGTGCGACCTTGCCGATGAGCGGACTGCCGCTCGGGGGCTAGGCGAAGAACCTTCCAAACCGATCCAACAGGCTGCCGAAGGCGTCGATCGTCAACCAGTCGTCCCACCCGGGCGCTTCGTCCACGACCTCTCCCTCCTTGCCGTTCCAGTAGAGGAGGTCGGCCCAACCGCCGCGAAAGAGAACGACACTGCCCTCTTGATCGCCCTTTGACAGCGCGACCCCTACGGAGTCAGGGGTTCGCACGTTGGAGCGCGAGGTCTTGAGTTTCCACGGCCACCCATCCGCCTCGTCGCGCCAGGTTGTTTCCCCGACGGCGATGCCTGCGTCGCGCCACACGTGGCGCCGCGCCTCGATCTCCTGGGCAGCGACGTCTAGGTCGATCCGATCATCCACGCAAGCATCTTCGCTGAGCGGGCCTTGCCTTTGGCCAGAAACGCGGTTATGCCGCGCGGAGGACGGCTACGCCCGTCCGACCTGCACGCTTTCCCGCCGTCGAACTTCCCGATGCGTGGCAATGTGCCGGGCGGGCTGGCTCCATCAACAGAACTCGACGACCCGATCATGAGCTGGCCGTCTCGGGCCCACACCTGCGCGGCGTAGGTCATGCCATCTTCATCCTGCTGGGCGCCTCGACCCGATCCGGGGACCTCGAAGTGTGGACGGGCCCCCGCCCACCACTGGCCGGCCTCACCGGGACTGAGCGCCCGGAAGGGACGACCGAAGCCGTGGAGGGCCACAGGCACCTGCGCGTTCAGGAGACCGCCGACCTCGTCCTCGTCGGCCCAAGCACCGAGCACGCACCGCCAGAGTTCACCCTCGCTGTCCCACAGGCGGTCGCCGGAGATTCGAGACCTGTGCACAGTCCTCTTGGACACGTTCCCAGGGTACGACGCCTGCAGAGCACTCCCAGCAAGGCTGCCAGCAACCGCAGGGACGCGCTCATGCCGCCGATAGTGCATCGCTCGTGCAGAGAGTCGGAAGTTTGCCCCGGCCGTAGGCTCATGCCACACTGGTACGAGAATTGGTACAAGTTGGAGGTTGGTATGGCTGTCACCGCGAGCGAGGCCCGCAAGAACCTGTTTCCGCTGATCGAGCAGGTCAACGAGGATCGCACCCCGGTGGAGATCACCTCCCGGCGCGGCGACGCCGTCCTGATGTCCCGCGCTGACTACGACGCACTTGCGGAGACGGCCCACCTGCTCCGCGTCCCGGCGAACGCCCGTCACCTGCTGGAGAGCCTGCAGCAGGCCAGGGCCGGGCAGCGGGACGAGCACGACCTGGTCACATGAGGCTGGCCTTCACCCCGAACGGCTGGTCCGACTACACGTACTGGTTAGCAGCTGACCGCCAGACCCTCAAACGGATCAACCGGCTCATCGACGACGCGCTGCGCGACCCGGTCGCCGGCATCGGCAAGCCAGAGCCGCTGAGGCACATGCTGACCGGCGCCTGGTCGCGTCGGATCACCGAGGAACACCGGCTCGTCTACCTCGTCGATGGCGACGACCTCGTGATCCTCCAAGCACGTTTCCACTACGACTGAACAACGCGCACGCTCGTGCCGCTGTCGGGCGCGCCCTACCGCGGATGCTTGGCCGCACCCCAAGGACGGAGGCGATCACAGTCGCATGTGCCAGCGCCGTAGCCCCTACCGAACGGTCCGTGTTCTCCAGCATGGCTGTGCTCGACCCGACACAATGACTGCATGACCCGCACCAAGTGGCTCGGCATAAGTATCACGCTGACCTGGGGTGCGCTGATGCTCTACGTGGGATTGCGGGGTCTTCTGTCCCACTGGTTCCCGCCGGCGTGGTGCTTGGTCCTTGTCGGCATTGGGGAGGTCGCCGAAGTGGCTTGGGGCACCTTCAAGCTGACTGAGATCCGAAGACGCTCAACGTCTTCCTATGCCGCTCAGCGGTTGCTTCTGGCGGTCGGCGTGCGCGTTCTCGAGTCAGGCGACCTTGGTGGCGTAGCGCTGTCGGGCGGCTTCGCCACTCGTGCCGACCATGGCACCGATCGAAGACCAGGACAGCCCAGCCGCGCGGGCCTGCCGCACCGCCTCGAGGAGACGCATCTCGGCGGCGGAGCGTTCCAGCACGGCTGTGCGCAGCGCAACCACAGCCTCGGGGTCGAGCTCGTGGCCGTGGTCCGGTTCGTACTGTTCGAACCGGGCGGCCAGCTCGTCCGCGTGCTTGAGGATCTCGTCAACACTTCGGGGCATCGTCATCACCTGAGAAACCTCTCGCGTGCCCGCATCGCGTGCACGATCACGTCGGAATTCGCGCTGCGCACGTAGCCGACTTCGAGGACGACCGCCGCCGCGTTGGCGCCGATCATCATGGTGAACCCATCGCCGAGATCCCAGACTCGGATCGGATTGCGATAGGCGTGGAGCTCCTCTTCCTCGCCCAGTCCGTGCTTGAGCGCGGACGGCGCGACGATCGGATCATCCACATGACAAGTTACCAAGCCGGGCGTTAGTAGCTCGAATCAGACTGTCGTGATGTAGGCCAGATCGGGGTCGCCGAAGAAGCCGCGCACAATGTGCGGCAGGGCCTGAAGGCGGCGCAGCGCGGCGACCGCGAGAGCCTTGAACTGGTCGGGGCCGGTGATCCCGGAACGTCCGACGCGGTCGTTCTTGACGTTCTTCCAGACCCATTCGTCGGGATTTAGCTGGGGGGAGTAGCCGGGCAGCTGGTACAGGCGCAGCTGGCCGCCGCTGTTGGCGGCAAAGGCCTTTACCAGCTTGGAGCGGTGCACCGGGTGGCCGTCGACGACCAGGAATACCGGCCCGTCGGTGTCGGCCATCAGCCGCCTGCAGAACTCGATGAACTTCTCGCCGGTCATCGACCCGTTGAAGGTGGAGAAGCGCAGCAGGCCCTTGGCCGTCACGGCGGAGATCATGTTCAGCGAGAATCGGGCGCCGGTCGTCTTCACCATCGGGGTCTTGCCGATCGCGCCCCAGGTGGTCCCGGCGTGGTGGTCCGAACGAATCCCGGCCTCGTCGGCGAAGTAGACCGTCCCGCCAGTCTTCTTGGCGGCCTTGGCAATCGCCGGATACTCGGTCTCCTTCCACGCCGCCACCTTCTCCGGGTCGGCCTGCCAGGCCCGCCACAGCGGCCGCTGCGGCGAGAGCCCGATCCGGTGCAGCAGACGCCCGACCGCTGAGGCGGACAGCTCGACCTTGAACTCGCGGCGGATGAACTCGCCCACAAGGTCCCGGGTCCACAATGCGAAGTCGAACTGCAGCTGCCGCGGGTCCTTGCCGACAACTGCCTCGTACAGCCGCCGCGTCTGAGCTTCGTCCAGCTTCGCCGGCCGACCCGGAATCGGCCTGGCCCGCAAGGCTACCCGGCCTCCGTTGCGCGCGGTGGCGACCCACCCGTAGACGGTGTGCTTGTGCAGTCCGAGCGCGCGCGACACCTCCCGTGGGTCCGCGCCCTGCGCCACTCGCTCGACCGCGCGCAGCCGCAGCGTCTCCAGTGTTTGGTGGTCCAGCTTGGGGCCGTCGTCCTCGCGCATGGCCCAGTCTCCCAGAACTGCAGCCAGAATCATTCGACATACTTACGCGTGTCTTAGTAACTTGCAGCCTGATCCATGGTCAAGCACAAAGCCAACGTCCTCAACCTAAGGCCGCCGTCGCGGCCGTCCGCTGACTGCGCGGAGGACGCCAACCTTCGCCTGCCGACGAATGGCATGGAAGGTGCAGGTGGGCCATGAGCGACGTTCACGTGGGGGTCGTGGTTGACATGCGCTGGGTCATCGGCTTCATCGGCGTAGCGGTCCTTCTGGATCATGTCCGGAGCACAAACCGACGGGTGGCCGACCGGGCGGGCGGCTGAGCGGCCGACGCGCTCGAACACCTCAGGGAAGACGCGCCAGCGCCGACTCAATGCCCCGAGCCGCCAGCCCGACGCCGCCTCAGTCATGACGGACACGTTCTACCTCATCAACTCGGTGATCGGCTCGCTGTTCCGGGTCGTCGACGGAGTGCCTTACATGTGGGCTCGGAACCTCGACCCGCCCCACTGGAAGCTCGACGACCTGGAAGATCGGCAGTAACGACGGACCTCGACATCGTCACCGAGGCGCAGGCTCGGGCTCACACCCCAGAGGCGTTCGAGGTCTCGGTCAATGGCTGACCCCGGGGACCTCGCCCTCAACCGGGTGCAATGGCATCGGGCCGCCATCGTCGCCGCCATCGTCGGCCCAGCGCCGGGCCACGGTAGGCGGTCCAGGAGAGGGTCGTTGTCACACCACCACGACCATCTGCCTGCGGTCCCCGCCAGATCGATCCCCACGATCGCGTTGGTGACCGGGACCGGCCGCCCGCAACCGCGACAGCCGCGCGTTCCGGTTCCGATCCACGAGAGTCACCACGACCATTGTTCATGAACGTCCCCCTGTTGTGGCTTTGGGACACCAAGCCCGACAAACGCATCAGGAGGACGTTCCCCACGCCAGACCCAAGACGCTGAACGTCTTCCTAGACCGCAAAGGGGGCACCTGCGGATCGCTTGCACAGTGCTAGCATCAGGTATGACCACCCTCTATATCCGGGACGTCTCGGACAAGGTTGCCGAGACACTCAAGGAGCGCGCGGCAGAGGAGGGCAAGTCGCTGTCCGCCTACGTCGGTGCTGAGCTGACCAAGATCGCGACGAGGCCGACGAACGCACAGATCGTGGCCAGGCTGCAGGCCCGCGACCGATCTGCCGGCCCGACCGCCGATGAGATCCTCGAGGCCGTCCAGGCCGGTCGACGTTGATCGTGATCGATGCCTCGGCGATGGTCGAGGCCCTGGTCGGTCGCGACGCCGACCCAGAGCTACTGGACGCCCTGTCGGGCGATCTGGACGCCCCGCACCTGCTCGACGTCGAGGTCATCTCCGTTCTACGTGGCCTCGAACTGGGCCGCAAGCTCGCACCCGCCCTTGCTGAACAGGCTCGCCACGACCACTTCGCCTTCACCATCACCCGCCACGACGCCGAGCCGCTTGCCGAGCGCATCTGGCAGCTGCGCCCCCAGTTCACGACCTATGACGCGTCCTACATCGCGCTGGCCGAGGCGTTGGCGGCACCGCTCTATACCTGCGACGCCAAGCTGGCCGCCAGTGGCCACGCTGCAGAGGTCAGGGTCGTCTCCCGAACGCACTGACATCAGCCGCGCGGCGGCCGCACGCTGCCGCAGTTCTGGCGGGGCATTGGTCGATCTGCGTGAGCGGGGACTGGCGGGTGACCTTCAGGTTCGTCGAGAACGATGACGAGCCTGTTGACTACCAGGACTGCCACTGAACAGGGGGTGAGAATTGTGGCGATGAAGAACCCGGTGCACCCCGGCGAGGTTCTGCGCGAGGACGTGCTGGCCGACCTCGGTCTGGGGGTCGGTGAGGCCGCCTCGCAGCTGGGGATCTCGCGGGTGGCGTTGAGCAGGGTCCTGCACGAGCATGCCCGGATCAGCCCGAACCTGGCGGTGCGGCTGGAGGAGGCCGGGGTGGGGACCGCTCGGGCTTGGCTGGCGATGCAGTCAGCCCACGACCTGGCCGCTGAACGGGCTTCGGGGTCGCCGAAGGTTCGCCGCCTCAACAACGTCGACTGACAGTCGCACTGTTCCTCTTCCTGTTCCCCCGGTTGACCTCAAGAGATGCGGTCTCCACGAGGCGGCCGCCCGACGGGCGCGCACCACCGCGGTCCGTGAGCTGTCCGCGGCCGCGCGCGAGCGGTATGCCGACGTGCTCGACCAGCTCGGTCGATGGTCTTCCTCGACCTGGAGGGCCTGCTTGCCCTCGTGGCAGACCTCGGCGTGGGGCCGGTCCGCGACCTGGGCATGCTCGACTCGGCCGCCCGCCGGCCCCACCAGCCTGCTGGGCGCAGACGCCTACCCCGACCTGGACCACAAGGCCGCGGCGCTGCTGGAGTCGATCGTCGGCAACCACCGCTTGGTCGACGGGAACAAGTGGCTCGGCTGGTTGGCGACGGTTGTCTTCGGCGGCCTGAGCGGAGTCACGCTTGATGGGCCCGAAGACGACGCCTTCGAGCCCCGTCACCTGGAGCTTGCGGCACCGCTACTCGGTGTTACTATCTACCAGTAGTCAGTGACGCCGAGTAGTTGGAGGAGGTGCTCCATGGGCAAGCAGATGACCGAGATGCTCAAGGGCACCCTGGAGGGCATCGTCCTCGCGATCCTGTCCGTGCGGCCCGCGTACGGCTACGAGATCACAGCGTTGCTGCGGGAGCGGGGCTTCTCCGACATCGCCGAGGGCACGGTCTACGCACTGCTCGTCAGGATCGAGCAGCGCGGCTTTGTCGACGTGGAGAAGGTCCCCTCGGAGAAGGGGCCGCCGCGCAAGGTGTACTCGCTCAACGCGTCGGGGCAGGACTACCTCGACGAGTTCTGGAGGACCTGGAGCTTCCTTTCAGAACGTCTGAACCAGCTCCACGAAGGAGACAGCTGACATGGCGGCCAAGTGGATCGAGCTGGTCACCGGCTCGCTCGAGCAGAAGAAGCGGTACCGGCACTACAAGGCCCGCCTGGAGGCCCTTCCCGAGCCGTACGGCAGTGTCGCCAAGGCGTTGCAGCGGTATCTCATGTTCTACGGAGGCATCGTCGACGGCGAGACCACGCTCACGATGATGGGCGACTTCGCCGACCTCTGGGACCGCGCTGCCGTCGACTGCACACCGGTGAGGGCCATCGTCGGAGACGACCCGGTCGAGTTCGCCGAGGCCTTCGCGCAGGCCTACACCGGCAAGCAGTGGATCGACAAGGAACGGGCCCGCCTGACCCAGGCGATCGAGGACGCGGAGCGAGGAGAGCAGAGGTGAGCACGGATACAGCCATCCACGTGCAGGGCTTGGAGAAGTCGTACAAGGACCTCGTGGTGTTGCGCGGCGTGGACTTCGACGTGGCGCGGGGGAGCATCTTCGCCCTGCTCGGCTCGAACGGGGCGGGCAAGACCACGGTCGTGAACATCCTGTCCACCCTGCTGAGGGCCGACGCGGGGACGGCATCCGTCGAGGGCTTCGACGTCGCCACGCAGGCTGCGGACGTGCGAGAGTCGATCAGTCTCACCGGGCAGTTCGCGGCCGTCGACGACATCCTCAGCGGTCGGGAGAACCTCGTTCTGGTCGCCCGGCTGCGGCACCTCAAGGACCCGGGCACGATCGCGGACGGCCTGCTCGGTCGTTTCTCGCTGACCGACGCCGCCGCACGGAGGGTGTCGACGTACTCCGGTGGCATGCGCCGCCGCCTCGACATCGCGATGAGCCTCATCGGGAACCCACCGGTGATCTTCCTCGACGAGCCGACGGCCGGGCTCGACCCCCAGGCGCGACTCGAGGTGTGGCGGACCGTCAAGGAGCTCACCGAGCGCGGCACGACGGTGCTGCTCACGACCCAGTACCTGGACGAGGCCGAACAGCTCGCCGACCGGATCGCGATCCTCCACGAGGGTCGGATCATCGTCAACGGCACCCTCGCCGAGCTCAAGGCGCTGATCCCGCCGGCCACGGTCGAGTACGTCGAGAAGCAGCCGACCCTCGAGGACGTCTTCCTCGCCATCGTCGGTCAGGACAGCCAGTCCAGCGAGTCCAGCGACGGCCGCAGCAGCGGCACCGACGAGTAAGGAACCACGATGACCACGCACTTCATCGGCGACACCGCCGTCCTGACGGGACGATCCCTGCGGCACATCACGCGCAGCCTCGACACCATCATCACCACCGCGATCATGCCGATCGCCTTCATGCTCCTGTTCGTCTACGTGCTCGGCGGCGCGATCAACACAGGGACGGACTCGTACGTGACCTACCTGCTGCCCGGGATCCTGGTCATCACGATCGCCTCGGGCATCTCCTACACCGCATACCGGCTCTTCATGGACATGAAGAGCGGCATCTTCGAGCGATTCCAGTCCATGCCGATCGCCAGGTCATCCGTGTTGTGGGCGCACGTACTGACCTCGCTGGTCGCCAACCTGATCTCGCTCGTGGTCGTCGTGCTCGTCGCGCTGGTCATGGGATTCCGCTCACCGGCGGGAGTGCTGGCGTGGCTCGCGGTCGCCGGCATCGTGGTCCTGTTCACCCTGGCGCTGACGTGGCTGGCCGTCATCCCCGGCCTGACCGCGAAGACCGTGGACGGCGCGGGTGCGTTCGCGTACCCGCTCATCCTCCTGCCGTTCATCAGCTCGGCATTCGTGCCCACCGCCACCATGCCCGGCCCGGTGCGCGCCTTCGCTGAGCACCAGCCGGTGACGTCCATCGTCAACACGATCCGCGACCTGTTCACACGTCAGCCGGTCGGATCCGGCATCTGGGTCGCCCTTGCCTGGTGCCTCGGCATCCTCGTCGTCGCCTACACCCTCGCCATGTCCACCTACCGCCGCAGGACCTCCTAGGAGAGCCTCGAGCGGGGCAACAGGAGGCTCGGCCGGCTGGCGACCTTCGTGCTGCCACGGCCTGAACGGCGTACCTCCTCGACGCCCGCGACGACGATGCGCACGAGCTCGTCACGGCCGTGGCGCGCGGCGCTCTCGACTGCCCGATGATCGCTCGTCGGGGTCCGATCGGGGACCGGGACCACGCCACGGCGGACCTGGTGGTGCTGGCACCCCCACCCGGCGGGGTCACTGCACAGGGGCGACAGGCGTGATGGCGCCATGTCCTGAGAATGGCGCGCCGAGCAGGGTGGTGGGAACGACGGACGAGACGAGGAGTCCACCATGAGTTCCCGACCTGCTGCGTCGCTTGCCCTCCTGACCGTCGGGGCCCTCCTGTGCGCCGGGTGCACGGGTGCGGCCGCCGGCTCCGGCGCGACGTCGGGCGGGTCCGGCCCAGCTCCGTCGCCGGTGGACCCGGCCGTCGTGCAGGCGCTCCAGAGCTACGGAGGCTGGACGGCCAGCGACCATCCCCCGTTCGAGGACGGCCGGACCCTGACCGCGCAGAGCTGGGTGAACGCGGACAACCAGCAGGTCACCTGCACCCCGGCGTCTCAGCCGCGTACCGTCCGGCCCGGGTCCTTCGACTCGTTCCCGACCTTCCCGTTCTCCGGGGACGTGCTGCCCGGCGTCATCGTGCAGGGTGGTCTCGTCGAGAAGGCGGACCTGCGGGTGCTGCCGCTGGACCGGGCACCGATGAGGCTGCGCGTCGACCTCGACTCCGGCGCGCCCGCGGTGACCGTCGACGAGCCGACGCCGTCGAGCCTGCAGGAGGCCGTGGGCCAGCTCGCCCGGGACGCCGACGCCCGGCTCACCGGCCTGCCCGTGGTGCCCGCCGACGTCCGGCTGAGCCAGTCCGAGGCGAGCTCCTACGAGGAGGCCGTGCTCGACATGGGCGTGTCCCTGCGTTACGACTCCCCGGGCCTGCGGGCCCGCTTCGGCTCATCCTTCGAGCAGAAGAGCAAGCAGGAGCGCCATAGCGTGGTGGCCCGGCTCATGCAGCCGATGTACACCATCAGCGTCGACCGATCGGGAATCCGCAACGCGGGCAGCTACCTGCGCGGGTCCGTGTCCACCGCCGACCTGGACGAGCTCGTCAGCCAGGGCCGTCTCGGTCCGGGCAACCCGCCGGTCCTGGTCGACTCGGTCACCTACGGTCGCGTCGTCTACATGACCGTGACCAGCACCAAAGGCGTCGACGCCAGCGAGATCAAGGCGGCGATCTCCGGCTCCTACGGCGGGTTCTCCGGCGACGCCTCCGTGGCCAAGCGCAACAAGAGGATCCTCGAGGAGTCCGAGATCCAGATCGACGTCATCGGCGGCAACGACGCCAAGGCGCTGGCTGCGGGCAAGGCGGCGCTCACGTCGGGCACGATCGCCGAGTTCCTGGAGGCCGTCGACACCAGCACCGCCAAGCCGCTGACCATGGTGCTGCGCACCCTGGACGGCGCGAAGCTCCAGGTCACCGACGAGGCCAAGGTCACCGACGTCGCCTGCACGCGCTCGGCGCAGGCGCGGAAGGCTGAGCTCCAGATCGACCTCGGCGGCGGCGCCATCGCGAGCCTGTATGTCAACGGCCGGGCGGTGAAGGCGATCGAGACGTCACAACGACTCGACATGACTCGATGGATCCGCCAGGACACCGACAACCGGATCGAGCTGTGGTACCGCCCGCCGACCTGCATCTCCGGCTCGATGGCGGTCACGTTCCTCGTCGACGGCTCCGCGACCCGACAGTGGCGGGCGGCCGGCAACGCGGGCCGGTGGGTCTGCGACTCCACGTCCGCCTGGCGCCTGGACAAGGCCGGGAAGATCACCTTCCTCAGCGGGACCGTGTCCTAGCCGCCTCGAGGCGCCGGCGACCCGGCTGCGTCGGCCGACCGCACACGGCGCGGCCGACCGCATACGGCCCGTCCTGCGGCGTATGCCGGCCGCCTACGCCGAGAGCCAGAGCAGGACCGCCTTCACCCGGCGGTGCACGTCGTCCGAAGCGCCGAGGTCGAGCTTGGCGAAGATGCTGTTGATGTGTTTGGCAACGGCCTTCTCGCTCAGGATGAGCCGCTCGGCGATGGCGGTGTTGTTCAGGCCCTCGGCGATGGCGGCCAGCACCTCGGTCTCGCGGGGCGTGAGCCGGCTCAGCGGTCCGCTGGACCGGGCCCGGCCCCTCACCAGCACGTCGATGATCTCGGGGTCGACCGAGGACCCGCCGCCGGCGACCGCTCGAACGGCGTGGTCGAGCTGGTCGACGTCCCCGATCCGCTCCTTGAGCAGGTAGGCCAGCCCGTCGGAGCCGTTCTCGAACAGCATCAGGACGTACTCGGGCTCGGAGTACTGGCTGAGGACGACCACGCCGGTGCTGGGGTCGTCCCGGCGGATCTGCAGCGCCGCGCGGATCCCCTCGTCGGTGTGGCTCGGCGGCATCCGGATGTCGGTGACCACGACGTCCGGACGGTGCTCGGCCACGGCCACGAGCAGCTCGTCGGCGTCGTTGCACTCGGCTACGACCTCGACGCCGGCGATGTCCTCCAGCAGTGAGCGCACACCCTGCCGGATCAGCAGGCTGTCATCGGCGAGCACGACACGCGTCATGGGGCGGCCTCCGGGGTGAGGTGTCGGGGCTCGGCCGAGGGGAACACGGCCGTGATGGTGGTGCCGAGACCCGGCGCCGAGGTGACCTCCAACGTGCCACCGACGCTGCCCACCCGGTCGGCCATGTTCACCAGACCACGTCCGGCACCGAGGATCTCGGGCATGAAGCCGGGGCCGTCGTCCCGAACCGTGAGTACCAGCCCGGTGTCGGAGTGGTGGCGGACGACGATGGTGGCGCTCGCCTCGGGCGCATGCTTGGAGATGTTCTGCAGCGACTCGGTGCAGCAGAAGTAGACCGCTGACTCGATCTGGCGGTCGAATCGTCCCGTCTCGCCGACCTGTACATGTACCGGACCGGCATGCCGACGCGTCACGGCGGTGACGGCGGCCGGTAGGCCACGCATCTCGAGCAGCGGTGGGTAGAGCCCGTGAGCGAGGTCGCGCAGCTCGGTCATGGCGGCGTCCACCTCGACCACCACGGCGTCCAGGTCGGCAGCGTCGATCCGGGAGCCCCGGCGGTGGTGGGTGGCCAGGCGACGCAAGGTGAGCCCGACCGAGACCAGGTGCTGCTGGGCACCGTCGTGCAGGTCGCGCTCGATGCGGCTGCGCTCGGCATCGGCCGCCCCGACGATTCGGCGGCGAGACTCCTCGATCTGGCGTTGGAGCCGGACCGCGTCCTCGGCGGCCCGTCGGTAGGACTGGTTGGACTGACGGACCAGCAGGCCCAGCGGAATGCTGTGGCCGACCAGCCCGGCCACCACGACGGCGAGCTGGACGCGGCCGTCGATCTCCTCGAAGATGCCGCCCCCTGCGTTGGCCACCCCTATCGCGCCGATCGTGGCGAGGGTCAGGGCGCCGACTGCGAGGAAGACGCCGAGCTCGCGGTCCCGGACGTGTGGGGTGGCCAGGACCAGCGGCATCACGACGGTCAGCACCATCACCCCGAGTAGCCACGGCATCATGACGATCACCGCGATCGCGACGAACCAGTTCGACCCTGCCACGAGGGCCAGGGCCGCCGTCAGCGAGCCGCGGTCGAGCACCCGCGCGGCGAGGGTGAGCAGCACGGCGTGCAGCCCCAGGAACGGGTAGATGAGGAACACGGCCGACTGGTGCACCACGAGGACCTGCACCGCCACCACTGCGGCCACGGCGACCAGCACCGACCTGCGGTCCAGGACGATGAAGACCCGGACACTGCCGCGGGCAGCAAGCGCCGCCGACTCACCGACGTCCATGGACCGACCATAGGACGGCAGGAGCATCCGCGAGGCCACCGTCGTGCGTGAGAGCACCGACCACTCCCTCCGTTCAACAGCATCCTCGTCGAGGCACCGGGCTGCGTCAGTGGCGCCGGTGCCCTCGCCGTGGTGGTGCCAGCACCCCGGGGACACCGCCCCGCTCGGGCGATGGGTCCCCCCGGACAAACACGTGGGAGGATCGTCGGTATGCAGCTGATCGCCCGGTTCACCGCCCGCGAAGGGCACGAGGACGCAGTGCGTGACCTCCTCGCGGGGTATGCCGCGGTCGTCCGCGCCGACGCGGGGACCGTCCTGTTCGAGCCCAGCACCGCGACGGACCACCCCCGAGACGTCGTCGTGTTCGAGCGCTACGTCGACGAGGCCGCGTTCCGCGCCCACGTGGCGGCACCCGAGAACGCGGCGTTCAACGACGCGGTGTCCGGGCACATCGAGAGCGGCGTGACCCTGGAGTTCCTCGACCCGCTCGTGGCCGAGGGCTGAGCGCCGGGCCCTGCGGCGACCAGGCCCGTCCGGGCCGGGTCGCCGGGGTCAGTGCTTCTCGGCGAGGCTCCACATGGTCCACAGCTCGGTGCGCATCCGCCGCGGCTGGGACAGCGTGTAGAGGATCGCCCCGCCGATGTCGGCCGGCTCCATGAACGGGCCGTGCGAGGGGTCGCCGTCACCGAACCGCCCGTCGGCGGCCGCGAACGGGGTGTTGACCCCCGCGGGCGCGATAACGGTTGTGCGGATGCCCTCCTCGCGCAGCTCCCGGTCCAAGGCGGTGCCGAGGTTGATCTGGGCACCCTTGGTCGCGGCATACACCGCCTCCTTGCCGCCGCCGATGAGCAAGCCGGCCACCGAGCCCAGGATGACGATGTCACCACCGTCACCCTGGGCGCGGAACCGGCGCACCGCTGCCCGCGCCAGCCAGATCGTGCCCATGAGGTTGACGCCGACCATCAGCTCGACCTGCTCCGGGCTGCAGTCGAGCAACCCGCCGTAGAAGCCGACGCCGGCGTTGGCGACGACGCTGTCGACCCGTCCGTATGCGGCGACGCCCGCGGCGACGAGCGCCTCGGCCGTCGCCTCCTCCCGGACGTCACCCGCCACCACAGCGACCCGGTCCGCGCCGAGCTCGTCCTGGAGCGGCCGGACCGCGTCCTCGCTCAGATCGCCGACAACGACCCTGGCGCCTGCCTCGACGGCGAGCCGCGCGGTCGCGCCGCCGATCCCTCCACCCGCCCCGGTGATGACGATGACGGTGTCGGTCAGGCTACGCGACGGCGCGCTCATGGTGGTTCTCCTCAACGGGGCGGGGGGACGGCTACTTGATGGCACCCATGGACAGCCCACGCACGAGCTGCTTCTGGGCGATCCAGCCGGCGGCGATGACCGGCAGCGCCGCGATCGTCGCTGCGGCCGACAGTACGGCCAGGAACTGGCCGCGGCCGGAGACGAAGCTGCCGAGGAACGGCGGGGTGGTGCGCGCCGCGGAGCTCGTCAGCAGGGTCGCGAGGAAGTACTCGTTCCACGAGAAGATGAAGGAGATCAGGGCGGCCGCAGCGACCCCCGGAAGGACGAGCGGCAGCACGACCTGGACGATCTCCCGGAAGAGCCCGGCCCCGTCGACCCGCGCCGCCTCGACGATCTCGAAGGGCACCTCGAGGAAGAACGAACGCAACATCCACACGGTGACGGGCAGGTTCACGGCGCCGTAGATGACGGCGAGCATCCAGATGTTGTCGAGCATGCCGATGTTCTTGAGGATCATGTAGAGCGGCAGGACGACCGCGGCCAACGGCATGAACCGGGTCGAGATGAAGAAGGACAGCGAGTTCTCGACCGACTTCACCTTGCGGATGCTCAGGGCGTAGGCCGCGGGGATCCCGAGGAGGATCCCGATGATCGTCGCGGTGATGGCCGCCATCGCCGAGTTCTGGAGGTAGCCCGCCATCCCGCGGTCCATGGCCAGCTGGTAGCCCTCGGTGACCGGATGGAAGAACACCTTCGGGTGGATCGACGAGGCGACCGACTCGGCCTTGAAGCCGTTGAGGAACATCCACAGGACGGGGAAGAAGAAGACCAGGACGAGGACCCAGGTCCCGATGTCGATCAGCGATTTCTTCAGGGACTTGCTCATCGGTCGCCTCCAGCCATGAAGACCTTGAACAGGGTTTTGAGGGCGATCGTTGCCACGATGATGGTGAGGAAGACGGTCACGACACCGTATGCCGCGGCCTCACCGACGTTGAGGCCGATGAAGGCTCGCTCGTAGAGCAGGTAGGCCAGCGACTTGGTCCCACCGGTGCCCTTGGTGAGGATGGCGATGGGGTCGAAGACCTGGATGATGATCACCGAGCCGAGCAGGACGCCGATCTCGATGTACATCCGCAGGTGGGGCAGCGTAAGCCACGTGAAGGTGCGCCACGGGCCGGCGCCGTCCACCAGCGCCGCCTCGAGGACCTCCTTGGGCTGGCCCTGCAGGCCGGCCAGGAGGATCAGCATCATGAACGGGGTGAACTGCCAGGTGAGGACGATGATGACCGTCGCCAAGGGGTGGTTCGTGCTCCACGACACCAGCGGTAGGTGCAGGGTCTGGAGCAGCCAGTTGACCATGCCGATGTTCGTGTCGAACATCGAGTACTTCCAGATGAGCGCCGCCGCCGCCGGCATGATGAGGAACGGCGTGATCATCAGGGTGCGGGCCACCGCCCGGCCCGGGAGCTTGCGGTCGAGCAGGATGGCGAAGATCAGTCCGAACAGCAGGGAGAGGACGACGGCCGAGGCCGTGATCACGACCGTGGCCTTGACCGAGGGCCACAGGTCGCCCGAGGACAGCGCCGCCTTGTAGTTGCTGATCCCGCTGAAGCCCCGCTGCGCGGGGTAGAGCAGGTTCCACCGGATGGTCGAGTAGCCGATGGTGACCAGGAAGGGGATCTGGGTGAACAGGATGAGGAAGATGACAGCCGGCAGGAGGAGCCACCGGCTGGTCCACGCGTTCTTGCGATGAGCCCTCTTGCGGCCCTCGCTGATGGGCTCGGTGGCCCTCGTCGTCGCCGTCGTCGTCGTCATGGGTCGTCCCCGTTCTTCGTTGAGCGGAGTGAGCGGCGGGTCGGGTGCTGGGGCCGGACCGGTCGGCCGGCCCCAGCACCGCGTGTTGGGGGTCAGCCCTTGTGGGCGTCGCCTGCCTTCTGAGCGATGTCCTGGCACTTGGCGAGGGCGTCGTCAATGGTGCTCCGGTTGGCCAGGTAGTCCGCGACCAGCTGTGCGCACTGGTTGCCGACGTCCTGGAACTCCGGGATCGACACATACTGGATGCCGACCCACGGCTGTGGGTTCACACCAGGCTGCTTCGGGTTGACCGAGCTCATGACCTCGAGGGTGATCGGCGCGTACGCCTTCGCGGCATCCTTGTACTCGGGGATCGAGTAGGTCGAGGTGCGCGAGCCCGGCGGGACGTTGGACCAGCCGATCTTGTCGCCGACGAGCTTGATGTAGTCCTTGCTCGTCGCCCACTTGACGAAGTCGAGGGCCTCGGCCTGGTGCTTGGTCGTCTTCGGGATGGCGAGGTTCCAGCTCCACAGCCAACCCGACTCCTTGGTCTTGACCACCGGCATGTGGGCGTAGCCCATCTTGCCCTTGACCGGCGAGTCGTTCGCCTCGAGCAGTGACGCGGCGACGGAGGCGTCGGCCCACATCGCGGCCTTGCCCTCCTTGAGCGCCGTCAGGCACTCGTTGAAGCTGTAGGACACCGGGTCCTTCTCACCGGAGGTGTCGAGCAGCGTCTTGTAGAAGCCCACGGCCTGCTTCCACTCCGGGGTGTTGACCGTGGCGTTCCAGCTGTTGTCGTACCAGTTGCCGCCGAAGGTCTGCACGACGGTCGTCAGCGGGGCGAAGAGGTCTCCCCACCCGGGCTTCCCGCGCATGCAGATGCCGGCCATGCTCGAGGTGTTGACCTTCTTCGCGGCCGCCGCAACCTCGTCCCACGTGGGGGTGTTCGAGAGCGTCACGCCGGCCTTGTCGAGGACCTCCTTGTTGTACATGAGGATGGAGGACTCACCGTAGAACGGCACTGCGTAGAGCTTCCCGTTGTACGAGTTGACGTCTCGCACCGGCGGGAGCAGGTCGTTGACGTCGTAGGTGCTGTCCTTCTGCAGCTCGGGCGTGAGGTCGACGAGCCAGCCGTTGGCGCCCCACTGCGGGGTCTCGTACGCGCCGATGGTGACGACGTCGTACTGACCGGCGCCACTCGCGACGTCAGCCGTCACGGCGCTGCGGAGGTCGCCCTCCTCCATGACCTGGAAGTTGACCGTGATGTTGGGGTGAGCCTTCTCGTACTCGGACTTCAGCGACTCCATGTCCTTCATCTGGCCGTTGTTCACGGTGGCCAGGGTGAGGGTGATATTGCCTCCTGCGGTGCCCGAACTGCTGTTCGACACCGCGCCCGAGCACGCGGCCAGCGCCATCGCCGACACCAAGGCGCCGGCGCCGAGCGCCAACCTGCGCTTCTTCGCAAGCATCCTAACTCCTTTGGTAGGGGTACTTCGTCTCCGCTCCCAGTCAGGGCGACGGGTTCGACCCCCGGGGTCGGCGGGTTCGTGCACGTGGCACGTCCGTACGGGCCGGGGCCGTTTCTTTGGCGCTTGACTGCCTGGAACGGGACGAAATCTAGGCAGGCGCTGAACGGCCGACAAGGACCTCGCTCGACCCCTTTCGATACTATTATTCTGAGTGCGACGATCGGCCACGATATGACCGTTCCGGATCGGCCCGGATACCGGCCGATTTCACGCAGTTGTCGCGAAGTCAAGTAGGTGAGATGACGATTTCGTATCAATCGAACGGCTCTCAGGACACGATCACGCTGGCGCCAACGCTGACTCCCGACGACGACCCCACCATGGCCGGCAGGCGCTCACCTCCGTCGACACCCCCCCTCGCCACTGGGCGGCCCACGACGGACCGGCCGGTGCCGGCACACGGCACGGTCCCTCGCATGGAGGTCATCCCCCCGCACCCGCAGCACGCCATCCGGGCGCTCACCCACGACTTCCCGAGCGAGATCTGCGGCTGGGGGTGGCACCCCGAGTACGAGATCCACCTCATCAGCAAGACGCATGGGAGCTTCATCGCCGGCGACCACATCGGGACGTTCTCGCCGGGCCAGGTCAGCATGATGGGCCCGAACCTCCCGCACGACTGGGTGAGCGACCTGCCCGAGGGCGACGTGGCGGTCAACCGGGACTCGGTCGTCCAGTTCACCGACGAGTGGGTCCGGGCGTGCATGCACCTCATGCCCGAGCTACAGGAGGTCGACGAGGTGCTCCGGCTGTCCACCCGCGGACTGGTCTTCTCCGGAGCGACCGGGTGGCGAGGGGCCGAGGCGATCCTTGACGTCGTCAACAGCCACGGCGCGCAGCAGATGGCGAACCTGTTCAGGCTCCTCGGCCTGTTCGCCCGGGCACCTGCCGACGAGCGCGAGGTCGTCGCGAGCGAGTGGATGGGCCGGCCGACCGACGAGGGCTCGCGGGAGGCGGTGGAGGCGGGGTTGGCCTACATCTTCGAGAACCTGACCGGCGACATCCGGCTGTCGACGGCGGCCCGGCTCGCCTACATGTCGGAGCCGACGTTCTCGAAGTACTTCAAGCGGGCCACGGGCCAGACCTTCAGCAACATGGTCAAGAAGCTGCGCATCGCCCATGCCCGCCGGATGCTCGACTCGACGGACCACTCAGTGGCCCACATCGCCTCGGTCAGCGGCTACCACAACATGGCGAACTTCAACCGGCAGTTCCTCTCCGAGGTGGGAACCACACCGACGAGGTACCGCCAGCTCGAGTCCTCCCAGAAGCCGCCGCCCGAGGTGCTCAGCCTCGGCACCAAGGCGGCCGAGGGCGGCAGCAGCGGCCAGTCCTCCGACTAGGCCTGCCGCCCGAGCAGCGCGTCGAGCGTCGCGTGGACACCGTTGTCGACGAGAGACCGGCGGGCGCTGAGGTAGGCCTCGCGGAACACCTCGTTGTGGGCCAGGTCGCCGAACAGGGCCTCGATCTCGATGAATCCCATGGGCGAGTCCTTCGTCGCGGCGGCCGCCAGCTCGGCAGCGTGGACGTCCTCGGGGACCTGCGAGGCCGGCAGCTCCCCACGGCCGATCAGCGCCCAGTACTCGGCCCAGGCGGCGACCATGGCCGCTCCGAGGTCCACCGGCCGTCCCGCGTCGAGGTTGGCCTGGACAGCGGGCAGCGTGAAGGTCGGCATGCGGTTGGAGCCGTCCGTCGCCAGCCTCGCGAGGGTGTCCCGCATGCGGGGGTTGCCGAACCGCCCGATGAGCGTCGCCATGTAGCCCTCGAGGTCGATCCCCGGGAGCGCTCCGAGGGTCGGCACGGCCTCGACCGCCATGTACCGCTCCAGGTACTCGCGGATCCGGTGATCCCGCATCGTCTCGTCGACGAGGACGTAGCCGAGGGGCGCGCCGAAGTACGCCAGCGCCTGGTGGCTGGCGTTGAGCAGACGAAGCTTCATCAGCTCGTACGGCTTGACGTCCTCGACGAACTGCACATCCACGGCCTCGAGCGCCGGGCGCCCCAGCGGGAACTCGTCCTCGATGATCCACTGCGTGAACGGCTCGCCCGGGACCGGCCAGCGGTCCTCGATTCCGAACTCGTCGAGGACGGCGGCGCGGTCGGCGTCGGTGGTGGCCGGGGTGATGCGGTCGACCATGCAGTTCGGGAAGGCGACGGAGGCGTCGATCCAGTCGGCGAGCTCCGGGTCGAGCAGCCGCGCGAAGCCGACGACGGCCTGACGGGCATAGAGCCCGTTCCCCTGGAGGTTGTCGCAGGACAGGACCGTGAACGGGGGGATCCCCGCGGCACGGCGGCGGCGCAGCCCCTCGACGATGTACGCGAACGCGGTCTGGGGGATCTCGAGGTGAGCCAGATCGTGGAGCACCGAGGCGTCGGCCTCGGCGAACTGCCCGGTGGCGGGGTTCTTGAGATACCCACCCTCGGTCACCGTCAGGCTGACGATCCGCACCTGCGGGTCGACGAGACGCGCGTAGACGGCGTCCGCGTCCTCGGGCCCGAACAGGTACTCCACCACGGACCCGACGACGCGCGGCTCGAGCGACCCGTCCGGGTGCCGGAGGACCAGGGTGTAGAGGCAGTCCTGGCTGCGCATCGCATCGCGCATCCCGGCATCCTGCGCCAGGACACCGACCCCACAGATGCCCCAGTCAAGGCCCTGTCCAGCCTCCATCAGCCGGTCGAGGTACATCGCCTGGTGGGCACGATGGAAGTTGCCGACGCCGAAATGGACGATGCCGACGGACAGGGCCGAGCGGTCGTACGAGGGCGTCGAGATGGACACGGACTTCAGAGCGTCGGTGGTCAGTGCGGTCACGGGACAGGTCCTTTCGCGCGCGAGGCTGAACGCCTCGGTGGCATGCAACCAGCACCTCGGCGCCAAGGCGAGGATCGCAGGGGCAACGGATGGAAAAGGATGGCAACAGGAGGGGAATTGCATCGATCGACGCGACCGGGCGGCCTGGTGCACCGGTGCGGGCCCACATACGGCCTCGGAGCGAGTCGGACGGCAGCTGCGCGTTGCCGGGCCCGCCGGTGGCTATCCTCGGTCGGGTGAACCTCGAGAAGGTCGTCTTCGGGTTCTTCGTCCTCCTCGCGGCGACGTTGAACTTCGGCTTCTTCCTCGGTGACATCGCCGACCCACGGGTCCACAACATCAACGAGCTGTATGTGGCGGTGGTCGTCAACCTCATCGCCACGCTCCTGAAGTTCGGGGACCGCACCCAGATCGGCGCTGTTCACCTCGCGACGAGCCTCGTCGCCGACATCCAGCTGCTCACCGCTGCGGGCGTGTGGATCTACGGCACCCAGGTGTCTGCGCAGGGGTCGGCGGCCGAGACGATCTCGAGCGTCGTCTCCCTCTCCGGAGGCGCGCTGCTGGCCAACGTCGTGTCGGTGACGCTGCTCGTCATCGAGACGGTCTCGTTCCGACGCCGCTGAGCTGCCCGCCGTCGTGAACCCACTCCTGCTGTTCAGCGCTCGGCCATGGTCCAGGCGGCCCAAGGGGGTGCTGCGCCGCGCCAGCGTCGACGTCCCCACCGAGGTCCCGTCGGTCGACACGGTCTTCCTCGTGCTGCGACGGATGCGCGTCCCGCTCGTCGTGCTGTTGCTTATCTTCGCGGTGTCGGTCGCCGGGCTCGCGATCGTCCCCGGTGTCGACGCGCAGGGTCACCCGGCCCGGATGACCGTCTTCGACGCCTTCTACTTCATGAGCTTCACGGCCACGACGATCGGGTTCGGTGAGCTGCCCCATGCGTTCACCACGGCTCAGCGGATGTGGGTCACCGGCTCGATCTACAGCTCGGTCATCGGCTGGGCTTACGCCATCGGGACACTGTTCTCACTGCTGCAGGACCAGGGGTTCCGGGACGCGCTGGCCACCTCGCAGTTCCGCCGCAGGGTGCGGCGCTTCGACGAGCCGTTCCTGCTCGTGGCCGGCTACGGCCACACCGGTCGCCTGGTCTGCCGGGGACTGGACGCCCTGGGGCGGCGGGCTGTGGTCCTCGACGACGAACGAGCGCGGATCGATGCCCTCGCCGCCGACCAGCTCGCCATCGACGTGCCCGGGTTGGCCGGCGATGTGCGCAACCCCGCCATGCTTGGTCTCGCGGGTTTGGCTCATCCACGATGCGAGGGGGTCCTCGCGCTCACCGACGACGACGACGCCAACCTCGCGGTCGTCATGACCGCCGGGCTCATGCGCCCGGGGCTCCCGGTCGTCGCCCGCTGCGGCGACCGGGCCGTCGAGGAGCATATGCACGACTTCGCCCCGCAGGCCGTCATCAACCCCAACGACCGGTTCGGCGGCTACCTCGTGCTCGCTCTCCAGCGGCCGGTGACGTCCCAGCTCGTCACGTGGCTCATGAGCTCGCCGGGCACGGCCCTCCCGAAGCGGACGGAGGGCCTCGGGGGCGGGCGGTGGGTCGTCTGCGCGGACGGCCAGTTCGGCCAGGAGGTGGCCGCCGACCTGCGCCGGTCCGGGCTCGACGTCGTCATGGCCGACCCGCGCGACGGCGACCCCGACGTGACCGGAGCCGCGGGGCTCGTGGCCGGGACCGAGCAGGACACGACGAACCTCTCGCTGGCCGCCCACGCCCGCCTCGCCAACCCGTCGATCTTCCTCGTGGCCCGGCAGAAGTCCGCGACCAGTGCCCCGCTCCTCGCCGCGATCGACCTGGACTCCGTCTACTCCCCCACCGAGCTCGTCGCCCGGGAGACCCTCGCCCGTGTCGTCACGCCCCTGTCCTGGTCCTTCATCGACCACGCCCTGCAGCAGCCCGACGAGTGGTCCACCGCCCTGGTCGACCGGCTGCGTGAACGGTGCGGTGACCGGTCCCCGCACAGCCTGCGGCTCATCGTCACCACGACGGAGGCCCCCGCCGTGGTGCGTTGGCTCGCCGCGCACCAGCTCACCGTCGGCGACGTCCTGCGCGACCCCGACGACCGGGACACCCGGGTCGCCGCCGTGCCGCTCGTGCTGGTCCGGGGCGAGGAGTCGACGTTCCTGCCGTCAGCCGACGAGCCCTTGCGGGTGGGCGACGTCGTGCTCATGGCCGGCCGGGACAGTGCCCATGACGCGATGAGCGCCACGCTCTTCTCCGATGCGGCGGTGGAGTATGTGGCCACCGGTCGCCAGGTCCCGTCGACCTGGCTGTGGCGGGCGCTCAGCCGGCGCTCACGTGGCCGGGCGGCCTGACCGGCATACTCTGCCGGTCCCGAGGGGCCCGGGTCAGCCGTCACCGCCGAAGGGGCGGAACACGTCGTGCTGCCAGGCCGAGCTGTCGGCGAGGATGAGCTGGGCGACCCAGACGGCCAAGGCGGCCGCCAGCACGATGGCGACGACGCGGGCGACCCGGCCGTCGACCCGCACCGCTGCGGTGGCCCTTCCCGTGACGATGCGCAGGGCCGGGACGAGCCGGCCGAGGACGTGCAGGGTCATGACGACGATCCACCCGGCGAAGGCCGCCTTGTGGAGGAACAGCGGGCTGATCGGTGTCCCCCACAGCCCGCTGCGACCCGAGTCCGGCCCCGCGACCCCCACGAGGATCCCGGTCGCCAGCAGGCCCAGGGTCGACAGCACGACGAGTGGGCCGAGCAGCCGCAGCGGGAGCGGAGGCGGGCCCGCGGCGTGGTAGTCGCCGTTGCCGAGGTAGTAGCGCACCATCCGCCATCCGGTGGTCGCCGTCTTGAGCAGCGCCGGAGGTACGAGCAGTGCGCCGACGACGATGTGCCACGAGATGAGGCCATGGACGTCGAGGAGCGTCACGCCCTCGATCGCCAGGAGGACGAACAGGACCAAGCCGACCCAGGCGGTCAGCCGCGCGTTGCCCGCGGGGCCGCCGGTGCCGGGGCGCACCGGGTCCGGCCGGTGCCGAGTGCCCAGGGCCTCGGCGACGGTGGGGCCGACGTCCCACTTCTCATACGCGACCGCACGCTCGCTCCAGGACTCCACGAGGGCACAGCGTGGCGTCCCGCGCTGCATGGACGCTGGACGATGTCTGAACGTCACCTATGGATCGGTGGGGCGCCCGATGCCTTCCGGGCCGGCCGGGACGTATGCCGCGTCGCCTCGCTGAGGACATAGCGCCGGAACAGCTCGGCCGCGGGCAACAGTCGCCGCTCGGCGGGCCAGCCGATGCCGACGTCGCGGGTGGCGCCCTCGTCACGGAGCGCGATGAGCCGCACCGGGGCGCCGGAGCGGCCGCCCGGGTCCTCTCCCATCGCCGGGACGACGGCCACCCCGAGGCCGGTGGCGACGAAGCCCCGAACGGTCGGAAGGTCGTCGACCTCGAAGGCCACCGTCGGCTCGAAGCCCGCCGCCGCGCAGAGGTCCTCACACTGCTGGCGCAGGGGCCACGGCCGCCGGAGCATGACGAAGCCCTCGCCGGCCACGTCCGAGAGGCCGACGCCGTGGTGGGCCGCGAGCGGGTGGGACGGGTGGACGGCGAGGTAGAGGTCCTCGCTGAACAACCGGCGCCACCGGACCAGCGGGCCGCTCAGGCGGCGCGCCGTGATCTCGAGGTCGACCCTCCCCGACGCCAGGGAGGTGGACTGGGTGCCCTCATCGTCGGCGTGCCGCAGGACGAACCGGACCCCGGGGTGAGCACGGCGGAAGCCGGCGACGATCGCCGGGACCAGCCAGGTGCCGAGCGAGAGCTGGAACGCCACGGTGACCACACCACCCTCGGGGTCGATCAGCTGGTCGACCGCGGCAAGGCCGTCGTCGAGGTCGACGACGAGGGCGTCCACATGCCGCTTGAACGCCGAGCCGGCGTGGGTGAGCCGCAGCACCCGGCCGGAGCGACGTAGCAGGGGGGTCCCCACGTCCGCCTCGAGCCGGGCCAGCGCCCGCGACACCGCAGGCTGGCTCACCCCATAGACCTCGCTCACCTCGGTGACGGTCACGCCGTCGGCGACCTGCTGGAACCAGCGCAGCACGTCGGTGTCCATATACATAACCCTAGTGCATGTATCGATTCAGTATTCTGCATTGGACGCATTAGTTGACGAGGGCAATACTGGATGTCATGGACACCACGACGCACCACCTCGCCACTGCTGCCCCCCGGGTCGCCCGTCTGGTCGAGACGGTTCGGGACGAGCTCCGCGAGCGTCGCACCCAGCGTGCCACCGCCCGCGAGCTGGCCCGCGAGCTGGGTGCCTACACCACCCCCAGCGACATCGACGACCTCCTCGCCACTCTCGAGCGCTCCGAGGAACCCGGCGTCGAGGCGATGCGGGCAATCCTGGCCCGGAACCTGCAGAGCTACCACCAGGCTCGCCCGCTGGCCTCCTGAGGGCTTCCCTCACCGTGACGGCGACGAGGCCGGTCGAACCCTCCACGGGTTCGACCGGCCCCGTCCTCCTCCCCAGCCGGTCACCAAACGGTCCCCCGGCCTGTCAGGATGCGTGGATGCGGTTCACGGCTGAGCTGGAGAGCACGGGCGGCAACACCACGGGGTTCGCCGTCCCGGACGAGGTCGTCGCGTCCCTCGCGGGCGGACGGCGGCCCAAGGTGACGGTGGCGCTGAACGGACAGACCTGGCGGTCGTCGATCGCCTCGATGGGTGGCCGGTTCATGCTGGGGGTGAGCGCGGCCAACCGCGAGGCGGCCGGCGTCGCCGCGGGCCGGACCTACGACGTCGACGTCGAGCTCGACACCGCGCCGCGCGCCGTCGAGGTGCCCGCGGACCTCGCCGCGGCGCTGGCCGGCGACCCCACCGCCAGGGCCGCCTGGGACGCCCTGTCGTTCAGCCACCAGCGCCAGCACGCCGAGGCCATCACCGCCGCCAAGAAGCCCGAGACCCGCCAGCGCCGGGTCGCGGCCACCCTGGCCAGGCTCCACGGCGCCTGACCCACCCCACCAACCACCGCACCGACCTAGTGTCCGAGTGACTGGTCGCCATGGCGACCAGTCACTCGGACACTAGGTCGGTGCGGCGCGGGCGGGAGCCGGGTCGGCGTGAGAGGCGGTCAGCGGTGGGTGATGAAGTGCAGGACGAGGTCGTGCGCATGCCTGGCCTTGTCGGCCCCGCGCATCTCCACCTCGAAGGTGTCCTCGCTCGTCGTGATCGCGAGCGTCGACGCCTCGACCCAGCGACCGAACACCGACTTGTTCGCCACGAGGGACACCGAGAAGATCCGGCTGTAGGGCACCGAGGTCAGGGCGATCCGCCCGCCGACGTACGACTCGTCCTGCAGGATGACCCGCAGGTCGGTGAGACCGACGAACCCGGTCCCGACCCCCTTGCCGTCGTACACGGCATACACGGTCTCACCGTCGAGCAGACCCTCCTCGACGGTCCTCAGCTGGTCCTTGAGGTCGTACACCACATCAGTCATGGGTCGCAGCCTAGGGCGGGCCGGCACGAGCACGGGGCAGGCGACACCGAGGTCGGTGGGCCGGCGCGGCCTACCCTGAGGCCATGACGACGATCGAGTGCGTCCGCGGCGACATCACCACCGAGCGGGTCGACGCGATCGTCAACGCCGCGAACTCCAGCCTCATGGGCGGTGGCGGCGTCGACGGCGCCATCCACGCCGCGGCCGGCCCCGAGCTGCTCGACGCCTGCCGGCGGCTGCGGGCGACGACCCATCCCGACGGCCTCGCGGTCGGCGACGCCGTCGCGACCCACGGCGGGGAGCTGCCGGCGAGCTGGGTCATCCACACCGTCGGTCCGAACCGCCACCGAGGTCAGACCGACCCGGACCTGCTGGCCTCGTGCTTCCGGCGCTCGCTGGCGGTGGCCCGCGAGGTCGGGGCCCACAGCGTGGCTCTCCCCGCGGTCAGCGCGGGGATCTACGGGTGGCCCGCCGACGAGGTGGCGCGGGTCGCCGTCGCCACGGTCCGGCAGGATGTCGCGCGCGAGCCGGGGATCGACCTCGTCAGGTTCGTGCTGTTCTCGGAACCGTTGCTCGAGGCCTTCCGGACGCAGCTCTGAGGGGCGCCCCTCTGCCGGACTCGATCGAGGCGGAAGGGTTGCCACACAATAAGATCCGCGGGGCGAGCCTTCGGGCCGGGCGCCATTTCCCACCCCTGGCGCACCGACCCTCCCCCCACCGTTCGACGACCTCCCGGCTCGGCCGCCCAACGGTAGTCACCGCGCCTCCCGGCGCTGATGGTGAAGGCTCACTCCCGCGGAACTGAGGTAAGGCTATCCCTACCAAAGCCCGGACGCCAGCCCGACAAGCCGCGAAAATCCGTCGATCGTCTGGAGCCCGCTCGAGGCCACCTGGCTACCCGCCAGGACGAACGGGACGGCACTCACCCCGAGGTCGGCGGCCGCCCGCTCGTCGGCGCGCACCTCGTCGAGGAACTCGTCGGACGCGAGGACGGCCGCCAGCCGCCGCTCGTCGACGCCGGCATCGGCGCCGAGCCGGAGCAGGACCAGGGGGTCGTCGAGCGCCTTCCCCTCGGCGAACTCCGCGGCATACAGCCGCTCCAGAGCGGCGGACTGCAGCGCCGGGCCGCCCATGCTCTTGGCTGCCGCCAGCAGCCGGTGCGCGTCCAAGGTGTTGGCCGGCCGAAGCGCCGCGAGGTCGATGACGATGCCGTCGGGACGGGCGTCGATGGCGACGGCCCTGGTGGCCGCCATGGCGTCCTCCTCGCTCACCCCCTGGATGCGGGCGAACTGGGCAGCGGCCGTGCCCCCGCCCCGCGTGGCCTGCGGGTCCAGCTCGAAGGAGTGGTAGACCACGACGACCTCGGCCGGGTGCGCGCTCGCCGTGATGGCCGACTCGATCCGCCGCTTGGCGACGTAGCAGGACGGGCAGACCAGGTCCACCCAGACGTCGAGCTCGATGGGGGCCATGTCCCCATCAAAGCATGCGGATGCGGATGTGCCCCCGCTGAGAGGGCGGGGGCACATCCGAGGGCGGCCGGGATGACGCGCCGGAGCGGCTCGGTCAGAACCGGCCGTAGCCGCTGACGCCGGAGTAGATGGCGCGCACCGCGGTGACGGTCCCGGAGTGTGCCGCATCGATCATCATGCCGTTACCGACGTAGATGCCGACGTGGTAGGCCGGGTAGCCGAAGAAGACGAGGTCGCCCGGCTGCGGGGTCGAGACCCGCGCCGCGGCGGCCTGCTGGGCCGACGCCGTGCGCGGGATGGAGATGCCGGCCTGGCGGTAGACGTACTGGGTGAACCCCGAGCAGTCGAAGCCGGAGAGTGACTCGCCGCCGTAGACGTAGGGGATCCCGAACAGGCCACGGGCGATGTTGACGATCGCGCTCGAGGACTGCGGGATGTTGACGATGGGCGCGCGAACGGCCGACCGCGACAGCGACGCGACAACGGTCCGGGAGACGACGGCCTGGGGCTTGGGCTTGGCGACGGCCCGGAAACCGAGGACGCCGACCGTCTCGGCCTTCACCGGTACGGCCGCCTCGGGTGCGACCAGGGCGGGAGCGGCGCTGGCGGGGGCCCGGGGGGCCTTGTGCTCCGGCGCGCTGGCGCCGGAGGCGGCGTTCGCCGGTAGGGCGAAGGCGGCGACCAGGCCACCGGAGGCAGCCAGCACCGCGGAGGCCTTGACACTTGACTCGCCGGCGCGCGAGACGATCACGGACAGTTCGGACAGCGGGCTGTAGCGGCCCGGCGATCGATGTCGGCCGGTCGAGGCGTAGTCAGACACAGTGAACCTCTCTGTCGCCTACGAAGTGAGCTGTCGGGTTCGGGCAGAGGTTGTGCCCGGTCCTCGCGAAGGTTGCCCTCCGGTCGGACTTCACCCCAAGGAACCTCATCAAGACGGCCCCGAAGGTGGGTCCCCCGCTCCTGCCGGCGGTGGTGCGAAGAATCTCGGGGACGGTGGCAGGATTCGGCGATCCGCCTCCGAGAGTCCGTCCCAGGGGAGAACGAACTGTTTCAACGCTACACACTGCGGAGCGCGATGTCACATTTGTGTCACGGCGCGGTGGGCAACCTCGCGTCGCGGGTCCGACCGCGCGGGCCTCCGCCGCCGCGCTCCCGGGAGGCGGCGCGTCAGCTCACCGAGACGTGAACGTGGTCGTAGTGGTTCGCGGTGATGCTGCCGCGGTCGGCCATCGGGCGCCACGAGGAGGTTCCCGGGAACCAGATGCGCTGGCGCCAGATGACGTATGTCACGTGGAACTCGCTCGCGTGGGCCATGACGAACGCGGCCACCGCGTCTCCCTGCGCCCGGCTCGTGATCATGATGTCGCAGGCGTGCCCGGTGCCGTGGTCGCCGCTGTCGCCGGGGCGGTAGCCGCCGATGTTCGTGATCCCGAACGCGGTGCGGACCGCGGAGTAGACCGCCGCCGCGTTGGGCCCGAGCCCGCTGGCCCGCGCCGCCGCGGCATACCGGAGGGTGTCGTATGCCGTCGGCCCGGCCGCCGCGCGACCGGAGGGGGCGGTCGGGACCGCCCGGAAGCCGCTGACGCCGAACGCCGGCCGCGACTGCGGGGCCGCCTCGACCGGCGCCGAGATCGCGGGCCGGGCCGTCGGCGTGGCCCGGACGGCGGTCCGCGAGGCGCGGCCGGGACGGCCGTGCGGCTCGCCAGGCGCCGCGCTCGAGGCCGCGGAGAGGGTCGTCACAGCGGGCGCCGAGGGCGTGGGGGTGACGAGCACGGCTCCGACGCCGAACGCCAGGCCGACTGCCGCGCTGCCCTTCACCGCGACCCCACGGGGCACCAGGCGGGTCCACTCGGGGCCACGTCGCACGGCGGCCGCGGCGTGGCGGCTGACGTGGCGGGCACGGCGAGGACGCCGGGCACGCGGGAAGGCGGAGGGCATCAGGGGAATGCCTTTCACGGGTGGCCAAGGTCACCCACGGTAGCCACGCCCCCCGGCCGATGTCACATCCCGTGCGGCGCGCCGGAAAAGATCCGTGACCAGCGTGACGAACGGGGCGCGAGGGTCGTCCTCATGGTCCGGGAGACCGGGCCAGGGCCGTCAGCAGGTCCGGCACGGGCCGTTCGCCGGCCGCTCGCGCCGCTCACTCCTGTGAGACGAAGACGTGCACCGCGATGTCGTCGGGGAGGGAGACCCCGGCGGCCTCCTCGGCGCCGTCGCGGGTCGCGATGACCCGGTTGCCCTCCCGGCGGACCCGCGCCGGATGACCGGGCAGGAGGCCCGCGGCGGTCAGCAGGGTGAGCGCGTCGTGGTCGACCTGCACGGGCTCGCCGATCCGCCGCACGAGCACCGAGACGGGCACGTCGGCGGCGACGTCGGCCAGGGTCATCAGGCCCGAGCGGAAGTTCCCCGGCTCGGGGCGCTCGTCACCGAGCTCGTCGAGGCCCGGAATGGGGTTGCCGTAGGGCGACTCGCGCTGCTCGCCGACCAGGGCGAGGATCTTGCGCTCGACCCGGTCGGACATCACGTGCTCCCACCGACACGCCTCGTCGTGGACGAACTCCCACTCCAGGCCGATGACGTCGACGAGCAGTCGCTCGGCCAGCCGATGCTTGCGCATCACCCGGGTGGCCACCTGGCGGCCCTCCTCGGACAGCTCGATGTGGCGGTCACCCGCGACCGCCAGCAGCCCGTCGCGCTCCATCCGCGCCACCGTCTGCGACACCGTCGGCCCGGAGTGGCCCAGCCGCTCCGCGATCCGGGCGCGCAGCGGGACGATCCCCTCTTCCTCGAGCTCGTAGATCGTGCGGAGGTACATCTCGGTGGTGTCGATGAGGTCGCTCACAAGGTAAGCCTCTCATTACCCGGCCTCGGCGCGCGGCAAGTCCGGCTCAACTCGCGCTCGGGTCGCGTTGGGCCACCCGACGCGGGTCGTATGCCGGTACCCACCTGGCCAGCCACAGCCCACCGAGGACGACGAGCCCCCCGACGGCGACGCAGGCCGTCGCGAGGCCCGCGAGCGTGGCGATGAGGCTGACGAGCAGCGGCCCCCCGTTGAGCCCGACGAGCGAGACGAGCCGCCAGGCGCCGAGGAACTGGGCCCGGCCCAGCTCGGGGGCGACGTCGGCCCCGAGGGTCATGACGATGCCTGAGCCCATGCCGTTGCCCACCCCCATCAGGACGGCGACGACCCCGACGCCGACGAGGGTCGAGGTGAGCGGGAGGACCAGGGTGCCCAGGCCGAGCACGACGACGGTGGGCACGGCCACCCATACGCGCCCGAAACGGTCCATCACCGAACCCGCCGGGTAGAACAGGAGCATCTCGATGCCACCGGCAACGCCGAAGACGAGCGAGGTCTGCGCCGCGGACAGCCCGATCGACTCGGCCCACAGCGGCACGACGGCCACCCGGGTCGCCCGGGCGATGCCGACGACGAGGACACCGACGCCGACGGTGAGCAACACCCTGCGGTGGGCCCGCACCACCTGCAGCACCCGGACCCGCTCCGCGGCCTCGATCCGCGCCTCGTGCTGGGCCGTGACATCGAGCGTCCGCCACACGACGACGGCCGCTGCCAGCGCCGCCGCCACGGACACGGCATACGCCGACCGGGGTCCCCAGGTGGCGACGATCGGCGCCCCGACGAAGGGACCGACGAACAGCCCGACCCGGTGGACGCCTCCGAGCGTCGACATCGCGCGGGCGCGCAGGTGCACGGGGGCGGCGTCGGTGAGGTAGGCCTGGCGGGCAAGGAGGAACACCGCACTCGTCACCCCCAGCACGGCGAGAGCGAGGATGAGGACCCACAGGGCGGGTGCGACCACGGCGAGCAGGGACGCGGCAGCGTCGACCAGGGCCGCCCCGATGAGCGCCCGGCGCTCGCCCACCCGCGCCACCAGCGCCCCGGCGGGCAGCGCGACGACGAGCTCGGACACCGAGGAGACCGCGACGACCAGCGCGGCGAGGCCGACGGTGGCCCCGAAGCCCCGGGCGCTCAGCGCGATGACCGGGGTGACGGCTCCCGTCCCCACCGAGGCCAGGGCGGACGGGCCGAAGGCGGGCAGCGCGATCCGGCGCAGCGAGAACTCGGCGTCGGGCGCGGCGGCGGTCGGCATAGGCGCCCATCGTGTCACCGGCGACCGTCAGCGACGCGGTGGGGTTGAGTAGGTTGGCGGGATGACGATCACCATCGCGACCCGCTACAGCGGACCCCCGAGTCCGGCAACGGCGGCTGGGTGAGCGGCGCCCTCGCCGAGCACGTGCGGCCCACCTCCGACGAGCCCGCCGTCACCGTCCGGCTGTCCTCCCCCCGCCGCTGGAGTGGCCGCTGGCCGTCGTCGGCGACGGGGACGGCTCGGGCAACGGCACGGTCCGGCTCCTCGACGGCGACCACCTCGTCGCGACCGCCGGTCCGGCCCCCGCGCCGGCCGGACCGGTCGCCGAGCCGGTGTCCCCGGCACTCGCCCGGGCCGCCGAGGCGGCCTACGAGGGACTCGTGGACCACCCGTTCCCGACGTGTTTCGTCTGCGGCACCGGTCGGGACCCGGCCGACGCCCTGTGTCTGCGGCCCGGGCCGGTGGGCGACGGCACGGGCCGGTATGCCTCGAGCTGGGTCCCGCGCGAGGCCACCGTGCCCGTGGTCTGGGGTTCGCTCGACTGCCCGGGGGGATGGTCCGCCGGGTTCGCGGGCCGCCCCCTGGTCCTCGGCACGATGACGACCCACGTCCTCGCCCTGCCTCGCGTCGGCGAGCCCCACGTCGTGGTCGGCTGGCCGCGCGGGGGCGAGGGACGCAAGTTCCTCTCGGGCAGCGCGCTCTACACCGCCGAGGGCGGGCTGCTGGCTCACGCCGAGGCCACCTGGATCGCGGTCGACCCCCAGTCCGTCCGTCCCCGAAGGAGCACCCCGTGAGCGAGCACCTCACCTCCGCCCTGGCGGAGGCCGCCTCGCAGGCCGTCCGATCCGCCACCCGGCCGACCGCGGTCGTCACCGGAGCGAGCAGCGGGATCGGCGCCGCCACCGCGCGGCTGCTCGCTGCGCACGGGTTCCGTGTCGTCGTGGCCGCCCGGAGGGCCGAGCGGGTGCGCGCCCTGGCCGACGAGATCGACGGGGTCGCGGTGCCGTGCGACATCACCCGCGCCGAGGACGTCGCCGCGCTGGCCGAGGCGGCCGGGCCGTCGGTGAGCGTGCTCGTCAACAACGCGGGCGGGGCGCTCGGGCTCGAGCCGGTCGCCGAGGCCGACCTGGACAAGTGGCGCACGATGTACGAGACCAACGTCGTCGGGACGGTTGCCGTGACCAAGGCCCTGCTCCCGGCCCTGCGCAGGCCCGGCGACGGGATCGTCGTCAACGTCGGGTCGATCGCCGGCCACCTGTCCTACGAGGGCGGCGGGGGCTACACGGTCGCCAAGCACGGCGTAGCGGTCGTCACCGAGACGCTCCGGCTCGAGCTCGTCGAGGAACCGGTGCGGATCACCGAGGTCGCGCCCGGGATGGTGCGGACCGAGGAGTTCTCGCTGACCCGGTTCGGGGGCGACCAGGCGCGGGCCGACCGGGTCTACGAGGGCGTCCCAGGACCGCTCGTCGCCGAGGACGTCGCCGACGCCATCGTGTGGACGGCCACCCGGCCCAGCCACGTCAACGTCGACCTGCTCGTCATCAAGCCCCGCGCCCAGGCGGCGCCGCACAAGGTCCAGCGCACGACCTGACCGCCGGCCGACCCGACACGCGCCGGCGACCCGGCCGGCCTTGGGGCGTCACGGCGTCGGATGCCGTGCGTCGTAGCGCACGAACCCCCGCTGCCACAGCGCGAGCAGCAGGACCGCCACGATGCACGCCAACCCCCCGACCACCGCCATCGAGCCCTCGCCGATCCGCCCGGCGATCCCGCCACCGGCGAGCTCCCCCAGCCGCGGGCCGCCCGCCACGACGACGATGAACACGCCCTGCAACCGCCCGCGCATCCGGTCCGGGGTGGCGGCCTGGAGGATCGTCGTCCGGAACACCGCCGACACCGAGTCGGCCGCCCCGGCGAAGGCCATCGCGCCGACCGACGCCCACAGCGCCTGGTCGCGGGTCAGGGCGCCATCCGCCCCCAGCAGCGCGAACCCGAACCCGACGATCCCGACCCCCCACCCGGCGACGCTCACGAGGATGGCCAGACCCTGGCGGCGCACCGAGCCGAGCGGTCCCGAGACGAGCATGGCGAGGATCCCGCCGATGGCGGCCGCGGCATACAGCAGGCCGACCGTCGATGCACCGCCGCCGAGGATCACCGCCCCAGCCGCGGGGAACAGGACCCGGGGCTGGGCGAGCAGCATCGCCGCGATGTCGGCGATGAAGGTCATCCGCACGTTCGGGGCGGTCCTGAGGAACGAGAGACCATCGAGCACCGAGCGCAGCCCGGCTCGTCGGGCGGTCCCTTCCGCGTGCGGCTCCGGCGGGATGGGGTGCAGCCGGACCAGGGCCCACAGGGCGGCCGTCGTGATGACGGCATCGGTGAGGTATGCCGCGGTGAAGCCGTGCCGGCCGATGAGGAGGCCGGCCAGCAGCGGCCCAGCCGTGAGCGAGGTGTTCATCGCGACGACGCCGAGGGCGTTGGCTGCCGGCAGCTGCTCCACCGGCAGGATGCGCGGGTAGATGCTCGAGCGGGCGGGCCCGGACACCCCCGACGCGCCGCTCCATACGGCGACGATGGCGAACAGCACCCACACGTGCGTGTTGCCGAGCCAGGCCTGGGCGGCGGCGACGAAGCTCGCCACCCACGACACCGCGTTGGCGGCCAGCCCGACGAGGCGGCGGTCGTGGTGGTCGGCGAGCGAACCGCCGTAGAGGCCCATGACGACGAGTGGGACCAGGGCGGCCAGGCCGACGAGGCCGACGGACGCCGTCGAGCGGGTCAAGGCGTAGACCTGCAGGCCGATGGCGACCACGGCCATCTGCGAGCCGACGTTCGACAGCGTGAAGCCGGCATACAGCCAGCGGTACGGCGCGCTCTCCCGCAGCGGGGTGAGGTCTGGCAGGAGGGTCACCCACGGATTATCGGTCCACGGCCGGCTCGCGGTGGACGCCCCCCGCCGTGGGTGCGCCGGACCGCCACGTGGGATGGGGTGTGCCGCCTCACGGGGCCACGGGGCACAATGACCCGAGCCCGACACCGGCGACCACCAGAAGGAGGACACCCATGTCCGACTCCTCGTACGAACAGGCCCTGGCGCCCGCGACCCCGGCCGCGACCCAGTCGGCTGCCCCGGCGGCTGCCCTGGCTGCCCCGGCGGCTGCCCCGGCTGCCCCGGCGGCTGCTGCGGCTGCTGCGTCCGCCGTGCCGGGCGCCCGCGCGGACGACCCGGACTTCCGTCCGGGCCTCGAGGGCGTGATCGGGTTCGAGTCCGAGATCGCCGAGCCCGACAAGGACGGCGGGTCGCTGCGCTACCGCGGCGTCAGACCTCCAGGACCTCGTCGGTCGGGTGAGCTTCGGGCAGGTGTGGGGGCTGCTCGTCGACAACGAGTTCGACCCCGGGCTGCCGCCGGCCGAGCCGTTCCCGCTTCCGGTGCACACCGGCGACATTCGCGTCGACGCCCAGTCGGCGCTGGCCCAGCTGGCCCCCGTATGGGGCTTCAAGCCGCTCCTCGACATCGACGAGAGCGAGGCCCGCGACAACCTCGCCCGGGCCTCGGTCATGGCCATGTCCTTCATTGCGCAGTCGGCCCACGGGCAGGGAACGCCGATGGTCCCGCAGTCACGCGTCGACGAGGGCCGCACGATCGTCGAGCGGTTCATGATCCGGTGGCGCGGCGAGCCGGACCCCAAGCACGTCGAGGCCATCGACGCCTACTTCATCGCCGCGGCCGAGCACGGGATGAACGCCTCGACCTTCACCGCCAGGGTCATCGCCTCGACCGGCGCCGATGTGGCCGCCTGTCTCTCGGGGGCGATCGGAGCACTCTCGGGACCGCTGCACGGCGGGGCCCCTTCGCGAGCGCAGCACATGATCGAGGGCGTCGAGCAGATGGGCGACGCCCGCGCCTACGTCAAGGCCGTCATGGACCGGCGGGAGCGGCTCATGGGGTTCGGACACCGGGTCTACCGGGCCTACGACCCGCGGGCGGCCGTCCTGCGCGAGACCTGCCGCCGGCTGGAGGCGCCGCGCTATGAGGTGGCCCTCGAGCTCGAGAAGGCCGCGATCGCCGAGCTGGCCGAGCGCCACCCCGAGCGCAAGATGGAGACCAACGTCGACTTCTGGGCGGCGGTGCTCCTCGACTTCGCCGAGGTCCCGGGCTCGATGATGACGCCGCTGTTCGTCAGCGCACGCACCGCGGGCTGGTCGGCCCACATCCTCGAACAGAAGAAGACCGGACGGCTCATCCGACCGAGCGCCCGCTACGTCGGCCCGGGTCCGCGCCCCCTCGAGGACGTCGCCGGCTTCCGCGCCCCCTGACCCCCTGGCCCCCTGACCCCTGCGACCCCCTGACCCCCGAGGCCGGGCACCCGCGGCATACCCCATGCACCCCCGCCCCACATACCCCCCTCGGGTAGCCCCCTAACCTCTGCTAGCAGAAGTTAGGTGACCAAGCAGAGGGTGCAATCTCTGCTTGGTCACCTAACCTCTGCTGAGCGGACCGCTGTCGATCGTGGCAGCCGGCGCGCCCGGCCCCTCGTCTGGACTTCGCCGCCCCGTTATCCACAGGGCCTCAGCGCGAACCGGCTCAGTCGGCGCACCCTAGGGCGATGCAGCTCTTCGACCTGGCCCAGCACGGCACGGCGAGCTACGCCGACGCACGCAGCCTCGGCCTCGACCCGTCCGACCTGCGCCGGATGAGCGCTCGCGGAGAGGTCCTTCGCCTCGTCCGCGGGTGGTATGCCGTCCGGCCGCCGACCGCAGACAGCGCCCCGTGGGAGGGCGCCGACCGCTTCGACACCGCGCGGCGGCGCCATCTCCTCCGGACCGTCGCCCTGGTCAGATCGTTCGAAGGGCGGGTGGTGGCGAGCCACCAGAGCGCGCTGGTCCTGCACGGGGTGGACCTGTGGCGCGCCGACCTCGACGTCGTCCACCTGACCCGGACGACCGACGACCACTCGCGCCATCGGAGGGGCGCCGTCATCCACCCCGCCAGCTCCAGCTGGGCGTGCACGAGACCCCTGCCGGCCTGCCGACCGTCCCGGTGGCCGTGGCTGTGGTGCAGGTGGGCCTCCAGCCCGGCCGGAGCGGAGTGCCCGCCTTCGCGTTCGAGAGTCTCGTGGCGGCCGACAGCGCCCTGAGGGCCGGGCCTCACAGACCCACGTGCCATCGCAGCCGCGGTCGCCGCGCATCGCGGGCACCCCGGCATCCGCGCCGTCAGCCTCCTGCTCAAGGACGCCGACGGACGGCACGAGTCCGTCGGCGAGACGCGGGTCGCCCACGCCCTGCGGGCCCTGGGGTATCGCTTCACGCCTCAGGTCGAGTATGTCGTCGACGGCCTGGTCTTCCGGTCGGACTTCGAGCTCGACGATGCTCCCGTGATCATCGAGTTCGATGGGCTGGCCAAGTATGGAGCCGGCGTCGCCTCGGCCAGTCCAGCCACGCTCCGGGCGGCCCTCGCGGCTGAGAAGCGGCGGGAGGACGCCCTGCGGTCGCGGGGGAAGCAGTTCGTCCGCCTCACCTGGCCCGACCTCGACTCCCTGCCACTCATCCAGCGCCGGATCGAGGCGGCCATCGCCCGGAGCCGCATCGGGCGGTCCGCCTGAGCCCTCCGACGCCATCTGGGGGCAGGTGAGGCCGGAACCGGGCCGAGCCAGCCGCCGCGGGGTGGGGGGACCCTGTTCGGCCCAACCTGCCCGCCGGGCGGCGTCGATGACCCACCGGGTCGCCCCCGTCTAGTCGCCGGGCGGCATGGCTGACCCGCCTGGTCGCCCCCGCCTGCCCGCCGGGCGGCGTCGCTGACCCCCCGGGTCGCCCTCGTCTAGCCGCCGGGCGGCCTCGCTGACCCGCCGGGTCGTCCGCTTAGCAGAGGTTGTGAGACCAAGCAGAGGTTGCAACCTCCGCTTGGTCCGCCTGACTTCTGCTAGCAGAAGTTAGGGGAGCACCACGGGCGGGTATGTGGTGGTGCGGGGAGGGGTGCGCGAGGTGGTGCGGGCGAGGGGTGCGGGGAGGGGTGGCGGCATACGTCCAGGTGGTGAACCTCACCGAGGGGGTGCGCGGGGTGGGTGGGACAATCGGGCCCGTGACCGAGAACGGAACACTCGCCCTGCCCGCCGACCTTCTCCCCGCCGACGGACGCTTCGGATCCGGCCCCTCCAAGGTCCGCCCCGAGCAGATCGACTACCTCGCCTCGATCGGGCGCACCGTGCTCGGGCACCTCCCACCGGCAGGCCCCGGTCAAGAACCTCGTCAAGGCCTCCCGTGAGGGCCTGGCCGACGCTGTTCGGCCTTCCCGACGGCTACGAGGTCATCCTCGGCAACGGTGGCGCGACGGCGTTCTGGGACATCGCCGCCTTCGGGCTGGTGCGCGAGCGCGCGCAGCACCTCAGCTTCGGCGAGTTCTCGAGCAAGTTCGCCTCGGTGACCGACAAGGCCCCGTTCCTCGGCGCCTCGACGATCCTCAAGAGCGAGCCCGGAACCCGTCCGGACCCGCAGGCCGAGGCCGGTGTCGACGTCTACGCGTGGGCCCACAACGAGACCTCGACCGGCGTCATGGCCCCCGTCGAGCGGGTGGCCGGTGCCGACGACGGCGCTCTCGTCCTTGTCGACGCCACCTCCGGCGCGGGCGGCCTCCCGGTCGACGTGAGCCAGGCCGACGTCTACTACTTCAGCCCGCAGAAGTGCTTCGCCGCGGACGGCGGCCTCTGGCTCGCCCTCTTCTCGCCCGCCGCCCTGGCCCGGGTCGAGGAGATCACCGCCTCGGGCCGCTGGGTCCCCGACTTCTACAGCCTGCCGACGGCGATCGACAACTCCCGCAAGGACCAGACCTACAACACCCCGTCGGTCGCCACCCTCGCGCTCCTCGCCAACCAGGTCCAGTGGATCAACGACCACGGCGGCCTGCGCATGGTCGACCGGCCGCACGGCCGACTCCTCCGGCCGGCTCTACGAGCTGGGCCGAGAAGGTCGACTACGCCTCCCCGTACGTCGCCGACCCGGCCCACCGCTCGCAGGTGGTCACCACGATCGACTTCAGCGACGAGATCGACGCCTCGGCCATCGCGAAGACGTTGCGCGCCAACGGCATCGTCGACGTCGAGCCCTACCGCAAGCTCGGTCGCAACCAGCTGCGGGTTGCGGTGTTCCCGGCCGTCGACCCCGACGACGTCAGCAGGCTCATCGCGAGCATCGAGTACATCGTCGAGCAGACTCTGAGACCACGGCGCCTCTGACACCCCAGCTGCGGCCCACGAGCCCGGTGCGCCGCTACGGCAGCACGTAGCCGCTGACGTCGACGACGAGATGCGTCGTGCTGTAGACGTAGAGGGTCACCGAGCCGTTCGCGCCGACCTTCGCCACGACCGAGTTGGCGATCGTGGCACCGGGCCCGTAGTTGAGGTTCGAGGCCGTGGGCCGTGAGGTCCCGGCGGGGTAGACGGTGACGTACCCCGGCCTTCGTCATGCCGGTCGCCGTGACGTTCAGCATGACGGCCTGGACGCCGCCGGGGGTCCACGCCGGAGCCGGTCGACCTTGAGGGTCACCGCCTGCCGGCCGGCCACCTGGCCGTGGTGCCCGCCGGTGTTAGTTCGAGTGTCGAGGAACCGGACCGGGGAGCCGAGCGGGTGGTAGTCGCCGTTGGTGGCGACCCATCCCTGCACGTCGACGACGACGTGCGTGGCGCGGTAGGCGAAGATGTCGACCTTGCCCGAGGTACCCAGCTTGGCCAGCGACCATGCCGGCGATCGTCTGGCCGTTGGCATAGTTGATGTTGGAGGCGGTGGGGCGGGAGACCCCATGGGGGAAGACGGTGAGGTAGCCCGCGGCTGCTCGACCCGGTGGCCGTGACGTTGAGGACCACCGCCGCGGCGTCGGCGGGGACGCCGCCACCGGTCACCGTGACCCCGAGGGTCGAGCCGTCGCCGACCCGCTGTCTCGGCGGCGCCGAGGCCGCTGCGGGTGTCGACGATCCGGGTCGGCGCATCCAGCGCCGTGTAGGTGCCGCCGGCCGGGTAGTAGCCCGCCAGGTCGACGACCAGATGGGCGGAGGCATACGTGTAGCAGCCGGACCTTGCCACCCGAGCCGACCTTGGCCAGCACCTGGTTGGCGATCGTCTGGCCCTTGGCGTAGTTGAGGTTGCTCGCCGTCGGGAGGGAGGCGCCGGTCGGGTACACGGTCACGTAGCCCGAGGCCAGGGTCGCGGTCGCCGTGACGTTGAGGACGACGGCGCGACGTCGGTGGAGGGACCCTGCCACGCCGGTCACCGTGACGTCGATGGCGTGCCGCGCCGGCCACCTGGCCGGGGTGGCCACCGATGGCGGTGCGGGTGTCGAGTAGCCGGGTGGGTGCCAGCGGGACGTATGCCGGGGGCTTGAGGGTCACGTCGATGTCGCCGGTGATCGTGGTCGAGCGTCCCGTCGACGTCAACGGCCGCCCCGTCGGCGTCGGCTGCCACGACGGTCCAGTGGTAGGCACCGGCCCCCACCGCGGCGCCTCCACCGTTCTTGCCGTCCCACGACACGACCGCCTCGCCGGCCGCGGCCGCGGCCGGCGCGCACGGCAGGGTGCGCACAAGGGCGTTGGCATCGTCCGTGATCTTCACGCTGCACGCCGTCAGCGGCTCGGTGAAGACCCACTCCCCCGTCCACGGGGTGGGCGACGACTGGTGGAACGAGCTCGCGGCGATCGGGTTGCCCTCGTGGCGCGGGACAGGTGCTGGTCCGGCAGGGGCGACACCTTGGGCTGGTGGGTCGCGTGGTCGACCCAGCCCGAGGCCCATGGGCCCGAGGGTCGCGCCGTCGGCGCTGGGGATCGTGAGGATCGTCGAGCCGGTGTCGGCGTTGTAGACGAGGGCGGACCCTGCTGAGGTCACCGCGATGTCGTGCCCGAAGACCGAGGGGGCGCCGAGCGAGACCCTGTCGTTGGGCCGGGTGGCCGCGCCCTGCGCGCCCGTGCGCAGGTTGCGCCAGCCGAGGCCGTACGCGGTCGTCGGGGTGTCGGACTCCCACTCCCAGGCCAGCAGGTCGCCCTGGAGCGCGAGGTCGGAGATCCCCCCGCCGTCCGGGACCCCCGCGTCGGCCAGGGTGATCGTCGAGGTGGCTCCCGTGACGAGGTGCGTGACGACGATGTCGCCCGTCGAGGCACTGAGGCCGGCACCGGTCTGGCCCCAGATCGTCATGAGGGCCCCGGCCGCGGACGTGCCGCCGGTGGCGAGGTCGACGAGGGTGGCCGCAGAGGTGTGGGCGTCGGGGACCTCGAGCACCCGGTGGCCCGACATGGCGGCGGGTTCGCCCTTGGCGGACATCGTCGTCGGGGCGCTGAGGTCGGCCGGGTTGTCGCTGACCGTCAGCTTGTCCGTCGAGGCGTCGGCCCAGGCCGTCCGTCGCCCGTCGGCGACCGGGTGCCAGCCGTTGTCGGCGATCCCCGAGCCGCGCACGGACTCGGCCCCCGCGGTCAGGGGCGTGCCGCTGATCGGCCTGGACCACACCGGGCTCCCGAGATAGCGGTCGTCGGCCCACACCGCGCGGCCGGCCGACAGGCGCAGCCCGGTGGCCGTCGAGCTGGTCGCCCCCGCCGGGGGCCCAGACGCGGGGTGTCCACCTCGTCGGCGGTGGCGGTGTAGAGCCCTCCGCCGGAGGTGCCCGACGAGGCGATCTCGTAGGTGCCCGAGGAGGCGATCTCGGGGGAGATCGCCTGGGGCCAGATCAGGCCGGACTGGAGGGTGCCGGGCTGCGAGGGCCGGACCTCGGTGCCCCCGTCGGACCGGACGTAGAGGCTCGTGGCTTCGGTGACCAGGTCGACGACGGAGTATGCCGTGCCGCCGCTGCCGATCGCCGCGGCGGTCGCGAACCCGGCCGTGTGCAGGATCGTCCCATCGTGCCCGACCTGCTTGCGCACCGTGGTGCTCGAGATCAGCTGGAGGTCGGAGCCGTAGACGTCGATCCCGTAGACGGCGGAGTCGCCCGACACGGTCAGCGGGTACAGGTCGTCCGCGGACTCGGTCACCGAGTCGAGGGTCGCCGGGGTGCCGCCCGCGAAGGACCCGAGCAGCAGGCTGGTCTGGCCGGAGCCGTACGCCGTCACGGCGTACCCGCTCCCGTCGCACACGTAGGCCCGCTCGCTGAGGCTCGGAGCGCTCGTCTCGTCCGAGGGGTCGGTCACCGACGCGATGAGGGTGTCGTCGCCCGTCGTCGCGACGATCTTGTGCACCTCGGTCACCGCCGGGGTGCTCGTCTCGTCGAGCGCGGTCTCGAGCCACCCGTCCGGCGTGGCGCCGAGGAAGAACCGGCCGCTCGTGACGTCGGCCTCGCCGGTATCGCCGGTCACGACGTTGGTCCAGGTCAGCGGGTCGGTCGTGAGCGGCCGCTCGGAGACGAACATGTCCGTGCAGGCCGAGGTGTTGTAGCCGTTGGCGAGGTCGAACGTCGTCGCCGTGCCGGTGTCGGAGACGAGCACCGCCCCGCCGGTGGCGGTCTCGAAGACGGTCCCGCGCGAGGTGTGCGCGATGGGGAAGTAGTCGAGGTTGTAGGCGGACTGCCCGCTCGCCAGCGTGACCGTCCCGGCGGGGCCCGCGGCATGGGCGGCCGGCATCCCCGCCACCACGACCGCCCCGGTCGCGGCCACCGCCAGGAGGCGTGCGTACCTCACCGTCATGGCACCTCTTCGACTGCGTCTCGTCGGTCCCGACGGACGCCGAGACGCCGCCGAGCCGCACTCGCCGCCGGCGCGGGCCGACGGCAGGCGCCGCGGTTGGGCGCCACGCCCGATACTGCCGCACGAGGGGTGCCTCAGGTGCCACATTGGGCTACAAGAGACGCAGCCACCGATCCGCTGAGCACGCACAGCGCCCTCGCCGGACGCGTTCCCTGCCCGCAGACCCACCGGAGTGAGGTGAGCCTTGCCTTCTCCCGTAATGTGGGGCAATGACGACCTCACCGGTCCCGGGCCCCGCGACCCTCGGCGAGCTGCGGGCCACGGGGCACGAGCAGAAGCATCTGCGGGCCGAGATCCGCGACAACCTCCTCGCCAAGCTCGCCGCGGGCGAGGACGTCTGGCCGGGGATCCACGGGTTCGACCGGACGGTGGTCCCCCAGCTCGAGCGGGCGCTGCTCGCCGGCCACGACGTCGTCCTGCTCGGCGAGCGCGGGCAGGGCAAGACCCGCCTGCTGCGCTCCCTCGCGGGGCTGCTCGACGAGTGGACGCCGGTCATCGAGGGCAGCGAGCTCGGCGAGCACCCCTACGACCCCATCACCGTGGAGTCGCGCCGCCGGGCCGGCGAGCTCGGCGAGGACCTTCCGGTGACCTGGCGCCACCGCAGTGAGCGGTATGCCGAGAAGCTCGCCACCCCCGACACCTCGGTCGCCGACCTCATCGGCGACGTCGACCCCATCAAGGTCGCCGAGGGCCGCAGCCTCGGCGACCCCGAGACCATCCATTTCGGCCTCATCCCGCGCAGCCACCGGGGGATCGTCGCGATCAACGAGCTGCCCGACCTCGCCGAGCGCATCCAGGTGGCCATGCTCAACGTCATGGAGGAGCGGGACATCCAGATCCGCGGCTACGTCGTGCGCCTGCCGCTCGACGTCCTCGTCGTGGCCAGCGCCAACCCCGAGGACTACACCAACCGCGGCCGGATCATCACCCCGCTCAAGGACCGCTTCGGCGCCGAGATCCGCACCCACTACCCCGTCCAGCTCGACGACGAGATCGCGGTCATCCGACAGGAGGCCCACCTCGTGGCGGAGGTCCCCGACCATCTCGTCGAGATCCTTGCCCGGTTCACCCGGGCGCTGCGGGAGTCCAGCGCGGTCGACCAGCGCTCCGGGGTGAGCGCCCGGTTCGCCATCGCCGGGGCCGAGACGATCGCCGCCTCGGCCCTGCACCGGGCCACCGCGATGGGCGAGGACGACGCCGTCGCCCGGGTGGTCGACCTCGAGACAGCCGTCGACGTGCTGGGCGGCAAGGTCGAGTTCGAGAGCGGCGAGGAGGGCCGCGAGCGGGAGGTCCTCACCCACCTGCTGCGCTCGGCCACCGCCGAGACGGTCCGTGAGCGCTTCCGCGGCATCGACTTCCGGCTCCTCGTCGAGGCCCTCCAGGCGGGCTCCCTGGTCACGACGGGTGAGCGGGTGACCGCCCGCGACGTCCTCACGGGGCTACCGGTGCTCGGGGAGTCCGAGCTCTACGACGAGGTCACCGACCGGCTCGGGGCCACCAACGACGGGGAGCGGGCCTGTGCCATCGAGCTCGCCCTCGAGGGCCTCTACCTCGCCCGGAAGATCGGCAAGGAGTCCGGCGACGGCGAGACGGTCTACGGATGAGTGGGACCCGGCGATGACGGCACGACCCGACGCCCACCGGGCGCGCTACGGGCGGTATGCCGGTGGCGACCCGCTCGCACCCCCCGTCGACCTGTCCGAGGCGCTCGACGCCATCGGCCAGGAGGTCATGGCCGGCTACAGCCCGGAGCGGGCGATGCGCGAGTTCCTCCGCCGCGGCGGCCGGACCCGGACAGGCCTGGACGACCTCGCCGCCCAGGTCGCCGCCCGCCGCCGCGAGCTCCTCCAGCAGCACCGTCTCGACGGGACGATCGAGCAGGTGCGCGAGCTGCTGGACCGGGCGGTCCTCGAGGAGCGAAAGCAGCTGGCCCGGGACCTCGACGACGATGCCCGGTTCGCCGAGATGCGCCTCGAGAGCCTGCCGGCCTCGACGCCCGCAGCCGTCACCGAGCTGTCCGACTACCCGTGGCGGTCCTCCGATGCCCGGGCGGCCTACGAGCAGATCAAGGACCTGCTGGGCCGCGAGGTGCTCGACCAGCACTTCGCGGGGATGAAGCAGGCCCTCGAGAACGCCACCGACGAGGACCGTCAGGCCGTCAGCGAGATGCTCCGCGACCTCAACGACCTGCTGGACAAGCACCGCCGCGGCGAGGACACCGCCGAGGACTTCGAGCGGTTCATGGACGAGCACGGCGACTTCTTCCCCGAGCGGCCCGGCTCGGTCGAGGAGCTGATCGACTCCCTCGCCGCCCGGGCGTCGGCAGCTCAGCGGATGCTCAACTCGATGACGCCCGAACAGCGCCAGGAGCTCATGGAGCTCTCGGCCCAGGCGTTCGGCTCTCCCCAGCTCATGGAGTCGCTGGCTCAGCTCGACGCCAACCTCCAGGCGCTGCGCCCCGGCGAGGACTGGACCGGCGGCGAGCGCTTCCAGGGGGAGCAGGGGCTCGGGCTCGGCGACGGGACGGGCGTGCTCCAGGACCTGGCCGAGCTCGACGGCCTCGCCGAGCAGCTCTCCCAGTCCTACAACGGCGCCCGGATGGACGACATCGACATCGACGCGCTGGCCCGCCAGATCGGCGACGAGGCCGCCGTCGATGCCCGGACGCTCGCGGCGCTCGAGAAGGCCCTGCGCGAGTCGGGCTACCTCAAGCGCGGGACCGACGGGCAGCTGCGCCTGTCGCCCAAGGCGATGCGACGGCTCGGCAAGGCGCTGCTGCGGGACGTCGCCGAGCGGATGTCAGGCCGCCAGGGACAGCGGGACCTGCGCCAGGCCGGAGCCGCCGGCGAGCGCTCGGGAGCCACCCGCGAGTGGGCGTTCGGCGACACCGAGCCCTGGGACGTCACGGGCACCATCACCAACGCCGTGCGCCGCACCGTCGCCGAGGGCGGCGATCCCACCGCCGGGTTGCGGATCGACGTGCGCGACGTCGAGGTGCACGAGACCGAGGCACGCACCCAGGCGGCGGTCGCGCTGCTCGTCGACACGTCCTTCTCGATGGCCATGGACGGGCGGTGGGTGCCCATGAAGCGCACGGCACTGGCGCTGCATACCCTCATCCGCACCCGGTTCCGCGGCGACCAGCTACAGCTCATCGGCTTCGGGCGGCACGCCGAGGTGATGGACATCGACGAGCTCACCGCGCTGGATGCCATGTGGGACAAGGGAACCAACCTCCACCACGCCTTGCTGCTCGCCAACCGGCACTTCCGCCGGCACCCGTCCGCTCAGCCGGTGCTGCTCATCGTCACCGACGGCGAGCCGACGTCGCACTTGGAGCCCGATGGTGAGGTCTTCTTCTCCTACCCGCCCCACCCGCTCACCGTCGCGTATGCCGTGCGCGAGCTCGACAACGCCGGGCGGCTCGGCGCGCAGACGACGATCTTCCGGCTGGGCGAGGACCCCGGCCTGGCGCGCTTCGTCGACTCGATGGCCAAGCGGGTCGACGGCCGGGTCGTCGCGCCCGAGCTCGACGACCTCGGCGCTGCGGTCGTCGGGTCCTACCTCGGGGCGCGCGGCCCCGTGGGGTACGGGCACTACGGCGACTGGTTCGGCGGGCGGGGCTTCTGGGTCGAGGACTAGACCGGCGGGGTGGGCGCAGTGGGGTCCGCCGCCGCGCCGGCCTCGCTCCGCATGCGGGCCAGCTCCGCGGCCATGTGCTCGATGACGGCGGTGAGGGCGGACTGCGGCCGGATCATGACCGTGAAGTCGGTGATAAGCCCGTCGTCGGCGAACTCGATGATGTCGACCCCGTGGATGTCGCGGTCGCCGAGGCGGCTGACGAACTCCAGCACGGCTCCGGTCTCGCCACGCCACTGCCGTTCGTAGCGGAAGTGCGGTCCGAGGACCCGCAGGGCCGCCGTGAGGTAGGCGACGACGAGGCCCCGCCCCTCCAGCGGGGCGTGCACCGCCGGGGAGTGGAAGGCCGCGTCCTCGGCGACGAGCGCCGGGAGGGCGCTCGGGTCGGCCGTCTCGACGACCGCATGCCAGCGCGCCAGTCCCGTGTCCGTCCCGCTCATGGCGACAGCGTCCCACGGAGCACCCGCGAGCCGGGGACGGACGGCATCACAGTCAGCGCACGAGGGCGACGACGACCGAGGCGGCGATGAGGACGGCGAGCACCGCCAGGGTCATCCGGCGCCGGAACGTCGGGGTCACCGGGCCACCTCCGGCGTGGGGAGGGTGACGTCCGCCTCGGGACCGCTCGTCACGACCCAGCGGGGCCGTCGGCTCCGTTCGTAGCTCACCCGGACATTGTCCTCGCGGACCAGCCACGACGACACCACCGCGAGGGTCAGGCCGACGGCGACCGTCCCGATGGCGATCGTCCAGCGCGGCCCCCAGACATGGCCGATCCAGCCGATGACGGGCGCGCCCACCGGGGTGCCACCGATGAAGATCGCCATGTAGAGCGCCATCACCCGGCCGCGCATGGCCGGCTCCACCCGGGTCTGCACCATGGCGTTCGCCGTCGTCATCGCGGTGAGCGCGGTCAGCCCGACCGGGATGAGCGCGAGCGCGAAGACCGGATAGGTCGGGGCCATCGAGGCCAGGGCGGTCGAGACCGTGAAGCCGGCGAGTGCGGCGAGGAGGACCCGAAGGCGGGGTAGGTTGCGACGGGCCGCGAGCAGCGCCCCGCCCAGCGAACCCACCGCCATGATCGAGCCGAGCAGTCCGTACTCGGTCGGACCCTTGCCGAAGACCACCGTCGCCATGAGCGCGTTGGCGATCTGGAAGTTCATCCCGAAGGTACCCAGCACGAAGACGAGCACGAGGACCAGCTGGATGTCGCGGCGGCTGCGGACGTAGCGAAGGCCCTCGATGACCCCGCCGCGGCCCCGGGCTCGCGGCGCCGGGCGGAGGTCGCCGGAGCGCAGGAACAGCAGCGCGACGAGGACGAAGAGGAAGCTGACGGCATTGCCGAGCAGGGCCGGACCGGTCCCCCACCAGGCGATGACGAGGCCGGCGAGACCCGGACCGATGAGGCGGCCCCCGTTGAACGAGGCGCTGTTGAGCGCGACGGCGTTGGCGATCTTCTCGGGGGGGACCATCTCGGAGACGAAGACCTGCCGAGCCGGGTTGTCGACCGCGGTGATGACCCCCATGGCGAAGGCGAGCGCATAGACATGCCACAGCTGGGCGGCACCGGCGAGGACGAGGACGCCGAGGATGAGGCTGTCGAGGGCCAGCAGAGCCTGGGTGACGACGAGGATCCGCCGCTTGGGGAACCGGTCGGCGATGGCGCCCGCCCAGGGCGCGAGGAGGAGGAACGGCAGGAACTGCAGTCCGGTGACGTAGCCGAGGTCGCGTGATGAGTGGTTCGTCAGGACGGTGAGGACAAGCCAGTCCTGGGCCACCCGCCCCATCCACGTTCCGATGTTGGAGACAAGGGCGCCCGAGGCGAAGATCCGGTAGTTCCGGTCCGACAGCGAGCTGAAGGTGGGGCTCATTCGGCCACCACCCGGGCCAGGATCGCCGTGGCCCGGCGCAGCACGTCACGCTCGTCGTCGTCGAGGGCGGCCAGCCGGACCGCCATCCACTGGTCGCGCTGGCGGCGGATGTCGCGCACGACGGTACGGCCCCGGTCGCTGAGCGAGACGACCACCTGGCGGCCGTCGTCGGGGTGGCTGGTGCGGGCGACGAGCCCGAGCTCCTCGAGCGCGGAGACCGTGCGGGTCATGCTCGGCGCGCTCACCCGCTCGCGAGGAGGCGAGCTCGCCGAGGGTGCGCGCGGACTCCTCGAGCCGGGCGAGGACGCTGAACTGGTGCGGGGCGACGACATCCCCGCTCTCGAGCCGGATGCGTCTCGAGATACGCATGCACGCGAGGCGCAGGTCGGTCGCCAGCGTGCCGAGCGGTTGTCGGCGGGTCGTGGTGCGGTTGGCCAAGGGTGCTCCTGAGACGGCGGGTCCGTCGCCTATAACTCGTTACCTTGGCTAAGTATTCCGCGCCCTTCTTGACCGCGCCAGTTCGGAGCCTGCGACCCTGCTCACGACGACGTATGCCGTGCCCCCGGCCGGGGACACGGCATACGTCATGGGGTGGGGGCGCCCGGTCAGGTGACGCCGAGCACGCTCTTGATGGGGTCGACCGCGAAGTAGACGACGAACAGGGCCGCAACGATCCACATGAGGGGGTGCACCGCAGCGGCCTTGCCCTTGACGAGCTTGATGAGTACGAAGGAGACGAACCCCGCCCCGATGCCGACGGTGATCGAGTAGGTGAAGGGCATGAGGACGATGGTGAGGAAGGCCGGGATGGCGATCTCGAGGTCCTCCCAGGAGATGCCCTTGACCTGCTGCATCATGAGGAACCCGACGAGGATGAGGGCGGGCACGGCCGCCTCGCTCGGGATGATCGTCACCAGTGGGGCGAACACCATCGAGATGAGGAACAGTACGCCCGTCACGATGCTCGAGAGGCCGGTGCGGGCGCCCTCGCCGACGCCGGACGCCGACTCGATGTAGGACGTGTTCGACGAGACGCCCGCGGCGCCGCCGGCGACCGCCGCGACCGAGTCGACGACGAGGATCATCTTGGTGTTCGGCGGGGTGCCCTCCTCGTCGAGGAGGCCGGCCTCCGCGCCGATGGCGGTCATCGTGCCCATCGTGTCGAAGAAGTCGGCGAGCATGAGGGTGAAGACCGTGAGGACGACCGCGACGATGCCGACCCGCGACCACGAGTCGAAGAGGTTGAACCCGAACGTGTCGAAGTGGGGCACCTCGAAGACCTTGTCCGGCCACGCGGGGGTGGTGAGGCTCCACCCGTTGGCGCTCGTCGGGCCGAGGTTGACCACTGCCTGGATGAGGACGGCCACGACCGTCGAGACGATGATCGCGACGAGGATGGCGCCCTTGACCTTGCGGACCCACAGAGCGATGACGAGGACGAGGCCGATGGCGAAGACGAGCACGGGCCAGCCGGCGAGCGAGCCGTTGCTGCCGAACTGGACCGGGACGGTCGTGTGTGCGGCGTCCGGGATCCGCTTGACGAAGCCCGCGTCGACGAAGCCGATCAGGGCGATGAACAGCCCGATGCCCACGCTGATGGCCGTCTTGAGCTGGGTGGGCACGGCATGGAAGACGGCCTGCCGGAAGCCGGTGAGGACGAGGATGAGGATGAGCAGACCCTCGAGGACGATCAGACCCATCGCGTCGGCCCAGGTCATCTGGCTGGCGATCGACACCGCAACGAAGGCGTTGAGGCCGAGGCCGGTCGCCAGCGCGAGGGGGTAGTTGGCGGCGACGCCCATCAGGATCGTCATGATGCCTGCCACCAGGGCGGTGCCGGCCGCGATGGCAGGCAGGTTGGAGCCGTCCCCGGGGCCGCCGCCGAGGTAGGCGCCGGTCCCATCCTTGGCGAAGCCGAGGATGAGCGGGTTGAGGACGACGATGTAGGCCATCGTGAAGAACGTGACGAAACCGCCGCGGACCTCACGGCCGATGGTCGAGCCGCGCTCTGTGATCTTGAAGTAGCGGTCGAGTGCGCCGCCCGTCGAAGGGGGGGCGTCCGATGTCGTGGCAGAGGACATGGCACAGAGGCTAGCGACCACCCGGGGGGCGGCCGGGGATGCTGTCCACGCCTCGGTTGTCCGGGCGAGGCGCGGGACCCGGACCCACGAGCCGCCCTGGCTAGGCTGTCGGGCGTGACCGAACCTTCAGGCGAGAGCGGCGAGCCGGACCGGCTGCAACCCCTCGACGTCCCGACCGGCCGCATCGTGCTGGTCGGGCTCGGCTGCTGGGTCGTGGCGCTCGTCGTCGTCCTGGCCGTGCCGGGCCTCCACGACGGCGACCGCTCGTGGTGGCCGTGGGCCTGCGTCAGCGGCCTCGGGCTCGGATCGCTCGGATACGCCTACCTGCGGCGCGGACGGGGCAACGCGGCCGGCGTGCTCTGAGGGCGGGCCGGGACCGGTCCTGCCGACCGGACGGGGCGGACGGACTCCCGGCGCTCGGCTAGACCCGCTCGAGGGCGTAGTCGTCGAGGATCCGCGGCGGGACGGTCTCGGGCTCGACCGGCGCGACGTCGACCTCGGAGTGGGCGCCGCAGCCGTGGTCGAGGCTGACGACCTGGCCGTCGCTCGGCGACCACTCGCTCGCACACACGCCGAAGACCTGGCGCAGCACCCCTGCCAGCGGCAGGTAGTAGCCGCAGGTGGCGCAGCTCGCGGAGGCCTTCTCTGCCACCGGGGTGTGCGGCCCCGCGCTGCCGTCGTACCACCGCTGTGCGGCGGCCTCCCGACCCTCGGCTGAGAGCACCCGGGGCCGGCCGAGGCCGAGCTCCCACTGCGCGACCGTGTCGACCTCCTCCTCCCCGGTCGCCTCGAACCCGCCCTCGAGGCACGGGTCGTCGGCCACGAGTGGGGCGACGTCCCCGGCGCGCAGGTCGCCAGGGGCCAGCCGAGCGGCATACGGCAACCACGGGGGCGAGAGCAGCGCGCCGTCACCGGGCACGAGGTTGGTCTCGCACACCGTCACGGTCTTGGAGCGTGGAGCGCGGGCGACGGTGACCGCCCACCGCCAGCCGCGGTAGGCCCGCCGGGTGCACGCGAAGTAGTGGGTCGCGAGCCGCTCCTCGGCCATGTCCATGCCGAGGTGCTCGCCGACGGCGACCGGGTCGGAGATGGACGTGGCGGCCTCGCGGGCGAGCTCGGCGGCCGCGGCGAGGGTGGGGTCGGTCTTGACCTTCGCCATCGGCTCAGACCTCCAGGTCGGACGCGACGGCCCGCAGCACCTGGGCCACCTTCGCGCCCAGGTCCTTGTCGGGGTAGTGGCCCCGCCTGAGGCTGTTCTCGACGCTGTCGAGCAGCTGGATGAGGTCCTCGACGATGTCCACCATCTCGTCGGTCGGCTTGCGGTCGCGGGCCTTGCGGTTCGCCGTGACACTGGGGGCCGGCTCGAGCAGCCGCACCGACAGGGCCTGGGCACCCCGGCGGCCCTCGACGATGCCGAACTCGATCCGGGTCCCGCCCTTGAGGCTCGTCACCCCCTCGGGGAGCGCGCTCGAGGGGACGTAGACGTCGCTGCCGGGCGGACCGTCGTCGACGGAGACGAAGCCGAAGCCCTTCTCGACGTCGTAGAACTTCACCTTGCCAGTGGGCACGGTCCACCTCTTCTCTCGGCTCGGGGTGCTGGCATGCGGGGTGGTGCAGGTGTGGCAGGCGCGGGTGATGCCGGGGACAAGGCTAACGCCATCGGGGTATGCCGTGCGCCAGCCCGCCGCCTCGGGGTCGCGGGAGGGCTGGTTTCCCGTCGACCGGCGGATAACCGGTCGAGTGATGTCGGCACGTCGTGCGACGGTAGACCCCGTGAGCGAGCCGAGCGCCCCCGAGCTGGGACGCGTGTCGCTGCGGGCCTTCTGGGGCCAGCTGCCGACCCCGGGGCGGTGGCTGCTGTCGACGGTGGCGGTGCAGACCCTGGGCCGTGGCCTGACCCTGCCGTTCACGATCATCTACGTCAACGAGGTGCGAGGCATCCCGCTGGGCCAGGCGGGGACCCTCATGGCGGTGATCGCCGTCGTGGCCCTGCTCGTCACCGGCCCGGGCGGCTCGCTCACCGACCGCGTGGGAGCCCGGTCCATCCTGCTCGTCGCATCGGCGGCCCAGCTCGTCGGCTGTGTTGCCGTGGCCTTCGCGACGTCGGTCCCCTCGTTCGTCGTGGGGTTCGCGCTGCTCGGGCTCAACTTCGGGCTGTCCTGGCCCGCGTTCAACGCCCTCATCGCCGCCGTCGTGAGCGGCCCGGCCCGCCAGCAGTACTTCGGCGTCAACTTCGCGCTGGTCAACCTCGGCATCGGCGTGGGCGGGATCATCGGCGGCATGTTCGTCGACGTCCACCACCCGCGTCTCGTTCACCCTCATCTTCCTCGTCGACGCCGCAAGCATGCTCGTCCCGATCGGTCTGCTGCTGGGCCCGTTGCGCCACCTCACCGCGCGGGTCGAGGCGCCCGTCGGAGCCGACGGCGCGGCGCTTCCCGGCGGGTCCTACCTCGCGATCCTGCGGCGCCCGGCCGTCATGTGGATGACGGTCCTCACCTTCACGACGACCTTCGTCGGCTACGGCCAGATGGAGGCCGGGTTCCCGGCGTTCGCGCGGCAGGTCGGCGAGGTGTCGACCCGGGTCATCGGGTTCGCCTTCGCCGTCAACACCGCGACGATCGTCGGTCTCCAGTTCGTCGTGCTGCGGCTCATCGACGGCCGCCGCCGCACCCGGGCCCTCGTCGCCATGACCGCCCTGTGGGTGCTGGCCTGGCTCGTGCTCGGGGCGACGGGCCTGGCGCCCGGGACGGGCCTGGCCATCGCCGGGGTGCTGGCGTTCCACGCGATCTTCGCCCTCGGCGAGACCCTCATGCAGCCGTCGATCCCGGCCATCGTCAACGACCTCGCCGACGACCACCTGCGGGGGCGCTACAACGCCGTCAACGCCGGCGCCTTCCAGGGCGGCACGATCATCGCCCCGGCCGTCGCGGGCGTCATGCTCGAGCGCGGCTGGTCCACCGCGTTCGTGGCGATGATCGTGGTGGGGTGCGTCGCCGTCGCGGTGATGGCGCTCGTGGTCGAGCGCCTCGTGTCGCCCGTCGGTCAACGGCGTCCGGGAGCCGGCCGGCGCACGACCCGACGCCCCCCGCTGAGGCGGGCCCGCGGCATACCGGTCAGGCGCCGGTGCCGTTCGAGGAGTCGGTGGAGCTCCCCTGGCGCCCCACGATCTGGACCGTGCTGACCGTCGGTCCGTCCTTGGTCGCGATGACCCGGACGGTGTCCCCGACCGTGATGCCGGTCGAGGTGTTGCCCACGAGATGGCTGTTGGAGTTGACCTGGTAGCTCGCGGCGAACCCGTCGCTGCTCTTGACCGCGAGCGAGGAGCCCTTGGTGTAGGCCGTCACCGTGCCGACCTGGTAGAGGATCGTCGTCCCGGAGCTGCCACCGGTGACGAGCTCGCCGTGCAGCACGTTGCCGAGGGTACCGAGGCCGGGCATGAGGCCGAGCCCGCCGTCCTGGCCCGGCCGCGCGGCGTCGCCGCCCGGGCCGTCTCCGAAGCCCCGACGACCCTGGCCCATGCCCGGGCCCTGGCCCAGGCCCTGGCCCGGGCCCTGGCCCGGGCGACCACCCTGGCCGCGGTTGGCCTGAACGGGCCCGACCGCCCGCCGGTCGTCGCCGCCCATCCGCCCGATCGCGCTCGCCCCTAGCCCGACGGCCCCGACGACGACCACCGCGGCGAAGACCGCCGCGATGATCGTGGCGACCCGCCCACCCGTGGTCGACGTGGCCTCGCGCCACAGCCCGCGGATCCCCCGCCTTGGCGGCACGGGCAGGCCGAAGCCCGCCCCGGGAACCCCGGGAGGCGGCGACCCGAAGGGCGCCGCGGCACCGGCCGGGGCCCCCGCTGACGGGACCGGCGCGTACTGGGCCTGCGCCGCGTCCGGCTCGGCCACGGCCTCGGCGGCCCCGGGCGGGACCTGGGGCGCCAGCGGCTCGGTCGGCTGCTGCGGCTCGAACGCGGCGGTGGCGTCCGACTGGTCCTGGGGAGGCTCGGCGCCCGGTGTCTGCGGGGGCGGGGCGGAGGAGTCACTCATCCCACCATGATCGGGGCCGCCCCCCTTCCAGCACCGCGGAACGGCGCGAGTCATATGGAATTCATAGCCGTCACAGGTTCGCCATAGGTGGGCCGACCGCTGGTGCGGCCCCGGGATGCGGCTCCTCGGCCGTCGGCGGGCTAGCGTGGGCGGGGTGCCGGACTCCCCCGCCTCCGTGGTGCGCTCGCTCGCCGACGACGTGCGGGCCCGTACTGATGAGGAGCTGGCAGTCCTGCTGCTCACCCGTCCCGACCTCGCCCGGCCCGCGCCGAGCGACCTCACCGCGCTGGCGGCCCGGGCCACGACGCGGGCGAGCACGGCCCGGGCCGTCGACGGGCTGGACGTCGGCCACCTCCAGGTCCTCGAGGCGGCCGTTGTCACCGAGTCGCCTCTCGACCCGGACCGGCTCGTGGCGATGCTGGGGGGCCACGACGTGGCGCGCGTCGAGGAGATCCTCAGCGACCTGTGGGCGGCGGCCCTGCTGTGGCGCGGCCGAGACGGGCTGGTGCCGGTGCGGACGGTGGCCGACGTCCTCGGGCCGCATCCCGCCGGTCTCGGCCCTGCGCTGTCCGATCTGCTCCCAGGCGGAGGCCCACCCGCAGGGGAGCTCGGCGCTCTCGTCGCCGGGGCCCCGCCGCGAGCGCGGGCCATCCTCGACCGCCTCGCCTGGGGCCCTCCGGTCGGGGTGCTGCCCGGCCCGGCGACCGACGGGCCGGCGGGCCGCGGCGGGATCGTGAGCGACGGCCCACGCTGGTTGCTCGCCCGGGGCCTGGTCGTCGCGACGGCGGGTGACCAGGTCGTCCTGCCGCGTGAGGTGGCCCTCGGACTTCGGGAGGGGCGGCTGCACCGCGCTTCCCGGCTCTCGGCCCCCAACCCGGACGTCCCGCTGCGTGAGCCCGAGGTCGTCGACGCTGCGGCAGGCGCGGCGGCCAGCGAGCTGCTGGCCCACGTCGACGACCTCCTCGCCACCTGGTCGACCTCGCCCCCGCGGGTGCTGCGCGGCGGCGGGCTGGCCGCCCGCACCCTCGTCGCCACCGCCCGGGATCTCGACGTCGACGAGCCCCGGGCCGCGCTGGTCGTCGAGGTCGCGTATGCCGCGGGGCTGGTCGAGGACGACGCCGAGGCGGACCCCGTGTGGGCGCCGACGGCGGCATACGACCGCTGGCGGGACGAGCCGGGGGGAGAGCGCTGGGCGGCGCTGGCCGCCGGCTGGCTCGGCTCGACCCGCGCCGCGCACCTGGTGGGGGAACGCGGCCGGGAGGGCCGCGCCGTCAACGCCCTGGGACCGGACGCCCACTGGCCTCCGGTCGCGGGGCTGCGGCGCTCCGTCCTGGCCGTCCTCGACAGCCTCCCTGCAGGTGCGGCCCCGGACGCGTCCGCGGTGGTGGAGATCCTCGCCTGGCGACGACCCCGCCGCCTGCCGCGCGACGCCGAACGCCTGGTGGTGGCCCTGCTGTCCGAGGCGGCAACCCTCGGCGTCACCGGCCGGGGCGCACTCTCGACGGCCGGGCGCGCGCTGCTCCTGGCCGGCCGGCGCGCTCAGGCCGACGATGCCCCGTCCCCAGCCACGGCCATGCATCCGCACCTGCCTGCCCCGGTCGAGCGGATCCTCCTCCAGGCCGACCTCACCGCCGTGGCGCCGGGTCCGGTGGCCGGAGCCCTCGCCGACCTCCTCCGGCTGGTCGCCGACCTCGAGTCCCGGGGTGGGGCGACGGTGCACCGGTTCAGCGAGCCGAGCATCCGGCGCGCCCTGGATGCCGGGTGGAGCGCCGACCAGGTGCTCGGGTCGCTGGCCGAGGCCAGCACGACCCCGGTCCCGCAGCCCCTGGACTACCTGGTACGGGACGTCGCCCGACGGCACGGGCAGGTGCGGGTGGGCAGCGTGCGTTCCTACATCAGGGCTGACGCACCCTCCACACTGGACGAGATGCTCGCGAGCCGCGAGCTGGCACCGCTCCAGCTGCGACGGATCGCTCCGAGCGTCCTGGTGTCCCCGGTCGCGCCCGAGATCGCCCTGGACCTGCTGCGCGACGGTGGTTTCGCCCCCGCCGCCGAGTCGCCGTCGGGTGTCGTGGCCGTCGCCCGAACCCCGGTGCGACGCACCGCTGCGCGCCGCGGACCCGCCGCGCTCGACGTCCGCGCGGTCGACTCCGGCCACGCCGACGACCTCGTCCGGTCGCTGCGGGCGGGTGAGGCGGCCGCCGGGGCGCTCGCGGCCCGGCGGGCCGACCGGGCGGGCCCGGCGATCCCTGCCAACGACCCGACGACCTCGGTCGCCGTGCTGCGCGAGGCGATCGCTGACGGCCACGCGACGTGGCTCGGCTACTCCGACGGGACCGGACACATCCAGCGGATGCTGTTCTATCCCGAGCGGATCGACGGCGGCCGGGTGACCGGTACGGCCGACGGGGCCACCCGCACCCTGTCAGTGCACCGGATCACCGGCGTCGTCGCCGAGTAACCCCCTCCCAGCGTCCGAGTAACTGGTCGCCATGACCGCCAGTTACTCGGACACAACGCGGCGCGGAGGCGGTATGTCCGAGTGACTGGTCGCCATGACCGCCAGTCACTCGGACACAACGCGGCGCGGAGGCGGTATGTCCGAGTGACTGGTCGCCATGACCGCCAGTTACTCGGACACAAGGAGATCTGTCGCCCAGGGGGTGTGCCGGCGCGGCGGCCGGGGACCGGTCAGGACGGCGCGAGAGCCTGGACGACCCGCGAGGGGGACGGCCGGCCGAGCCGCTCCGCCATCCAGGCGCTGGTCCCCACGAGAGCGGCGAGGTCCACCCCGGTCTCGACACCGGCGCCGTGCAAGGCCCAGACGAGGTCCTCGGTCGCGAGGTTGCCGGTAGCGCTCTCGGCGTACGGGCAGCCCCCCAGCCCCCCCGCCGAGGCGTCGACGACGCTCACGCCGTCGCGCAGGGCGGCCATGGTGTTGGCGAGGGCCTGGCCGTAGGTGTCGTGGAAGTGGACCCCGACGCGGCCGGGGGAAGCCCCGCGGCGTCGAGCGCGGCCAGCAGCCGGTGGACGTGCCCCGTCGTGCCGACCCCGATGGTGTCGCCGAGGGACAGCTCGTCGCACCCGAGGTCCATGAGCCGGGCGGCGGCGGAGACCACCTGGGGCACCGGCACCGGCCCCTCCCACGGGTCGCCGAAGCACATGGAGACGTAGGCGCGAACCCACAGGCCCGCCGCCCGCGCCCGGGCCACCACCGGCCGGAACATCTCGACCGACTCCTCGAGGGACCGGCCGAGGTTCTTCTGGGCGAAGGTCTCGGTGGCGCTCCCGAAGATGGCGATCGCCCCGACCCCGGCGGCGAGGGCCCGGTCCAGGCCACGCTCGTTCGGGACGAGCACGGGCCGCAGCGGCCCCCGGCCCTGCTCGCCGAGGAGCCCGAGCACCTCCTCCGCGTCCGCGAGCTGTGGCACCCAGGACGGGTTGACGAACGACGTCGTCTCGATGGTCGTGAGCCCGCAGGCGGCCAGCCGGGTGACGAACTCGGCCTTGACCTCCGACGGCACGACGACCGCCTCGTTCTGCAGGCCGTCACGCGGGCCGACCTCGTAGATCCGCACGGCGGGGGGCAATGTGGTGTCCGGCTCCACCTGGGGCGTCGTCATGCTCACACCACGATCCTGACATGCCCGGTCCGGCCACGGCCTCGGCGCCGACGCACTAGGGTGGCAGCGGCAGGGCACGGGCTCGACAGCGCCCGCAGGGAAAGGGAAACATCCACCATGAGCGAGACCCCCACGACGCCTCCCGAGGGCGTCCCCGGGGCGGGGCAGCAGCCCGCCCCCTACGGTGACCCGACGGCACCCTCGTGGACCGAGCCCGTCAGCCCTCCCCCGCCCCCGGCATACCCCTATGACGCCCAGCCCGAGGCGCCGACGCCCTACGGCGCTCCGGCGAGCGCCCCGGACTACGGCGCCGGCTACCCGCCCGCCCCGCAGTACCCCAGCCAGGACCAGTACCAGCAGCAGTACCAGCAGGGCCAGAGCGGCTACGGTCAGGCGCCGGCGGGCTACGGCTACCCGCCGCCCACGGTGAGCCCCTACGGGCAGCCCCAGAACAACACCTCGGCGCTCGTGCTGCTCATCGTGTCGCTCATCTCCATCGTCTTCTGCGGCGGGCTGCTCGTCATCCCCGCAGCGATCATGGGCGGCATCTCCCTCTCGCGACAGAGCACCGACCCCGAGAGCTCGCGCAACCTGTCGAAGTGGGGCTGGATCGCCTACGCGATCGGCATCGTCGTGTCGATCATCGTGGCCGTCGTCTTCATCGCGTTCGTCATCAGCTCCGCCGACAACGGCTCGAGCTTCGACTCGGGCTACTGAGTCAGGAGCCGCGTGAGCGACGGACCCCTCATCGTCCAGAGCGACAAGACCCTCCTGCTGGAGGTCGACCACCCTGGCGCGGAGCAGGCCCGGCGGGACATCGCCCCCTTCGCCGAGCTCGAACGAGCGCCGGAGCACGTCCACACCTACCGGGTGACGCCACTCGGGCTGTGGAACGCCCGAGCCGCGGGGCACGACGCCGAGCAGGTCGTCGACGCCCTCATCCGGCACAGCCGGTATGCCGTGCCGCAGGCCCTGCTCGTCGACGTCGCCGAGACGATGGGCCGCTACGGTCGGCTCACCCTCACCAAGGACGACGACGGCCGGCTGATCCTGCGCACGACGGACCGGGCGGTCCTCACAGAGGTGTTGCGGCACAAGAAGATCCAACCCCTGCTCGGCGACGCACTCGACGACGACACCGTGCTGGTCCATCCCAGCGAGCGGGGACACCTCAAGCAGGAGCTGGTCAAGGTCGGCTGGCCCGCCGAGGACGAGGCCGGCTACGTCGACGGTGAGGCGCACGCCATCGCCCTCGACGAGTCCGGGTGGTCGCTGCGCCCCTACCAGTCCCAGGCCGTCGACGGGTTCTGGCACGGCGGATCCGGGGTCGTCGTGCTGCCCTGCGGCGCCGGCAAGACCCTGGTGGGCGCGGGCGCGATGGCCCGCGCCTCGTCGACCACCCTGATCCTCGTCACCAACACGGTGGCGGCCCGACAGTGGAAGGACGAGCTGCTGCGGCGCACCCATCTCACCGAGGACGAGATCGGCGAGTACTCCGGTGCCCGCAAGGAGATCCGTCCGGTGACGATCGCGACCTACCAGGTCCTCACGACCCGCCGGAAGGGCGTCTACACCCACCTCGACCTCCTCGACGCCCGCGACTGGGGGCTGGTCATCTACGACGAGGTGCACCTGCTGCCGGCGCCGGTCTTCCGGATGACGGCCGACCTGCAGGCCCGCCGCCGCCTCGGCCTCACCGCCACCCTCGTGCGCGAGGACGGCCGGGAGGCCGACGTCTTCTCGCTCATCGGGCCCAAGCGCTACGACGCACCCTGGAAGGACATCGAGAACCAGGGCTACATCGCCCCCGCCGACTGCGTCGAGGTCCGGGTCACCCTTCCCGAGGGCCAGCGCCTGACGTATGCCGTGGCCGAGCCCGAGGACCGCTACCGGCTCGCGTCGTGCTCCGACGCCAAGCTGCCGGTCGTCGACGCGCTGGTCTCCCGGCATGCCGGGGAGCCGACCCTCGTCATCGGCCAGTACCTCGACCAGCTCGACGAGATCGCCGGCCGGCTCGATGCCGACCTCATCACCGGCGAGACGACCGTGACCGAGCGGCAGCGGCTCTTCGCGGCGTTCCGGTCGGGCGAGATCGGCCTGCTCGTCGTGTCCAAGGTCGCGAACTTCTCGGTGGACCTGCCCGAGGCCTCGGTGGCCATCCAGGTGAGCGGGACCTTCGGGTCACGCCAGGAGGAGGCCCAGCGGCTGGGCCGGGTGCTGCGTCCGAAGGAGGACGGCCGGACCGCCCACTTCTACACGGTGGTCGCGCGCGACACTGTGGATGCCGAGTTCGCAGCACATCGGCAGCGTTTCCTCGCCGAGCAGGGGTACGCCTACCGCATCATCGACGCGGATGACCTCCGCGACACGTGAAGGACCGTGACATGGAACAGCAGCAGAGCGACGGCCGGTGGAGCACCCGGCGGATCGTCGTCGTCCTCACCGCGGCCTTCACCGCCTATGCGCTGGCCCTCGCGGTCACGGCCGGGGTCCTCACCTCGCGCGTGGCCCACACGGTCGACGGCCTCGCCCACTCCGGCGGCTCTGGTGGCTCGACCACCGGCACGCCGACGCCCGGGACCACCCCCTCGCCCGGCGCCAGCCCGGCGCCGGGCGCCGGCCATCCCCAGGGGCCGGTCAGCGTGGCGGACGCGACAGCGGCACTCGCCGACTACGACACCCGCAACGCCGCCGCCATCAAGGCCGGCACCAGGAAGGCGTGGATGACCGTCGACCAGGGTGCGATCCTCGCCGCCGACGTCTGGCTCTCGGCCGCACAGGCCGCGGCCGAGCGGGCCGGCCATCCGTTCCCCGACTCGGCCCTCCCCACGACGACGCTGGTGCGGCTGCTCGGGTCGGGCACCTCCGCAGACAGCACGTGGTTCGAGGCCGTGGTCACCTTCGGCACCGAGACCTCGGGCAACACCTACGTCTCGCTCTACGAGCGGGCCGGGCCGTCCGGCCACTACACATTGGTCTCCATGGCGGGCACCAACCCCATCTCGGTCCCGGAGGCGTCCGACGGCTCGGGCTGGTCCGGGACGCCCAAGCCCACCGCGCAGGTCGTCGACGCGGTGACCCAGAGCATCACCACGGGGAAGGTCGCCACCGGCGTGACCGTCGACCAGCTCGCCGCCCGCATCCTGTTCGCCGTCGGCGGGCACGAGAAGTCGATCACCTATGCCTGCGACGGTGCGCCCGACCTCTCGCCCGGCGACGTCACCACGGTGTCCGGCCTGTTCCGCACGGCTGTGCTCTCGTGCACCACGACGAGCCTGCCGGTCAGCGGGGCCACCCTCGGCTGGAACGCCTACGACGAGGCACTCAAGGGCGGACAGGAGTCGCTCAGCGAGCTGCGCTGCCCGGTGGCCGTGACCGTCGGCTACGTGAGCAAGCCCGACGGCACGACGACCGTCACGTCAGCGGACGTCCTCCAGACGGCGACGTGCACGGGGACCAAGGCCCAGGCGCCGGGATCGGCCTGACCGGACGAGCGGCACGCCCGGTGGCCAGGACGCCACGGAACCCGGTGGCCGTCAGGGGTTTCGGCCACCGGGCCCGTGCAAGCTCGCCCGGAATCGGCCTTCTCCACGGAGGCGCTGGTGCGGAACAGGCGCCTCGACGTGAACCCTCCCGGTGGAGCCGCTCCGCAGGCTAGCACCGCAGATCCAGTTCCCGACAGGGGTGCGCAGGTGGTTTGTGCCCGGCGTCCGACGCCCCCGCGTACCCGAAGGTATGCCGCCCCCGGCCGGCCCCGCCGGACCGGCGACGTGCCCACGGCTGGCGGACAGCAGGCTCCCAGGTGATGCTCAGGAAACGAGCGGAGCATGACCCCGTGACCGTGACGAAGGAACCCGAGGCCAAGCTGCTCGTCGTCGAGGACGAGCCCAACATCCGCGAGCTGCTCGCGACGTCGCTGCGCTTCGCCGGTTTCGAGGTCGCGACGGCCTCCTCCGGCGGCGAGGCGCTCAAGCTCGCGGACACCCAGCACCCCGACCTGTGCGTGCTCGACGTCATGCTCCCCGACATGGACGGGTTCACCGTGACCCGCAAGCTGCGGGACGCCGGACGCCGGCTGCCCATCGTCTTCGTCACGGCGCGCGACAACCTCGACGACAAGGTCAAGGGGCTGACGGTCGGCGGCGACGACTACGTCACCAAGCCGTTCAGCCTCGAGGAGGTCGTCGCCCGGATCCGCGCGGTCCTGCGCCGCACCCGCGGCGAGGCCGACGAGGACTCGGCACTCGTCTTCGAGGACCTCGAGCTCGACGAGGACTCGCACGAGGTCCGCCGGGCCGGGCGGGTCATCGAGACCAGCCCGACCGAGTTCAAGCTGCTGCGCTACCTCATGCTCAACCCCAACCGGGTGCTGTCCAAGGCGCAGATCCTCGACCACGTGTGGGACTACGACTTCCGCGGGGAGTCCGGGATCGTCGAGTCCTACATCTCCTACCTCCGGCGCAAGATCGACACCGAGGGCCTGACGCCGCTCATCCACACCAAGCGCGGCGTCGGCTACGTGCTGAGGCTCCCGCCCCAGCTCTGATGTCGTTCGCCTCCAGCCGCCCCGTGGCGGCCGTCATGCGGCGCCTCGAGACGGTGCCGCTGCGGGTTCGGCTGGTCCTCATCGTCCTGGTCCTGCTGGCCACCTCCCTGGTCGTCACCAGTGTGTCCACCGCCTACTTCGTCCAGCGGGACCTGCTCGGCCGCGTCGACACCGAGCTGCGTGCCGTCGCCAAGCCGGTCGCCACCCAGAACATGCAGGACCTGCGCCAGGGCACGACGACCACGCTCGGCTACGCCTTCGTCCTACTGCCCACCGACGGGTCCTCGCCGACCGTGGTCCTGCCAGCCGGTGAGTCGCTTCACCCGGCCGTGCCCACGCTGGCCCCGGACGACGGGGCCGTCCGGCGTGGCACGCCCTTCACCGTAGGCTCGACCGACGGCGAGCTGCAGTGGCGCTTCATCGCCGGCGTCGTCAACGACGACCAGGCCACCTTCGCCGTGGGCGTCCCACTCAGCTCGGTCAACCGCACGGTCAACCGGCTGCTGCTCACCGCCGGCGTGTTCAGCGCGGCCATCCTCGCCATCTCGGCACTGCTCGCCTGGTTCGCCGTCAAGCGGGCGTTCCGGCCGCTCACCAAGATCGAGGACACGGCTGCCGCCATCGCGGCCGGCGACCTCACCCGCCGCGTCCCGGTGCGGGCGGCCGACGACGAGGTCACCTCGCTCTCGCGCAGCCTCAACGTGATGCTCACGCAGATCGAGACCTCGTTCGCGCTGCGCGAGGCCTCCGAGGACCGGATGCGCCAGTTCGTCTCCGACGCATCGCACGAGCTGCGGACTCCCTCGCCACCGTCAGGGGGTATGCCGAGCTCTACCGTCAGGGCGCCGTCGCCGACCCGGAGTCGATGTCGTCCGCCATGGACCGCATCGAGTCCGAGGCCGGCCGGATGAGCGGTCTCGTCGAGGACCTGCTGACCCTGGCGCGCCTCGGCGAGGAGCCCGAGGCCTCGGTGGGTGACGTCGACCTCACCGTCCTCGCCGCCGACGCCGTCCAGGACGCGCGGGCCCGGGTGCCCGAACGACGGATCTCGCTCGTCGGCCTGGCCGGGCCCGTGGGGCAGACCCCGGCGTGGGGGTCCGAGGCCAAGCTGCGCCAGGTGCTCGTCAACCTGCTCGCCAACGCCGTCCGACACACACCCGAGGGCACCCCCATCGAGGTCGCCGTCGGCAATGACGGGGACGACGCCGTTCTCGAGGTCCGCGACCACGGATCCGGGATCCCCGCGGACGTCGCGACCAAGGTGTTCGAACGGTTCTTCCGAGCAGATCCCTCCCGCGGTCGCTCAGCGGGTGGCGGCAACGGGCTCGGCCTCGCCATCGTGGCGGCCATCGTCGCGGGGCACCACGGTCGGGTCGGGGTGGCCGCGACCGACGGTGGCGGGGCGACCTTCGTGGTCCGCATCCCCACCCACGGCACCTTCCGCACCCTCGCGCCCGTACTCGTCCCGGGACGCACAGCGGACTCCCAGACTGACCACAGCACGCGTTGACCTGGCCGGGTGAGAGTGGGGCGAGCAACCCCAAGGAGCCTTCTCCCATGAGTGAAACGCAGACCCAGCACACCCCGCCCTGGACGAGCAACGACACCGCCCCGCTTCCGCGAGAGGCACACACGGCTCCCCAGTGGTTCCACTCCCCGGGCTCTGCTCAGCCGCCGATGCCGCCGCCGCCCCCGGTCCGCCAGGACTCGCCGCGGCCCTCCAACCGGCGCCGTATCGGCGAGCTTTCCGCCGTCGCGGTGCTTGCTGCCGCTCTCGCGAGCGGCGGCACCTATGCCGCGACCCAGCTGGGGTCGACGGATGCGCAGACCCCCTCCGCTGCGTCGTCCTCCTCCAGCCTGGGTCGCGGCACCGGGACCTCCCCGGTCGTCCAGGCCGACCCCAACAACCCCAACTGGACGGCCACCGCCGCGGCCGTCGCGCCGAGCGTCGTGTCGATCACCAACCAGCTGAGCAACGGGGTGGCGCAGGGCTCCGGAGTCGTCATCGACGACAAGGGACACGTGCTCACCAACAACCACGTCGTCGCCGACACCCAGAAGCTCACCGTGACGCTGTCCAACGGGCACACCTACGACGCGACGATCGCCGGCACCGACCCGTCGACCGACCTCGCCGTCGTGACGATCAAGAACGGGCCGAGCAACCTCACGCCGATCGCCCTGGGCGACTCGGGCTCGCTCAAGGTGGGCGACCCGGTGATGGCCGTCGGCAACCCGCTGGGGCTGGCCGGCACCGTGACCACGGGCATCGTCAGCGCGCTCAACCGGCCGGTCAAGACGCAGAGCAGCGAGCAGCAGGCCCCGGTCGACCCCTTCGGGAACCCGTTCGGGCAGCAGGGACAGCAGCAGAGCGGCGCCGAGCCGGTCGTCACCAACGCGATCCAGACCTCGGCCGCGATCAACCCCGGCAACTCCGGCGGCGCACTCATCGACGGCTCCGGCAAGCTCGTGGGCATCAACTCGGCGATCGCCTCGCTCGGCTCCTCCTCCAGCAGCAGCCAGAGCGGCAACATCGGCATCGGCTTCGCCATCCCGGTCAACGAGGCGAAGAACATCGCTGCCCAGCTCATCGACAAGGGCAGCGCAGCGCACCCGTACCTCGGCGTCAACCTCACCGACGGCAGCGGCAGCGACGGCTCCTCCACCGTGACCGGCGCGAAGATCGAGAACGTCGTGTCGGGCACTCCGGCCGCCGCCGCCGGCCTGAAGTCCGGTGACCTCGTCGTGGCCATCGACGGCACCACGGTCGAGTCGGCCGACTCGCTCATCGGCTCGGTCCGGGCCCACTCGGTCGGCGACACCGTCGACCTCACCGTGCTGCGCGGCGGCAGCAAGGTCGATGTCAAGGCGACGCTGGTGGCCAGGTCGACGACGGGTTAGACCATCTGACGGGGTTCTCCGCCCCCAGCCCCCGCGTCCGGCTCACCCGCTGGACGCGGGGGCTGCTTTCTCGGCCGAGGCCGACGACGGGTTGAGTACGTGGGCTCACGAGGCCCGGGCCCGCAACCAGCCATCCTGAGGTCATGACAACGCAGCTGCAGGCCGTGCGCCACCTCGAGGACGAGTTCGCCGAGGCGATGAGCCGTCTCTACACCGTCGGCAACGGCCTGGCCCGGCTCAGCGCCGAGCTGGACCGCCAGGCCCGCTCCGCCGCCCCGTCCTCGTCGCCCACGCCGGCGCCGCCCGCCCCGCCGACCCTGGCACCGTCCGCCGCCACGGGAGCGGCCGTCCAACCGGCACCCGCAGCACCGGTCAGCGTGGGTCGGTCGCCGTTCCCGGCTCCGGCCCTCGTCCCGCCGTCGTTCCCGCCCACCGTTGCGCGGCAGGACCCCCCGCGGCCGCGTTGGTGGCAGCGCGAAGGTGCCGTCATCAAGGTCCTGGTCATCACCGGCGCCGTCGTCACCCTGGCGGGCGTGACCATGCTTCTCACCTACGCGATGCAGCACGGATGGTTCGGCCCGCAGGCCCGGGTCTGCGGTGGCGCCGTCCTCGCCGTCGCCCTCGTCTGGGCCGCCCACCGCGTGCGTGCCCACGACGCCGCGTCCGGTCGGAGCACGGCCGCCCCGGTCGCCATCGCCGCCACCGGCTACGCCGCGGCCTACCTCGACGTCGTGGCGATGACCACCGTCTACGCCTACGTCCCCTCGCTCGTCGGGCTCGTCCTCGCCGGCGCCCTCGCCACGACCGGAGTGCTGCTGGCCCGGCGCTGGGACAGCGAGCTGCTCGCGGTCATCACGGTCCTCGGCGCGGCCCTGCTCGGACCGGTCGTCGCGGGCGAGGTCTCCTGGGTCGTCTCGGCCTTCCTCGTCGTCCTCGCGGCCGCAGCCGCCCCGGCCCAGCTCGGCCGCTCGTGGCCGGCCCTCGACGCGAGCCGCACGACCCCGGTCGCGCTCCTGCTGCTGGCCGGCGTCGTGTCCACCGCTCCCGGCTCGCTCGACCGTCGCATCCTCCTCGCCCTGGTGGCCGGGTTCGCCGCCCTCACCGTCGTCACTGCCCTGCGCCGGACCACCGACGTGGCCGAGTCCGTGCTGACGACGGTCCTGGCGGCCGGCGCCGTGGTTCCCCTCCTTGTCGCCGTCGGCCTGCTGGACCGCACGGGACGCACGGTGGGCTACACCGTGACGGCCACGGCATACCTCTGCCTCACGGTCCTCGGCGGGCGCGGCGGCATCCGGATGACCAGCCACCTGCGGGCGGCCCTCGGCGCGGTCGGGACGCTCAGCGTCGTCCTCGCCGTCGCGAGCGGCGCGCCGGACCAGCACGTCGGCACGGGCCTGCTCATAGCGGCAGCCGCGTACCTCGCCGCGTCCGGTGCGACGCGCTCACGGCTCGTCCTCGCGCTCGGGTCCGCCGTCGCCGTGCTCGCCGCCGCACGCTACCTGCCGCGCGCCGCCTCGGTCCTCGTGCCGTCGCTCGCGGTCGAGCACCCGGCGCTCACCCTCGTCGACAGCCTGCTCGCCGCCGCCATGGTGGCCGTCCTGGTGTGGGCCCTCGCGGTGGTGCCCGGCCTGCCCGCCCAGGTGCGCGGCCTGTCGGTCCCGCTCGCCTGGGCCGGCGGCCTCACCGCCACCGTCACGACCTCGGTCAGCGCGGGTGTCCTCGTCGGGCAGTCCCTGGACCTCGCCCGGGCCGGGTTCGTCGCCGGTCACGCCGTCGCGACGCTGGCCTGGATGGGCGCCGCGGTGTGGCTGCTCGGCCGAGGCCTGAAGCGGGCCCGCGATGCCGGGCTGGCCCTGCGGGTGGGCCTGGTGCTCGCGGCGGTCAGCGTGGCCAAGCTCTTCCTGTTCGACCTGGCCTCGCTCGCGGGGCTGTGGCGGATCGCCGCCTTCATCGGCACCGGCCTGCTGCTGCTCGTCGCGGGGACCGGGTACGCCCGCGCCGTGGAGCGCAGCCGGACCGCGTCGCCCGCCGTCGCCTGAGGGCGAGAACCGCCGGGACGACCGCACGGGAGCGATGCGCTCCGGGTCGGTCGCCCGGTTGCGCGAGACTGTCACCATGCCGGCCCTGATCACCTGGTGGCGCCGCGACCTGGCCGTCGTGGCGCCGGAGGCGGACGCGGGCGCCGCCCTCGACACCGGCGCCGACCTCCTGCACCGCTGGGAGGAGCCGCACCGCCGTTACCACACGACGCTGCACCTCGTCGAGGTGTTCTGGGCCCTGGAGGAGCTCGAGGACGTCGAGGAGATCTCCGCCCGCGAGGGTGCGCTGGGGCGGTTGGCTGCCTGGTTCCACGACGCGGTGTATGCCCTCGGCGGGGCGGCCGCCGCCCCCGGGTCCAACGAGGCGGCGAGCGCCGAGCTCGGCGCGGGGCGCCCTGAGCCGGCTCGGCTGCTCATCCGCCGATGTCGCCACCGTGGCCGGGCTCGTCGACGACACCGTCGCCCACGAGGTCGCGGGGGGCACCGGGCTGCGAGCGGCCTTCCACGACGCCGACCTGTGGGTGCTGGCGGCGGAGCCCGACCGGTTCGACGCCTACTGTGCCCAGGTCCGCGACGAGTATGCCGCGGTGCCGGAGGCGGCATACGCCCTCGGGCGGCGGGCCGTCCTCGAGCCGTTCCTGAACCGGCCGCATGTCTACGCCACGGCCCACGCCCGCGAGCAGTGGGAGCCGGCGGCCCGCGTCAACCTCGCCCGCGAGCTCGCCCGCCTCTGACCCGCCCGCTCCCCTGCGCCGGTGGTCCCGGGACGGAGAATGGGGTGGTGCGACCGCTGCTGCTGCTCGACGTCGACGGGCCCCTCAACCCGTATGCCGCGCCCTGGTTCCGCGAGCGGCGGCCGGAGGGCGGGTACGAGATGCGCTACCTCACGCTGGGCAGCGGGCGGAGCTACTGGGTGGCGCTGAACCGGTGGCACGGTGAGCGGCTCAGCGAGCTCGCCGAGGTGTGCGACCTCGCCTGGGCCAGCACCTGGCAGGAGGACGCGAACCGGCTCATCGCCCCGCGTACTCGGCCTGCCCGAGCGACCTTCCGGTGGTGCCCCTGGCCGTGCCGGCCTCCCCCTGCCCGCGTGGGGCTGGAAGACCGACCAGGTCAGGTCCTGGACCGGGTCACGGCCGTTCGCCTGGCTCGACGACGAGATCACCGGCGCCACCCGTGACCGGCTCGAGCGCGGCGCGCCGGGCCGTCACCTGGCCCGGACGGTCGCGCCGGACGTCGGGCTCACCGAGGCCGACTTCGACGCCGTGGCGGGGTTCGCCGCGATCGCTGCGTACCCTGCGGCGCCAGGCCGGCGACACTGCCGGGTTAGGGGACGAGGACGAGCTTGCCGCGGACGTGGCCGCCCAGGCTGAGGCGGTACGCCTCGGCCGCCTCGGTGAACGGGAACGTCTGCACGGTGATGCGGATCTTCTCCTGGCCCAGTAGGTCGGCCACGAGGGCGGCGGCCGCCATCGGGTGGCTGTCCTCGCCGCCGGAGGTCACCCGGATCCCGGTGTCGCCGGCGCCGAAGTTCGCGATGGACAGCACCTGGGACGGCCGGTCGACCAGCCCGACCAGTGTCTCGGCGGACGTCTTCCCCGCGACGTCGAACACAGCGTCCACCGGTCCCCCGGCGGCGTCGAGGACGCGCTCGGCGACGCCGTCGCCGTATGTCACGGGCGTCGCACCGAGCCCGCGGAGGTAGTCGTGGTTGGCGTCGCTCGCCGACGCGATGACGGTGGCCCCGTCGGCCACGGCCATCTGGACGACGACGGCCCCCACTCCGCCGGCGCCTCCGTCGACGAACAGGGTCCGGCCTGCCTCGACGCCGAGCAGCCGCAGCGCCCGCTCCGAGGTCTCGCCGGCGACGCCTGCTGCCGCGGCGACAGCCCAGTCGACCGAAGCGGGCTTCGCCGCCCAGGCGTGGAGCACGGCATACTCCGCCTGCGTGGCGCTGCCAAGGCCCATGACCTCGTCCCCGACGGCGACCCCGGTCACGCCCGCGCCGACCTCGTCGACCACGCCTGCGGCGTCGAACCCGAGGTATCCGGTGCCCTCCATCGGTGCGCCGCCGGCCCGCATCCCGGCCACCAGCTTCCAGTCGATGGGGTTGACGCTGGCGGCGCGGACGGCCACCCGCACCTGGCCCGGGCCGGCGTGCGGCTCGGGGGCATCGATCCAGGACAGCACCTCGGGGCCGCCGTAGGTGGTGAACTGCAGAGCGCGCATACCGGTCCTTCCCTCAGATGGACGCGGAGCACCCACCGGGTCGGTCGCGCAGCCGCCTACCGAGAGGCACAAGAACCGTGCGGCCCGGGGTATTCCGCCGCGACCGCGTCAGGCCACCGGAAGGTCGAAGACCCGGGCGGCCAGAGGCCACCAGAACTCGGCCCGGCACAGGTCCGCGAACTCGCCGGGGGTCACCCACCGCCGGTCGGAGGTGTCGTCGAGCTCGGCGGCCAGCGGGGGGCGCCGGGCATCGACCTCGGTGCGGAAGGCCTGGAGAAGGTCCTTGCCGTCGACCCACAGGCCACCGGCTGACCGGTGGTGGAACCGCTCGTACCCGACCGGGACGAGCCGGGCCTGGTCCACCTCGAGGCCGGTCTCCTCGCGGACCTCGCGCACGGCGTTGTCGGGCACCGACTCCTCCCCGTCGCGCCACCCTCCGGGCGCTCCCCACTGCCCGCGACGAATGCTGTGGACAACGGCGAAGTCGCCCTCGGCGTCGCGGACGAACACCATGGCGGCGAAGACGCGGGACGGAGCGGCCGGCCTGGACGAGGCGATGAGGTCGACGTCGGCGCGAGTCCCGTCGGCGAAGGTCACGCCCGCCACCCGGACGATCCCGGTCTCCCCCTTGCCCTTCTGCATCCGCAGGCCGCTGGCCCGCAGGCGGCGCACCAGGTCCTTGGGGCCGGTGGGGTGGGCACCGGCCGCAACGACCGCGGCATACCGCTGTTCGGGGACGTCGTAGTGGTCGCCCTCGAACCCTCGCGTCGGCAGCCCGGCACCGGCCGCGAACTCGTGCAGCTCGGTGAGGCTCGCGTCGCTGATGAGGTGCGACCACAGGTGACCGTGGGCGGTCCAGCGCGGAGGGTCGATCCAGATCGTCACGCCGACGATCCTAGGTCGACGGCCTCGCGCGCGGCCGCCGCCGCGCCCCCGCCCATCTCGTCACGGCGCCGCCCGGCGCCGCCGGCACGGGGCGCTCGCAGCCGGGTCCACTACGGTCGCGACGTGGTGGCCGGCCTGCTGTGCGCGTTCGGGGCGGCCGCGTGCTACGGCGTGGGCTCGGTGCTCCAGGCGCTGGCGGCCCGCCGGACCGCGAGCGGGCAGGGCCTGGACCCTCGGCTGATGCTGCGTCTCCTGCGGTCGTGGCGCTACCTCGTCGGGGTCGGGCTCGACGGGCTGGGGTTCCTCCTCACGCTCGTGGCGGTCCGCACCCTGCCCCTGTACCTCGTCCAGTCCGTCGTGGCCAGCTTCCTCGCCGTCACGGCCGTCCTCGGGGCCCTTGCGCTGAGGACGCCGCTGACCCGCGGCGAACGTGCCGGGATCGTCGTGGTGGTCGCCGGGCTGGTCCTCGTCGGCCTGTCGGCCTCCGCCGACCGGGCCGTCGAGGTCCGCCCGCTCGCGGGCCGGGCGCTGTTGGCTGCCGTCATCGTCCTGGCCGTCGCGTCCGTCCCGGCGGGGCGCCTGACGGGGGCGCGCAGCGCGGCCGCGCTGGGCGCCGTCGCGGGGCTGGCGTTCGGCGCGACGTCGGTGGCGGCCCGGATGCTCCCGCACCGACTGGGCCTGGCCGACCCCTGGGGGTCCGCCGCGCTCCTGCTGTCCTCCCCGGCATCCGCCGCGCTGGTCCTGGCCGGAGCCCTGGCCATGCTCACCTACTCGACGGCCCTCCAACGCGGCACCGTGACCGCCGCGACGGCCATGCTCGTCGTCGGCGAGACGGTCGCGCCCGCGCTGGTCGGGATCCTGGTCCTGGGCGACCGGCCGCGGGCCGGATGGGAGCTGCTTGCAGCGCTGGGCTTCGTCCTGTCCGTGACCGGCGCGCTGAGCCTGGCACGGTACGGCGAGCCATGACGGCCGCGCCCGCCGGCGGGGCGCCGGGGCCCTCCGGTGCCCCCGCGGTCAGTCCTCGCGAGCCGGGGTCAGGTTGTCGACCCAGCCGTCGGTGCACGTCACGAGGGCGTCGAAGCCGGGGTCCTCGCCCAGGTGCTGGGGCGCGTCGACGGCGACCAGGACGTTGAGGAGCATGCCCTGCGCGATGAACTGCCGGGCGTCGTCCTCGGTGGCGCCCGTGCGCTCGCGGAACAGCCTGAAGACCTCGCCGAGGGTATGTCGTGCGATCGCCCCCACCTCGACGTCGGCGCCGCCCATGAAGCCGTGCATGACCAGCATGAGCAGGTCACGGTCGACGAGCAGGCGGACGTAGGCCTCGCCCATCCGCTCGGCCGCGTCCGGGCCGGCCGGCACGCCCGTGAAGGCGGCGATGACCTCGCCGGCGGCGGCCCGGTAGGTCGCGATGACCAGGGCCCGCTTCGAACCGAACAGCCGGACCACGTAGGGCTGGGACACGCCGACGGCCCGGGCGACCTCATCGGTGCTGGCGCCGTATCCCTGCTCGGCGAACACCCGACGGGCGGCCTGGAGGATCTGGACGCGTCGCTCGTCCCCGCTCATCCGTGCGCTCGCCGGGTCGGCAGCGGCGGCCGGTGACGAGCCCGCCCCGCCGGCCCCCCGGGTGCCCTGCCGGGACGTGGTCGTCGGCGTCGTCGTCGGGCTCATGGTTGACATGTTATCAGTCGATGCCTACTCTCGATCCCACATTGTTATCACTCGATGCCAACAAGTAGGGGAGCGTGACATGACCACCACCACCACCGCACCACCCACCGAGGCCCCGGACGCCGGCCACGCCGGCACGGACGGCCCCCGCCGCGGGCTGCTCGCGCTGCTGGCCGTCTCGCTGCCGATGTTCATGGCGACCCTGGACAACCTCGTCATGACGACGGCGCTCCCGGTGCTGCGCACGGACCTGCACGCCTCGATCGAGCAGCTGCAGTGGATGGTCAACGCCTACACGCTGGCCTTCGCCTCGCTCATGATCGCCGCGACGACGGTCGGCGACCGGTGGGGCCGGCGCCGGATCTTCGTCGGCGGCATCGCGCTGTTCGCGCTGGGCTCGGTCGGCTCAGCCCTGTCCACCGAGGCGGGCACCCTCATCGCGTTCCGGGCCCTGCAGGGCGCGGGAGCGGCCGCGGTGATGCCGCTGTCGCTCACCCTGCTCGCCGCCGCCGTCCCGGCCGCCCGCCGGGCCGTGGCCATCGGTCTCTGGGGCGCCGTGTCCGGGCTCGGCGTCGCCCTCGGCCCGGTCATCGGCGGCGCCGTCGTCGACGGCATCTCCTGGGAGGCGATCTTCTGGCTCAACGTCCCCGTCGCGGTCCTGGCCATCCCGCTCATCCTCCGCGTCGTCCCGGAGTCCACGGGCCGCCGCCAGCGTCTCGACGTCCTGGGCCTGGCTCTGGCGGCCTCCGGGGTCCTCGTCACCGTTTGGGCCGTCATCCGCGGGAACGACGACGGCTGGACCTCGGCCCGGGTCCTCGGCGGCATCGTCGCCGGAGCGGTACTGCTCGGCGCCTTCCTCGTGCGGGAGTCCCGCGTCGAGCATGCCCTGGTGCCGCTGCGGTTGTTCCGGGTGCGCAGCTTCGCGGTCGCCAACATCAGCGCCTTCGCGTTCTCGGTCGGGGTGTTCGGCGGGGTGTTCCTCCTCGCGCAGTACCTCCAGATCGGGATGGGCTTCACCCCGTTCCAGGCCGGCGTGCGCACCCTTCCGTGGACCGCGGCACCCATGCTCGTCGCCCCGGTGGCCGGGGTCCTGGCCGGCCGGGTCGGCGTGCGCCCGCTGCTCACCGCCGGCCTGGCCCTCCAGTCCGTCGGGCTCACCTGGCAGGCACTGCTCATCGGGAGCACCACGACCTACGCCTCGCTCGTGCCCGGCCTCGCCCTTGCGGGCATCGGCATGGGCCTGACCTTCGCGCCTGCCGCGACCGCGGTCCTCGCCGACATGGCCGGCGACGACCACGGCACGGCCAGCTCGGTCAACGCGACGGTCCGTGAGATCGGCGGGGCGCTCGGCGTCGCCGTCCTCGTGGCGGTGTTCGAGGCGGCCGGCGGGGCGCTGACCCCCGCCGGGTATGCCGCGGGCCTGCGTCCCGCCATCCTCGTCGGGGCCGCGATCGTCGCCGTCGGCGCCCTCGTCTCGCTCGCGATGCCCGGGTCCACGGGCCGCGGCACCCAGACCGACCTCGAGCCCGGCGCGGTGGCCGACGAGGTCGCGACGGCGCAGGCCGCAGCGCGGGCGCCGCGACACGCCGGCCCGCTCGTCGACGTCGGCCCTGAGGGGGCCCCATCGGTCTAGGGCCCTGTGGAAAACCCCGCGGGGTGCGCGGCCGTCCGACCTAGCCTGGCCGGACGGCCGCGCCATCGAGGTGTCGGCACGACACGAAGGAGCGGGCCATGGCCTCGCAGTTCCAGGTGGACACCGACCGGATCCACGCCGCGGCGGGCGACATCGCGCGGATCTCCGGCGAGATCGAGGGCCAGGTCGCCGTGATGATGGCCCGGCTCAGCGCGTTGCAGGACGCGTGGACCGGCACGGCGGCGACCCGCTTCCAGGGCGTCGTCGGCCAGTGGCAGGGCACCCAGCGCCAGGTCAAGGCCTCCCTCGACAGCATCGGCCAGGTACTCGGCGCAGCCGGGGCCCAGTACGCCGAGACCGAGGCGCAGGCCACCCGGATGTTCACCTGAGCGCCGGGGACGCGGTGGGGCCGGCCGCTCCCCTGCTGGGTCGGCCCCACCGCTGGTCTACGGGTCCGGTGGCCGTGCGGGTCCGCCCGGACCTGCAAGTCGCTACTCCGTCGTCACCGCCCGGAGGATGTCGAGCCTGGCGGCGCGGCGCCCGGGCCACAGCGCCGCGAGCACCCCGACCACGGCCGCGACCGCGACGAACACCGCGAGCTGTGAGCCCGGGATCGACAGGACGTCGATGCCGTCGCTGGCCAGCGAGCGCTGCAGGGCGATCCCGAACACCAGCCCGAGGCCGACCCCGAGGGTCGCACCGAGCACGGCGATGACGACCGACTCCAGCCGCAGCATCGTGCGGAGCTGGCGCCGGCTCAGGCCGACCGCCCGCAGCAGCCCGATCTCGCGGGTGCGCTCGATGACCGACAAGGCGAGGGTGTTGATGATGCCGAGCACCGCGATGATGACGGCCAGCCCGAGCAGGGCGTCGATCAGGTAGAGCATCTGGTCGATCGGCGCCCGCTGCTCGGCGGCGAACTGTGCCTGGTCCTTGACGGTCACGAGCGGCTGGTCGGCCAGCGCCGCGTTCAGTGCGGTGGTCACCGTGGCGGCGTCCGCGCCCGGGGCCCGGGTGACGTACGCGTAGCTGTCCTGCGCCGGCATGGCGAGCTTGTCGAAACCCCCGAGCGAGAACAGATATCCGGTTCCCACCAAGGGGGTGTTCTCGTAGATCCCGGCGACCCGGGCGTCGAGGGTCTTGCCGTTGGCCTTCACCGTCAGGGTGCTGCCGACCGAGAGCTTGTCCGAGGCGGCCCGCTTGTCGCTGACGAGGACGGTCTTGTCGGTGAGGTCGGTGAACGAGCCGTCCTTCATCGGCAGCGGGCGGATCTTCGCCATGGCCGCGACGTCGACTCCGGCGCCGTACCGGTCCTTGCCATCGATGACCAGCGGGTCGTAGCGGAACCGTGCCACCGCGCCGACCCCGTCGATCTTGGCGACCCGGTCGGTCACCGCCGCCGAGTAGGGCATCCCGATGGCGTTGGACACGACGTAGTCCGCGGCGAAGTCGCGGTTGATGATCTTGTCGACGCTCGCCTTCGCGGACGCTCCGAAGACGGTCATCATCGACACGAGCGTCACGCCGATCATCAGGGCCGACGCGGTCGCGGCCGTCCGCCGCGGGTTGCGCTGGGCGTTCTGCTGGGCCATCAGCCCCACCGACCCGAACACCCGCCGGAAGATCGCGCCGAGCAGCGCGATGACCGGGCGCCCGAGGAGCGGGCTCGTGAACGCCACCCCGAGCACGACACCGAGGATGCCGCCGCCGACCCAGTAGGTCCCGTGCGAGACGTCGGTGAACAGGCCGCCGAGCAGCACGGTGGCGCCGACGGCGACGAGGCCGAGGCCGAACCACACCCGGCGGCGCAGCGAGCCCTCGGCGATGACGACATCGTCGCGCAGCGCGGCGACCGGCGGCACCTTCCCGGCGCGGCGGGCCGGCAGGTATGCCGCGAGCAGCGTGACGCCGACGCCGACGACGAAGGAGGCGACCACCGTCCGCGGCGCCAGCACGAGACCGGCGTCGGTGAGGTCGAGGCCGAGCTGGGCGAACAGTGCCTTGATGCCGACCGCCAACAGCAGGCCGACCCCGAGCCCGCCCGCAGCGCCGACGAGCCCCATGAGGAGGGCCTCGAAGAGGACGGAGCGCCCCACCTGGCGTCGGTCGGCACCGAGCGCCCGCAGCAGGGCGAGCTCCCGGCTGCGCTGGGCGACGAGGATCGAGAACGTGTTGACGATGAGGAACCCGCCCACCACGAGGGCGATCCCGGCGAAGACGAGCAGGAACGTGTTGATGTAGGTCAGCGCCTGCTGGATCTGCGAGGCGCCCTCCTCGGCGGCCTTGTCGCCGGTCACCGCCTCGAGTCCCGAGGGGAGCGTGGCGGCGACGGCGTCGCGAAGCTGGGTCTGCGAGGTCCCGGGGGCGGCGGTGACCCAGGCCCCGTCGTAGACGTTCCGGCCTCCCAGGAACAGGTTCTGGGCGGCCGAGGTGTCGAAGACGGCCAGGCTCGCGCCGATCATGGAGCCGCTGCCGAACTTCGCGGTGCCGACCAGCCGAGCCGTGAAGCGCGGGTGCGGGCCGGCCGAGACGAAACTGACCTCGTCGCCGACGAAGTAGCCGGCGGTGTCGGCGGTCTTCTGGTCGAGGACGACCTCGTCGGCGGAGCTCGGCCACCGTCCGCTGACGATGACGGCGCTGTGGCCGCCGTGCGCGGCAGGCGCTCCCGTGTGGTTGACGGCGATGCCAGGGGCCCCCATCCCGCCGATGAGCTTGCCGTTCTTGCCGACGACGAAGGTGGAGGAGCTCTCCACGGTGCCGTCGGCCCGCGCGGCGCCCGCCACCGAGGCGGCGGCCTCGACGACGGAGGCGGGGACGGTCTGGGTGCTCCCGCCGTCGGCCGTGAGGCCGGACCCGGCGGGGCGGATGACGACGTCGCCGACCGACCCGGTCATGATGCTGTCGAACGAGCGCCCGAGGGTGTCGGTGAAGATGAACGACCCGGCCACGAAGGCCACGCCGAGGATGACCGCGAACGCACTCATGAACAGCCTCAGCTTGCGGGCCATGAGGCTCTTCCAGCTGGCACGCAACATAGGTCAGACCCCCGCCACGCGGCCGTCGAGGCTGGACATCTTCGCCAGCACCGACTCGGGGGTCGGCGAGAGCAGCTCGTCCACGATCCGGCCGTCGGCGAGGAAGACGACGCGGTCGGTCCAGCTGGCCGCCAACGGGTCGTGCGTGACCATGACGACGGTCTGGCCGAAGTCGTCGACCGCGCGCCGCAGGAACCCGAGGACCTCGGCGCCGGAGGTGCTGTCGAGGTTGCCGGTGGGCTCGTCGGCGAAGATCACCTCCGGCCGGCTGACCAGCGCACGGGCGCACGCGACCCGCTGCTGCTGCCCACCGGAGAGCTCACTGGGTCGGTGGTCGAGCCGGTCGCGCAGGCCGATGGTGTCGATGACCTGGTCGTACCAGGCCCGGTCGGGCTTGCGCCCGGCGATGGCCAGGGGCAGGAGGATGTTCTCCGCGGCGTTGAGGGTGGGGATGAGGTTGAAGGACTGGAAGACGAAGCCGACATGGTCCCGGCGGGTGCGAGTCAGCTCCTTCTCCTTCATCGCCGTGAGCTCCAAGTCGCCGAGGAAGACCCGGCCGCGGGTGACGTCATCGAGCCCGGCGGCGCAGTGCATGAGGGTGGACTTGCCCGAGCCGGAGGGCCCCATGATCGCCGTGAACTCTCCCGCGTGGATGTCGAGGGTGACGTGCGCGAGCGCCACGACCGCGGTCTCGCCGCGGCCGAACACCTTGGACAGGTCCTCGACCCGGGCTGCGACGGTAGGCGCCTGCGGGGTGGGGGTTTCGCGGATGGTGGCGTTGGTCGTCATCGTCTCTCCTGTGCTGGTACCTGCGTGGTGACACGGTGCCAGCAGTCGTGGCCGTCTTCGGCCGTCGTCGGTTCGGGTCGGTACGGGGTCCTGCGAGGCCGGTCCGGGTCGGATCTCCCGCCCGGCACGTCTGCGCCCGCGAGGTCCACGCTAGAAGACCAACCCCACTGTCCGCTGTGGGGTTCTCCCCTGACCCGACCCTGAGGCACCCCTGGCCCGGACCCCTGCCGCGGCCCCGGCGGGGGGACCGGGAGGGATGCGCCGGTCGGGCCGGTGTCGCCCGCCGCCTGACCACACATACCGCGGAGGGCGGCCCCCCGCTGGGGAGCCGCCCTCGTCGGTGTGCCGCTCGCGGCGGGTGGGTCAGAAGCCCATGCCACCCATGTCGTCGCCACCGGCCGGCATGGCCGGCGCCTTCTCGGGCTTGTCGGCGACGACGGCCTCGGTCGTGAGGAACAGCGCGGCGATCGACGCGGCGTTCTGCAGGGCTGAGCGGGTCACCTTGGCGGGGTCGATGATGCCCGCCGCGATGAGGTCGACGTACTCACCGGTCGCAGCGTTGAGACCCCAGCCCGGCTCGAGGTTGCTGACCTTCTCGGCGACGACCCCGCCCTCGAGACCGGCGTTGATCGCGATCTGCTTGAGCGGAGCCTCGATGGCGACCTTGACGATGTTGGCGCCGGTCGCCTCCTCGCCCTCGAGCTTGAGCTTGGCGAACGCGACCTTGCCGGCTTGCAGCAGTGCCACGCCGCCACCGGCGACGATGCCCTCCTCGACGGCCGCCTTGGCGTTGCGCACGGCGTCCTCGATGCGGTGCTTGCGCTCCTTGAGCTCGACCTCGGTGGCCGCGCCCGCCTTGATGACGGCGACGCCGCCGGCGAGCTTGGCGAGGCGCTCCTGGAGCTTCTCGCGGTCGTAGTCGGAGTCCGACTTCTCGATCTCGGCCTTGATCTGGTTGACCCGGCCGGCGATCTGGTCGGCGTCACCCGAGCCCTCGACGATCGTCGTCTCGTCCTTGGTGACGACGACCTTGCGGGCCTTGCCGAGCAGGTCGAGGTCGGCGGTGTCGAGCTTGAGGCCGACCTCCTCGGAGATGACCTGGCCACCGGTGAGGATGGCGATGTCGCCGAGCATGGCCTTGCGACGGTCACCGAAGCCGGGAGCCTTGACGGCGACCGACTTGAAGGTGCCGCGGATCTTGTTGACGACCAGGGTCGACAGGGCCTCACCCTCGACGTCCTCGGAGATGATGAGCAGCGGCTTGCCCGACTGCATGACCTTCTCGAGGATCGGCAGGAGGTCCTTGATGGCGCCGATCTTGGAGTTGGCGATGAGGACGTACGGGTCCTCGAGGACCGCCTCCATCCGCTCCGCGTCGGTGACGAAGTAGTGGCTGATGTAGCCCTTGTCGAAGCGCATGCCCTCGGTCAGCTCGAGTTCGAGACCGAAGGTGTTGGACTCCTCGACGGTGATGACGCCTTCCTTGCCGACCTTGTCCATGGCCTCGGCGATCTTGGCGCCGATCTCCGGGTCGGCCGCCGAGATCGAGGCGGTAGAGGCGATCTGCTCCTTGGTCTCGACGTCCTGGGCCAGGGTGAGCAGCTCGTCGCAGACGGCCGCCGTGGCCTTCTCGATGCCCCGCTTGAGGGCCATCGGGTTGGCGCCGGCGGCGACGTTGCGCAGCCCCTCGCGGACGAGGGCCTGGGCGAGCACGGTGGCCGTGGTCGTCCCGTCACCGGCGACGTCGTCGGTCTTCTTGGCGACCTCCTTGACGAGCTCGGCGCCGATCTTCTCGTAGGGGTCCTCGAGCTCGATCTCCTTGGCGATGGACACGCCGTCGTTGGTGATCGTCGGGGCGCCCCACTTCTTCTCGAGGACGACGTTGCGGCCCTTGGGGCCGAGGGTGACCTTGACGGCGTCGGCGAGGGTGTTCATTCCCCGCTCAAGGCCGCGGCGAGCCTCCTCATCGAAAGCGATGATCTTGGCCATTCGGGTGGTTCCTCCCACGCGAATCGAAGGGGTCGACCGGTCGGTGCCCGCGACGGACGGACCGGTCCGCACGCCTCATGTCATGCGTGCTCGCGCGGCCCTCACCGGCTGGTCGGTGCTGACAAGCGATTGTCACTCTCAGGCCGAGAGTGCTAACGCCATTATTGGCACTCGCCAGGGGAGAGTGCAAACGGCACGGGGCGGGCCGAGCCGGACCGGCGCCGACCGGAAGGTGAACAACAGGGAAACACCTCCCCAACGGTGACCCCCGGATTCGTGACGACGGCGAGAATTCGCCACACTGGGCCCGTGACCGCCGCAACCGTCATTCTCGCCCTGGTCGTGGCGACGGCTCTGGCCTTCGACTTCACCAACGGCTTCCACGACACGGGGAACGCCATGGCGATGTCGATCGCGACCGGGGCGCTGGGGCCCCGGGTCGCGGTGGGCCTGTCCGCCGTGCTCAACCTCGTCGGGGCGTTCCTCTCGGTGCAGGTGGCCCTCACGGTCACCAACGCCGTGATCAACATCCAGGACAAGACCGGGGCGCCGCAGGAGGCCTTCCTCGCCGACGGCGGCGAGGCCCTGCTGCTCATCGTGCTGGCCGGCCTGTCGGGCGGGATCATCTGGAACCTGCTGACCTGGCTGTTCGGCCTGCCGTCCAGCTCCTCCCACGCCCTTTTCGGCGGCCTGATCGGGGCGACCATCGCCGGCCTGGGGATGGGCGGGGTCAAGTGGGTCGGAGACGGCACCAAGCTCGACGGGGTCGTCGGCAAGGTGATCCTCCCGGCCCTGGCGGCTCCCCTCGTGGCCATCGTCGTCTCGGCCACCGGGACCTGGTTCGCCTACAAGATCACCGGGTCGATGCGGAGCAGGTCCCGGGACAAGAGCTTCCGGATGGGGCAGGTGGGCTCGGCCTCCCTCGTCTCCCTCGCCCACGGCACCAATGACGCCCAGAAGACGATGGGCGTCATCACCCTGGCCCTCATCGCCGGCGGCCACTGGACCGATCTCGGCGGGGTCCCGCTCTGGGTCAAGGTGGCCTGCGCGGGCGCCATCGCCCTGGGCACCTACCTCGGCGGCTGGCGGATCATCCGCACGCTGGGTAAGGGGCTGGTCGAGGTCGAGGCACCCCAGGGCTTCGCCGCCGACGCGGCCACCGCCTCGACGATCCTCGCCTCCAGCCACCTCGGCTTCGCCCTCTCGACGACGCATGTCGCGACCGGGTCCATCCTCGGCGTCGGGGTCGGGCGCCGGGCCGAGGTCCGCTGGCGGGTTGCCGTGCGCATGGTGACCGCCTGGCTGATCACCCTCCCCATGGCCGGCCTCGTCGGCGCCCTCATGTGGGCGCTCGGGCACCTGGTGGGCGGGGTAGGGGGCGCGGTCGTCATCGTCGTCATCCTGGTCGGGCTGTCGACGTGGATGTACCTCCACTCGCGCCGCGCGCCGGTCAACCACCACAACGTCACCGCCGAGTGGAACGACGGCAAGCCCCCGCCCATCCCGACCGCCCCGGCCGTCGGCGACGCCGACCAGGCCGGCGCCACATCCCGGACCGTCGCGGCAGGAGATCCCCAGTGAACGACGTCGTTCTCGCCCTCGAGGGGACCTGGAAGGTCCTCCTCGCCAGCCTGCTGCTCGGCGCCGGCCTGCCCGTGGTGTTCTCCCTGGGCGTGCGGGCGCTGGCCCTCGGGGCCGACCCGGCCGCCGAGGCCGAGTCCCACGAGAGCACCCTGGCCGGCCGCGTCCTCGCGACCGTCTGCTTCGCCGTCGTCCTTGCCGGCGTCGGGCTGGGCATCACCTACATCGTGGCGTCGGGTTTCGGCAAGGTGCTGAGCTTCGAACACATCTACCCCGTTCTCGTCGACAAGCACTGAGGTACGTTGCGCTGATGACCGACCATCCCTCGTTCCTGCGGCGCGCCATCGACTGGCTGCGCGCGGGATACCCCACCGGCATCCCGGAGCAGGACTACGTCGCGCTCCTCGGCGTGCTGCACCGCAGCCTCACCGAGGACGAGGTGTCCTCGATCGCGCAGGAGCTCGCCGAGCACGCCGCGCCCGAGCACCCCATCGCCGAGTCCGACATCCGGCACCTCATCGCCACCCGAGCCTTCGAGGGTGCGTCCGGCGAGGACGTGGCTCGGGTGTCGGCGCGTCTCGCCGGAGGCGGCTGGCCGCTGGCCGGACGCGCCGAGGACGACGATGACGACGACGCGATCGCCGAGGGCAGCGTCCTCGCCCGGATCGTCGCGTGGCTGCGCGAGGGCTACCCGATGGGCGTTCCCGACAACGACTACCAGCCGCTGCTGGCGCTCCTCCAGCGCCGGCTCTCCAAGGGCGAGGTCAAGAAGGTCGCCAAGGCGCTGCGCAAGGCGGAGGTCAGCCCGGCCGGGCCCGACGACATCGCCGCGGCGATCACCGACCTCACCAACGCCGAGCCCTCCGAGAACGACCTGCGCAGGGTCCGTGCCCGGCTCGCGGCCAAGGGCTGGCCGCTGGACTTCCCGGACCCGGACCAGGACCACGCCCCGGTCTGACCCGTGCCCCCCTCGGCGGGTGGTGCGGGGCCGCGCACAGCGCCGCCCGTCCGGCTTCGTCACGGACGGGCGGGGCTGGCTCGGGGGCGGCCGGCTAGGACTGGACGCCGAGGCGGCGCGCCGACCGCGCTCGCTGGCGGCTGGCGCGCAGCCGGCGCAGCCGCTTGATGAGCATCGGGTCGTGCTCGAGGGCGACCGGGGAGTCGATGAGGGTGTTGAGCACCTGGTAGTAGCGGGTGGCGCTCATGTCGAACAGGTCCTTGATCGCCTGCTCCTTGGCCCCGGCGTACTTCCACCACTGCCGTTCGAAGGCGATGATCTCGCGGTCCCGCACCGACAGCTCGGCGGAGACGGTGGTGACCTGATCGCGGACAGCGCTCACGTTCGACCCTTCTGTGTGTGGACGGCCCTTCAACTCTACCGAGGGAATCACACCGCTGTCATTCCCCTGCCCGCCGGAACCGCGTGTCGACTGGACAGCGTCCCCGAAAGCCAACTCATCCACCACATCCGTCACATCCGCCTCGGGGCGGGCAGCGCGCCGGCTCACCGTGCCGGCGGCAGGAGGACGTCGGCCAGCGCGGGCACCGTGTCGGCGACGGCATCAGGGCCGGCGGCCACGAGCTCGTCGCGGACACCGGCGCCCCAGGTCACGGCGACGGGCGCCATCCCGGCGGCCCGTGCCGCCCGGACGTCGACGACGGCGTCGCCGACGTAGGCACACTCACCCGGGTCGACGCCGAGCGCCCGGGCGCCGTGCAGCAGCGGGTCGGGGGCGGGCTTGTGGGCCGGGGTGTCCTCCAGGGCGCCGACGACCTCGATGAGACCGTCGATCCCGACCTCCGCCATGGCCAGCTGAGCCGTGTGTCGGCGCTTGGACGTCACGACCCCGGTCCGGACCCCCGCCGTCCGCAGCGCCGCGAGCAGCTCGGGCACCCCGGCATACCGCTGGATGAGCCGCTCGGTGTTGGCGAGGTTCCACTCCCGGTAGGCCAGGTCGAGGGCGTGCCCGTGCTCGGGGTCCTCCTCGAGCATGGCCGGCAGGAGCGGCCGGCCGATCCACGACCGGGCCCGCTCCTCCGACGGCTCGGTGCCGAGGACCGACCGGAACGCGTGCTGGTAGGAGGCCACGATGAGAGGGATCGTGTCGGCCAGGGTGCCGTCGAGGTCGAAGATCACCGTGCGCCAGCGGGGGCCCCGCGCAGCCAGGTCGTCGGGCGGGAAGGTCACCGGGCCAGGGTAGGCCAGCCGCTCCGGCATCGGGCCGGGCGGCTCAGGGGGTGACTCCTAGCGACGCCATCAGGTCGAGGACGCGGCCGCGCACCTCATCGCGGATCGGCCGGACGGTCGCGAGGTCCTGGCCGGCCGGGTCGGGGACGGCCCAGTCCTCGTAGCGCTTGCCGGGGAAGATCGGGCAGGTGTCGCCGCAGCCCATCGTGATCACGACGTCGGACACCCGGACCGCGTCGGTGGTGAGGATCTTGGGGTGCTCGGCGCCGAGGTCGATGCCCTCCTCGGCCATCGCGGCGACGACGGTCGGGTTGAGCGAGTCGGCCGGTGCGCTGCCCGCGGAACGTACCTCGACGCGGCCTCCCGAGAGCCGCTTCAGGTAGGCCGCGGCCATCTGCGAGCGGCCGGCGTTGTGGACGCACACGAACAGGACGGACGCGCGCCCGTCCGGAGCGGCGCCCTCCTCGGGCGCCGACGTGCGGGGGTCGGTGGGGGTCACAGCGCCTCCTCGGTGACGGGGTGGGGGTAGTGGGACCGCAGCGCCAGGCTGACGTAGACGAGCCCGACGAGGGCGGGGACCTCGATGAGGGGACCGACGACGCCCGCGAGCGCCTGGCCGCTGCTGACGCCGAACGTCGCGATGGCGACGGCGATGGCCAGCTCGAAGTTGTTGCCGGCGGCCGTGAAGGCGAGCGTCGTCGCCCGGGGGTAGGACATGCCGAGGGCCCGTCCGAGCAGGTGCCCGAGGCTCCACATCACGGCGAAGTAGACGAGCAGGGGCAGCGCGATCCGCGCGACATCGGCGGGGTGCGCCGTGATCCGGTCGCCCTGGAGGGCGAACAGGACGACGATCGTCGCCAACAGCCCGATGAGCGCCCAGGGGCCGACCCGGGGCAGGAACACCGACTCGTACCACTCCCGCCCGCGGGCGCGCTCCCCCCAGCGGCGCGAGAGGTAGCCGAGGACGAGCGGGACCCCGAGGAAGACCAGGACGGACCGGGCGATCTGCCACGCGGAGACGTCGAGCCCGGCCTGCTCGAGGCCGAGCCAGCCTGGCAGGACCGAGAGGTAGAACCAGCCGAGGCCGGCGAAGGCGAGGACCTGGAAGACCGAGTTGAGGGCCACGAGCACGGCGGCGGCCTCGCGGTCGCCACACGCGAGGTCGTTCCAGATGATGACCATGGCGATGCACCGCGCCAGCCCCACGACGATGAGCCCGGTGCGGTAGGCCGGCAGGTCGGGCAGGAGCAGCCACGCGAGGGCGAACATGAGCGCCGGGCCGAGAACCCAGTTGAGGACGACCGAGGCGAGCAGCATCCGGCGGTCGGCGGTCACCGTGTCGAGCCGGTCGTAGCGGACCTTGGCCAGGACGGGGTACATCATCACGAGCAGGCCGACGGCGATGGGCAGCGAGACGCCGTCGACCTCGACCGCTGACAGGGCCGACCCCAGGCCGGGGACCCCACGGCCGAGCAACAGGCCCAGCACCATGGCGAACCCGATCCACGCGGGGAGGAACCGGTCCAGGACCGGCAGGCCCCCCGAGACCGTGTCATGCACCGGTCGGGGGCGAGCGGGGGCGGACGACACGAGCGGTCTCCTCGAGAGGGTGGCGGGCGGGGCGGTACGGGGTCCGTCGGCGACCGCCCTCGGACGCCGGCGGCATACATCGACTAACATCGATGCCTGACGTCAGACCACTATATCCATCGACCCTCGTCAATGTAAGGGGACGCCATGACCGCCCAGGACGTCGCCCTCGGCCGGGGGCCACACGCCGACCCGGCCTGCGCGACGTTGCCGCTGCAGGGCGGACTGTCGCGGGACGAGGCCGAGGCCGCCGCCGCGCTGCTCAAGGCGGTCGCCGACCCGGTGCGGCTGCGGATCGTCAGCCTCATCGGGGCCGAGCCCGCGCTCGAGGCGTGCGTGTGCGAGCTCACCCCGGTCCTCGGGCTGGCCCAGCCGACGGTGAGCCACCATCTCAAGGTGCTCGTCGACGCGGGGGTCCTCGAGCGCGAGAAGCGCGGCACCTGGGCGTGGTTCCGGCTGGTGCCGGGCCGACTGGCCGAGATCGCCGCCGCCGTGTCCCCGGCCACGGCCGAGGCGGCGCATACCGGCTCGCCCCGCTGACGTCACCGCTCAGGCGGCCGGTCTCGCCGAGCCACCCCGCCGGCGCACGGCGAGGGCAGTGAGGGCGACGACGAGGGCCGAGAGCAGCCCCGCGGCGCCGAGCATCGAGACGGTCCGGGCCCGCGCGGCCGTTGCGGACCCGTGGGCCTCGGCGAGCCCGGACGCCCGCACGCCGGACGCCGCCCTGGCATCGTCCTCCTCGGGCAGTACCGCCGTGAGCGCCATCCGGGGGTCGACCACCCCGTAGCCGACGTAGATGTTGCGCTCGGCGTCGCCGGCGGGGTGGTCGGCGGTCGCCTCGACCCGGTGGATGACCTGCTGCGCCGTGAGGTCGGGGAACCGCGCGCGCACGAGGGCGACGACTCCGCTCACGTAGGCGGCGGAGAAGCTGGTGCCCTGGATGGCCGACATCCCGTCGGGCGTGACGACCGACCCGACCTGCCCCGCGCGGTCGGGCTGCGGGTTGGTCGAGACGACATGGTCGCCCGGTGCCGCGACGTCGACCCAGTCGCCTGCGAGGGAGAACTCGGCCGGCACCCCGTCGCCCGTCACCGAGCCGACCGTGAGCGCGGCGCGGATGTTGGCCGGGGTGGCTCCGGTCACCGGCCGCGCGCCCGGCGTGTTCTGGGTGGAGCAGGCCGTGGCCTCGCCGAGGTTGCCGGCTGCCACGACGACGACGACGTCCTCCCGGACGGCGCGCTGGACGGCGGCCGTCAGGGCGGCGTTGTTGGTGGTGGCGGCCGGTCCGCACTCGTCGGCGGAGACGTTGACGACGGAGGCCCCGGCGGCCACGGCCAGGTCGACCGCGGTGGCGAGGGTCGAGCTCGTCCCCGCGGAGCGGTCGTGCGTCCCGCGCAGCGCGAACCGCTGGCTGTTCTGCCGGATCGACAGGATCGTCGCGTCCGGCGCGACCCCGGCAAACCCCGTGTCGGCGTCCGGGGCCCCCGCGATGATGCCGGCGACGAGCGTGCCGTGGCCGTCGCAGTCCTCGAGCCCGCCGGTGCCGGCGTTGCCACTCTGGATGAGGTCCCCGCCCGGGAGGAGCCGGTCACCGAACGCCGGCCCCGGGGCCACCCCCGTGTCGACGACGGCAACCGTGACACCCGCCCCGCGCGACAGACCCCACAGCCGGGTGTAGCCCAGGGCCCGCTGCGGCGCCGAGACGGCGTCCGCGAGCGGGTCGACGTCCTGCAGGTCGCCGACGCAGTGGGCGATCTGCTGGTACTTGCCCGGGTCCGGCACGTCGCCGGGGGTCCCGGCGGCTGACGCACCGGCGGCCGGCAGGAACGACGCGACCGCGAGCGCCGCGGCGGCGGCCACCGCGCGATGGGTCACCCGGCGCACGCGCCGCTCACAGGTGGCGCGCGGCGGTGTAGAGCCCGGCAGCACCGACGGCGAGCGGCAGCACCGCGGCGAGGAGCACGCTCTCGGCGATGTCGATGCTCCGCCCCGTCATCGGGCTGAGCCGACGTCGGGGCGCGACGACGGTGACGATCACGGCGACCGCTGAGGCCACCGCGCACCCGGCAACCACGCCGAGCGCCGACCCCGCCGGCAGGCCGGCGACGGCGATGCCGAGGCCCGCTCCCGCGCCCAGGACGCCGACCACGAGCAGCACCGTGCGCGGCAGGCGGCCGGGAACCGAGCGGACCCGCAGCATGAGCGCGGCCAGGACCACCACGGCGTAGAGCACGCCGAACACCGAGCCCTCGGCAAGAGCCAGCGCGGCGCCGGACGCCACCACCACCGCACAGCCGGTCAGGGTGCCGTCGAGGTACTCGGCCGCGACCGCCGCCCGGCGGCTCACCGAGGCGAAGTCGACGCCGAGGGCGCTGTCGCGCAGCTCGTCGGCCGTGGTCGGGATGACCGGCACCGGCAGCCGCGACATCCGAACCGCGAGCCACGGCAGCATGGACATGGCCGCGAGGGCGAACGCCGACCCGACGACGGCGACCTGGGCGACCCCCGCGTCGAGCAGCAGGCCGGCAGAGGGACCCCGCCATGACGAAGAACGCGGCCACGGTGATCGCCGAGAAGACGACGGTCCCCGTACCGAGCAGGAGGCCGGCGAGGACGGCATACGCGAACGCGGCGGTGGACCCCAGCAGCACGCCGGGGTAGCCCACGTCACCGGGCACCGCCAGCAGCCCGGCGGCGAACGCGGCCGGCGCGCCGCAGGCGCCGACGACCACGGCGAGGGTGCGCGAGGCCCCCCCACGGGCGAGCCCGGCGGCGGCCGCCAGCGCGGCGACGGCCACGACGGCACCGGCGGCGGCCGCGGCTCAGCGTCCGCTCGCCCTGCAGCGAGTGCGTATGCCGCGACGAGGAGCCCGGCGCCGGCGACGAGCGCCCCGGCCAGGTCGCGGAGCGAGCGCCCGTCGGTGCGGTCGTGCACCGCCCCGGCGATCGCGTCGACGACATCGTCGTAGACCGGCTCGGGGAGGGCGGAGCCGTGCGGGGCGAGCTGGAGGGCGGTGCCGTCGAGCACGTCGAGGGAGCGCAGCGAGCGGGCCGGGTCGAGCCGGCTCGCCGCCCACCGGCGAGAGGTGCCAGCCGTCGTGCGCGGTGCCGCCGTCGTCGCTGCGCTCGCCCACCATCTCGAGGAGAAGCGGCATGAGGTCGACGAGCGGGACGTCGGCCGGCAGCGCGACGTCGACCCGGGTCCGGGGGGCGAGGACCAGAACCCGCGTGAACGCCGCCGCGTCGATCCGGGTCACGACCTGTACCCCCTCCGCATGCGCCCTAGTATATGGACGGCGGTGTCCCCGGCACCGGGGACACCGACCCGTCTGCGGACGGCCCACGGCCGCCGCAGGCACTGCAGGCCACCGTCGACGGAGGGCAGATGGCGACCCGGGCGTTCGCGCGCCGACCGCGGATGACGCGGCCGGTCATGCCCGAGGGCGAGCTCGTCATCGAGCCCCCGCCCGAGCTGCCCCGCACCGCACCGACCTCGCATCATGATCGTTCGTCCTGCCGGTGGCGATGGTCGCGATGGTCGGCGGGTTCATCGTCGTCGGGGGCCTCAACCCCGCCTCGCTCATGATGGGCGGGATGATGCTGATGATGACCGTCGGGATGGTCGGCTCCGGCCGGGCCGGCGGGCCCAGCAAGGCGCAGCTGGCGACCGACCGCAACGACTACCTCGCCTACCTCGACGGGCTCCGCGAGGACATCGACGACGTCCGCACCGCCCAGCGGGCGGCGTCGTCGTTGACCCACCCCGCGCCCTCGGCCCTGTGGTCCCTCGCCGGGGGCCGCCGGATGTGGGAGCGGCGCCACCACGACGCCGACTTCACCGAGGTCCGGATCGCCTCGGGCCCCCAGGAGCTCGCCAGCCCGCTGCGCCCTCCGCAGTCCGGGCCGATCAACGAGGTCGACCCCATCAGCGCCGTCGCCCTCAGCCAGCTCGTGCGCACCCACGCAGTCGTCGACGACCTGCCCATCGCCATCCAGCTCGGCGGGTTCCCCGTCGTCGACGTCGGCGGGGACCAGGAGGCGGCCCGGGCCATGGCCCGTGCCGTCGTCTGCCAGCTCGCGACCTTCCACGGGCCCGACGGTCTGCTCGTCGCCGCCGCCGTCGACTCCGCAGGCCGCGCCGAGTGGGACTGGCTCAAGTGGCTCCCGCACAACCACCACCCCCGCGCTCACCGACAGCCTCGGCCCGGTGCGGATGGTCGCCGGCACCCTCGACGAGGTCGACGAGCTGCTCGCCGACGAGCTGTCGACGCGGGCGCGGTTCGGCTCCAAGGCGCCCGCTCGACCCCGACCAGCCGCACATCGTCGTCATCGTCGACGGCGGCCAGGTCACCTTCGACGACGGACCGCTCGTCAACGCAGGCCTGGTCGGCGTCACCGTCCTGGACGTCTCGCAGGTCCTCGGTGGCCAGGCCGCCCGCTCCGGGCTGCGGCTCGTCACGAGCCAGGGCCGGCTCGGCGTCCGCCAGGACGGCGAGGTCGACTGGATCGGCACCCCCGACGCGCTGAGTGTCATCGAGGCCGACGCCATCGCCCGCCGGCTCGCGCCATACCGGCTCGCCGAGACCCGGCGCGACGACGACGGCCTCCTGGGCTCGACCGAGCTGCCCGACATGCTCGGGCTCGGCGACGTCACCCACCTCGACCCCGACCAGGTGTGGAAGCCGCGGACCGCTGCGCGACCTGCTGCGGGTGCCGATCGGCGTCGGCCCCACCGGCGAGGCGGTCGAGCTCGACATCAAGGAGTCGGCCCTCGGCGGCATGGGGCCGCACGGCCTCGTCGTCGGCGCCACCGGCTCGGGCAAGTCCGAGCTGCTGCGCACCCTCGTGCTCGCCCTCGCCGTCACCCACAGCCCCGATCAGCTCAACCTCGTCCTCGTCGACTTCAAGGGCGGCGCGACGTTCGCCGGGACTGCAGGACCTGCCCCATACCGCCGCCGTCATCACCAACCTCCAGGACGACCTCGCCATGGTCGACCGGATGTACGACGCCCTCTCGGGCGAGATGAACCGGCGCCAGGAGATGCTCCGGGCTGCGGGCAACCTGCTCAACGTCCGCGACTACGACAAGGCCCGGCAGCAGGGGGCGCCGCTCGAGCCGCTGCCCTGGCTGTTCGTCGTCTGCGACGAGTTCTCCGAGCTGCTCGCCCAGAAGCCCGACTTCGCCGAGCTGTTCGTCGCCATCGGCCGCCTCGGCCGCTCGCTCGGGCATGCATCTGCTCCTCGCCTCGCAGCGGCTCGAGGAGGGCCGGCTGCGCGGGCTCGACAGCCACCTGTCCTACCGGATCGGCCTCAAGACCTTCTCGGCCTCGGAGTCGCGCACCGTGCTCGGCGTCCCCGACGCCTACGAGCTGCCGCCCATCCCCGGGTCCGGCTTCCTCAAGTTCGACACCACCTCGATGACCCGCTTCAAGGCGGCCTACGTCTCGGGCCCCTACCTCGACCCCAGCCGGACCGTTCCGGAGCCCGGCCGGGGCGGGTATGCGCCGGCCGGTCTCGTTCGTCTCCTCGCGGGTCGACCTCGAGCCCGAGGCCCGCCGAGCCCGCGCGACCCCTCGTCCGAGCGCCCCCGACCGCCGCCCCCGCCGCGCGGGGCGACGAGACGCCACGCTCCTCGACCTCGTCGTCGCCCGGCTGCACGGCCACGGCGGCGCCCGCCCACGAGGTGTGGCTGCCGCCGCTCGCCGAGTCTCCCTCCCTCGACCGGCTGCTGCCGCCGCTCGAGCCGGTCCAGGGCCGGGGCCTGGTCGCATCCGGGCTGGGACCGCCCGCTGCGGGTCCCGATCGGGGTCGTCGACCTGCCGTTCGAGCAGCGCCGGGACACCCTCCTGCTCGACTTCTCCGGGGCCGCCGGGAACGGCATCGTCGTCGGCGGCCCGCAGAGCGGGCAAGAGCCTCACCCTGCGGACCGTCGTCAGCCGCCTGGCCCTCACCCACACCCCCCGCGAGGTACAGGTCTACGTCGTCGACCTCGGCGGCGGCGCCCTCGCGGCCGATCCAGGGCCTGCCGCACGTCGGTGGCGTCGCGACCCGCGTCCCGCCGCGACTACCTCCGCCGGCTCGTCGCCGAGGTGTCCGGGGTCCTCGCCGACCGCGAGCCGCGGTTCCGCGAGCTCGGGGTCGAGTCGATGGCCGACTACCGGCGCTGCAGCGGCGCGGCGACGCCGTCGGTCGCCGGCGACCCGTTCGGGGACGTCTTCCTCGTCGTCGACGGCTGGGGCGCGCTGCGGCGAGGAGTTCGACGACCTCGACGTCCAAGGTCACCTCCCTCGCCGCCCGGGGGCTGTCCTACGGCGTCCACGTCCTCATCGGCGCCGGCCGCTGGCAGGAGGTGCGGCCCGGCCCTCAAGGACTCGCTCGGCACCCGCATCGAGCTGCGCCTCGGCGACCCCCTCGAGTCCGAGGTCGACCGCCGCGCCGCCCAGCTCGTCCCGGCCGGCGCCCCCGGCCGCGGGCTCACCCCGGCAAGCGGCACCTGCTCGTCGCCCTGGCGCGCATCGACGGGAGCAGCGACCCAGCGACGGTCGCCGCGGCATACGCCGAGCTGGTCAGGGCGGTCGCCGGCGCCTGGTCCGGCCCCGAAGCGCCCCGGCCGTGCGCACCCTGCCCGAGCGGCTCGCCCTCGCCGACCTGCCGATGCCCCCCGGCAGCCGGGCCATCCCGGTCGGCGTCAACGAGGACGCCCTCGCGCCGGTCAACCTCGACTTCGACGCCGACCCGCACCTGCTCTACTTCGCCGACGGCGAGATCCGGCAAGACGACGTTCCTCAAGGTCCTCGCGACGGGGATCATGGCGCCAGTACTCCTCGGAGCAGGCGCCGGCTCCTCGTCGTCGACTACCGGCGCACCATGCTCGGGTTCGTGCCCGAGGACTACCTCGCCGGGTATGCCGCGGGCGCGCCCGGGCTCGCCGCCTACCTCGGCGACCTCGTCCCCCTGCTGCGGTGCCGCCTGCCCGGGCCCGGACGTCACCGCCGACGAGCTGCGGGCACGGAGCTGGTGGAGCGGGCCGGAGGTGTTCGTCATCGTCGACGACTACGACCTCGTCGCGACCGGCACCGACAACCCGCTGGTCGCCCTGCGCGAGCTGCTGCCACAGGCCAAGGACATCGGCCTGCACCTCGTCATCGCCCGGCGCAGCGCCGGTGCGTCGCGGGCGTTGTACGACCAGCTCATCCAGACGGTGCGCGACCTCGGCTCCCCCGGGTTCGTCGGCACCGGCGCGGCCGACGAGGGTCCGCTCCTCGGGCCGGCCAAGCCGCAGCCGACCTACCCGCCGGGCCGGGGCATGCTCGTCAGCCGCCGGCTCGGCGCCCAGCTCATCCAGGTCGCGACGCCCTAGTCCGAGCACCTCTCCCCAGGCCGGCGCCGTCCTGGGGCAGGGGCCACGGCCGGCACTGCGTCCAGCCGCCCGCCGCCCACGACGGCGCCGCGCCACGACACTAGGCTGGGCCGTCGAGGAGGGAGATGTCCTTCGACGTCGAGATCGCCGACCTGCGGACGTCGGCCGAGGCTGCCCGCTCGGCCGCCGACCAGGCCTCGTTCGTCGACCCCGCGGCCGCGCTGCGGGGGGCCGCCGCCGGCATCGCCGGCTCCCGGGCAGCGGGTGTCATCGCGCACGTCGCGGCCCGGTGGGCCACCGAGCGCAGCCAGTGGGTCGCGCAGACCCGCGACTACGCAGCCGACCTGGACCGGGCCGCCACGACCTACAGCCGGTCGGACGGGGCCGCACGGGACGCGTTCCTCCGGGCCGGGCAGCGGCCGCAATGACCCTGACGTGGAGCCAGGTCCGCCAGTGGCGCTCCGGGCCGGTGGACGAGTCCGAAGCCGGCCTGCGGTCGGCCCGGGACAACCTGCTCTCGTATGCCGACGAGCTGGCCGACCTGGGAGCGCCGGGGCGCTGGACGGGCCAGGCCGCCACCGCGGCCCGCCGGTCGGTGCGGTCCCTGACCGACGAGCTGGAGCTGTTCACCGCCCAGGTGGGCGCCGCCCATCGGGCGATCGCCGACACCGCCGACGGGGTCCTCGGCGTCGAGCAGGCGGTCCGCGAGGCGGAGGCCTTCGCCGCGGCATACCGGCTGCGCATCGGGCCGACCGGCACGGTACGCGACCCCTCGTGGCCGACCATGTGCTACGCCACCGAGCATGAGGAGGAGCTGGCCCGGCGCGAGCGCCAGGCCGTCGTCGACGAGTGCGCCGACCGGGTCGCCGCGGCCGTGCGGCGGGCCGCGGACGTCGACGCCGACCTCACCGCGGTGCTGACCGGCATCCTCGACGGCACCGTGACGGACGGCTCGGCCACCTCGCTCGCCGGCGCGGCGGCGGCCGGCGACGCGGCCGGTGGGCTCAGCCTTCTCGAGCCGCCGGCCGACGGCGGCACGGCCGCCGAGAACGCCGCCTGGTGGGCCGCTCTGTCGGCGGCGGAGCAGCAGCGGGTCATCGACGAGCACCCCGGGTGGATCGGCAACCGGGACGGGGTCGACCTCGACGCCCGCGACGCGGCCAACCGCATCCTGCTGCCGCGCTACCGCACCGACCTGCTCGGCCGGCGGGCCGAGCTCGAGCGGCTCGAGCAGGAGTACCTCGAGCAGTGGGGCCAGGAGAATGCGCTCTACCTGCTCCAGCTGTCCGAGATCAACGACAAGCTGGCCTCGCTCGACACCGTCGAGGCCATCATCGGCCAGGACCACCGCCAGCTCCTCGGGCTCGACCTGAGCCACGACCGGGCCCAGGCGGTCATCGCCGACGGCGACGTCATGACGGCCGACCACGTGGCCGTGTTCACCCCCGGCTTCACCTCGACCGTCCAGGGCATGGACGGCTACGACCGGGACATGGCCGCCCTCAACAGGCGCGCCACCTGGGCGAGCCTGGCCGCCGGAGACGGCGACTCCGTCGCGACGGTCACCTGGCTCGGCTACCAGGCGCCGCAGTGGGACACGGTCCTCACCGGCAACTCCGTCGCCTCGGCGGGGGCGGCGCAGGACGGCGGTCGCTCGCTCGCCGAGTTCCTCCGGGGCATCAACACCGCGCGGCTCGCCGACCCCGACCTCACGGCCCTCGGCCACTCCTACGGCTCGACGACGACCGGCTACGCCCTCCAGCAGGTGACGGGCGTCGACCACGTCGGGTTCTTCGGCTCGCCGGGGATCGGCGTCAACCACATCGACGACCTCGCCGTCCACACCGGCCAGGCGTTCTACGCGGAGGCCAAGTGGGACGGCGTCGGCGACCTCGGCGCGTTCGGGTCCGACCCCTCGGCGTTGGACGGCATGGGACACCTCGAGACCGGGGGGCGGACCGCGGGTGACGGCACGCCACTCACCGGCATCTCCGGCCACAGCAGCTACCTCTCCGACGGCTCGACGAGCCAGTACAACCTGGCCGAGATCGTGGCCGGGCACCCCGGCGAGGTCATCACGGGCAACGATGTCGGGATCACCGACCCGCCGTCCTCCTGGAGCTGGTGGCCCTTCTGATGCCTCCCACCGCCCGAGCCTGCCTCGCCGGGGTGCTCGCTGCCCTCACACTCGTCGCCTGCACCCACACCGGGGGAGGACCATCCATGACACCCGAGGAACAGCTGCGCACCCGCCCGAGCTTCGCGACCGCCCAGGACGGCTACCTGAGCATGCTCGCCGACATGCGTCGCACGTTGTCCGACGAGCTTCCCGCCCTGGTGTGGCGGACCGAGGCCCCCCAACGCGAGGACACGGCCCTGTGCAAGGAGCCGTTCACGAAGGTTGCCGGGGCCACCTCGGCGATCTACTCCAGCGGCCATGCGACGGGGGCCGTCCCCGACGCCGACTGGCCGCAGGCGCTGTCGGCCGTCGAGGAGATCGCCAAGAACAACGGCTTCACCAGGGTCGTCACCGTCGTCGACCGGCCGGGGAAGCACGTGGTGTCGATCTACGACGACTACGCCGCCGAGGTGATGTTCAGCACCGAGGTCAACACCGTCCTCGGGGTCTTCGGTGCCTGCTTCCTCACCGACGGGAGCACGGGCACGGGGACGTGACCGGAGCGGGGCGACGCCGGCAGCCGCGCCACAGCGAGGTCCCCCACCCCGATCCGCGGCATCGGCGACGGCCCTGACCCGGGCATCCAGGACGGGCCCCACCGGGCCCTGAACCCGTTGCCCTGTCGACGGTTCGGGAGTCGCCGTTCCCAGTGGGCGGGACGGGTACCCCGAGGTGCGTCGTCCGGGTCGCGACGGCGTCGAAGTTGGGTAGATTGGCTGCCGTCCCCGGCGGAGGGGGCCTGCAGGCGGTCTCGACGTGCCCGCAGAGCGGTCGGGGACACCGGTGTCCCCCGTCCGGCAGACAGTGTTCGTCCAGAACCTCGGGAAGGCAGCGATATGGCTGGGTTCACCACCGAAACTCCTCAGATGCAGGCTGCGGCTCATCACGTCAGCGACGTCAACGCCCAGATCACGGCGCTCCTCGCGTCGCTGCGTGCCGAGGTCGCCACGGCGCCGGCCCACTTCAAGGGGGCTGCCGCCGCGACGTTCAACCAGCTCATGGCGAACTACGACATGGACGCGAAGAAGCTGGGCGACGCTCTCAACGCGATCTCCGAGCAGCTCGCGGCGGCCGGCCGGTCCTACGAGGCCCGGGACACGGCGCAGTCCGAGTCGCTGCGGTCCTCCGGGTCCGGCCTCAACATGTGACCCCTGGTCACCTCCAGACGTTTCCAGCGAACAGAGATGAGTGGATTCATGACTGACCAGGTCGGAGCAGACTTCGGGCGACTCGCCGGCACCCACCAGCACCTCGTGTCGACGGTGTCGCAGATGAACTCCCAGCTGCAGAGCCTCAAGGACTACCTCAAGCCCCTCGTGGCGACGTGGGAGGGCGAGGCCGCGGCCAACTACCAGGCGCTTCAGCACAAGTGGGACACCGCTGCGGCAGACCTCAACTCGGTGCTGCAGCGGATCGGCGCGGCTCTCGGCGACACCAACGCCGAGTTCCAGGCGACCGAGAAGTCCAACGCAGCCCGGTTCTGACGACACCGGCACCCAGCCACGCCAGGGGGGCTGATGGCGCCGACCAGCGCGGTAGAGCTCACGACCGAGGAGTTCGGTCGGTGGGCGGCTCGCGCACGCCTGGTGTTCCCCGTCCCGCTGAACTCCGGGTATGCCGCGCGGGTCGAGCTGGACTGGGACGAGCTGCTCACGGTGAGCGAGAACCGGCTCGAGGTCACCAACGGGCTCGACCGCACCGACGCCGACCTGCCCGCGCAGGTGCGGGCGATGCTCCGCTACGCCGTGCCGACTGCTGACGGCCCCCGAGCTCGGCGTGTACGCCGCTCGGGGGTTCTCGGCGGTGGGGAGACCCTCGCAGTCGGCCTGGGCGCCGGATCCGAGGGCCTGGTGGTCGTCGACAGCGAGTCCACCGTTCGCCTGGTCCGCACGAGCGTCACCGAGCTCGCCTCGGCCGTGGTCGCCGCGATGCCCGCCCTGCGTGGCGTCGCCATCGAGCGGTACGAAGTGAGCGACCGGGCCCTGAGCGCGCTGGGTGAGGGCGCGGGCGCCCGGGGGCTGGACCGGTTCGCGCGCAACGCGGCCGGCGCGGCCGGCATACCGCTGCACGTGGTCGGGTCGCTCGCCCGGCTGCACGGTGCCGTCACCGCGGGCGGGATGATCGGCGCCGTCCGCTACGCCGAGGACGAGGTCGCCCCGAGCAACACCGGCGCCGACTGGTACGAGGGACCGACCGGGGCGGTCCTCAAGCGCGACCTGGGCGGGGGCCGGTTCGTCCTCGAGCCGGCGACCCGCGCGTCCCTGACCAGCGCGGCGATGGCGGCCATGTCAGCGGTCACGGCCACGGGGGTCACCCGATGAGGTGCGGAGGGCACACGCAGCGATGAGCACGACAACAGGCAGCGGCGGGGGCGCATACGGGTCCTGGACCTCGCGACAGCTCAAGGCCGCCGGCACCACCGTCAACGCGAAGCCGTTGTGGGACATGGCCGACCTCCTCGACGAGGGGCAGCAGGCCGCGACGACGTTCGAGCAGCAGGCCCGGGAGGCCCTGGCCGTCCTCATGCCCGGCTGGAGCGGCCTGGACGCCGCAGCGGCGCACCAGGGCGTGACCGAGACCGCGGCCTCCGCGGGTGCCACCGCGAGCCAGGCCACGGCGACGAGCGACATCATCACCTCGTTCGCCGACTCGATGGCGCACTCGACCTACGAGGTCTCGATCATGCCCGCGCGCAACCCTCCGCGGGCGGTCGACTACCTCGCTCAGAGCCTGCTCAGCCCCAGCGGTGGCTTCACCCAGTACCTCTACGACGCTCAGGTCGCCGAGCAGCAGCGCCAGGCGCTCGTCAGCAAGGTGACGGCCATGGACTCCCAGGGGCAGCAGACCGCCGCCGCCCTCGCCACGGCCTTCGCGACAACCGGCGAGGTCGCACCACCCCCACCACCTCCGGGGGAGCTCCCCGGCTGGTCCAGCACCGGTTCGACCGGTGGCGGCTCCGTCGTCGGCGGGTCCTCGGGCACGCTCGCCCCGCACACCACCTCGACGACCTCGAGCACCGGGGGCACCCCCGGGCAGACCGCCGGCTCCGTCCCGGGCACCCCGACCGCGACCAACGGAACCCCCGCCCCGGCACCCGACGGCCAGGGCCCGACGGGCGCAGGACCGACCAGCACCACCCCCCAGGCCAGTACCCCGGCGCCGCCGACCGGCACCGGGACCACTCCGGTTCCCCCGGGCAGCACGACGTCGGCGCCGCCCGTGCCGCCTGTGGCCACCGGGTCCTCGCCGGCAAGCACGGCGGTCGGTGGAGCCGTGATAGCCGGCGTCGTCGGCACAGCCGGAGCCTCCAGCCTCGGCGGCGGGGTCGCCGGCAGCGTCGCCGGGACGGTGGGAACGCCCCGGTCCCCCGGCTGGGGTCTGGCCGGCAGCGCGGGCAGCACGGGCAGCACGGGCAGCACGGATGCCGGCAGCACCACCGGCAACGCAGGAACGCGCCGCCCCCCTGCGGCCGGGCACCGCTCGTGCCGGCAGTGCCGCCGGCACGAGCGAGGAACCGTTGCAGCGCAACGTGGGCCGCACTGCCGTGCGCGGGTCGTCCTTCGACGGCGAGCCGGCCACCGGACGCGGCGGAGGGGCCGTGCGCCGCGGCGTCCTCGGCGAGTCGGCCGGCTCCGGCGGGAGGCCGGGCCGCGGAGCCATCGGCGAGTCGACGGGCCGCGGCGTGGCCGGCCGTGGCGTGAGCAGCCGTGCCGCCACCGCACGCGCGGGCACCGCCGACGGCGTCGAGACGAGCACTGCCCGGGGCACCGCCTCGCGACCGCTCGGCCGAGCCGGGAGGCGCCGCGACGACGACGACCGGCTCGAGGACCGTCCTGACTACCTCGTCGAGTCCGACGAGGTGTGGGGTGACGGCAGGCGAGTGGCTCGGCGGGTGCTCGGCGAGCGACCCGAGCTCGACGGAGAGGACCTCTGATGCTGCCCGACGTCCCGGACATCGCCGCCTTCGTGCGGATGCTGCGCGAGCGCCAGGTCGAGGCCCAGATCGCCGGGCACTTCTCGGTCGACAAGGCGGTGTTCCACGAGGGCTACCTCAGGCTGTACGGCGTCTACCAGGACATCGTCGCGGCCCGGACGAGCATCGAGGCCCGCGCGCAGGCGATCGACGTCTCCGCCGTCTCCCGGCCCATCACCGGAGTCGGCGTGGGGGCCCAGCGGGCCCGGTCGGTCGTCGTCCCCAACACCTCCACCCCGTCGCTGTCACAGGCCCTCGTGAGGGTCGAGGCGGACGTCGCCCAGCTCCTCCAGGCCATGTACGACAGCTACGCGGCATACCGGGTCAGGGACGAGGAGGCGGCGGCGGCGTTCGTCCGCACGACCGTCCGCGCCCTGCCGTGACCTGGCTGCCCCGGCGTGTCCTGGGGGCGGTCGCGGCCGCCCTGGTCTCGGCCGCGACCGTCGCGCCGGCGGCGACGGCGGCGACCCCTGCGGCGCTCCACACCAAGATCACGCCGGCCCAGGCCCGTGCCTCCGAGTGGTGGCTGTCGGCGCTCGGCGTCACACGCGCTCAGCGCATCAGCCAGGGCGCCGGGGTCACGGTGTGCGTCATCGACGGCGGGGTCACCTCCCGGCACCCGGACCTGCGCGGGACGACGTTCGTCGACGGCACCGACCAGTCCGGAGGGCGTGGCGCTCCCGACGGCCTGACGTCGATCTCCGCCGACAGCCACGGCACCCAGGTGGCGGCGCTCATCGCCGGCCAGGGCCAGGGCACGAACCACAGCCAGGGCATCCTCGGCGTCGCCCCCCGGGCACGCATCATCTCGGTGACGGTGGGCCTGAACAGCCAGATCAGTCCCCTCGAGGACGCGGTCGCCTACTGCGCCGACCACGGCGCCCAGGTCATCAACATCTCGCTCACGGGGCACCTGGACCACAAGGCGATCGCGTACGCGCAGGCCCGGGACGCCGTCGTCCTGGCAGGCACCGGCAACGGCGGCGGCCACGACGCCATCTCCGGCATCGCGGGCTCGTGGGGGGTCCTCGGGGTCGGCGGCGTCGACGCCAACCTCCGGTTCGACCCCCTCGCCAGCCTGTCCGGCCCGGTGCTCTTCGACCCGCAGGGGCGGCCCAACCCCGAGGACCTGGGCGGGGTGGCGGTGATGGGGCCGTTCGCGAGGTCGGCGACGCCCAAGGACGCGGGCTGCCCGACGGGGTTCTACGGGCCACGTGACGCGTACACCCAGCCCGCGGGCCTGTACGCCAGGACGTGCGGCACGTCCATGGCCACGGCCATCACCTCCGGCGTCGTCGCTCTGGTGCGGGCCACGCATCCCGAGCTCAACGCGGCGAACGTCGTCAACCGGGTCCTGCGCACCGCCAAGCCCCCGCCCGACGGGTCGGCCGCGCCGTCTCCCCTCTACGGGTTCGGCGTCGTCGACGCGTATGCCGCGGTGACCGCCGACGTCCCCACCGTCGACGCCAACCCGCTCGGGTCCTGTTACACCGGCGGTCGCGGCGTGTGGGATCCCCGGGTCACCCCCGACCGCGCCGAGCCCGCGGCCCACGCCACCGTGCCGGCCGCGGCGTGGGACGAGACCCCGGCCATCGCAACGGCCGCGCCGACCACGTCCGCCGACACTCCCGAGGCGCCGGCCGGGCCAGGGTCCGGTGCCGGGCTCGCGGTGGACCTGCTCATCGGCCTCGCCGTCGCGCTCCTCGCGGTCCTCGCCGGCGTGGTCACCCGGCGCGTTCGGGCCGGCCGGTCCGAACGGTCCCCGGACGCGGGGTCCGCCGGCGGGCGGCAGCACGGCAGGCCCACCGCCGCCGGACAGCCCTCCCGCGGGCCCCGGCAGGGGCTGACCACCACGCCCAGGGCCCACTCGACCCGCGACCGACCGCATGGTGAGACGGCGCCGGAGGGTCGGCCGCACGATGCCGACGCGCCGGCCGACCTCCGGCACCGCCCGCGGTCGCCCGTCGCCTGGTCCGTCACCACGCTGACCTGCGCCTTCGCGGACGGCACCACACGGGCCACCGGGCATCCTCGGACAGCTACCCCACGCGCCACACCAGCCCCGCCAGTCGCTCGCGTGGGACTGGCCGAAGGGACGATGCGCCCGTCCTGCGGGGTGTCGGACAATGGCCGGGCGGCTCCAGCGGAGGGGCCCGGCCCGTTTCGATCGACCACGTGGGGAGTTGGACGTGACACGCGTGCGCGCCCTGGTGCGCGCTTCATGGTCCTCGACCAGCTTGCTGGCCCGGGGCACCGAGTCACGCACGCGCGCCCGCGTCCGCTCCCGACGGCGCGCGGTGGCCGGCACGGCCGTCGTCGCGGTCGCGGCGGCAGGGCTCACCTACGCGGCGACCCGCGACCCCGGCTACACCACCGAGCGCGTCACGCCCAACGATGGTGCCGTCTGGGTCACCAACGACCGCGGCGGCCTCTACGGACGGCTCAGCAAGCCCTCGCAGAGCCTCGACGTCGCGTTCTCCTCCGTCGACACCACCGTGCAGACCCACCAGCTCGACATCATCCAGGCCGGCGCCACCGTGGTCGCCCGGGACCGGGTCGTCGGGCAAGCTCACGCCGGTCGACGTCCGCAGCGGTGAGCTGGTCAAGGACAAGTCGGTCGCCATCGCCACCGACGAGCGCGTCGCCGTCGGCGGCGGCACCGTCGCCACGCTCGACCCGCAGACCGGCGAGCTGCGCGCCGCCTGGGCCCCTGCCGACCAGCCGGCCTCGGTCGACGGGCTGTCCTCGGACGCCACGGCCATCGCCTCGGTCAAGCTCACCCCGGGCCAGTCCGTCGCCGACCGCGGAGCCGCCCTCGCGGTGGGCGCCGACGGGACGGCCTATGTCGCCGGGAGCGCCGGCCAGCTCCTCACCGCTCGCCCCGACCACGGGACGGGGCGCTTCACCGTGCGGACCACGGCCCTCGGCGCCGCCCTCCAGGACGTCCAGGTCGCGGTGGTCGGAGCCGAGGTCCTCGTCGTCGACACCGTGGGCGGGACGATGATCCTGCCCAGCGGCAAGCAGGTCCAGCTGCCCGCCTCGGCGAGCGGCGGGGTGCTCCAGGCCGGCGACGTGACGGGCGAGGCCGCCCTGCTCGCCACACCGACCACGTTGCTGTCGGCATCGACCTCGAGTCGGGCGCCCTGAGCAGCCTGTTCACCCGACGGAACCGGGCCGGCCGCGGCGCCGATCGTCGTCGGCGCATGCCGGTATGCCGCCTGGGGCGGGTCCCCGGGTGTGGCGGTGCGGGCGTGTGGCACCGGGGCGGCGACGCCGGTGCCCCTTGCGGACGCGACCACGCTGCTCACCCCGCAGCTACGGCTGAACCGGCAGTCGGCCGTGCTCAACGACGGCCAGACCGGGCGGGTCTGGGACCTCGACACCGGCAAGCGGCTCGACGACTGGGCCACGGTCGCTCCGCCGCCCTCCCCGCAGCAGAAGCAGCAGCCGGACAAGCCGACGGCCCTCACCCGCAGCCAGCGCAAGCCCCGGGCCGTCGCCGACGACCTGGGCGCCCGCCCGGGCCGGACCTCCGTCCTGCACGTCCTCGACAACGACTCCAACCCGGCGGGGTCGGTCCTGTCGATCCGCGAGGTCACCGCGCCGCAGCCGTCCACGGCGACATTGTCGATCGCCCCCGACGGCCAGAGCATCCAGATCACCATGGCCAACGGCTCGGACGATGTGTCCTTCTCGTACACGATCGACGACGCGAAGGGCAACCAGTCGAGCGCGCCGGTCGTCGTCCGTGCCCGTCAGCCCGACGAGAACAAGAAGCCGGTGCTCCGCGAGGGGTACGAGCCCGAGGTGCACACCGTCGCGAACCAGGGCCGGGTCTCCCTGCCCGTGCTGGGCGACTGGCGCGACCCCGACGGCGACCCCGTCGTGCTGTCCGGGGCGACCGACGGCGACCGCCAGGTCCCGGTCTCGCCCGACGGGCGGCTGCAGTATGCCGCCCCGGCCGCCAGCGGGGCCCGGACGATCACCTACACCGTGTCCGACGGTCGGGACACCTCCGAGGGCACCCAGGTCGTCGAGGTCCTCGCCCGCAGCTCGACGGCCAACTCAGCCCCCACGACCTCCCCCGACGTCGCGCGCGGGCAGACGGACTCGCCCATCCTCATCCGGCCGCTCGACAACGACCTGCCGGGCACCGACCCGACGACGCCGTCGGCGCGGCTGGCCCTCGCGGCCGACGTCGTGGCACCCGACGGGGCGACGACGACCACCGACCTCAAGGCGGGCGAGGTGACCCTCCAGGCGGGCGCGCCGGGTACCTACCTCATGACCTACACCGCGTCCTACGGCGACGCGCCCTACGCCCGCGGCACCATCCGGGTCGATGTCACGAAGCGGGTGAGCCGCACGGACAAGCCGACGGCGATGCTCGACCAGGCCGTCGTCTACGGCGGCAACCCCACCATCGTCGACGTCCTCGCCAACGACTTCGACCCCTCGGGCCGCCTCCTCGCCGTCCAGAGCGCAACGACGACGGAGGCGATGGACCTCCAGGTCGCCGTCATCCGGGGCCGCTGGCTGCGGATCCAGCCGATCAAGGCGCACCTGAGCCCCAACCCGCAGCGGATCAGCTACACCATCACCGACGGGGTGACCGGCACGGTCACCGGCGAGGTGGCCGTCCAGCAGCTCGACCCACCCCAGGACCGCACGCCCGACCCCGCCGACGACTACGCGACCGTCCGATCCGGCGACACCGTCGCCATCCCGGTGCTCGACAACGACACCGATCCCGCGGGGGAGCCGCTCACCCTGCTGACCCAGGTCGAGGGGACGCCGCACGCCGGCATGCTCCAGGTCCGCGGGCCGCGCGGGTCCGAGACCGGGGTCGGCGGCGCGTACGCCAGCGGCCGGGTCGTCCGCTACCAGGCTCCGACCGTCTCGACGCGGATCACCGTCGCCGTCACCTACGTCGTCGAGGACCCCGAGGGCAACCGGGCGGCCGGTACGGCATACATCACCGTCGTCCCGGCACCGACCGCCGACCACCCCGACGCGGCACCGACCCCGCCGCAGGTGCAGGGCCGGGTCGTCGCCGGTGACACGATCACGCTGCAGATCCCGACGACCCAGGTCGACCCCGACGGCGACTCGGTCACCCTCGTGGGGCTCGGCAGCGCCCCGACCCAGGGCCGGGTGCTCGGCACGACGCTGTCGTCCATCACCTACCAGGCGTACCCGACCTCGGCCGAGACCGACCAGTTCAGCTATGTCGTCACCGACCGCTTCGGCAAGGTCGGGACGGCGACGGTGCGCATCGCCGTGCTACCGCCTGGGGAACCCCAGCCGCCGGTCGCCGTCGACGACTACGTCACCGCCTCGCCGGGGAGCACCCTCACGCTCGACATCCTGTCCAACGACATCTCCGCCGTCGGCGACTCGCCGACCGTGCTGCCCCTCGGCCCGCTCAACCCCGACCTCGGGGGCCGGGCGAGCCTGGACCCGCAGACGTCGGTCCTCACGGTCAGGGCCCCCGACGGCCTGGTGCCGCTGACCGTCCGGTACGGCGTGCGCGGCGCCTCGGGTGCCGAGTCGACCGCCACGGTCTACGTCCGGACCCGCAAGGACACCGACATCCCCCCCGTGGCCCGCAACCCGGTCGCGGAGCCCGGCGCCGGCGCGACCTCGGTCACCGTCGACGTCCTCGCGACGGCCAGCGACCCCGACGGCGGCGGCGCGCCGCTCACCGTCACGCAGGTGTTCAACACCCCGGGCGCGACGGTGTCCGGCGGACGGGTGACCGTCCCCGTGGGGACCACCCCGCAGATCGTCGCGTACGAGATCGCCGACAGCCGCGGCGGCGTGGCCCTGGGCTCCATCTACGTGCCCAGTGTGGGCTCCGGCGCGCCGCAGGTGCGGGTCGACAGCCTCATCCGGGTCGACAAGGACGCCACCACGACCGTGGCCCTCGAGGACGTCGTCGTCGACCCCAGCCGCAAGACGGTCATCCTCACGACCGACGACCAGATCGCCGCGTCGCCCGCGGGGATGCTGAGCGTCGAGGCGGTGGGCCCCGACCAGCTCAAGGTGACGGCGCACAAGGGGTATGCCGGCCCAGCCGCGATCTCGTTCCAGGTCACCAACGGCCAGACGGCCACCGACCCCAACGGCCAGCTCGCCCTGCTCACGGTGCCGGTCCAGGTCGGGCCCGAGACGCCGGTGCTGCGCTGCCCGCAGACCGAGATCTCCGTCGTCCTCGGCACCAGGTCGCGACCCCTTGTCGATCCCCGAGCTGTGCCACGTCTGGACCGCCCAGCCGGGCCAGGCCGACTCCCTCCAGTTCACCGGGCGCTTCCCGCGCCAGGAGGCCGGCCTCAGCGTCGCGAACGCGAACCCGCACTCGCTGGTCGTGTCCGCATCGGGGAGCGCGCGTGCCCGGCACCCAGGCCGAGCTGCTCGTCTCCATCCCCGGCACCGACGCGGCACCGGCCACCCTCTCGGTCTACGTCTCCGAGGCCGAGGCCCCGACCCTGGCACCCATCACGGTGCAGGGGGTGCACGCCGGGACCTCGCGCACCATCAACATCGCCGGCTACATCTCGAGCCAGCTGAGCGACCACCAGCTCTCGATCGTCTCGGTACAGAAGGACTCCGGGCCCGAGTGCACCGCACAGCAGACCGGCGCCGACGACGCTGGTCCTCACCCCCTCCGGGTCGGCCCATGGGCAGGTCGTCTACCAGGTGACGATCACCGACATCGCCGACATCTCGCGGACGGCGCGCTACGCCACGGGCTACCTCACCGTCAACGTCCTCGGGGTGCCCGAGGCCCCGGGCCAGCCGAGCAGCACGGGCAAGGTGGCCAGCCACGAGGCGACGCTGGCCTGGACCGCGCCGGCCACCAACGGCCTGCCCATCGACTACTACGACGTGACCTGGTCCGGCGGGACACAGCGGTGCGCCGCGTCGCCCTGCACGATCACCGACCTGACCAACGGCACGGCATACTCGTTCACCGTCGTCGCCCACAACGGCGTGGGTGACAGCCCGCCGAGCAGGGCGTCGGCACCGATCACGCCCAACGCCGTCCCCGGCGAGCCCGGCAACCCCCGCACCCGTCACCCCGCCGACGGCAGCATCGAGGTGGCCTGGGACGTCCCACCGGTCGACGGCACGCCGGTGACGAAGTACCTCGTCAGCTGGCCCGGTGGCAGCACCGAGACGAGCGCCACGAGCGTCGTCGCCACCGGACTGGACAACAACGCCGAGACGACGTTCACCATCAAGGCCTTCAACGACGCCGGCTGGGGGCCGGGCGCCACGACCACCGGCCAGTCGGCCGGTCGCCCACCGCGCCCGGACACCCCCAAGCTCACCTCGACGGAGATCCACGGCGGCGAGCAGCAGGCCGTCGAGGTCAGCTGGGCAGCGGTGCCGCCCAACGGCCCCGGCCCGACGACCTACACCGTCCGCCGCTCCGGAGGCGGCGGCACCCTGGTGATCTGCGACGGCATCCAGGACACCTCGTGCACCGCGCCGACCGTCATCACCGACGGCACCTCCTACTCCTACACCGTCACCGCCTCGAACCCGTTCTACGACTCCCTGCAGAGCGATCCCGCCACCCTGGTCGCCGCCGGCACCCCGGGTGACTTCACCGCGCTCGACGCGACGGCCACCGGCGTGAGCAAGCAGGTCCTGCTCACCTTCACCTCGCCGGCCGCCCACGACAGCGGCCTGACCATCACCTGTGACGCCGACGGCGTCGCCTGCGGGACGTGGAACGCGCCCGCGGACCCGACCCCGTTCGCCAAGACCATCACCGTGGCCGACAACGGCGCGCCGGCGCACATCACCCTGACGGCGCACAACAGCACGGGCACGAGCATCGCGACGGTCACGTCCGACACCGTGTACGGCCCGCTCGGGGACATCTCCGTCACCGGGCTCACCGGCCAGGGCCCGTATGCCGCGTTCACGGTCGTCGGTCGACCCGCTCGGCCTCGCCGCCACCATCACCATCACCGTGCGGGCCGACAACGCCGTCGTCAAGGACGATCAGCGGCTCGACGGGCGCCGGGCCGTTCTCGTCCGACTACAACATCAAGGTCGGCTACGGGAAGAGCGTGCGCGTCAGCGTGCTCGCTCGCCGCGGCAGCGACTCGAGCACCGACCAGGCGACGACGAGCACCGGCACCGGACAGGTCACCGTCACGAGCCACGACGCGAGCTCGTGCACCGGCACGCCCTGCACGACCAAGGCCGTCACCATCACCGTCGACAACCTCGCCTTCAGCCGTACGACCACCTGTGCCATCCGGAACGGGAGCACGGTCTGGGGTGGGCTGAGCTTCAGCGACCGACTCCTCCGGGCATGCGGCATACGACGTCCCCGAGGGCGACTTCGTCGCCACGTCGGGCACGACGTACACCTTCACCTGCGACGACGACGGCTCGCCCCGCGCCCCCGTGACGCGAGACTGGACGGCACCATGACCTCGACCACGATGATGATCGTCACGACCACCGTGACCGGCCGGCCCGCACCCACCGGGTCCGCCACCGACGAAAGGGCCGCCCACCCATGAGCACCCCCGCCCCCCAGGCCTCGCTCGCCCACGCCGACCAGATCTCCTGGTTCGCCGAGACGTTCGAGCACCTCGTCGACAACATCAGCGTCGCGGTGCTCGGCAAGCGGCACGTCGTCAGCCTCGCGGTCACCTGCCTCGCCGCGGGTGGGCACCTGCTGCTCGAGGACGTCCCAGGCACCGGCAAGACCAGCCTGGCGCGCGCCCTGGCCAACACCGTCCAGGGCAGCCACAGCCGGGTCCAGTTCACCCCCGACCTGCTGCCGGCGGACGTGACCGGGGTGTCGATCTACGACCCGCTCAAGGCGCAGTTCGAGTTCCACCCCGGGCCGGTGTTCGCCAACATCGTCCTCGCCGACGAGATCAACCGGGCCTCGCCCAAGACCCAGTCGGCCCTCCTGGAGGTCATGGAGGAGGGACAGGTCACCGTCGACGGCACGACCCACCCGGTGCCCCAGCCGTTCATGGTCGTCGCAACCCAGAACCCGATCGAGCAGGCCGGGACCTACCGGCTACCCGAGGCCCAGCTCGACCGCTTCCTCATGAAGACCGCCATCGGCTACCCCGACGCCGCCTCGACCGTCGCCGTCCTCAGCGGCACGGCCGAGCGCGACCGGGCCCGCACGGTGGGCCCCGTCATCAGCGGCGAGGTCGTCGGCCAGCTGCGCGACGTGGCCCGGCGGGTGTTCGTCAGCGACGAGCTGCTCGGCTACCTCCACGACATCGCCGACTCCTCGCGCAACCACCGGCACGTCCGGCTCGGGATCTCAGTGCGTGGCCTGCTCGCCTACACGCACTGCGCGAAGGCGTGGGCGGCGTCCGAGGGACGCAACTACGTCATCCCCGAGGACCTCAAGGCCCTCGCCCTGCCCGTCATGGAGCACCGGCTGCTCCTCGACGCCGACGCGCTCTTCGACGGCGCGACCAACGCCGAGGTCATCGACGACGTCTTCTCGTCGGTGCAGGTTCCAGCGGGCCGCAGCCCGGGCGGCGGGGCGTGACGCCGCTCCTCGCCACCATCCGGCCGTACCTCAAGATCGTCACGAGGCTCGGCTGGGGGTTCGTCGCGTCCTCGGTCGGTCTGTGGGTCGTCGGCACCGCCCTCGGCTGGGCCGAGCTGCGGATCGCCGCCGTCGCCGCGCTGGCGCTGGTCCTGATCGGGGTCCTGCTCACCCTCGGCGGGTCACAGCTGCGGCTGCGGGTCTGGCTGATGCCACCGCGGGTCGCCGCCGGAGGGACCTCGCGGGCGACGCTCACCGCTGTCAGCCGAGGCCGGGCGAGCCCGCCCGCGACGATCGAGCTACCCGTCGGCGAGACCATCGCCACCTTCGCCGTGCCCGCACTGCGGCCCGCCGAGCAGTACCGCTCGTTCTTCGATGTGCCGACCTCCCGCCGCGGCGTCATCACCGTCGGCCCCGTGACGACGGTGCGCGGCGACCCGTTCGGCCTGGCGCGCCGTGAGGTGAGCCGCGCCGAGGCGGTCGAGCTGTTCGTCCACCCGAGAGTGGTTCCGCTGCCCTCGCTCGACGCCGGCCTGGTCCGCGACCTCGAGGGCCGGTCGACGACAGACCCGTCGTCGAGCGACCTGGACTTCCATACGCTGCGCACCTACCAGCCCGGCGACGAGCGCCGGCACATCCACTGGCGCTCCTCCGCGAAAGCCAGCGCCGCACGTGGGTCGACGACCCTGCTCGTCAAGGGCTACACCGACACCCGGCGCTCCCACCTCGGGGTCGTCTACGACGCCCGGGCCGCCAGCTACGTCGACGACGACGCGTTCGAGACGGGCATCGTCGTGGCCGCATCGGTGGCCGTCCGCGCACTGCGCGACGAGATCGACGTCACCGTGGTCGCCGGCGACCACGCCGTCGACCGCAGCGGCATCGCGCGGACCCTCGACTGCTTCGCCCGGGTCGCGCCGACGGCGACCGGTCTGCCCGCCCTCGCCGCCCACCTCGTCACCCTCGCCCCGGCGACCAGCATCGTCCTGCTCGTCACCGGGTCCGAGAACCCGTTCACCGACCTGCGCCGCTCGACGGCCCAGTTCGGCCCGAGCGTGCGGGTGCTCGCCCTGCGGGTGCGCCCCGGCCACCCCACCTCGACCGCCTCCGCCTACGGGCTGAGCGTGCTGTCGATGGGCGAGCTCGGCGACCTCTCGCGGCTCATCACCGTCGGGGGGCTGCCATGATCGGCCGCCGGCCGCCGAGCCAGCACGGGGTCCGCGGACGGCTGACCGCCGCGGCCGTCATCGACGCCGTGGCCGTCCTCACCCTCACCCTCGTGGCCATGACCGTCCTGTCAGGCACCTTCGACGGCCCGGCCTACCTCATCACCGCCGCCGTCGGTGCCCTCGCCGGGATCGGCGCGGCCGCCCTCGTCCACTGGCTCCGCCTGCCCGGCATCGCGCTCACTCTCCCCGTCGTCGCCGCCGCGTTCCTCATCGGCCCACCCACCGTGCTGCACGGGACCGCCGCGCACGGCGTTCCGGACCCGAGCGGCCTCACCGAGATGTGGGACGTGCTGGTCGGGGGCTGGAAGGAGCTCCTCACCACGTTGCCGCCGGTCGACGGCAGTGGCCGGCTCACCGCAGTGCCGTTCGCCCTCTCGCTCCTCAGCTCCGCCGTCGGGATGCTGCTCGCCCGCCGGTGGTGGTACCCCCACCTGCCCCTGGTCGGCCCTGCCGCCGGCCTGGTCGCGGCCATCGTCCTGGGGCTGGCTGCTCCCGGTGGCATCGCGGCCCGGGCCCTGGTGTTCCTCGTCGTCGCGGTTGCATGGGGCGCCGCGCGCCGTCAGCGGCTCGTCGTCGCGACCGGTGGCGGGCGGCTCCGCCGCGCCCTGGCGGCCGGCATGCTGCTCGCGGTGGCCACCGGCGCGGGCGTGGCCCTGGTGCCGGGGGCCAGCCTGCCCGCCTCGGCGCGGACCGTGCTGCGCGACACCGTCGTGCCGCCCCTCGACCTGTCCGACCAGCCCAGCCCCCTGTCCGACTTCCGCCGCTTCCGGCCGGCCTCGCAGGACCTCGCCGACCAGGTGCTGCTCACCGTTCACGGGCTGCCGAAGGGCACCCTGGTCCGGCTCGCGACCGTCGACGCGTACGCCGGCACCGTGTGGGCCGCCGGACAGCTGGGCGCCGAGACGGTCCCCGGCTCCGGTGTCACCTCTGGGCAGCCCGACACCGCCTCCCAGGGCCGGTTCCTGCGCGTAGGCTCCCGGATCGCGGCTCCTCGCGCCGGCACCGGCGTCGCCGGGACGGTCACCATCGGCCGCGCCTACGCCTCGACCCCCGACCTGCGGGTCTGGCTGCCCTCGGTGGGCGAGCCCACCCGGCTCGAGTTCACCGGCTCCACCGCCGCGGCCCGCGGCGAGGACCTGCGCTTCAACCCCGTGACGGGGGCCGCTCTCGTCCTCGACGGCCTCAGCGCCGGCGACACCTACCGGATCGACGCGGTGGTCCCCGCCAACACGGTGCCGACCACGCTCGGTGCGCTCGGCACGCCGACGGCACCCACGGCATACAGCTCGGCCGTCGCGAAGTACGTCACGACCACCCCCGGCGGCAGCGCCGGCCCGCTCGAGGCCGTCAAGGCGGTCGCCACGCGGCTGCGCACGACCGGCGCCTACACCGACGGCGCCGGCACCGAGTCGACGTTCGTCGCCGGGCACAGCCTCGGCCGGCTCAGCAGCTTCCTCGACGACACCGAGCCAGCCGGCAACGACGAGCAGTACGCCGCGGCGCTCGCCCTGGCCGCCGACCACGTCGGGCTGCCGTCGCGGGTGATGCTCGGCGCGGTGCCCGATGCGACCGGAACGGTGCACGGGCGCGACGTCCGGGCCTACGTCGAGGTCCAGGTCGACGCCGACACCTGGTGGACGATCACCCCCGACGAGTTCATCCCGTCGCGCGACAAGCACCCCCAGGTGCGTCAGCAGGCCGAGGAGGACCGCTCCGAGGCCGCGATCGTCCCGCCCCCGAACGAGCAGCGGCCCCCCAGCAGCCTGGAGGGGTTCGCGCTCGACACGACGAGCTCCTCCAAGCAGCGCTCCCTCGTCGACAACCAGGGCTTCGCCCTGCCGCCCTGGGCGGTGCTCACCCTCAAGATCGTCGGCTTCCCGCTCGCCGCCGTGCTGCTGTGGACCCTGGCGCTCGTGCTGGTCAAGGCCGCGCGCCGGTCCCGGCGGTCCCGCGCCGGGACCCCGGACGACCGGGTTGCCGCCGCCTGGGACGAGGTCGTCGACGTCCTCATCGACTCCGGCGCCCCGGCGAGCTCACGGCATACCCGCCCCGAGCTCGCGGCGGTCGCGACCGAGCCGGGCGTCGCCGAGCTGGCGACCCTCGCCGACGCGCTGACCTTCGGGCCCGCTCCGGTCGGGGACGATGACGCCGTCCAGGCCTGGGTCCACGTGCGCAGGGTGCGCGGCCAGGTCTCCGCGGAACAGCGTTGGCGGGACCGTTGGCGCTCAGCGGTGAGCCTGCGCTCGCTGCTGCCCGACCGGACCAACACCAGCCAGCCGATGTCGCCCTCGGCCGTGCACCGCAGCCGTCTGGTGCCGCGCTCGGCGCTGGGCGCCACCCCGATGGCGCCGGAGGCCGCCACCCCCGAACCTGCCTAGGGCTGGTCCGCGGCGCCGACGCCGGCGACCGTCCTTCGGTGGGTCCGACCCGTCACCGCGACCGCCGCCGCCACCTCCCCCATCCACGCCGGCCACCGGCCCCCGGGTCCAGCCGCACCGCACCCTGGGACGGGGCGAACGCAGCGTGCGCCGCGGGGCGTCCCAGGTTGCGCTCGGCGGCGCCGGCATGGTCCTCGGGCCCGCGCGCGGTCGGTCCCACCGCGGGCGCAGGCTCCGGCCCGGCGGGGCGCAGCGGGGCGGCAGGCACCAGGCTGGGCGCACCGGCGGACAGGTCGGCCACGCCGGTGCCCGGCGGAGCGGACACCGGTGGACGCGGGGGTGCGCCGGGCTCGCCCGCCTCGATGGCGGCCCGGCGGCGCCAGTACTCGACGAGGTCGACCCGACCCGCCGCCACATCGTCGTCGAGCCCGGCCAGGGCCGCGGCCACCTCGTCCGGGTACCCGGCGCCGCCCATGCCGTCCCTGCCGCCCATCGCGCTCACGCCACCCGACTCCGGTCTACCCTGCGGAGAGGCCGGCTGCCTCACCGAAGAAGCGCCGGGCCGGTGCGGGGTCGAGGGTCGGACCGAGCGGGAGCAGGCTCACGAGCTCGGGAGGCGCCGGCGACACCGTCGCCCCGAGGCCGAGGGCGTGCAGGGCGGCCATGTCGACGACCGGGTACTTGATGCCCTGGTCGGTGACGAGGAAGAGGTTCCCCGTGTTGGCCGTCCGCCCGTCGATCGACTGGCCGAGGACGATCCCCGATCCGGGGGCGACATACACGGCGTCGGCCGACCCGGTGGCGGACGCTGGACCCCCGGCACCCTGCGGCGGGGCGGACACCGGAGTAGCGCCCGCCGGCAGGGGCAGTGCCGTGACCGGGTAGACGGCACGGCTGGGTTCGCCACCCACGAGGCGCCACTGCAGGCAGAGCCCCGGGGCGGCGGCGAGGCCGACGAGCCGCGGCCGCCGGGTCGGGTAGGCGTCGACCGCCACCGGCTCGTTGGTGCGCGCGGCCGCGGTGATGTCGGTGGGCGGCACCAGGGGGATCTCGGCGCTCTGGCCGGTCGCGGCGCGGACGATGTCAGCGACCACTCCGCTCACCTCCTGGATGCCGTCGCGCAGGACGAGGTAGTAGCCCGCGCCGGTGGCGGCGCGCTCGACCCGGACGACGTCGCCCACGGCCGCGCTGCGGCTGCCGACCGACGTGGCCCGGCCGGCGCTCGGGATCCGCGGGACGATGATCGGCGCGGCCTCCGGGATGGCGTTGAGGAGCCCGAGGCTGACTGTCCGGGCCGCGGACGGGTCGATCCCGAGCCCCTCGGCGACGGCCCGGTCCGCCGGGTCGACCTTGGACCGGCGGCCCTCCCACACGAGGTAGAACGATTGCTGGTCGGCCGTGACGAGCATGCCGAGCGTCGTGGCTGTCACGGGAGCAGCAGGGGGCCGGCCGATGATGACCGTGGTCGTCGGCGCCGGCGTGTGCCCGGGTGCGGCGGCCGGATCGGTCGTCGTGAGGTCGCACACCGTCCACACGTCGGCGACGAGGTGGTCCTCCCCGGGCACCTGGTTGGGAGCGCCCGGGATCCCCAGCAGCTGGCCCCTGGGCACGGTGGCGAGCGTGGCCGTGTTGACCTGGCGCACGCCGTCGCTGCCCGTCTGGCCCATGGCGGCGAGCATGGCCGACGCGAGGTTCATGGCGGGGTATGCCGTGCCGCCACGGACGACGAACGCGCTGCCGCTGTCGGTGTCGACCAGCACCTTGGCGTTGCCGATCGAGGGGGCGGGCTTGATGAACCCGTAGACGGCGAAACCCGCGAGAACGAGCCCAGCGAGGACCACGCCGACCACCATCGAGAGCCCGTGCCGCGGGCCGTGCAGGCTGCGCTGGAACGACACCCCGGTCTGCACGGCGTGCTCGACCCGTCGGACCCCGAACCGGTATGCCTGCACCTGCGCCTTGGTGCTGCGCTCCGCTGCCACCTGTACCTGCCGTCCGGTCGTTCCGCCCGCCGCTCGCCCCATGGTAACGAGCAGCCGCTCGGGCGGCCCGTCAACGGCCACGTCGCTAGACTGCCAGCCGCCGGAGGGCGCCGCCCCCGGCGGTATCGGCACCCAGGAGGCACCCACCGTGGCGGTCGTCAACCCGGATCGCGACGTCCACCTGCGCAGCCGCCGGGACCGGCGGGCGGGCCGGCGCGCCCCCCGGACGCAGGCCCCCGCCACGCCGGTGCTCACCGCTCCCGACCCGGCCCGCGCGGCCGTCGTCGACGCGCCGCACGGCGCTCGACCCGTGCGCCGGGTGCCGCCCCGGCACTCCCTGTGGGGTGTGCCCCTCTCGACGGTCGTCGGCGTGGAGATCCTGGTGGCGGCGGCCCTGCTGACCCCCGCGGCGTCCGGCACCACGGCATACGCCGCCCTCGGCGTGGCCGCCGTCGTCGGGTTCGCCCTGGCCGTCCCCGTCCGGGGCGGCTCGCTCGCCATGGCGGTGCTGCGCCGGGTCGGCTTCGCCCTCCGGGCCAAGGTCGCCACCACACCCTCCGCGGCTCCCCGGCTCGACCAGGGCGTACCCGACGTGCTGCCGGCCCTGCACACGCTCTACCCCGGACTGGTCGTCAGCACTGCCCGCGACCACCGCGGCCGGGTCTTCGGCGTCGCGCAGTGGGCCGAGGCCGCGACCGCCGTGCTCACGGTGTCCGGGGCGGGTGGCTCCCTCGTGCATCCTGCGGGATCCACGCGCCTCCCGCTCGCCGCCCTGCACGAACGGGTCGCCACCAGCGGCATCCCCGTCGACGCCCTGACGGTGCTGGCCGTGTCCTCGGGGACCGGTGACGCGAGCGCCTCCACCCGTGCCGAGGTGCCGAGCCGGGGTGCCGGTGTCGGCCACCGGGTCGTCCTCGTGGCCGTGCGGGTGCGTCCCCTCGACGCCAGGTCGGCCGTCGAGGCGCGCGGCGGCGGCACGGACGGGCTGTATGCCTGCCTGGCCGCCCTCGCCTCGGGGCTGGAGGCGACCCTGCGCGACGCCGGCCTCGGCGCGGACCTGCTCGACGTCGAGCCGCTGACGGCGGCGCTGTGGTCGGTCCTCGAGCCCGAGCTGAGCGGCGCCCCCGCCGGCTCCTCCTCGACCCGGGTCGAGTCCTGGCGGGACATCACCGGACCGGCCGCCACGCACCGGACCGTCGCGGCCCATGCGTGGGACCCCACCACCTCGCCGGACGCCGTCTGGTCGGGCCCGGGCCTCGGCAGGGTCGTCGCGGCCGAGCTCCTCCCGACCCCGTCGGGGCGGCCCTCTGCTCGGATCCTCGCCCGGGTGAGCGAGCCCACGGTCCGCAGCGCCGAGACCGCCGCCGCAGCGCTGCGCCGCACGGCCTCAGCTCTCGGGCTCGGGCTGCGCCCCGTCGTCGGCGCCCAGGCCGACGGGCTGCGTGCCACCTCACTGCTCGGCCAGGGCCGGCCGTACGCCGCTCCCGCCGACGTCCCCGCCCTCGCGCCGCTCGACGGGAGGCTGCCGCTCCCCGCCGAGCTGCTCGACCTGCTCGCCCCCGTCGTCGGCTCCGGTCTCGACATCGGCACCGACGAACACGGAGTCGACATGACCCTCGAGCTCGTCGGCACCCGCCCGCAGCGGATCCTCGCTGTGGGCCAGGGGTGGCTGGCTACCGAGGTCGCCGCTCGCGCGGCCCGGGCCGGCCTGCCCGTCACCGTCGTCACCGACCGGCCCGCCCCCTGGCTGGTGATGGCCCGGGAGGGCGGGGCCGAACACCTGGTGCGGGTCGTCGCCGACGACCGCGCCGCGGAGCCGGCGGACGGGGCACGTGCCCATCTCGTCGTGGTCGAGGGCGGCGCCCCCGGGCGCACCCTCTCGCTCGGACGCGCGGCCTGGCAGTGCACCCTGTACGTCGTGCCCCGGGTCGAGTCGCTGCCGGCGGGACTCGTCGACGGGGCCGACCTCGTGCTCGTGGCCGCGGGCGCGGGCGAGGACCCGGCGACCGTCGGCGCACTGCTGCGCGTCCCGGGCCCGCTCGCCACGCGGGTGGTCCAGCTGGTGGGCGGCGAGGTCCTGGCCCTCTCGCGCGGCGTGGCGACCTCGCTCCGCCTCGGTATGGGGGCGGGGCCCGGCGGCTCTCCGGCCGTGCCTACGCTGGTCGGGTGACAGCCCGGCCGCTCAGCGAGCTCGTCCACCCGTCCTGGGCCGCCGCGCTCGAACCCGTAGCGGGCGTCGTCGCCGAGCTCGGCGAGTTCCTCCGCTCCGAGGTCGCTGCCGGGCGGGGCTACCTGCCGGGCGGGCCGCACGTCCTGCGGGCCTTCGAGCGCCCCTTCGACGAGGTCCGGGTCCTCATCGTCGGCCAGGACCCCTACCCCACCCCCGGCCACGCCGTGGGGTTGTGCTTCTCGGTGGCCCCGGACGTCCGTCCCATCCCGAGGTCGCTCGTCAACATCTACCGCGAGCTGCAGACCGACCTGGGCGCCCCCGCCCCCAGTACCGGAGACCTCACCCCGTGGGCCGACCACGGCGTCCTGCTCCTCAACCGGGTCCTCACCGTGCAGCCCGGGAAGCCGGCCTCGCACCGCGGCAAGGGCTGGGAGCACGTGACCGCCCGGGCCATCACGGCCCTCGTCGCGAGGGGCGGCCCGCTCGTCGCCGTCCTGTGGGGCCGGGACGCCCGCAACCTCACCCCGCACCTCGGCGGCATACCGGCCGTCGAGTCCGCCCACCCGTCGCCGCTGTCGGCGAGCTCGGGCTTCTTCGGGTCCCGGCCGTTCAGCCGGGCGAACGCCCTGCTGGAGCAGCAGGGCGCCGCACCGATCGACTGGAGGCTCCCGTGACCGACCGGACCCGCACGCCGGGCGGCGTCGACGAGACCGCGATGACGCCGGGCACGCCCATCGGGCCAGGCCCGCGCGTGTGGACCCGGTACGTCGCCGTCGGCGACTCGTTCACCGAGGGGCTGGTCGACGTCGACCCCGACCGCGACGGCGCCTTCGTCGGCTGGGCCGACCGCCTCGCCGCGCACCTGGCGGGGGTCGCCGCCGACGCCGGGCAGGAGCTCGGCTACGCCAACCTCGCCGTCCGCGGCCGCCTGCTCGGCGACATCGTCGGCCCCCAGCTCGATGCGGCGCTCGACATGGCTCCCGACCTGGTCTCCATCGTCGGCGGCGGCAACGACATCATGCGCCCGAGCGTCGATCTCAGCGCCCTCGCGGACCGGCTGGAGGAGGCGGTCGCGCGCATCCGGGCGACCGGCGCCGACGTCCTGCTCGCCACCCCGACCGACCCTCGCGACGCCGGGCTGTTCAAGGCGCTGCGCCCGCGGCACGCCGTCCACGCGGCCAACGTGTTCACCCTCGCCGCGCGCCACGGCGCCTTCGTCCTCAACCTGTGGGGCTCGGACTGGCTGCGCGACTGGCGGATGTGGGGCGCGGACCGGATCCACCCGACCACCGAGGCCCACCGCCGGATCGCCCTTGCGGCGCTCTCGACGCTCGGCCACCCACTGCCCGCGGGGACGTCACCGGACTGGGCCGTGCCCCTGCCGCCCGCCCCGTCGGCCACCCGCCGCGAGGAGCTGCGCGAGCACGGCGAGTGGGTCCGCGAGCACGCCGGCCCCTGGGTGCAGCGGCGGCTGCACGGCCACTCCTCCGGCGACACGTTGTCGGCGAAGCGCCCCACCCTCGCCCCCGTCCAGCCGCTCGTCCGCCCCTGCCCCGCGCGACCCCTGCCCCCGCTCGCCCCCGGCCCCCCGGCCTCGGCCACCGGTCCTCGCCGCCCCTTCGTCGATGCGGGGCGATGGGGAGCGACCGGCCGGGCGGGGCGATGGTTGGACGTCCAACCATCGCAGCGGGCCCGGTTAGAGTCGGACGTATGCCGGTGACCCGCCTCCTCCCGACCGACGAGGCCGAGGACCTTCTCGAGCTCACCCGCGACATCTGTGCCAACAGCCTGCGGCCACAGGTCGACGCGGCCGAGCGGGCCGCCGAGACCGGCGAGTCCTTCCCCCGCGAGGTCTTCGCCCTGCTCGGCCGCATCGGGCCTGCTCTCCCTTCCTCACCCCGTGGAGTACGGCGGGGGCGGCCAGCCCTACGAGGTCTACCTCCAGGTGGTCGAGGAGATCGCGACGGCGTGGATGAGCGTCGCCGTGGGGGTCTCGGTGCACTCGCTCACGGCCTACCCCGTCACGACCTTCGGCACGGCGGCGCAGCGGGACGCCCTGCTCCCGGGGATGCTGTCAGGGAGACCAGCTCGGCGCCTACTGCCTCTCCGAGCCGGATGCCGGCTCCGATGTCGCGGCCATGACGACGAGGGCTGACGCCGCAGACGGGGCCGACGCCGGCGGGCCCGCGGCATACCGGGTCACCGGCCGCAAGGCCTGGATCAGCCACGCCGGCCACGCCGACTACTACACGACGTTCGCGCGGACCTCACCCGAGGGCTCCCGGGGCATCAGCTGCTTCGTCGTGCCCGGCGATGCCGAGGGGATCGGGTTCGGGCAGCCCGAGCGCAAGATGGGGCTGCACTGCGACACGGTCCGCGAGGTGATGTTCGAGCAGGTCCCCGTCGACGCCTCCCGTCGGATCGGCGCGGAGGGCCAGGGCATGGCGATCGCCTTGTCGGCCCTCGACTCCGGCCGGCTCGGGATCGCCGCTGCCGCCACGGGCCTGGCCCAGTCGGCGCTTGATGCGGCGGCGGCCTACGCCAAGGAGCGCGTGCAGTTCGAGGCCCCGATCTCCAGCAAGCAGGGACTGGCCTTCATGCTGGCCGACATGCAGGCGGCGGTGGCGAGCGCGCGCGCCTCCTACGTGTATGCCGCGCGCCTCAAGGACGCCGGCCGCGCCTTCTCGACCGAGGCCGCCGTCGCCAAGCTGGTCGCCACCGACGCGGCGATGAGGGTCACGACCGACGCGATCCAGGTGCTCGGCGGCGCGGGCTACGTCCAGGACTTCCCGGTCGAGCGCTACTTCCGCGAGGCCAAGGTCACCCAGATCTTCGAGGGGACGAACCAGATCCAGCGACTCGTCATCAGCCGCAACCTGTTGCGCTGACACCCCGTCCGGGGTGACAGGATGGCGATATGGCCCTGGACGTGGAACGACTGGTCGGCGAGCTCACCCTTGACGAGAAGGCGTCCCTGACGAGCGGCTCGTCCTTCTGGTGGACCGTCGGGGTGGAGCGGCTCGGCATCCCGTCGATCATGGTCTCCGACGGCCCCCACGGGCTGCGCGCCCAGCTGGGCGTCGGCGACCACGTCGGGCTCGGGGGCTCGGCGCCCGCCACGTGCTTCCCGACCGCGTCGGCCACGGCGTCCGCATGGGACCCCGACCTCCTGCGTCGGATCGGCGCGGCCATCGGACGCGAGGCCCGGGCCACCGGCGTCTCGGTCGTCCTCGGCCCGGGTGTCAACATCAAACGCAGCCCGTTGTGTGGGCGCAACTTCGAGTACGTCTCCGAGGACCCCTACCTGGCCGGCGAGCTCGGCGCCGCCATCACCGAGGGCATCCAGTCCACCGGGGTCGGCACCTCGCTCAAGCACTTCGCGGCCAACAACCAGGAGGACGACCGCCAGCGCGTCGACGTCAGGGTGAGCGAGCGGGTCCTCCGGGAGATCTACCTCCCGGCGTTCGAGCGCATCGTCACCGGCGCTCGTCCCTGGACCGTCATGTGCTCCTACAACAAGGTCAACGGCACCTCCGCGTCGGAGAACACCTGGCTGCTCACGACGGTCCTGCGCGAGGAGTGGGGTTTCGACGGACTCGTCGTCTCGGACTGGGGCGCGGTCTACCACCGCCTTCGCGCGCTGCGGGCGGGTCTCGACCTCGAGATGCCGGCGAACCGGCGCAGCCCCGGCGTCGTCGCCGACGCGGTCCACTCCGGCGAGGTCGAGGAGTCGGTCCTCGACGACCGGGTCGGCGCCGTGCTCCGGCTCGTCGACCGGGCCATGGAGACAGGTGCGGCAGCCGGCGCCGGCGAGCCGTTCGACGTCGACGCCCACCACACGCTGGCCCGCGAGGCGGCCGCCGCGTCGGTCGTCCTCCTCGAGAACCGCGACGGCCTGCTCCCGCTGGCCGCCGGGGGCCGGGTGGCCGTCGTCGGCGAGCTCGCCCGCACCCCGCGGTTCCAGGGGGCAGGCAGCTCCCAGGTCAACCCGACCCGCGTCGACTCCGTCCTCGACGCCGTCACGGCGGCCTACCCGGGTGCGGCGTATGCCGCGGGCTACCGGGTGCAGACCGGGTTCCGGCACGGCCCGGGGGACCTCGACGAGGCAGCGGAAGCGGCGCTGCGCGCGGAGGCCGCGGCCGCCGCGCGGGACGCCGACGTGGTCGTCATGGTGCTCGGGCTCGGCCCTGCCGAGGAGACCGAGGGCTTCGACCGGACCCACCTGGACCTCCCGGCGAACCAGCTGGCGACCCTGCGGGCCGTCGCCGAGGCCAACGCTCACGTCGTGGCCCTCGTCGTCAACGGGTCGGCCGTGCTGCTCGGCGAGGTCCGCGAGCGCGCCCAGGCCGTCCTCGAGTGCTGGCTCGGGGGCCAGGCGGCCGGGTCCGGCGTCGTCGATGTCCTCACCGGTGTGGTCAACCCGTCCGGCCGGCTGGCCGAGACGGTGCCCTTGCGCCTCCAGGACACCCCGTCCTTCCTCGGCTTCCCCGGAGACTCATCCGTCGTCACGTACGGCGAGGGGCTGTTCGTCGGCTACCGGGGGTTCGACGCGATGGACCGGGAGGTCGAGTACCCCTTCGGCTACGGACTGTCGTACACGACGTTCGAGCTGTCCGACCTGGCCGTGGCGACGAGCGGGTCGGCGGCGGCCGGCGACCTCGCGGCGAGCGTCGAGGTGACGGTGACCAACACCGGGGCCGTCGAGGGCGCCGAGGTCGTCCAGGTCTACGTCCGCGACGCCGAGGCCACGGTGGCCCGGCCGGTGCGCGAGCTGGCCGGCTTCGCCAAGGTGCGGCTCGGGCCTGGCGACGCCCGGCGGGTTCGGATCGACCTCGTCCAGCGGGCGTTCGAGTTCTGGTCCGAGCGACTCGGGCGCTGGGCGGTCGAGGCCGGCGAGTTCGTCGTCGAGGTGGGCCGCCACTCGCGCGACCTGCCGCTGGCGGTGAGCGTCACCGTCGACGCACCGGCGATCGCGCTGCCGCTCGGGCCCGGGTCGAGCCTGCACGAGTGGGTGGCCGACCCGGTCGGCCGCGTGCTGCTGGCCGAGGCCGCGGCCCGGGGCGTGCACGACGTCCTGGCGGACGAGGACCTGCTCATGGTGATCGGGAGCATGCCGATGAGCTCCCTGGCCGCGTTCGACGGGATGACGGTCGGGCCGGAGGGGCTGGACGAGCTGGTGGCGGAGTACCGGCGCCGCACGGCCACGCCCTGAGAGGCGCCGCACGACGCCATTCCTCGCGGACATGACTTGACCGGGCCATCTCATACATGGCCCGGTCACCACGACCGTAGGGGGCCCTCGGGCACGGTCCGGTGACCGACACGCGGCGGGGCCAGAAACGTCCGGTGAATGTCCGGAGCCGACGTCGGCCCTGCTCAGGGCCGGTGCGCCGGGTCGGGCCACCAGGCCCGGGTGCCTCGATGGTGGTGGGGCAGCCCCGGTCAGCGACCGGCCCGCTCCTCGGCGACGGAGTTGCCGCCGTCGACGACGACGACCTGTCCGGTGACGTAGGCCGCGCCCGGCCCGGCGAGCCAGGCCACCGCCGCGGCCACCTCCTCCGGTGTGCCGGACCGGCCGGCCGGGACCACCCGCCCCTGGTCCACCTCCGCCTCGGTCTGCGACCCGGTGGCCACCCAACCGGGCGCCACGACGTTGGCCGTCACCGCGTGCGGCGCCTCGTCCACCGCCAAGGACCGCGCCAGCCCGACGAGGGCCGCCTTGGCCGTGCCGTACGCCACCTCCGCGCGCATCGCCATGACCGCCCCGCTCACGCTCGACACGAGCACGATGCGCCCCGCCCCGCTGGTCCGCAGGTGCGGCAGGGCCGCCCGGCAGGTGAGGTAGGCGGTGTCGAGGTTGCGGGCCAGGGAGGCGGCCCACCGCTGCGGCGGGGTCCCCAACAGGTCCCCCTCGAGGTAGTCGGGCTCGGCCACCGAGACCATCCCGGCGTTGGCGACGAGGATGTCGAGGCGGCCGCTGCGCGCGAACGCCTGCGCGACCAGCGCCAAGGCGTCGCGCTCGCGGGTGAGGTCGCCGACGACACCGTATGCCGCGTGCCCGGCCCGCCTCAGCTCCTCCGCGCGCTCGTGGACCCGGTCCGAGGTCGCACCGAGCACGACCGTGGCGCCGAGCTCGGCGAGCAGGCGGGCCGCGGCGTACCCGATGCCGGTCGGCGAGCCGCTGCCGGTCACCACCGCTGTCCGGCCGGTGAGGTCGAACGCGGCGGGTGCGGGCGGTGGCATCAGCCGAGGGCCTCGGCGACCGCCTCGTCGAGGATGTCGAGCCCCTCGCCCAGCAGCTCGTCGCTGATCGAGAGCGGTGGCAGGAACCGGAAGACGTTGCCGAACGTGCCGCAGGTCAGCGTGACCAGGCCGCGGGCGTGGCAGGCCTTGTTGACGGCTGCGGCGAGCGCGGCGTCCGGGGTCTTGGCGTCGAGGTCGCTGACGAGCTCGATGGCGAGCATCGCTCCGCGGCCGCGGATGTCGCCGACGACGCCGTGCCGGTCGGCGAGGGCGCGCAGCCGCGGCACGACGAGCGCCTCCACCGCTCGGGCCCGGGCCGGCAGGTCCTCGGCCTGCATGGTCTCGATCGAGGCGAGGGCTGCGGCGCAGGCGACCGGGTTGCCGCCGTACGTGCCGCCGAGGCCACCGGGGTGGATCGAGTCCATGACCTCGGCGCGGCCGGTCACCCCGGCGAGCGGCATCCCGCCGGCAATGCCCTTGGCGGTCGTGACGAGGTCGGGGACGACACCCTCGTGGTCGCAGGCGAACCAGTCGCCGGTCCGGCAGAACCCCGACTGGACCTCGTCGGCGATGAAGAGGATGCCGTGCTCGTGGCACCACTCGCTGACCCGGGTGAGGAACCCGTCGGGCGGCACGATGAACCCGCCCTCGCCCTGGATCGGCTCGAGGATCACGGCCGCGGTGTTGTCCTCGCCGACCTGGGCGTGGACGGTGCTCGTGAACGCCTCGAACGCCTCGTCGAGGCAGCGCTCCGGTCCGGTCGGCCAGCGGTAGGGGTAGGCCATCGGCACCCGGTAGACGTCGCTCGCGAACGGGCCGAACCGGTGCTTGTAGGGCATGTTCTTCGCCGTGAGGGCCATCGTGAGGTTGGTGCGGCCGTGGTAGGCGTGGTCGAACGCGACGACGGCGTTCCGGCCCGTGTAGGAGCGGGCCACCTTGACGGCGTTCTCGACGGCCTCGGCGCCGGAGTTGAACAGCGCCGAGCGCTTGTCGTGGTCGCCGGGGGTCAGGGCGTTGAGCCGCTCGGCGACGGCGACGTACTCCTCGTACGGCGTCACCATGAAGCACGTGTGGGTGAAGTCGGCGACCTGCTCCTGGACCGCCGCGACGACCCGCGGGTTGCCGTTGCCGACGGTCGTCACGGCGATGCCGGAGCCGAAGTCGATGAGCTGGTTGCCGTCGACGTCGCGCAGGATGCCGCCCGCCGCGGCCTGGACGTAGACCGGCAGCGCGGTGCTCACCCCTGCCGAGACGGCGCCCGCCTTGCGGGCCGCCAGCTCGAGCGACCTGGGTCCGGGGATGGCGGTGGTGAGGACGCGCTTCTGCTCGATCATGAGCCGATGATAGGGCCGGACGAGTCCGCGCGGGCCGGCGCGCAGGCACTTCTCATATGCCGCTACGTCCACTGGGTGGGCGTCCGGATGACCACCCACTGGGACGGTCCGAGCCCCTCGAGACCATGCCGGTGACACCCGGGGGCGAGCGCCACGTCGACGAGCCACCACGCCAGGGCCACGCGCCGGGCCGGGGGCGGCACCAGCGATGACCAGGGTCTCGCGGCCGCTGCGGACGTCGCAGGCGGGGCCCCTCCAGGGGCCCACCACCGCGGGCGCCACCGCCGAAACGGTGACGCCCGCGGGGGGCCACGGCACCGTCCTAGGAGGGGGTTGGACGGACCAAGGTCGTCGGGCCCCGGTCACGACGCGGGGCGCGTCGTAGCCGTGGGCGAGCTGGAGACCCCCCAGGTGTGCCGTTGACAACGTACCAATAATGGCAATCCCAGGTGCGGGATGGGCCACGCCTCGCGGGTTTCCCATATCCAGGGCCCAGCCTTTACCGTAGGTGACCCCTGCATGCCCAAGGAGGAGTCCCATGTCCCGCGTCACAATTGTCGCGGCCGCGCTAGCCGGGGGGTTGGTGCTAGCGGGCTGTGGCCCAGGCCAGGGTGAGGCCGGCTCGTCGCCGACCACCACTCCCACGGCGAACCCGTCGACGAGCGCTGCGCCGCCCACCGCAACGCCGACCGGCTCGACCGCTACGGCCACCCCGGCATCCACGCCCACCAAGGGCGCGACCCCGTCGGGGACCCCGACCAAGCCCGGCACCGTGATCCAGGCGGCCTGCATGAAGCCGTATGCCGTCGGCAACGAGTCGCGCAGCCTGGGCGCCATCTCCGGCGCCAGCGCGGCCCTGGCCAGCAAGGTGCGCGGCATGGTCGCCGAGGCCGACTGGAACCAGCTCGAGCCCGGGACCCCCGGCCGCTACGACACCGCCGTCCTCGACAAGCAGATCTCCTACGCCAAGGCCACCGGCCTCACCGTGCGCATCCGTGTCACGGCCGGTGTGTTCGCCCCCGACTACGTCAAGAAGCTGGGCGGGGCCCCCATCCCCTTCTACGACCACCAGCAGCGCAAGGCCACGACCATCGGGCGCTTCTGGCGCACCGACTACCAGGCCCGTTGGCAGGCCCTGATGTCCTATCTCGCGTCGCGCTACGACTCCGACCCCACGGTGCGCGAGGTCAACATCTCGGGCACGGGCACGATCTCGTCCGAGACGATGCTCACCTTCGCGGCCGACAAGATCTCCGGGTCCAGCCAGACCAACGGCCAGCGGATGCTGGCCGCGGGCGCCACCGAGGCCCAGCGCCGGGCGGCCCTGATGGCCGACATCGCGTTCATGCAGAAGACGTGGAAGCACACCCACACGACGCTGTTCGCCCACCCGTACGTCTCGATGGACTCGAGCAGCAAGGGTGGGCTGTCCACGACCGAGTCGATCATCGCGGCGACCTACAACGCCGCCCCGGGTGCCACCGTGTTCGGGCACACCGGCGCCTCGGAGGCGACGTTCAAGGGGCAGACCCACCAGGGCGTCCTCGACATGTACACGTTCCTCATCTCGCACCACTACCCGTTCATGGCCCAGACCCAGGCCTACAGCGGGGGCGCGAAGAACGAGGGCGTGGGCTCGCTGTCCTACGTCATGACCTGGCTCGCAGCCCGGGGCGCCTACTCCATCGAGCTGCCGTCCGGGTGGCAGACGGACTCCGGCGCGCTGTCGGTCATGGCCAAGACCAGCAGCGAGATGAGCTCGACGTCGACGGTCGCCTTCGCGTCGTTCTCCGCCCACTGCTGAGGGCAGGCTGACGGCCCGGTGCCGTCGACCGCACGAGTGCCGCCCGAGAGTCCTCGGGCGGCACTCGTGCTGCCACGGTTCTGCGCCCGCAGCATCCCGTCGTGGCGGTGTCAGCCGTCGACGCTGAGCAGGGTGTCCCCGGCGGCGACGGTGGCTCCGGCGTCGGGCACCGGGAGTGAGCCGGGCGGCCGGTCGAGCACGACCACGGGGACCTCCGAGGTCATGCCGGGGTCGGTGACGCCGGCGGGGTCCCAGCGGACCATGGGATCGCCCGCCTGCACGCTCGACCCCTGCTCGGCGAGGACGGTGAACCCGCGCCCCTCGAGGCGGACGGTGTTGATGCCGAGGTGCACCAGGACCGCGACCCCCGACTCCCCGGACACGACGAACGCGTGCGGGTGGACCTTGACCACCGTCCCGGCGATCGGGGAGACCACGGTGGTCTCGCCCGGCGCCGGGTCGATGAGCACCCCCGGGCCGACGATCTGGCCCGAGAACACCGGGTCCGAGCAGTCGGTGATCGGCAGGACGCGCCCGGGGCAGGGCGCGAGGATGTCGACCCTGCTCACATCAGGTCCTCGATGTCCTCGGCGAGGGTGTCGGCCTCGGGTCCGACGACGACCTGGATGGCCTTGCCGGACGCCATCACGCCGTGTGCACCGGCGGCCCGCAGCGCTGCCTCGTCGACCTTGCTCGGGTCCGCCACCTCGGTGCGCAGCCGGGTGATGCACGGCTCGATCTCGACGATGTTGTCGGCGCCGCCGAGGGCGGCCAGGATCTGCTCTGCCTTGGAGCTCATGGTGGGTCCTCTCGTGATGGGTGGGTCGTGAGATCGGGCGTGGCGCCCGTCTCAGGCGTCGGTCTGGGTGACCTTGTGCAGCCCGCGCGGGTTGTCGGGGTCGAGGCCGAGGGTGCGGGCGAGCCGCTCGACGACGAGCTGGGCCGGGACGATGGCGCCGAGTGGCGCCAGGGCCTCCGGCAGGTCCGGGCCGGGGACGTGCACCCCACATACCCCCGCAAATGCCGCGTCGCCGCCGATGCCGACGGTCCGCGCCCCCCGCTCGCGCAGGTCGACGGCGAGCTCGGTCATCGGCTCGACGAGCGGGCCGTCAGCGGCGGCGACGAGGACGGCGACGATGCCGGAGCGTGACGACGGAGATGGGGCCGTGCCGCAGGTCGGCGTATGAGTAGCCGCGCACCGGACGCAGGCAGGTCTCCTCGAGCTTGAGAGCGGTCTCGAGCGCGGTGCCCATGAGCAGGCCGCGGCCCGAGACGACGGCGTCCTCGGCGGCTGCGAGCGCCTCGACCGCGGCGTCGACGCCGGCAGCGCCGTCGATGAGCCGGGCCACCTCGGCGGGGACCCGGGCGAGGTGGCCGTCGAGCGCCTCAGGCTCCGGCGCCAGGGCGGTGCCGAGGACGGCCATCGCGACGAGCTGGGTGAGGTAGGTCTTCGTCGCGGGCACGGCGAGCTCCGGGCCGGCCTGGGTGACGAGTGCCAGGTCGGCGGTCTCGGCCAGCGGCGAGCCACCGACGTTGGTCACCGCGACGAGGTTCGCGCCGCAGGAGCGGGCCCACTGCGCCGTCTCGACGATCTCGGCGGTCGAGCCGCTCTGCGAGACGCACACGGCCAGCGCGTCGCTGAGGTCGAGCCGGGCGCGGTAGTGCGTGGCCACCGACGGGGAGGCCAGCCCGGCGTTGACGCCGGCGTGGGTCTCCAGCAGGTAGCGCCCGTAGATGGCGGCGTTGTCGCTGGAGCCGCGCGCCACGAGGAGGACCCGCCGGCGCCCGGCCGCCAGCTCCCGGAGCCGGGGGCGCAGCGGGATCAGCGCCTCGAGGGTGGCCGCCGCGGCCGCGGGCTGCTCGGCGATCTCTCGAGCCATCTGCGTCGTCATGCTCTCTCTCCTGCCCTCCCGGTCCGTCGCGGCCGGTGTCTTGACAAGACCGCGGCGTCGGGAGATAGTCAACTGGTACGGACCAGACCGTACCAGCAAAGTCCCCCACCGTCGAGAGGCCCGCACCATGACCGGAACGGCCACCCCGCCCCGGGCGTCCCGGCCCACGGCGATCACCGACGGGCCCCGCCCCAAGCATGCCCAGCTGAGCGACCTCCTCGCCGACCTCGCCGTCAACGACCTCGGCCCCGGAGCGGCGATCCCGTCCGAGCGCGAGCTCATGGCGGCCTACGACGTCTCGCGGGCGACCGTCCGCAAGGCCATCGAGAGCCTCATCGCGAGCGGCCTGCTCCACCGGGTGGCCGCCAAGGGCACCTTCGTCAGCCGGCCCCGCCTCGAGAGCCGGCTCCACCTCGCCTCGTTCAGCCAGGACATGCGCCGGCGCGGGCTCATCCCCTCGACCCGCCTCCTCGCCATCGAGGAGGACCAGCCGCCGGCCGAGGTGGCCGAGGCCCTGGGCCTCGGGGTCGCCGGCACGGCCTGGCGGGTCCACCGCGTCCGGCTCGCCGACGGCCAGCCCATCGCCGAGGAGAACGCCTGGTACCCCGTCGCCACCTTCCCCGACCTCGACCACGAGGACCTGTCGGCCTCCCTCTACCAGCTGTTCGCCGAGCGCTTCGGCGTCACCATCGACCGTGGCGAGCAGACCCTGTGGGGCGAGTGCGCCGACGCCGGTACCGCCCGACGCCTCGAGTCCGCGACCGGCACCCCGCTGCTCGTCTTCCGCCGCGTGTCCTGGGCGGGCGAGCGGGCGGTCGAGCACGTGGTCTCCCGCTACCGCGGGGACCGCTACCAGCTGCACATGAGCCTGCGAGGCGACCAGCCGGGCAGCGCACCGCCCGGTTGACCGCCCTCGCCGGCCCATCCGGCGGGGCGGCCGCACGGGATTTCCCGGCCCGCCGGCGCAGAGGACCCCACCGGCACCTTCCACCCATGACCACCCCAGACCGCCCATCAGCACGGTCATCGCACAGATCGAAGGAGAACCTGTGAGCACCATCGACGCGACCAGCACCGCCGACACCGGCGGGAAGAGGTTCAACGTCAACCTCGCCCCCATCCAGAAGTTCGGCCGCAGTCTCATGCTGCCGATCGCGTCCCTGCCGGCCGCGGCGATCCTGCTGCGCCTGGGGCAGGACGACCTGCTCGGCAAGGACGGCCTCGGCTGGACCACCGTCGCTCCGATCATCGGCGCGGCCGGCAACGCCCTGTTCGCCAACCTCGCCCTGCTGTTCGCCATCGGCATCGCCATCGGCATGGCCAAGAAGGCCGATGGCTCCACCGCCCTCGCCGCGGTCGTGGGCTACCTCGTCTTCAAGGGCGTCGGCGACGCGATGTCACCGACCGTCCTCGGCGCCGCGGGGGAGGGCGAGACCCAGCAGCTCGTCAACTACGGCGTCCTCGGCGGCATCGTCATGGGCCTCACGGCGGCGTGGCTGTGGCAGAAGTACCACCGGATCAAGCTGCCTCCCTACCTCGCGTTCTTCGGCGGGCGCCGCTTCGTGCCGATCATCACCTCGCTCGCGGCCATCGTCCTGTCCGTGCTGCTCAGCCTGGTCTACCCCGCCTTCAACAGCGGCCTGACCTCGGTCGGCAACTGGGTCGGTGACAACTCCGTCGTCGGCGGGTTCGTCTACGGCACCCTCAACCGGCTGCTCATCCCGCTCGGCCTGCACCACATCCTCAACAGCCCGCCGTGGTTCATCCTCGGGAGCTACACCGGCGCCGACGGCGTGGTCTACCACGGCGACATCGCCCGCTTCCTCCACGGCGACCCGAGCGCCGGGGCCTTCATGACCGGCTTCTTCCCGATCATGATGTTCGCGCTCCCCGCGGCCGCCCTGGCCATCTGGCACACCGCGAAGCCGGCCCACAAGAAGGCCGTCGGCGGCATCATGCTGTCGGCCGCCCTCACCTCGTTCCTCACCGGCGTCACCGAGCCGCTCGAGTTCGCGTTCATGTTCGTCGCGTGGCCGCTGTACGTCCTGCACGCGGTCCTCACGGGCACCTCGCTGGCGATCGCCAACGCTCTCGGCATCAAGGACGGGTTCGGCTTCTCCGCGGGCCTGTTCGACTACTCGCTCAACTGGAACATCGCGACGAAGCCGTTCCTGCTCATCCTCATGGGACTCGGGTACGCCGTCGTGTACTACTTCCTGTTCCGCTGGGTGATCACCAAATGGAACCTGCGGACCCCGGGCCGCGACGACGATGCCGACGACATGGTGGAGGCGGACACCAGTGACTGAGCTGCTCATCTCGGCCGGCCAGGTGCTCACCCCGGCGCGACTCTTCGCGCCCGGGTGGCTCCGGCTGGCCGGGGACCAGATCGTCGAGGTCGCGCCGGGGCCCCCGCCCCGGGAGGCCGACGTCGACCTGCCCGACGCGACGGTGGTCCCCGGGTTGGTCGACGCCCACACCCACGGCGGTGGCGGCCACTCGTTCTCGACCGGCACTCCCGCCGCGGTCCACGGGGCCGTCGACGCACACCTGGCCCGCGGCACCACGACGATGATGGCCAGCCTGGTCACCGACAGCGCCGAGCGGCTGCACGACATCGTCACCGTCCTCGCCGACCTCGTCGACGACGGCACCATCGTCGGCATCCACCTCGAGGGCCCTTGGCTCAGCCCGAAGCAACGCGGCGCCCACGACCCGAGCCTGCTCAGCGACCCGACCCCGGCCCGGGTCGGCGCGCTGCTCGAGGCCGGGCGCGGCACCATCGCCATGGTCACCCTGGCTCCCGAGCTGCCGAGCGGGCTGTCCGCCGTCCGCCAGCTGGCCGAGGCCGGGGTGCTGGCCGCGATCGGCCACACGCAGGCCACCTACGACGAGGCCCAGGCCGCGCTCGACGCGGGGGCCATCGTCGGCACCCACCTGTTCAACGCCATGCGAGGCGTGCACCACCGCGAGCCCGGGCCGGTCGTGGCTCTGCTGGAGGATCCGGACGCCTACATCGAGCTCATCGCCGACGGGGTCCACGTGCACCCGGCGGTGCTGCACCACGCGGCGTCGACCAAGCCCCACCACGTCGTCCTCGTCACCGATGCCATGGCGGCGGCGGCCTCGGTGGACGGCGACTACCGGCTCGGCCCGATGGCGGTCCGCGTTGAGGGCGGGGTCGCCCGGCTCGTCGACACCGGCGCCATCGCCGGCTCCACGCTGACCATGGCGGCCGCGGTGCGGTATGCCGCGACCGTCGCCCACCTGCCGCTCGAGCAGGTCGTCCGGGCCGCGACGATGACCCCGGCGACGATGCTCGGCCTCTCGCGAGTAGGACAGCTCCGGCCCGGCTACCGGGCCGACCTCGTCGCGCTGGACTCCGGGCTGGAGGTCCGGCACGTCATGCGCGCCGGACGGTGGGTCGACCGCTCCGGTGTCGACCCCCAGTGGCGGCCCCTCTAGCCGAGCCCGCCCCGCCGCCCACCTCCCCGCCCCACCCCTCCGCCCACCTCCCCGCCCCACCCCCTCCGCCCACTTCCCCGCCCCACCCCCTCCGCCCCTAACTTCTGCTAGCAGAGGTTGGGTGACGAAGCACAGGGTGCAACCTCTGCTTCGTCACCTGACCTCTGCTTCGTGGCAGCCCGTCACACCCGCGGATGTCGCCATGGACGGCTCGTCCCCGAGCTTCCCCCGGTACGGCGACGAGGTCCTCGGCCTGGGCCTCGTCACCATCGCCGTCGGGCTCGCGGCGATCGCTGAAAAGTGATATCAATTAGATATCACTTTTCAGCGAAGGAGCACACATGAGCATCGAGACCTCGCCGGTCCCACCGGCACCGGTCGGGCACGAAGGGATTCGCGTCGACATCACCGAACGGCCGGCCCTCGCCCTCAACGGATGGCTGGGAGTGGCCGTCGTGGCCGCCTGCGCCTGGGCGATGTACTACTACGCCGACCACGACACCGGGCTCCTCTGGCTGCCGATCGTCGTTGCGGCACTGGTCGCCACGGCCCTCGTCATCGTCCCTCCGGGTCAGACCAATGTCCTCCAGTTCTTCGGCCGCTACGTCGGCACCGTCCGGCGCCCCGGCTTCTGGTGGGTGCTGCCCCTGACACTGCGTCGCCGGGTCAGCGTCCGGGTCCGCAACTTCGAGACCAACCACCTCAAGGTCAACGACGCCGACGGCAACCCCGTCGAGATCGCCGCCATCGTCGTGTGGCAGGTCGCGGACACGGCGCGCTCGACGTATGCCGTGGACAGCTACTACGACTTCGTCACCGTGCAAGCCGAGTCGGCACTGCGCCACGTGGCCACGAGCCACCCCTACGACGACACGACGGACACCGGCACCTCGCTGCGGGGCTCCACCGACGTCGTCGCCGGCCAGCTGGCCAGCGAGGTCGCCGAGCGCGTCGCGGTGGCCGGGGTCGAGATCGTCGAGGTCCGGATCTCCCACCTGGCCTACGCCCAGGAGATCGCCCAGGCCATGCTGCGCCGCCAGCAGGCCAACGCGGTCGTCGCCGCCCGCACGAGGATCGTCGAGGGCGCAGTCGGCATGGTCGAGCTGGCCCTGGCCCGTCTCGCCGAGCACGACGTCGTCGATCTCGACGAGGAACGCAAGGCGAGCATGGTGAGCAACCTCATGGTCGTCCTGTGCGGCGACCAGCCGGCATCGCCCGTCGTCAACGCCGGATCGCTCTATACGTGAGCCCCCGACGGCAGGTTCTCCTCCGGGTGGACCCGGCGGTGCACGACGCCCTCGCCCGGTGGGCCAACGACGAGCTCCGTAGCGTCAACGCGCACATCGAGCTCCTGCTGCGGCGCGCTCTCGCCGACTCGGGCCGCCTGCCCCGGCAGGTGCAGCCGCTTCCCAGGCGGGGCCGGCCCCCAGGCAACACCCGGCGTCCGGGGGCGGACGGCCCTCCGGGCTGAGGCACACTCCCCCGGGGCGCGGCGGCGCAGGGAAGCGCCGTCCCGGTGGCGATGGACCTGACCCAGGGATCATCGCCCGGTTCCGCACGATGCCGATCACCAGGTCGGCGGTGCTGACCGGGCACGGGCTCGAGCTTCGGGTGGGCGAGACATCCGGTCCTCCCCCGCCCCGTCGTCGCCTCGTGGGTCCGCCAGGTGGGACACCGGACCGGCTGGGTCGGCTCGGCAGGGCCGGCCGAGAGGAGGAGGAACCCCCGGTCCGGGCGACTGTTCGGTGCTAGCGTGTGGAACCTGCACACCGGTTGAGGACCCGGCCGGCACCTGCCGGCTCAACGAGAGTCTGCGCAGTGAGCGGACGTGCCTGAAGCTACTGGAGTGCCGGTTCAGCGGCCCCGACCCACTCGGCGCCGCGTCGTCCGAGACGTCGCATGGGCGCTGCCGACGATCGTCCTCGCCTCCGCTGCGCCCGCGGCCGCCGCCTCCCCCGCCCCGTGCCCCGCGATCCCGGCGGCCGCCGCCTGGGCGGTCTCGTTCTCCAACTTCAACCCCTTCCCGAATTCCGGCCCGCTGGGGTGGGGGTCGGACGCCGTCAACGGGTCGAAGTTCCAGGTCGTCCGCGACAACGGTTCGATGGTCGCCAACGCGGTGGCGACCACCTCGACGTCGATCACGGTGACCGCCGGCGTCACGTACAACTTCAGCCTCAGGGTCTATGCGGGCCCGGGCAACCCGGTCCCGAACGGAAACGCCACCATCGCCGTTGCCGTCGCCGGCCAGACCATCTTCAGCGGCCACACGCAGACCGGCGCCGGAGTCGCGCTGCAGGAGTCCGGTGACTTCGTCGCGTACGCGGCGAGCTACCCGGCCACCACCAGCGGGTTGGTCGGCCTCAGCATCACGGTGGTCGACGCGCCGTTGGCCGGGGTGGGCGCGTCCACCGACGACATCAGCATCCTGCTCCCCAGCCTCAGCTCCTGCACCCATGCCTGAGCCGGGGCCCGGCGCGGCCCGCTGACCCAAGGACGACCGGCCGACCGGAATGCCGGGGCGGGAGGTCGCAGGCGCCTCCCGCCCCGGCATACCGGCTACTGGTGGCCGCCCGGCTACTGGGTGCCCTCCAGCTTGTTCGCCGCGATGGCGAAGTCGTTGGTGTACGTCTTGGTGAGGTCGACGTTGCCCTTGACGTTGCCGACGAACTGCTCGATCTTCAGGACGGTGGCAGGGCCGTTGGCGGGCATCATCCCGTCGGGCAGGAACTGGCCCTTGTCCTGGGTCAGCGCCGCCACGTAGTCCGCCCGGGTGACCAGCGCGTTCTGGACGAAGTCAGCGGGCAGATGGTCGGCGATGTCGGAGGCGGAGTGGGTGTTGATGTAGTGCATCGTGGCAACGAGGGCGTCGACGACCTTCTGGACGGCGTCCTTGTGCGAGTCGACCCAGTCGGCCCGGGCGAGCACCGCGGCTGCCGGGTAGGCCCCGCCCAGCGCCTGCTCGGCGCCCGTGGTCGACGCGAGGTCGACGGCGGAGTATCCGATGCCCTTCTTCTCGAGCGCCGAGACCGTCGGCTGGGTGGTCATGCCACAGACGATCTTCCCGTGCTGCAGTCCGGCGATGAGCGTGGAGCCCGCCCCGACGCCGACTCGGCTGAAGTCCTTGGTCGTCAGCCCCACCTTGGCCGCCATGTACTTCGTGAGGCTGTCGGTCCCCGACCCGAGGTCGGTGACGCCGACGGTCTTGCCCTTCCACTGCGCCGGGGAGGTGATCGAGGTGCCCTTGGCGCACATCTCCCGCTCGCCGGGGGCGCCGCTGAGCTGGACCACGTCGATGACGTCCTTGCCCTTGGCCTGGAAGTCGATCGTGTGGACGTACCAGGCGCCGGCCATGTCGACCTGGCCCGAGATCATCGCGTCCTCGGCGCCGACCCCGCCGTTCTGCTCGGTGCTCAGCTCGACCTTGACGCCGTACTTCTGGTAGTAGCCGAGCCCCTGCGCGAGCTGGTACGGCAGGTAGATCTGCTTGTCGATGCCTCCGACCATGAGCTTGACGGTGGGCATCTGGCCACCCTGTGACGCACCGGATCCGGCGGCGCCGGCAGTGGCCCCACCGCCGCTGCTGCTCGATCCGCACGCGGCCAGCGTGAGGGCGAGGGCGGTGGCCGAGGTGATGCCGGCGAGGAGCCGGCGCTGGGGGATGGGGGACATGACATCTCCTTGTCTGGTGCTGACTTCGGGTGAGAGTGACCGGCAGGCTGGTGCGCTGCGGCGAAATGCGCTCGATGGCGTCAGATGGAGGCCGTCTGGGAGCGGGTCGGTGGGCGCCACCCGAGAAGGCGGTGCTCGAGAAGCTCGATGAGCCACTCGGCGGTGAGCGCGATGGCGCCGATGACGAGCATCATCGCGAAGACCCCGTTCGGGTCGAACTGGTTCTGGGCGGTGGCGATGACCAGACCGAGTCCCCGCTGGGCGCCGAGGAACTCGCCGACGATCGCGCCGATGACGGCGAACCCGAAGGCGACGTGCAGGCTGGCGATGATCCAGGTCAGCGCGGAGGGGATGACGACGTTCCGCACGATCTGCCACGTCGACGCCCCCAGGACGCGGCAGTTGTCGATGAGCCGTTGATCGACCTCGCGGACGCCCTGGAAGGCGTTGAAGAAGACGACGAAGAAGACCAGGACCGACGCCAAGGCGACCTTCGAGGTCGTCCCCAACCCCAGCGCGACGACGAAGATCGCACCGAGGACGATGCGGGGGATGGCGTTGAGCACCTTGATGAACGGGCCGACGATGTCGGCGAGGAGCGGGATCTGGCCGAGGGTGACGCCGAAGATGATGCCGCCGAGGACGCCGAAGGCGAAGCCCTGGAGCGCCTCGTCCATCGTGACCCAGATCTGCTCCCAGAGACTGCCGTATGCCGTGCCGTTCCTCGCGAACTCACCGAGCCGCGTGACGATGCCCGTGGGCTGTCCGTAGAAGAACGGGTCGATGACGTTGATCGAGGTGAGCCCCTGCCACAGGCCGAGGATGGCGACGAGGAGCGCGATCCGGCCGACGTGCACCTTGAGCCGCCGCCGGCGGCGCCTCAGCCTCGCCTGTTCGGCGAGGGACTCCTCGTCGGTGGGCGCGGGGCGCGCGGCCTCCTGCAGGGCGCGGACCGTGCGCGCGTCGGTGGGCAGCGGGCTGGGGACACTCATCGGGAGCCTCCGTCGGGGATCGCCTGGGCGGTACGGGCATACGCTCGCTCGACCTCGTCCTTGAGGGACTCCCAGATCTGGTGGTGCAGCTCGATGAACCGGGGCGTGAAGCGGATCTCCTGGACGTGCCCGCGCGGTCGTGGGAGGTCGATGTCGTAGACGCCCTTGATCGTTCCGGGGCCGACCGTCATGACGACGACGCGGTCGGCGAGGGCGACGGCCTCCTCGAGGTCGTGGGTGATGAACAGCACCGTGGGGCGGGTCTGCTCCCAGAGGGCGAGCAGCTCGTTGGACATGATGGCCTTGGTCTGCACGTCGAGGGCTCCGAACGGCTCGTCCATGATGAGGATCGACGGCTCGTTGATGAGGGCTGCAGCCAGGCTCGCCCGCTTGCGCATCCCGCCGGAGAGCTGGTGGGGGTAGTGCTGCTCGAACCCGGAGAGCCCGACCCGTCGCAGCCAGTCCCGCGCCGCATCGGCCGCGTCCCGCTTCGACGCCCCGCGGAAGCGTGGGCCGAGCGTGACGTTGTCGACGACGTTCTTCCAGGGCAGGAGTGCGTCGGCCTGGAACATGAAGCTCGTCCCTGGCGTGATGCCGTCGACGACCCGGCCACCGATGAGCACCTCGCCCGCCGTGGGGCGGTCGAGCCCCGACACCAGGCCCACCGTGGTGGACTTGCCGCAGCCGGTCGGGCCTACGAGCGCACAGAACTGGCCCGGCTCGATGGTGAGGTTCACGTCGCGGATCGCGGTGAGCGCGTCGCCCGCAGGTGAGGTGAAGCGCTTGGTCACGCCTCTCAGCTCGACCTTCGCGCTGGTGTCGGCTCGTCCGACGCGCGGGGGGAGTGGGCCGTTCATGGCGGGCTGGGCTACCGAGGAGGCCATGGTCATCGTCTTCCTTGACGGTGGGTGAGCGGGTGCGCCCAACTGTGCTGGCGGTGCAACGCGCGGTAAACCTTGCGGGCCAAAGCGAGCGATAAGGACCCTTGAGGCACTTCTGCTCTTTGTGCGCCCTGGGCGGCGCCCGGTACCGGGGTTACCCTGCGAGGCATGTTGCGAGCCCGGATGCCGAGATGGCGGAGCCGCCTGTCAACCCAGGTCTTCGTCCTCCTCGTCGGGATCGTCGCCCTGATCGCCGCGGCGGGCTTCGCCTTCTCCTACGTCCAGACCCGCAGCGAGCTGGACGCGGAGGCCGGGGCCAAGTCCTTGGACATCGCCAAGACCGTCGCCACGATGCCCAGCGTCGTCGACGCCCTGGAGCGACCCCGTCCCGCCACGACGATCCAGCCCCTGATGCAGTCGTTGCGGGCCGACACCGGTGCGGCCTTCATCGTCGTCGCCGACAGCAGCGGCATCCGCTACTCACACCCCAACCCCGACCTGATCGGCACCTCGCTGCTCAACGACCCCGGCGAGGACCCCCAGTCGGTGCTGGGGGGTCACACGTTCGTGGGCGTCCAGTCCGGGTCTCTGGGGCGGTCGATGCGTGCTAAGGTCCCGATCCGCGACTCCACCGGCCGGGTCGTCGGCCTGGTCTCCGTCGGTGTCCTCGAGAAGACGGTCAGCGCCGAGATGCGCAGGCACCTGCCGACGGCGCTCATCCCGCCACTTCTCGGCCTGGCCCTCGGCGTCGTCGGCTCCATCCTGCTCACCCGACGGATCAAGCGGCAGACGTTCGGCCTGGAGCCCCCCGAGATCGCATCGCTGCTGGAGCAGCGTGAGGCGATCCTGCACGCCGTGCGCGAGGGCACCATCACCGTCGACACCTCGGGGGTCGTCAACCTCATCAACGACGAGGCCCAGCGGCTCCTCGGCCTGGACCGCAGCGCCGTCGGACGCCCGCTCACCGAGCTCGTCCCCGAGGGACGGCCTCGGGAGATCCTGACCGGGGCCTCGCCGGCACGCGACGAGACGATCCTGGTCGACCGTCGGGTCGTCGTCGTCAACCGGGTCCCCGTCGAGCTGCGCGGACGTCCGGTCGGGTCGGTCATCACCCTGCGTGACCGCACCGAGCTGGAGACGCTGACCCGCGAGCTCGACGACGTCCAGTCCCTGGCGGACGCGCTGCGAGCTCAGGAGCACGAGTTCTCCAACCGGATGAACGTCGTCAGTGGGCTCATCGAGCTGGGGCGCCACGACGACGCCGTCCGGTTCATCAACCGCAACTCGCAGCTGCATCAGGACCTGGCGGCCGAGCTGATGGAGAGCGTCGGGGACCCGGTGCTCTCGGCCCTGCTCCTCGGGAAGGCATCAGTCGCGAGCGAGCGGGGCGTTGACTTCGCGGTCACCGTCGACGGGACGCTGCCGCGCGCCGTATCCGACCCCAACGGCCTCGTCGTGGTCATCGGCAACCTCATCGACAACGCCCTCGACTCGGCTCACGACGAGCCGGGCGAGGGCCGCGTCGAGGTCGGCGTCTGGGTGGCCGAGGACGAGCTCGTCATCCGCGTGCAGGACTCGGGGGCCGGCATACCGGCCGACATGGCGACCGAGATCTTCACCGACGGGTTCACCACGAAGGTCGCGACCAGCGGCTCTCGCCGGCGCGGGCTCGGGCTGGCCCTGGTGAGCCAGGAGGTGGCCCGCCGCCGAGGGCGGATCGAGGTCCGAAGCGACGGCGGCGCGACGTTCACGGTCCGCCTGCCGCTCTCCGCGGTCCTGGTCGACGAGGTGCTGCTGCGATGATCCGGACCCTCGTCGTCGATGACGACTTCATGGCGGTCCAGGTGCACGGGGAGCTCATCGCACGGGTGCCGGGCTTCACCGTCGTCGGAGAGGCGCGCTCGGGGCGCCAGGCGCTGGCGAAGGTCGACGAGCTCCGACCCGACCTCGTCATCCTCGACATCTACCTGCCGGACATGAGCGGCGTCGAGGTGATGCGCCGGATGCGGGCCACGTCCGCGGTCACGGCCGACGTCATCGCGATCACCTCGGCCAAGGACGTCGACATCCTCCGCTCGGCGATGTCGCTCGGGGTCGTCCACTACATCGTCAAGCCGTTCACCTTCCGGGTGCTGCGCGAGCGCCTCGAGAGCTACGCCGCGGCCACGAGCCGCCTCGAGACGATGGAGCGGCCCGGCCAGCGCGACATCGACCGGCTGTACGGGCTGCTGCGCACCAATACCGAGCACGCCCTGCCGAAGGGCATCTCGGCTCCCACCCTGGAGCTCGTCGCCGACATCGTCCGCGACTCGACCGAGGGGGTGACCTCGGCCGGCGTCGCCGATCGGGCGGGCTTCAGCCCGGGGGTGGCCCGCCGCTACCTGCGCCACCTCGTCGACGCGGGCACCGTGACGTTCACCCTTCGGTATGGCGCGACGGGCCGACCCGAGCACATCTACCACTGGGAAGGCGCCGAGGCGGGGCTGTCGACCTCGGGTGATGGCCATTGACCGCGAGGCCGCCCGGACGGCCACGTGACAATGGGGGGTGCCTTCACCCTCGTGGTCGGGGTGAAGGCCGCCATCGGGGTCGCGATCGCGCTGCTGTCCTGAACGCTGCCCCGGCGCAGCATCGACTGGGGCGTACCGGGGTTTGTGGTGCCAAGCGGCCTCGATGAGCAGCCGGCGGGCGTGGCTGTTGCCGGTCTTGGTGATCCCGCCTTGGGAGCGGGACCCTCCGGAGGAGTGCTCGGAGGGCACCAAGCCCAGGTACGACCCGATCGAGGCTCCGGTGAGCCGATGCCAGTCGCCGACCTCCACAGCGAGGGCGAACGCGGTGGTGGTCGATATCCCCCGCAGGCACCCCAGCCGGTGGGCCACGGCGGTGAACTCACTGTCGGCAGCCAGCGCCGCGATCGCGGTATCGAGCCGATCCCGGCGGGCCAGGGTGTGGGTGACCGCGTCGTAGGCGTCGTCGAACGCGCTCAGCGTCCCGGACCCGCCGGGCAAGAGCTGCTCGCGGCGGATCCGTCGTAGCCACGCGTCGTGCCTGCCAGTCCAGGCGTCACCGTCGTACACGTACCCGTGCCGTAGCAGCAGCTTGGACAGGCGGTGCCGCGCCGACATCAACGCCATCCGCGCGTCCTCACGGGCGCGGACCAGGTCACGCGCCGACTCCTGCGCCACGGTCGGGATGGCCACCGCCACAATGTCGTCGTTACGGGCCAACCGCGCCAGCAGCAGCGCGTCCCGGGCGTCGGTCTTGACCCGATCCCCCGACGGGCGCAGCAGCTTCGAAGGCGCCGCGACCTGACAGCGGTGCCCCGCGCCCAGCAACGCCCGCGCCAGCCCGTACCCGGTCGGGCCCGCCTCGTACGTCACCAGCACCGGCCCGTGCCCGGCCGCCAGATCATCGACGAAACCGACCACCACCTCTACCCGCGGCGACAGCGCCCGCTGGATCACCTCACCAGTGACCATGTCGATCCCCGCCGCCCGCACCGAACGGGCGTGAACATCGAGCCCAAGACTCGTACGCTCAGTGAACACCGGAGCCTCCTATGCATGTCGGCACCCGCCAGCCGCTCTGGCAGGTGATCCACGAATCCCTGCATACGCGAGGCTCCGGTCTCAAGCCCCTAAACCCCGCGGCCCTCATAGGGTCTGATCCGCGAACGGCCGGTAGAGCCCCAGTGCGTGTCCGTCTCGATGGGCCCGAGAGGCGCAACACGGCTGGAGGACCGAACTGGCCCTGGGTGATCTCCAGGGTTCGGTTCCGTCGAACTCGGTCGGTGCTACGCCGGCCGGCGCGCCTAGAGCTTGGTCAGCCTGCGGAAGGGGCTCGCGATCCGCACGCGCTGCGTACCGAAGTCGACGATCACCGCCGCGGCTTCCTCTGCGACGACCCGACCGAGGCCGAACTTGTCGTGCGTCACCCGATCCAGGACGGCGAACTGCTCGATCGGCTGGGCGGGACGGGCGCTGAACGGGCTCCCGGCAGAGTATCTGGGCGAACCTGCGGGTCGTGTTGTCATCACCTTCAGTATGCACCCTCCGCCGCTCGACTCGCGGACACGCCCAGCGCCGTCGCGGCGCGCAGCTCCCACCATCGCCAGTGACAGCACGGCGCCACGGCGCCCTCCGGTGGCCGCGAGGGCGGGCGGCGTGACGCCCAGCACCCATCACCGCGCAAGGGGCGGCCACCGAGATCCCGGTCTCGCCGGGTGGTCATGGACCCATCTTCTCGCCAGTGACGAAGCGGTTCCGGACGCTCCGACCGTCCGGCTCTGGCGAGTGGGACCGGGACCCAGCCACCCGGGCTGCTCGGCTGCGCCGGGGACCACCCGGGGGCACATGCGCTCAGGGTTGGAAGTGGTCGACCATCGTCTGGAGCCTGGCGCCCATCTGGGCGAGCTCGTGGGTGGCGGCGCGCGAGCCCTCCGCATGCCCGCTGGTGGTCCGTGCGTTGTCGGCGACGGCGGCGATGGAGTCGGTGATGCTTGCGGTGCCGGCGGCGGCCTCGGCTGCGCGCCTGCTGATCTCCGCGGCGGTCGCGTTCTGCTCCTCCACGGCCCCGGCGATGGAGGTCTGGAACTCGTTGATCTGAGCGATGACGGTGGCGATCTGGCCGATCGCGGTCGCCGCCGACATGCTGTCGGCCTGGATGCGGGTGATCCGGTTGGTGATGTCGGCCGTGGCGGACTGGGTCTGCTGGGCGAGGTCCTTGACCTCACCGGCGACCACGGCGAAGCCTCGGCCGGCCTCACCGGCGCGGGCGGCCTCGATGGTGGCGTTGAGGGCGAGCAGGTTGGTCTGCTCGGCGACCGCGCGGATGAGCTGGATGACGTCGGTGATCTCTGCGGACGACCGTCCGAGCTGGTCCACCGAGTCCGTGGTCTGCTGGGCGAGGTCGGTGGCCGAGGCCGCGACCCTTGCGGCCTCGCTGGCGTTCTGCGCGATCTCGCCGATCGAGGCCCCGAACTCCGTCGACGCTGCAGACAGGCTGTTGACATAGGCGTGCACCTCGTTGGCGGCCTCGGTCGCCGTGCCGGCCTCAGAGGTGGTCTGCTCCGCGGTGGCGGCGATGGACGCGCTGGACGAGGACAGCTCCTCACTGGCCGCGGCCAGCGTGACCGCATGCTCGCCGATGGCGAGGATGGTGCTCCGCAGCGTGGTGGTGGCGTCGCGCAGGGCACGACCGATGTCGCCGAACTCGTCGCCTCCGGTGGGAATGTCCTGGTCGCTGAGGTCGCCTCGGGCGAGCGCCTCGACGGCGGACACCGTGCGGGAGGCGTCACGGCGGGTCAGCTGCATCACGGCGAGCGTGAACCCGACGGCGAGGAGCAGGCTGGTCACCGAGACGACCACGATCTGCCGCTGTCCTGCCGAGAGGCGGCTTATGCGGGCCGCCAGCAGGGCGTCCAACGCAGCGGTGCCCGGACCGACCGCCGCGGCGGCCGCTGAGGCGAGCGGACGTGGGTCAGCGGCCGTCGGCGTTGCCAACGTCTCCGACAGGACCTTCTGGAGCTCGGCGGCCGCGGTGGCCGCCTGCCTCACGGTTTCGAGCTGGGAGCCCAGGCCCGCCATCGAGGTGTTGCTGACGGCGGTGCTCACGTCCGAGTTCAGAGCGGCGGCGTAACGGGCGACCCCGCCGGCCAGGACCGCCTGGCCGGCGACGTTCGCCGCGGCCTGGGAGCCGTGCGGCCCGAGTGCTGCCTGAGATCCGGTCACCAGCACCCCGGGCAGCTGCACGACAAGGGAGTCCATCACGTAGAACGAGTCGAGATCAGGGTCGAGGATGAGGTTGGACGTGTTGCCCGCCGCCGTGATCAGGTCGGCCAGCGCGCCGGCCAGGGCCGCGTTGTCGGCGGGGGTCCCGGACCCCGCCTTCGCGGTCACCGCGTCCAGCTGGTCGCCGAGCTCGAGGTCGGGGCGCGCCTTGACCGCCTCGGCCAAGGGGGCCAGGTCCACGTGCCCACCGGCCGCCGCCTGAGCCAGCGCCGACAGGGCCGGCCCCACCACCGCAACCCCCTCGCGCTCGTTCTGAGCGAAGGCGATCTGGCCGTTGGTCGTGGACAGGAAGGCCTGGCCCAGCACCCCCGTCGGGATCAACAACATCACGGCCAACACGACCAGGCGCATCTTGAGCCGGAGCCGGCGCACCACCGCTACCATCGGCGCCAACACGGTGGCACCCAACGACCTGTCCGACCCCGCCCTGGCCGCGACGACCTCGCCCATCCACCCAGCTCCCTTCACCGGCAACAGCCGGGCGCGATTCCGACACCGATCTGGGGACTACATCGGCAGCCCGGCGGCCAACTGAAGGGCCGGAGCGGGCCCAATCATCGGCAGGCGCAGGGCATAGCTCCCCGCAAACCACCCGGCCATCCTGGCCACCCCGCACAAGCCCACGCGCTTCCCGCGACGACGACGACCGGGCGTACCGTGTCAGGGATGGGCCCTGACAGCCGCTATCTCGAGCCGGAGCAAGCCGCCGCGGTCTACGACAGGGTCGGGAGATGGCAGAGCACCCAAGGCTTCTACGAGCGGCAGGCCGTGGCTGCCATGGTGGCCTCGGCCCGGCTCGGGACGGCTACCAGCGTGGTCGAGGTCGGCTGCGGAACCGGTGCGCTCGGCGCCTCGCTCCTGGAGCAACGGCTACCGCCGGAGGCGACCTACCTCGGCCTCGACGTCAGCCCCAGGATGGTCGACCTGGCCCGACACCGCCTCACGGCCTTCGGGCCCCGCGCCCACGTCCGACAGGTCGACGGCCGCACACCCTGGCCGGTGACCGATGCCTCCAGCGACCGCGTGATAGCCGCATACGTGCTGGACCTGTTCTCCCCCACGATGATCGACGGTTTCGTCACCGAGGCCGCCAGGGTCCTGCGACCCGACGGGCTGCTCGCCGTCACCAGCCTGGCCCAGGGGACCGATCGGACGTCCCGGGTCGTCTCTGGAGCCTGGACCCGGCTTTGGCGGACCAACCCCCATCTCACGGGCGGATGCCGACCCGTCGACCTCGAGCGACATGTGCCCGCGGGTTGGCGGCGCCTCTACGACACGACCACCACCCGATGGGGCATCTGCTCCCGGGTGCTCGTCCTGTCTCCAGCCCGGTAGGAGACGGGGGTCGCGACGCCGCGTCTACCGCACCCCCGACGGTCACTCGGGGTCCTCGACGGTGGAGCAGCGGGCTGAGGCGCTCGGCGCCGACCCGCGGGTCCGCACTGGGCCAGATCGCCGGCCTGCGAGTGTCCTGTGGTCGAGTCCTCGCTGCCGCGCGACCGGGTCCTGCGCAGGAGCCAGGCTCGCTCAGCCCGGCATCGGCTGGGTCGATCGCCCCGGGGAGGGGGAACCCGGCTCGTCCCGGCTCGCTGTGCTCATGGGGGGGTCGAGGATGCGGTAGGCGAGGAGCTTGACGCGGTCGCTGAGCAGCGCCCAGATGATGGCGTAGCCCCAGACGAAGCCGGCCCAGCCCCAGCCGAGGGGCGTCATGAACAGCCCGTACACGGCGATGAGGGTCGCGATGACCTGGGTGCCGAGGACGGCCATCCACAGGACGCGGGCGGGCCGGATCGACCAGAACGGACCGCGGGTGCGGGTGAGGAAGATGGTCAGATGCCCGGCGACGGACAGCAGCAGGTACATCAGCGTCTGCAGCCGAGGGTGGCCGAGGTCGAAGACTCGGTCGCCGAGGTAGAACAGTCCGAAGGCGGCGATCGGTCCGACCACACCGAGCACGGTCGCGATGCCGAGCACCAGGCGCATGTTCCAGGCCTCGGGCTCGTTCTTGTAGTGGACCTTGTCGTAGGCGATGGACAGGATCGCGCCGTCGTTGAGCAGGGCCAGCATGACGATCATGATCGCGGTGACGGGGAAGAAGTTGAAGGCGAGGATGGCGAGGGTGACGAACAGCAGCACCCGCAGCGTCTCGGCGATGCGGTACATCGCGTAGCTGTTCATCCGCTGGAAGATCTTGCGGCTCTCCTTGACCGCGTCGATGATCACCGACAGCCCGGGAGAGAGGAGCACGATCGCGGCCGCCGCGCGGGCGGCGTCGGTCGCACCGGAGACCGCGATGCCGCAGTCGGCCTTCTTCAGCGCGGGGGCGTCGTTGACGCCGTCGCCGGTCATGCCGACGATGTGGCCGCGCTGCTGCAGGACGTCGACGATGTGGTACTTGTGCTCGGGGAACACCTGTGCGAACCCGTCGGCGGCCTCGATGGACTCCGCAACCGTGGCCGTCTCGGTCTTCTTCACATCGCCCAGGCCGGCGGCGTCGAGGATGTCCGTTCCCAGGCCCACCTTGGCCGCCGTCTCCTTGGCGATCGCCAGCGCGTCGCCGGTGACCATCTTCACCATCACGCCCATGTCCCGGGCCGTGGCGATGGTGGTCCTGGCGTCGTCGCGGGGCGGGTCGAACAGCGGCAGGACACCGAGGAACCGCCAGTCGCCGTCGCCGTCGGCGCGGGCCACGCCGAGGGAGCGGAAGCCGCGCGCAGCGAAGTCGTTCACGGCCGCGTCGACGGCGGGGCCGGCCGTCGCCGTGTTCGCCGCGAGCGTCAGGATGACCTGGGGGGCGCCCTTGCTGACCTTGAACGACGAGGCGCCGGCGCCACCACCGGTGACGGTGGCCTCGGTGCGCTTGTGGACCGGGTCGAAGGGTTGGAAGTGCGTCACGGTGTAGGGGTGCAGGTCATCGGAGTCGCTCAGGCCGCCGAGGACCGCGAGATCGATGGGGTCGTCGTTGTCCGCGCGGGAGGCCAGGGCCCCGGCGAGAACGACCTCACCTGCGGTGACCCCGGTGACGGCGAAGGGGTCCCCGAGGGTCAACGAGTTCTGGGTCAAGGTCCCGGTCTTGTCCGCGCAGAGCACGTCCACGCCGGCGAGCTCCTCGATCGCCACGAGCTTGCTGACGATGGCCTGCTTCTTCGCCAGCAGCCGCGCGCCGACGGCCATCGTCACCGACAGCACGGTCGGCATGGCGACCGGGATCGCAGCGACGGTGAGGACGAGCGCGAACTCGAGGGTGGTCAGGATCGGGTCACCGCGCAGCACCGACACCACCACGATGATGGACACGAAGGCCACGGCGAGGACGATGAGGTAGTTGCCGATCTTCAGGACGGCCTTCTGGAAGTGGCTGACCGTATGCGCGTCCTGGACGAGCTCGGCGGTCTTGCCGAAGTAGGTGCGGGTGCCTGTGGCATACACCAGGGCGCCGATCTCCCCTCGCCGGATGATGGATCCGGAGTAGACCGCATCGCCGGCCGCGCACGTGGCCGGCAACGACTCGCCGGTGAGCGCGGACTGGTCGACCTCGATCTCGTCGCCGTCCAACAGCCGGGAGTCGGCAGGCACGATGTCGCCCAGGCGCAGCCGGATGACGTCACCGGGCACCAGCTCGCGGGCTGGCGGGGTCACCCACTCACCATCGCGCTTCACGCGAGCGGTGATCGCGAGCTTGGCCTTCAGGGCCTCGATCGCGCTGCCCGCCTGGCGTTCTTCGCTGAAGCCGACGGCAGCGTTGGCCACCAGCAGCACCAGGATGATGAAGAAGTCCGGCCAGTGCCCCACCGCACCGGACAGGATGACCGCGACCTCGATCATCCACGGGATCGGGCCCCAGAAGTACAACAGGAACGTCAACAATGGGTTCGTCGTGTGCTCGGCGATCTCATTCGGGCCGTACGTCGCCAGTCGCGTGACCGCCTCGGCCTGGCTCAGCCCGTCGGGTGAGGTGTCGAGGCGCCCTAGGACCTGCTCCATCGGCAGCGACGACAGGTCCTGCTGCGGGTCGCCCGGTGCCGTCGGGGTCGACGGCGCGGTCGGCGCGGGTTCGGCGGTCATGCGGGGCACCGTGGTCGTCCCCGGGCCGGCCCCGCGGTCTCCGCGACCATGCGGAAGTCTCGGGTGGCTCCCGCCCTCGCGTCGGACAGGCGCCGGTGCCGCCACTGCTGCGCCCGTGTGGCAGCTGCGCGGGCCGTGCTCATCACAGCGGTTCCCAGGTCCAGCTGCGGATCTCGGGGAGGTCCTGGCCGTGCCTGGTGATGTAGAGGTGATGTTCGACGAGCTTGTCGGCCATGGTCTGCTTGAGGTAGTCGGCGCTCGCACCGAGCTGGGGAAGTCGTTCGATGACGTCCTGGACGAGGTGGAAGCGGTCCAGCCGGTTCTGGACCCGCATGTCGAACGGAGTGGTGATGGTGCCTTCCTCGGTGTAGCCGCGCACGTGGAGGTTGCGGTTGGTCCGCCGGTGGGTGAGGCCGTGGACCAGGGTCGGGTAGCGGCCCGATGGCGGCGAGGACGGTCCCAGACCGGCAAGGTCCTGACACCGACGACGTAACTCCGTCGCGCTCCACTTGTCAAACCGCACGCGTCACGCGATGTCGGTGTGAGGGCATCCATGGCGTGCGCGCCGGGGACCGCAGCCCACCGGCGGACCGTCCCCGGCGGACCGGTGTACAGTGCAAACGCTGGGCATCTCAGCCAGTCCGGTAAGAATCGGCCGTCCGCTACCGGTTCCGACGAGCATCTCCGCTCCGCGCCGAACCCCCCCGATGGGCTTCCCGCGTCATCACCATCACCGGCCCCCGACCGGGCACCATCGCTGTCCCGGCGAGCGATGCCAGGCTCGCCTCTCACGAACCATCTAGTGCGGCGTATGCCGCGTGGAGCTGTGCCATGACCTCCTACACCGTCGTCGTCGTCGTCGTTATTGCCGTCGTGCTGTTCATGCTCGCGTCCGCCTCCGTCCGCATCGTCAAGCAGTACGAGGACGGCGTCCTCTTCCGTCTCGGCAAGGTCGTGGGCGAACGGGGGCCGGGGTTCCGGATGATCATCCCGCTCGTCGACATCATGCGGAAGGTCTCGCTGCGCATCGTCACCATGCCGATCCAGTCCCAGGGGATCATCACCCGTGACAACGTCAGTGTGGATGTCTCCGCGGTCGCGTACTTCAAGGTGGTCGACGCCGTGAAGTCGGTCGTCGCGATCGAGAACGTCTACACCGCGATCGACCAGATCGCCCAGACGACGCTGCGCAAGGTCGTCGGGCAGCACACCCTCGACGAGACGCTGGCCGAGACCGACAAGATCAACCTCGACATCCGCGCGATCCTCGACGTCACCACGGTCGACTGGGGCGTCGAGGTCACCCTCGTCGAGCTCAAGGACATCCAGCTGCCCGACAGCATGCAGCGGGCGATGGCCCGCCAGGCCGAGGCCGAGCGGGAGAAGCGCGCGAAGATCATCAACGCCGAGGGCGAGTCCCTCGCCGCCGCCGCCCTCGGGGAGGCGTCGGACACCATGATGGCCCACCCCCTCGCGCTACAGCTGCGCAACCTGCAGACCCTCGTCGAGCTCGGCGTCGACAAGAACACCACCGTCGTCTTCCCGGCACCGCTGATGAGCACCATCGCCGAGCTCGGCGCCTTCATGGCTCGCGAAGCCTCCGCCGCAGCGGGGCACGCTGCCGCCGTCCCCGTCCTGTCGGCCACACCGGGTACCTCCGGCAACGGTCGGCCCGAGCCGGCGACGCGATGAACAACCCCATGACCTCGCCGTTCGCCCCCGACCGGCCCTGGCTCGACCGCCGAGGACCGCGAGCACGTCGAGTCGGCCCTCCTCGTGACGCGCCCGGCACAGTGCCGTGATCGCGGTGAGGGCGAGGCAACGACCGACATGCTGAGGGACAGGCCGATGAGCGAGCATCCAGGTGGGGTCCAGGGACCAGGCGCCCGGCTGAGCCCGAGGCAGGCGGACGCCCAGGACCTGAGGTCGAGCCTCGCCGACCTCGCCGGACTGGTCACCGGAACCATGTGGCTGGACGAGCTGTTGTCCCGGGTCGCCACGTACGCCAGCCGCGCCATCCCCGGTGCGGACGGCGCGGGAGTCACCCTCCTGCGCGCGCAGGGGGACGGCAACCGTGTCGAGGCCATGGCCGCCTCGGCACCCTTCGTCGCCGCGATCGACGAGATCCAGTACGACATCCTTCATGAGGGTCCGTGCATCAGCGCTGCGCTCGAACGTCGGACCGTCCGGTCGGGCTCGCTCGGCGGTGAGAAGCAGTGGCCCCACTTCGGTCCCCGGGTCGGTCGACTGGGCGTGCACAGCGTCCTGTCCCTGCCGTTGCTGATCCCGGACCAGGTTGTCGGGGCCATCAACGTCTATGCCCACGCCGAGGACGTGTTCGACGACCATGCCGCCGAGCTCGGCGAGCTCTTCGCCGCCCCTGCCGCCGTCGCCGTGCACAACGCCCAGGTCCTGGCCCAGGCGATGGCCCTGACCAACCAGCTGCAGACCGCGCTGTCGAGCCGGCCGGTCATCGACCAGGCCGTGGGGATCATCCGCGGCCGCTCGGGCTGCAGCACGGACGAGGCGTTCGCGCGGCTGCGCACGACCAGCCAACACGACAACACCCGGCTGTCCACGGTCGCTGCGCGGGTCGTCGACGAAGCAGTCCGCCGGGCCCGAGCCCACAACACCAAGACCTGACCGCCACGTCCGCCGGCACCCGACCGGCGCGGGCGCTGCACAGCCTCGAGGAAGGACACGGGCAGAACCCAGCACACGGCGCACCCGGACTGTGGGGCCCTGACCCCAGCCCGGCGCCACCACCGCCACCGCGCTCCGCGGTGCCGGTACCGGGACACAACGACAGGCGTCCGGGGACGTCGCACAGGAGTCGACCTCTCGTGCAGATGCCTGCCGCCCTCCAACGGGACCTGCAAGCGCTGACCGATGCTCTCGACGACCCCGATGCCGATCTGGCCGGCTCGTTCACCCAGCTGGCCGCGAGCGTGCGGCTGACCGTCGAGTCCTACCTTGGCCTGTCCCTGCTGGTCGCGTCGTGGCCCGACGACACCGTGCTGACCGTGTTCGACGACTTCGCCGACCGATCCCTGGCCCGCACCTCGCTCTTCCTGGCCCTGTCAGCGGCAGCGACCTCCACCGATGAGCCGACGTTGACCGGCCTCGTCCTGTATGCCGCCACACCTGGGGCCTTCGTCGACCTCGCCGTCGATGCAGCATGGCTCGAGGTCGCCCACGCCCTCAGCCTGGACCACCACCTGCCGCCGCCGACCGACACGACGCCAAGCACCGTCCTCGCGGACCGGTCGACGGTCAACCAAGCGCTCGGCGTGTTGTTGTCCCGCGGCGCCACCCTTCAGCGGGCCCGGGCCGAGCTGCGCCGACGCCCCGAGGACGGGCAGGTGAGCGAGGTCGGCGTGGCCCGCCGCATCCTGGCCGAGCTCGAGGAGGACTCCCCCCGGGTAGGGTGAGCAACCGGCAGACGACGCCGACAGGAGGCGTACGCTGAGAAGCAGTCCCGGGACGAAGGGTCAGGCCATCCGCATCGCCCGCCACCCGGCACTTCCTAGGAGGGCGTCATGCCCGTCCAGAGACCATCGTCGGACCGTTCCGACAGCCCGGCCAACAAGCCAAGCGCGACCTCGACCGCACCGACGACGCCTGCGAAGCCCACACCGACAAGGACCGAGCCGACCGGCGCGCCCGCGAAGCTGACCCGCGCCGGAGCGGCGTGGGTGGGCATCGTTGTCGGCGCAGCGGTCCTTGTGCTCCTGATCGTGTTCATGCTGCAGAACACCGTCCCGGTCGAGGTCGCGTTCTTCGGTCTGCGCGGCTCTGCTCCGCTCGCCGTGACGTTGCTGATCGCGGGCGTGGGGTTCGCCGTCGTGACGTTGATCGTCGGCAGCCTGCGTATGGGGCAGCTCCGTCGCCGGATCGGTGCGAGCGGCCGCCCCGCGCCTCAGGGCCCCGACGGTCGCCGCTGACCTCACCGGTCAGGTCACCGTCGGACGGCTCCCGAGCCCGGCCGTTCCCCACCCTCCGGCCGGGTCGGCGATGACACCGTGTCGAGCGCCCTCACCCCTGCCTGCGAGGCCACGTCCCCACCGAGCCCCGCCTCCTCGGACACCCGGCAGCGATCGGGCGGTGCTCGTGCGGATCGGCCATGAGCTGCCCACCGGACGGGGGACGGTCCTCAGACGTGCTGGACGTGGTAGACGACGGTCTGCACGCGGATCTTGCCGTCGGCGAAGACGAAGGTGTCGATGCCGTCCTCGACCTTGAAGCCCTCACCGGTGGCAGCCCACTCGAGGTACAGGACATCGTCGGCGAAGGTGGTGGACAGGGTCCAGTCGGCGTTCGGAACGTCGCTGAGCAGCTGGGTGAACACAGCCCGGGCTCCGTCCAGGCCCCGAAGAATCTCTCCCTGCACGATGAAGAGCGAGTCCTCGCTGTAGTCCTCGAGGATGCCGTCCAGGTCGCCGGCCCCCAGGACCTGGCCGTGGTGCGCAAAGACCTCTTCCGGAGTGCGCGACATTGCGGTCCCCTTCTGTCTCGTGGGCTGTCCGTAAGGGCGGACGTTGGGGATTGTTGCACCTGGCAATGTGCGCCACAAGGCACTGCTGCCTCTGGTCAACCGGCCCTCGTGGTGCTTGGCTCTCATCAGGGGCGGGCCGACCGGGTTGCCGCTCCCCCCTACGGCGAGGAGAGGTCATGAAGGCGGTCCGGCTGCACGAGTACACCCGGCGTCCTGTGGTCGAGGAGGTCCCGGAGCCGACGATCAACGGTCCGCTGGACGTCATCGTCGACATCGGCGGCGCCGGCCTGTGCCGAACGGATCTGCACATCGTCGAGGGCCAATGGGCGGCCAAGAGCAACGTCGCCCTGCCATACACCCTCGGGCATGAGAACGCCGGATGGGTCCGCGAGGTCGGGTCGGCGGTGGAGCACCTTGCGCCAGGCGAGGCAGTCATCCTGCATCCTCTCGTCACCTGCGGGTTCTGCAGGGCCTGCCGCGCTGGTGACGACGTGCACTGCATGGCCAGCCAGTTCCCGGGGATCGACACGGACGGCGGCATGGCCGAGCGGATCCGGACCTCGGCGCGGTCGGTCGTCAAGCTCGCCCCGGGGATCGAGCCGGCTGCGGTGGCTGCGCTCGCCGACGCCGGCCTCACGGCATACCACGCGGTCAAGAAGGCCGTCCCGCTGCTCTTCCCCGGCTCGACCTGCGTGGTCATCGGCGCGGGCGGCCTCGGGCACATCGGCATCCAGGCGCTGCGGGCCATGAGCGCCACCCGGATCGTCGTCCTCGACCCGAACCCCGAGGCCCTGGCGCTCACCACGGGTTGGGGCGCGGACGAGACGGTCCTCACCGACGGCAACCACGTCGCCCAGGTGCTCGAGATGACCGACGGCAACGGTGCCGAGGTGGTGCTCGACTTCGTCGGCGAGAACGGTGCCGAGGCGGACGCGTGGACCATGACGCGGCGTGCCGGGAGCGACTTCGTCATCGGGTACGGCGGCACCGTCGAGATCCCCGCGATCGACGTCATCTCCACCGAGCGGAACGTCGTCGGCAACCTCGTGGGCTCCTACAACGACCTGGTCGAGCTCATGGCCCTCAACGCGGCGGGCAAGGTCACCATGCGTACCGCCACCTACCAGCTCGACGCCGTGAACGAGGCGATGGACGACCTCGAGGCCGGTCGGCTGCGCGGACGGGGAATCCTCGTCCCGTAGCGTCCACCCGGTCCACGCACCCGTCACTCACCCGTGGTGAGCGACGTCATCCTCTGCCCTCCGGGGACGGGCGAGACGGAACCGCCGGACCTTGCCACGGACGTGCGGGGAAGGGCGTCGATGAGCGTCCAGGTCCGGGGCCGGGCCGCCGGACTGAGGTTGTCGTCGGCCCAGGCGGCCAGCTCCTCCGCCGCGGGTGGCCGGGCGGGGTCGCGAGGCACGACGTATGCCGCGGGCACCCGGTCCCGGACGGGGTCGTCGACGGCGACGAACGCCGGCGAGTTGCGCAGGACGAGGTGCACCGCCCGTCCGGTGCCGACGCCCCGGGCCCGCAGCGACACGGCGACACGGTCGACGACCCCGTCGAACGCGGCACACGTCCACGAGTCGACGGCACCGTCCTCGCGGCGGAAGACGAGGAACACCCGCTCGCCGTGGTGGCGGACCGCACGGCCCCACAAGGCGGCGAACGTCGCTGGGTCCGTCATGGGCCGGCTGTAGCTCCGGGCGCCGAGAGGGGGGTCATGCCGTCACCGCAGCCACCGGGGCCCACCTGCGCCACGGTTGATCCCGCGTTCCTGTCGTCTCGCGTACGTCGCCCGTGAGCCGGCCGACCCGCGGGCCCACGCAGGAGCGGCGCCGGCGTGGGGGACAATCGCGGGGATGACGCTCACCGACCGCCTCACCGGCGATGCCGCCGCCGGGGCGGATGCGGCGCTCGATGTCTTCGTCGAGTGGGCGGGGGAGCGCGGCTTCGCCCTGTACCCCGCGCAGGAGGAGGCGGTCCTCGCCCTCGCCGGTGACGCCCACGTCGTCCTCTCGACGCCCACCGGCTCGGGGAAGTCCCTCGTCGCCGTCGCGGCCCACGCCCAGGCCCTCGCCTCGGGTCGCCGGAGCTGGTACACGGCCCCCATCAAGGCCCTCGTCAGCGAGAAGTTCTTCGCCCTCGTCGAGGTCTTCGGGGCCGAGCAGGTGGGAATGCTCACCGGCGACGCGGCCGTCAACCCCGCCGCACCGATCATCTGCGCAACCGAGGAGGTCCTCGCGAACTACGCCCTGCGGGAACGTGATGCGGCCGACGCCGGCCTCGTCGTCATGGACGAGTTCCACTTCTACGCCGAGCCGGACCGCGGGTGGGCATGGCAGGTCCCGCTGCTGCTGCTGCCCGACACGCAGTTCCTCCTCATGTCGGCGACCCTCGGCGACACCAGCTTCCTCGAGGAGGACCTCGGCCGGCGGACCGGCCGCGACACCGTTGCCGTGACCGGGGTCCAGCGGCCGGTCCCGCTCGAGGTCGAGTGGGTGCTGACCGCCGTCCACGAGACGATCGAGCTGCTGCTGCGCGAGGACCGGGCACCGATCTACGCCGTCTCGTTCACCCAGGCCGGGGCGGTCGAGCTGGCCCAGGCGCTGTCGAGCATCGAGGTGGTCTCCGCGGAGCGGAAGGCGGCGATCAAGGAGGCTGTCGGGCACTTCCGGTTCGGGAAGGGGTTCGGTCAGGCGCTGCGGCGGCTGGTGCTCCACGGCATCGGGGTCCACCACGCGGGGATGCTGCCGAAGTACCGCCGGCTCGTCGAGACCCTCGCGCAGGCCGGGCTGCTCGCCGTCATCTGCGGCACGGACACCCTCGGCGTCGGCATCAACGTGCCGATCCGCACCGTGCTCCTCACCTCGCTGGTGAAGTACGACGGCCGCCGCCAGCGGGTGCTGAGGGCCCGCGAGTTCCACCAGATCGCCGGCCGTGCGGGCCGGGCCGGGTTCGACACGGTCGGGTACGTCGTCGTCCAGGCGCCGGAGCACGTCATCGAGAACGCCAAGGCCCTGGCCAAGGCCGGCGACGACCCGAAGAAGCGCCGCAGGGTCGCCCGGAAGAAGCCGCCCGAGGGGACGCTGTCGTACTCGGAGTCGACCTACGAGCGGCTCGTCGGGGCGGCGCCCGAGCCGCTGCAGTCACGGATGCGGGTCACGCACGCGATGGTCCTCAACCTCCTCGACCAGTGGGAGGGCCAGCAGGCGGCGCTGCGCACCGTGCTCCTCGACAACCACGAGGAGGAGGACCGGCGGGACGCCCTCGTCGAGCGGGCCGTGCAGGTGCTCGGGTCGCTGCTGCGGGCCGGCGTCGTCGAGCCCGACGACGGGTCGTCCCTCGAGGACTGGCTCCCGGCCGAGGGCGACGCGGCGGACGAACCGGCGTCGCCCACCGGCAGCGGACGGAGGGGAGGCCGAGCCGGACGAGGACGCCGCGACCGCCGGCGCCGACCTCGGCACGCTCGGCGCCGCCCTCGCCGCGGCCGGCCTCGCCCCCACCCCGCCCGCACGTCGTCCGCCGGACGGCGGCGAGGACGCCGCGCCCGGCCCGCGAAACCAGCGATCCGACCGACGACGTGAGGGAGCCGGGGGCGCTCGAGCGGTTCGTCCGGGGCGAGGGCCGGCAGTACGACGAGGGGCCGTTCCAGGTCGCCATGGACCTCCACGAGGGGTTCGCGCTCAACCAGGCGCTCTCCGCGTTCGCCCTGGCGGCCCTCGAGCTGCTCGACCCCGAGGACCCCGGCTACGCCCTCGACGTCGTCAGCGTCATCGAGGCGACGCTCGAGAACCCCCGCCCGGTCCTCATGGCCCAGCAGTTCGAGGCCCGCGGCGAGGCCGTCGCCGCGATGAAGGCCGACGGCCTCGAGTACGAGGAGCGGATGGAGGCCCTCGACGACGTCACCTGGCCGCGCCCGCTCGCCGACCTCCTCGAGCAGTCGCTGCGGACCTACCGGCAGCGGCACCCGTGGGTCGACCCGAGCGACCTCTCCCCGAAGTCGGTCGTCCGCGAGATCTACGAGCGGGCGATGACGTTCGGGGAGTTCGTGGCCCACCACAAGCTCGCGCGCGCCGAGGGGGTCGTGCTCCGGTACCTCACCGATGCCTACCGCGCCCTGCGCTCGACCGTGCCGGTCTCGGCCCGGACCGAGGAGCTCGACGACATCGTCGAGTGGCTCGGGGAGCTGGTGCGGCATACCGACTCCAGCCTCCTGGACGAGTGGGAGGCCCTGGCCAACCCCGACGACGAACCCCTCACGGAGGTCCGCGCCCCCAGCGAGGGCCGCGCCCTCTCGGCGAACCCCCGCGCCCTGCGGGTCATGGTGCGGCAGAGCATGTTCCGTCGCGTCGAGCTCCTCGCACTCGGCCGCTACCAGGCGCTCGCAGACCTCGACGGCGGGCTCGACGCCGAGGCGTGGCAGGACGCGCACGCCGAGTACCTGACCGAGTACGACGCGATCGGCACCGGCCCCGAGGCCCGCGGCCCGGCCCTCTTCCAGGTGGCCGAGGAGGGCGAGCGCTGGAGGGTCGTCCAGATCCTCGACGACCCCGAGGGCGACCACGACTGGCGGATCACCGCGGAGCTGGACCTCCCCGCGACCGACGAGGCCGGCGAGCTCGTGCTCGTCACGACGGGCCTTTCCCCCGCCTGACGCCGACTCCTGGCGACCCGCAACAACCCCCGGGCCGGATCGCCCACCCCGTCGACCGGTCACACAGCTCGCCTGCTTCGTGGCGTCTCCACGCGAGGCACGCACGGCACGGTGGACGAGCTGGGCTTCGGGCTTGCCTCGTTGTGGGCTGCCAGAGCCCCCAGCGCCGTTGGATAGAGTCGCTGGTCGTGAGGTCCGGGGCATGGGTCGGCTGAGCCGACGGCGAGCGGTCTTCTTGGACATCGACGGCACGTACGCCTCCCACGGCGTTGTCCCACCGGGTCACGTCGCGGCGGTGCGGGCGGCGCGATCCGCCGGACACCTCGTCTTCCTGTGCACCGGCCGGCCGAGGTCGATGGTGCCCGAACGGATTCTCGGGGCCGGCTTCGACGGGTTGGTGGCAGGTGCGGGCGGCTACGTCCTTGTCGGCAACGAAGTGCTCGCCGACCGTCGGTTCCCGGCGGAGCTTGCGGCGCGGGTGGTGGCCACCCTCGACCATCACGCCGTCGCCTACATACTCGAGGCTCCCGACGCGCTGTACGGGCCGCCCGGCGTGGGAGCCCGGCTCACCGCTGTGCTGGCTGGCCTCCTCGGTGGCGCGGGCGCCAACCAGGAGGGGCCCCGGGACATCCTCGACGTGCTGCAGACCTCGACCGACCTCAGCGGTGCGTCGTTCGGCAAGGTGACGTGCTTCGACACGCCGCTGCCGGTGGGAGAGCTGGCCGCCGAGATAGGCGACTCGGTGGCGGCCCTGCCCAGCTCCATCCCCGGCATGGGCGACTCCTCCGGTGAGCTGTTCATGGCCGGGGTGAACAAGGCCCTCGGCATCCAGGCCGTCGTCGAGCGCCTGGGCCTGGCCCGGACGGATGTGATCGGCATCGGCGACGGGCCCAACGACATCGAGATGATCGAGTATGCCGGTGTCGGCGTGGCGATCGAGGGCGCGGACGAGAGGGTCCTGGCAGTCGCCGACCGCACGGCGGCCGGCCCCGAGCGTGAGGGCCTCGTCACCGCGTTCGCCGCGCTCGGGCTCCTCTGATCGTCCGACCGCCAGGGCGGGTCCTGCGCCGTGGCCCGCCCGACCCATCGACGTATGGGGCCGTCGCCCCGGTCGTCGCCGCCACCGCTCCCAGGGCTCGTATGCTGGCTGGCAGGCTCGCCCGCCGCTGGCACGGTCGGCCCTGGTGCCGTCGACGCCAGTGCGGAGGTGCGTGCCCGTGGGCAGCCCGCTCGAGCCCGTCCTCGTCCTGACCGCTGTTGGCCTCGGTCTGCTGCTCCTCTACGAAATCGCGCACCGGCTGGTGTCGCACCGGCTGTCGGGCGCGCCGCGGGCGCGGCAGGCGCTGCGCCGGCTGCGCGAGCCGGTGCGCTGGCTGCTCGTCGTAGCCGGCCTGCACATCACCGTCGGCGCGCAGCTCGCCGACAGCACCGTCGGCTCGCTGAGCCGGCATCTGCTCTCCCTGCTGCTCATCGGGGTGGTGGCCTGGCTTCTCGTCGCTGCGACGTACGTCGTCGAGGACCTTGCCCTGAGCCGCTACCACCTGGAAGTGGAGGACAACCTGCAGGCCCGGCGGGTGCACACCCAGGTCATGGTGCTGCGTCGGGTGACGGTGTTCGTGGCTGCACTGCTCGCCGGTGCTGCGATGCTGATGACCTTCCCACAGGCCCGCACCGTCGGCACCAGCCTGCTCGCCTCGGCCGGTATCGCCGGCCTGGTCGCCGGCGTGGCTGCCCGGCCGGTGCTGGAGAACGTCATCGCCGGCGTGCAGATCGCCTTCAGCGAGCCGATCCGGATCGACGACGTCGTCGTGGTCGAGGGCGACTGGGGCCGGGTCGAGGAGATCACCTTGACCTTCGTCGTCGTCCGGATCTGGGACTCCCGCCGCCTCGTGCTGCCGATCTCCTACTTCGTCACGACCCCGTTCGAGAACTGGACCCGGGCTACCGCCGACCTGCTCGGCAGCGTCACCCTGGAGCTGGACTTCCGGGTCCCGCTGGACGAGCTGCGCGCCGAGCTGGCCCGCATCGTGGGGAGCTCACCGCGCTGGGACGGCCGGGTGCAGGGGCTGCAGGCGGTCGGCGCCAGCGCCACCGCGCTGCAGGTGCGGGCACTGGTGTCCGCCCGCGACTCCGGCACGGCATGGGACCTGCGCTGCGAGGTCCGCGAACAGCTCATCAGCTACATCCGTGACCATCACCCCGAGGCGCTGCCCCGGCTGCGGGTCGACCCGGTCGGCTCGGCGTTCCTGCAGCCCGAGGCCGCACCGGCCCCCTCCCCCGGCGCGGATCATGCCATCGATCCCTTGGTGGAGGGGTGAGCGCGCCGTCCGCCGCAGGGTGAGGGTCGTCGTCGCGTGAGGACGTGCGGGGCTGTGGCCGTCGTGTCACCGCGTGCCCTGCTGGCTCGTGGGTACGGACAGATGGTCTCCCACCGCTCCAGCGAGACGCCTGACACCTTCATCGCCGACCTGGCCGGGTGCGGACAGCTCACAACCGGGCACCCGCCCGCGGCGAGCGGGTCGCGAAGTACAGCCGCCTCATCGAGATCGCAGCGCGGCACCCCGAGCCGTCCCACGGGCGGCCGTAGCGGCATACGTGCGTATCCTGGACCTGCTGGACGGCGGTGCGACCCGCCGACACCCCGGCGTCGGGTCGGTCTTCACCCGCAACACCAACGGGGTCACGGCGGCCCGGACCGGATGGACCTCGCGATCTTGGGACCATACGCCGGACCCTGCTGGCCCATGCTCAGGTCACGCCGCCGTACCCCTCCGCATGGTGGCTCGCGAACCGGTCGGCGAGCCAGGCCTCGTCGGCGGGCTGGGCGATTCCTCGGGCGCGCAACAGCGCCACGGCGCGAAGGCCCGAGGCCTGTCGGGACTGCTCGGCGATCCGCCCGAGCGACGCGCCGACGAGCTCCGACCGCCCGGTCGCCAGCCGGTCCAGGTCCTCGGCGCACGACGCCTGATACCCCTCGTACGCCGCGAGGACCCGGCCGAACGGCTCGGTGAGATAGACCGGCGAGGCGAACTCGGACTGCATGCCATTGAGCACCTTGACGACGCGCCGCGACATGATCATCTGTGCGCGCCAGGACTCGAGGAGCTCGACGGTGCTGCGGTGGGCGTGGTTGCTCGTGACGACGCCGAGCACGCCGTGGACGAGCATGTCGAAGACGTCCTTACGGTCCCGGGCCCGGTGCGGGTCGAGCCCACCGAGGTCGGCGCCCTCGATCCGCTCGATCTGGAGCTGCAGCTTCCCGTGCAGGCGGCGGTAGGTCAGCTCGCCGACCTCGCCGTTGACGTACTGCTGGGCGAGCGTGCTCTCCTCGACCCCGATCGCGGTGAGCCGCAGGGCCCGCTCGAACAGGTCGATGCCGTACTTCGCGACGAGGGCCTCGCGCTCGGCGACGGCGTCGGCGAGGGCCCGGTCGATCCCGGCGACGACGGACCGGTAGTGCTCGTCGCGCACGAGCCCGCGGGTCTCGGAGTCCTCGAACGCGGCCCGCTCCGCGAGCAGGTAGTAGACCGCGAGGTCCGCCTTGCGGGCGACCTCGACCGGTTCGGGCTGGTCGATGTTCAGCCGACGCATGAGCGGCCCGATGAAGGGGGCCTTGAGGAACAGCGTCGTGAGGATGCACGAGATGGTCAGGGCGAGCATGAACTCCCGCGGGGTCGACTCCAGCCCCCAGCCCGGCACGACGAAGTCGGGCGGGATGAGCAGGACGACGATGATGGCGAGCGCTCCGCGCAGGCTCCCGAACGCGAGGATCTTCTGCCAGCTGCTGCTCACGCCGGCGTCGATGTGCAGGCGGTTCACCGGCCCGGTCACGGCATACACCGACACCGCCCGCATCGTCGCGACGACGAGGACCGACAGGACCATGACGAGCCACAGATCCGCGAGGTGGACCTCCGTCGAGGCGAACAGGAGGCCGGCGAGGAGGAAGACGAGCGAGTTGGCGACGAAGGCGAGGTGGCTCACCGCCTTGTCGACGTAGGCGTCGGTCCGCGGGGTGAGCGAGTGCCGGGCGTAGTTGCCGAGGAACAGCGAGGAGATCGTCGTCGCGATGATCGAGGAGACCCGCAGGTCGATCCCACCGAGCGACCACCCCTGCTCGTTGACGAGCTCCCCGGTGATGAAGACGAGGTGCGCCGAGATCATGAGCAGGGTGGCGGAGACGAACTCGTTGGCCCGGGTCCGCCGGAGGATGACGCCGAGCAGGCTCGCGCCGCCGAGCCCGAGCAGGACGCCGGCGAGGACCATGACGACGAATGCCGCGACGCCGGCGAGGATGGTCGACACCCCGTGGAAGCCGCTGCCCGCGACCCCGAGGACGACGAGGAACAGGGCGACCGCGGTGCCGTCGTTGAAGAGGGACTCACCCTCGAAGATGATCGACAGCCGTCTCGGGGCGCCGAAGTCCTTGAACAGGGCGAGCACCGCGACGGGGTCGGTGGCCGAGATGATGGCGCCGAAGAGCAGGAGGACGGTGAACGGCACCGGGACACCGACGGCCTGGAGGACCAGGTAGAGCAGTGCGGCCGAGCCGAACGCGGAGACGAGCAACCCGACCACGGCCAGGAGCGAGATCGTCCAGGCGCTGTCCAGCATCTTGCGGATGCTCATGCTGTAGCCGGACTCGAAGATCAGCACCGGCAGAAAGATGTAGAACAGCAGCTCGGGGGTCAGCTGGAGGTCGTCGAGGAACCCGAACACCGATCCGAGCACGGGCAGGTTGACCACGGGGACCAGGGCGATGCCGACCGCCACGAGCAGGACGGTGTAGGGCAGCCGGAACCGACGGGCGGCGTAGAAGACGCCCGATGCGAGGGCGAGCAGGGTGAACAGGGAGAGCACCGACGTGATCGTGAACGCCATGTCCCGATGGTGGCAGTGTTCGGCCGATTCGTCTCGGCCTGATCCTCAGCCGGTGGTGGGCAGCCCCTGCCGGCTCCACGCGGCATACCCGCCCTGGATGTCGTAGACGTGCTTGAAGCCGGCGGCGTGCATCGCGTCGGCGACCTTCGTCGAGCCGGAGCCGGCGGCGTCGTAGACGAAGTAGCTGGCGGACCTGTCGAGCTCGAGGACGGCGGCCGCGACGTCGCCGGCCGGTGGCTCGATGTTGACCGCACCCGCCAGGTGACCCCGCGCGAAGTCCGCCGCGGACCGGAGGTCGATGGGGACGAACGAGGGGTCGCTCGCGCGGGTGCGGAGCAGCTCGTAGGCGCCCTGCGGGATGAGCGGGATGACCGGCGCGCCGAGCTGGGCGGCATCCGGGGCCGTGACGGCGACGCCGAAGTTGCTCTGGAGCCGCTGCTCCAGCTCGGTCTGGGTCAGCATGCCGCCGGAGAAGTCGACGAGCTTGCCGGTGCCGTCGTAGAACGCCGTGACGGGCAGCCCCTGGGAGCCGAACGAGGACCACAGCTGCGAGGCCGGGTCGCCGCCGATGTCCTTGGCCAGGGCGAAGCCGACGCCCGAGAGGTCGAAACGGCGTGCCATCGCGGCGCCGTCGCCGGGGTCGGAGGTGTCGACGCCGACGAAGGCGACCTTGCCGTCGGTGGCCTTGGCGACCTGCACGAAGCCCGGCAGCTCCTCGTTGCAGTAGACGCACCACGAGGCGAAGAAGTTGACGACGACGGGCGCACCGGTGAAGTCGGCGAGGCTGACCGTCCTGTCGTCGAGCAGGCCGGGAAGCCGGAAGGACTCCTTGGTCGCGCTGTATGCCGTGCCGCCGGCGTCTGCCTTCGGGCTGGCGCCCCCGCTCGTCAGCGCCAGCACGGCGACGACCCCGAAGACGACGATCACCGTGGCGGTCACGGCGCCGATCCTCACCTTGCGCCGGCGTTCCTCACGCGCCTTGACGGCCTCGCGCTCGGCCTTCGCGGTCTCTCGCTGCTCGGCGCGGGTCATGCGTTTGGTCGTTGCCATGAGGGTCCTTTCGACTCAGCCGAGCCCGAGCAGGCCACCGAGGCCGATGCTGGACAGGAAAGACTGGGTGGCAGTGGTGACGAGGGACATGCGGTTGAAGGCGAGGAGGACGCCGAATGCCGCCAGCACGACGGCCGACGTCACGGTGATGCCGAAGAAGTGCCTCTTGACGATGTCGAAGGCGCCGGCGAAGCGGTCCAGCGCCAGGGCGGCGGCGAGGAACGGGACCGCCAGGCCGGCGGAGTAGGCGATGAGCATCGCGGCGCCACGCCCCACCTCGCCGCTGCCGGCGGCGAAGGCCAGGACGCTGGTCAGGACGGGCCCGATGCACGGGGTCCAGCCGAACCCGAACGCGATGCCTGCCACCGGCGCTGCGAACGGCCCGAACCGGTCCAGCGAGGGGTGCCAGCGCCTCTCCTGGTAGAGCCACGGCGCCTTGAGGATGAGCGAGGCGAGGAGGAACAGCGCCATGGCGAGGACGACGAGGCCGGAGATCCTCGTGAGGAGCTCGCGGCGACCGAGCAGGGTCTGGCCGACAGCCGTGACGGACAGGCCGAGCACGACGAACACGGCGCTGAACCCGAGCACGAACCCGAGCGAGGTCTTGAGCACCTGGCCCAGGTGTGAGCGCCCGCCCTCCTGCACGGAGGTGACGCTGAGCCCGGTCACGACGGAGACGTAGGCCGGGACGACCGGCAGGACACACGGCGAGAGGAACGACACGAGGCCGCCGACGAAGGCCCCGAGCAGGCTCAGGTCTGCTGTGGTCATGACGCAGCCGGTCGCGTGGCCCCGGCAGGCAGGCCGGCGGCAGAGCACATAGGGATCGCGGTCCTCGCAATCGACGACAAGACTCCGGTCAATATACCCCCCTGGGTATAAACCGGCCTCTCATCCGAGGCAGAAGACCTGGGATCTCTGCCACCCGACGGGCGAGACCGGGCCGGCCTCACGCACCAGCGCTGCCCGTTCGGGCAGTGGCACTGCGCCCAGCAGGACGTTTGTCCTCGGTCAGCGCCCCGGACTCGTCGCGCTGGCGTCCGAGCGCGAGGACATCGTCACCAACCGCGACCCCCTCACCGGTGCCGCCGGCTGGATCGGGATGCTCTCGGAGCAGCGTCGATCACGCGCTCGCGCCCGTCACCCGGCCCGGCGGCGCGGGCCGGCCGTTGGCGGGACAGGCGCTCGACTCCAGGTCAGCTTCCCTGGCCCATGCTCCACAGGGTCCAGATCGCCGTACGGAGCGATCGTGGCTGCTGCAGGGTCGTGACGATCGCCGCCGCGACGTCGCCCGGGGAGAGCCACTCCGCGAACCGGGGGTCGTCGGCGGTCCGGCCCGCACCGACGGCGAACTCGGTACCCGTGCCTGCCGGGCAGATGAGGGTCACCCGCACACCCTGCTCGCGGAGCTCGCGGTCGAGGCCGCCGGCGAGGCCGACCTGCGCATGCTTCGTGCCGGCATAGACGGCCTCGTCCGCCCCGCCACGGAACCCGGCGACGCTTGAGACGATCACCACGTCGCCGCCACCTGCGGCGATCATGGCCGGCAGCGCGGACCGCACGCTCCAGACGGTGCCTGCGAAGTTCGTGTCCATCATCGTCGCGAGCTCCTCGTCGGTGTGGTCGAGGATGCCGCCGTACATGCCGATCCCCGCGTTCGCGACCACCGAGTCGAGGCGGCCCCACCGGTCGACGGCTGCGGCGACGAGCCGTGCGTTGTCCGCCGGGGAGCGAACGTCCATGGTCACGCCGGCGGCGTTGTCGGGGCCGAGCTCCGCGACGAGCTCCTCGAGGCGCTCGGTCCGTCGTCCGCCGAGTGCGACCTTCGCACCCGCGGCGACGAGCAGACGGGCCGTCTCACGGCCGATGCCGGCGGTGGCACCGGTGAGGGCGACGACAGTACCGGTCAGGTCACGAACGGCAATCACGAGGGACTCCAGGGGTGCGGGGGCGGGTGTGGGTGGAACATCGGGCGGCAACAGCGCGTGCGGGTCGCGCTCCTTGACCGTATCGCTCATGTCGAGGGCGCGTCTGGCGGTCGGGTCGGCAGGCCAAGCCGCCGCACTGTGTTCGACGATGCGGAATCTCACGTCGAGGGTCGAAGGTCCCACAGCGAGTGCAGGGCCGGCAGATCGGCGGTCAGAGACGACCGGGCCAGGCACGTGGGATCCGCGGCCCGATCAGTCCGAACCATCCAGCCGCTCCTGTTCGACTCCGGGTCCCCCCTACGTGGCCGGTGACTCGCGCACGTGAGGGTGAGCCACCAGCCAGACGCCGCTCTCCGCGGGGACACGTCCGTCCTGGATCGTCTCGCTGCTGAGGACGACCCTCCCTGGTGGCATCCGCCTGGGTTCGGCGGAGAAGTTGACCAGGCATTCCCAGCCGTTGCCCCGGGCGAAGTGGAGGACTTCGGGGTCGTCGACGTCGAGCCAGGTGACGGTGGGGTCATCGTGGTTCAGAGTGCGGCGGAGCTCGAGGGCCTGGCGATACAGGGCCAACGAGCTGGTGTCGTCGCGTTCCTCTGCCTCGACGGAGTAGTCGGCGAACCACGACGGTTGGGGCAACCAGGCGCCCGCCTCCCCGAACCCGTACGAGGGCCCGGTGCGCGTCCATGGGAGGGGGACGCGGCAGCCGTCGCGACCCTTGAGCCGGTGTCTGGTTCTCTCCCAGACGGGGTCACGGATGTCCTCGGCGCGCAGGTCCGCGACCTCGAGGAGGCCCAGCTCCTCCCCCTGGTAGAGGTATGCCGACCCGGGCAGGGCCAGCATCATCAAGGTCGCTGCTCGTGCGCGCCTGCGGCCGACCCGAGGGTCGATGACCGGGTTGCGCCCGTTGCTGATGAGCCAGTCGTCCGGGTCCAGGTCGGCGGGTAGGGCGTAGCGGGAGGGGTGCCGTGGCACGTCGTGGCTGGACAGGACCCAGGTGAGGCCGCCACCGACGCCTCGGTGGTCCCGGAGCGAGCCGCGGATCGCCTCCCGGAACTGATCACATGACCACGCGGCCTTGAGCAGGGAGAAGTCGACGACCTGGCCGAGCTCGGAGGGCCGAGCGTACAAGTAGGTTCGCGCGTTCGTGGGGTACCAGGTCTCCGCAACCGCCATCTTGGCGGCTCGTACTCATCGAACACTGCTCGCCAGCTGCGGTAGATCTCGTGCAGCTCATCGCGGTCGTAGAGGGGGTCACTTCCGTCGAGCGGCAGGTTCCGGTCGAGGTTCGGCTGGCTGCGAAGAGGCTCGGAGAGGTCCTTGGCCAGGGCGTGTGCCACGTCGATGCGGAACCCGTCGACGCCGAGATCGGCCCAGAACCGCAAGGTGTCGAGGAAGTACTGCCGCACCTCCGCGTTGCCCCAGTTCAGGTCGGGTTGTTCCCGGGCGAACAGGTGGCAGTACCACTGTCCCCCGGGGGTCCGTTCCCAGGCCCGACCGCCGAGATGGGAGCGCCAGTCGGTCGGTGGCTCCCCGCCGTCCCGGCCCACCCCATCGCGGAAGATGTAACGATCACGCTCTGGTGAGTTCCGGCCGGCCGCCAGGGCTTGCAGGAACCAGGGGTGCTGGTCCGAGGTGTGGTTGGGGACGATGTCGATGAGGATCTTCAGGCCCAGTTCGTGGGCGTCCTCGGCCAGGCCGGTGAAGTCGTCGAGGGTTCCGAGGCGCGGGTCGACGTCACGGTAGTCCGAGACGTCGTAGCCACCGTCGGCCAGGGGTGAGGGGTAGAAGGGACTGAGCCAGATGGCATCCACTCCGAGGCCGGCAAGGTACGGCAGCCGATCGCGCACCCCGGGCAGATCTCCGATTCCATCGCCGTTGGAGTCCGCGAAGCTGCGCGGGTAGATCTGGTAGACGACGGCGGTGCGCCACCAGTCGTCGGGCACCACAACGGCCATGCCCTACCCCTTCCGAGTTCCTGGGTTGCCTGTCCTGTCAGGGTCATCCACGGGACGTGCGAGCGTTGTGCCGGTCTGGCATCTGTGGTGCCTCCTTGGGTTCATGGCCGTAGGTCGGACCACTGAGGGCGTGCCGCCATCGCGTGGGTGTCCAGCCTATGGCCGTCGTCGAGGATCAGTACGACGGCATGACTCGCCCCGGGCAGGTCCGTGCCAGCCGGCTGGGACCCCTACGTCACCTCGTGGATGGGCCGGTACGACGTCCTGGTATCGACCCGGAATCACTACGGGCACCATCGGGCACAGCTCACCCTCGACACCACCGGACTGTCCGCTCCCACACCCGTCGCCCCAAGGGGTCGGCCTTCTAGCCCGGGGGGAGGTGACAAGCCGATGAGCGCCCGGTCTCTGCGGTCACCCTCGTGGCAGGAGGTGAACCCAGCGGACACCTGGCCCGGCCGGACGTCCTTACCGGGCGCTGGCGACGTTGAACTCGATGGCGTCGAGGTGGAACTCCAGGTAGGTGAAGGCACCCTCGGGCTTCGGCGCGTGCCACCGGGCCTCGCCGACCGTCGGGAGACGGTATCCCCCTGCCTGCTGGTGTGCCGTCACGGGCGTCGACCACTCCTGTCGGTCGAAGAGCCTGCCACCCGCGGAGGCTCGGAGCCGGTCCTTCGAGACGAAGTCGACGAGGTCGTGCTCGGCGTTGAAGGTCAGGACCGCGGACACGCTCTGGGCTCCGTTGGTGTAGGCACCCCGGACATGGTCGGCGTCGATGGCCGTCCAGCGCACAGGGGCGTCGACGATGGCTCCCGGGGCGAGCACCACCAGGTCGTTGAACACCGTCACGGTTTCCCCGCGGTCCATCTCCGGGCCGGATGCGTCGACGACGGTGGCCACCGACAGCAGCTTGGCGCGCATCGTCGCGGTGGCGTGGTCATACACATGCAGGACGGTGACCGGCAGCCCTGACCTGGTGGCGTCGATGATGAAGGCCCGGGACGGCCGGGGCCCATACGTGTTGAGCTGTTCGCCGGTGAACGGCATCCACGCCGCGTCCGGGCCGCTGCGGATCCTGCCGTGGATATCCGCGTGAAGGCTCGTCACCCTCGGCTTGCCGACCGCTCCGGAGCGGCGGACATATGCGGCGAGCGGTTCCGGCAGGTCGGCCAGGTCCGCCTCCATGACGTCCGGGCGTCCCGGTTCGACGTCGGCCAGCGCTGTTGTCGCTCGGTCGCGCCACTGAGCGTGGAAGCTCGTGGGACCGACCGACGCGAACCCGTATGCCGCGCCGAGGACGAGGAGAACGTTGATGACGGTGCCGGCCTTGGCGTCGCTCCATGAGGTCGCGATCGCGCACTGCGAGAGGACGGCTCCGAAGGCAGCGACCGCCCACCACCACGCCGGGGCACCCGTGGCGAGCAGGGCCGCCGAGGCGAGGACGAGCAGTGCGGCAAGGAGCCAGAGGCCACCGGCAGCGGGGCCGATCGGCTGCGCGAGCTGGTCCACCTCGGCCCAGCCGAAACCCTTGGCCGCCCCCAGCAGGTGGATGAGGCCGTGGCCCGTGAGCAGCACGACCATGGTCCATCGCAGAACGTTCTTCATAGGTCAACCGCCTCCGCCTCCACCATCCTCCGGAGGATGGCATCCGCCTAATCGAGGCTTCGGGTGCTTCCACCGTCGCCGTCGGACGACCGTGGCCGTTGGCTGGGTCAGGTGCAGCAGCATCGTCATCCAGGGTCGCCGAACGGCCTCGCCCGTTGCCCGCACACTGGCGACGGGGGATGGGGAACCACGCGCCTGCCTGTGCGCCGTCTGCGCGATCGCCTCTCGTGGCCCGAGTCTTGCCGCCTCGGGATCGCGCCGTGACACTGGACGCAACCGTCCGCTGCCCAGGAGGCACGGATGAGTCACGAGGAAGGGACGTCGGATGTCCGATCCAGCCATCCACCTGCTGGTGGGAACGACCAAGGGCGCGTTCGTCCTCGACGGCGATGCCGATCGCCTCCGCTGGGCGGTCCGCGGACCGTACTGCGACGGGTGGCCGATCAACCACCTCATCGGCGACCCGGCCACCGGGACGATCTGGGCCGGTGGCGGCGGCGACTGGTCCGGTGCCGGGGTCTGGCGCTCGGCTGACGACGGCCGGACCTGGGAGCTGACCAGGCTGACGACGGGCCAGGTGGACGCCTGGGCCGCGGACGACCCGGGGTTCGCCGCGTCCGTCGGCTGGACCGAGGCGTCGGCCCCGTTCGGTGACGGCTTCACCCAGGTGTGGTCGCTCGGGCGGGTCGGCGCCAGGCTCTACGCCGGGACGAAGCCGGCCACCCTGCTCGTCAGCGACGACGACGGCGCGACCTGGGAGAGCGTCAAGGGCCTGACCGACCACCCGTCCGCCCCCCAGTGGGGACCCGGCGCCGCGGGGCTCGTCCTCCATACGATCGTCGCCGACCCTGAGGATCCCGAGAAGATGTGGGTCGGGATCTCCGCCGCCGGAGTCTTCGCCACCGAGGACGGTGGGGTGACGTGGGAGCGGCGCAACGACCTCGCGGACCCCACCGACGGCGAGGGACATGCCCACCCCGCCGCTGCATCCCAGGGGCACACCGGGTTCTGTGTGCACCACATCGAACGTGCCACCGGCGAGGGCGACCTGCTCTACCAGCAGAACCACCACGGGGTCTGGCACTCGCAGGACGGAGGCCGCAGCTGGCGCAACATCACCGCAGGCCTGCCATCGACGTTCGGCTTCCCCCTGTGGACCCACCCCCGCGACGGGCGGACGATCTGGACCGTGCCGCTCAACGGCGACACCGACGGCAGGTACCCGCCGGATGCCGCCGCCGCGGTCTGGCGCTCGAGGGACGCCGGTGCGTCGTGGGAGGCGCAGCGGGCAGGGCTGCCACAGGAGGCGTGCTTCTTCACCGTGCTCCGACAGGGCATGAGCGGCGACCGGCGGGACCCCGCCGGGGTGTACTTCGGGACGAACACGGGCTCGGTGTTCGCCAGCCGCGACGAGGGAGACACCTGGGAAGAGATCGCCCGGCACCTGCCCACCGTCCTGGCCGTCGAGATCTTCGAGCCGGCCGGGAGGTACGACCCCGCCGAAGACTGACCCGCTGCTCGCCCCGCGAGCCTCGAGACGACGCGCTCCAGCCGCGTGTCGCTCGGGTGCCGTCGAGGCGGGACACGCACCCCGCCCGCCGTCAGGATGCTCGGCTCACCGCACACCGACGATTCGCACGACGTCGGGGACAACGTCAAGGGCCTCGACGTCGCTCTCAACCCGTCCGGCACGGGTGGGGGGCCGGTGGCCGTCGCGGATGTCGAGGACCTTGACCCGACCCGCGCGACCCTGCTGGCGGGCGGAGCCTGCGAGCGCGACGCGCCGCGTCAGGTCGCACCCGATGCCCGGGTCTGCGTGCTCACCGACGCGGACGGTAACCCCGATCGGCCGGCGCCGGAGGTAGCCGGCAGCCGCGTGGGCACGGCCCCTCGAGCAGAGCATCGGCCCGTGCTGCCAGGTGCCTCGGCGCGCTCTGCATCGGCAGCAGCCGAGGTGGTCCGCCGGCGGACCAGAACAGGCGACCCGGACCGGGACAGCGGCCGAGCGCGGGGCCGCAGGGGCCGTCCGCACCGCGCATGCGACACTCGAGCACGTGACCGCGTCGGTACTCAGCGCCTTGATCGTGGTGGCCGCGGTGGCCGCCTGCAGCTACTGGGTGCTGCAGGACTCCAGGGCACGGATGGAGCGGCGCCGACCTGTCGTTGCGGTGTTCTTCGGGTTCACGATCGAGGATCCCCGGACCTGGGCGCTGTTATGCCTGTTCGTGTCGGTGCTGTTCGTTCCGATGTACGTCATCGCGCGGCGGTTCGACGCCTGACCCGGCGCCCAAGTGGGTCGGATGCCGACCCGGACGTCTTCGCTGACGGCACGCCCAGCCACCTGGCACAGCGCTCCCACCGCATGGTCCGCGTCCCTTTGCGGCCCTCCTGGAGTTCCCCTGCCTCAGGTCATCGTCGACGCCGGGCGGCGTGATCATCCGTGGCGTGACCTTCCGCGGCGTGACCTTCCTCCGCCCCCACCCGCAGCCGGAGCTCGCGGTGAGCTCACGCGCCCCACGTCTGACAAGCCGGCCCCATGGTGCTTCAGGCGTCGCGACGGCCCAGGAGCAGGACGGTCGTGGCGAGGAGGACTGCGGCGAGTGTGGTGAGCCAGCCGAGCTCGATCCATTGGAAGGTCCAGTAGCGGCGGTCGGGTTGGTAGCTGGTCCAGAGCGTGTAGCCGTGCTGGAGGAGGTAGCTGGTCGGGTCTGTGCCCTCTCCGGGGCTGGCGGTGGTGGGCCCGCTGCCGCCCTGCATCTGGTCCAGCCCGGCGGCTCGCAGCACCGTGTTCAGCTGAGCGGTCGTGGCGGTGGAACCTGCCTTCTGCCACCACTGGGAAAGGGCCTGGGACCCGAGGATGTGGTCGAGGCTGCTGGTCTTCAGTGGTGCCAGGTAGTGCAGTCGCAGGGTGGATGCGGCGTAGGCGAGTCCGAACGTGGTCAGCACGCCGGTGGCCAGTGCGGGGAGCACCCGGCGCCACAGGAGCCCGGCCAGAACGCCGACACCGTATCCGGCGAGGCCCCAGCCGATGACGGCGACGCCGGTGGTGGGGAACTCGCTGGCTTGGAGGCGTGGGGTGATGTCGGCTTGCCAGAGTGGTTGGTCGTGCCAGGTGATCAGTGCGCCGACGGCGGCAGCGAGGATCGCGACGGCGACTGCGCCGGTGAGGATCATCGCGATCGCCCACCGGGTGCGGCCGGTGCCTTGGGTCCAGGCGTAGCGGAAGGTCCCGGTCTCGAGCTCACGGCCGAGCAGCGGCGACCCGGTGAACGCGCCGATGAGCAGCGGCGCGAACAGGAAGAGGGCACTGAGGATGCCGGGGTTGGAGTGGCTGTCCCGGAAGCCGTTCCAGGCCAAGGTGCACGCCCTGGACGGCTGGGGGGTGCAGGCCTGGACCGCGCTCCAGACCGAGCGCATCTGCAGGCCGCTGGCGATCAGGTAGATCGCGACCAGAGCGATCACAGCCGAGATGGCCAGGAAGGTGCGGCGGTGGTACCGCCAGGTGACCCAGCCCAGGCTGCGCCAGGGGACGGGGCGGACGGTGTCGGGTGGCGCGGCCGCGAAGGTGGTCGAGCTCATGGGACGGCCTCCAGAGCGGTGGGTCGTGGGGCCCGAGCGTCTTCGCGCAGGTAGGCCATCGTGAGCTCCTCGAGGCTGACCGACCGTGCCAGCCAGCCCGGTGGGGTCTGGTCGGCGGTCAGTGCGTGGGCGAGCACATGCCGTTGGGCGCCGGCACTGGTGTCCTGGACGATCCGCCAGGGCGGACCCGGTATGTGGCCGCTCGGTCCGGTGAGCAGCCGGTGGTTGCCGAGCAGGTCCTCGACCGCACCGTCGAGACAGACCCGGCCGCGAGAGATCAGCACAAGGTAGTCCGTGACCCGTTCGAGCTCGGCGAGCACGTGGGAGGAGAGCAGCACCGATACCCCGTCGTGGGCCATGGCCGTCATCACCGTGGCCATGAAGTCATGGCGCGCCAGAGGGTCCAGCGCGGCGGTGGGCTCGTCGAGCACCAGCAGGCGCGGGTGACGGGCCAACGCCAAGGTCAGGGCGAGCTGGGCACGCTGGCCCCCGGACAGCGTGCCCGCTCTACGGCCGGGCACGATGTCGAGGTCCTGGAGGCGTCGACGGGCGTAGGCGTCGTCGAAGTGTCGGTTGAGGTTGCGGGTCAGGTGGATCATGTCCTCGGCGGACAAGTGCTGGTAGAGCGGCGTGTCCTGGGCGACGAAGGCGATCCCATCCAGGGCGGCGAAGGACCCCGCAGGCAAGCCGCCCAGGACGGACACCGCGCCGCTGGTGGGCACGGCCAGCCCCACCACGAGGTTGAGCAGGGTGCTCTTGCCGGCCCCGTTGGGACCGACCAGAGCGATCAGCTGTCCCTCGGGAACGGCCAAGGTGCAGTCCTCCAACGCCGTCACTCGCCCGTACCGTTTGACGACCTGACGGGTCTCGACGATGCTCACGAGGCCCGCCCTCCTGAGGGGCCCCGCAGCTCTGCCACGCCACGGCCGGATGCCGCACCGTGGCGCTCATCGAAATCCCGCAACGTGCTGGACAGCAGTGCGACCATGCCCTCTCGGTCGAGGCCGGCGGCCTCCGCGTCGGACAGCCACACCAGGAGCGACCGCCGCAACCCGGACAGGCCGGCGAGGTCGACCCGGTCCACGGTGGCCTTGATGAACGTCCCCTGACCCGGCCGTCCTGCGGTCAGTCCCTTGCTCTCCAGCTCCCGATACGCCTTGAGCACCGTGTTCGGGTTGATGGCCAGGTCGGCAACCACCTCACGGACCTTGGGCAGGCGGTCGCCGGGCTCGAGATATCCCAGTCGAAGAGCCTGCTCGACCTGCTGAACCAGCTGAAGGTAGGTCGGAACACCCGAGAGGGCGTCCAGCGTGAACGCGATCGGCGACGACCCATCGTCCGCCCCAGGGCTTACCTCTTTACCTACACTCATAGTGAAAGGTTAGTGACCGTCGCGGTTGCATGCAAGGGGCGCCGTTCATCTGGATCGGGCTTTGATCCCGACGACTTGCCCGGACCCTGATCAGATGGCTCCGAACAGGGCAGGGAGACTCGCCAACCCGTTGCGCCCATGACGGTGGTCGTTCGACACAATGGCGCGATCAACCGAGTTGATGCGGATCGCCTGGCGCACGGTGGGCTCGATCATCACCCGGGTGGGGGCCGACGTCGAGGCGGTACACGACCGGTTCGCCCGTCTGGCCGCGATGTGGGCGGTGCACCTTGGGCTCCTGCTCCATAGTTCTAGTTGTTATAGAATGCTCGCGTGCTTCTCCGGGTCGATCCGATGAGCGATACGCCGCTGTACGCGCAGCTGGCGGCCGGGGTGCGCACGGATGCCGCGGAGGGCAGGCTGAGGCCCGGTGATCGACTCCCCGCGGCACGTGAGGTCGCCGAGTCACTCGGGGTCAACCTGCACACCGTTCTGCGCGCCTATCAGGAGCTGCGCGACGAGGGCCTGGTCGACATGCGGCGCGGACGTGGCGCGGTCATCACGGATGCGGCGGGGCCGCTGACGGCGCTGCATTCCGAGATCCGCTCCCTCGCCCGCTCCGCGCGGACGCTGGGGCTCTCGCCCGACGCTCTCGCGTCCCTGGTGAAGGAGGCCGCCCGTGGGTCGTGAGCACTCCGGTCGGGTCGTGCAGCGCTTCGCGCTGGTCACACTCGTGTTGCCCTCCGCCGTCACCGCGCTCGGGCTGGCCATCGAGCTCGCGGCGCTCCCTCACGCGCCGGCCCAGATCCCCGTGTACTGGGACGGTTCGGGCGAACCGAGCGCCGCGGGACCGGCGTGGCTGCCGATGGTCTTCACCGTGGTGCTCGGTCTCGGGCTGCCCGCCGTCTTCGGACTGAGCTCGCTGCCATCTCTTCGTCGAGGCGATCGCAGCCCGACCTTCCGGGTCTTCGGCGCTCAGGCCCTCGGTATCTCCGTCATGCTGAACGTCGTTGCGGCAGGCCTGCTCCTAGAGAACACCGGAACGACCCCATCCGGCGGGAGTCCGCTGGGACTCCTGCTGTCCACCGGGCTCCTGGTGGGCCTCGCAGCCGCTGCGGGCGGCTGGTTCCTGCAGCCGAGGGGGTCACGCGTGGCCCCGGCATACGCGGTCCGTCCGCTCGAGTTGGCGCCTAGCGAGCGCGCCGCGTGGGTGTGCACGACATCCCTGCCCACGCCCGCGGTGGCGGTGATCACCGCGGTGACGGCGATCGTCGCGACGCGAGCGGGCTTCGGATGGGCGCACGGTGATCGCAACGGGGGGGCCGTGATCCTCACGGCAGTCGCGCTGCTGCTGATCTCGCTGCTGGCCTCCACGGCGGCCTTCCACGTGCGCGTCGACGAACGCGGTCTCAGCGTCAGGTCGCTGGTGGGCGTGCCGCGCTTCCGTGTGGCGACGGAGGATGTCGGCGCGGTCTCGGTCGTCGAGGCCAGATCGCTGGGCGCGGCCGGCAGCTGGGGCATCCGTGCCCGTCCCGGCCGGGTGACGATCGTGATGAGGCCGCCGACCGGCATCCGCGTCACGCGTCGCGACGGGGGGACGCTCTTCGTCACGGTCAACGACGCCGCGACCGGCGCAGCACTGCTCGAGACCTTCGCCGGGCGCACGGGGGACGCAGAGGCCCGCAGGCTCACGGCACGCAGCGAGCGGCAGGGCCGCGATGTATGACGGCCCGAACGCCGCCCCGCTCGACGGCCCCCAGGGTCAGAGCGCTCTGGTGGTCGAGCATCTGACCAAGCGCTTCGGCGATCGGGTCGCCTTCGACGACGTGTCGTTCGAGGTCGGCTACGGCGAGGTGTTCGGCTTCCTCGGCCCGAACGGCGCGGGCAAAACCACAACAGTGCGAACGCTGGGGACGCTCATCGCGCCCAGTTCGGGATCGGCGATCGTCGGCGGGATTCCGTTGACACGGCAGAACGGTCCCGAGATCAGGGCCCGGATCTCGATGATGCCCGAGTCCCCGGGCCTCTACCTCCGCCTGACGGTGGCGGAGAACCTGCAGTGCTTCGCTGGGCTCTACGAGCTCGACCACGTGCCCGCTCGCATCGACCGGGCGTTGCGGGCGGTCAACCTCCAGGACCGGACCGGTGACCCGTGCGGGTCGTTGTCCAAGGGGCTGCGCCAACGGGTTGCACTCGCGCGGGCGCTGCTCAGCGATCCGGCGGTGCTTTTCCTCGACGAGCCGACCTCGGGCCTTGACCCGGTGGCGGCGCGCGAGGTGCACGACCTGATCGGGTCGTTGCGCGAACGAGGGGTGACGATCTTCCTGACCACGCACCGGTTGGAGGAGGCCGAGCGGCTCTGCGATCGGGTGGCGATCCTCAACACCACGCTGCGGTCGGTCGGCCGCCCCGATGAGCTGCGTCAGCAGCTGTATGCCCGTTCCGTGGACGTGCGGCTGCGGGCGCCTTTGGCGGACCCGCAGGAGGTGTTCGGCTCGGTGCCGGAGGTCGACGGATGGCAGCAGTCGGAGTCCGGATACACGCTCGCGGTCTCGGATCCGGACCGCGCGGCGCCGGCGCTCGCCCGCACGCTGGTCGGTGCCGGCGCCGACATCCTGTCGATCGCCGAGTCCCACCACTCGCTGGAGGACGTCTACCTCGAGCTGATCGACGAAGACGTGGAGGCCACGAACCGATGAGCTTCAGCTGGACCCGGGTCGGCGCGATCCTCCGCAAGGAACTTCGGGACTACCGGCGCAACCGCGTCGTGATCGGCACGATGGCGGCCGTGCCGGTGCTCTTCACCATCCTGCCGATGGTCCAGCTGATCACGGCCCAGGTCACCGGGAACACCGCCCACCTCGACCTCCGCGTCGGCCTGTCGTTGCTGTACATGCTCGTCATCCCCGTGATGATGCCTTCGGTCGTGTCCGCCTACTCGGTGGTCGGAGAGCGCGAGCAGGGCACGCTCGAGCCGGTCCTGATCACCCCGATCCGTCGTGAGGAGTTCCTCATCGGCAAGGCGCTGGCCGCGTTCATCCCGACCCTGGTGATCGCCTATGCGGTCTTCGGGATCTTCCTCTGCGCTGCGAGCCTTTTCGCCCACCCCGCGATCGTGGCGGAGATCTACGCCGGGTCGCACCTGCTGGTCCAGCTGCTGTTCACGCCGCTCCTGGCAGGCTGGGCGATCTGGGTCGGGATCGGGGTCTCCGCCCGCTCCACTGACGTTCGCGCCGCACAGCAGCTCAGTGTCCTCGGCAGCGTCCCGCCGCTGGCCGTCCTTGCCCTGATGTCGCTCAACGTGATCACGGTGACCGCCCCTCTCGCGATCGTGCTCGCCGCAGCCCTGCTCGTCGTCGACCTGCTCGCCTGGCGGGTCGTAGCCGCCATGTTCGACCCCGAACGGCTCTTGACCGGCAGACCCGGATGAGCGACTCCGGGCACCTGGCGTCCGTTGCCGGGCACCGGACGGAAGACGCCCATCACCACAGGAGGAGTGCAGCATGTCCGCAACACTGACAGTGGCCCATAAGGCGATCGGAGCGGAGGTCCGTCGAGGCACGTACGACGTCGTCGTCGACGGGGAACGCGTCGGGTCCGTCGAGATGAACGAGACGTTCGAGACCTCGGTCAGCCCTGGGATCCACACCCTGCAGGTCCGCAGCGGCCGCAACTCCAGCCGGGCCAGGACCTTCGAGGCCGCCGAGGGCCAGACCGTCGCCTACCGGTGCACGGGAAAGAGCATCCTGCCGATCTTCCTCCTCTCCTTCGTGGTCCCCAGCCTCGCTCTGACGCTGCATCGCGAATAGGCGCCGCACCTCAACCCAGCACCAGCGGAGTGCCGGTCACCGCTGACCAGGCCCACGCCCACGCCCACGACGAACCCCGGTGGCGGCCTTCGACAGCGAGTCACCTCGCCGCGTCCAGCACCAGGCGCCTGCGTAACGATTCCCGCTACGCCGTGTGACGCGGGGTCACCCTCGACTGTCTCCGTTCGATGTGCGTGTCCGGTCCGCGGATCTGGACATTCCCGGTCGCGTCGCGTCCCAGGCCTGGCTGGGCGCCGCAACCTTCTTGGTCGCCAACTTCGCCCTCCAACAGTGGGGCGATCTGAAGGGCGACGGCCCGTGGCGGGTCCTGTGGGCGGTCCTGCCACTCCTCCCCGTGGCGTGGCTCGTTACCGTGACCGTGCGCCGGGTGCGCCAGTTGGACGAGTACCAGATCAAGCTCCTCGTCCCCGGCCTGGCCGTCGGCTTCACCGCCGTCATCGTTGCCGCCATCACCGTCGGGACCCTCAGTGCGGCTGGGTTCGCCGTGCCCGGCGCGGCCGGGTGGATCGTGGCGCTGGTCGGCCTGTTGGCCTGGCAGGTCACCAACCTCTGGATGGGAGCACCGACCCGCTGAAGGAGAACCGGATCCGCTCGGAACGCGAGGAGCGGGGATGGACCCAAGCGGTGCTCGCCGAGCGTCTTGGAGTGTCGCGCCAGACCATCGTCGCGCTCGAAACGGGGAAGTACGATCCGTCCCTCCCGCTTGCCTTTCGCATCTCCCGTCTCTTCCAGAAGAACATCGAAGGACTCTTCTTCCCAACGACCAACGCCTGAACGAACACGGGAGCGGCTCGCGGCGGGCTGCGCGAGCGCCGGGTGCCCTCCGCCCCCCAGCGTGTGGCAGCGCCGGCACCTTCAACACTGTCGGGATGGTCGACAGGCGGCTCGACCCGAGTGTGACGTGCTCGCCCTCGTCCAGGTGGACCGGGTGGCTCGCGTCGGTCGCCAGGCGACGTCGCTGGAAGAGGACCTCGTACAGGTACTGGTCGCCCCGCGTGCCGGTGCGCGTGAGCCCTGCGCGTTCCAGGGTCCGCTGGGAGGCGACGTTGTCCCGGTCCGTGTCAGCGACCACCCGTGACAACCCCCGCTCACGGGCCAGGACCAGCAGGACCCGGACGGCCTCGGCCGCGTAGCCCGCTCCCCGAGCGGACGGGACGAGACCGTAGCCGATCTCGACCGACCCGGCCTCAGGTTTGCCCTTGAACCCGATGCCGCCGATCGCCTTGCCGTCGTCGGTGCGGATGACCAGGTAGTGCCCGAAGGGGCGCTGGTCACCACCAGCCGCCGTGGCGCGCAGGTACATGGTGGCGCCGACGACGTCGCCCTCGAAGGGGAAGTCCTCCGCCCAGCAGTCCTGCGGACCGGGTCGCCCCGCGGCGATGCGCCCTGCTTCGCCGGTATCCACGGGGCGCAGGATCAGGTGCTCGGTACCCAACTCGTCCACCCGGCGAAGCACAACAGACGATCGCCACGAGCTCAACCGTCTTTCGTCAGGGCGCGCCTTCGCACCTCCATCCGAGGCACGCCGACTGGCGGGGAGGTGGGGCAGGTCGGGCAGGGCGCCCATGGCAGGTCTGTGTCGGGAGTCTGCTTCGCCGCTCTGACACGATGGCTCGGTGTCTGTCGAGTCCGACCCGAGCACTCTGACGCTTCATGCGGTGCGGTTGCTGGGCTTTGCCGACGCGCGGAGGATCTCGCGTCGCTTCATGCAGGACCTGGAGGAGACCCAGGAACGGCTGCTCGACTTCGAGGCCCTCGGGTGGATCGGCCGCTCCGAGTTCGCCGGTGAGGCGGGATGGTCGCTGACCGAGCGGGGGCGTGGCGAGGACGGGCGACGGTTGGCCGCCGAGCTGGACGCCGCAGGCGTCCGTGCCGTCGTGACTGCGGTGCACCGGCAGTTCCTGCCGCTGAACGCTCGGTTCCAGGACGCCGCCACCGGCTGGCAGGTCCGACCGGTGCCGGGGGCGTCGATGGCCCGCAACGACCACACCGACCACCGCTGGGATGACCGCGTCCTGGAGGGACTCCGCGCGGTGGGGCGACGGCTTGGACCTCTGGACGGCGAGCTTGCCGCGGCACTGGCACGGTTCGCCGGCTACTCGGATCGGTACGACGCGGCCCTCGAGAGGGCCTCCAGGGGCGAGGCGCGGTGGGTCGACGGCGTCGGCATCGACTCGTGTCACGCGGTATGGATGCAGCTGCATGAGGACCTGTTGGCCACCCTCGGCCTCGACCGCGGCAACGAAGCCTAGCGAGAACGCAAGCGGGCGTCTGGCGGCGACCGAAGTGACGCGGGGCGGCGGCTGGCTACGGCGCTGAGGCGGGCGATGGCTGGGTACTGGTGGTGACGGTTGGTGTTGGCGGTGTTGGGGTGGTGTCGGGGACGGCGCGGGGCAGGGTGAGGGCGATGAGGATCCCTGCTGCGGTGAAGCCGAGGGCCCACCAGAAGGACTGGTGGAAGGCGTGCTCGAGGGCGGCGGGTGATGTGGTGGTGGTCAGGGTGGAGGTGAGGATGACGGCGAGGACCGCGGTGCCGAATGACCCGCCGACCTGTTGGGCGATCCGGGTGATGATGCTGGCGTCGGGTACTTGTGAGCGTTCCAGGCCGCGGAAGCCGAGGGCCATGAGGGGGAGCACGACGATGCCGAGTCCGATGCCGCGGACCAGGAGGGCGAGGGTGAGGAGGGTGTAGCTGGTGTGGGCGCCCGCGAAGGCGAAGGGCAGGGTGCCGATGGCGACGATGACGAATCCGGTGGTCACGAGCCATCGGGCGCCGATGGTGTCGGAGAGCCGTCCGGCCTGGGGCCTGCTGATGAGGGTGCCGAGGCCCTGCGGGATGAGTAGGAGCCCGGCCTGTAGCACGGTGGTGCCGCGGAGCTCCTGGAAGTAGAGGGGCAGGAGGAGCATTGCGCCGTACAGGGTGAGTCCGGAGAGGAACAGCAGCAGCGACGCCGAGGCGAGGGGCCAGTGTTTGAGGAGCAGGAGGTCAACGAGAGCGGCGGCGCGGTGGCGCAGTGCCCAGGCGACGAAGGCGCCGAGCAGCGCCAGGCCGGCGGCGATGGGGATCAGGGCGTCGGCGCGGGCGAAACCGCCGACCCGGCTCGTGTTCGACAGCCCCCACAGCACGCCGATGAGGCCGGGGGCCATCAGGGCGACGCCGACGACGTCGAGCGGGGCGCGGCGCACCGGCCCGTCGGCGGGCAGCACGCGCGCGGCCAGGATGAGCCCGGCGACGCAGAAGGGCACGTTGACCCAGAACATCCACGACCAGTGCAGGTGCTGCAGGATCAGGCCGCCGAGCACCGGTCCGAGGATCGGCCCGAGGACCGCGGGCAGGCTCACCACGGCCATGATCCGGCCGATGTTCCTGCCGCCGGCAGCCTGCATGACCAGCGTCGACATCAGCGGCGCCAGGAAGCCACCACCGACGCCTTGGACCACCCGGAACGCGATGAGGCTCTGCGGGTTCCACGCGAGGCTGGCCAGCACCGAGCCGACGAGGAAGAGCGCCAAGGCGAGCATCCACAGGCGCTTGCCGCCGAGCACGCGCTGGGCCCAGCCGGCGATCGGGACCGTCACCGCCATCGCGAGCAGGTAGCCGGTGCTGACCCACTGGATCGTCGACACCGACGTGTGCAGGTCGGTCGCGAGGGTGTGCAGGGCGACCGCGACGATCGTCGTGTCGAAGAGCACGGCCATCGCGCCGACCAGGACTACCCCGACGGTGCGCCATACGGCGGGGTCCACCGCGTCGCCGTGGAGGTCCGGGTACGCCTCAGGGGTGTCGGATGGTGAGGCCACGGATGGCTCCTTCAAGAACAGGCTGTATCTTATCCGTCAGAATACGAGGGGAGACTAGGAAACGCAATGTCTCTTAAAGATGAGGGTCCACGCCCGCAGCGACGTCGCGGCGCGGCGCTCGAGAGTGCGCTGCTCGACGCCGCCTGGGACGAGCTCGCCGAGAAGGGGTACGACGCCTTCACGATCGAGTCGGTCGCCAAGCGCGCACAGACCGCGAGGGCCGTGATCTACCGGCGCTGGTCGAGCAAGCCTGAGCTGGTGCGCGCGGCGATCGCCCGTCGCGCACGCAGCGACGAAGTGGCCGTCCCCGACACCGGAAGCCTGCGCGGGGATCTCATCGAGGCGCTCCGTGGGGCGTCCGAACGGCGCGCCCCCTTGCTCGGCGTCTTCCTCAGTGCTCGGACCGGCGGGTTCTTCGCCGACACGGACGCGAGCTTCTCCGACCTGCGTGAGGAGTTCCTCGCCGGCAGGATCAGCGTCGTGGACCGGATCCTGGACCGCGCCATCGAGCGCGGCGAGGCCGATCCCGAAAAGCTGACGCCCCGGGTGCGCTCGGTCGCGTTCGACCTCTTCCGCCACGAGCTCCTCATGACGCACCGCGCCGTTCCGGACGACGTCATCGAGTCCATCATCGACCAGATCGTCCTACCCCTGGTCCGACCGACCTGACCACGCCGCAGGCGAGACGCCGGGTCGGGTCATCCACACCGGATGAGGCGCGCTAGGGTCCCAGTCGCTCCATGGCGTCAGGGTCGAGGGCGATGGCGGCGGCGGGGAAGAGCCCGTTCTCTTCGCGGTCGATGTGGTTGCGGAGGCGGGCGATGAACCGGTCCACCCTCGTCACGTCGCCGCCGGCGATGCCACGCAGGTCGTCGTCGAGGTCACGGTGCTCCGCGCACAACGAGGCGACCGGTTCGACGAACTCGTCGAGCATGCGCAGCTCGGCGAACAGACCGGTCTCTTCGCCCCGGGTGTGCGGGTCGAGTAGCGCACCGAGAGCGGACCCCGCCGAAGCGAGCTCGACGAGGTCACCGCCCCGAGCGGCGCGGCGCAGGTCGCCGCCCGCCTCAATGATGGCGTCATGCTCCGCGGCGAGCCGACCGATGAAGGTGAGCTCGTGGCATCCGCAGTAAGAACACATGTCAGGTACCTTCGCGATCGCCCGGAGCGGCGGTGTCGACGTTGTCGATGGCCTCGCCGAGCCGGTTGGGGTGAGCGTTGACAGCAAGGTGGACTGCGCAGAGCAGCGGCTCGTCCTGGCGGAAGGCCTCGAGGCGCTGGACCTGGACCGCACCGCCCAGTCCCTCGAAGGTGCCCTCGAGCAGGCCGAGGTGCACGCCGCATACGACCGACCGGGTCTCGCGGGCGACCTCCTCGAACGGACACCGGCGCAGGAGGATCTCGCTCCCGTCGGGATCGTGGACCGGCCGGAAGCCCAGGCCGTCCATGAGGAGGACGACATCGTCGATGGCCCGCTCCGCGGTCCGCTCGGCCGACCCGGGCTCGTCGGAGGGGCTCCGACGCTCGGCCTCGGCCCAGCGACGGCCCGCCTCGACCGCGGCGCTCCCGGCATCGGGCGTGGCCCCCAGCTCCCTGGCCAGCAGGGAGGCGAGGGTCTTGTAGTCCTCCTGCTCCCCCGTGCCCTGGTCGGTGGCGGACCCGGCCGCGGCATACAGCGTCTTCGGCCGGCCGGGGTGGACGCGGTCCTCGCGGTGCCGCGCCACGAGGCCCACCTCGACCAGATGCTCCAGGTGGACGCGGGCGGTGTTGGGGTGGAGTCCCACCTGCGCGGCAGCCTCGCTCACCGTGAGCGGATGGTCCGCGCCACGCAGGGCGGCCAGCAGGTCGACCCGACTCTGCGAGGACAGCGCTCGGTGCCGCCTGGTGTCGGGCTGCGCGGTCGTCACGGGTTGAATATTACCCGCGTTGTATGTAAAAATCATATCGACGGTGAAAACCCGATCAACTGGCCCGCGAACCGGAGATGAGACGCAGCACTATGAAGGCGACCGACATGGCGGGCTCGGCACCGTCAGACGAGCCCACCGAGACGACAGAGGCCCCGACCATGACCGGCACCGTTACGCCCGAGGTCTCCCGCCTGGTCCGGGGGACCAAGTCCCAGGCCATGTGGCTGGCCACCTTCGGCTTCTTCGGCGGGTTCGCCGGGGTGTCCATCTTCGGCCCGCTCGTCCCGAAGTTCACCGACCTGCTGGGTCTGTCGCCGTTCGCCGCCGGGATCCTCGCGGCGATCCCGGCGCTGACCGGCTCGCTGCTGCGCATCCCGTTCGGGGCGGCGGTGGACAAGATGGGCGGCAAGCGCCCCTTCCTCACCCTGCTCGCCGTCACCAACGTCGGCGTTCTCGGGCTCCTCCTCCTGCTCGCGACCCGCTACCCGGACAACATGGCCGGCACCTACCCGCTGCTGCTGCTCCTCGGGGCGCTCATCGGCTGCGGCATCGCGACGTTCTCGGTGGGGATCGCCCAGGTCTCCTACTGGTTCCCGCACAAGGAGCAGGGCGGCGCCCTCGGGACGTATGCCGGGCTCGGCAACACCAGCCCCGGCCTGTCCACGTTCTTCCTCCCCTTGGCCGTCGGCGCCCTCGGCATGCTCGGCGCCTACAGCATCTGGTTCGGGATCCTGCTGGCCATCACCATCGCCTACGGGCTCCTCATCAAGGACGCCCCGTGGTTCCAGGTCAAGGCCCACGGGATCGACCTGCCCGCCGAGCAGCTCCCCGAGCTCGGGGGCGGCGAGCGGCGACCCAGCGGCTCGGCCGTCCTGGGCCTGCGCCAGGCCGCGACGATCCCGGCCACCTGGGTCCTGGTCTTCTTCTACTTCCTCTCCTTCGGTGGCTTCCTCGCCTTCACCTCGTGGCTGCCGACGTACTGGCACGGCATGTACGGGTCGACGTTGCGCGAGGCGGGTCTGCTCACGGCGACCTTCTCCCTCATCTCCGCGTTGATCCGCGTCCCGGGCGGCCTGCTCTCGGACCGCATCTCGATCCGCTACGCCCTACACGGCAACTTCCTGCTCATGCTCGCCGGCGTCCTGGTGCTGTCCTTCTCGCAGACCTTCTCCGTCTCGCTCGTCGCGACCATCGGCATCGCCGTCGGGATGGGCCTGCAGAACGCCATCGTCTTCAAGCTCCTCCCGCACTACCTGCCGCACGCCGTGGGCGGGGCGTCAGGCTGGATCGGCGGTCTGGGTGCCCTCGGCGGGTTCGTCCTGCCGCCCGTCATCGGCGCCGTCACCGGCGCGGTCGGCGGGGCCACCGGCTACGCCAGGGGGTTCCTCCCGGTCGCGGTGCTGCTCGTCGTCGCCCTCCCCGTCGTCACCTGGCTGCAGCGCTGGACCGCACGCCAGGAACACCACGCGCCTGACGCGCGCCCTGTCAGCGGTGCGCCCCCGTCGCCTCGGGGTTCGCGACGCCCTGGCCGGGACGGTCAGGCGCGCGACGCGGCCGACGCGACGGTGACGGCGATCGCCTCACGCAGGCGGCCGGGCGCGAGGCCGGGGCGGGCGGGGCCGTCGGCCGGCGTGCCGGCTACCGAGGCCGCCTGGCCGAGGGCGACGCCCCAGATGAACGCGCCGACCGGCGCCATCGGGCGGGAGAAGCCGTGCGCGATGTCCCGGGTCAGCTCGTGGACCCCGGCGACGTCGACGAGCGCCGGGTCGACGCCCACGGCCTCACATGCCTCTCGGATCCAGTCCTGCCACTGATGTTCGGCGGCGGCGAGATCGGTCATCGGCGTCCTTTCGTGAGGGTGGGGCGCTCCCAGCCGCGCTGCGGCGCGCGGTTGCCCGAGGCATACCCGGAGCGAACGTCCTTGGAGCGGTAGACGATGTAGGGGCGGGTCACGTACCCCACCGGGGCGCTGAAGACGTGCACGAGCCGGGTGAACGGCCACATCGCGAACAGCAGGCAGGCCACCAGCGCGTGCACCTGGAACCCCAGCGGAGCGGCGGCCATCAGGTTGGGATCCGGGTGCAGGGTCCAGATGCCCCGGAACCACAGCGATACGCCCTCGCGGTAGTTGTACTCGCCCCCGTAGTGGAGCAGCCCCGAGATGACGGTGTTCCACATCCCGAGCGCGATGACGAGGCCGAGAACGGCGTACATCGCCTTGTCCATGACGGTGGTGGCACTGAAGACGGGCCCGACCGTCCGCCGACGGTAGACGAGGATCCCCAGCCCGACGACCGTCATCAGCCCGGTGACGATCCCGCCGGAGAGGGCGACCGCGTGGTAGGCGCCCTCGCTGATCCCGACCGCGTCGGTCCAGGACTGCGGGAGGACCAGGCCGACGATGTGTCCGACGACGACGCCGAGCAGGCCGAAGTGGAACAGGGGACTCCCCCAACGCAGCAGCCGGGACTCGTAGAGCTGCGAGGACCGGGTGGTCCACCCGAACTTGTCGTAGCGGTAGCGCCAGTAGTGCCCGACGACGAACACCGCGAGGCACACGTAGGGGACGATGACCCACCAGAAGACGTTCACCGCACGCTCTCCCTCTCGAGTCCCGCCGGCAACGCGTCGCCGAACGGCTCGGGCCGAGGGTTGAGCCGAGGGTCGACCGCGTACGGCGAGGTGTCCAGGCCGACCTCCTCCTGCGGCGGCCCCTGGGCCAGCAGCCGCGCCAGCGCCTCCTCGCCCTCGCCGTCCAGGACCGGAAGGCAGGCCCGCACGGCGTCGATGACCGGCAGCCAGCGCGAGGAGCGCCGGTCGAGCGCCAGCCTCAGCATCTCGATGCCGACCCGGTGGTCGATGAGGATCTTCCAGGCCGCGTCGAGGTCGTGCAGGGCGCCGAACTCGAGCACCACGGGCAGGAAGTCCGGCAGCTCGGTGGTGTCCAGGTCGGCGCCGGAGCGTCGGTAGGTCTGCTTGATCCGGACCAGCGCCACCCCGCGCCTGCGGGTGTCACCGTGGGTGAAGTAGGTCAGGTGCAGGGCGCACTTGCGGGTGACGTCGAAGGTGTCGACGTAGTCCCGCTGCAGGTCGCCGAGGTCGGTCCCGTCGAGGACGTCGAGGTATGCCGCCAGCGGACGGCCGACGTCCGCCGGCAGGCCGGCGACGGCCTCGCGCAGCATGGGCGCGCGGCATACCAGCTCGTCGCTCGGGTACTCGAGCAGGAGCGAGGCGACCTGCCAGGCGGTCGCGAGGTCCGCGTCGCCCAGGCGCCTGGTCCCCCGCCGGCCGATCCGTAGGCCCATCACTGCCCCCGCTCCTCGTCCTGCCTCGGGAACAGGCCGTCGGGTATGCCCTTGCCGTCCCAGCTGAGCAGGTTGACCCGGCCGCGCTTCCCGCCGCCGCCGACGAGGTCGTCGCTGGTCTGGCGCTCGCGCAGCATCTGGAAGTTCTCGACGGCCACCGGGGTCAGTCCGCCCGAGCCCTCGCCGAACGGCCCGGACCCGCCCATCCCGGGCCCGTCCTCGAAGTCGAGGGCGCAGTCGGTGGCGAGCTCCTCGAGCGCGTGGGCCTGCTCGGCATGGGCCACCGGGATGACGTACCGCTCCTCATACTTCGCGATCGCCAGCAGCCGGAACATCTCGTACATCTGCTCCGGGTCCATGCCGACCGCCTCGGGGATCGACTCGTCGGGGTCGCGGCCGAGGTTGATGTCGCGCATGAACGAGCGCATCGCCGCGAGCTTCTTCAGGACCGCGTCGACGGGGCGGATGTCTCCGGCCGTGAAGAGGTTGGCCAGGTAGCCGATCGGGATGCGCAGGGTGTCGATCGCCGCGAACAGGTTGTCCCGGTCCTCGCCGTCGTGCCCGGTGTTGCTCACCGCGTCGACGACCGGCGACAGGGGCGGGATGTACCAGACCATCGGCATCGTGCGGTACTCCGGGTGCAGCGGCAGGGCGACCCGGTAGTCCATGATCAGCCGACGCACCGGAGACCGCTGGGCCGCCTCGACCCAGTCCGCCGGTATGCCGGCCCGCTCGGCCTCGCGCTGGACCTGCGGGTCGAAGGGGTCGAGGAACACCGAGCGCTGCGCCTCGTAGAGGTCATGGTCGTCCTCGACCGAGGCGGCCTCGAGGACCCGGTCGGCGTCGTAGAGCATCAGGCCGATGTAGCGCAGCCGGCCGACGCACGTCTCCGAGCAGACGGTCGGGATGCCGACCTCGATGCGGGGGTAGCAGAAGGTGCACTTCTCGGCCTTGCCGGTCTTGTGGTTGAAGTAGACCTTCTTGTACGGGCACCCGGAGATGCACATCCGCCAGCCACGGCAGCGGTCCTGGTCGACGAGGACGATGCCGTCCTCGGCCCGCTTGTAGATCGCCCCGCTCGGGCAGGACGCCGCACAGCTGGGGTTGAGGCAGTGCTCGCAGATGCGCGGCAGGTAGAACATGAACGTCTTCTCGAACTCCAGCCGGACGCCGTCCTCGATGCCCTTGAGCATCTCGTCCTTGGCCGCGTGCTCCTGGGAGCCGCCGAGGTCGTCGTCCCAGTTGGCCGACCAGGAGACATTGATCGGCTTCCCGGAGATGAGCGAGTGCGGGCGGGCGACCGGGAAGTGCTTCTGCGCCGGGGCGTTCAGCAGCGTCTCGTAGTCGTAGGTCCACGGCTCGTAGTAGTCCTGGATACTCGGCATCTTGGGGTTGGAGAAGATCGTCGCCAGCTTGCGGAACCGGCCGCCGCCGAGCAGGGTGAGCCGCCCGTTGGGCTTGCGGACCCAGCCGCCGCGCCACTTCTCCTGGTCCTCGTAGCCGCGCGGGTAGCCCAGCCCGGGCCGGGTCTCGACGTTGTTGAACCAGACGTACTCGGTACCGGTCCGGTTGGTCCACGCCTGCTTGCAGGTCACCGAGCAGGTGTGGCACCCGATGCACTTGTCCAGGTTCATGACCATCGCCATCTGGGCCATGACTCGCATGTGTCTCTCCTTCGCGTCGTCGCGGCCGGTCAGTACTGGACGTCTTGTCCGCGGCGGCGGATCATCGTCACCTCGTCGCGGTTGTTGCCGGTCGGGCCCAGATAGTTGAAGGCGAAGGACAGCTGGGCGTACCCGCCGATGATGTGGCTCGGCTTCATGAGGATCCGGGTCAGCGAGTTGTGGATGCCGCCCCGCCGGCCGTTGGTCTCGGTGAGCGGGACGTCGATGAGCCGGTCCTGGGCATGGTGCATGTACACGGTGCCCTCGGGCATCCGGTGGCTGACGATGGCCCGGGCGACGACGACGCCGTTGCGGTTGACCGCTTCGACCCAGTCGTTGTCGTGGACGCCGATCTTGGCGGCGTCCTGGTCCGAGATCCACACCGTCTGCCCGCCCCGCGAGAGCGAGAGCATGAACAGGTTGTCCTGGTACTCGGAGTGGATCGACCACTTGTTGTGCGGGGTGAGGTAGCGCACGGAGACGCCCAGCGCGGTGCTCTCGCCGAGGGCGGTCTCCCCGAACAGCTCGGTCATGTTGAGCGGAGGGCGGAAGGTGGGCAGGCACTCGCCCAGCTCGATCATCCAGTCGTGGTCGAGATAGAAGTGCTGGCGCCCGGTCAGGGTGTGCCACGGCTTGAGCCGCTCGACGTTGATGGTGAACGGGCTGTACCGCCGGCCGCCCGTCTCCGAGCCCGACCACTCCGGCGAGGTGATGACCGGCACCGGCGCGGCCACCGTGTCGGCGAAGGTGATCCGCTTGCCCTCGTGCTCGGCGGCGAGGTCGTGCAGCAGCCGGCCGGTGCGCCTCTCGAGGACCTTGAAGCCCTGGGTGGCGAGGTGGCCGTTGGTCGTTCCCGCGAGCGCCATGATCGCCTCGGCGGCGTTGATCCCGGTGCGCAGCGAGGGGCGGCCGTCCGCGACGCCGCCGTGGACGACGCCGTTCTTGCCCTTGAGGTACTCGACCTCCGCGCTGACGTCGATGGTGATCGCCTTGTGTGTCGTCCCCAGGGTGTCCAGGAGCGGGCCGAGGGCGGCTCATCTTCTCGCCGACCGCGGCGTAGTCGCGCTCGACGACGACGAGCTTGGGCATCGTCCTGCCCGGCACCGGCTCGCACTCGCCGGCCTTCCAGTCCAGGACCCGGCCGTGCGGCGTCGCCATCGCGTCGGGGGTGTCGTGGAGCAGCGGCACGGCGACGACGTCCTTGCGGGTGCCGAGGTGGGTGCGGGCCAGCTCGGAGAAGACCGTCGCGATCTCCTGGAAGGCGTCCCAGTCGGTCTTGCTCTGCCACGGGGGGGCGATCGCGGGGTTGAACGAGTGGATGAACGGGTGCATGTCCGTGGTGTTGATGTCGTGCTTCTCGTACCACGTGGCGGCCGGCAGGACGACGTCGGAGAAGATCGTCGAGCTCGTCATCCGGAAGTCCAGGGTGAGCAGGAGGTCGAGCTTGCCCTCGGGTGCCTTGTCCCGCCAGACGAAGGTCCCTGGGCCGCTGGTGCTCCGGCGTCTCCGTCCGCCGTGACGGCGTGGTCGGTGCCCAGCAGGTGCTTGAGGAAGTACTCGTCGCCCTTGGCCGAGGAGCCGAGCAGGTTGGCCCGCCACATCATCAGCACGCGTGGCCAGTTCTCCTCGGCGTCCGGGTCCTCGACGGCGAACCTCAGCCGCCCGGCCTTGAGCTCGTCGACGACGTAGTCGCCCACCGGCCAGCCCGGAGGCCTCCGCGTCGTCGGCCAGGGTCATCGGGTTGCGGTCGAAGGTCGGGTAGGACGGCATCCAGCCCAGCCGGGCCGACTTGGCCCACAGGTCCGCCGTCGTCAGGCCGGCGAACGCCCCGTTGCCGGCCGCCCCACCGGCGAGCGCGTCAGCGGCATACGTGTCGTAGCGCCACTGGTCGGTGCCGGTGTACCAGTAGCCGGTCTGGACCATCTGCCGCGGCGGCCGCGACCAGTCCAGGCCGAACGCCAGCTGGGCCCAGCCGGTGATCGGCCTGGCCTTCTCCTGGCCGACGTAGTGCGCCCAGCCGCCGCCGTTGCGCCCCTGGCACCCGGTGATCGTCGTGAGCATGAGCATCGTCCGGTAGATGAGGTCGGAGTGGTACCAGTGGTTGGTCCCGGCGCCCATGAGGATCATCGACCGGCCCTGGGTGTCCGCGGCGTTCTGGGCGAACTCGCGGGCGATGCGGGCGACCTGCGCGGCCGGCACCGAGGTGATCTCCTCCTGCCAGGCCGGGGTGTACGGGCACCTCCGGGTCGTCGTACCCGGCTCGGCCAGCTCCCCGGCAGCCCGTCCCGGCCGACCCCGTACTGGGCCAGCATGAGGTCGAAGACCGTCGTGACGAGGTACGTTGCCGACCCGGCGCACGGGCACGCCGCGCTCGATGAGCGTCCCCGCCGACCCCGGCAGGTCGAACCGCGGCAGCTCCACCGTCGCCAGACGTGGCCGGCGGCACCGGCATACATGCGTCAGCGACGGCTCGATGTCACCGAGGTCGAGGTTCCACTGGCCGATCCCCTCGTCGCCGAACCGGTGGCCGAGCGAGCCGTCGGGGACGACGGGAGCGCCGGTCGCCTCGTCCCACAGCACCGGCTTGAACATCGCGTTCTCCGAGGTGCTCTCCGGTCCGTCGAGGTCGCCCGCGACGAGGAACTTGCCCGGTCGGTGACGCCCGTCGTCGCCCTCCTCGAGGGCGACGAGGTAGGGCAGGTCGGTGTAGGTGCGGACGTAGCTCTCGAAGTAGTCGACCTGCCGGTCGACGAAGAACTCCTTGAGGACGACGTGTCCCATCGCCATGCCGAGCGCCGCGTCGGTGCCCGGGGCCACGGGCAGCCACTCGTCGGCGAACTTGACGTTCTCGGCGTAGTCGGGGCTCATGACGACGACCTTCTGGCCGCGGTACCTGGCCTCGGTCATCCAGTGGGCGTCCGGGGTGCGGGTGAGGGGGACGTTGCTGCCCCACATGATCAGGTATGCCGCGTCCCACCAGTCCCCCGACTCGGGTACGTCGGTCTGGTCGCCGAAGACCTGCGGGGAGGCCACCGGAAGGTCGGCGTACCAGTCGTAGAAGCTGAGCATGCAGGCGCCGATGAGGCGTGGTGAAGCGCGAGCCGGCGGCATGGCTGACCATCGACATCGCCGGGATCGGCGAGAACCCGGCGATCCGGTCCGGGCCCCAGCGCTTGATCGTGTAGACCTGCGCGGCCGCGATGATCTCGGTCGCCTCGGCCCAGGTGGCCCGGACCAGGCCGCCCTTCCCACGGGCACTCTTGTAGCGCCTGGCCTTCTCGGGGTCCTGGACGATCTCGGCCCAGGCGAGGACCGGGTCGCCGAGGCGCGCCTTGGCCTCGCGGAACATCTCGACGAGCACGCCTCGGACGTAGGGGTAGCGCACCCGGGTCGGGCGAGTACGTGTACCAGGAGAAGGCCGCCCCCCGCGGGCAGCCGCGCGGCTCGTACTCGGGGCGGTCCGGGCCGGCGCGTCGGGTAGTCGGTCTGCTGGGCCTCCCAGGTGATGATCCCGTCCTTGACGTAGACCTTCCACGAGCACGACCCCGTGCAGTTGACCCCGTGGGTGGAGCGGACGACCTTGTCGTGGCTCCACCGGTCGCGGTAGAACGCGTCTCCGGACGCGCCCGCCCTCGCGGTGCAGCGTCCGGCGGTCCGCCGAGACCTCACCCCGGGTGAAGAACCGGCGGGTGCCGACGAGGGCATCGGCGAGCGGGCCGTCGAGGCCGGGGCGTGCCGCCGGGACCTGGCCGTCGGTGGCCGCGGGGGCGCGGTCGTCGGTTGTGCCGTGCTCGGTCATCGCGCGGCCTCCTCGTCGAAGCGCGCGTCGGTCGTGACCGTAGCGCGGCACAGGTGCTCCTCGACGAACGGGCTCGAGCACGACCCGGGCGCTCGGTCTCCCCGAGGGCCTCCAGACGTGCCGCGGCATCAGGCCGCGATGGATGCCGCAGACGACGGCCTCGCGGGCCTTGGCCAGGTCGTGGAAAGGGCAGTGCGACGAACGATATTTCGGCGGTCCGGCCCTGCTCGCCCAGGGCGACGTCGGGGTCGTAGCCCCAGTGGTGGAGCAGGTCGACGACCTGGCCGACCTTGCCCAGCCACTGACCTGTCGAGGTCGCCCGTGTGGAGCTGGTCCGACCGGGGGCGCCGAGCACACTCCGGGCGTGGTGCCGAGCCCACCGCCGGCCGGCCTCCTCGGGCGTCGCCGCCCGCGCGGCCTCGCCCGGCACCGCACAGGACTCGGTCAGCAGCTGCGCGAGAAGCCGGAAGGCCTGGTCGTCCCTGGCCCCCGGTCGCGGCGACGCGTTGACGGCATACCGCTTGCGGGGCCGGCCGCGGCGCCCCCGTTCGGCACTCGACGGGGCGCCCGGCACCACCGCACCGGTCGCGACGAGCTGATCGAGGTGGAACCGCACCGTGCTCACGTGGAGACCGAGCCGCTCACCGAGCTCGGGCGCGCTCAGACCGACCGCGCGATCACCGGCGCTGCCCCCTCTGGTCGCCCGGTCCTCGGCCGGGCGGTCCGGAAGGGCGGCGAGCACACCAAGGATCTCCCCCCGGACGCCCGTGGCCGGCTCGGCGGCCGGGCGGGTGGTCGTGGCGCTGGACATGGCGGCTCCCGGAGCATTTCAGCGGTTTAGTGCGACCACTCTAGCCGACCCGGCGCCCCTGCTTCTGCACGGCTCAAGCACCGAGCGCGCGACGACACCGGGCGGCAGAGTAGCCTCGAGCATGTTTTAGAGGATTTATGCACACCTTGTTCGTGTTGCCCACGATGCCCCGCCGACCTAAGGACCCAGGTGACCACCACCCCGCAACCTCACTGTGACCGAGACGACGGGCGGCTGCTCGTGCGGCCACGAGAACGACGGCGTCCCGCAGCTCGACGCCCGGACCATCCCCCACGAGGTGCGCCACGCAGCGATCCTCGGCGCGATCGGCGCCCTGACGGTCGGGTCGGCCCTCGACCTCACCGCCCCGCACGACCCTCAGCCGCTGCTCGCCCAGATCGCCGAGCAGGAGCAGGGCACGATCGACGTGGCCTACCTCGTGCGCGGCCCCGAGGCGTGGACGCTGCGCCTCACCCGGGCCCGGTGAGCCCGGCCGCCACCCGTGGCCGCTGGGCGATGCGGGACTACCCGGTCATCGGGTGGCTGCTGCTTGCCGTCGCCGTGGCCGTCCTGCACTCGGTGGTCCCGCACTCGACGTGGCTCCTCGTCCACCTGCTCATGCTGGGCGCGGCGACCCACTCGATCCTGGTGTGGAGCGCCTACTTCGCCCAGGCGCTGCTCAAGACGCCCGACCGCATCGACGACCGGGCCGCGCAGAACCGACGTCTCTGGGTGCTCGTCGTGGGCACCGCAGTCGTGCTCGTCGGGGTGCCGACCAGCCTCTGGCCGGTCACCGCGGTGGGCGCGACGCTCGTCGCCACTGCGGTCACCTGGCACGGCATCCAGCTCTACCGCCGGCTTCGCACGGCCCTGCCCATGCGGTTCCGGGTAACCATCCACTACTACCTGGCCGCGGCGGCCTGGCTCGGGGTGGGCGCGACCGTGGGGCCGGTCATGGCCACCGAACCCGGGGACGCCTGGATGGGCCGGCTCCTCCTCGCCCACACGATGGCTCTCGGTCTGGGGTGGATCGGGCTGACGGTCACCGGCACGCTCGTCACCTTGTGGCCCACGATGCTGCGCACCCGCATGGACGACCGGGCTGAGGCTCTCGCGCGGCAGGCCCTCCCTGGTTTCGTCGGCGCGCTCGCCATCGTCGACGCGGCAGCCGTTCTCGGCCTGCGATGGGTCGTCGTCGCGGGGTTGGTGGGGTATGGCGCGGCTCTGCTGTGGTGGGGTAGGGCGCTGTCGCTTCCCGCGCGGCGCCGACCACCGCACCAGTTCAGCACGATCTCGCTCGCCGCAGGAATGGTCTGGTATCTCGTCGCCCTGCCCGTCGTCGCGCTCGCAGTCGTCCGGATGCCGGACTGGGCGCACCTCGAGCACGGGTATGCCGCAGCGGTGGCCGCCGTGGTCGGCGGGTTCGTCCAGGTGCTCATCGGCGCGATGGCCTACCTCGTGCCGGCCGCCGTCGGCGGCGGGCCGTCGGCCGTACGGACCGCGCACCTACGCTTGGACCGAATCGCGCTGCCGCGGATCGTGGCCCTCAACGCCGGCCTGGTCGGGCTCGTCCTGGCCCCCAGCGGTCCCGTCCGGATGGCCTCGTTCGCGCTCACCGTCGCCGCCGTCGCCGCCTTCATCGGCGTGCTGGTCTGGGCGGGGGCGGGCATGGCCGCGGCGAGGCGACACCTCGACGAGCGGATCGGCGCCGAGCCGTCGCAGCGCACTCCCGAGGAGGTGCCGCTGATCACGTCGGTCTGGTCGATCCGCAGCATCATCGTGGCCCTCGCGCTCGTTGCGGTGGTCGATCTCGCAGTGCTGGTCCTCTGACCCGTGCCGTGGTGGGGCCGAGGGCCCAGGCAGCCGATGGCGTTGTCAACACGTGGCTGGAGGGGGACTCTACCTTCGGGACTCGGGCCCGAGAGGTGGGTTGGCATGCGAACCGGAACCGTCAAGCGAACAGTCGCCGTGCTCGCGGCCGCAGCCCTGGGCGTTGCGGGCTTCGCGACAGGGCGCCTGAGCACGCCCGACCTGACCCCAGCCATCCCAGCGCACCCGTCATCGACCAGTGCGGACTACTCTGCCGGGTTCCGGGCCGGAGCAGCCCAGGGCCGCCAAGAGGGGCGCGCACTCCAAGAAGGGGTCTCGCTGCCGACGACGGAGGCCGCCCGCGTCCGGGAGGCCTTCAGCGCCGGCTATACCGCCGGCGCCAACGACGCCTTCACCGGGTACGACGGTGGATGGGCCATGTCCACCCCGTACCTGGTCACCCTCGTCGCGGGCAGCGGCCAGATCACCTACCGGATCGGCAGCCGAACACCCCTGTCACCACACACTTCGTACTTCCTGTGCCCCGACGGGCACGATGTCTGCCAACAACCACAGCGATAGCGCAGCCGCTGTTCCCCGCCTGGGTTTGCGCGGCCGGCATCCCGGCGTCACGGCGTCACGGCGCGTCGTAGTCCAGGGAGCTCACATCAGGGCGCGCTGCCGGGCGTCGAGGACGGGTCGGGGACCGTCGAGGTACCTACCAGGCGATCCTCCGCGGGGCGGTCCCGATCCAGCGCACAGTCATCGGCCGGATCCGGCTGTCAGCAGCCAGACGCTCACCGGCGCCGACCGTTTCCGGTCGGGGACCGCACGGCTCCTGCCTGCGGCACGTGGATACGATGCCGACGGGCGTACTCGTGCGCGCCCGTCGCTGCCACAGCGAGCGCCATTCCTGGTCACCGGGCACTCCAACCGGCCCAGCTCGGACGATCGGAGATTGCCATGGCACGGTCCACAGAACTCTCGGCCTCGCTGACCTTCACGGACCTGCTGGAGAGCATCCCGGTCACACCGTCATCAACGACCTCCAGGGTGGTCGTCAACAACCCAGCGCTGCGCGTCGTGGTGTTCGCCTTCGATGAGGGGGAGCTGCTGACCGAGCACACGTCGACGCGAGCTGTGGTCGTACAGCTGCTCGACGGGGCGATCCGGTTCACCGTCGGCCAGGTGCAGCACCCCATGGTCCCCGGCGATGTCATCTACCTGGCCCCCGGCGAGCAGCACGCACTCGTTGCAGATGCACCGAGCCACCTCAGTCTGGTCATGGTGGACGTCGACGCAACCTCTCACAGCGGATGATCGGAACGGCCCACGACGCTGGCCGGACGGACCCGGCCCGGCTCGACGGCGCCTGACAGTCCAACCGAAGCCCGCCGCGCTGAACCTGTCTCGGGAAACATGCAGGCGCGCACCTGTTTCGTGCGACAACGACCACTTGCCGACTTTGCATGTCGGGTCGATACGCCTGCGCCACAACGCTCTTCGAGCCGGCGGGGGGACTCGAACCCCCAACCACCTGTCTACCGGACAGGAAGCACGCGCTCGGCATACCTCGGTCGACCCGCACAAACAAGTTCACGTATGCCGCTATGGCACTCCTCGTGCGATCTGCGCGCGATACGAAAGCACCCCACAGTCCGCGGCTGTCACAACCCCCGCCCCGGCACCGGCCGTGCGACCCGCCAGGAGCCCAGGCACGGCTGCGCCGTGCGCCAGGGCGTGCGAACCGAGAGTCCGCCCCGGTCCGCTCCTGTCCCTTCGCACCTCCGGCACCGTGCCCGCCAGACCGCGGCCCGACCTTCACCCCGGACGAGTCCGGTCGCGCCAGACAGTCGCCACCGCCCAAGCCTCAGGTCCTGCCCACTCCCGGGCTCGCCGACGACGTGATCCGCCAGCTCGCACCACCGGCACGCGGGCGACGAACGAACCGGCCGGGGAGATCCTCGCCCTGGCCACAAAGCGCCGCGCCTACGCCCCCGGCGGCGCTACCCGGCGCATCACGCGAGGTCGGCGCTACCAGACCCAACGCGACCGGTGCACGGCTGTGTGCCGAGAGCCTTCTGCGCCGTGGTGGCCGCGCGAACCACGCTGGTCCCCACCAAGCCTGTCTCCGGGGGCGGGTGACTGCGCGGGCTGAGATCACGGGGCCGCCTTGATGGCGTTGTCGCGCTCGTGGATCGCCCGCTGCAGCAGCTCGGCGAGGTGCAACGGAGTCCGTTGGGTGTTCTGCTCGATCTGCTCGCGGCAGCTGAACCCGTTGGTGATGATCTCGGCGTCGGCGTCGAGGCTGCGGACCCGGGGCAGCAGGACGCGTTCACCCACGCGCATCGACACCTCATAGTGGTCGGCGTTGAACCCGTAGGACCCGGCCATTCCGCAGCATCCTGAGTCGAGCACCTCGTGGTCGACGCCCATCCGTTTCAGGACCGCGACCTCGGCGTCTGTCCCGATCACCGACTTGTGGTGGCAGTGGGGATGGACGATGGCCCGGGCGGGCAGTTTGGGAGGTTGGTAGCGTTGACGTTCCAGGAACTCCGAAAGCAACAGTGTCTGCTGCGACAACCGCCGGGCGTCGTCGTCGTTGGGGAACAAGTTGATCAGTTCGTCGCGAAACGCGGCGACACAGCTCGGCTCCAGACCGACGATCGGGATGCCGGCCCTGATCCAGGGGCGCAGAGTGTGCAGGACCTGCTTCCAAAGGCGTTCGGCGGTGGAGAGCATCCCGGCGTCGTAGAGCGGCCTGCCGCAGCACAGTGCCCGAGGGGGGATCTCGACCAGGTAGCCGGCGTCCTCGATCACCTCTACGGCCGCCTGGAGAACGGATGATTCGAGGTAGTTGTTGAACGTGTCCGGCCAGAGCAGAACCCGGTCGGTGACGAAGGGGGCGCTCTGTCCGTGTGGGTTGAGGTGGTTCGCGCCGGCGTGCTGCTGCATCGAAGGGGTGGAGTAGGTATCGTTCGCGAACCGCCCGACGTCGGCATGAGTCAACGTGACCTCGCCGTCGTGGCCAGGTCGATCGGCCGCCGCGACGATCTGGGTCCCTTTGCGGTGCACGAACCAGTGGGTGAAGGTCTGGGTGGCGAAGCGCGGCACCGTGCGTTCCTGGGCGACGCCGCCCACCTTCTTGATGATGTTGGATATCAGAGGTGCGTGGGTCAGGGCGTTGACCGGGCGCGGGATGCGGCTGGCGATGCGGGCCCACCAGTAGATCAGCGTGATCGCGTAGTCGGCCCGGGGACGCAGCCGGCGCTTGTAGTGGTGGGAGAGGAACTCGGCCTTGTAGGTGGCCATGTCGACGTTGACCGGGCATTCGTTCTTGCACGCCTTGCACGCCAAGCACAGGTCGAGTGCTTCGGCGATGTTCTTGTCGCGCCAGCCGTCGAGGTTGTCGCCGCGCAGCATCTCGAACAGCAGCCGTGACCGCCCGCGCGTGGAGTCTTCCTCCTCGCGGGTGGCCATGTAGCTGGGGCACATGGTCCCGCTGCTGACGTCGCGGCAGGCGCCGACCCCGACGCAGCGGGATACGGCGTGCCCGAAGTCGAAGTCGTCGTCGGGGAACGCGAAGTGGGTCTCGACGTGGCGACGTCGGGCGTCGGGACCCATGCGCAGGTCGTCGTCGGGCTCGTTGGGCCGTACGACCTTGCCCGGGTTCATCATGCCGTCCGGGTCCCAGATGTCCTTGAACTCGGCGAAGGCCGCGACGAGCTCGTCGCCGTACATCGTGCCCAGCAGCGCGGCCCGGGCCTGGCCGTCGCCGTGCTCGCCGGACAGCGAGCCGCCGTAGGAGACGACCAGGGCGGCCGCGCGGTCCAGGAACTCTCGCCACTGGGTGATGCCGTGGGCGGTGTCGAGGGTGAAGTCGATGCGGCAGTGGATGCAGCCCTGACCGAAGTGCCCGTACAGCGCCGCGCTGTAGCCGAACTCGTCGAGCAACGCGCGGAAGTCGCGCAGGTAGTCGCCGACCTTGTCGGGTGGGACGGCGGCGTCCTCCCACCCCGGATGCGTCTGACGCATTCCGGGCACGTTCGCGGTGGCGCCCAGACCCGACTCGCGCACCTGCCACAGCTTCTGCTCCTCCCAGTCGTCGGTGAACAGCTTCGTCGACGGGGCGTCGTCGGCTCTTCTCGATCTCGTTGATCAGCGCTTCGGCCTGCTGGTCGGCCTCGTCCTTGGTGTCGGCGCCGAACTCGACGAGCAGGAACCCGTCACCGGGCGGGAGCAGGTCGACGTCGTCGGGGTGCAGGCCCTTCTTCTTCATGTAGCCGATCAGGGTCGAGTCGATGCCCTCCAGCCCGACCGGGCGGTGCTCGCGGACCAGTGGCACATGGTCGCCGGCCGTGTACGCGTCGGGGTAGCCGAGCACGACCAGGGTGCGCGCTGGCATCGCATCCATCAGCTGCACGGTGGCGTGGAGCATGGTGACGCAGGTGCCCTCGGTGCCGACCAGGGCCTTGGCCACGTCGAAACGGGCACCGGTGCCCGGCGTCGGCGAGGAGCCGGTCCAGGTTGAAGCCGGACACCCGGCGCGGAATGTGCGGAAACCTGGTGCGGATCGCCTCCTCGTGGCGGTCACGCAGTTCCCGCAGCGAACGGTAGATCTCGCCCTGGCGATCGCCACGGTCGATGATCTCCTGGAGCTGCGCCTCGGTGACCGAGCCGACGCTCATCCGGTCACCGCCGTATGTCACCACGTCGAGCTCGAGCACCTGATCGACGGTAAGCGGCCCCGGGCCGTAGAACTCGGCCATCACCGAGTGCACACCGCAGGAGTTGTTGCCGATCATCCCGCCAAGCGTGTTGCGGCTGTGGGTGGCCGGGTCGGGCCCGAAGGTCAGTCCGTGTTCCTTCGCGAGCGGTGCGCAGGTGGTCGAGGTTGCAGCCGGGTTCGATCACGGCCGTCTTCGCGTCGGGGTCGATCGAGACGACGCGGTTGAGGTACTTGGAGAAGTCGATGATCACGGCGACGTTCGTGCATTGGCCGGCCAGGCTCGTCCCGCCGCCGCGACTGGTGATCGGCACGCCGTGGGCCCGACAGGCATCCACGGTGGCCAGGACGTCGGCGATCGACCTCGGGACGACCACGCCGATCGGCACCTGGCGGTAGTTCGAGGAGTCCGTCGAGTACGCGGCGCGGCTGCCGGAGTCGAAGCGGACCTCACCCTCGATGCTCGATCGCAGCCGCTCGACCAGGGAGCGCGCGGTGTCGTCGGGCAGGTCGGTCATGGAGCCTGTGGTGGTGGTCTGCAGGCCGGCGTACGTCCGGGGCGGGTTCTCGCTGGAGGTCATGGGATGCGCCTTCGGGGTGAGGTGGGTGGCCGAGGAGGGGAATCAGTGTCGGAAGCGTTCGGCATCAGGGCCCTTGAGCTCGACACCGAGACCGGGACGGTCGGGGTCGGGCCGCAATGTGCCGCCGACCGGTTCGAGAACGCCGTCGAACAGCATGGATTCCAGGCGGATGTGGTCGGCGAAGTACTCCAGATGGCGCAGATGCCACAGGCCGGTGCAGGCATGCGCACTGACCTGCGGCGCGCAATGCGACGACACGTCGATGCAATGGGCGTCTGCGAGCGCTCCAACGCGCAGGAAGGCGGTGATGCCGCCACACCGGGTCACATCGGCCTGGAGGCAGTCGACCGCACCGGCGGCGAGCATGTCCCGGAAGTACGGCAGGTCGTACCCGTATTCGCCGGCCGTCACGTCCATCCCGAGCGGCGCCCGGTCGCGGACGAGCCGGAGCCCGGCCAGGTCGTCGGAACTGACCGGTTCTTCGAACCATCGCACGTCGCGGTCCGCGAACTCGGCGGCCAACGCGAGCGCCTGCTTGCGGGTGTACCCGCCGTTGGCGTCGACGAACAGGTCGACGTCGGCGCCGATCGCCTCCCGGGCGACGTCGACCCGGTGCGGGTCGATGGCGCCGTCACGTCCGACCTTCATCTTCACCGCGCGCAGACCCTGGTCGGCCCAGCCGGCGAGCTGGTCGGCGAGGTCGTCGTCGCTGAGGCTGGTGAACCCGCCGCTGCCGTAGATCGGAACCGAGGCGTGGGTGCGCCCGATGGCGTCGGCGACGGACAACCCGAGCAGACGGGCCTTCAGATCCCACAGGGCGATGTCGACCGCCGAGATCGCCGAGGCGACCACGCCCGGCCGGCCCTGGTTGCGGATCGCGTGCACCATGGCCGCCCACGTGGCGCCAGTGGCCATCGAGTCGCGCCCAACCACGACGTCGGCCAGGGTGTCGTGCACGACACTGGCCGCGGCCGGCGCCGCATAGGTGTAGCCAAGACCGGTCGTCGACCCGGATGTGACATGGACGACGACGATCGTGGTGGCGTCCCAGTCCAACGTGCCGTCCGACTCCGGTGTCGGGGTCGGGACGGTGTAGGCGCCGACCTGGACGGCCTCGATCCTGGAACCGGGGTCGTGCGGCGTGGCGTTCGAGACGGTGGCGTGGGCGGCGGGCGAGCCGTTCACCGCCGGCTCCGCGTCCGTCGTGAGATCCAGCGCGTCGCAGCAAGACCACCGAGTGTCGTCGCGGCCGCACCGGCGAGCCGTCGCCGCTCGGCGCCGTCGGTGCGTTGCAGCCAGGCTGCCTTCTCCCGTCCGAACTGCTCACCGGCCTGGGCGAAGGTGAGGGCGGTGGTGGGGAGCGACTTGAGAAAGCTGGGGTCGAAGAACCCCCCGGCCTTGCCGGCGAAGATGCCGCGCGCGCCTGCGTCGTGCTCGTCGTCGACCGGCTCGCGCAGGTTGACGGGACGGTCGGGGTCGACCGGTTGGTCGGTCAGCTGGGTCTCCCACGCCCCCAGAGCCGCGTAGTGGTTGCCGAATCCGGGGGTGAGCCGTCCCGCGGCGACGACGAGGTCGATTCCAGGATCCGACGATCTTCGACCGGCGACCGTCCAGGGCCGCCTGCACCACGTACGGGGCGACCTTCTCGGGTTCGTAGATCGGCGGCACCGGTTGGGGATGGTGGTCCATCGTCGTGGTGCACCAGTCGAACTGCGGGGTGTTGACCGCCGGCATGTGCACCATTCCGATCCGCACGTTGCTGCCCTCGTGGAGCAGCTCGGCGCGGACCGACTCGAAGAACCCTCGGCAGGCGAACTTCGAGGCACAGTAGGCCGACTGCAGCGGGATCCCGATGAACGCCAGCGCCGACCCGATGTTGACGATGTTGCCGCGGTCCCGGGGCCGCATGTATTCCAGCGCCGCGAGAGTGCCCCACACCTGCCCGAGGAAGGTCACCTCGACGGCGCGCCGGAAGTCGTCGGGGTCGACCTGCCACGACGGGGCGAACGCGGTGGTCATCGCGTCGTTGACCCACACGTCGATCTCGCCGAGCTCGTCCTCGACGCGCTCGGCGGCGGCAGACACCTGGGCCTGGTCGGCGACATCGGTCGGGATCGCCAGGGCCCGCCGGCCGCGGGCCTGGACGTCGGCTGCCGTCGCGTCGAGACCGGCCCGGCCACGAGCCAGCAGGGCCACGTCGAATCCGGCGTCGGCGAACGCCACCGCGATCGCCCGGCCGATGCCGGCCGATGCTCCGGTCACGACCGCGATCCGAGCACGCTGAGAACGGGATCGGCCGGTGGGGTCGGCGTCAGTCATCGTCGCGTCCCAGCGGTGCTCCGACCCGGGCGAACAGCTGCGAGGCGACCGCTCGGGCACTGTTGCCGACCACCTTGCGGGCGTCGGGATCGCCCCTCAGGATCGACTGGGCCACCCCCTTGGCCTGTTCGTAGGTGATGTGCGCCGGCAGCGGTGGCACGTTCTTGTCGGTGAGCACATCGAGCACGACCGGACGGTCGGCGGTGAACGCCGTCCCGCAAGGCGGCCTCCACCTGGCCGGGGTCCTCGACGCGGACTCCCCTCAAGCCGAGCGCGTCGGCGTATCTGGCGTAGTCCATGTCCTCGACGAGCTGGGCGGTGTCCCACCGGGGATCACCGGCCTCGCGCATCTCCCACGACACCTGGTTCAGGTCGTCGTTGTGCAGGATCAGGACGACGAACGTCTTGTTCTCCCACTCCTGCCAGTGCCGTTTGACGGTGATCAGCCCGTTCATCCCCAACATCTGGAATGCGCCGTCGCCGATCGTGCACACGACGGGCCGATCCGGGTAGGCGAACTTGGCGGCCATCGCATACGGCATCGCTCCCGAGCATCGTGGCCAGGCTCCCGGACAGGTTGCCCATCTGGTCACGGCCGAGCTTGATGTGGTGGCCGTACCAGTCGGCGGTGCTGCCGGCGTCGGCGGTGATGATCGCGTTCGACGGGAGCAGCTCGTTGAGGTGGTGGAACACCAGGCGAGGGTTGATCGGGTCGGCCGCGACCATCGCGGCCTTCTCGGTCATCTCGTCCCAGCTCCTCATGCCCTGCGGCGGCGCTCTCCTGCCAGCTCGTGTCGGTCGGTCTGCTGCAGGTGCGGCAGCAGAGCCGCCAGGGTCGCCTTGGAGTCGCCCCACAGGTTGACCTCCATCGGATAGCGCAGGCTCAGGTGGCGAGGCAGCAGGTCGATCTGGACGCCGCGTGCCTGGCCCTTCGGCGGCATGAACTCGCCGTATGGGAAGTTGGAGCCGACCATCAGCAACGTGTCGCAGTTCTGCATCATGTCCCAGCTGGGCTTGGACCCGAGCAGGCCGATCTGCTGGGTGTGGTAAGGCACGTCGCCGGGGACGGCGCCCTTGCCGAGCAGGGCGGTGATGATCCCGGCGCCGAGCTTCTCGGCCACCGCCAGGACCTCGTCGGTCGCGTCCATGGCGCCCTGGCCGACCAGCATCACGACCTTCTCGCCGGCGTTCAGCACCGCCGCAGCGCGCTGGAGCTCGTCGTCGGGCGGCGAGATCCGGGTCGAGGCGTGACCGACACCGGTGCGTGAGACGAAGTGTTCGACACTCGGCTCCTCCATCTCCAGGTCCTGGACGTCTGCCGGGATGATCACCACGCAGGGTCGCCGTGACGCCTTGGCGATGCGGATGGCCCGGTCGACGACCAGCTGCGCCTGCATGGGCGTGCTGATCGTCTTGACGTACTCGGCGACGTCGCCGAACAGGCGCTCCATGTTGAGCTCCTGCTGGAAGTCGCTGCCCATGGCGACCCGGGCCTGCTGGCCCACGATCGCCACCACCGGCTGATTGTCACAGTGCGCGTCATACAGGCCGTTCAGCATGTGCACCGCGCCGGGCCCTGACGTCGAGATGCATACCCCGACCTCGCCGGTGAACTTCGCGTGTGCCGTCGCCATCAACGAGGACATCTCCTCATGCGTGGGCCTGATGTAGCGGAAGTCCTTGCCCGCCTCCTCCGCCCGCCCCAGGGCACCGTCGAAACCCCCGATCCCATCCCCCGGATACCCGTAGTAGCGGTGCAGGTCCCACTCGATGAGTCGGTCGATGACGAAGTCGCTCACGGTGTACATAGCGCTCTCCTCAGTTGGTCAGACGATGGCCGGACGGGGTGCCCGGCGCCTGTACTGGATCTCGCCCACGAAGCACCCACCCGGGGGTAGCCAAAGGACCCTGGACCCCGCCCGGAGATATTCGCCGGCGGGGAGAGAGCCCGGGCCTGGGCCAGGCTGACGGTGGGCGGCACGCACCACCAGGACCGCCACTCGCCGCCCACCGGCCCTGCGAGAGGCAACCGCATGGGTCCGGCCCCGTTCCGGGGCACAGGGCGCGTACCGACTGTGGGCCCTTTCGGCGACCAGCGGGCCGGGTCAGTCCCTGCACTGACGCGGCCCGCTGGCGCATGCCCGTCGGCGGTGTGGGCGCTACCACACGCGACGGCGCCCTCCGCCGATGGGGACCAAGTTCAACACCAAGCCCACGACCAGCAGGATCAGGCCGATCGTGACCAGGATGCTGAGGCCTTTCACGAGCAGGCCGAGGATGAGCAGGATGAGGCCGAGTGCGACCACGGTGGTTCTCCTTCGGGGTTGGATGGGGAGGAACGGCCATTGCCGCCATGCGACCGAGACCGCGTCAGCGGACGGGAATCGGCGTCGATCGCTGTCGATCCGCAACGTGGCCGTGCGCCAGACCCACAGGACAGCATTCGAGCGGCGGTCACGTGAACCTGCGTTGGGCCCGGCGGACGTAGGAGCTCGCCGTCTCCAAGCGCGGGTGTACGTGCACGTGGAACGCGGTGAGGCGGTGGATGGTTCTCTGAGGCATTGCCGGTTCCTCCTGATGTCTGCTACCTGACGCTCTTACCCGGGCCCACCGGCACCAAACCGAGCCCCACTGCCGAGAGGGGGTGTCGCCATACGACTCTCCCTCGGCTGCGTCAGTTGCGCACCGCGTCCGTCCGCCTTGCCACTTTGACGGCCCGGCCCAACGACCTCGCGGCGTCCGCGTCTCTGGCCACTCGGGCACGGGGGCATCTGCACCTGGCGCTCGTGCTGTGGCCGGTGACAGGGCCGTCCGGATCACCCGGTGCGAAGCGTTCGACCCGACCCTTCTGGACGATCCACGGTGTGGGACACCACCGACGAGTCAGTGTCCGTCGAAACCCTTGGCGCCGGTTGCGCAGGGTCGGGTGTGGGCCGGTGCTCGGGCCATTGGGGCGCCCAGGCAGACGTCGTCTGCTGTCTGTGGCAGCTGCAGAAGACCGCTCGGTCCGTTGGGCCAGGACGGCAGGCACTCGACGAGGTCATCTACATCGCCTCCTTGATGCCGCGACGGATGAGCCACACGTTGGCCGGCCACGCTGTGGCGAAGCCGATGATCATGCCGATCTGCATGAGGAACCAGTAGACCGGCGAGTCTGGCCGCAGATGCGGGTCGGGGAAGAAGACGAAAGCCATAAGAGCCATCCACCCGAAGAGACCGACCTCGAACGCGGTCAAGGAGAGGATGTCGGCCTTGATGGCTGAAACGATGCCCTGCCAGAAACCAAGCCCTCGCATCGGCGCGATGGCGAAGTACTGGAAGGCAAGCCCCACGGTCACGGCGAGCACGTAGTCACCGACGTATTCGGCGAACAGCGCTTCCCCCGCGACCGTGATCGCCAGGGCGAGGACGGTGAACTCAGCGATGATGTCCCCCAGGGTGCAGCCGGCACCGCAGTGGCTGACTCCAGTCGCGGTGACCGCCCAAGAGGGCTTGGTTGGCGGTTCCAGACGATCGTGTTCTTCAAGCCACTTGTCGCTGGCAGTGCGTCCGAAGTGCTGATATCCCCAGATGGCGAGCGGCCCAAAGTACAACGCAGTGACCGGCCAGACGGCCTCCATCACAGGCATCGGTTGGCGGTAGCCCCGTCCCCAGATGTCGTAGGACAGGTAGACCGCACTGAACAGTGCGGCGACAAGGGCGACCAAGGCGAGTGCGGTCAGCCAGGGGGCGGGCATCAGGCAGCCGCCTCATCGGCGCTCAACGGGGTGGCGGTCGAGCGGGCCACGTTGTTGACCCTCCTTCTGTTGCTCCTTGGGTGTGGGCTGCAGCCCCCACGGGGCCCACCGTCGTGTCGCAGGCGGGTGCCCGCCGACCTTGGCTTGACGCTCTCCAGGTCGGCATGGCGAGGACCCGGGTCTCCGTCGGGACGAACTCGCTGACCGCCGGGTAGGCGCCACTGGCGCCCGAGGGGTCAGGAGGGAGCACCCCACCAGGACAGCGAGAGACAGCCGACGGGAGGGCCGCGCCGCGAACGGCTACACCCGGTCGTCCGGGTCGACGCGCACCTCGTCGACCCGTGAGCCCGTGCCGGGGTCCGTAGTGGTCACCCGCCGCGAGGAGATGCCGCCCGTGCGGCGGCCCCGGCCCATGACCAGGGAGAGGACGATGGCCAACAGGCCGCCAGCCATCAAGATCCAGCCGATGAGGGCAAGGTCTACGCCGCTGACGCTGGTGTGGACCGCGAACGTCAGGATCGCTCCGACGACCATCAGAAAGATGCCAAGTCCGATGTACATGCCGACTCCTTTGTGTAGCGATGTGTTCTAGGGTCTCCAAACGGATCGCTCCAGACGCAAGTGCGAGAACGGCGACGCTCGCCGACGGTCAACTCCAAGATCGGCATGGGAAGGCACCTGGGGCTGCCCGGGCCAGCTCGCGATGAGATCTCCGGCTGGTTCGCGGGGCGTTCGAAGTCATCGTTCGCTGCGTCTACCTTGTCCCACTTCCTGACCTCAGCTTCGTGTTGGGGGCTTGACCCCGCGAGGCCTGCAGTGCCGCCGGTTGACCGGAGACCGGAGCCTGGTATCCCGATCGAAGTCCACGGCAGTCGGTATACCCACTGCGCGGAGAGCGAAACGGATCAACACGATCTACGGGATCGTTCGCACGGCATGACGGCGCGTGATCCCCTCGGCCTGCCAACCGGCGGTCAGATCCGAGTTTGAGACCGCCGCGGGGGGTACGGGTGACCATGACCCGGGCCACGTCCTGATCGTCAGGAAGGAACGACATGCAGCTCCGTTTGATCGAACTAGTCCGCGCCGCGTGGGGAGGTGCACTGTTGGTCGCGCCACGGGTCGTCCTCGACCGCGTCCACCAAGTCGACCCCGACGCCAAGACCGTGGTGGTCGCCCGCATCCTTGGGGCCCGTCACCTGACGCAGGCCGCACTGTCTGGCGTCAACCCGAGCCTGGGAGCGCTCGCGACGGGCGTCTGGGTCGATGCCGCCCACGCCGTTACCGCCGTGGCGCTCGCCGCCGTCGATCGCGCCCGCGCCCGCGCCGCGTTCACCGACGGCGCCGTTGCCGGCCTGTGGGCCGCGGCCGGCTACCGCGATCTGCACACCGCCCGTGCTACCCCACCGGGCACAACCTCCGCCGAGGTGGCCTGACCCGACGGGTTCTCGCGATAGTCCGGGCGGCACGGCGCTGGCCGCATCCCCAGCCAGAACCGTCAACAGACCATCCCGCGCCCAGCCCATTCCAGATAGTGACCAACTGATTGGAGCCCGACCCGCTATGGCCGACATCATCGATCTGATCTACGAGGACCACCAGTGGCTGCGCACCCACTTCTTCCTGCTCGACCAGGCCACCGAGGTCCCCGACCTGACCGCGATCTGGGAATCCCTTGCTACCCGGCTCGAGACCCACGCCGCCGCTGAAGAGAACGTCTTCTACCCGGCGCTGCTCAAGCACGGCCACGCCGGCGACCCGAACGATGAGACCGACGACGCGATCGGCGACCACAACGCCATCCGGGATGCCGTCACCGCGGCACGGGCCCACCGCGTCGGCACCAAAGCCTGGTACCAGGCCGTCGGCACCGCCCGCACGGAGAACGGCGCGCACCTCCACGAGGAGGAATGCGAAGCGATGCCCGACTTCATCAAGAGCTCAACCCCGGAACTGCGGCACGACCTTGCCATGGCCTGGCTGCGGTTCTACCACCAGCACGCCGGCGGCAAGAACGTCGACACCGACGACAAGGACCCCGATGACTACATCGACGCGCACACCTGAGGGCCAGCCGGCCGCTGCGGCGACCTGCGGCCCCCGAGGGTACGCGTGATGCGTCAGCCGGTGGGGCGGTCCGTGCCGGGCAGGTGAAGCGTGTCGACGACGTGGCCAGCGACGTCGCGGAGCTTGACGTTGCGGTCCTGGGAGTAGCGGATGAGCACCGCGAACGCCTGGTCGGCGGTGAGGCGGTGGCGTTCCATGAGGATGCCCTGGGCCTGCCCGATCAGCTTCCGTGAGTCGACAGCCTTCCACACGTTCTCGATATCCCGCGCTGAGGCGAGAGCGACCGCGGCATGCCGGGCGAGCAGGTGGGCCACTGCCTGGTCCGAGACGTCGAACCTCTCGGGTCGGGAGTGGTAGCAGTCGAGGCACCCCACAGTCGTCGAGCTGGTGTAGAGGCGGACGCTCAGCACGCTGCGGATCCCCAACGACGCCACCCGGCGCGCCCACATCGGCCACCGCTCGTCCGTGCGGGTATCCGAGACGATGACCCCGAGCCGGTCGACGAGAACGTCGACATCGGGGCCCTCGCCGCACTCCGTCTGGACCGCGTCGAGGGTCTCGATCATCGGATGCGTCGCCGCGGCGGTCTCGAGTCGGTTGCCGCGGTGGACGAACACGACGCCGGCGTACTCGCAGTCGAGCGCCTTGAGGGTGTACTCGAGTACCCGATCGACGGTCTCGGTGACCGTCGGCTCGTCGTGCAGTGAGATCGCGAGCTCTGCCAGGCCCTCGGCGAGGTCCTCACGACCTCCCGGAAGGATCTCCACAAGGGAGATCTAACCACGCACACCGGGCAAAGGCCGCAGCATCTGGGATGGCGGGTCACGGAACTCGGCCGAGCAGCGCACGGCCGCCAGCCGTGCCCGGCCGCGGAGGCCGCGTGCATGTCCCGGTCCGCCCCACGAGGAGTACCACGGGTGCATGTCCCATCCCGCCTCCGACGTGCTTACGGCCTTGTCCTGACGTCCCCCGTCACCGTCCTGACGTCCCACGCAGTCTTGCGGATGCCCGCAAACCATGATGGGGTTAAGGAGTATCTTGGTTCAGCAGCGAGCCGTACACACACACACGTCGTTAGAGGTACGTGTTATGGCTCAGGTCAGCCCTGCGAGCGCTCTGTCAACCCACCACACAACTCCGGGCCAGGAACAGGCCGAGGCGCTGCTCCGGGAGATCGAGGTCAGCCGAGACCCTCGCCGGAAGGAGCGGCTCCGGCAGGAGGTCGTCGTCCTCACCATGGGCCTCGCCGACGCCACTGCGTACAAGTACCGGGGCCGGGGCATCGAGATCGACGACCTCCTCCAGGTGGCGCGGCTGGCCCTGGTCAAGGCCGTTCGGGGCTATCGCAGCGGCCGCGGGCACAGTTTCGCCGGGTATGCCGTGCCCACCATCTCCGGGGAGATCAAGCGGCACTTCCGCGACTTCGGCTGGGCGATCCGCCCACCGCGCCGCCTTCAAGAGCTGCGCTCCCGGGTGGCCCGGGAGGAGGAGCGGCTGCGGCATAGCCTCGGGCACGAGCCCGACCTGGCCACCCTGGCCGCGTCGCTCGACGTCACGCCGCGGGAGGTCGAGGCGGCGCACGAGTCCGCCGAGCGCTACCACACCCTGTCACTAGATCTGGCGATGACCGATGGCGTCCCCGCGCACGTCCCGCACCAGAAGGACGCCTTCGCCGAGCTGGACGAGCACGACGCGCTAGTGCACGCGCTCGCCGAGCTCCCCGAGCGCGACCGGCAGATCGTCTCGCTGCGCTTCGGCAAGGAGATGACGCAGAGCGAGATCGGCCGCGAGATCGGGGTCAGCCAGATGCAGGTGTCCCGTTTGCTGACCTCCCTGCTCGGCCGGCTCCGCGCCTCCCTCAACCCCTCCGATGGGCTCAACCTCTCCGATGGGAATGCTGCCGCCATGGCAATTCGCTCGACCGCCCCGTCCGAACGCGCCGTCAGAGGGGCAGCCAGAGCTGTCCGCTCGTGACCGAGGGCGACCGGCTCGGAATCTCCCGCTTCTGGCGCGACGGGTGAGCGAGCAGGAGGGCCGGTTCCGGTGCGTTCCGCCGACACGGCAGCGGACATGGACAGCGGCCGGTCCGATGGTCACCGGTCCCCCGGTACCCGGACGCCCACTCGGCCCGCGGCCTCCCCGGCTGTGTGTTCAACCGGGGAGGCCTGACCGAGAGGTCCGCCCCGCGCGAGGCGTGTACCGGCAGACCACGACGAGCCGAAGCCCGACCCGACGGCGCCCCGCCGAGGGTCCCCTCTCCCCGCCCGTACCCGTGCCGGGACCCTTCACACCCGTCGATCCCGACCCCCAACTCCCGGGCGCCGATCCCCCCACCCGTTTGGGCGGAGCCGGCAGCGGGAACAAGACGGGAGAAGGGGTTCGACATCCAGTGCGGGCCCGTCGACCCTAGGAGGTCCGATGTCCGCCACGATGCCGCAGCAGACCATCCCACCGGCACCGGGTCCGGACGTCCCACCGAGCCGGCCCGACCCAGTGCCCAACCCACTCCCGGGGCCGGTACCGCCACAGCCCCCGGACCCTCATCAGCCCACACCGGGGGGCGAGCCACCCATGCCGGAGCCAGCGCCGGTCTGAACGCGAATGAACCTAGAAGGAGCACGGCCATGCCACAGCGAAGGCCCGGTGCAAGTGTCAAGGACGACCACCTCTACGAGACCCTGCGCAGAGAAGGCAACAGCAACGAGAAGGCCGCGAGGATCGCGAATGCGGCGGCGGCCCAGTCCCGGTCGACTGTCGGCCGACGAGGGGGTCAGTCCGCGGCATACGAGGCGTGGACCGTGGAGGAGCTCTTGGACCGGTCCCGCGAGCTCGAGCTCGCGGGACCGTCGGGTATGTCCACAGCTGAACTGATCGACGCTCCGCGCCATCACTGAGGGCGCCGAGGGATACCCCGACCAGCGCGACGGGGCGCCTTGCGCCCCGTCCTGGAGGAGGAATGTGATCACGGATCGGCATGGGGAAGGACGGCCGCGATGAGCGACGACGGCTGGCTGCGCACCTACCTCCAGGACCATGCCACGGCGGCGGCGGCCGCCCGGTCCCTGCTGGAGCGCTCGGCGCGCTGCCACGGCCGGGCGGAGGTCCGGGCGTGCCTGGAAGACATCTTGGCCCGCATGGACGAGGGTCAGGTCGCTCTGGACGCCACGATGCGAGCGGTCGGCGCCGAGCCGTCCCGGGTCAAGTCCCCCACCGCCCGGCTGGGCGAGTGCTCCGGCCGCATGAAGGTCAGCCGCTCCGTGACGGGCCGGTCGCCCCTGCCAGACATCGTCGAGATCGAGTCGCTGACCCTGGCCCTCACCGCCGTCGCGCTCGGCTGGACGACCCTCGTGGAGGTCGCGGCCGCCGACCCGAGGCTGGAAGAAGCAGCGATGCGTGAAGGGCTCCGCCGCGCGCTCGACCAGCGCCGCCGACTCGAGGTGCTGCGCCTGCATTGCGTCCGGATGGTCCTCGGCTGAACGATGGGCCCGGGCGTTGGCCGAAGGTGGTCAGCCACCGCAGCCGCAGTCGCGAACCTGTCTTGGGAAACAGGTAGGCGCACCTGTTTCGCGCGATAACGTCCAAGCATCGGCGACACCCGCGTGTCAATATACCTGCGCCACAACGCTTTTCGAGCTGGCGGGGGGACTCGAACCCTCAACCTCCTGTTTATGAGACAGGGAGTGCTTCACGAGCACACCCCTGCTGGCCTGCCGACATCTTCACGCATGCCGATGCGCGGCTCGTCGTGCGATCTGCGTGCGCAACGAAAGCACCCCAGAGTCCGCACTTGTCACGACGAGTAACCACCTCGCCGTCGTCCGCGACGGCGGCGACCTGGTGGGTGTGGTGACCCTTCGGACGTCCTGCACCGGCTCTTCCCCTGGCCCCAGCCGTCGCCTAGCCTCGGAGGCTGACCGCGAGGAGGACCCGTGGATGGCTACTGGATGAACCTCGCGCTGATCGGGGTGCTCGTGCTGGTCAACGCGGCCTTCGCCGGCAGCGAGATGGCACTGGTCTCCCTGCGGGAGGGGCAGCTGGCCCGGCTGGAGCGCGAGGGAACGGCCCGGGGGATGCGCCTGGTGCGCCTGGCCGGTGACCCCAACCGCTTCCTGGCCACGATCCAGATCGGGATCACCTTGGCTGGGTTCCTGGCCTCCGCCGCGGCGGCGGTGTCCCTCGCCGAGCCGTTGGTGCCCCGGCTGTCCGTCCTGGGCGGCGCCGCGGAGCCGGTGGCTATCGCCGTGGTGACCCTGGCGCTGACCTTCGTCACGCTCGTGCTTGGGGAGCTCGCCCCCAAGCGGATCGCCATGCAGCGGGCTTTGCCCTGGGCGCTGGTCGCCGCGGGGCCGATCGACCTCGCCTCGCGACTGTCCCGGCCGGTCGTCGCGGCCCTGGGTGCCGCGAGCAACGCCGTGGTCCGCCTGGTCGGAGTCACCCCGGGTGCGGCCGTTCCCGCGATGACCCGGCAGGAGCTGCAGGAGATCGTCACCACCCACGGGATGCTCCACGCCGAGCAGCGCGAGATCCTCACGGGCGCCCTCGAGATCGATACCCGACTCCTCCGGGAGGTCATGGTGCCCCGGGGGTCGGTGTTCACCCTCGATGCCGAGCTGACGTTCAGCCAGGCCCTGGAGGCACTGGCCGCGGCCGGCCACTCCCGCGCGCCGGCCACCCGAAGGCACCACCTTGACCACGTCGTCGGGGTGGTCCACTGGTCGGCGGTCTACCGAGGCGGGGACGAGCCGGTCGCCACCGTCGCCACACCCGTGCTCTACCTGCCCGACACGATGCGGGTCGCCGATGCCCTTCACCGGTTCAAGACCGAGGGTCACCACCTCGCGGTCGTCCTCGACGAGTACGGCGACGCCGACGGCATCGTCACCCTCGAAGACCTCCTCGAGGAGATCGTCGGAGAAATCCGCGACGAGACCGACAAGGACCTGTCCACCGTTGCGCACCTCGACGACGGGGACCTCGTCGTGCCCGGCACCTTCCCCCTGCACGACCTGCCCGACCTCGGGATCGAACTGGCGGAGCGGACCGGCGGGTACACGACGGTGTCGGGCCTGGTGATGGACGAGCTCGGGCGGGTGCCCCGCGGCCCCGGCGAGGTCGTCCACGTCGACGGGTGGACCATCGAAGTCCTCGACGTCGCCCACCACGCGGCGACCCGGGTTGCGTTCCGCCCCGCTACGCCGGCAGGCCCCTGAACCGCCCTGCCCCAAGGGTCGGCGCCTCGGGCAAGGGTCGGTGGCCGGCCTCGACATATCCGCTCGGACCCCGAAGATCCTCACCACCGAAGCCGTCGCAGAATCCGACGTCCTCTTCACCATGGGCTGCGGTGACACCTGACCGATCTCCCCGGCAAGCGCGACGAGGACCGGGAGCTCGAGGACCCGGCCGGCGAGGGCGTCGTAAGCGTCCGCCCGATCCGGGGCGAGATCACGGGTCGCGTCCTGGGCCTCATCGAGTACCTCGGGGCGTCCGGGCCGCTGTCTGCGGTGACCGACGACCTCAGGGTCCGGGCGCCACGTCGGGTGCTACGTTGGCGACAGGCGTCCTCTGGGCAGCGCGCCCGTCCCGGTGACTGGGCTTGGGCCGCCGATGGGACCACGGCTCTGGCTGTCGCCGACGGGCCGTCGTCTGGCAGATCGAAGCGGCGATTCTCTGTAAGGAGCGCCTCCGGTGGACGAGACCACGATCCTCAGTCAGGCCCTGGCCTTCCATGGCCACAAGTGCTGGGCCAGTACCGCCGGGGTGCGGCTGGGCCTGGCGGCGATGGAGGCTCTGGGGGCCCCCCGTGCCGGGGCGAAGCAGCTTCACGCGATCATCGAGACGGGCGAGCACCACGGGGGCACCTGCTTCGGCGACGGCATCCAGTTCACGACCGGGTGCACGTTCGGCAAGGGGAACATCGAGAAGACCGGTGAGGGCAAGTTCGCCGTCACGCTGGTCGACAAGGCCGCGAACCGCGCGGTGCGCGTGGCCTACCGGCCCACGCTTCAGCCACGCATCAAGGCCACGGCGTTCATGGAGAAGCGCGCTGCGGGCGTGCCGCCCACGCAGATCCCCGAGGACGAGCAGATGGAGGTCGTCACCCTCATCTGGGATGCGCCGGCCGACGAGATCATGACGGTCGGACCGGTCCTGCCGCGAGAGTGGAGCGAACCCGAGGAGGTCGTCCGCTTCCTCGTCTGCCCAGGGTGTGGCGAGCTGGTCGCCGAACCATACGCGCGGGTGGCGGAGGGCAAGATCGTCTGCGCCGCCTGCTCGGGCTACCCCCGCTGAGTACGGCTCTGAGTCTCGAAACCCATGGTGCTGTACATCGTCGGCGGGGTCGCGGTCTTCGTGGGCTCCGGCGTCATGGCGATGGCTGGCCTGGGGGCCGCGTTCCTGTTCGTCCCGCTCTTCTACTACCTCGGGGTGCCGCTGGGCGAGGCGACGTCCACGGCGTTGCTGCTGAACGCGGCCAGCCTGTCGACTGCGACGATCAGCTACGCACGCGCCAGGCTGATCGACTGGCGCGCCGGCATCCCTGTGCTCGTCGCTGCGGTGGTCCTTGCCCCGCTCGGTGCCGCCTTCACGGTCCGCGTGAACCGTGACCTGCTGCTGGCGCTCTTCGTCGGCTTCCTGGTGTTCGCGGGCGCGATGATGCTCTTCTACCGGCCTCGAAGCGCGCCGCGCGAGCGGGCTGCGGTGGCCGAGGCCGCAGTCGGTGCTGGCGTCGGCAGCGTGGCCGGGTTCCTGGGCGGGCTGCTCGGGGTCGGCGGGGGCAACATCATCCTTCCCGGACTGACCTGGCTCGGGGTCGAAACCAAGGTCGCGGCGGGGACGACCGCGTTGGCCGTGGTCTTCTCGTCGCTGTCGGGGTTCCTGGGTCACGTCGCGCTCGGCGGGCTGGACCCCGTCTTCCTGCTCACCATGGCGGCGCTCGCGGCGGCCGGCTCGTTGGCCGGTTCGCGTTTCATGCAGACCAAGGTCAGCGGCGCCCAGCTCAAACGCTTCATCGGTGTCCTGCTGTGGGTCATCGCCGTGAAGATCGCCTGGGACCTGGTCAGGTGAGCGGGGCCGGCTCAGCTGCTTCCTAGCTCATGCTCCTGGCCGGGGGAGGGCTGCGCGGCAACGACGCGGCCGTGGACGTCGCACACGGCCGCAAGGGTGTTGAAGACGGTGCCGAACTGGCGCAGGTTGCGGTGCAGCAGGTCGATGCGTCGCTGCCCCTCATCGGTGACGATGCGTACCTCGTAGTCGATCTCGACGAAGCGTGGCGGGGCGTCCTGGCGGCGGGCATGGACGTCGATCTCGACGCGCTGGTAGCGAAACGACAGCAGCGCGCCGGAGCGCTCGAGGTTCTTCAGCAGGCAGGCCGCGAAGGCGCCGGACAGCAGCTCCGCCGGCCCGGGGAGCCCGGACGGCTCACCAGAGCCCCAGGTGGCGTCAACCGGGATTCTCTGGTTGCCGGCCTCGATCGTGGCCCGGCCGCCGGCGAAGCCTTCGGCCCGCACGTGGTAGCTGGTGGGTGGCCCGGTCATCTCGGTGTCCTTCCCTTACGGCCCAGTGTTCGGCAAAGGTTCTACACCCGCGGACCCCTCCGCCGTGTCCGGGCCGCCCGCCGGCGGGCACGAGCCACGGAACACGGTAGCGGTGAAGCCGGTGCAGCGGCGCTCGGCCCTGTGCGGGGTGCGCGCCACGCGCCCCCCGGAGGTGACGCATCGCACCTCCGGGACCTCGCGGCCCGGTCGGTCATGGGTGAGCGACAGTGCTATATTTCAATCGTGACTGAATCAATCTGTATTGATATGACGGTCGCCCGAGTCGGCCGAACCGCTCGTGGTGCTGCAGGCTGTCGCAGATCCGATCCGGTGGACGGTGCTGGCGACCTTGGCGGGTGCGCCACGGTGCGTGTGCAAGCTGCAGGAGCAGGTCCCGATCGCGGGGAACCTGCTGAGCTACCACCTGAAGGTGCTCCGTGAGGCGGGGCTGGTCACCACGAGCCGGCGGGGGCGCTGGGTCGACTATGCGCTGGCACCCGACGCGGCCGAGCGGATGCGTGCGGCGCTGCCGGACGCAGCGATGGCGGCGGTGAACGCGTGAGCGTGGCCGAGCGGTTGCGCCCCACGACGCCGACCCGGCGGTGGGTCGGTCTGGTGGGGGCGGCGCTGGGGTGGTTCGCCCTGTACGAGGTGAACCTGCCGTTGTGGGACTGGCTCGTGTACGACCTCGTCGGCCTCGACCGGACCAGCCAGCTGGGATCGGGGGTGCACTTCTTCTTCTACGACTCGGTCAAGATCGCGCTGCTGCTGGTCGGGGTCATCTTCGTGGTCACCGTGCTGCGCTCGTTCATGAGCGTCGAACGCACCCGGGCGATGCTCGGCGGCAAGCGTGAGGGGGTCGGCAACGTGATGGCCGCCGGCCTGGGCGTGATCACCCCGTTCTGCTCGTGCAGCGCCGTCCCGGCCTTCATCGGGTTCGTCGCCGCCGGGGTCCCGCTCGGGGTCACCATGAGCTTCCTGATCGCCAGCCCCCTGGTCAACGAGGTCGCCATCGGTCTGCTGTTCGGCATGTTCGGGCTCGGACCGACCCTGCTCTACGTCGGCGCGGGCCTGGTCATCGCCATCGTGGCCGGGTTCGTCCTGGGCCGGTTGAAGCTCGAGCGGTGGGTCGAGCCGTTCGTCTTCGAGACCCGCCTGGGCGGGCAGGTCATCGACCCCGCCGCCGGCCTGACCTGGGAGGACCGGATCCAGATGGGCGTGGAGGAGGTCGGCGTGATCCTGCGCAAGATCTGGCCCTACCTGCTCGTCGGTATCGCCCTGGGCGCGGCCATCCACGGCTGGGCACCGCAGGACTTCTTCACCCAGTATGCCGGCGCCGGGAACCCCTTCGCGGTCCTGATCGCCGTACTGGTCGCCATCCCGTTGTACTCCAACGCCGCGGGGGTCATGCCGCTGGTGCAGGCCCTGCATGACAAGGGCCTGCCGATGGGCACCCTGCTCGCCTTCATGATGGCCGTCGTGGCGCTCAGCCTGCCCGAGATGATCCTGTTGCGCCGCGTCCTCAAACCCCCGCTCATCGTCACCTTCGTGGCCGTCACCGGCGCCGGAATCATCGCCGTGGGCTACCTCTTCAACGCCGTCCTGGCCTGAGGTCTGCCACCCACTCCCCATCACCCCCGTAAGAAGGAGAACCCGCCATGATCATCAAGATCCTCGGCTCCGGCTGCACCAACTGCGTCAACCTCGAGCGCATCACCCGCCAGGCCGTCGCCGACCTGGGGATCGACGCGCAGTTCGAGAAGGTCACCGACTACGCCGCGATCATGGGGTACGGCATCATGTCCACCCCCGGTCTCGTGGTCGACGAGAAGGTCGTCCTGTCCGGTCGGGTGCCGGCCCCGGCCAAGGTGCGCGAGCTCCTGGAGTCACTGACCTCCTGATGCACGCCCCCCGGCGTCTCACTGCGGGGCGCCACCCGGCCCCGCACCACCAGCGCTCGGCCGCGCGCCTGCAACAGCACCTGAGCACATGGCTGATGCTCTACGCGATGGGCGCGATCACGGCCGGCCTGGTCATCGGTTACCCGCTGCGGGGGTGGGCCGGACGGCACCCGGACGGGATCGGGACCCTGACCACGGTCGCGGTGTTCCTGGTGATCTACCCGATGATGGTCAACCTGCGGGTCGAGGCCATGGTCCGGGCCGGCCGCAATGTGCGGGGACTGGGGTTGGCGCTGGTCTACAACTTCGTGTGGGCTCCCCTGGTCGGTCTTGTCCTGGTCCGGGTGTTCCTGCACGACCCGCTCCTCGCGCTGGGCTTCCTGCTGGTCATGGTGGTGCCGTGCTCGTCGATGTCCATCGCCTACACCGGCCTGGCCAAGGGCGACGTGGAGCTCGCCACGGTCATCGTCGCCTTCAGCTTCGTGGTCGCCGTCGTCGCGGTCCCGGCATGGATGATGATCTTCGCCGCCGGCTACGACGTCCCGGTTCCGCTCGGCGCGATGATGGGCTCGATCCTGACGGTCCTGATCGCCCCGATGCTCGCCGGATGGCTGACCCGCAGAGGCATCGTCCGCCGGCGCGGTGCCGCAGCCCTGTCCCGGCTGCAGCCGGTGTTCTCCGCGGCGTCGATGCTGGCGATGTTCGCGATCATCTTCCTGATCTTCTTCGCCAAGGCTCAGATGATCGTGGACCGCTGGCAGATGGTCCTGCTCCTGCTGGTCCCCAACGCGTTGTTCATGGCCGCGACCTTGGGCCTGGCGACCTGGCTCAACCGGCGCATCGGGCTGTCCTACGGCGAGCACATGGCCGTGGTGTTCGCCTCAGCCGGGAAGAACAACGCGACCGCGATCGCGATCGCCGCCACCGCGTTCTCGCCGCTGGTGGCGGTTCCTGCGGCCACGATGCCGATCTTCCAGGTCATGCTGATGATCGGTTACGTCAAGTTGGCCCCCCGGGTGCGCCACTACTACGCCCACGGGCGCCACCCCCAGCTCGCGGCCGCCCAGTCATGACCACCCCCGAAGCGGTGCCTGCCGCTCTGAGCGCTCACGCTTTCGAGCACGGCGCCGACATCGCCCGCCCCGGCCAGCGCCGGGCGTTGGGCTGGGCCCTGGGTGTCAACACCGCCCTGCTCGTCGTCGAGGTCGTCGGCGGGATCGTGTTCGGGTCGCTGGCGCTGCTCGCCGACGCCGCGCACCTCGTCTCCGATGTCGCCGGCCTCGGCATCGCCGTAGGAGCCGTGATCCTGACCGCCCGCCCGGTCAACGCCAGGCACAGCTTCGGGTTCGCCCGGGCCGAGGTGATGGCCGCCCAGCTCAGCGCCCTGCTGCTGCTTGCCGCCGGGGCGTGGATCCTGGTCGAAGGCGTGACCCGCCTCGGGGATCCGGTGCCCGTCCAGGGCGCCGGACTAGCCGCAGTCGCCACCTTGGGCCTGGTGGTCAACGCCGGTAGCGCGGTCGTGATCCACCGGGCTCAGGGGGAGAGCCTGAACATGCGCGCCTCCTTCGTGCACCTGGCCACCGACGCCGTCGGCTCCCTCGGCGCGCTCGTCGCGGGGGTCGCCATCTGGGCCTGGGGGTGGGTCTCGGCCGACACCATCGTCTCGATGGCCACCGCTGCCCTGGTGCTGTGGACCGGGTGGGGGCTGCTGCGCGAGTCCACCCACGTCCTGATGGAGGGCGTCCCGCGCAGCCTGGACCCCGAGACGGTCGCCGCCGCGATCGCCCGCGTCGACGGGGTGGTCGGCGTCCACCACCTCCACCTGTGGAACCTGGCCTCCGACGTCCCCGCCGCCTCCGCGCACGTCGTCCTGGCCGGCCAGCCCACCCTGCACCGGGCCCAACAGGTCGCCACCGCGGTCAAGGCAGCACTGGCCGAACGCTTCGCCCTGACCAACGTGACCCTCGAGCTCGAAGAGAGCCCGCCGGCCGACAACCAGTCCCAGCCCGTCCCCGAGTCCACTACCGGCTGACTCACCCCTGCCCGCAGGCGGGGGTCCGCCGCTACACCCCTTCGTGGCACAACCGTGTGCCATGACTCCCGGCCTCAGAGCAGGCCCCGAACAACAGGAGACACCATGACCGCCGTCACCACCCCGCCGACCCTGGACCAGGTCCTCGCCGGCATGACCAGCGCCACCGGCGGAAACCTGCCGCGGATGGTCCAGCTGGCAGCCCGCGTCATGCCTGACATGGTCTTCAAACACGCCCAGGACAGCGGATTCGCCATGCCCAAGGACGGCGGCGCGCTCACCGAGGAGACCCGCACCCTCATGCTCCTTGCCATCGCCTTGGCCACCGGCAGCCCCTGCGTCGACGGCCTGGCGAACAAGGCCAGGGTCATGAACATCGACCGGCCGAAGATCCTCGAGACCATCAAGATCGCCCGATTCGCCGAGGCGACCCGGGTGTTCCAGAACGCCGAGCACGTCCTCACCCAGCTCGATGCCGAGCAGTAGACGCCGCTCACCAGGCCAGATCCCCCCGACAACCCGTCAATCCCGCGATACCCGAAAGCCGAGACATGCCGTGACCACGAACACCAGCGGCGGACCAGCCCCGCTCCTGACCCCGGACCAGACCCCGCCGGACGCAGCGCCGACGCCACGCACTGATCCCGGCCTACCGCCGGGCCGGGTCCGTGACCTGCACCCGGGCTGGTTCGCCTCGGTGATGGGCACCGCGATCCTCGCCGTCGCCACCCACCTCAACCCCGGGAACCAGAGCGCGCTGCGGGCGGCCGCCCACGGGCTCGGAGCCGGACTGGCGGTCCTCGCCTACGCGCTGGGTGCCGTGATGACCCTCGCGTATGCCGTGCGTTGGATCCGCCACCGCCGCGCCGCACTGACCGACCTGCACCATCCGGTGCTGGGCGCGATGCACGCGACCCTGCCCGGTGGGTTGCTCGTGCTGGCCGTGATGACCTCCGTCGTGGGCCCCGAGCTGATGCCCGCTGGGGCAGCCACCGCGCTGATTGCCGTCCTGGCTCTGGTGGGAAGCCTGTTGGCGCTGGTGTTCGCCGTGGCCTTCGCCATGACGCTCTTCGTCGGCGCCCCACCTGCCGCGTCGGTCAACGGCGGCTGGTTCATCCCGCCCGTGGTCACGATCATCATCCCGATGGCCCTGACGCCACTGATGCCCCACACAAGCCCGGGCAACGCCCGCCTGCTCCTGGCCCTTGGCTACGCCGCATACGGCATGGGATTCCTGCTGTTCCTGATGATCCTGGGCCTGCTCCACGACCGCCTGGTGCTGCACCCCCTACCGCCTGCGCAGCTCGCGCCGGCGATGTGGATCGGCCTCGGACCCGTCGCCGTCGCGGTGCTCGCACCCCTGGCCCTAGCCCGAGCCGGCCAGAACGTCTTCGGCCTCGCGGCCCCGGCCGTGACGGTCCTCAGCCAACTGTTCGGCACGGCCATGTGGGGCTTCGGGCTGTGGTGGCTGGCCATCGCCGTCACCCTGCTGGTGCGATACCTACGCGCCGGCACCCTGCCGTTCCACCTCGGATGGTGGGGCTTCACCTTCCCCCTCGGCGCCTACACGGTGGCCACCGTGACCCTGGCCCGCGCCTGGCAGGCACCTGTACTCGAAGACCTCGCCGTGCTCCTGTACCTGATGCTGGTCGGGTTCTGGTCCGTCGTGACCACCAGAACCGCCACCGCCACCTGGGCCGGGAGAATCTGGCAACGCTGACCCCAGCCGCCTCGGCAGCCCCCACTCCCTGACGCCTCCCTGGTCGCGGCGGGGCCCGCTCCAAGGGGCGATCGACGATCGTGGTCAGGGCCTAGACCCTGTCGTGCTCCTTCGCGACGGATACGGCATTCAGGTGACGACCAGCTCCTGGTACATGCCGTTCGCGTAGTGGTTCTTCAGGTTGCACACGAGCTCGTAGTGCCCCGGCGCCAGGGTGAGCGAGACCCAGCCGACCGAGCCCGAGGTGATTCCCTCCCCGGAACCACCGGCACACGTGTTCGACGCCTCGCCCAAGGCGCCGGCCTCGTCGACCCTGCCATCGGCTCCGGGAACCCGTTGACCTGCCGCGGCACTGGCAGACAACGGCAGGACCACGACCTCGTGGGTGCGCCACCCGAGGTTGGAAACCACCAGACTGACCTGGCCGGCCGGTACCGTGCTCGGGGTGGCCCGGAGCATCATCCGCGCACCCATCGGGGCATCGCCGCCCATCATCGAGGACATGCCCATGTCGCCCAGCACCACCGCAACGGTCCGGCCGGGCAAGGCGGCCGGCGCCGAGCACCTCAGCGGCGCGTCCTGATACCCAGGCACCGAACCCATACCCGCGCCAGGCCCCGACCCGCCGCTCACCCCGCTCGATGCCGGGGACCCGCCCATCATCCCGCCGTCTGAGTTCTGCTCGCCCGTGGCTGAGCAGCCGGCCAACCCGACCACCGCGACCACACCAAGCACGGTTACGAGCACACGAAGACATCCGGATGGGTAGGTGGACAGTCGATCTCGCCTCGCGCCCCCGCTCCAGGAGGGCGGCGGACGGGCGAATCTGCCGTTCGCAGGGCGCTTCGCCGTCAACCGTACCCGGGGCCCACCTCTACACATCGCCATACGTCAGCCTCCCACCAGGAGCCGTCTGATCGCGCCAGTGCCCGTCAAGATACGGCGGAGAAGCCCGTCCGGTCAGCACCGTCTCCGGGCACACCTGGAGGACCGACCTCGCCCGATGGCCAGCGCCCAGGCCCCGTCCGCCAGTCGGGACGAGGCGGGACCGGGCGGGAGTCCTGGAGGTCTTGGTACCCACCGACACCGAGCCAAGGCGTCGCTCGACAACGGAGTCGGGCCGCCCCCCTGACAGCCTGACCACCTGTTGGACGGCCGCTCTCAGGCGTGATGGTCCTGACCGTGGCCGCCTTCGGTGTCAGGAGACCCGCCCATCATGGCCAGCATGGCTCGGCCCCCGGTCGCCAGGAACCGCCACACCAGGGCGACCGCCAACAGGAGGAAGACGATGTTGAGAACGGTGGTGTAGTTCCACGAGATGTGCGGCTCGAGAACCGTGGCGTTGCGGACGGTGGGTGTCAGGTGTGCCACGGCGAAGATGGCCTCCACGAGATAGCCGGCCGCCACCATCGACGCATAGAACGTGGCCAGCAGGTACAGCATCATCCGCAGCCCGTAGTACTTCCGGTAGATGTTGAGGATCGGCAGGATGATCAGGTCGGCGAAGACGAACGCGACGACGCCGCCGAAGCTGATGCCCCCGTTCCACAGCACGGCGGCCAACGGCACGTTGCCGATCGAGCACACGAAGCTCGCCACGGCCACGACGGGCCCGATGAGCGGACCCCACACCTTGGACCACACCTGGTGGTCGGTGAGGAACAGGTGCTGCCAGAACGTCTCGGGCACCCACGCGGCGACGGCCCCGGCGAGCAGCAGCCCGAGGACGATGTCGCGGATCACGGCGGCCCATTCCATGACGAACACATGCGACACGGACGTGAACCCGGCCGGCGAGCGCAGCCGCTGCCACGTGCTGCCCGGGCCCTGGACGCTCATGTCCATGGCAGCGTGGCCCTCCATCGACCCGGCGAGGCCCCGGTCGGACTGGGCGTGGGCTTCGGCAAGCAGCCGCTTGCGCAGGGTGAGCCGGAAGAGCACGGCGAGGATGACGATCATCAGCGGCCCGCCGACGAACTCGGCGGCCGTGAACTGCCAGCCGAGCAGTAGCGCCATGATGACGCCCAGCTCGACAACGAGGTTGGTCGAGGCGATCTCGAAGGCCATCGCGGCCGCGAAGCTCGCGCCCTTGCGGAACAGGGAGCGGGCCAGCGCCACCGCCGCGTAGGAGCACGACGACGACGCGGCCCCCAGGCCCGACGCCAGGGCCAGCGTGCCGGGGCGATCGTCACCGAGCAGGCGGGCGATCGACTCGCGGCGCACCACCGCCTGCACCACCGCAGACAGCGTGAACCCGAGGATGAGGGCCCACAGGATCTCCCAGGTCATCGACCCGGCCACCGCCAGGGCGTGCCCGACCGCGTTCCACACGGTCACCTGTTCGCCTCCTCAACATCGGTGGTGCTGAACAGCTGTCACGGCCCGCGCTGGACGAGCTCGTCAGGGAACCCCTCGGCGAGCCGACAGAGCACCTCCCAAGGACCCGCACACGCTCACGGACCTCCAGGGCCGTGAACGCACCGACGTCCCGCCCGATTCCATGCCAGAACGCGAGGATAGCGACGACGGCTCAGCTGCGTCGACGGCCCAGCTGCGTCGAACGACCGGCTCGGACCGGTGCGGCTCCGACAGCACAGGTCCGATACCTGTTCCCGACAGGTACGCCGACCAACGACGCCATCGTGAAATACGTTGTGCCACAATCCCTCTTGAGCTGGCGGGAGGACTCGAACCCCCAACCCCCTATCTACAGGACGGGAGCGCTCCCCCAGCGCACCCCCGCTGACCAGCACAGACACGTTCGCGTATGCCGGTTCGTGGCTCCATGTGCGATCTGCGCGCGACACGCAAGCACCCCAAAGCCCGCACCTGTCACGGCCCCCGCCACTTCCCGCCCCCCGGGCCCTTCTCGACCGGAGACCGGAAGGCCCTCGAGCGGCGCCGACAAGCGTGGCCCGTCTCCGGTGGGGCCTGCCGACCACCCAGATGCTGGCGGGCTTGGTCTGAGTGGAGAGGTGCATGGGTCTTCGTATCCTTCGCTTCGGCGGGAATGCGCAGCGATCGCGGCGCCGTCGGGAACCCGGCCGGCGTCGCATTGCCTCGGGAATAGGCCGCCCCTCGTCAGCGAATTGGCCTCTGGCGCAGGGCGCACCGATGTCCGCACCCCGCCAGACCCCGTCAGACGACATGGACCTCCGCCGGCTGCGTGCGACGGCGGAACCCGGCTCTGGCCACCAGCGCGGCGACCGCCCCGCCCCTGATGAGGCCGCCTTCGTCAGCCCGGCCTGGCCACGGCTGCGCCCCGCGCCAGGGCGTGCGATCCGGGAGTCCGTCCCTGTCCGCTGCCCGCCCACCGCCGTGCCGAGCCCGTGAGGGGGGATCCGCAGCCTGATCGGTCCGAACCGGTTCGAAGACCCCCCAACGAGCGAATGCGGCCCAGCAGTGCTGCGTCAAGGAGCCACGTGAGTCTCTCACCGGGGGCGGCGGCCACCCTCCGTTGCTCCACACCGTGGCCGGAGGGCGGGCGCCACACGAGTACTGCTACTTGCCCCTTACGCTGAACGCGTAGAGCGCCCCTCCCGGATGAGGATCCGGAGGCAACAGCGTGTAGCCGGTTCCCCAGTAGACGGTGCCGTCGACAACCGACGCGCCGGAGTAGCAGGTGTCACCCGACGCGAAGTCCCAGAGGATCGCACCAGACGACGCCTTCAGCGCATACATGTGACCGGCGGCATCGCCAGAGCATCCGAAGATCACGCCGTCGACAGCAGTGACCGGACCCGGAGCTCCAGCTCCGGTAGGCGCTGCTGTGGTCCAGCGAACGACACCTGTCGCGGCGTCGAGAGCGGACCAGCCACCGGCACTGGTGACGGTGCCGTCCTTGAGCGTCCACGGCTTGGCCTCGCTGTTCGCATTGGCCGTGTAGACACGCGAGCCGTCGACCGCGGAACCCCACTGGAGACCACCGCCGACGCCGCCCGTGCCTGCCTGCTGCGACCACAGCACGGCCCCGGTGTCAGGGTTGACGGCCCAGTACTGGCCAGACTTCTGCCCTGCACCGACGTACTCCGTGCCCTTCACCTTGTAGAGCGTTGGAGCCTGCCCGAAGTCGAAGTCGGGACCAGGATCGCTCGGGCAGTCGGCCGTCGGGAAGTCCAGGCCGGGCAGGAACGGGACGCCGCAGGTGAGGTTCCACGCGTCAGTGGGAAGTGCGCGCATCGCCCACTTCACGGCACCACTGGTCAGGTCCAGAGACACGATGGCGTCGAACATGTCATCGGCTGGGATGCACGCCGCGCGCGCGGCATCCGTGGCGGCGCTGGACACGCAGTCGCTCGCCGTGGCGGGGATGGAGTAGTTGTTCCCCGTTGCGATGTAGAGCGAGTTGCGCTTGAAGTCCACGGCAGGAGCCGACCCCCAGACGGAACCGCCGGTGTAGCCCTCTGGCACGGTGTAGGTGGTCCATCGGACTCTTCCGGTCGCGGCGTCGACGGCGAGCATCTTGCCTCGGAAGGACAGCGGCACGCCGAACCTGACGAGGGCCTCCTCGTAGGATGCGACTCCGACGTACGCGGTGCCGCCGACGACGGTCGCCGACTGCGTCAGGATCGGGTACCCGCCTTCGATGGTGGTCTTCCAGACCAGCGCGCCGTCCGCCTTGTTGATGCCGAGCAGGTAGGCGTCAGGACTGAACGACTTCCCGGCCTGGTCGCCCAGGATCAGGATGTCCCCTGCGATGGCCGGCGTGGCCCGCGAGTAGTCGCCGGGGACTCCGGTGAGCGCGGCAATGTCGGTCTGCCACTTCACCTGGCCCGTGGCGGCGTCGATCGCGTAGAGGTTCCCGGCGTCATCCGGAACGTACACGACGCCATTCTCGACGGCGGGTGTCGCAGAGACGTTGCCAGCCGTCTGTGTCTTCCACTTGACGGCAAGGGAGCCGACGTTGCCGACCCCGAGACCAGCTCTCGGGTTGTATCGGCTGTTGGAGGTGTCGTACCCCCAGGAACTCCACGAGCCGGGACGCGGGTTCGCGTTCGATGGTGCAACGACGACCATGCCGAGCAGTGCGGCTGTCGCACCGGCCAGCAGTGCGCGTGAACGTTTCACAGTGCCCTCCTGCATCTACGGCGCCGGGCGGCGCTCGCGCTCGCATGGTGTCGCGCTCTCCGCATCGGCACATCACTCGATCGAGTGATGTGGCGGTGTCGGACCCGTGGCAGCGTTCGACCTGACGCAAGCGATTGGTCGGCGCCTGACCATGGGTGTCGGGTGCCCTCACCGCTGACGGATGGTCGGCAGGCAGCGGTGGGATTGACGACACTGACGCTGCCCGAGGGAGGAGCCACGTTGTCGGACTTGTCTGAGAGGCAGACCCCCGGCCGCCGCGGACCCGCCCGCCCTCGGGAGCACCTCGGATGTGACGGACGCTCCGTCCGAGGGGTGGAAAGGGGCACGCGGTGGCGGTCATCTTCAACACGTCCTGCACGACGACGTTCTACGGGGCCGTGAGGGAGGCGGAGCAGGAGCCTGACGAACCTCCGGCCTGGGGGCTGAACCCTCGGGCCTGGGCGGCATACGGGAACCCGGACGACAGCCCGGCGTATTTCTACCTCTATCGGTGGCCAGGCTCCACGTGGCCACAGTCGCCCTTCTTCCGGGGGTACCTGAGGTCCTCCTACGCCGTCCACGTGACCCCCGAGTCGGGAGAGGTCGACGTGGTGGACCAGGTGCTGAGTCAGGACGGGCTCACCGCGTTCCAACGGCTGTTTCCGCACGACCCGTTGGTCCAGGATCTGACGCTGCAACAGGTGGAGCGGTATGCCGAAGGCAAGGACTTCCGCGGCTTCACGGCCGACCCCCTCCCTGGGTCGCCGGTGAAGCGCAGCGCGCTGACCGAGTGCCAGTGGGCCATGGCGGCGGTCGCCGTCGACGTCGTCTTCGTCATCACCGGCGCATACGGCCTGCACGGCAAGGTGAACGCGTCGTGCCTGGAGGCCGTCGCGCAGGCCATCCAGCCTGTGATGACCGAGCTGGAGGAGGCGGCCGGCGAGATCGCCAGCTCGCGGACCAGCACGTGGGACAGGGCGATGGCCATCAAGGACTTCGCCCACGTCATCTGGTCCGCCAGGATGGTTGACGCGGTGTTCACGGCGATTCTGCAAAGCCTGGCCTGGTGGGACGCCGCGCTGTGCGGGTGCCTCGGGATGTCCGTCATCGCTGCCGCATTCGACACCGACGGAGCCGCCCTGGTGGCCATGGTCGCCGCCGAGCTCCTCCAGGTCGGATTCGTCGTCTCCGACAGCGTCAGGGCCGTGAACGCCTGCTCCTGCTGACATCCCCATCCCAGACGCCGTCCCACCGGCCGGGCGTGGCGTCCCGGTGGCACCTCAGACGGTGGAGCGATGCACCATCGTGGCAAGCGCGACACGGTTCGACACGCCAAGCTTGGCGAAGATGTGCCGCAGGTGGGTGTTGACCGTATGCGGCGATATGTAGAGCTGCCTGGCCACGGCACCATTGGTCAGTCCCTCGGCCACCAGCAGCGACACCTCCCGCTCTGTGGCGGTGAGGCTCTCCCACCCCCCAGCCGCCCGGTTCCGAGGCGCATGCGTGCCATGGTGGACACCGAGGGCACGCAACCGCGCTCGGACCCGGCTTGCCCAGGCCTCGGCACCCGCTCGCTCGTAGTGCGCCAGCGCTTCCGCAAGCAGCGTCACCGCCTCGTCCCGCCGCCCGCCGTGGGTCAGCAGCCCCGCCGCGTCCTCGCAGGCGCCGGTGTGCTCGACCATGAGGGGCGTGTCGCGAGTCAGCGCGACGGCCTCGATGAGCGCTTCGACGTCGCCGCCCACGAGTCCTTGGCAGCGCAGCGCCAGGCTGCGCACCGTCGGCACCCCCGGCGCCAACGCGACGTCTGCGGCGACGGCGCCGGCCACCTCGGCGGCGACGTCACGGTGATCCAGCGCCAGCGCGAGACGCACGAGATCGGGCGCGAGAGCGCGGTGGTAGAAGCGGTCGTCGCGTGCTGTCTCGAACCGCCAGCACCGCAGCAGCACGTCGAACGCCCCCGGCCTGTCACCCTCGGCCACCTTAGACCGGCCACGGCCTGCGCGAGGACCCCTGCGTTGTAGCTCAGGGGCTCATCCCGCAGCGACGCGGCGAGACCCACGGACAGGTCGTTGGCGGTACGGAGATCTCCCGAGGCCGTGGCGATGATGGTCCGGTAGGCGAGCGACTGCGAGAGCAGGAGCGGATGGTCCTTCTGCTGCGCTGCCCGACCGCCCGCGACCAGGCCAGGGACTGCGTCCTGCCACTCCCCGATGGCGAAGGATGCGACGGCGTCGGCCATCAGCGTGTCGGAGAGCCACCACCCGGAGGCGAACTCGTCGTCGAGAGCCTGCCGATACGCGGCGCGCGCCTCGTCGACACGGTCGCAGTCGAACAGCGCCAGGCCGAGGAACAGCTTCGGCTGCAGCGGCGCCGACCTGGTGTCGTGTGAGCCGGCCGCGTGGGCGGCCCGCTGCGCGTGGGCCAGCGCCTCGCTGTACCGCCCCTGGCGGCCCACCGACACCAGCAGCGCCGTCAGTGCCCACACGGTCATCGCCGGATCACCCGTCCGCTCGGCGATGATGAGCGCGCGTCGGGCGGCCACCTCGCCGGCCGGTGCGTCGCCCGTGTACGTCAAGGCCCAGCTCTGCTGGGCCAGCATCGGCACCTCCTCGAGGGGCCGAAGCCGGGTTGTGCCGGTCAGGCTGGCCTGCGCCACCGTGATGAGCTCGGCCGCGCGGTTCTGCAGAGCCAGCGCGCCGAGGAGCGACAGACGCAACGGGGTGTCCACCTCGGCGGCGTGCCGATGGGCAAGAACCGTTTCCGCGCGGGCTGACGCCTCGGCCACCTTCCCGGCGCGCATCAGCGCCTGGACCATCTCCACCGATACCAGATCCGCATCGCGGTACCCGCGCGGCAGCAGCCCCTCGGCGCGTCGCAGCAGCTCGACCGTGACCGACGGCGCCTGCAGGGAGGCGTCACGAGCCGCATCCCGCAACCACTCGACAGCCTGCTCGTCGCCACGCTCGGCTCCGAGCATCAGATGGTCCGCCACGTCCAACGGGTCCGCGCCCGCGGCCATCAGGGCGACCGCCGCTTCTCGGTGGAGAACCCGACGGGCCGACGCCGGCATGTGCTGGTAGATCGCGTCGTGCACCAGCTGGTGTCGGAATACGACCCCGTCGCTGCCGTCGTCGAGAAGCTCGGCATCGAAGGCGGCGCCGAGCTGCCCCACGACCTCGGCCGGCGACTGTCGGACGACGGCGGCGACATCACGCAGCGCCACGGCGTCGCCGAGTACCGCGGTCACGCGCAGCAGGTCCAGTGTCTCGGCGGGCAGGTGCCGCAGACGGCGGAGCACGAGGTCGCTCAGCGATGACGGCAGCTGCGAGGTCGTCGCCTCGACGACCTCGCCGGCGCGGTGTAGCAGTCCGTCACCTTCCAGCGACCGCAGCAGGGCCAACGCCCACAGCGGGTTCCCGCCGGCCTTGGCCAGCATGGCCGTCAACTCCGGACCGGGCGAGGCGGCGAGCACGTGGGCAGCAAGTGTCACTGTTTCGTCGGGTGTGAGCGGTTGGAGCTTGAGGGTCCGCGCGCCCTCGGCCGCGAGCTCGTCGAGCAGCCGGGCCACGTCGGCCGACAGCGGGGCCGGGCGTGTTGTCGTCACGACCAACAGTGGCGAGAGCGGCAGCCGCCGCACCACGGACGAGATCGCCAGCAGGCTCGCACCGTCCACCCAGTGCAGATCCTCGACGACCAGGAGCGCCGGGCGTTCGGCACACGCAGTCTCCACCAGGTCGACGATCTCCTCGACGACGGCATACTCGATGCCGCCGGCAGCCGGCATCGACCCGCCTCCCTGGCCGGTCAGCAGCATCCCGATCGCCGCCCTGCGCGGGTCCGTTGACCGCCGGCTCAGACCCAGCGCCTCCGCGATGACACCGAACGGTCTGGTGCGTTCGAAGGGATGAGCCTGACCGCAGAGGACGGTCACTCCACGAGATCTGGCGTCAGCGATGACGCTCTGCACCAGGCGGGTCTTGCCGATGCCCGCCTCCCCTTCGATCGCGAGGATCGACGCCCGCCCCTCGACGAGCTCCCGGACGGCGATGGCCGCCTGGGCGCACTCGACCTCGCGCCCCACGAGCCCCGCCACCGTGGACATCCCCAGAGCCTCCCCCAAACCTCCCCCGCAGTCCAGCAGCCCAGTCTTGCCCTGACACCTCCGGAGCACGCCGCGAGAGCCGCGTCATGGTGTCGCGGCATCACATCACTCGGGCTGGTGTGCGCTCCGGCTTCCCCGACGGCGCCCCCGACGAGATCCTCGCGGAGTCGGGCAGCGCCCCTGCCTCCCGAGACCTTGGATGTTTCCCGACCCACGGCAGACGGCTGGCGTTCTCCTCACGGCCCGGGCCGCACGAGCTGACGATCGTCACCCCGGAGCGAGCGGCGGCAGGTCGTACTGGTCGTTGCTCATCTTGAGCAGGGCGGCGCTGATGCCCGTGCACCCGAGAGCGAGCACGACGAGACCGGCGCCGTGGACGTGGTGCTCGAACGACAGGAAGGGGTGGGTGAAGCCACCGAGCCCGACAAGTGCAGCCGCCCAGGCGGGCACGGCCTTGCTCTTCCAGAGCGCGAGGCCGATGAGGACCGAGCCGATGGTGATGGCCGCGATGAACCCGAGGCCGCCGAGACCGACCCGCGGGTCGTCTTGGAGAGCGTCGATGAACCTGCCCGTTGTGGTCGGGTCGTAGCCCCCACGTGCAGCCACCCACACGAGCGGGTCGCCGCCGATGTTGAGGGGGAGCACCATGAGGAAGCCACCGCCCATCACGATCGTGGCTGCCGTCGCCAGCCGAGGGGCACCTCGGCGGGACACCAGGGCCATGGCGATGATCGACGGGACGACGAGGACGACGAACCCGACGTCCAACCACTGCAGCCAGCTGTAGACGTGGTCGTTGGCCCAGGCTTTGATCTGGTCGGCACTGTTGTCGTAGGCGGGCTCCAGGACGATGTACTGGACTCCTTTGGCCAGCCAGGGGATCGGCACGACGATCGCGAGCAGCACGCGCCAGAACCCGCGCGTTTCGCGCACCGTCGTGGTGGCGCGCTTGTCCACGTCTACGGCGTTCACGCCGCGACCGCCGAGTGAGAGGCCGGCGTGTAGACCGTGCCGAGGACGATGCCGAGGGCGGAGAGCACCCCTGCGACCGGCCAACCGTCCAGGCCAACGACGGCTCCGATGATCGCTGCCACGAGGTTCACCGCGCCGATCCCGATGACCGCTGTCGTGCCCCAGTGCCTGCCAGCGATGAGTCCGACGACGGCGACGAGTGCTGCGGCTGCGAGGACGAGGCCAAGGACCTTCCAGCCGACGGAGGTGTCCTGGGCTACCTGGCCGAGGTTGGCCAGCCCCATGAGCACGGTGACCGCGGCTGCGGCCCACTTGACGACTGCCATGATGGTTCTCCTTCGGTGCGACGGATCGGGCACCACCACCGTCGTCGTGGCGCCGGGCCCGCTCCCAGAGCCAGGACTCACGAGTCGCCGGGAACCGTTCCCGCGTCACCGGGACGCCATGGCTTTTGCCGACGACATTGGGCATGCTCAGGGCATCGAGACGACAGTGCCTTCCTTTTCAAAACGCCACGCGACCGGGATGGCGGCGGCGCTGCTCGTGTTGTCGGTCACTGCCGCGGTCGCGGCGATCTGGGTCGACCGCACCCAGCTGGGTCGGGGCGAAGCTCCTCAACGACCCCGAGGCGGCGACGGCAGAGCTGCTGTGCTTCGGCACGGTCGGCGCGGTCCTGATCGCGCGTCGGCCGGACCTGCCCTTCGGCTGGCTGCTCGGGCTCGGCGCGGTCGCCGATGTCCTCCTCGTCGGCATCGGGGTGCCGTCGCTGGCGGTGGCGTACCAGGGACGTGGGGGCGAGCTGGCCGTCTGGGGAGTCGGCCTCGGCGTGCTGCAGTGGGTGCCGACGGCGATCGCCGGCATCATCAACGTGCGGTTCCCGTCGGGGCAGCCGTCCAGCAGCCTCGGGCACTGGCTTGACCGCACCCTTCGCTACGGCATCGTGGTCTGCGTGGTCGCGAACTACCTCGGCGACTCCGTCACGAGGGACGCCGAGGGGGCCGTAGGCCCCTTGCAGGCCCGTCGCTTCATCGACGGCACCTGGGTCACCCGGATCGGCAACGCCTCGATCGTGCTGGTCCCGATCCTGATCCTGCTCGGCGCGCTGGCCGGCATCGGGGTGATCGTGCGGTGCTTCAAGGCGTCCGGGATCGAGCGGAAGCAGCTGCAGTGGCGCGCTGGCGGCGTTGCCGCCGCGCTGGTGCTCTTCCCGCTGACTATCGCGGACGCGTTGCCCGCCGCCGCGAGCGTGGCGGATCCACTCGTGTTCGTGACGACGTTGGTCATCCCCGTGCTTCGCTACCAACTGTGGTCGGGTGCTCCGGTGCCGCGCCGTCGCAGGGTGGGGCTCGTCGTGTCGCGCCGGACCTTGATCGAGTTGCACGAGGAGGAGCGTCGCCGGCTGCGTCGCGATCTGCACGACGGTCTCGGCCCGCTGGTCACCGGGCTGCGCCTCAACCTCGATGCCGCACAGGCGCAGCTCGCAACCAATCCCGAGAAGGCACTCGAGTACCTCACCAACGCGCGCCAGGCGTCGGCCGAGGTGATCTCCGACCTCCGAGGTCTGGTCTACGGGCTCCGGCCCCCGGCGCTCGACGAGCTCGGTCTCGCGGGGACCCTTCGTGCGCAGCTCCCGGGGTTCGCCGAAGGCTCCGGCGTAGAGCTCCTGCTCGACGTCGACGACACGATGACCGTTCCCGCCGCCGTCGAGGTGGCTGTGTACCGGACCGCGACCGAAGCCGTCACCAACGTGGTACGTCACGGCAGGGCACAGCGTTGCACGGTGTCGCTGACGGAAACGGCCGCCGACGTGGTGCTGCGCGTCAATGACGATGGGCCGGTCTCCGACACGTGGTACGCCGGTGTCGGCCTCACGGCGATGCGGGAACGGGCGGTCGAGCTGGGAGGCACGTTCCTCGCCAGCTCGGGACCGGAAGGGTTCCACGTCCAGGCGACGTATCCGAGGAAGCCGGTATGACAACCGTCGTCCTCGTCGACGACCACCCACTCGTGCGTCAGGGCATGCGAGCGGTGATCGATCCGCTGCCGCACATCGAGGTGGTGGGCGAGGCATCGGACGGCGACGAGGCCGTGAGGGTCTGCGTCGAACGACAGCCGGATGTCGTCCTCATGGACCTCCAGATGCCGGCCGTGAACGGCATTGAGGCGACAAGGCGGGTGCGTGCACGGTGCCCGGACACGTCGGTGCTCGTCCTCACGATGTACGACGACGACGCCATGGTGTTCGAGGCTGTCGCATCGGGTGCGTCCGGATATCTCCTCAAAGGATCCGACGGAGCCGACATCATCGCCGCGATCCAGGCGGCGGCCGCAGGACAGGCCGTCTTCGGTGCGACGCTCGCGAAGCGGATGCGGTCGTGGTTCGGTCACCGGCCACCCGCAGCCAAGCCCTTCCCTGGGCTCACCGAGCGGGAACGCGAGATCCTCGACGGCGTGGCTGCCGGCATGACCAACCCCGAGATCGGCGCGAAGCTCTTCCTCTCGCCCAAGACGGTCGCCAACAACATCTCGGTGATTCTCGACAAGCTCCAGGTCGCACACCGGGCCGAGGCGATCGTCAAGGCCCGCGAAGCCGGGCTCGGCGGAGGAGCCGCACCGATCTGAGTCCGCAGCCCTGACGAGATGCCGTCCAGATCGCCGAATGTCGACGGTCCCCGCGCCCCCATCCCACGGACTCCTGGTCGGTTCCGCGAGCGAGGGGACCTGCCCGAGGGTTGGACACGGACGTCGCCGAAGTGAGTCCGACGTCGACCTCCTGCGCGTCCTCGCCCAACGCCGACGGCGGCAAGAGAGGACCTGCCCGCGTGGAGCAGGTCACTCAAGTTCCGCACGGTCTCTGTCGTGTGAGCCCACGCCGATCGTGACCTCACGTGCAAAGTCGGAATCGCGATTCTTGGCCGCCGGCCCTCGACCGTGGCCGGCTCCGCGGACGGGGCATCAGGGCCTGCCAAAGGGGATACTCACGTTGCCTCCACGCGAACAAAGACGTCAACACGCGGCAGCGCGCGACGGCTTGGGCTTGCTCTGGTTGTCGCAGGAGTCCGACCCGGACGCCCAGGAGGTCCGGCACGAGTGCGGGGTTGTGCGGAGTGCGGGTGATCCGTGTCCACATGAAACCGGCCCCAGCCCCGGTGACCGGCCACGCGACCGCGGGTGCTGGCCGACGTCCGATGCCCCAGAGCCGGGTCGACCACTCAGCGCTGCGAGGGCGCGCGCTCTGGGTGCGGGTGGCGCCGTCGCACCGCGACGCCCAGGACGACGAGGGACGTGAGGGCGAGGAGGGTTCCTGCGATGCTCGAGATGGCCAGGTCCGGCACCGTCGACCACATGGCGTGCATCGGGCCGCCGTCGGCTCTGCCCGGCGCGTAGACGTACCCCAGCCACAGTGCCCCGACACCGAGGACAACGGCCGGGCCCGACCACGCGATCGCGTGTCGGCGACGCCGTACGGCGCGCACCTGCGCGGCGAGAGCCAGCAACAGCACCAGGGGGACCCCGAGGATGATCACTGTCGCATACCGAATGACCGGGTCGGGGGGGAACGTCCCCGGTGGGGTGCCCAGGACTGCATGAACGAGGCCGTTGTGGAAGCGCCACCACAGGTCCGGGTCGGGGCCCTGGCCTGAGTTCGTCAGGGCCACGACCCCAAGACCCAGCGCCGGACAGGCCAGCAGGTAGCTCATCGACCGGTCCGTCAGACCGTCGTGCTCGATGCAGGATGCGAGACTCGCGTCGGTGGGGTTGTCGTTGCCGGCGTGCAGCTCCCACAAGGGACGAACCCACCACCCGCTGGCGTACTGGGCGTACGCGTCGACCCGAAGCAGCGGGGCGCGCGCGGCGCCGAGGGCCGGACCCAGCGGGCCGGGGTCGCCGCTGCCGAGATGGTCCTGGAGGACCCGGGCTCAGGTCGCTCGCGGTCGAGACGACCATCGAGGACGGTACCGCGCTCGGGACCTGTGGGGCTGGGGTGACGGCGGGCACGGCACCGAGCCAGACGTAGTACCCGGCCGCGAGTCCCGGCGGGGGGTGCCTCAGGTCGGCGGTCGTCGACCTCAGGCTCAGCGGTGCGACCACCAGCTCGTCGAACGCTCGAGCGTAGGGCTCCTTCATGACCGCCTCGATGATCGCGCCGAGGATGTCGTAGTTGCTGTTGGAGTATTCGAACCGCTCGCCCGGTGCCGCCGTGAGGTCCGCTTCGGTGATCGCGCGCACGCCTGCCGCGATGGAGTCCGGCCGTCCGAAGCGCCACCCCCACGGCGCGCGGCCGGTCGGCGTCGACAGCCCCGACGAATGGGTCAGCAGCTCGCGGACCGTGACCCGGGACAGCTCGTCGCTTCCCGTGCCGAACCACGGCAGGACCTCGTGAACGGTCGTGTCCATGCTGAGGCGGCCCGCGAGGATCAGCCGCTGCACCATCAGGCCCGTGAACTGCTTGCTCGTCGAACCGAGAAGGAACGGAGTCTGTGCGGTAACCGGCGGGCCACCGGGGGCCGCCACGCCGAACCCCTGCGACACCAGCGGGCGTCCGTCACGAAGGACGACGACCGCCACGCCGGGAAGATGCAGCACGTCACGTTGCCGGTTCACGTAGCGCGCGACATCGTCGGCGGACCCCACTCCCGGCATCGAAGCGGCCACCATCGTTGGCGCCGTGGCACCGAGCCCGCCAGAGGCGAACGCCGTCGCACCCGCCGGCGCTGCGGTCAACAACACGCACAGGCCCGCGATCACCGAACCCCTCACACCGGGCCCCATGCCACGAGTATGAGGTGCCGCCGGCTTCGCGACAATCAGGTTCAGCGGCGAAGGACCATCCCCACCCGCTCCCGGGACAGGGCGCGAAGCACTCGGCCAGCCTTTCGCGACCGTATCGTCGCAGGTCAGCGGCTGCGGAGCACGGATCCGACACCTGCAATCCAGACAGGTGCGCCAACAACCGAGGCTCTCTTGAAATACCTTGCACCGCAACGCTTCTCGAGCTGGCGGGGGGACTCGAACCCCCAACCCCCTGTTTACAAGACAGGGGGCGCTCCCCCGGCATACCCGGGTTGACCTGCACAAACATCTTTACGTATGCCGATACGAGGCTCGTCGTGCGATCTGCGTGCATTACGAAAGCACCCCAAAGTCCGCACCTGTCACGACCCGCCGCCCCTGGGCCATGGGTTCCAGGCGAGTCGCTGGCGCCATCACGCCGCAGTACGGCCCGGTGAACAGCCCCCTCACCGGCCGTTACGCACACCGGAAGAGGCATGGGTCGGACGCCGGCGCCGACAGCGGCATAGAGCGCGCCTACGGGTTGCGGCCACGACCCTTGAGAATGGCGGTCGCCTCCCTGGCGAGGGACGGGTCCTCCGAGGCTGCTTCGATGACGGCCTGACCCGGCCCAGCGCCTAGTACTACAGCCGCACTTAGGGGGAAGCGCCGCGGCGAGTGTAGATGGCATCGTCGAGCGCGGGCTTGGTGTCGGCGACGCCAGGATGACCAGTGCAGGATGCCACTCGGTTCTGGGGTAGGGCTCCAGATCAGTTGTGCCAGAAGGTGTTTGACCTCGGGAACGGTCAGCGGTATCAGGTCCGCGGGACTGGCTCGAGGCCCCCCTTTTGAGCCGGTGCTTGGGCGGCGGAGGTGATCGTCAGGAAGGCGTGGGCGAGCATGGCCAGCGTGATGTGCCGGTACCAGGAGTCGTAGCGGCGGACCTGGTACTGGTCCAGGCCGACCTGGCCCTTGGCGGACTGGAAGGACTCCTCGATGGCCCAGCGGGCCCCGGCGACCCGGACGAGCTCACGCAGCGCCGTGTGCTCCGGCCCGAAGCACAGATAGTAGGCCAGGTCGCTCGGGTCGCTGATCGAGCGGCGCACCAGCAGCCAGTAGCCACCGGAGGACTCCAGCGGTACGGATCTCGGCGCGGGCCCAGTGATAGGTTCGGGGCCCTTTGGCGCCGTTGCCCGCGGAGATCTTCTTGAACGCCTGCGCCGGAAGCGAATCCGCCAGCTCGTCCGCGCGAAGCTCGGCGACACGGACCCCTGTATCGGTGCTCACACCGGCGATGACCCTCTGGTTGACCGGCACCGCGAGCACGTACGGCATCTGCCGGTCCTCGAGGCTGCGGCGCAGCCCGCAGTGCTGGCCGTACACCTCGTCGCCGGTGACCCACCCGGCCGGCACCCCGGCCTCCAGCGCTCGGGCGATCATCGCGATCGCCAGCACCGGCTTGGTCGCGAACTCGACCTCGTCCCCGATCCCGGCTTCCCGGCAGCGGTCCCGGTCCTCGGTCCACGACTTGGGCAGGTACAGCTCCCGATCCAGGAACGTGCGCCCCGCGGGCGTCGCGTAGGCCAGGAACACCCCGATCTGGCTGTTCTCGATCCGGCCCGCCGTGCCGGAGTACTGCCGGGCCACCCCGGCCGACTTGGTGCCCTTCTTCAAGAATCCCGTCTCGTCCACGACCAGCACCGCGCTCGGGTCGCCCAAGTGCTCGACCACGTACCCGCGAACGTCATCGCGCACCAGATCCGCGTCCCAATCCGCTGTAGCGAGAAGGCGTTGCATCCCGTCCGGGCTCTTCTCCCCCGCCCGCTCCGAGAGTGTCCACCCGTTCTTGCGCTCCACCGGCGAGAGCAGCCCCCGCACGTAGGCGAGCACCCGCTCCCGCGGCTCGGACCGCGCGAACCTCGGCGCGACCCGGGCATGCAGCGCCGCCAACCCAGCCGCCCACGACTCGACCTCAGACACACAAACCTCACTGGTCACACCCGCAACATGGCCCCACTCATCAGTCTGACACGCGCGACACGCCGCTCACCCACGAATTAAGTGCGGCTGTAGTACTAGACGGTTGCCTAGTCGATTGATCGGGCGGAGGAAGTAGATGCCGCCCTCACCGCGACCGTCGTTTCGGATGAAGACCAGCAGGTCCTCGTACCGGTCACGAGTGGCGCAGGCGCTCAGCCGGCATTCACGGCACTCGGCCAGGGCTCCGATGAGACGTCGTAGCCGTCAGCTGAGCGCGATCTGCCACCCTCCTTGATGGCAACCGATCAGGCTGTGACGAGCCTCGCAGATCCGCGGTCTTGGGCCGGGCCGACCCCGCCGGTACCGTCGATGTCAGGTTCACCCCGCCCGCCCGCTGGGCCGATGGGGAGGGACGGACAGGGGTGCCTCTGAGCCGCCGGCCGACCTCACCACCTCGAAGGACGCCATGACCACCCTCAACCCCCCTCGTGTCGAGTCCCCCACCGAGCAGCCGGGCAGCCTTCTGCGAGCCGGGACGCCGCTGAGCGCGGCATACGTGCTCTCGACGGTCGTCCTCGTGCTCATGGTCGTCCAGTCGGTGCTCGGCCTGGCCGTCGACGGCCTCTACCCCGAGCAGACCTGGGCCGTCGCGGCGCTGCGCGGCAACGACCTCGTCACGCTCGTCCTGGTCGCTCCGGCGCTGGCCGTCGTCCTCGTCCTCAGCCGCCGCCGTCCGTCGACGGCATCGGTGACCATCTGGCTGGGGCTGCTCTTCTACGGCGTCTACAACTTCGCGTACTACGCGTACGGCGCCGCCTTCAGCGATGTCTTCCTGCTGCATGTCGCCGCCTACTCGCTGTCGATGATCGGGCTCATCCTGCTCGGAGCGAGCATCGACGCCCAGCGGGTCGCCGCCGGCGTGGCAGGAGGTCGGCGGGCCCGGGTGGTCGCCGTCTTCACCACGCTCGTCGGCCTGGCCCTGATCGGCGCCTGGGGCGGGCTGTCCCTCCGGTTCGCCGTGAACGGCGAGCTTCCCGAGGACGTCATGCCGCCGACGGCGGTCCATCTCGTCTACGCCCTCGACATGGGAGTCCTCGCACCGGCCTTCGTCATCGCCGGCGTGCTGCTGTGGCGCCGCGTCCCGTGGGGCGCGGTCATGGCGGTGGCGATCAACGCCTCCGGCGCGGCCTACCTCACCGTCCTGGAGTTCGTCGGGGGCTTCCAGGCGAATGCCGGGATCGACGGGAAGACCTGGGCCTCACCCACGGCCATCGGCGCGGTCCTGCTGTGCCTGTCCGCCACCGTCGTCCTGCTCCGTCCCCCACACAAGACCATCACCGAGGAGGCACCCCATGTCCAAGGCCCTTCCTGAGACCCCTCTGCGCCCGACTCCCGGACGACACCCGGGCGACCGGCTCGCCACCCTGGCACCGAGTATCGCTGTCGCCGCGATCTGGATCGCGACGCTGTTCTTCTCGCTGTTCGCGCCGGATCTGGTCTCCGGGTCGGCCCAGGAGCACCTGCCGATCGCCGGCATCACCGCGTGGCTGTGGGCCGCGGCCGCCACCGGGTACGTCCTCGTCGCCGCCCGCGGCCGGGACGGCGGCGAGGACCCCGGGCCCTGGCTGGGCTTCGAGCTCTCGATCGTGGCCATCTGGGTCGTCGTGGCCCTCGCCGGCATCTTCGCGCCCGAGATGGTCACCGGGACCGACCCGACCAGGATCCCGATCGCCGCGCTCGTCGCGCCGGTCGCCGGGATGGTGGCGACGGGCTTCGCCGCCCTGCACGTGGCGACCCGCCGCTAGCCCGACATGGACGCGCGGACATGAACGCGCGCGGCTGGGGGCTCGGGACCGCGGCAGCGGCATACCTCGCCCTCCAGGTCCTCGGCCGCGTCGCGGGCTCGACGGCGGCCGAGCGGCGCGCCGCGATGCCGGGCGACGCCGTCGTCACTGCGCCGAGCCTGGTCACCGACCACGCCGTCACCATCGCCGCCGACCCGGCGGAGGTCTGGCCCTGGCTCACCCAGATGGGCTGGCACCTCGGCGGCTGGTACACCCCGCGCTGAGTCGACCGGGCCCTGTTCCCCGGCAACTGGCGCAGCCTGGACCACCTCGACCCGGCTCTGGTCCGGGACCTGGTCGTGGGCGACACGATCCCCGACGGGCCGCCCGGCACCGCCTGGTTCGTCGTCGAGGAGGTCGAGCCGCCGCACACCCTGGTGCTCCACTCGACGACCCACCTGCCGGTCACCTGGCGGACCCGGCACCAGATGGCGATCGACTGGACCTGGGGCCTGAGGCTGAGCGAGCCCCCGGACGACGGACCCGGCTGCACCTTCGGGTCCGGGGGCACACCAGCCCGTGGTGGCTCACCGCGAGCTCCACGCGGCCCTCGTGCCGGCGGACTTCGTCATGGCGCTCGGCATGCTCAACGGCATCAAGCGCCGCGTCGAGACCCACCCGGCGCCGCAGGCGTCCGGGCGGGCCCCGTGGCCCGGGGCAACCAAGGACGCCGCCCCCGGGCTCGGGTGAGCGGTGAGGGCGCGGCAGCACTGTCGTATGCCGGTCGCGGCCGCCGCTCGCCGGGACGCGCGTCGGTTTGGCAGCGACCATCGCCGACGGATCCTTCCCCTCGCCTCAGCCCCGACAACGGCACGTGAAAGCCCTCGATCGTGGGCGACCCTGTCAATGGCCGAGTCAGGTCCCCGCTGGTGGCCAAGTGAAAGTCCCCACCCCTCGCGGTTGATGCTCAGGTGGTGGGGCGGCCTCCTGTCCGGGTTTTGGCGTCGCGCATGCGGTAGGACTGGCCGGTGGTGACCACGGTGGTGGCGTGGTGCAGGAGCCGGTCGAGGAGGCTGACCGCGGTGGTGTGCTCGGGCAGGAACCGGCCCCAGTCCTCGAACGACCATGCGAGGCGATGCCCAGCGAGCGGCGCTCGTACGCGGCGGCGACGAGGCGGAACAGCAGCTGGGTGCCGGTGTCGTCGAGCGGGGCGAACCCGACTTCGTCGAGGAGCAGGACGTCGTGGCGTAGGAGGGTCTCGATGGTCTTGCCGACGGTGTTGTCGGCGAGTCCCCGGTAGAGGGTCTCGACGAGGTCGGCGGCGGCGGCGTACTTGACCTTGTATCCGGCGTGGACCGCGGCGTGTCCCAGGGCGATGAGGGTGTGCGACTTGCCGGTGCCGGCGGGGCCGATGAGGGCGAGGTTCTCCCGGGCGGGGATCCACTCCAACGACGTCAGGTACGCCCACGTCGGCGGTAGGGATCGAGGACGCGGCGACGTCGAACTGCTCGAGCGTCTTGGTCACGGGGAACGTGGCGGCCTTGAGGCGGGCGGCGGTGTTGGAGGCGTCGCGGGAGGCGACCTCGGCCTCGACGAGGGTCCGCAGGACCTCTTCGGGGGCCCAGCGTTGGGTCTTCGCGGTGAGCAGCAGCTCGGGCGCGAGTGGCGGATGGTCGACAGCTTGAGCCGACGCAGCCCAGCGGCGAGGTCGGCGGGCAGCTCGGGCGGGGTCTTGACGGTCACGACGACACCTCTGCTCGAGTCGAAACCGTTGCCACGGTCGGTGGTTCGACGGCGTAGTCGCTCAACGGTCGGCCCGAGGCGACGGGCAGGTCGATGACGAGCGCATCGCCAGCGGGTCGGGGGTGGGGAGTCCCGGTGCCGGCGGCGAGGATGGAACGCACGTCCGCGGCCCGCCACCGCCCGAACGCGGTGGCCCGCTCCAGCGCGTCGATGAACACGCTCTCGCCGTGGGCGGCGGCCATCGTGTTCAACTCGGCCAGCTCGGGGCCGAGGCGGGTGTGCCCCGCGGCGGCGGCCCCGGCGATGAACGCCTCCGCGGCGGGTCCGAGCCCGCAGAACTGTTTCTCCGCAGCTGTTTTCGGTCGTACCGCCCGACGGGGCGCGGTTCGGGGGCCGCCGTAGTGCTCGTCGAGGATCGAGGCCTCCCCCGGGGCGACGAGCGGGTGCTGGGCGTGGACCTGCCCGTTGGCGGGGTCGAAGATGGCCACGTGCGGGCCGTCGGTCACGACCGCGACGGTGGCGCCGCGCAGCACGCTCGGCACGGAGTACCGGGCGGAGCCGAGACGGATCGTGGACAGCTTGTCGACCTTGCGGGTCACCGGCGGCGGACCGATGCTCGGACGCAGCGACGGCAACGGCGTCAGCAGCTCCCGCTCCCGGACGAGCCGCTCGGCCGGGACGGCGCACGTCTCACTGTGCACGGCCGCGTTGACCTGCGTGCACCAGGCCGCGGCCTGCGCGTTCGCGGCCGGCAGGTCAGCCAGTACCATTGCGCTCACACGTGATTCGTCGATCGAGGCGCCTTCGTGCAGGGCATGCTCGAGCATCAACGGCCGCAGCAGGTCGTCCTTGCCGTACCCGACGAGGTTCTCGACCAGGCCCTTCGATGCCGGGTCGTGCGCCTCGCAAAAATCGGGTCGGAAACGGTAGTGGGTAGCGAACCGCACGAGGTCCGGAGTCGGGACGACACGGTTGGCGACGACCCCGCCCTTGAGGCAGTTCATCCGGTCGGTCAGGACCACGCCCGGCACCCCGCCGAGGACCTCGAAGCACTCCGCGAGCAGCCCCAGCGTGGTGTCCTGCTTCTCGTCGGCGGCGAACCGCACGAACCGCACCCGCGACCAGGCGAGCACCGCGCAGAAGACGTGGACGCCGGCGATGACGCCCCAGTCGATGACCAGGTGCTCACCCGGCGCCCACACCGCCGGGCGTCGGGCATGCCCGTTGACGCGCCGGTAGCGCCGTCTCTCCTGCGCGACCAGGCGCCGGAAGTTGCGGTCCGACCCGGCGTACCCCGCCGCCCGCGCTCTCGGCAGCAGCCGCTTCGCGCTGACCCGGCCCTTCCCCGCGGTGACCGCGTCCGTGACCACGGTCCGGACGACCTCGTAGTTGCTCGGGCGCGGCGCCCGGACCGGACGCGCTCGTCCGGTCTCGGTGACGGCGGTCCGCTCGATCACGCGCTTGACGGTCTTGTGAGTGGTGCCGCAGATCTCCGCGGCGCCACGGTAGGAGCCCACCAGCTGGTAGGCGGCAACGATGTCCATTTCTTCCCTCATGCTCTTCAATGGAGCTTCTCCCTGGGCGGTGGCAGTGGCTGGCTAGACACCGCCACCGTCCACCGCTCAGGGGCTCACGCTCCGGCTCGACACGACGAATACGACGAGCAAGGGGTGGGGACTTTTACTTGGCCACCAGCGGGGACCTCACCTGGCCAACAGTGGGGACTTTCTCATGGCCACGGACAGTTTGAGAGCTCAGCTCGTGCTGGGCTCGTTGTTGAGCGTAGTAGGCGGTCTCGAGTTCGGCTGGGGGGATGTCGCCGCAGGACTCGTAGAGGCGTTGGTGGTTGAACCAGTCGACCCATTCGGCGGTGGCGTACTCGACGTGGTCCAGGGTGCGCCAGGGGCCGCGGGCTTGATCAGCTCGGTTTTGTACAGCGTTGATGGTCTCGGCGAGGGCGGCGTAGCTATCGCCTTGGTGCTGATTTCGGGGGGCCGGACACGTGCAATAGCGAATCGGGACCGTCATGACAGGATGTGCCACCAGCGGACACCCGAGCCGTCCTTGCCGCTCGCATCGGTGTAGTTCAGCGACCCTGCAAGGCGCCGCAGGCGCACCTGTTATTCCGACAGGTGCGCCACCTTGAGACGCCATCGTGAATTGGGTTGTGCCACAATGGTTTTCGAGCTGGCGGGGGGACTCGAACCCCCAACCCCCTGTTCACAAGACAGGGAGCGCTCCCCCGCCGTACCCTTTCTGACCTGCACAAACACCTTCACGTATGCCGATACGACACTCTTCGTGCTATCCACGTGCGATACGAAAGCACCCCAAAGTCCGCACCTGTCACGAACCCCGCCGCATCCCGACCAAGGATGTCCCGAGGGGCGTGCCCTCCTTCGGCGCAGCGTCCTGCTCGGCCGTGGCGAGGCCGCCGAAGTAGCCCCCCGACGCCTCGCGCCCGCGTCTGTGAGGTCGGAGGGTGCCGGCATGTCGCAGCTCGTGGAAGTGGAGGCCCTCCGGGCGCCCGGCGGTTTTGAACGCCTCCACCCAGCGGCAACTGGCGCGCCAGTTGCCGCGGCGAGGGGTGCCGCCCCACTCGCCCGCGAGGACCGCCGCATCGGTGTGGGGTTCGACACGCGCCACATGAGTGCGGAGCCGGCCGAGCAGGGGCTGGGGCGGGCCTCGACAAGACGGCGTCAAGGCCTGTCAAGACGGCGTTAGGAGCGGGTGCTCCGCGCCGACTCTGTGGTTGCGTCGGAGCATGGCTGAAGACATCCTGGCCGGCCTAATCGGCCTAGCCCTCATCGGGTACCTTCTCTACGCGCTGGTCCATCCGGACCGGTTCTGAGCCGGCCATGAACCCCGTTCTCGAGACGGTGCTCTCCGTCGGGCTGGTGGCCCTGCTGGTCGCCGCTCTGCACGTCCCCCTGGGGACGTGGATGTACCGCGTGTTCACCGACACCCACCACTGGCGCGTCGAGCGGGCCGCCTACCGCGCCGTCGGCGTCGACCCCGACACCGAGCAGCGGTGGTCCTCCTACGCCCTGTCGGTCATCGCCTTCGCCGTCGCGTCGGTCGTCATCCTCTTCGCCCTCCTCGTGGCGCAGCCGTGGCTGCCGCTCAGCCAGGGCCGGTCGATGGACTGGCACACCGCCTTCAACACCGCTGTCTCGTTCACGACCAACACGAACTGGCAGAACTACGGCGGTGAGACCGGTGCCGGGTATGCCGTCCAGATGACGGGCCTCACGGTGCAGAACTTCGTCTCCGCGGCGACCGGACTGGCCGTCGCCATCGCCCTGATCCGTGGGCTGGCGAGGACCGGCAGCGACCGGCTCGGCAACTTCTGGGTGGACCTGGTCCGCGGCACCACCCGGATCCTGCTGCCCCTCTCCGCGGTGCTCGCGGTCCTCCTCATCGCCGGCGGGGTCATCCAGAACCTCACCGACCCACACACCATCTCGACCATCGCCGGTGGTCACCAGGTCCTGCAAGGCGGACCCGTCGCCTCGCAGGAGGCGATCAAGGAGCTCGGTACCAACGGTGGCGGGTTCTTCAACGCCAACTCATCGCACCCGTTCGAGAACCCCAACCCGCTCACGGACGTCCTCGAGATCGTGATGCTGCTGGCCATCGGCTTCGCGCTGCCGCGGACCTACGGGCTCATGGTGGGGGACCGTCGCCAGGGGCACCTCGTCACCGCCGTCATGGGTGGCCTTCTCGTCACGGCGACGGCCCTCACCGCGTGGTCCGAGCTGAGCGCCGCCACCGGGTCGACGGGCGCCATGGAGGGCAAGGAGCAACGCTTCGGCCCGGTCTGGTCGGCGATCTTCGCCTCCGCGACGACCGGGACGTCGACGGGCGCCGTCAACTCCATGCACGAGAGCTTCAGCCCGCTGGGCGGAGGCCTGGTGATGTCGAACATGCTGCTGGGCGAGGTGAGTCCAGGCGGGGTCGGCACCGGCCTCTACGGCATGCTCGTGTTCGCCGTGATCACGGTGTTCATCGCCGGGCTCATGGTGGGCCGCACCCCCGAGCTTCTCGGGAAGGCGATCGGCCGGCGCGAGATCACGTATGCCGCGCTGTCGACGCTCGTCATGCCGGCGCTCGTCCTCGTGTTCACCGGGGTGTCTCTCGTGCTGCCCGTCTCGCGGGACGCCCTCCTGGCGAACGGGCCGCACGGGCTGTCCGAGATGCTGTACGCCTTCGCCTCCGGTTCGAACAATAATGGGTCGGCCTTCGCGGGCATCTCCGGGGATCAGCCCTATCTCAACCTCGCGCTGGCCGCAGCGATGTTCCTCGGCCGGTTCGCGCCCATCGTGCTGACGCTGGCGCTGGCCGGCGCTCTCGGCCGTCAGAGCCGTCGCCCCGTCACCGCGGGGACGATGCCCACCCACACACCACTGTTCGGTGTGCTCCTGGTCGGTGTCATCCTCATCGTCGCCGGGCTCACCTTCTTCCCCGCCCTCTCGCTCGGGCCAGTCGCGGAGGCACTGTCATGACCGCGTCCCTGCTCAGGACCGGGTGGGCGAGCCTGCCCGACGCGTTCCGCAAGCTTGATCCTCGGCATGTCTTCTTCTCGCCGGTGATGTTCGTCGTGTGGGTGGGGTCTGTGGTCACCACCATCGCCTCGGTCGCCGCCCCGTCGGTGTTCACGATCAGCCTTGCGGTGTGGCTCTGGGCGACGGTGCTGTTCGCCAACCTCGCGGAGGCGGTCGCGGAGGGGCGGGGGAAGGCGCAGGCGGCCGCTCTGCGTCGGACCCGCACCGAGACCATGGCACGCCGGCTGCGCGCCGACGGCTCCGAGGAGCAGGTGCCGGGGACGGCGCTGGCTGTCGGAGACCGGGTCGTCGTCGAGGCAGGCCAGGTGATCCCCGGCGACGGCGACGTCGTCGAGGGCGTGGCCAGCGTGGATGAGTCGGCGATCACCGGGGAGTCGGCCCCGGTCATCCGGGAGTCCGGCGGCGACCGCTCCGCGGTGACCGGCGGGACGACCGTCCTGTCCGACCGGATCGTGGTGCGCATCACCAGCAAGCCCGGGGAGACGTTCATCGACAAGATGATCGCTCTGGTGGAAGGGGCCTCCCGGCAGAAGACGCCGAACGAGATCGCCCTGACCATCCTGCTCGTGGCCCTGACCATCATCTTCCTCCTGGCGGTCATGGCGACCCAGCCGATGGCCGTCTACTCGGGCACCCGGCTACCGGTGGTCGTGCTCGTCGCGCTGCTGGTCTGCCTCATCCCGACAACCATCGGGGCGCTGCTGTCCGCGATCGGCATCGCGGGGATGGACCGGCTGGTCCAGCACAACGTCCTGGCCATGTCCGGCCGGGCAGTGGAGGCGGCGGGTGACGTGTCCACGCTGCTGCTCGACAAGACCGGGACCATCACCTACGGCAACCGTCGCGCGAGCGAGGTCCTGTCCGTCGACGGCGCGGCCGAGAGCGAGCTCGTCCGGGCGGCATACCTCTCCTCCCTCGCCGACGAGACACCGGAGGGCCGCTCCATCGTCGACCTCGCCATCGAGCACGGGGTCGTCGGCACCGCCGACGGCGCCGCAGAGCTCGTGCGGGCCGGGGCGACGTTCGTGCCGTTCTCGGCGCACACCCGGATGTCCGGAGTCGACTTCGCCGACGGAGCAGCAGTGCGCAAGGGCGCGGGGTCCGCCGTCGCCACGTGGGTCCACGAGGCCGGTGGGCACCTCGCGCACGACCTGGACTCCCGGGTGGACGCGATCAGCCGATCTGGCGGGACCCCGTTGGTCGTAGCGGGCTGCGAACCGGGCCAGCCACCCCGGATGCTCGGCGTCGTCCACCTCAAGGACGTCGTCAAGCCGGGCATGGCCGACCGTTTCGACGAGCTGCGGGCGATGGGCATCCGCACGGTGATGATCACGGGCGACAACCCGCTCACCGCCCAGGCCATCGCGACCGAGGCCGGTGTCGACGACTTCCTCGCCGAGGCGACCCCTGAGGACAAGATGGCGCTCATCAAGAAGGAGCAGGCCGGCGGACGGCTCGTCGCCATGACCGGTGACGGCACGAACGACGCCCCCGCGCTGGCCCAGGCCGACGTCGGCGTCGCCATGAACACGGGAACCTCCGCCGCGAAGGAGGCCGGCAACATGGTCGACCTCGACTCCGACCCGACCAAGCTCATCGACATCGTCGGCATCGGCAAGCAGCTGCTCATCACCCGCGGCGCCCTGACGACGTTCTCGATCGCCAACGACATCGCGAAGTACTTCGCCATCATCCCGGCGATGTTCGTCGCGATCTACCCCGGCCTCCAGACGCTCAACATCATGAAGCTGAGCAGCCCGGAGTCGGCGATCCTCTCCGCCGTCATCTTCAACGCGCTCATCATCGTCGCCCTCATCCCGCTGAGCCTGCGCGGCGTGCGCTACCGGCCCGCGCCGGCGGCAGCCATCCTGCGCCGCAACATCCTCATCTACGGCCTCGGCGGGGTCGCCATCCCCTTCATCGGGATCAAGCTCATCGACCTCGTCGTCTCCCTCCTACCCGGGCTTCGGTGACCAACCATGAGACCGTTCCGTCAGCTCGCCACCGCCGTCCGGCTGCTTCTCGTCGCCACCCTCCTGCTCGGGCTCGGCTATCCCGTCGCCCTCACCCTCGTCGGTCTCGCCCTCCCGAGCAGGGCGAACGGGTCGACCATCTCCCTCGACGGGCGGGTGGTCGGGTCCTCGCTGCTCGGACAGGCCGCCCCGGGCGCGCAATGGTTCCAGCCCAGGCCGTCGGTGTCGGAGTACTCCGGCGCCGTCAGCGGCGGGTCGAACCTCGCAGCCTCGTCGGACACGCAGAGAGAAGCGGTCGCCAAGCGGGCGGCCCACCTGCGCGCCGCCAACCCCGATGCGGTGGGGCCTATCCCCCCCGACGCACTGACGGCATCGTCGAGCGGACTGGACCCCGACATCTCCCCCGCATACGCGGCGTGGCAGGCACCCCGGGTGGCCGCGGCCCGCGGACTGCCCCTCGCCACGGTCCGCGGTCTCATCGCCGCCCACACCCAGAACGCGGTCCTCGGGTTCATCGGCCAGGACCGGGTCAACGTGACCGAGCTCAACCGGGCCCTCGCCCAGCTGCCGACCCGGTAAGAATTGGGTATGGCGCGCGGACGGTTGCGGATCTACCTCGGGGCGGCCCCCGGGGTAGGCAAGACGGTCGCCATGCTGGCGGAGGGCTCGCGTCGCCAGGCGCGGGGAACCGATGTCGTCGTGGGCTTGTGCGAGACCCACGACCGGCCCCGGACCGCCGCACTCCTCGAAGGCCTCGAGGTCGTACCGCGAGTCGAGCGCGGCTACCGGGGGACCACCCTGCGCGAGATGGACCTCGACGCCCTCCTCGCCCGCCATCCGCAGGTGGCGCTCGTGGACGAGCTCGCCCACACCAACGTCCCCGGCAGCCGCAACGAGAAGCGGTGGCAGGACATCCACGAGCTGCTCGACGCCGGGATCGACGTCATCTCCACGGTGAACATCCAGCACCTGGAGTCCCTCAACGACGTCGTCGAGGCGGTCACCGGCGTCGTCCAGCGCGAGACCGTCCCCGACGAGGTCGTCCGGGCCGCAGACCAGATCGAGCTCGTCGACATGGCGCCGGAGGCCCTCCGTCGACGGATGGCGCACGGCAACATCTACCGCCCGGACAAGGCCGACGCTGCGCTGGTCAACTACTTCCGGGTAGGGAACCTCTCCGCCCTGCGCGAGCTGGCGTTGCTGTGGCTCGCCGACCGGGTCGAGGAAGGGATGGACCGCTACCGCGCCGACCACGGCATCGAAGCGAGCTGGCCGACGCGTGAGCGGGTCGTCGTCGCCCTGTCCGGTGGACGCGAGGGCGAGACCCTGCTGCGTCGCGCCGCCCGGATCGCCTCACGCGGCGCCGGCGGGGAGCTGCTGGCCGTCTACGTCGCGCGGGCCGACGGGCTGGCCGGACCGGCCCTCGGCGTCATCGCCGCCGACCGTCGCCTGGTCGAGGAGCTCGGCGGCACCTTCCACACCGTGACCGGGGACGACGTCGCGCAGGCCGTCCTCCACTTCGCCCGAGGTGTCAACGCCTCCCAGATCCTGCTGGGCGTGAGCCGACGTGGCCGCTGGCGCCGCGCGCTGTCACCCGGGATCGGCGAGGCCGTCATCGCCGGGTCCGGCGACATCGACGTCCATGTCGTGACCCACCCCTACGCCAGGGGTCGTCAGGTCCGGACACCGACGGCCCCGCTGTCCCGGAGGCGGGTCGTCTTGGGGTTCGCCGCCGCAGTCCTCGGTCCGGCTGCCCTCACCGCGCTGCTCGCGGCGACGCGCAGCGGGCTCGGACTGCCTCTCATCGCCCAGCTCTACCTCCTGCTCACCGTGCTGACCGCACTCCTCGGCGGCTGGTGGCCGGCCCTTGCTGCGGCCCTGCTGTCCTCGTTGGCGCTCAACTGGTTCTTCACGCCCCCCGTCGGCACCTGGACGATCGCCGACCCGGAGAACGCCGCCGCCCTCATCCTCTTCCTCCTCGTCGCAGGAGCGGTGTCGTTCGTCGTCCACCGCAGCGCCCGGCGGGCAGCCGAGGCCATCGCAGCCCAGCAGGAGTCGGCAGCCCTCGCCGAACTGTCGCACACCCTGCTCGGGTCGACCGACCAGCTCGCGGTCCTGCTGCGCCGAGCCGTGGAGATGTTCGACGCCGCGGGGGCAGCCGTCATCCGGCGGAGCGCGGATGGCCCCCTCCAGGTCGGTGGCGACGACGTCGTCGCCGCCACCGACGGGTTCCGATCCGACCTCGGGTATGCCGCGTGCGAGCCGATCGACGACGAGCACGCCCTGGTGCTCGTGGGTCCGCCACTACGAGCCGACCGACAACGGCTGCTCGCGGCATACGCCGCGCATGCCGGGGCGATCCTCAGCCGCCGGGCACTCCAGCGCCAGGCGTGGGCGGCGAAGGAGCTGAGCCGCGACAACCGGGCCCGAACCGCGCTGCTGTCCGCCGTCTCCCACGACCTACGCACACCGCTCGCCGGGATCAAGGCCGCCATCGGCAGCCTCCGATCGACCGAGGTACGGTTCACACCGCAGGACGAGGCGGAGCTCAAGGCCGCGATCGAGGAGTCGGCAGACCGCCTGGAGGTCCTCATCGGCAACCTCCTCGACATGTCGCGGCTCCGGGTCGGGGCGCTCGTCGCTCACCCTCGCTCGACGGACCTCGCCGAGGCGGTCCCTGGAGCCATCGCGTCGCTCGGGCTCGACGGATCCCGGGTCCGATGGTCGCTGGACCCCGCCGCGCGCCGGGCCCTCGCCGACCCCGGCCTGCTCGAACGGGTCCTGGCCAACCTCCTCGAGAACGCGGTCCGGTACCAGCCGGCGGGCGAACCGGTCCACGTCGCCGTCAGCAGACTCCAGGGGGACATCGAGGTGAGGGTGGTCGACACAGGTCCGGGGGTGCGACCGGACGAGCGCGAGCACATCTTCGAGCCGTTCCGTCGGTCCGGGGACACCGGCGGCCCGGGCGTCGGGTTGGGGCTCGCGGTCGCGCGCGGGCTCACGGAGGCGATGGGGGGAACGCTGATCGCGGACGACACACCCGGCGGTGGCCTGACGATGGTACTCGCGCTGCCCGCGGCCCAGAGCAGCCCGGCGGCTGCGGTGCTGACCAGCGGCTCCACCGAGGCTGCCCCATGAGCGAGCGCGTTCTCGTCGTCGACGACGACCCCACCATCCGTCGCACGCTCCGGATCAACCTCCGCGCCCGCGGGATCGACGTCGAGCCCGTGGCGACCGGTCAGGACGCCCTCAACAGCATCGCAGCGACAGCCCCGGACCTGGTGATCCTTGACCTCGGACTGCCCGACGTCGATGGCGTCGAGGTGCTGCGCCACATCCGTCGGACCAGCACCGTTCCGGTCATCGTGCTGTCCGCCCGTCAGGAGTCCGACGACAAGGTCGAAGCGCTCGACGAGGGAGCCGACGACTACGTCACCAAGCCGTTCGGCATGGACGAGCTCATGGCCCGGGTCCGGGCGGCACTCCGACGGGGTAGCACGGACCTTCCCGCCGCGCCACCGTTCGCCACCGAGGACTTCACCCTCGACTTCGACAACCACACCGCCACCGTTCGCGGCGCTGCGGTCGGGTTGACACCGACCGAATGGCGGCTGCTCGCCGAACTGGCCCGCCACGCCGGCAAGGTCGTGCCGCACGAGGTCCTGCTGAAGTCCGCCTGGGGGCCGGCCTACGGCAGGGAGTCGAACTACCTTCGCGTCTACGCCAACCAGATCCGCCGCAAGCTCGAGCCGGACCCCGCCTCACCGCGCCACCTGGTGACCGAGCCGGGAGTCGGCTACCGGCTGGTCACCTGAGACGCGCCCGCATGTACCTTCGCAGGGCCAGGGACTCTGTGTAAGTCACTCGCGGCGGTTGGCTTCGCCACCCATCTCAGGATGCTCGCTCCGCGTGGCCTTGCCGCGTGGCACGAACGCCCTCAGGTGGAGGTGGACAACAAGGGTCCCACCTGGTCCAGTGAACCTCCCCCCCGGGACAACTTTCGGGCTTGTCAGCGCACCTGTCCGAAACACAGGTGCGCTTGCAGCGCGAATTCGGTTGTGCCACAATGATTTTCGAGCTGGCGGGGGGACTCGAACCCCCAACCCCCTGTTTACAAGACAGGTGCGCTACCGGTTGCGCCACGCCAGCATCGGCCCGAGGTGCCTCCGCTCGCGGCCCGCCGAGGGCCCGAGCGGTGGCTCCGCGGAACGCCGCTCAACTGTACAAGCGTGCCGGGAGCGGCACCGGCCGGCACGGCATACGGGCTTGGACGCTCAGCCCAGGACGCGGTTGAGATAGGTCTGGAGTGCCCTGGTGGTGGCCGAGTCCCACGAACCGGTCTGCGCAGCCCCGACCAGGCGCTGGAGCGCCGTCGTCGTGATGGGTCCGATGATGCCGTCCTGGGCGACACCGAGCTCGCCCTGGAGGAGCCTGGCGTCCGAGGCGCCGATGGACCCGTCGACAGGGGCACCGACCCAGATCTCGATGCCCTTGGAGGTCTGCGGTCCGAGGATCCCGTCGACGGCCAGCGGGATGACCCCGTCCACGCTCGACGCCCCCGATCCCCCGGTCCGGGCAACGGGCGGGAGAGGGCGGGGATGGCGCAACGTGCCGGTGGCGGTACCCGACCCGAACTTGACGAAGGTCGGGACGGCGAGGCCGTTCTGCACCGTGAGACCGGCACGCGCGCCGCAGGTCGGCCAGGCGCCGGGCCCCTGGACCGTGAGGACCCGCTTGGCGATGTCGATCTGCTCCACCTTGGCCGCGAGGTCGGCCCGCGCGGCGTAGGTCTGCCCCCCGAAGTCGTCCCACGTCGCCGCCGAGAACTGCAGGCCGCCGTAGTAGCCGTTGCCGGTGTTGATGGACCAGTTGCCGCCGCTCTCGCAGGCGGCAACGCGGTCCCATACCGTCTCGGTGGCCCCGGCGGCGCCGGCCATGGTGACGCCGGCGGCCAGGGTTGCCGCTGCGAGCAGGGCACCGGCGACGAGGCATCGGCGCCGCGACGGGCGCGCCGCGACGGGAGCGGGAGACTCGGGGGCGAGCAACATCACGCTGGTCCTTCGCGGGCGATGGCAGGGGCTGCCCTGTTTCCAGGGGCCGTCAGGCACGCTACGCCCCTTGCGTCACACGTATCAGCCAAGTCACAGAACAACAGATCTGTAATTCAGGCCGCCCGACCTGGCCGTCCGAGAGGGCGGGCGTGGGCATCCGGGCGCGCTGGGTCCCGAGAAAGGGACCGGAGGTCACGGCAGCGGGTTCCACAACGACGGCGGTCCCGACAGCGGCGCCCAGGTCGGCGAGGCGTGCACGGTGACCCACCCGACCAGCAGCGCCGCAGCGACGAGTGCCACCGCGACGACGACCTGCCCAGAGAGCGGCCCGGGGCTGATGCCTCGGACGATGCTCCGGGTCCCGCGGCGCAGGCTCGCGCCACCGGGACCCCACCAGGCCATGAGCCCCGCCAGCAGCCCCCCGACCGCGAGCGCCACCGGGGCACCGGGGTCGGCCGTCCCACCCTGGGCGGCCGCGGCGGCGAGGCCCGCCGAGAACGCCCCCGAGATCCCCACGAGCAGGGGGATGACGACCGAGAAGATCGCGGCCACCGCCCCGACCACGAGGTGCCAGGGGCTCGACGCGACGGCGACGGCGACGTCGCTGCGCCGCGCGCCGCGATCGTGACGCCGCATGACGAGGGAGGTCACCGACCGGTCCGCGGTCCGCGCCACGACCACCCAGACGAGGGCGAGGATCGCGGTGGTGGCCGGAGCGGCCGCCGTCCCGGCGACGACGAGCGCCAGTAGGGCGAGCAGGGTCCCGCTGCGCTGTGGCCGGCCGATCCGCGGGTCCGCCTGCGGCGGCTGCGGGACCGGGGATGGAGGCCTCTCGACCTGCTGCCCGGGCCACGGTCCTGGAGCGAGCTGCCCACCAGCGGGTATGCCGGGCGGCGGAGCCGGGGCGGAGGCCCAGCCGGGCGACGGAGCCGGGGCGGAGGCCCAGCCGGGCGGCGGGGCCGGGGCGGAGGCCCAGGCCGGCGGCATCCCCGGCGGTGGGGCTGCGGCGAGGGGCGGCGCCGGTATCGGGCCACCGGACCCGCGGCTCACCTGCTGCGCGGCGGGTGTCCCGGCGCCGGCGCCCCGACCCCCGGGGGCACCAGCGGGGAGGACCGCCGTGCGTGGCACGTCGAACGCCTGGGTCTGGCCCACCGGCCGGCGCAGCGGCACGGCGTCGGTCACCGGCCCACCCTGGGCGAACCGCGCGAGCGCCGCGACGACCTCGTTGTGGTGCGGCCGCTCGAAGGGGCGCGGCGACAGCGCGGCATACAGCAGGGGGGCGAGGCGTGGGTCCACCGCGGCGAGGTCCGGCTCACCCCGGGCTACCCTCGCCAGCACGCCCTCCATGGCCCCCCGGCCGAACGGCGGCGCCCCGGAGGCGGCGAACGCCAGCGTGGCCGCCCAGCCCCACCAGTCCGTCGCCTGGGTCACCTCTGCGCCCTCGACGACCTCGGGGGCGAGGTAGCCCGGGGTCCCCATGACCAGGCCGGTCATCGTCAGGCGGATGTCGTCGGCGGCGTGGGCGATGCCGAAGTCGATGACGACCGGGTCTGCGTCGACGAGCAGGACGTTGCCCGGCTTGAGGTCCCGGTGGATGACGCCGGCCGCGTGGATGACGCCGAGCGCCTCGGCGAGACCGGCCCCCAGCCGGTGCAGGTCGGCCGCATCCATCGGCCCGTCGGCCGCGACCACCTCGTCGAGGGACGGGCCGGGGACGTAGCGGGTCACGATGTAGGGCCGCTCGCCGTCGATGTCGGCGTCGATGACCGGAGCGACCCGTGGGCTGTTCACGCGGGCGAGGGTCTCGACCTCGCGGGCCAGCCGTGCCCGGGCGGCCGGGTCGTGCGCCACGTGCGGGCGCAGCACCTTGAGCGCGACCGCGCGGCCATGCCGGTCGAGCGCCAGGTGGACGACACCCATCCCGCCCTCGCCGAGCCGCTGGACGAGGCGGTACTCCCCCAGGCGGGCATGCTCGGGCAGGGCACCGTCCTCGGTGTCGCCGACCACGTCCGTCGTCATGGGAACCAGGGTATGCGGCATCCCCGCGAACTCCCGTCAACCACAGCCCCACCCGTGATGAGGACGTGACCAGGGCGTGACCTGGCGCGTGCCCTGGAGGCAGGACCCCAGCCGGGCCTGCCGATGCCGGCGCCGGGTCCCGGCTCCGCCAGGGCCCCCTCGGCCTACCGGGACCTACTGGGCGATGTAGTCGCGCAGCTGGTCGCGCTCGGCCTGGAGGTCGTCGATGTGGTTCTTGACGACGTCGCCGATGCTGACGATCGCCAGCAGCTTGCCCTCGTTGACGACCGGGACGTGTCGGAACCGACGCTCGGTCATCGTGGCCTCGAGGTCGCTCAGCTCCGCATCCGGCCGACAGGTGTGGACGTCGGTGGTCATGATGGCGCTGACCGGGCCCTCGATCATCGATGCGCCGTCGCTGTGCAGATGGCGCACGATGTCACGCTCGGAGACGATCCCGTGGACGCTCTCGCCGTCGTCGCTCACCACGACGGCGCCGATCCGGTGCTCGGCCAGCAAGGCCAGCAGCTCACCGACGGTGGCGGTGGAGCCGATGGTCACGACCACGTCGCCCTTACGGCGGATAACGTCCGAGATCTTCATGGACCGACGTTAGCGGGGTCCGCGCGCGCCGCGCCAGACCCGACCCCGACATCCAGCAGGTTCGCGGTCGGCCTCGCGGGCGAGCCGGCGGAGGTCGCGCAGGAACCTCGTGGGACCTCGGGATCACCCATGGGGGGCCGCCCCGGTAGACCCCCGGACGACGAGCTCAGGCCGGAACACGTACTCGGTGCGCGGCGCGGGCACCCCGTCGATCTCGTCGAGCAGCGCCCGGACCGCCGCCGCGGACATCGCCTCGACGCTCTGCCGGATCGTCGTCAGCGGCGGGTCGGTGAACACCATGAGCGGGGAGTCGTCGTAGCCGACGACCGACAGGTCCCGCGGCACGGCCAGGCCCATCGCCCGGGCCTGGCGGATCGCCCCGAGGGCCATCAGGTCCGAGCCGCAGACCAGGGCCGTCGCGCCCGCCTCGACGAGGGACCGCGCCGCCGTGGCCCCGCCCTCGACGGAGAACACCGACGTCGCGACCAGGTCGTCGACCTCGGTGGCGCCGAGCAGGGCCGCCATGGCCGCCCTGAACCCGCGGACCTTGCGGATCACGGGGACGAACCGGGCCGGGCCCACGGCCAGACCGATCCGGGTGTGCCCCAGCTCGACGAGGTGGCGCACCGCGAGGTGCATCGACGCGACGTCGTCGTTGGAGATGAACGGGGCCTCGATCTCCTCGGCGAACCCGTTGACGAGGACGACGGGCAGCCCCCGGTTGACGAGCTCGCGGTAGGGCGCCGGGTCGGTCCCGCTGTCGGCGTGCCGACCCGAGATGAAGATGATCCCCGCAACGCCGCGCTCGAGGAGCATCCGGACGTAGTCGTCCTCGCTCAGCCCGCCCGTCGACTGGGTGCACAGCACCGGCGTGACGCCGTGCTCGGAGAGCAGGCTCTCGATGGACTGCGCGAACGCCGGGAAGATCGGGTTCGTCAGCTCGGGAATGATGAGCCCGACGAGCGCACCGGTCTTCGTCCGCAGCCAGGTCGGCCGCTCGTAGCCGAGGACGTCGAGCGCGGCCAGCACCGCGACCCGGGTGTGCTCGGCGACGCCCGGCCGGTTGTTGAGGACCCGGCTGACCGTCGCCTCCGAGACCTCGGCGCGGGTTGCGATGTCGGCGAGCCGCACCCGGCTCGCGTGTGCCCGTTCCCTCTCCACGGCTCCTGCGATCCCCTCGGCGTGCGGGTGGGCGGGCGCGCAGCCCGGCCCATGTCACGCCACACCGTATGCCGTCCCGCCCGATGCCGTCCCGCCCGATGCCGTCCCGCCCGATGCCGTCCCGCCGGCCGCTCTGCGCTGCGCCGGACTCGCGGCATACCCGTTGTGTCCGAGTAACTGGTCGTCATAGCCACCAATCACTCGGACACAACCCGCGGCATACCCGTTGTGTCCGAGTAACTGGTCGTCATAGCCACCAATCACTCGGACACAACCCGCGGCATACCCGTTGTGTCCGAGTAACTGGTCGTCATGGCCACCAGTCACTCGGACGCTGGGGGCCGCAAACCCGGGGTGGCGCACGGGGAGCCGGTAGGGCAGACTGGTGGAACCGCTTACATCGACGTGGGCGGTGTACCACCTTTACAACGGATCGTCCGGCACGTTCCTGCCGGTGAAGGAAGGCAATGAAGCCATGGCAACTGTGAAGTTCGACGGGGCCACCCGGATCTACCCCGGCAACGACAAGCCCTCGGTGGACCGGCTCAACATCGATATCGCTGACGGGGAGTTCCTCGTCCTGGTCGGACCGTCCGGTTGTGGCAAGTCCACGGCGCTGCGGATGATGGCCGGCCTCGAGGAGGTCAACGCGGGCAAGATCTGGATCGGCGAGCGCGACGTCACCGACCTGTCCCCCAAGGACCGCGACGTCGCGATGGTGTTCCAGAACTACGCGCTCTACCCGCACATGTCGGTCGCCGACAACATGGGCTTCGCCCTCAAGATCGCCGGCGTCGAGAAGAGTGAGATCCGGACCCGCGTCGAGGAGGCCGCCAAGATCCTCGACCTCGGCGACTACCTCGAGCGCAAGCCGAAGGCCCTCTCCGGTGGCCAGCGCCAGCGCGTCGCCATGGGCCGCGCGATCGTCCGCAGCCCCCAGGTCTTCCTCATGGACGAGCCGCTGTCCAACCTCGACGCGAAGCTGCGGGTCCAGACGCGCACCCAGATCGCCTCGCTGCAGCGCCGCCTCGGCGTCACCACGGTCTACGTCACTCACGACCAGACCGAGGCCATGACGATGGGCGACCGCATCGCGGTGCTCAAGGACGGCCTGCTGCAGCAGTGCACGACGCCCCGCGAGATGTACGACCGTCCCGAGAACGTGTTCGTCGCGGGCTTCATCGGCTCGCCGGCGATGAACCTCGTCTCGGTGCCGGTGACCGCTGAGGGCGTGAAGTTCGGCAACCACCTGCTCGAGATCCCGCGCGAGACGTTGGCCTCGGCCGGTCCGGCGGTCATCGTCGGGTTGCGGCCCGAGGACACCGAGGTCACGACGAACCCCGACGGGCTCGAGCTGGCCATCGAGGCCATCGAGGAGATGGGCGCGGACGCCTACGTCTACGGCACCCCGACCGACGAGAAGGTCGTCCTCGAGGGCGGCGAGGAGGACGAGGGTGTCAAGCCCTTCATCGCCAGGGTCGACGGTCGCCACCCGCCGAAGAAGGGCGAGAAGATCTTCGTCTACCCCAACCGCGAGCACCTGCACGTGTTCCACAAGGAGTCCGGCGTTCGTCTGGTCTAGCTGACCGCCGGCCACGGCGCCGATACACCACACGCGTATGGGGCCCGGGGTACTCCCGGGCCCCATACGCGTCCCTCGACCCGGCCATTCGCGCCCACCCCCGTCCCGTGCCACCGGGACGGCTCGGGCAGCAGTGCTCCGGCACCGCCTCGACCTCGGAGACAATGACGGCATGGCCCTGGAGATCACGACGATCCGACCGGACCCGGCCCTGCTCGACCTGCCGTGGCGGGTCCCGCTGGAGCACTGGCCCGAGGAGCACCTCGCGGCCCTCCCCCGCGGCATCTCTCGGCACGTCGTCCGCTTCGTCCGGATGTCCGGCGGGGTCATCGCCATCAAGGAGATCAAGGCCGACCTGGCGCGCCGCGAGTACGACCTACTGCGTGCACTGCATCGCCTCGGCCAGCCCGCGGTCGAGCCGTTCGGGGTGGTGAGCGGTCGGGTCGACACCGAGGGCCAGCCCCTCGATGCGACCTTGGTGACCCGGCACCTGTCGTTCTCCCTTCCCTACCGGGCCCTGTTCAGCCAGGCATTGCGCCCCGACACGGCGACCCGGCTCATCGACGCCCTGGCCGTCCTCCTGACCCGGCTGCACCTCGCCGGGTTCTGGTGGGGCGACGTCTCGCTGTCCAACACCCTGTTCCGGCGGGACGCCGGGAGCTTCGCGGCATACCTCGTGGATGCCGAGACGGGCTCGCTCTACCCCGCGCTGTCCAACGGCCAGCGCGAGCACGACCTCGACATCGCTCGGGTCAACATCGCCGGAGAGCTCATGGACCTCCAGGCTGGTGGGTTCCTCGAGGAGAGCGCCGACCCGGTCGCCATCTCGAACCGCATCATGACCCGCTACCGCGACCTGTGGCACGAGCTCACCGTGGCTGAGGAGTTCGACACCGGCGAGCGGTGGCGGGTCGAGGAACGCATCCGACGGCTCAACAACCTCGGCTTCGACGTCGACGAGCTCGCCATCACCACCGACATCGACGGCACCCGGATCCGGGTGCAGCCCAAGGTCGTCGACGCCGGGCACCACTCCCGGCGGCTGCTCCGGCTCACCGGGCTCGACGTCGGCGAGAACCAGGCCCGGCGGCTGCTCAACGACCTCGACAGCTTCACCGCGTCGAACGACCTGCAGGGCGAGGACGAGGAGATCATCGCCCACGAGTGGCTCACCAGGGTCTACGAGCCGATCACCCGCCAGGTGCCGCGCGAGCTGGCCGCCAAGCTCGAACCCGCCGAGCTGTTCCACGAGATCCTCGAGCACCGGTGGTACATGGCCGAGCGGGCGATGCGCGACATCCCGATCAAGGTGGCGATCGACGACTATGTCGCCTCGGTGCTGCCGACCAAGCCCGACGAGCGGTCCGTTCTCGGAGTCGACACGCTCGAGATGCCCGTCATCGCCCTCGGCCCCGGCTGACGGCGGTCCCCCGCCCCGGGCTCGGTGGCTGTGCGATGACGCCGGTATGCGGCTCCGGGCCCGCCGTGGGGACGCGCCGCCACCCTGCCCCGCACTAGGATCGACCCCGTCATCGTCGATGCTGGGAGGGACCCGATGAGCGACCAACCTGCCCCGCCGCAGGACAACGACCCGACCGCCCCGTCGCCGAGCGAGCCCACCGAGAGCCAGGTGCCGCCCTCGCCCGCGGATCCTCCTGCGGCAGCGCCCGAGGTGCCGGCACCACCCGCACCGCCGGCCCAGCCCGGCTACGGCGCCAGCCCGCACGCGCCGCCCGGCTACGGCGGCCAGCCCGGCTACGGCGGCCAGCCCGGCTACGGCGGCCAGCCCGGCTACGGCGGCCAGCCCGGCTACGGCGGCCAGCCCGGCTACGGCGGCCAGCCCGGCTACGGCGGCCAGCCCGGCTACGGCGAGAACCCGATGCCACCACCGGCAGCGCCGGCCCAGCCCGGCTACGGCGCCCAGCCCGGCTACGGCGCCCAGCCCGGCTACAGCGGCCAGCCCGGCTACAGCGGCGAGCCCCCGACGGCCGGCTACGGCGCCGCTCCCGCGGGATACCCCGGATACGCCGCCCCACAGCAGAACCCCTACGGCGGGTACGCCGCCGCACCTCTCGCCGCCGGCGGCGCGGCATACCCCGGAACACTCGCCTACGTCGAGCGGCACTTCGGCCAGGTCGCGAGCTTCGGTCAGCGAGCCCTGGCCCTGCTCATCGACATCGCGGTGCAGCTCATCGCCATCGTGCCGCTGGTCGTCGGCGTCACCGTCACGGTGGTCAGCGCCCCGAACCAGACGACCGACGGCTTCGGCAACCTCACCTCGGTCCCCGGCACCGGATCCACCGCCGGCATAGCCGTCGGCGTCATCCTCATCGTCCTCAGCGCTGTCGGCGGAATCGTGGTGACCCTGTGGAACCGGGTGTTCCGGATGGGCCGCACCGGCCAAAGCGTGGGCAAGCGGGCCACGGGCCTCATGCTCATCAACGACCAGACCGGGCAGCCCATCGGTGCCGGGATGTGCTTCGTCAGGGAGCTGGTACATGGCATCGTCAACCAGCTCATCTACCTGAGCTACTTGTGGATGCTGTGGGACGACAACAAGCAGACACTCGCCGACAAGGCGGTGAAGTCGACGGTGGTGGTCCTCCCCAAGGCCTGAGCCTGACGCGACCGGTCCCGTCAGCCGGGCGAGAGCCAGGTCCACCCGGGGATGTTGCGCAGCACCGTGAACACGACGACGGCCGCCGGCAGGCCGTAGACCAGCCACGTGGGCATCTGCCAGACCTGGTAGCGGCCGGTCGCGGCCTGGCGCACCCAGCGCAGGTAGCCCCAGGCGAGCCCGGCAAAGAGAACGAGAGCGAAAGGGTTGCGGGACAAGGCACCCAGCGGGTCGCCGTGGGCGAGGTCGTGAAGGGCCCGCAGACTGCCGCATCCGGGGCAGTAGAGGCCCGTGATGGCGAGGAAGGGGCACATGGGGTAGTGCCCGGGCTGGTTAGGGTCGATGGCGGCGACCACCCCGACGACGCCGACGATCGCGGCGCCGACGAGCGCGGGCTTGCTGAGGCGCCGGGCGAGGCTGGGCGCCGCGGCCGGCGCCATGGTCTGCGTCACCGTACTCGCACCTCCGTGCTCGGATCGGGTCCTGGGTTGCGGGTCCTGGGTTGCGGGTCCTGGGTTGCGGGTCCTGGGTTGCGGGTCCTGGGTTGCGGGTCCTGGGTTGCGGGTCCTGGGTTGCGGGTCCTGGTTGCGGCTCCTGGCCCTCGGGGTTCGGCTGCCGCGGTCTCGGGTCGACGACGGGGGTGCCGTCGACCCGAGACCTACGGCCGTTCCCCGATGGCGGCGCCGGAACGGCCGTACGCCTCCGGGACGGCGGACTCAGTTCGAGGCCAGCGCGACGGCAAAGATGAACCAGAGGATGCTGAGGACGAAGATCACCATCGCGATGATGCCGAGGATGTAGCCGGCCTGGACGAGACCGCGGTTGTTGTACCGGCCGGGGTTCGCGTCGATCTCGGCCATCGCCGGCCTGGCGATGAAGAATGCGGCGATGCCGGCCGGAGAGCAGCAGACAAGTCCGACGATGCCCAGTACCAGCACGAGTGTGCCCTTGGGGTGGGGGACCGGGGCCATCCCGCCGCCCATGCCGGGGGGCGGCGCGCCGTAGCCACCGGGCGGAGGCGGTGCGCCGTAGCCACCGGGCGGCGGGGGCGGCGGCGGAGGCGGAGGCGGAGGCGGAGGCGTCGAGCCGTAGTCAGACATGCGTTCCCTCTCTGGTATGCACCGCGGGAGCCGGTGCCTCGTCGTGCGCTGCAAATCCTTGCACAGCGCACGGGCGGCGGCACGGAGAACACACGCACCCGGAAGGCCCCACAGAGCGCGGCCCGCATCGCCCCCGGGTGCCGCGTTCGTCCCAGCCCGCGGCGGTCGGCGTCCGCCTCGCCCCGTGGGTGGCTGCCGGTCAGGACCGGCGGCGCGAGACCTCGTAGAGCACGACCCCGGTGGCCACGCCGGCGTTGAGCGACTCCATCTCGCCGCTCATCGGGACGGACACGATCTGGTCGCACGTCTCGCGCACCAGACGGGACAGTCCCTTGCCCTCGGACCCGACGACGACGACGAGCGGCTCGTCGACGAGCTGGAGGTCGGGCAGGGCGACGTCCCCGTCCATGTCGAGCCCGATCACGAAGAAGCCCGCTTTGCGGAAGTCCTGGAGGGCCCGGGTGAGGTTGGTCGCCCGGGCCACCGGGACCCGGGCGGCCGCGCCGGCCGAGGTCTTCCACGCGGATGCCGTGACACCTGCGCTGCGCCGCTCCGGCACGACGACGCCGTGCCCGCCGAACGCCGCGACCGACCGGATGACCGCCCCGAGGTTGCGGGGGTCGGTGATGCCGTCGAGCGCGACGACGAGAGGAACCCCGGGTCGGTCGGAGTCCACGAGGTCGCCGGGGTGGGCGTAGGAGTACGGGGGCACCTGCACCGCCAGCCCTTGGTGGACCGCACCGTCGGTGAGCCGGTCGAGCTCGCCGCGCGGGGTCTCCAGTACGGGTATGCCGCGCTCCCCTGCGGTCTTGAGCGCCTCGCGGACGCGGTCGTCGCTGTCGACGCGCCCGGCGACATACATCGTCGTGACCGGGACCTCGGCCCGCAGTGCCTCGACGACGGCGTTGCGTCCGGCGACGATCTCGCTGGTGGCCCCGCTCTTGCGGCCGCGTGGTGCGGCTCCGCGTCCGGTCGAGGACGCCGTGGCGCTGCGGAACGCCTTGTGGTGGGGGCGGTCCTCGGCGCGTGGCGTCGGGCCCTTGCCCTCGAGACCCTTACGGCGTTGCCCTCCCGTGCCGACCAGGGCGCCCTTCTTGCTGCCGGACCTGCGCACGGCGCCCCGCCGTTGGGAGTTGCCTGCCATGTCAGTCGCCCTTCGTCCGGGCGAGCGACCATCGCGCGCCACCTGCGGTGTCCTCGACGACGACACCCGCGTCGGTCAGACCGTCGCGGATCGCGTCGGCTGTCTCGTAGTCGCGGGCAGACCGGGCCGCCTCCCGGGCCGCGATGCGTTCTCGGACCAGCACGTCCAGCGCCGACATCGCCTCCGAACCACCGGCGTCCCCGGCGCCCCACGAGGGGTTGAGCGGGTTGACCCCGAGCACCTCGGTCATCGCCACGACGACCCGGGCGATGCCGTCGGCCACCTCGGTGTCGCCGTCGTCGAGGGCGGTGTTTCCGGCCCGGACCTGCTCGTGGACCACCGCGAGCGCACCGGACACCCCGAGGTCGTCGTTCATCGACTCTGCGAACTCCTCGGGCAGCTCCTCCGTGCCCGTGGGGACCGCGGTGCCCACGCCCGGCAGGGCCCGGCGCAGGAAGCCCTCGATCCGCTCCACCGCGGCGTCGGACTCCTCGATGGAGCCCTCGTGGTACTCGATCGTCGAGCGGTAGTGCGCGGCGGTGAGGTAGTAGCGCACGGCGAGCGGCCGGTACCGCTTGGTCACCTCGCCCACCCGCAGCGAGTTGCCGAGCGACTTGCTCATCTTCTCGCCGCCGGTGGTCACCCAGGCGTTGTGCAGCCAGTAGCTCGCGAAGCCCAGCCCGGCCGCCCGGGACTGCGCCTGCTCGTTCTCGTGGTGCGGGAAGCGCAGGTCGACGCCACCGCCGTGGATGTCGAAGGTGTCGCCGAGGTACTTGCGCGCCATGGCCGAGCACTCGAGGTGCCAGCCTGGGCGGCCCTCGCCGAACGGGGTGGGCCAGGACGCCGTCGAGGGCTCGTCGACCTTGTGCCCCTTCCACAGAGCGAAGTCGCGGGGGTCGCGCTTCCCACGCGGGTCGGCGTCCTCCGCCGCCGCCATGTCCTCCAGGCGCTGATGGGTCAGCTCGCCGTATGCCGGCCAGCTGCGGACGTCGAAGTAGACGTCGCCACTGCCGTCGGCGGCGGCATACGCGTGCTCCTTCGCGACGAGGGTCTTCATGAGCGAGACCATCTCTGGCACGTGCCCCGTCGCCCGTGGCTCGTAGGTCGGCGGCAGCACGCCGAGAGCCTCGAGCGCCGCCGCCGTCTCCGATCTCGTTCCGGTAGGACACGGCGAACCAAGGCTCTCCGCTCTCGGCTGACGTCGCGAGGATCTTGTCGTCGATGTCGGTGACGTTGCGGATGAGCGTGACGTCGTAGTCGTGGCCGGTCTGCAGCCACCGGCGCAGCACGTCGAACGCGACGGCGAACCGGACGTGACCGAGATGCGGCGGGGCCTGGGTCGTGAGCCCACAGATGTAGATGCCGACCTTGCCGGGCACCAGGGGACGAAGTCGCGCAGCTCGCGCAGCGTGGAGTCGAACAGTCTGAGGGTCACCCGCAAAGGCTACCGGCGGAGGCCACCCGTCCCCGACGCACGTTCGCGAGCTGTGCCGCCTCCTCGTGGACGGTTCGGTCGTGCCCTGGGCAGAAGGACGAGCGCGCCGCGCAGCGTTCGTCCGCGGACGCCGTCCACCCCGACCGGGTGGTCAGGTCTCGCGCGGCAGGACCAGAGCCGTGGCGATGGCGGCGAGCCCCTCGCCGCGGCCGGTGAGACCGAGGCCGTCGGTCGTCGTACCGCTGACGGACACCGGGGCGCCGACGGCGTCGCTCATCGCCCGCTCGGCCTCCGCCCGACGGGTGCCGATCCTCGGACGGTTGCCGATGACCTGGATCGCGACGTTACCGATCTCGAAACCCGCCTCGCGCACCAGCCGGGCCGTCTGGGTGAGGAACACGGTCCCGCCCGCCCCGGAGAGCTCCGGCCGCGAGGTCCCGAAGTGGGCACCGAGGTCGCCGAGTCCGGCCGCCGACAGCAGCGCGTCGCAGGCCGCGTGGGCGGCGACGTCGCCGTCGGAGTGGCCCTCGAGCGCGCGCTCCCCGGGCCACGACAGGCAGGCGACCCACAGCTCCCGCTCGGACCCTGGTGCGGCATACCCGTGGACGTCGACGCCGATCCCGGCCCGCGGCACCCGCCGGTCGATGCCCGCTGCGTCAGGCACCGTGCTCACCTTGCCCCATCTCGACCGCCCGCTCCCTAACCTCTGCTAGCAGAGGTTAGGGGACCAAGCACAGGTTGCAGCCTCTGCTCGGTCACACAACCTCTGCTAGCAGAGGTTAGGGGACCGTGAGGGGGGCCGGGGCAGGGTGGGGCAGGGATGGGGCAGGGACGGGGCAAGGACGGGGCAGGGGACCCGGGTCGGGGGGTGGGTGCCGGGTGGGGTCACGCGGTGGAGTCGAGCAGCCGCGCGGCGTGCTCGAGGTCGGCCGGAGTCGTGATCTTGAACGCCAGCGGGTCGCCGGCGACGACCCGGACGTGGTGGCCGCTCGCCTCGACGAGGGCGGCGTCGTCGGTGGCCACCCGGGCCGACGCGTATGCCGCGACCAGGACCTCGCGCGCGAACCCCTGCGGAGTCTGGATGGCCCGCAGGGACGAGCGGTCGGGCGTCCCGGTGACGAGCTCGTCGGCGTCGACGGACTTGACCGTGTCGACCACCGGGAGCCCGGGGACCACCCCCGCGTCCCCGGCGCGGACCGCCCGGATGACCCGCTCGAAGACCGCGGGCGGGGTGAGACAGCGCGCGGCGTCATGGACGAGCACGACGTCGCACGTGTCGTCGAGGGCCGCGAGCCCGGCCGCCACCGAGTCGGTGCGCTCGGCGCCCCCGGCGACGACGACGAGCAGCGGGTCCGCGGCATACCGCCCGGCGAGCTCGGCCACGTGCCCGGCGGGCGCCACGAGGACGATCCGGCCGACGTCGGGGACCGCGCGCACCCCGCGCACGGCGTGGTCGACGAGCTGGGCGCCGCCGACGGTCGACGAACGCCTTGGGCACCTCGCCGCCGAGCCGAGAACCGGCGCCGGCCGCCACGACGACGACGCCGACGCTGCCCGGGGCAGCGTCGGCGTCGGTCACGTCAGTGCAGGGCGCGCAGGGCGCCGGTCAGGACGCGAGGACCTCGTCGAGGATCGACTCGGCCTTGTCCTCGTCGGTCTTCTCGGCGAGCGCCAGCTCGGAGACCAGGATCTGCCGTGCCTTGGCCAGCATCCGCTTCTCGCCGGCCGACAGGCCACGGTCCTTGTCGCGACGCCACAGGTCGCGGACGACCTCGGCGACCTTGATGACGTCGCCGGACGCCAACTTCTCGAGGTTGGCCTTGAAGCGGCGCGACCAGTTGGTCGGCTCCTCCGCGTAGGGGGCCCGCAGAACTTCGAAGACCTTGTCCAGGCCCTCCTTGGAGACGACGTCCCGGACGCCGACCAGATCACAGTTCTCTGCGGGAACCTCGATGTCGAGGTTGCCCTGCGCCACCTTGAGCTTCAGGTAGAGCTTCTCCACGCCGCGGACAGTCCGGTTGTTGATCTCTACGATGCGCGCCGCCCCGTGGTGGGGGTATACGACAGTTTCGCCGACCTTGAAGACCATGTGCTGTTTTCCCCTTTCGCGACCTCAAGGATACCACGCAGACCCAGACACCCGGAATCCCGGCCGAAACCGTCTATGCAGGTCAGGGCCCCCAAAGGGGTTGTCCGGGAACGATTTCGGGGGTTGACAGAGGAGTCTGCGCGTGCTTCCACGGATCTCCGGGCCCGACGTCCGAGCCCCAACCGCAGCTCCCGCCGACGAGGAGCACGCACACCCGGGCCGGCAACGACGGACCGCCCCGGCCACCGGCGGCGCACTGAGAGTAGGTACGGCTACGCTGTCCCCCGTGACTACCCGACCCGCTCCGGCCAGGACCACCGCGCTCCGGCTGGCCGCCGCGACCGCGGCCGTCGCCGGCTCGCTCGTCCTCGGTGGCTGCTCGATGCTCTCGCCGGTGCAGACCAACAGCAACGTCCAGACCGCCGACGGCGTCCCTGTCGACCTGGGCTCGATCCAGATCCGCGATCTGCTCATCATCGCCGCGGACAAGGGCGGGCCCGGTGTGCTCGTCGGACAGGTCGTCAACCAGGGGACGGCGACGACGAAGGTCGACTTCGCCAGCGCCGGAGCCACCTCGACCAGCGACGTCGTCAGCACCGACGTCCCTGCATACGACTCGGTCACCTTGTCGACGTCCTCGACCCAGCTCACCCTCCCGTCGGTCTCGTCCGCCCCCGGTGGCCTCATGAGCCTCCAGGTGCACACCGCCGACCACGGGGTGAACACGGTGCAGGTGCCGGTCCTGGCTCCCGATGGCCTCTACGCCGGCGAGTCGCCGACCGCCTCGCCGAGCCCGTCGGCGTCGCCCGGCTGAGCCGGGGCGACCTCACGCCTCGAGCTTGTAGCCGAGCCCGCGGACGGTGACGATGTGCTGCGGGTTGGCGGGGTCCGGCTCGAGCTTGGCCCGCAGCCGCTTGACGTGCACGTCGAGGGTCTTGGTGTCCCCCACGTAGTCGCTGCCCCAGACCCGGTCCATGAGCTGCATCCGGGTCAGGACGCGGCCGGCGTTGCGCAGCAGCATCTCGAGCAGCTCGAACTCCTTGAGCGGCAACGCCACTGACTCACCGTCGATGGTGACCGTATGCCGCTCGACGTCCATCCGCACCGGCCCGGCCTCGAGCGTCCCCGGCGACAGGTCCTCGCCCTCGCCGAGGCGGCGCAGCACGGCCTTGACCCGGGCGAGCAGCTCACGCGTCGAGTAGGGCTTGGTGACGTAGTCGTCGGCGCCGAGCTCGAGACCGACGACCTTGTCGATCTCGCTGTCCTTGGCCGTCAGCATGATGACCGGCACGTTGGAGCGTTGGCGCAGGGCGCGGCATACGTCCACGCCGGACAGGCCGGGAAGCATGAGGTCGAGCAGCACGAGGTCCGCGCCGTTGCGCTCGAACTCGGTGAGGCCGTCGGGGCCGGTCTCGGCCACCGTGACGTCGTAGCCCTCCTTGGTGAGCAGGTAGGACAACGGGTCCGAGAACGACACCTCGTCCTCGACGACCAGGATCCTCGTCATGTTGCGGGTCCTCCTTGGCTGGAGCCGGCGCGGGCGCGCTCGGCCGTGGGCACCGCCGGGGCGGGGCGCTCGGTCTCGGGCGCCGAGGGCAGGGTGATCGTGAACGTCGACCCGTGTCCCTCCTCGCTCCAGACGCTGACGTCGCCGCCGTGGGTGGCGCAGACGTGCTTGACGATGGCCAGCCCGAGGCCCGTTCCGCCGGTGGCCCGGGAGCGGGCGGGGTCGACGCGGTAGAACCGCTCGAAGATCCGCTCCTGCTCCGAGGCCGGTATGCCGTGGCCCTGGTCAGTGACCGTCACCTCGACGCTCTCGTTGCGCCGTCGCGCGGCCACCGCGACCCGGGTCCCGGGGTCGGAGTAGTTGACGGCGTTGGAGATGAGGTTGCCGACGGCCGTCGAGAGCAGGTCGGCGTCGCCGAAGACGCGCAGGTCGGGGCCCGTCGAGACCTCGATGGCGATGCCCGTGGCCTCGGCCCGGACCCGGACCCGGTCGGTGGCGTCGGCGACGACCACCCCGATGTCGACGAGGTGCGGCTCGTGCAGGGTGTCGGCCACCTGGAGGCGGGAGAGGTCGACGATGTCCTGGACGAGCCTGGTGAGCCGGGTGGACTCGTGCTGGATGCGCTCGGCGAAGCGCTCGACGGCCTCCGGGTCGTCCTTGGCGTCCTGGATCGCCTCGGCGAGCAGCGCGATCCCACCGACGGGTGTCTTCAGCTCGTGGCTGATGTTCGCGACGAAGTCGCGGCGGACCTCCTCGACGCGACGCGCCTGGGTGTGGTCCTCGGCGAGCACGAGGACCTGAGAGGCCCCCAGGGGGGCCACGCGGGCACGCATGACGGCGGCGCTCACCGGCCCGCGGGACAGCTCGAGCTCGATCTCGCGGATCACCCCGTCGCGACGGGTCTGGCGGGCGAGGTCGCGCAGCTCGCCGTAGACCAGCTCGCCGTGGCGGACGAGCCCATAGGACACGGCGGATGCGGAGGTGTTGACGACGGCGTCGGAGGCGTCGAGGACGATGGCGATCGAGCGCAGCACGGCGAGCACGTCGGACAGGCCGGGGGGCACGGCGCTCGGTGCGGTGTCGGGGATGGCGCTCTGGGTGAGCTCCGAGTAGCGTGCCGCGATGACGGCCGCGGCGCCCAGCGCCAGGCCGACACCCCCACCGACCAACGCGGCAACCGTCGGGTCCACGGGACCAGCGTAGACGGGCGCCGGCACCCCCGGGCCGCCGAGCGGGCTCCGCGCGAGCCCGACGCCAGATGTTCACCTGCGGTCAGGCGTCAGTTCACCGCTGCGTGCCAGGCTGCGGCACCGACGGACCATGATGGACCCACAGCCAGGCCCCACCACGGACGAAGGACAGAATGCGCGAAGTCTTCCACGAGGAGCTCGGCCGCGTCACGGCCGACCTCGTCGACATGACCCGGCTCGCCCGGTCCGCCATGTCTCGGGCGACCACCGCCCTGCTCGACGCGGACCTCCAGCTCGCCGAGTCGGTGATCGCCGCCGACACCGAGATCGACAAGGTGCGCGAGCAGCTCGACCTGCTCTCGATCGACCTCCTGGCCCGCCAGCAGCCCGTCGCGACCGACCTGCGGATGGTCGTCACGAGCATGCGGATGAGCGCCGACATCGAGCGGATGGGCGACCTCGCCCGGCACGTCGCCCAGGTCGCCCGGCTGCGCTACCCCAACTCCGCCGTCCCGGCCGAGCTGCGGGCCACCCTCCTGCAGATGGGCCAGGTCGCCGAGCGGATCGTGACCAAGGTCGGCTCCATCATCGCGGCCCGCGACGTCGAGGGGGCCCGGCTGATCGAGAAGGCCGACGACGAGATGGACGCGCTGCACCGCGAGCTGTTCCGTCGCCTCGAGGACGGCACCTGGGCGCACGGCACCGAGACCGCGGTCGACATCACCCTGCTCGGCCGCTACTACGAGCGCTACGCCGACCACGCGGTGTCGATCGCCCGCCGCGTCGTCTACCTGGTCACGGGCGAGTACGACGACGAGGCCGAGACCAGCCACGAGGACTCCGCGGACCCGGCTCAGCCCAGCACCTGAGCCGACGCCGCCGGGAGGCGCTGAGCCATGCCCGCCGGCAGCCCGGCCGAGCGCCGTCCCCGCAGGGCAGACTGACCCTATGCGCCGGCGCTGGGCCAACGAGTTCGAGGAGTTCGTCGCCGCCCGGTGGCCGGACCTGGCCCGGACGGCCTACCTCGTCTGTGGAGACGCGGCGTCGGCACGCGAGGTGACCGCGGCCGCCCTCGACGACCTCGGCGCCCACTGGCGCCGGGCCGCTGACGAGGGGACCCCCGGCGCCCTCGCGCACCGGGCCGTGCTGCGCCACCTCGAGCGGCTCGAGACGGGCCGGGGGGCTGGGCGCCGGCCGACGACGACCGCCCCGCCGCACCGGGCGACCGCACCGACCCGCAGCCCGCCACCACCGGTCCGGGTCGGGACGGCTCGGCCGAACGCCGCGCCCGCGTGCTCGCCGACCTGATCGATGCGTATGCCGCACTGCCGGTCACGGCGCGCTCGGTCGTGGCGCTCGAGCACGTCGAGGGACTGCGCCCCGAGGAGGCGGCCCACACCCTGGACCTGCCGGTCGACGAGGTCCTCTCGGCGGCGGAGCAGGCCCGCACGGACCTCGCCGCAGCCGACGGGGCGGCCCGCACACGACACGGGCTGACGCCGGACCCTGGCGCCCTCGCCGGCGACCTGGCCGACGCGCTCCAGGGCCGGGCAGAGGGGGCGGACCTCACCGGCGACCCGCTCGCCCTGGTGACCGCTCGGCGCCGTGCCCGGCGCCGGCATACGGCGCGGGTGGCGCTGGGCGTGGCCGGCACCGGGGCCCTGGTGGTGGGCGGCCTCGCTGTGCTCACGGCGACCGACAGCGGGACCCCGGCGTCGAGCCGGCCGCCGGCGACCGCGAGCACCACGGTGTGGGTCGACGCGTCGCGCTGGCCGGCGCGCGGCGGGCTGGCGAGCGACGTCGAGGTCCGCCGGGTCGTCGCCCGCGACTGGGGGGTCACCACCCGGCTGCTCTACGCGGGTGTGTTCGACGGCAGCCGCATCGTCGTCGGCTGGCAGCCCTCGCAGGGCACCGACAACAGCCAGATCAAGGTCCTTGCGAGCCCGGCCGGCCAGCCGCTGAGCGACGTCGTCTCGCGGTCCTTCGACACCCACGACACCCCGCAGGCCCTCGCCGTCCTCGGCGTACCCACCGGGACCTCGGTGCCGCTGCTCGTCCTCGGTCGGCCCGGCGTGGCCCGGGTCGAGACCTCGACGCGGGTGTCCTACGGCTCCTCCGGCCGGGTGGTCCACCACTGGGCCGGCTCCCCGCTGCAGGAAGGCGTCGGCGAGCTCGAGCTCCCCGTCGCCGTGGTGCCCGGGCAGCCGCTCCTGCCGGCGCTGCGGGTGCGGCTCGAGGGCCACGACGGACCGGCCATCAACCAGGCCGTCCCCGACCTGCAGATCACGGTTCCCGCCTGCCCGGGATGCACCCGGGCCGCCTGGGCGGCCGCGACCACGGCCGAGACGGTCGCGCGCATCTCGGCCGCGACCGGGGTGGACGAGGTCGCCGTCACCACCTCGACCCTCGCGCTCGGCACGGTGCGCCGGCTGGAGCTGCCGGCCCCGGCTGCGGCGAAACCCGTGCTCGGGGAGGGCGACCTGGCCTGCACGCTGTACCGGCTCCCCGACGGCACCACCCTCACCTCGTCGGCCCTGCGGATCCGCTCGGGGGGGACCGTCACCGCGCGGGGGTCCCTCGACCTCGTCCCCCGCAGCGGGGCGGCACGACGCCCATGCCTGCAGATCGTCTCGATCGACATCCAGGGGGTCGTCCACTACGTCGTCGCCGCGCCGCAGGCCGCGGCCGCCCAGCTGGCCCCGGCCTCGACGACGTCGCGGCCACCTGGGACGGTGGCCACGCTCACCGACCAGGTCGGCGTGCTGGCGTCACCCCCCAACGTCGTCCCGCAGCAGGAGGTGCTCCACACCCTGGATGCCGCCCACAGGGTGATCGAGACCTTCCCCTTCCTCGACCTCGTCGAGTGGCACGACCCGTTCGAGGTGCGGCCCCCCACCGGGCTCGACGGGGCCGGTCCGCCCCTGGGCGCCTAGGGCACACTGGCGGGATGGACGAGCTCAGCGAGAGCGAGTTCGGCCGGTTCGCGACCGCCCGATGGCCCGACCTCGTGCACACGGCCTACCTCGTCTCGGGTGACGAGGAGACCGCGGTGCGCCTGAGCGTCGCCACGTTGGCCGGGCTGTCGCGTCGGTGGACCCAGGTAGCGGGCGACGGCTCGCCGACGGCCGCTGCGCGCTCCGACCTTGTCGCCCGGCTGCTGGAGGAGGACGGCGCCGCGGGCTGGCCACCACCCGCGGACCTGCTCGCCCGGCTGCGCCGCAGCCACCGGGGACCGACCCGGGGTGGCGGCCATGGCGGGCTGCTCGCCCCCAGGACCTCCCGCCCCGAGCCCGCCAGCCCCTGGGCCGCCGACGAGCCGACCCCCGCACCCGGCCTGGGGGGCACCGAGCCTGGCGCCCACCCGTGGGCCTCGACGACCGGGGCCCTGTGGGACGCGTTCGAGCGCGCGCCGGCGCTGGCCCGGGTCGTCCACGCCCTCGGGGTCGTCGAGGGCCTGGGCGCCGACGAGGCCGGGCGCGCCGCCGAGCGGCCACCCGCCGCGGTGTCCGCTGCCATGGCCGCCGCGGACGACGAGCTCATCCGGGCCCATGCCGCCGCTCGGCGCCGGCTCGGGCTCGAGCCGGCGCAGCACGCGGTCCGCCCGGAGCTCCACGTGGCCCTGCAGCACGCCCTGACCCAGCTGCGCCCGCCTCCGGACCCTCTCCCCCTCGTCCGCGCGCAGCGCCGCGCCCGGCGCAGGCGCGGTCTCCTCGTCGGTGCCGGCGTCGCCATGGTCTGTGCCGCGGTCGTCGCCGTGACAGGCGCCACCGCCCTCTCCGGGCGAGCTGGGCCGAGCACCGCGACGAGCACCGTCGCCGCGGGCGCGTGGACGACCATCGAGACCTGGCCGGCCCGCGGCGAGCTCGCCCACGACGACGGCGTCGAGCGGGTCGTGGACCGGGTGTGGGGCTACGGGGCGCGGATCTTGTATGCCGGCGACGTCGGCTCCACGCGCTTCCTCGTCGCCTGGCTGCCCGGCAACGACGGGCTCAGCAGCGGCACCGACTTCGGCGTGGACCCCTCGGTGGCGGTCATGAGGGGACCCGCCCACATCGCCCTCACTCGCAGCAGCGCCACGACGAACACCGGAAACACCATGGGAACCTCGGCACTGTCCATTGAGGCAACCACTCGCCCCGGGAGCACCGACCTGCTCGTCCTCGCCCACCCCCAGGTGCCCCAGGCCCGCCTGTCGCCTATGGTCACCTTCGCCGCCAGCGGCCAGCCGGACCGGACCTGGCAGACGATGAACCTCGTGGGTGGCGTGGGCCGGACGTCGCTCCAGGGCGACCACCTGCTGGCGCTGCGGGTCGCGGTCGACACCGCCGACGGGCCGCCGCTCGGCAGCTTCTGGGACAGCGACGAGCGCTTCTACGCCCAGTGCTCGTCGTGCTCGACGGCGCAGTGGGCCGACGGCGTCGCCTCGGGCGCGCGGGCCCGGCTCGCCCAGGCGACCGGGATACCCGTCGACGAGATCGGCCAGAAGGTCCTCTTCGCCGGCACGATCGGCGGCAGGGCGTCCCAGCAGCATCCGTTGAGCCGCACCGCCCGGCAGCTGATGGCCGACGCGACCGTGGTCCGCTACGACCTCCGGGGCGGAGTCCAGCTGAAGCTCAGCGCGGCACGCTTCGTCGGGAGCGGGCCTCACGACGACAACGTCTACGACCTCTACGTCCCGATGAACGGTGCCGCCGGCCGGCGGCCACTGGTGGCCAGCCCCCCGAACCCATCAGGGATGTTGCGCGACGTCGGCGTCGTCGTGCCCGGTGCCGCGCGTCTGCAGATCCGCAGCGTCTTCCCGGAGGTCCGGCCCGGACCGGTCACCTCGACCCCGTCCGGGGCGGCCCTGCTGACCCTTCCGGACCCGACCGTCGGTCCCGAGGCCTACCAGGTCATGGCCTGGGACTCACACGGGCACGTCATGGGCACGTGGGACCTGTTCCCGCAGATCGAGTTCGACCCGTTGAACATGTGGAGCTGACCGGCCGGGCCGCCGCCCCCCGACGAGCGCCCCTGTCAGCGGCCCTGGTTGGCCACGGCCGCCGCAGCCTCGGCAGCCGCCTCGGGGTCGAGGTAGCGGCCCGGTGCCGTCGGCGTGAAGTCCTCACCGAGCTCGTAGACCAGGGGCATGCCGGTCGGGATGTTGAGCCCGGCGATGTCGTCGTCGCTGATCCGGTCGAGGTGCTTGACCAGGGCGCGCAGGCTGTTGCCGTGGGCGGTGACCAGGACGGTCCGGCCCGCCTTGAGGTCGTCCTGGATCGGCCCCTCCCAGTAGGGCATCATCCGGGCGATGACGTCCTTGAGGCACTCGGTCCGCGGCACGTCGGCGCCGGCGTAGCGGGGGTCACCGGTCTGGTCGAACTCGCTGCCGACCTCGATGGGCGGCGGCGGGGTGTCGAAGCTTCGCCGCCACAGCATGAACTGCTCGTCGCCGTACTTGTCCCGCGTCTGCGCCTTGTCCAGGCCCTGCAGCGCGCCGTAGTGCCGCTCGTTGAGGCGCCAGTGACGGCGCACCGGGATCCAGTGCCGGTCGGCGGCGTCGAGGGCGAGGTTGGCGGTGGTGATCGCGCGGCGCAGCACCGAGGTGTGCAGGACGTCGGGCAGGACCCCGGCCTCCTTGAGCAGCTCGCCACCGTGGACCGCCTCGGCCCGGCCCTTGTCGGACAGGTCGACGTCGACCCAGCCGGTGAACAGGTTCTTCTTGTTCCAGTCGGACTCGCCGTGGCGCAGCAGGATGAGCGTGTATGCCGTCATGTCACCCAGCCTAGTAGCGCGCCACCGCTGGTTCGCGGCCCGGCTGGGAGGCGGAGGTCACTCCGGACCGGGGTCGCCCTCGCGCTCGAGGATGGCACGGAACGCCTCGAGGTTGCGCAGGCTCTCGCCGCGGCTCACCCGCCAGTCCCACTCCTTGCGCATCGAGCTGACGAACCCGATGACGAGGAGCTCGTTGAAGGGTTCGTCCGCCGCGTCGAGCACCGCCCCGAACAGCCGGTCGAGGGAGGCCAGGTCGACCCCGGCAGCGGGCACCCGGGCGGTGAGGTAGACGTCGCCGGCGACGTCGACGGCATACGCGAGCCCCCGCAGCCGCAGGTTACGGCGCAGCAGGAAGCGGTAGAACTCCTCGTGGTTCTCGTCGGCGTTGCGGATGACGAACGCCGTCAGCGCCAGGTCGGTGTCGGTGGCGACGAGGGAGACGACTGTCTTGAGCTTCTTCTCGCCCGGGAGGGTGACGACGACCTCGCCGTCCCGGGCGCCGGGCTCGCACGCCAGGCCGTTGTCGTCGGCGAAGGTCCGCACCGTGGCGAGCACCCGCTCGGCCTGCGCGCCTGCCGTCTCGCGGTCGGCCCACCTCACGGGATGACCGCTGACGGGATGCCGCTGAGCAGGTCCGCCTCGTTGATCGACGCGCTCCGGGTGAGGGTCAGCGCCTCGGAGTAGACCTCGAGGAGCCGGTCGACGGTGCGGTCCCACCCGAAGCCCGCCGCGTGCGCGACCGCCCGCCGGGAGAGCTCGGCCCGCCGGGCGTCGTCGTCGAGCAGGGTGGTGAACGCGTCGACCCAGTCGCGGATGTGGTGGGTGTCGACGAGGACCCCGGCGTCGCCGACGGCCGTAGGGAGCCCACCCACCCGTGCCGCGACAACGGGCGCTCCGCAGGCCTGGGCCTCGGCCGCGACCAGCCCGAAGGACTCGCTGTAGGACGGCACCGCAACGATGTCGGCGCTGCGGTACCACTGCGCGAGGGTGGCCCGGTCGACCGGGTCGACGAAGCGGACGAGGTCGCCGATGCCCAGGTCGGCCGCGAGGGCCTCCAGCCCCATCGGCGAACGGAGCCCGGACCCGCTGGCGCCGCCCAGGATCGCGACCACGAGGTGCTCGCGCCGGGTCGGGCGTCGCCGGACCATCTCAGCCGCGGCCCGGATGACGATGTCGGGCGCCTTGAGCGGCTGGATCCGGCCCACGAAGAGGATCATCCGGGCGTTCTCGGGGACCCCGACCGCGGCCCGCGCCGAGGCCGTGGCCCGGGGGTGAAGACGTCGAGGTCGACACCCGGCGAGGCCACGACGACCTTCTCGGGGGGCGCGGCATACAGCTCGATGAGCTCGCGCGCCTCACCCACGGTGTTCGCGACGAGCCGGTCGGCGGCCTCGACGACCTGCGCCTCGCCGATCTCGCGTCCGGGGGGCTCCGCGGTGTCCCCCGCGGCGAGGTGGAGGTTCTTGACCCGGGCCATCGTGTGCATGGTGTGGACGAGCGGGATGTCCCAGCGGTCCGCGGCGAGCCACCCGATCTGGCCCGAGAGCCAGTAGTGCGAGTGGACGAGGTCGTAGTGGTTCTCGGGGGCGTGCGCGGCCAGCCGCATCATGCCGGCCGCGAAGGCGCACAGCTGGCCCGGCAGATCCTCCTTGGACAGGCCCTCATAGGGTCCCGCCGCGATGTGCCACACCTGGACCCCCGGCGCCACCTCGACGACGGGTGGCTGCGCGGCGGTGGTCGTGCGGGTGAAGATGTCGACCTCGGTGCCCCGGGCCGCCAGCCGCTTGGCCACCTCGACGATGTAGACGTTCATGCCTCCGGCGTCGCCGGTCCCCGGCTGCGCGAGCGGGGACGTGTGCACGCTCACCATGGCCACCCGTCGAGGGGGCGGGCCCGGCTGCAGCGCGACGGTGGTCATGACCCCGAAGTCTGCCACCGCGACCTCGGAGTGCCCGACACGACCAGGCTCGCCCGCGAGGACCAGACGTGGATCCCGACCCGCCCGGACGAGCGCAGGTCCACGGCGCAGGGGATGTCCTCGGGCCGGACCGTGACACCGACGGCCCGCGCCGTCGTGAAGGCCGGAGCCTGGGCCCCCGACCCGATCGACAGCCACCAGGCTCGCCCGCGCAGCGAGCGGTCGGGCAGCAACGGCGGTTGGCCGACGACTCCGGGCTGGCTGGCCAGATGGACCACGACGGCGTCGGCGCCCGGGATGGACACGTCGAACTGGATCCAGCCCCCGGTCAGCCGCACCGCGATGGTGAGGGGCAGGGAGGGCCCGCCGGCGCGGTAGACCGACCCCGTGTAGGTCGCCACCTGGGCGGTGAGGTCGAGGCGGTCCACGCGGACGTTGTCGAGCGAGGTCTCGATGGCCTCCCGCCAGTGGCTGTCGACGGCATGCGCCCCGCCCATCAGGGCCGAGACGGGCGCGCCGTGGCTCACCGTGTCGGCCATGGCGGCGCCGTTGAGGGCCAACCGGAACCCCGAGTCGTAGAGCGAGACCGTGCGGCCCTGCCCCAGGGTGGCCACGCCCTGGGCGGCCGGGGCGACGGTGAGCAGCCCGGGAGTGACGTCGCGGACCCCGATATCGCGCCCGAGCACGCTCGGCAACCAGCCCGCGAGCCCGAGCACGGCGGCGGCCGATGCCGAGAGGACGAGCGCCACCATGCTCCGGCTCGTCTGCTCGTCGTGGCCGCGCAGGCCCCACCACCGCACGCCGACAGCCTATGCCGGGGCCCCGGGCCTCCCTCCTCCTACGCTGGTGCGGTGGCACACAGCAGACCGGTCGGGGCGGTCACCCGGGGCACGACCAACCCCAACCGGCTGCGCCGGGTGGACCGGTGGCTCGTCGGTCCGCAGGGCTGGCGGCTGCGCCGGTATGCCGGGACGCCGGTCGTCGTCGACCTCGGCTACGGCGCCTCCCCGGTCACGGCGGTCGAGCTGTCCGACCGGCTGCGCCGGGTGCGCCAGGACGTCGCGGTCGTCGGCATCGAGATCGACCCGGAGCGGGTCAGGGCCGCCCAGCCGCTCGCCCGCACCGGTCTGGCAGTTCCGCCTCGGCGGGTTCGAGGTGCCGCTCGCCGGCGGCGCACGGCCCGTGTTCGTCCGCGCGTTCAACGTGCTCCGGCAGTACGACGAGTCGGAGGTGGCAGCCGCGTGGGACCTCATGCGGTCCCGGCTTGCTCCCGACGGGATCCTCGTCGACGGGACCTGCGACGAGCTCGGGCGGCTGGCGACGTGGGTCATGGTCGACCGCGACGGACCCGTCTCGCTCTCGCTCGCCTGGCGGCTGCGCGGGCTGGACCGCCCCTCGGTGGTCGCCGAGCGGCTGCCGAAGGCGCTCATCCACCGGAACGTGCCGGGCGAGCGGGTGCACGCGTTCCTCGCCGATCTCGACGGCCAGTGGGCGCGCTCGGCCGGCCACGCGGCATACGGTGTGCGGCAACGGTTCCGGGCCGCCGCGGTGGCGATGCGCGACGGCGGCTGGCCGCTGCTCGACGGCTCGGCCCGCTGGCGGCTGGGCGAGCTCACCATCGCCTGGGACGCGGTGGCGCCGGGTTCGGGCGCCGCGGAGCCCGGCGAGCGGGCCGACCGAGGCTCAGCGAGCCGAGGTCACCAGGGTCCGTAGGGACCGGAGCGCCCGCCGCCCTTGCCCGTCACCTGCTTCAGGGCCGGCCGGACGTCGGCCAGATAGATGCCGGCCGCGACGACCCCGATCAGGGCGATGAAGTTGAGCGGCGAGTAGATCGAGACGAACCCCAGGGCCGTCGCCACGACGAGGATGACCGACCAGATCGGCTTGGTCAGCTTGCCGGCCGCGACGAACGCGTCGGTGCGGTGCCGCAGCGCGTCGACGAGCGCCCAGAGCTCGAGGCCGAGTGCCGCGACGCCGAGGATCAGCACGACGAAGGACTGGGCATTGCCGAGGATGGACATGGGGACCAGGGTACGGCGCGGACCCTGTGGAAACCCTCAGGTCTCGAGAACGATGGTCACCGGGCCGTCGGCGACCATCTCGATGTCCATGTGCGCGCCGAAGGTGCCGGTGGCCACCTCGAGGCCGCGTGGCCCGCAGCGCGTCGACGACGGCCTGCGACCATCGGCTCCGCCACGGGTGCGGGGGCGGCGGCGTTCCACGACGGCCGGCGGCCCTTGCGGGTGTCGGCGTAGAGCGTGAACTGGCTGACGACGAGGACGGGGGCGCCGACGTCGAGGACCGACCGCTCGTCGTCGAGGAGGCGCAGGTCGGCGATCTTGCGGGCGATGAGCGCCACCTGCTCCGGCCCGTCGTCGTGGGTCACCCCGACGAGGGCGAGCAGGCCCTGCCGGTCGAGCGACCCGACGGTCTCGCCGTCGACGAGACCGCCGCGCGGCGCACCCGCTGGAGGACGGCCCGCACCGCTGTCCCGTCAGAGGCCGACGGCGACGACGCCACCGACCGGTTCGCCGTGGCCGAGGACCGGTGCGTTCTGCAGCGCGCCGTATGCCGTGGACTCGACGCCGAGGTGCTGCAGCACCGCCGCCAGGACCACCGGACGGGCCCGGTCGCCGCCGTCGGCGATCTTCACGGCGACGCCGCGGCCGTCGGCCAGGCCAACGGCATAGACCGCCTCGGCGCCGTCCTTGGCGATGAGGCCCTCCGTACCGCGCATGAGGGCGGTGACGTCGCGGGTCGTTCCGGCGACGTTCTCGGGGTGGGCGCGCATGGCGTCGCGCGATGCGGGCCTCGGGGTGCCGGCGGGCGCCGGCGGCGATCCGGCCGAAGGCCCGGGCGAGACCGGCGAGGGAGATGGCCATGGCCGGGGCGCCGCAGCCGTCGACGACGGTCGCGGCGACGGGTTCGCCGGCGAGGTCGGCGAGGGTCTGCGGCGACGAGCCGCTGGAGCGGATGGGCCGGGTCGCGGTAGGTCCGTGTGGGCCAGCCCGCGGCGACGCAGGTGGCGAGCATGGCGGCAGTGCTTGCCCGAGCAGGCCTGGGCGATCGAGGCCGGCGACGCGGCCCGCGGCGAGCCAGATCGCGCGGACTCGCTCGGCGTAGGGCAGGTCGGGGGTGTTCTGGAGGTCCGCCTCGGTCAGGCCGGCGCCGGCGAGGATGCGCCGGACCCCGTCGAGGTGGAACGGCTCGGCCGAGTGGCTGGAGCAGGCGAGGGCGAGCAGGTCGGGCGGCAGGTCGAGCCCGGCGCGCAGCATGGCGAGCGCCTGGACCGGCTTGACCGCCGAGCGGGGCAGGATCGGGTCGGCGGGGTCCCCGTGGGCGAAGGTCGTCCGGCCGCTCGGGTCGGTGACGGCGACGGCTGCCCGGTGCACCGACTCGACGAACCCGCCGCGGGTCACCCGCACGAGGACGCGGCGCGTCGTAGAGCACCGGGGGGTCGCAGGTCCTGATCGGTGGGCGCTCGGGCTGCTGCTGGCACGAGGACGACCCTAAACCCGCGGCCGGAAGACGGACAGCGGCAGGCCGGGGGGCTGCTGGGCTCCCCCGGCCTGCCGGGTTCCGGGCGGGGTGGGTCTCACCCCTGAGTCGGGCGAGCGGGCGGGCCGCTCGTCACCGGTGGGTCAGTCGCCGACCTTGGCGGCTGCCTTGGTGGTGGCCTTGGCGCTCTTGCTCGCGGTCTTGCGGGCGCTGGTGCCGGTGGCCTTCGCGGACGTGCGGGTGCGGGCCGCGGCCTTGCGGGTCGTGGTCGACGTGCGCCTGGCGGCCGTGCGGGTGTGCTTGACGCCCTCCTCGACCTCCGCGGCGACGGTCTTGGCCTCGCCGCTCACCTGGGCGCTGATGCGCTCGGCGAGCCGGGTGGCCTCGTGACGGCCGGTCGTGAAGGTGGCCTTGGCCGAGCGCTCGATGTCGTTGACGGCCTTGCGGGCCGTGGTGACGGCCCCCTTGCCGAGCGCGACGGTTGCCTCGGCCTGCGAGCGCAGGTCCCTGCTCGCCTGCTGGGTGCGGACGCGCGTGACGAGCTTGTGGCCGCGCTGCGCGAGCTCCTCGTAGGACTCGGCCACCTTGCCGGCGGCGACGAGGCTCTGGTTGAGGGCGAGGGCGGGCAGCTCCTTGACCTGCTCGAAGGCCTTGGTGGCCTCCTCGGCGGCGCGGGTCTGGACGATGGTCGGGTCGATCTCGACGCGGACCTTCTCGGCGCGGACGCGGGCGTCGCGGGCCATCTCGACGGCGAGGTCGGTGATGCCGACAGCGGCGAAGAACGGGGTGTCGACGGACTTGCGGAGGTCCTCGATGACTGACATGTGCGTGCTCCTTCGGGTGGATCGTCAGGTGGTGGGGTCGGTGGGGCGCTGTCGGCGGCTGCCGGCGGCGCGGGTGGATCCTTCGGTGGTCGAGCCGGACGCCTTCGCGGAGGTCGTGCGGCTGGTGCTGCTGCTCGTGCGGCGGCGCGCGGCGCCGGTCGTGCTCGTGGTCCGGCCTCTCGTGCGCGCCGCGCGACCTCGGGAGCTCGGCGCTGCGCTCGAGGTACCCTCGCCGGCCGCCGCCTGCTGGGCGGTGCCCACGAAGGACTCGTAGACGTCGAGCATGGTGCTCTTCTGACGGGCCGTCAGGTCGGGGTCGGCCGCGATGGCGAGCCGCACGTCGGACATCCGGGCCGGGTGGGCCGGGCGTTCGTCGAGGATGCCCGCCTTGATATAGAGCGTCTCGGCCGAGACCTCCAGCCCCTTGGCGAGCTGCTGGAGGATCTCGGCGCTCGGCCGCTTGAGGCCGCGCTCGATCTGCGAGAGGTAGGGGTTGGACACACCGGCGAGCTCGGAGAGCTGGCGCAGCGAGAGCTCGGCCGACTGGCGCTGCTCGCGCAGGTAGTCGCCCAGGCTCGCGAGGTCGCTCAACGGGTTCCGGCTCATGCCCCCAGTATGCTTGCTCTAGTTAGCAAATGCAAACTCTAGACAGCATGCCTTCCGCTCGGCCCGACGCGATCCCCCGTCTCGGCCCGACGCCTCCACCCCCCGACGCCCCTTCCCGGCCCGACGCGATCCCCCGCCTCGGCCTGACGCCGATCCCCCGCTCTCGGCCCGACGCCTCCATCCCCGTCGCCCCCTCCGTCCTTTGACAGGAGGCAACACGCCTGGCGAGACCGCGCCCACACGGCGTGTTGCCTCCTGTCAGCGAGGTCCGGCCCCCGCCATCGGGGGCACGCCCCGGCGAGGCACCGCCACGCGCGGCTCAGGCGGCGACGCCCTCCGGCCGGCGCAGCGAGATGTCCGCGCAGGCGGCGCAGGCCTGCTCCGGGACCAGCCCGAGGCGGATGAGGCGGCCGAACACCCAGCATCCGGCGCAGAAGCCGACGACGGACTCGAGGGTCGCGAAGGCCACCAGCACGGCGACGAGGCCGTCCTGGACGGCGCCGAGCCCGAAGACCAGTCCGGCGACGGCGGCGACGGTCGTCAGCATGAGACCCACCGCCTGGGCGAAGCGCTTCGGCGGCCCCGGCACGATCCGCGGCTCGCCGAGGCGGGGGGCGACCACCCGCGTCGCGAGCAGGCCGAGTGGGCTGAACCGGGGACCGGAGGCGACCCGCAGCGCGAAGCCCACGGCGAGCACGACGACGAGCGCGCCCCATCCGGTGAGCAGCGTGAGCAGGCCCAGCGTCGCAACCCCGGCCGCGACGGTGCGCGCGGCCTTCTCGTTCACCAGCTCGGGGAAACCAACGGCAGACCGAATAGAAGACATAACATGGGATTATGCGATCCGTCGTCGGGAAGCACACGGGGGTGCCCAGCAGGTGGACACTCGAGGGGCCACCCCCTGGCCACGTCGATCCGCGGGGGCCCGGTGGACCCGGGCCAGAACCCGCGCCTCAGGGGTCGGCGGCCGACACCTCCCGCCCGTCGAGACCGCGACCGGCGACCTTCCGCCCACTGAAAGGAGGCAACGCGCCTGACGAGACGGCCCACACCCGGCGTGTTGCCTCCGCTCAACGGGCCCGGCGGCCGCAACGCGCCTGACGAGACGGCCCGCGACCGGCGACCTCCCGCCCACTGAAAGGAGGCAACGCTGCCTGACGAGAGGGCCCACACCCGGCGTGTTGCCTCCGCTCAACGGGCCCGGCGGCCGCAACGCGCCTGACGAGACGGCCCGCGACCCGGCGACCTCCCGCCCACTGAAAGGAGGCAACGCGCCTGACGAGACGGCCCGCACCCGGCGTGTTGCCTCCGCTCAACGGGCCGGGCGGCCGCAACGGAGCGTCGGAACCCTCAGCGGGCCCGGCGGTCCTTGATGCCGAGCAGCTCGCGGGCCTCAGCCGTCGTCAGCGGGGGCCGCTGCAGGAGCGTGGCGATCTCGGCGGCCCGGGCCACGAGCTCGGCGTTGTGCTGCACGACCTGACCGCGGGCGAAGACGATGTTGTCCTCCATGCCGACCCGCAGGTGCCCGCCGGCCGACAGGCCCGCCGCCATCATCGGCAGGTGGCCCCGGCCGATCCCGGTGACCGACCACGACGTCACCTCCGCGGGAAGCGCCGCGACGCCGGCCATGAGCGCAGCGGTCGTCGACGGCATAGCGCCGGGGACGCCGGTGACGAAGTCGACGTGCACCTTCCCCCCGAACGGCAGCCCGTGGGTGTCGATGAGCCGCCGAAGCGCGTGGACATGTCCGAGGTCGAAGAGCTCGAACTCGGGGACGACCTCGCGCTCGCGGGCGAGGACGTAGAGCTCGCTCATGAACGGCCAGGGGTTGAGGAAGACGTCGTCGCCGAAGTTCGTCGTCCCGCAGGTGAGCGAGCACGAGTCGGGGTCGGCGTCGAGCACGGTCAGCCGGGACTCGAGCGGGTCGTGGACCGAGCCACCGGTCGAGAGCTGGACGACGAGGTCGGTCTCGGCGCGCACGGCGTCGACGGCCGCCTTGAGCAGGCCGGGGTCGAGGGTCGGGCGGTGCTCGCCGTCCCGGATGTGCAGGTGGATCAGCGCGGCCCCGGCCGCCTCGCAGCGGCGGGCCGTCTCGACGACCTCCTCGAGGGTCGTCGGCAGCTGGGGCACGTCGGCCTTGGCGTGCTCGGCGCCGGTGGGGGCGACGGTGATGAGGGTGCCGGTGGCCGGGACGCGAACCGGGGTCGGCGCGGCCACACCGGCGACACCGGCGGCACCGGCGGGCGCGTCCGGGGCGTCCAGGGCGACCGGCGCGTCCGGGACGGCCGGGGTGGTCGGGAGATGGGTCGGGGCGTCGCCATGCCTCCACTATGGCAGGACGTCCTGCGGTGGTCAGCCGGGAACGATGACGGTTGTGCGCGGCATCACGCCATCGACGACAAGATCCGCGTCCACCGGGGTGCTCCGCTTGACGACGGCGAGGGCGATGGGCCCGTCGACGTAGTGGCGCGCCACCGAGGTCAGCCGGCCCACCTCACGGCCTCCGGCGGTGACGGCGGCGCCGGGAGCCGGCAGCACGTGGCCCGAGCCGTCGAGGTGGAGGAAGACGAGCCGGCGCGGGGGCCGGCCGAGGTTGTGGACCCGGGCGACCGTCTCCTGGCCCCGGTAGCAGCCCTTGTGCAGGTGGACGGCGGTCCGCAGCCAGTCGAGCTCGTGGGGGATCGTCCGGTGGTCGGTCTCGAAGCCCAGCCGGGGCCGCCAGGCCGCGACGCGCAGGGCCTCGGCCGCCCACGTCCCGGCGAGCGGCCGGTCGCCGACGGCGGCGGCGAGCTCGGCGCGAGGCACGATGAGCTCGCGCCAGGGCCGCCCGGCCCCGGGGTGCCCCTCGACCGGGCCGTATGCCGCGGTGTCGCCCGACCGGCCCCGGCCACGGGTCACGCCAGGCGAGCGGCTCGCCCGGGGCGGACTCCGCATCCACGGGCTCGCCGAGGACGGCGATACTCGCCGGTCACGTCGGCGACCTCGACCCGGAGCATGAACCGCATCGAGTCCAGCCAGGCGACCAGGGCGCCGCAGGTACCCGGCTCGACGGTCAGCCAGGCCGTCTCGCCGTCGTCGACGAGATGCAGGGCGTGCTCGATGTGGCCGTGCGGGGACAGGACGAGGGACTCGACAGAGGTGCGTGGCGACAGCCCGGCGATCTGCTGGGTCGTCATCGAGTCGAGCCAGGACAGCCGGTCCGGTCCGGTCACGGTGAGGACGCCGCGGTGCGAGAGGTCGACGACGGCGAGGCCCTCATCGAGGAGCCGCTGCTCGCGCATCGGGTCGCCGTAGTGGGCGGCGACGCCGGCGTCCGCCCCTCACCGGGGACCGCCCGGGTCGACAGGAGCGGGGAGGACGCGATGTCGGCCGGGCTCATCGGCGGTCGTCCCGGGCTGCCCGCGAGTCACGTCGGCGTCATCGGCCGCCTCGTCGAGGTCAGCCGCGCAGCGGGCGCACAGCCCGTGGATCGCCGCGTGGGTGATGTCGGCCGCGAACCCGGTCCGGTCGGCGAGGGCCGCGACGAACCCGCCGGCCACCTCGACAGGCACCTCGCCGACCCAGCCGCAGCGGCGGCAGACAGGTGGACGTGCGTCGCATGGCGACGTGAGGTGGTAGCTCGGCACCCGGTGGTCGACATGGGTGTGGCTGAGCAGCCCGAGCTCCTGGAGGGCGTCGAGGGAGCGGTAGACCGTCGAGGCGGACATCGCGGCGTCCCCGTCGGCGGCGACCGCGTCGACGATCGCCTCGGGGCTGGCGTGCCCGAGCCCGGCGACGGCGTCGAGCACCCGCTGGCGCTGCGAGGTCAGCCGCATGCCATGGGCGCGCAGCCGCTCGCCGAGATCGTTCATCACTCCAATGTATGCCGCGGCCGCGCGGCCCGGACGACGTCGGGCGCGGCCGGATCCGGGGCGGCCGAGGCGTTCGGCGCCGACGAGGGCTGACCTGGTCTCACTGGCTCCGAGTGACCGCACGACAGCCGACGCCCGAGCGAGGGCGGGCTCCGAGCGCGCAGCACGGGCGACGCCGCATACCTGCGGTCGGGCGGCTGGCCGTCGTCAACTGCGCCCTCATCGTCGTCGCTGCCATGACGACGCTCGCCGTCGTGGGGGTCGGCGGGGTTCGCGGCTGTTCCTCAACCAGACCGCCAGCTCCAACATCGACCATGAGGCCGCTCCTGCCGACGCCCACCGCGAGCAGCACGCGACAGCGGCTCCTCGCCGTGGACGTCCGGCGTCGGCACCGAACATCCTCGTCATCGGCTCGCGACGCCCGGCCCGGCGACACGCGTCGCCGCTCCGACGTCATCATCCTGGTCCACATCCCCCAGGACGCGACGAAGGTCTACCTCATCCACTTCCCGCGAGACCTCTACGTCACCGATCCCGGGCCACGGCAAGGACAAGATCAACGCGGCCTACGCCTTCGGCGGCGCGCCCCTGCTCGTCCGACCATGCAGGGCATGCTCGGCATCCACATCGACCACGTGGCCAAGACGGACTTCGCCGGCTTCCAGGCGATGACCGACGCCGTCGGCGGGGTCCGGGTGTATGCCGAGGAGGCGAGCACCGGGACCGGCAACGGTGGACCGGTCGTCATCCACAACGGGCTGGAACGACCTCAACGGCGCCAAGGCGCTGGCCTTCGTCCGGGAGCGGTACCTGCTCAGCGAGGGGGACATCTCCCGAGGCCGCCGCGAGCTCGCCTTCCTCAAGGCGCTCCTGCTCAAGGTGACGAGCGCGTCGACGCTGACCAACCCGATTGCCATCGCAGTTTCGTCGACGCGGCGACGCAAGGACCTCGTCGTCGACAAGGGTTCACGATGTCGACCTGATGCGTGGCTACGCCCTGTCGCTGCGCAACATCCGCAGCCAGCGACGTCGTCTTCATCACCGCGCCGTTCTCGGGGTTCGCCACGCGTCCAACGGCGGGCTCGATCGACGTCGTCGACAGGCAGCGTGGAACCCTCGGCCGACTGCTCCGGGCAGACAAGATGCGCAACTACACCGACACCTACTACGTGCCCTGACCACCGACCCGGGTCAGCGGACGACCGCTGCCACGGTGGGCCCCGTCACTCGACCCGCTTGAGCTCCGCCGAGACGTGCGACTGAGCTGCGCGCCCATGGCCGCCATGTCCATGACCCACATGAGGTTGCTCTGGACGTAGCCGTACATCCGGTGGCCGCGGCATACGCCTTGGCGTGGGGGCTGCGCATGACCCCGTCGGTGGCCAGCTCGACCTTCGCAGGCTCGGCCGTGCCGGCATACATCTCGACGATGCCGGTCGGGTGGGCGAGGAGCAGCTCGACGTTGGCCCCGTCGTCGCCGGGCTCGACCGGCCGCCAGAAGCCGAGCTCGGTGCGACGCCTGCCGGATCTGCTCGCCGTCGTCGTCGAGGAGCCAGGTCCGGCTCTCCCAGCGGAGGAACGGCCGGCCGTCGTGCGTGCAGACGATCTCCTGGCCGAAGCTGGTGGGACTCCATCGTCGGGTAGCCGACGACCCCCGCGCCCTCCCACCGGCCGACGAGCCAGGCGAGCGGGGCGAGGTCGGGTGGAGGTCGGTGTCGAGTGACGAAGGCCACGAGATGGACGTCGGATGGTAGCCCCGACGGTGGCCGTGGTGGCCGGATGCCGCCGAACCGTCGCGACCGGCGCCGGAGGCGTCAGGCCACCAGGACCCAGGCAAGGGCGTAGGCGACGACGGCCGAGACGAGCACCGAGGCGACCCCGAGCCGTGACCTGCGCCCACAGCCGCCCGATGGTGGGCAGCGGCGAGCAGCACCCGGCGCAGCGCGTGGCTGACGGCCGCCACGACGAACCCGACGAGCACGGCGCGCGCCGTGGCCGGCTCGCCCTGGATGCCGGACGCCACGGCGCCCCGATGCCGCCGAGCACCATGCTGAGCGGGAGCAGCCACGGGCGCAGCGGCTCCACCGGCATGAACAGGTCGGCCAGGGGGCCGCCGCGACCGCGGCGAGCGTGACGATGAGGATGCTGACCCCGGAGTCGAGCCGGGCCAGGGCGATGTAGCAGGCGCCGATCGCCGCGATCGAGAGCCCCGAGGCGGTGACGGCGATCGACTCGGTCAGCCGCGCCCGGCCGTCGCGGCGCACGAGCTGGTGGAGGAACATCACGAGCAGGCCCGCGGCGAGGGCGACGGGGACGTAGGTGAGGTAGGGCTCGGTCGTCGTCCGACGGCCGCCGCCGCAGCCCCGACCGCGGTGAGGGCGATCGCGAGCGGCGCGCCGACCCGGCTCGTCGAGCCGAGCAGGCGCGGCCAGCCCCATGCGAGGACGAGCCCGGCCCAGGCGACGGCGGCGGCGAGCAGGGGGATCGCGGCATACCCGGCGGCGCCGAGAAGGGCGGCGGTGAGGATGGCGCCGAGGGGGATGCCCGCCCGGCGCCTGGAGAGGACGGAGAGGGCCGAGCGCTGGGGGCGGGACGCGACGTGGCCGCCGTGCGCGGCGTGGCCGCCGTGCGCGGCGTGGCCCCCCGCGCCGGCGTGGGCGAGCCGTTCGGTGCGTCGGGACACGGCGACCGAGCCGTCGGGGGACCCTGGGCCGTCGTGGCGCCCTCCGCCCTGGGACGCCTCCAGGCGGGCGCGGCGCTGAGCCCGGGTCTCATCGGCGAGCTCCACCGGGGGGTGCTGCGGCTCCCGAGGTGCGTGCTGCACCTCGGGGGGCTGCTCCGGGGAGGTCACGTTCGGCATCTTCCCATCAGCCACCGGCGAAGGGGGGCAGAACCTCGATGATCGTGCCGCTCGTGACGGCGTAGTCCGGTTCCACGACCCGGCCGTCGACGAGCAACGAGCACGCCGGGAGCACCTCGGCGAGGGCCGGGTGGCGCTCCGTCGCCATTGCCAGGGCCGCAGCCACGGTCGGCGCGGGGGCGAGGCCCTCCTCGTCGACGCCCGCCGCGTGGGCCGCCGCGGCCCAGTAGCGCACCGTGACCAGCAGGTCCGGCTCGGGTGCGCCCGCGGCCCTGAGCCACGGTCTCACGTCCCGGGGACCAGGCTCATGCACACTCATATCGTCCTATCCTGATGGGCAATGGCCCACCTGCTGCTACTCACGAACGCCTTGGCGCCCAGCGCCGAGGTGCTCCCGGCGCTGGGGCTGCTGGCCCACCATGTTCGCATCCTCCCCGCCGAGGCCTCCGCCCTGGTCGACGCCCCCGATGCCGACGCGGTGCTCGTCGACGCCCGGCGCGAGCTGGCCATGGCCAAGTCGCTGTGCCGAGTCATCCGCACGACCGGGCTGTCCTCGCCGCTGCTCGTCATCCTCACCGAGGGCGGCCTCGCCGGGCTCACGGCCGACTGGGGCGTCGACGACGTCCTGCTCGAGAGCGCCGGCCCTGCTGAGGTCGAGGCCCGGCTGCGGCTGGCCACCGGCCGCAAGGTCGACGACGCGGTCGAGCCCGACCTGCAGATCACCGCGGGCTCGCTCGTCATCGACGAGGCGACCTACTCGGTGCGGCTGCGCGGTGGCGCGCTCGACCTCACCTACAAGGAGTTCGAGCTCCTCAAGTACCTCGCCCAGCACCCGGGACGGGTCTTCACCCGTGCCCAGCTCCTCCAGGAGGTCTGGGGGTACGACTACTTCGGCGGCACGCGCACCGTCGACGTCCACGTCCGGCGGCTGCGCGCCAAGCTCGGCACCGACTACGAGATGCTCATCGGCACCGTGCGCAACGTCGGCTACCGGTTCGTCCCCGAGGAGTCGCCGGCTCTCGCCGAGGCCGACGGGACGGGCGGCTGAGCGCCGTCGAGCTCCAGGTCGCGAGCACGCTGACGCCGCAGCAGCGGCTCGAGGTCCGGGCGCTGGCGGACCGGGCGGCCGCGGCCGACGGGGTCGCGCCGCTCTCCGAGGCGTTCGTCCTCGGGCTCGGTGATGGCCCGCCCGTCCCCGTCACCCACGTCGTCGGGTATGCCGTGGCCGCCGCCGGGATGTCGCACGCCCACCCCGAGGCCGGCGCGCTGGCGGCATACGGGCAGGTGGACCACGACGGAGTGGCCGAGCTGGCCGTCGGTCCCGGCCACCGGGGCCGGGGGTCGGCCGGGCGCTGCTCGACCGGCTCGTCGGGGTGGGCGCCGAGCACGTCTGGGCGCACGGCGACCTGCCCGCGGCGCGGGCTCTGGCCGCAGCCGCCGGGCTGCGGCGGGTGCGCGACCTCTACCTCATGCGGCGGCCGCTCACGGCGCAGGACGCAGCGCCGGTCGAGCTCCCCGAGGGGTTCCTCGTGCGGCCGTTCGTCCCCGGCCAGGACGACGAGGCCTGGGTGGCGACCAACGCCGCCGCGTTCGCCGGCCACCCCGAGCAGGGCCGACTGACCCTCGAGGACCTGCATCAGCGGATGGCGCTGCCGTGGTTCGACCCGGCCGGCCTCATCCTCCTCGAGGACACCGGCCGTGGCCCGGATGCTCCCGCGATCGCCGCCTTCCACTGGACCAAGGTCGACGGCGGGGACGGGCGGGCCCACGGCCCCGAGGCTCGCGAAGCCAGACGCGGGGACACTGGGCGGGCCCACGGCCCCGAGGCTCGCGAAGCGAGACGCGGGGACACCGGGCGGGCCGACGGCCCCGAGGCTCGCGAAGCCAGACACCCGGACGCCGGGCGGGCCCACGGCCCCGAGGCTCGCGAAGCGAGACACGGGGACGGGGAGGTCTACGTCCTCGGGGTGCACCCGGCATACCAGGGCCATGGGCTGGCCGGGCCGCTGACCCGGCTCGGCCTCGCCCACCTGGCGGGGCTAGGGCTGGCCAAGGTCCACCTCTACGTCGACGGCGACAACGAGCGGGCGCGGCGCGACGTATGCCCGGCTCGGGTTCGTCGACGCCGGGGTCGACGTCATGTATGCGGTGCCCGTGGGCTGACCGGCCCGGCTGCCCGGCCTCTGCCCGGCCGCTCGTCGACCGGTGCCCGCGCCAGGTCCGGACGCGGCCCGCCGCGGCCTCGCCGCGTGGCGGGCGACCTGCCAGGATGGGGGCATGACCTCCCCCGACCAGGCGAGCGCCGAGACGCTGACGGGGCCACCGAGGCCGCCGTTCGGCCCACCGACGACCGCGGGCGCCCTCGTCGGGCCGCCGGACCCGCAGGGCCAGCTCCGACGCCGCGACGGCGGCCGCCGCGGCCCAGTTCGTCGGCGAGCTCTCGATCACCAGCTCCTCGGTGACCGAGGGCCTGCCCGCGCCGCCCCGGTCGCCCGACGGCCGGTTCATCCGGGTGGTGGGGACCCAGCCCGGTCGAGGAGGACGGCCTGCCGTCCGACCGGTTCCTCGACCGGGAGATCTCCTGGCTGCAGTTCAACGAGCGGGTGCTCCAGCTCGCGGCCGACGAGGCCCTCCCGCTGCTCGAGCGGGCCCGCTACCTCGCCATCTTCACGTCGAACCTCGACGAGTTCTTCATGGTCCGCGTCGCCGGCCTCAAGCGCCGCATCGCCACCGGGATCGCGGTCCGCTCCGACCTCCGGGCTGGAGCCCCGCGAGGTCCTCGAGCAGATCTCCCTCGTCAGCCACGAGCTCCTCGACCTCCAGGCGCAGGTCTACCGCCAGCAGGTCAAGCCGGCCCTCGAGGAGGAGGGCATCAACATCGTCCGCTGGGACGAGCTCTCCGACGCCGAGCGGGCAACCCTCAGCACGCTGTACTCCGACCAGATCTTCCCGGTGCTCACGCCCGCTCGCCGTCGACCCGGCCCACCCGTTCCCGTACATCTCCGGGCTCTCGCTCAACCTCGCCGTCGTCCTCATCAACCCCAAGACCGGCAAGGAGCACTTCGCCCGGGTCAAGGTGCCGCCGCTGCTGCCCCGGCTCCTGCGGGTCGAGCCACCGGCCGGTGAGTCCCGGCTGGCCGACACGTACCGCACCCGGTTCGTCCCGCTCGAGGACCTCATCGCCGCGCACCTCGACATGCTCTTCCCCGGGATGGAGATCCACGAGCACTACACGTTCCGGGTCACCCGCAACGAGGACCTCGAGGTCGAGGAGGACGACGCCGAGAACCTGCTCACCGCGCTCGAGCGCGAGCTGACCCGGCGCCGGTTCGGCCCGCCGGTGCGCCTCGAGGTCGACGCCGAGATGGACGACCACGTCATGGAGATGCTCGTCCGCGAGCTCGGCGTGTCGGAGTCCGAGGTCTACCGGCTGCCGGCGCCGCTCGACCTGCGCGGGCTCAACATCATCGCCGACCTCGAGCGCTCCGACCTGCACTTCCCGGCGTTCCTCGCCCGGACCCACGCCGACCTCGCCCCGACCGAGAGCGCCAAGGCGCGGGACCTGTTCGCCAGCATCCGCAAGCAGGACGTCCTGCTCCAGCACCCCTACGACTCGTTCTCGACGTCGGTCCAGGCGTTCATCGAGCAGGCCGCCGCCGACCCGCGGGTGCTCGCCATCAAGCAGACCCTCTACCGGACGAGCGGCGACTCCCCCATCATCGACGCCCTCATCGACGCGGCCGACGCCGGCAAGCAGGTCGTCGCCGTCGTCGAGATCAAGGCCCGGTTCGACGAGCAGAACAACATCTCCTGGGCCCGCAAGCTCGAGCGGGCCGGCGTCCACGTCGTCTACGGGATCGTCGGCCTGAAGACCCACTGCAAGCTGTGCCTCGTCGTCCGCAGCGAGGCCGAGGGGCTGCGCCGCTACTGCCACGTCGGCACCGGCAACTACAACCCCAAGACGGCCCGGCTCTACGAGGACCTCGGCCTGCTCACCGTCGACCCGCAGGTCGGCGAGGACCTCACCCGACTGTTCAACCAGCTCTCCGGCGTCGCGCCCCGGAGCAAGTTCAAGCGGCTGCTCGTCGCCCCCCGGTCGGTGCGCTCCGGCCTCGTCGAGCGCATCGAGCGCGAGATCGAGATCGAGCAGGCCGACCCCGGGCAGCGGCTACGTCGGGCTTCAAGATGAACTCCATCGTCGACGAGCAGATCATCGACGCGCTGTACCGGGCCTCCCAGGCCGGGGTCCGGGTCCAGCTGTGGGTACGCGGCATCTGCGCCCTGCGGCCCGGGGTGCCGGGCTGTCCGAGAACATCGAGGTCCGCTCGATCCTCGGACGGTTCCTCGAGCACTCCCGGATCTACTACTTCGGCGGCGGGGGCGAGCCCGAGGCGTTCATCGGCAGCGCCGACATGATGCACCGCAACCTCGACCGCCGCGTCGAGGCCCTCGCACAGCATCACCGACCCTCGCCACCTCGACCAGCTCCGCGACCTGATCGAGCGTGGCATGAGCGACGACTATGCCCACTGGCGGCTCGGCGGCGACGGCCGGTGGACCCGGATCTACCTCGACGACGACGGCGAGCCGCTCGCGGACCTCCAGGCCACCCTCATCGAGACCCACGCCAAGCGCCGCCGCAAGGCCCGCCGTAGCTGACCGTCCCCCTCGCCCCGCCCTGCAGCCCGCCCACTCGGAGGTCAACCCCACCATGAGCACCATCCCCGCTGCCGGGACCGTCCCCTGGCGCCGCCGGAACGGGACGCTCGAGGTCGCGCTCGTCCACCGACCCGCGCTACGACGACTGGTCCTGGGCCAAGGGCAAGCTCGACCCCGGCGAGGAGTGGGCCGTGGCCGCGGTCCGCGAGACGGCCGAGGAGACCGGGCTCGAGGTCCGGCTCGGGCGTCCGCTCCCGGACCGAGTACACGGTCCTCACCAAGGAGGGGGTCCCCGACACCAAGGTCGTCCGCTACTGGGCCGCCGAGGTCAGCGGCGGCCACGGACGGCTCGACCACGAGATCGACGAGGTCGCCTGGCTCGACGTCCAGCTCGCCTTCGACCGCCTCGACTACTCCCGCGACCGCGACCAGCTGCTCGCCGTCGTCCGCGCCGACCAGGCGGCGCCCTCGAGACCTGGCCGCTGGCCGCTCATCCGCCACGCCAAGGCCGTGCCCCGCGATCGGCGTGGACCGAGCGCGACGACACTCTGCGCCCGCTCGACCGCACCGGGAGCCGCCGGGCGAGCGACATCGCGCCGCTGCTCGCGGCATACGGCGTCCGCCGGCTGGTCACCTCGCCGTCGGTGCGGTGCGTGCAGACCCTCGCTCCGTATGCCGGGTCCGCCCGGCTGCCGCTGCGCGAACGGCCGGGCCTCTCCGAGGAGGGGTATGCCGCCGACCCCGCCCGGCCGCGTCGGCACCTCGCGCGGGTCCTCGAGCGAGGCGAGCCGGCGGCCGTCTGCAGCCACGGGCCGGTGCTGCCCGACCTCATCGACGTCCTCCTCGCCCGGGTCGACCCCGAGCGACCCCGCGAACGAGGCCGCGGTCGAGACCCTCGGCCAGGCCCGCGCGGACAAGCTCGACAAGGGCGAGGTGCTCGTCTGCCACGTCGTCGGGACCGGGATGGACGCGCGGATCGTCGCCGTCGAGCGGCACCGCACCTGACCGGCGCGGGCCGCCCGCAGCACCGCACCCGAGGCCAGCCGGCCTCACTTGACCGACCCCTTCCCCAATCGCCTGGCATCCGTTCACCCGCCGTTCACCCGCATCGGGCCATGCACGTCACCCGGAGTCCCTACGGTCCTAGTGTCCGGCCAGTGAGGTCCGGCCCCCTGTTCCCCTTGCCTTCAGAAGAGGTACCACTGTGAAGAATCAGCGTCTCGGCCAGATGGCGGCGCTCGCCCTCGTCGGCTCCCTCGCCCTCGCCGCGTGCGGGTCCGCCAGCAACGGCGACAGCCCGGCCGTCGTCGAGCGGCGGGCAGCAGCAGCGCCTGCGCCGGAGCCGGCAACCTGTCGGCCGCCGGCTCCACCGCCCAGCAGAACGCCATGGCCCAGGCCACCGCCGGCTACAAGGCCAAGTGCGGCGCCGAGGTGTCCTACAACGGCACCGGCTCGGGTGCGGGCATCACCTCCTTCCTCAACCAAGCAGATCGACTTCGCCGGCTCCGACTCGGCGCTCAACCCGCAGGGCAAGGACGGCGACGAGGTCGCCAAGGCCAACGCGGCCTGCGGCTCCGACGCCTGGGACCTGCCGATGATCACCGGCCCGATCGCCGTCGCCTTCAACGTCAAGGGCGTGGACAAGCTCGTCCTCACGCCGACGGTGACCGCCAAGATCTTCAGCGGCAAGATCACCAAGTGGAACGACCCGGCCATCGCCGCCGTCAACCCGGGCGTCACGCTGCCGAGCCGAGAGCATCGCGGTGTTCTTCCGGCAGGACTCCTCGGGCACGACCGACAACTTCACCAACTACCTCAACACCGCCGCTCCGGCCGACTGGCCGGACGCGCACGGCAAGGAGTGGACCGGCAAGGTCGGCCAGGGCAAGCAGGGCAACCCGGGCGTCGGCCAGGCCGTCCAGGCCACCGAGGGCGGCATCGGCTACGTCGAGTGGTCGTTCGCGATCCAGAACAAGCTGCCCGATGGCCGCGATCGACAACGGCTCGGGCCCGGTCGACGCTGACCGCCGAGTCCGCCGGCAAGGCCATCGCGGCGGCCACGATCAAGGGCACCGGCAACGACCTGGCGCTCAAGATCGACTACGCGACCAAGGCCCCGGGTGCCTACCCGATCGTCCTCGTCACCTACGAGATCGCGTGCTCGAAGTACGCTGACTCCGCCAAGGGTGCGGCCGTCAAGTCGTTCCTCAACTACATGGTCGTCCGCCGACTACCAGAACACGCTCACCTCGATCGGCTCTGCGCCGCTTCCCGCGGAGATCCAGACAAGGTCGCGAGCGCGATCAACGCCATCCAGTGACCACCGCACGGTGACCGGCTCACGGCGAGCCAAGGTCCGCGGGGCGACGGGAGGATCCCGGCGCCCCGCGGAGCCGTCCCGAGGACCGAGATAGGCAGCAGCAGATGACGAGCATCACGGGAGCGTCCATCGTCGACGAGACGCCCGAGCCCCGAGGACCCCCATCCGCTGACGCGCCGACAACGCCAGCACCGGGCGGCTGGGCGACCGGCTCTTCGGGATCGCCGCCACCGGCGCGGGCCTGACGGTCATCGTCATCGTCACCCTCGTCGCCGTCTTCCTCCTCGCCCAGGCGATCCCGGCCCTGTCGGCCAACCACGCGAACTTCTTCACCTCCTCGACGTGGAAGACGCAGCCCGCCGATGTCGTTCGGCATCGTCGGACCTGCTGTGGGCGACGGTCGCCTCCTCGCTCGTCGCGCTCGTCGTGGCCGTGCCGTTCTCGATCGCGATCGCCCTCTTCCTCACCCAGTACTCGCCGGTGCTGGCTCGCCAAGCCGGCTGCCGCCCTCATCGACCTGCTCGCTGCCGTCCCGTCGATCGTCTACGGGCTGTGGGGCGGCTACGTCGTGGCGCAGAAGTGGGCGACGCATCCAGGAGTGGATCGTCGACGGCCCTCGGCTGGATCCCGTTCTTCCACAAGGTCAAGGGCATCACCGGGCGGCAACACGATCTTCTTCGTCGGGCTCGTCCTCGCGATCATGATCCTGCCCATCATCACGGCACTGTCCCGCGAGGTCTTCGCCCAGACCCCGAACGACCCACAAGGAGGGCGCGTACGCCCTCGGCGCCACGAAGTGGGAGATGATCCGCACCGCCGTCCTCCCGTTCGGGCGCCCCGGCGTCATCAGCGCCTCGATGCTCGGCCTGGGTCGGGCCCTCGGCGAGACCATCGCCGTCCTGATGATCCTGTCCTCGCTCCCCCAGGGCGCCGGCTGGACGTGGTCGCTCTTCAACGGCGGCTCGACCTTCGCATCGAAGATCGCCGGCGCGGCATCGGAGTTCACCGGCGGCCTGTCGACCGGCGCCTACATCGCGGCGGGCCTGGTGCTGTTCGTCCTCACCTTCGTCGTCAACGCCATCGCCCGCATCATCATCGAGCGCAGGAAGGCCTTCACCGAATGAGCGCCACGATCGCGCCGGACCAGTCGCCCCCGGCCCCCGACCTCCACGACAGCACGGGCACCCGCGGCGCTGAAGAACAACCTGGCCACGATCATCGTGTGGGCGGCGTTCCTCATCGCCCTGATCCCGCTCGTGTGGATCATGTGGGTCGTCCTCACCAAGGGCTTCCACGTCCTGCTCTCGGTGACCTGGTGGCAGAAGGACCAGTCCGGCGCCCTGCCGCCCGGCTTCGACCACAACATCCGCGGCGGCCGCCACGCCCTGATCGGCACCCTGCTGATGTCGCTGCTCACATCGGCCATCGCCATCCCCATCGCGATCCTCACGGCGATCTACCTCGTCGAGTACGGCCGTGGCCGCCTCGCCCGGGCCGTCAGCTTCACGGTCGACATCCTCAGCGGGATCCCCTCGATCGTCGCGGCGCTGTTCATCTTCGCGGCCTGGGTGACGACGTTCGGTCTCAAGCTCATCCCGGCCTGCGCGTCGCTCGCCCTGGCGATGCTCATGATCCCGGTCGTCACCCGCTCCACCGAGGAGATGCTCAAGCTCGTCCCCAACGAGCTCCGGGAGGCGTCCTACGCCCTCGGCGTGCCCAAGTGGCGCACCATCCTGCTGGTCGTCCTGCCGACGTCGTTCTCCGGCATCCTCACCGGCGCGCTGCTCGGCTTCTCCCGCGTCGCCGGCGAGACCGCCCCGCTGCTGCTGCTCGCGGCATACAGTCCTTATCTGAACGAGGACCTGTTCGGCGGCTCCATGGCGGCGCTGCCGACGCTCATCAACAACCAGTTCCTCAACATCGCCGACCCCATCGCCGCCGCAGCGCGTGTGGGGCGCGGCGTGCACCCTCATCCTCCTCGTCCTCGTCATCAACCTCCTTGGCCGCTTCGTCGGGCGCTTCGCCAAGGTCAAGGGCTGACCCCCGAAACCACCGCCGACACGACCACACACCAACTGGAGACGGACCCACCTCATGGCCAAGCGCATCGACGTCAAGGACCTCGACATCTTCTACGGCGACTTCAAGGCCGTCGAGGGAGTGACGATGACCGTCGAACCCCGGTCGGTCACGGCCTTCATCGGCCCGTCCGGCTGCGGCAAGTCGACCGTGCTGCGCACCCTCAACCGGATGCACGAGGTCATCCCGGGCGCCCGCGTGCACGGCAGCGTGCTGCTCGACGACCAGGACCTGTATGCCGGGTCGCGTCGACCCGGTGACCGTGCGCCGGACCGTCGGCATGGTGTTCCAGCGGCCGAACCCGTTCCCGACGATGTCGATCCGCGACAACGTCGCCGCCGGGCTGCGGCTCAACGGGGTGAAGAACAAGTCCAAGGTCAACGAGGTCGTCGAGCGCTCGCTGCGCGGCGCGAACCTGTGGAACGAGGTCAAGGACCGCCTCGACAAGCCCGGCGCCGGGCTGTCCGGGTGGTCAGCAGCAGCGGCTGTGCATCGCCCGGGCCATCGCCGTCGAGCCGCAGGTGCTCCTCATGGACGAGCCGTGCTCGGCGCTCGACCCGATCTCGACGCTGGCGATCGAGGACCTCATCAACGAGCTGAAGAGCCGGTACACCATCGTCATCGTCACGCACAACATGCAGCAGGCGGCCCGGGTGTCGGACCGGACGGCGTTCTTCAACCTCAAGGCGACCGGCCAGCCCGGCAGGCTCATCGAGATCGACGACACCCACAAGATCTTCAACAACCCGACCCAGCAGGCGACGGAGGACTACATCTCCGGGCGCTTCGGCTGACCGGGGTCACCCCGAGCGGCCGGCCCACGGGCGCCTCGGCCGAGCGAGCTCAGCGGAGGAGGGCGATGACGGCGTAGGTGGCAGCCGCCGCTACTCCCGCTCCGGGAAAGGTGAAGATCCACGCGCCGACGATCGTCTTCGCGACGTTCCAGCGCACCGCGCGGATTCCACGGGTGGCACCGACACCGGTGATCGCCGAGGTGATCGCGTGGGTCGTCGAGATCGGCGCCCGGAACGCCGTGGCGACGAACAGGATGACGGCCGCGGTCGTCTCGGCCGCGAAGCCCTGCGGTGAGTCCAGGGTGGCGATCCGGCGGCCGAGCGTGGGCATGATCCGCCAGCCGCCGGCATACGTCCCGAGCGAGATGACGACCGCGCTCAGGCCGAAGACCCACCAGGGGATCACCGCGCTGCGGGAGTCGTAGCGGCCGGCCACCGTGAGCGACAGGATGACGACACCGGCGGTCTTGGCGGCGTCCTGCATGCCGTGGCCGAGGGCGACCGCGGCGGCCGAAATGGTCTGCGCGTAGCGGAAGCCGCGGCGCACGCGGACCGGGTCGGACTCGGCGGAAGGTCCACATGATCGCCGCCATGAGCAGATAGCCGCCCACCAGCCCGACGACCGGCGACAGGAGCATCGGGATGAGGACGCGGTCGATGACCCCGTCGCCACTCGACAGCGGCGCCGGCGGCCAGGGCGGCCCCGCCGAGGCCGCCGATCAGGGCGTGCGAGGACGAGGAGGGGAGCCCGAACCACCAGGTCAGCAGGTTCCATCCGATGGCGCCCACGAGCGCCGCGGCGGCGATGGCGAGCCCCGTCGCCCCGGAGGGGGCGGCGATGATGCCGCTGCCCACCGTCTCGGCGACCCGCTGGCCGAGGAAGGCTCCGGCGAAGTTGGCGACGGCCGCCAGCGCCACCGCGACCCGAGGGGTGAGCGCCCGGGTCGAGACGGAGGTGGCGATGGAGTTCGCCGCGTCATGGAAGCCGTTGGTGTAGCTGAAGGCCATCGCCAGGACGATGACGAGGACGATGGCCGCCGCGTCCACCGGCGTCAGGAGCCCTTGACGGCGATGTTCTCGACCTTGTTCGCGAGGTGCCTCGAACGCGTCGGCGGCGGCCTCGAGCTCGTCGATGACCTCCTTGAGCTTGAGCACGTGGAGGGCGTCGGCCGACTCGTCGTTGTAGAGGTCGGCGAGCAGGCGGCGGTAGACCTGGTCGGCCTGGTTCTCGAGGCGGTTGATCTCGATCCAGTAGTCGCTGAGCTCGCGCATCGTGCGCAGCCGGGGCATCGACTCGGCGGTGAGGTCGGCCATCCTCGTCGAGGGTCTCGACCTGTTCGGCGATGCCGCGCGGGAGTCCGTCGAGGCGGTAGAGCACGATGAGGTCGGCGGCGGCGTCCATGTGGTCCAGGCACGTGTCGAGCCGCGACGCCAGGCTGTGGATGTCCTCGCGGTCGAACGGGGTCACGAACGAGCCGTTGACCTGACGGATGAGGTCGTGCGTGGCCTCGTCGGCGGCGTGCTCGATCTCGTGGATGCGCTGCGCGATGGCCGCCCGTTCCGAGGGATCGGCACCCAGCACAGACGTCAGCTCGCGAGCACCGTCGACAAGGTGCTGCGCCGACTGCGCGAACAGCTCGAAGACGCTGTGGTCACGAGGGGTGAGGCGAAAGCCCACGACGGTTCTCTCGGATCGGGGCGGGCAAGGTCAGGACCAGGCTACCGGCCCGACGATGGCCCCCGGACCCGGCCGGCGCTGGTGCCGCACGCGCCGATCAGGCGGGCTTGCGCTCCTGACGTCCGCGGTGGCGGCGGCCGCCGCGCTCCGACGGGTCGTGGGCGTCGATACCGAGGACGCGGTCGATGTCGTCCTCGCTCATGTGGTCGGCGCTGGCGGCGGCAGCGACGACGAGGTCACCCACCAGTTCGATCTCGTCCTGGAGGGTGATGTCGACGAGTTCCTCCGCTCGCTGCCCCACACGACTACGGTACGACCCCGGGTCCGGTGAATGCTGTGAACTCCCCAAGAACTTCCTCGTGTTTCGCCCCACGGAGCCTCGGCGGCAGGGGCCCCGGTGACCAGTGAGGTGCGAGGCTTCGGAAGGGATGGGTGTGGACGCCGGACCGGGAGCGCCTCACGGCGCGTGGCCGCTCGTAGCGGCTGATGTTGGGACCCGGGGCTGCCGCGGCCCGGCGCCCACAAGAAAACCCTAACGCGCCTCCTGGGCATCATGTTCCTCATCCACAGGACTGGGTCGAGGCGGACCTGCCGTCATCCACGGGACTGGGTCGGGACGGGCCTGCCGTCATCCACGGGACTGGGTCGGGGCCGACCTGCCGTCATCCACGGGACTGGGTCGGGGCCGGCCTGCCGTCATCCACGGGACTGGGTCGGGGCCGACCTGCCGTCATCCACGGGACTGGGGCGGGACGGGCCTGCCGTCAGGTGGCTCAGTCGAGCTCGTCGGCGCGCCAGAGGTTGGCGCAGGCCCGCAGGTCCTCCCCGGTCGTCAGCATCGCCGCGCCCGCCGCGTCAGCGGCGCCGGCGCCCTCGGGGTCGGTCGAGTCCCGCTCATGGGCCAGCTCGGCGCGGCCGGCCGCCACCACCGAGCAGAACGCCGCTGCTCGCTCCAGGGCGACCGCAAGGTCGCCGTAGAACACCCCCGCGAGGATCTGGTCGGCGAGCCGCTGCACCTCCTCGGGACCGGGAGGCTCCTCGATGCCGGCCACGCGTGGGCGACGTCGGTGAACCGGATGCCCGCGGCATACTCCTGGCTGGCCTGCTCGGGGCTGCGCCGGACCCACTCGCGTAGCGCGTAGAGCCGCCACAGGGCCCCCGGCAGGCTGCGCGCGGGGCGGTCCGACCACAGCTCGGCGACCGTGGACAGGCCGAGGTCGTCGACGAGGGTGACGAGGCGTGCGGTGATCTCGGGGTCGTGAGCGGCGCGACCGGCGCCGACGAGGATCGCCGCCGTCTGGTGGGCCGCCTCGGTGACCTCTGCGGGCCCGGGAAGGGTGCCGCCGTGCGCCTCGAGCGCGTCCGGGCCGAAATGGCGCGGACGGCGCGGGAGCCTGCCCCTGGAGTCCGTCACCGATCCAGTCTCGCATCCGGGTCGCGGATCGGTGCGTTCTGCGAGGCCGGCACGCGGGTGCCGCGGGCGCCGTCGGGATGCTGTCGGGATACCGCCGAGATACCGCCGAGATACCGCGGGGCCTGACGGCACCCGTGCCGCCCCTGGCTACCGCGGATCCCCGGCGCTTCCGGTCGTCACCCGGGCCACCCCAGACCCCGGCTCCACCCGCCGTCACCCTCGCTACCTCGGATCCCCGGCGCCACCCGCCGTCACCCTCGCTACCTCGGATCCCCGGCTCCATCCGCCGTCACCCGGGCCACCCCGGATCCCCGGCTCCACCGGTCGTCACCCGGGCCACGTCGGATCCCCCGGCCCGGGGGGATCGCCTCCTCGCGGCCCGCGCCGGCCGGCCAAGGGTGGGTCGTCGGTGTCACTCCCCCGTGGGCCATGAACCTCGGGGCGCGCGCCGTCAGCGCGCGGGGTCCCGCTGGCGACGCTCCGCGCGAGCAGCCGGTCGTACGACCCCACGTCCTGGTCCCAGACCACCCCCTCGGCGGTGGCCCACCCTGCGAGCCGGTCGCGGTGCACCACGGTGTGGTGGCGCGCGCAGAGCAGCGCACCGTTGGTGACGCCGGTCGGTCCGCCGTCCACCCAGTGCCTGAGGTGATGCGCGTCACACCAGAACGCCGGTGCGCCACACCCGGGGAAGGTGCACCCCCGGTCGCGCAGCCACAGCGCGCGCACCTGACCGAGGGTGAACAGCCGCAGCCGCTGCCCCAGCTCGAGCATCTCGCTGCGCGAGCCGAGCACGGCCGGGACGACCCCGGCGTCGCAGGCGATCCGTCGGGCGGTCTCGGGGGCCAGTGCCATCCCGGCCTCGGTCGTCCCCATCGTCGTGGCCGCACCGGTGCGGGAGGTCAGGTCGTCAAGGGTCATCGTCAGCAGCAGGGTGGCCTTGCTCATGGGCGGCACCCGCCCGTCGGCGTCGGCCGCGGCCGCGGCGGCCGTGGTGCGGCGGCATACGTCGACCAGGGCCTCGGCGCGGCGGCGGTCGGCCGGGCTCGGGTCGGGCTCGCCTTCGGGCCCGGGCACCGGCTTGGACAGCGGCCCGATCGCCGCCTCGAGCACCGCCTGCCCCTCGGCGTCAAGCACCAGGGCATAGGCGACCGTGCCCGGCAGGTCGGGACGCGGGCGGGAGAGCGAGACGAGCCGTCGGGCCCGGTTCTGCTCCGACTGCAGCTGCCCGGCCGCCCCGAACCGCGCCAGCAACGTCGGGCGCACCTCCCGCACGCCCCGGATGCCGTGCTCGGCGCCCACCGTGAGCATCGCCCGAAGCACGTCGGGCGCAGCGGCGTCGACCAGCCCGGGGCGGAGCCGGTCGAACTCATCCACCACCGAGGCGGCCACCTGGGGCGAGACCTCACCTGCCAGGACGGCCTCGCGCACCGGCCCGTGCTCGACGGCCCCGAACGCCTCGGCGACCTTGGCCACGGCCCCCGCGCCGCCGGCGCGCTGGCTCGGCGCATGGGTGGCGACCCACCCGGCCACGGAGCGGGCCTGCGACGCCGCGACGGCCCCGCGGGCCACGGCCTCGGCCGTCACGGCCACGCGCCCGGCACCGGCCAGGGCCGCGACCTCGTCGAGCTCGGTCAGGAGCTCGGGGAGGTCGCGGTCGGCCGCCGAACCGAGCACGGCCGCCAGGCCGCTCAGAGCCGCTCGGGCACCGGACAGGGCGGCGCGCCGTCGGGCCAGATCGAGGCCCTCCGCGCGGTCCGCGACTGCTGTGGTCATGTCTCTACCCTAGGCGTGACCACCGACGAAACCCGCTGCGTCACAACATCTGTGGACAACCACCGGCGCCTACACGCGGCTGTGGACAACTCGCTCTACTCAGCCATCCCCGGCAGCCCCAGTAGCCGGGCACCGTTCTCCCACAACACCTTCCGCATCCACCCATCACCCAACCCCAACCGGGCCAACGCTTCCAGCTGGTGCGCATACGCATAGGGGATGCTCGGGAAGTCCGACCCCAGCACCACCTTGTCGCCGAGCCGGGCCAGCCGCGCCACATACCCGTCGGGCATCGGCGCGAACGCCTCGGTGAAGTCGGTCCCCACCATCGTGGTGTCGAGGTGGACGCCGGGATACCGCTCGGCGAGGTCGGCGAAGGCGTCGTACTCCGGCAGCCCGGCGTGCGCGATGACGAGCACGAGGCGGGGGAACCGCGACAGCACCGTGGCGACCCCGTCCGGGCCGGTGTGCCGACCCCGGATCGGGCCCGACCCGGCGTGGATGACGACGGGGACCCCTCGCTCGGAGAGGAGCTCCCAGGCCGGGTCGAGCAGCGGGTCGTCGGGCGCGTACTGGCCCACCTGGACGTGCATCTTGACCAGCCGAGCGCCGCCGTCGAGCGCCTCGGCGAGGTAGGACCCGACCCCCGGCTCGGGGAAGAGCGTCGCGCAGCGGACGACGTCCGGCTCCCGCTCGGCGAGCCCGCGCCCCCAGTCGTTGAGCCACCGGGCCATGCCGGGCCGATGCGGGTAGGTCAGCGCCGGAATCGCCCTGAGCCCGAACCCTCTCAGCGTCTCGAGCCGGGCTGCCACGTCGCTCCGGTAGTGCACCGGCCAGGCCCGTCCGTAGTGCTCCTCGGCCCGGTCGAAGTAGGCCCAGACCTTGCGCTGCATGGGTTCGGGGAGGACGTGCACGTGGATGTCGGCGAGCCCGGGCAGCCCGAGACCCGAGACGTATGCCGGGATCTCGCCGTCCGTGCGCGGCCCGGGGGTCGTCGACTCGGTCGGCACTGGGTCGGGAGGCACCACGCCAGCCTAGGTCGGGCACGCCACGCGCGGGTCGCCCTTCCTCGCAACCAGCATCCCCCGAAGGTACCGTTCGACCTGCAACCGGTCAGGACCACACCCTCCCGACCGATAGCACCAGTGCCTGCCCATCCCGCGTTCGCGCGAGACACAGGGTCGACACCGCCAGAGCCGTCGGTGCCGTTCACCGCATCCGACACGCTCAGAAAGCACCGTCATGGCTGACCTCGGCACCCTCACCGCGCCCATCGAGAACGCTCTGCATGCCTATTTCGCCGCCGACCCCGACACCCCCGCCGAGGCCGCCGCGTGGCAGGCGTACCAGGCCTTCCTCGGCACCCCGGACCGCACCCCCGCCCCGGCCGTGCAGGCCGCCTGAGACCCACCGGCCAGGGAGTCCGCGGCACGCCCCGCCGACGGCATCCGGCATGCCGCCGGCGGACCGGGCCACGTCGTGCGCGCCGATCGGGCGTTCTCGGTCCGGGCCCCCGGCCCCGCCGGCCGAGCGGATCACAGGTCAGAGGGAGCCGGCGGCAGGGTGAAGGACCACCCCTCTGCAAGGCGCTCGGTGAGCACGGTCCGCAGCGCCTCGAGGGTCCCCCACCGATCGCCGCCACCGTCGTGGACGACGAACACCTCGCCCGGACGGATGGCGTCCCGGAGGTTCGCCACGAGGGTGGGGACGTCCTGGGTGAGCCAGTCCTCGATGGTGTTGACGACGGCGAGTGGCTGCATCCCGAGCGCGACGGCCACCTCGGCGCTCCGGCCCCAGCTCCCGTTCGGGGCCCGGTAGAACGGGACCAGGGCGGAGGGGTCGCCGAGGGCGTCGCGGATGACGTCCAGCACCCTGGCCAGGTCGGCCTCGACACGCTCCGCACTCCAGGTGCCCAGGTCGGCATACGTCATGGCGTGGTTCCCCAGGGCATGCCCCTCCGCGACGATGCGGCGCAGCAGTCGGCCGCCACCGGGCGCGGCGACCCGCTCCCCGACGACGCAGAACACCGCGCGGACGCGCAGCGCAGCGAGCGTGTCGAGCAGCGCCTCGGTGACCCCACCGTTCGGCCCGTCGTCGACGGTGAGGGCGGCGACCGCGCCGCGTCCCCGGGCCCGGGCAACAGGGGTGCTCGTCAGCCTCATCGGCCCCTCCCTTCGTTGGTGGCCCCTTCGGTGCGGACCGGCGGACGGCACCCGTCGAACTCGTAACGATAACGTTATCGTTAACGATTGACACCCGATCCAGGGCGGTGCCAGCGTGGCATTGCACATCAACTCTCAACGACGAGGAGCGGCACATGAACAGGACCCTGGCTATTCGAGCCGTGGCCCTCGGCGCGGCGGTCGCAGTGCTCGGCGCCTGCAGCTCGGGCAGCAGCGGAAGCAGCGGTTCGTCCGGCGCCGGCGGCGGGAACGTCACCATCACCTGGTGGCACAACTCCAACACCGACCCCGGCAAGTCGTACTACGACAAGGTAGCCAAGGACTTCGAGGCCAGCCATCCCGGCGTCACCATCGAGGTCAGCGCCATGCAGCACGAGGACATGCTGACCAAGCTCGACGCCGCCTTCCAGAGCGGCGACGCTCCCGACATCTACATGGAGCGCGGGGGCGGCGAGCTCGCCGACCACGTGGCGGCCGGGCTGACCATGGACCTGTCCGCCTCCGCCAAGGACGTCATCGACACCATCGGCGGCTCGGTCGCGGGCTGGCAGGTCGACGGCAAGACCTACGGCCTCCCGTTCTCGCTGGGCGTCGTCGGCTTCTGGTACAACAAGGCGCTCTTCGCCAAGGCGGGCATCACCACGAGCCCGACGACCTGGACCGAGCTCTACACGGACATCGGCAAGCTGAAGGCCGCCAACATCGAGCCGATCTCGGTGGGGGCCGGCGACAAGTGGCCCGCCGCGCACTACTGGTACTACTTCGCCCTCCGCGAGTGCCCGCAGACGGTCCTGCAGGATGCCGTGAAGAGCCTGCAGTTCTCCGACCCGTGCTTCGTCAAGGCCGGCGAGGACGTCCAGAAGCTCGTCGCCGACAAGCCGTTCAACAAGGGATTCCTGTCGACCCCGGCGCAGACCGGGCCGACGAGCGCGTCGGGTCTGCTGGCCACCGGGAAGGTCGCGATGGAGATGCAGGGCCACTGGGAGCCCGGCGTCATGGCCGGCCTCACCGCCGACCACAAGGGCCTGGGCGACAACCTCGGCTGGTTCCCCTTCCCGTCGGTGGATGGTGGCCAGGGGGACCCGGCCGCTCAGCTCGGCGGCGGCGACGCATGGGCGGTCTCCAAGAAGGCCCCCCAGCAGGCAGTCGACTTCGTCAAGTACATGCTCTCCACGGACGTCCAGAAGGGCTTCGCCGAGAAGGACATGGGGCTGCCGACGAACCCGGCTGCATCGGGCTCCGTCGCTGACCCGGCGCTCGCCGCGCTCCTCCAGGTGCGCGACAAGTCCCCCTACGTGCAGCTGTACTTCGACACCGCCTTCGGCCAGTCCGTCGGGGGCGCGATGAACGACGAGATCGCCCTCATGTTCGCCGGCAAGGCCAGCCCTCAGGACATCGTCGACAAGACGCAGGCGGCAGCTGACGCGGCGAAGTGATCCACGTGGCAGACGACGCAAGGACCACCACCGCAGCGCCTGCCGGGTCCTCAACCGGCCCCACCGGCCGCGCCACCGCGCGGCCGGTGGGGTCGCGCCTGTGGCGTGGCGGACGGACGGGCTCACCGGTGCGCAAGGCGCTGGAGATCCTCTTCTTCGTCGGGCCGGCGCTCGCACTGTTCCTGCTCTTCGTCGTGGTGCCGATCGCCAAGGCGGTCCAGTTCTCGGTCTACCGCTGGAAGGGCTTCGGGCCGCTCACCGACTTCGTCGGCCTGAAGAACTACGTGAGCGTCCTGCACAACGAGGTCTTCACCGATGCGCTGACCCACAACCTCGCCATCGTCGTGCTCTCGATCCTCGTCCAGCTGCCACTGGGCCTGGGGATCGCCCTGCTGCTCAACCGCAGGATGCCCGGGCAGGGCCTGCTCCGGACGATCATCTTCGTCCCGTACGTGCTCGCCGAGGTCATCGCAGGCGTCGTGTGGTTCCAGCTTCTCCAGCCCCAGTACGGCGTCGTCGACTCCCTCTTGGCCGCGGTCGGCATCCAGGGGCCCGAGGAGGGCTGGCTCGGCACGCCCGACTATGCGCTCTACACGGTGTTCGCCGTTCTGACGTGGAAGTACCTCGGCCTGGCCGTGCTCCTCTTCCTCGCCGGCCTCCAGGGCATCCCCGAGGAGCTCTACGAGGCCGCCCAGATCGATGGCGCCACGTGGTGGCAGGTGCAGCGCAAGATCACCGTCCCCCTGCTCGGCCCCACGTTGCGGATCTGGGCCTTCCTCTCGATGATCGGCTCGCTCCAGCTCTTCGACATGGTCTGGATCCTCACCGGTGGCGGTCCGGCCAACGCGACCACGACGATGGCGACGTTCCTCGTCACCGAGGGCACCAAGCGCCAGAACTACGGCATCGCGGCGGCCGCCTCCGTCGTGCTCTTCGTCGTCGCGCTCGTCCTGGCGGTGCTCTACCAGATCTTCGTCCTGCGGCGTGACGTCGCAGATGCCCGGCCCCGACGGCGGGCAGCCCGATGAGCACGCCCACCACGCCCTCCCGCGTCGCTCCCACACCCGCCGCCCGGCCCCGCCGCCGGCGGGGCGCGCCCAACGCCTACCAGGGCGGCAGCCCGCTCGTCTACGCCGTCGCGCTGCTCGTCGTCGCCGTCACCCTCGGGCCGGTCCTGTATGCCGTCCTCGGCGGCTTCCGCACCAACGCGCAGCTCGCGGAGTCCCCCGCCGGCCTGCCCCATCCGTGGGTCCTCAGCAACTACGCCTCGGCGCTGACGAACCCGAGGTTCTGGACCTACGCGCTCAACTCGACGGCGATCGCCTCCATGACGACGGCGATCACCGTCGTGTTCGGCCTCATGGCGGCATACCCGCTCGCCCGCTACACGTTCCGGTGGCGCGAGCCGCTCTACATGGTGTTCCTCGTCGGCCTGCTCTTCCCGGCGACGGTGGCGATCATCCCGCTGTTCATCCTCGTCACCCGGGACCTGCACCTCGGCAACACGTGGTGGGGCGTGGCCCTACCGCAGGCGGCCTTCGCCCTGCCGACCACGATCGTCATCCTTCGCCCGTTCCTCATGGCGCTGCCCGACGAGCTCGAGGAGGCGGCGGTCATCGACGGCGCCACGCGGATCCAGTTCTTCTTCCGGGTCGTCATCCCGCTGTCCGGTCCCGGCGTGGTGACCGTCGGGGTGCTGGCGTTCGTCGCCTCCTGGAACGCCTACCTCCTCCCCCTGCTCCTCCTGCAGGACACCATGAAGACACTGCCGCTCGGGGTCGCCGACTTCTCCTCCCAGTACTCGTCGGACACCGCCGGCGTCTTCGCGTTCACCTCGCTCTCGATGATCCCCGCCCTCATCTTCTTCCTCGCCATGCAGAAGCGGATCGTGGGCGGCCTGCAGGGCGCGGTGAAGGGATGACCCCTGGCCTCGTCACCCGGCACTGCGCCCCCCTCCCACCGGCACCGAAGGAAGCTCTCCGTGACTGAGCTGCACACGACACCCGACGCCCAAGCGGCCGACCGACTGCTCGTCCTGATCAAGGGGATGTCTCTCGAGGAGAAGCTCGCCCAGCTCGTGGGGTTCTGGGAGAAGGACGACGGCGAGGCGGTCGCGCCGCTCGCCGGCGAGTTCACCCTGGCGCAGGGCCTCGACGAGGCGACCGTGCACGGTCTCGGTCACCTCACCCGCGTCTACGGCACCCGGCCGGTCGACGCGACGGAGCGCGCCCGGTGGCTGTGGGACCGGCAGCGGCGTCTGGTGCGGGAGACCAGGCTCGGCATCCCCGCCGTCGTGCATGAGGAGTGCCTGACCGGCCTGTCGGCCTGGGGAGCCGCCACCTACCCGACCCCCCTCGCCTGGGGCGCGTCCTTCGACCCGGGCCTCGTCACCGAGATGGCCGCCGCCATCGGCCGCTCGATGCACGACCTGGGCATCCATCAGGGGCTGGCGCCCGTGCTCGACGTCATCCGCGACCCTCGGTGGGGCCGGGTGGAGGAGTGCATCTCCGAGGACCCCTACCTCGTCGGCACGGTCGGGACCTCCTTCGTCCGCGGCCTGCAGTCCTCCGGTGTACACGCGACGCTCAAGCACTTCGTGGGCTACTCCGCCTCGCAGGCGGGCCGCAACTTCGCCCCTGTGCACCTGGGGCCGCGCGAGCTCGCCGATGTGTTCCTCCCGCCGTTCGAGATGGCCGTGCTAGACGGTGGAGCGCGTTCGGTCATGAACTCCTACAACGAGATCGACGGGTTGCCGGTAGCGGCCGACCCCACGCTGCTGACCGGCCTGCTCCGCGACGGCTGGGGCTTCGACGGCACGCTCGTCGCCGACTACTTCGCGGTGGCCTTCCTCCACCTGCTCCACGGCGTCGCCCGGGACCTCGGCGACGCCGCGGGACAGGCCCTCGCCGCCGGCATCGACATCGAGCTGCCCGCCGGGGATGCCTACCTCGAGCCCCTGGCCGCGGCAGTGCGCCGCGGCGAGGTCGACGAGGCGCTCGTCGACCGGGCGGTCGAGCGGGCCCTGGCCCAGAAGGCCGAGCTCGGCCTCCTCGACGCGACGTTCGAGGAGACCCCGCCGGGTCCGGTCGACCTCGACTCGGCCGAGCACCGGGCCATCGCCGCCCGGCTCGCCGAGGAGTCGGTCGTGCTGCTGTCGAACGACGGCACCCTCCCGCTGGGCCGGCCGCGCCGGGTGGCCGTGATCGGCCCGAACGCGGACCGGCCACAGGCACTCTTCGGGGCGTACTCGTTCCTCAACCACGTGCTGCCGAACCACCCTGGCGTGGACGCGGGCATCGAGATCCGCACCGTCCGCCAGGCGCTCGCCGAGGAGTGGCCCGACGCCGACCACCTCCTCGTTCTCGGGTGTGACGTCGACGGCGAGGACACCTCGGGGCTCGCCGACGCCGCGGTCGCCGCGACCGGCGCGGATGTCGCAGTGGTCGTCGTCGGCGATCACTCCGCCCTGTTCGGTCGTGGGACGGTCGGCGAGGGCTCGGACCGGGACGACCTCGAGCTGCCCGGGGTACAACGCGCCCTCGTCGAGGCGGTGCTCGCGACGGGGACCCCCGTCGTCCTCGTCCTCCTCACCGGTCGCCCGTATGCCGTCGGCTGGGCCCTCGAGCGCTGTGCGGCGGTCGTCCAGGCCTTCTTCCCGGGCGAGGAGGGCTCGCGCGCGATCGCCGGGATCCTCTCGGGACGGGTCAACCCCTCGGGCCGGCTACCGGTGAGCCTCCCGCGGTCGTCGGGCGCACAGCCGTACACCTACCTCCACCCGGCCCTCGGCGGCGACGGCGACGTGACGAACCTGTCCAGCGCGCCGGCGCTGCCCTTCGGCCACGGGCTGTCGTACACGACGTTCGCGCACGCCGATCTCGTCCTCGGCGCGGACCGGACCTCGGACCCGGTCCGGGCCATGGTCCGGGTGACCAACACCGGTGACCGGCCGGGCGAGGACGTCGTGCAGCTCTACGGCCGGGACGTTCTCGCCTCGGTGACCCGTCCGGTCGCCCAGCTCCTGGGGTACGCGCGGGTCCGCCTCGAGCCCGGCGAGCATATCGACGTCGAGTTCCGCGTGCCCCCGGCCCGGCTGGCCTTCACCGACCGCCGCGGCGTGCGGGTCGTGGAGCCGGGCGAGCTTCGGGTGTGGGTCGGGGCCTCCTGTTCCCACCACGAGACGGAGGGGCGGGTCGTCCTCGACGGGGAGGCGTACGAGGTCGGTATCGCCGACGAGCGGTGGACGCAGGTCACGCTGATCTGAGGGGTCGGATCTCAGGGGTCAGATGGCCCGGCAGGACGACCGCACGACCAGCGACGTGGGCAGCCGCACGTGCGTCGACTCAGGCGTCCCGCCTTCGAGGAGCTCGACGAGGATGCGCAGAGCGGTCGCGCCGATCTCGTGAAGTGGCTGGCTGACCGTCGTCAGGGCCGGCTCCGCCAGCGCCGACTCCGGGATGTTGTCGAAGCCCACGACCGAGATGTCCTCGCCGACGCGCAGGCCCAGCTCACGGGCCACCTCCATGGTGAGGATGGCCGACAGGTCGTTGGCGGCGAAGACCGCGGTCGGGCGCTCCGGCAGGGTGAGCAGCTCGCGGGCCGGGCCCTCGGCCGTCTCGAGGCGGTAGCCGCCCACGCGCACGAGGCCCTCGTCGACCGGGACCCCGGCGGCCGACATGGCCCGGCGGAAGCCCTCCTCGCGCAGCCGCGCGGACTCCAGGTCGGGGCGGCCGCCGAGCAGCGCGATGCGGCGATGCCCGAGGCGGAGGAGGTACTCGGTGGCCAGCATCGCTCCGGCGACGTTGTCGGAGTCGACGGTGGGTACGTCGGAGTGGCCGGTGTGCGGGTCGATGGCGACGACCGGGATCTCGCCACGCGCCTCGACGACGGTGGGGGTGACGATGATGGCTCCGTCGATGAGAGAGCCTCCGAGGCGGGCGAGGGAGCGCCGTTCCCAGCCGACGGTGCCGCCCCGGTGACCACCCGAGAAGGCCAGGAGGTCGTAGTCGGTGGCGCCGATCCCCGCCGAGACACCCTTGAGGAGCTCGGTGCTGAACGGCTCGAACTCGGCGACGAGGACGCCGATGACGTTGGTCTTGTGGCTGCGCAGGCTGCGAGCGCCGAGGCTGGTCTCGTAGCCGAGGTCGTCGATGACTCCGGAGACCCGCTCGATCGTGGCGCTGGAGACCCCGTACCGGCCGTTGACCACCTTCGACACGGTCGCGACGGAGACGCCGGCCGCCCGGGCGACGTCCTCCATCTTCACTCGGCCCCTCGACGTCACGAGCCGATCCTAGCCACCTCCGAGCCCCGGGTCCGACACCGAGCGAAAACGATATCGACCCGTGCGCCCCCGCTCCCCCCGTCCGGCAGGTGGAGAAAGGTGGGGATCAGGCGGGCCGCTCGCCGTCCACGCGCACCGGGACGAGCCCGGCCCCGTCGCGCAGCTCGGGCGGGAGGACCGACGCGGGCGCGTCCTGCCAGGCGACCGGTCGCAGGAACCGCCGCGCCGCCGTCGCGCCCACGGATGTGTGGAGCGAGTTCGTCGCGGGCCAGGGGCCGCCGTGGTGCTGCGCCCAGGCGACGTGGACGCCCGTCGGGTAGCCGCCGACGATCAGTCGCCCGGCCATCGGCGCGAGCCGCTCGAGCACCTCGCCGAGGAGGTCCTCCTCGGCGGACCCGTGGTGGACGGTCCCGGTGAGCGACCCGCCGAGCCGCTCCAGGGCGGCATACACCTCGTCGAGGTCGGCGTAGCGGGCGAGGAGTGTCGTCGGGCCGAAGCACTCCTCGAGCAGGTCGTCACGCACGACCTCGCAGGGCGCCGAGACGAGCGCCGGTGTCACGGTCCCGTCCTCGCCCTCGACGCCGCGAGCGAGCACGCGGACCCGCTTGTCGACGCCGAGGCGCCCGACGCGCAGCGTGTAGGCCGCCGAGATGCCGCCGCTGAGCAGGACCGCCGCGGGGAGGTCGCCGGTCGCCTCGACCGCGGTCGCCACGAGCGCGTCCCCGGTCCGTCCCGCCGGCACGAACACCAGCCCGGGCTTGGTGCAGAGCTGCCCACCGCGCACGGTGTAGGACGCGACGAGCCCGTCCGCGATCTCCTCACCGCGCTCGCGGGCCGCGCCGGGGAGGACGACGACGGGGTTGAGGCTCGACAGCTCGCCGTAGAACGGGACCGGGTTCGGCCGGGCGTTCACGCGGTCGAGCAGCGCGCGCCCGCCGCCGAGCGACCCGGTGAACGCGACGGCCCGGATGTCCGGGTGCTCGACGAGCGCCACCCCGGCGTCCAGCCCCTCGACCATCCAGAAGATGCCCCGGGGGGCCCCGACGCTGGCGAGCGCCCGGGTCACGGCGGTGGCGGTGAGCGCTGAGGTCACCGGGTGCGAGGGGTGGCTCTTGACGATGACCGGGCAGCCGACGGCGAGGGCGCTGGCCGTGTCGCCGCCGGCCGTCGAGAACGCGAGTGGGAAGTTCGACGCCCCGAAGACCGCGACCGGCCCGATCGGTACGAGCATCCGGCGCAGGTCCGGCTGGGGCCCCATCGGGGTGTCGCGCGGGTGGTCGACCGTCGCCTCGAGGTAGCTCCCCTCCCGCACCACCTCGGCGAAGAACCGCCACTGGTATGCCGCCCGCGCCAGCTCCCCGCGCAGCGCGGCCTCGGGCAGATAGGTCTCCTCGACGGCCATCTCGACGATGGCGTCGCCGTCATCCTCGAGCGCGGCGGCGACGGCCTCACACGCCCGGGCGCGGTCCTCGCGGGACGTGGCCGCCCAGGTGGGTGCCACCGCGGCGGTCCGGCGGACGGCCGCGTCGACGACGGCGCGCTCCCCCGCGGCCCGAACGAGGTCGACCTGAGCCCGCTGCGCAGCAAAGGCTGCCGCCGTGGCCATGGCCGCATCGTCGGTGTCGTGCTCGATCATGAGGGCTCTCCTGGATCGGCACCAGTCTGGCCGATCTCGATGGCCTCCGGGGTGAGGTTGACCTCGTCGGGGAGCTCGTGGTCGTACATCGCGGCCGAGATCTGCTCCGGGTCGGCGGCCACGACGATGACCGTGGCGCACTCGCTGGCGAGCGCCGCGCGCGAACGCCTCCTCGAACTCCTCGACGGTGCCCACGCTGACTCCGTGGACCCCCAGCGACCGGGCGAGGGCGGCGAGGTCCGCATCCCCGAGCGCCGTGGCGACCGGCCGGCCGGGATACCGCCGCTCCTGGTGCATCCGGATCGTCCCGTACGTCGCGTTGTCGAGGACGACGAGCGTGAAGGCGACCCCCTCCCGCGCCGCCGTCTGCAGCTCGTTCGCCGTCATGAGGAACCCGCCGTCCCCGGCCGTGCCGACGACGAGCCGGTCCGGGCGGGCGAGCTTGGCACCGATGCAGGCCGGCACGGCATACCCCATCGCCCCGGACACCGGCGCGACGAAGGTGCCCTCCTCGTGGACGGGGAGGTAGCGCGAGGCGTAGGACGAGAAGTTGCCCGCGTCGGTGACGATGACCGAGCCGCGCGGGATGAGCCGGCGCATCGCCGCGTGCACGGCGAACTGGTCGACGTAGCCGTCGCGCACCGGCCTCGGCGTCGGCGTCGACTGGCGGATCCATGCCGTACGCCGCTGCCGCGCCCACTCAACGCGGGCCCGGGTGTGCGTCGGGCTGGGGGCGCCGGCGCCGAAGTCGAGGAGCGCGTCGACGAACGAGTCGGCGGTCGACAGGATGCCGATGCCGCGGCCACTGGGCTCCAGGCGGCCGGCGTCGAGGTAGACGTGGACGACGTCGGTGCCGGGGGTGGGCAGGGTGTAGCCGGCGGTCGTGTTCTCGTCGAGCCGGTCGCCGAGGACGACCCAGAGGTCGGCCTGGCGCAGGGTCTGCGTGACGCAGGGCAGGATGCCGAGGCCGGCATGGCCGACGTAGAGCTCGTGGTCGTTGGGGAAGGCGTCGGGCCGCCGCCAGATCGCGGCGACGGGGACATGCTCTCGCTCGGCGAGGTCCTTGAGTCTGGTTGCCGCGCGGGTGGCGATGACATCCATCCCGGCCAGGATGAGCGGACGCTCGGCTTCTTGGATGAGCCGGAGGACCTCGGCGGCGTCGTGCCGGCTCGCGTGCGGCCGGGCCGGGGTGAGTGGCTGGTATGCCGCGGGCGTCACCTCGGTGGTGAGCAGGTCCTCGCGGAAGGCGACGGCGGTGGGGCCCGGCCGACCCTCGAGGGCGAGGCGGGCGGCGGCATACGTGATGTCGCCGAGGGTGGCCGGGTCGGTGGGCTCGACGGCCCACTTCGTCGTAGCGCCCAGGAAGGTCTCGAGGTCGATCTCCTGGAAGGCCTCGCGGTGCCGGGCGTCGGTGGAGACCTGGCCGATGAGGGCGAGCACCGGGGAGGAGTCCTGGAGGGCGGTGTGGATGCCGACGGCGAGGTTGGCGGCGCCGACCGCGCGGGTGGCCAGGCAGGCGGCGGGTCGGCGGGAGACCTTGGCGTAGGCCTCGGCGGCGAAGGCCGCGCCGCCCTCGTGGCGGGTGGCGATGGTCCGGATGACCGGGTCGTCGCGGAGCTCGTCGAGGATCGCGAGGAAGCTCTCGCCCGGGACCGTGAACGCGTGGTCCACGCCGGCGGCGCGCAGCGCGGCGACGACGGTGCGGGCGGCGGGTACGGACTCGCTCATGGCGGAAACTCTCCCACCCCTGCCCGAGCCCCTCGCCAGGCGTCCCGTCTCGGGGAACGGGAAGGGGTCAGTGCGCCGCCGGCGGGCGGCGGAACCGGTGAGCGAGCTGCGGGTCGGACTCCCACCAGGGGCGGTCGGGTGCAGGCTGCTGAGCGGCCTGGTCCTGCTCGGCCGTCTCGTCAATCTCGGCCGTCTCGGCCGTCCCAGCCGTCTCAGGCGCCGCGGTCCGCCTCGCCTCCAGCCGGTCGAGCCGGGCGTCCGTCTCGCGGGCCTCGGCCTCGTCCGAGCGGACCCATTGGGCCATGACGGCGAACAGCGTCGGGACGCCCACCGCCTCGGCCGCCGCCAGCAGGGCCCCGCCGGCGACCCAGTCGATGGTCGTCATGACGACGATGCCGGGGATCGCGTCGGCGGCCCCGTCGGCGAAGGCGAGCAGGGTGCGCAGCCCGGGCGTGCACCAGGCGGGGAGCAGGTCCTCGGACAGGAGGGGCAGGTTGACGAGTAGCCCGACGACCAGGACGGTGACCTGGAGCAGGGCCCAGGTGCCGTCGTGGGTTCGCGACGCGGCATACCAGCCGGTGGTGAAGGCGAGCGTGACGACGGTCGCGGCGACGACGGAGGCGACCAGGGGGAACATCAGCGCCCGCGCTGCCGGCCCGCGCAGCCAGCGGATCCGGCGGCCGCTGACGCGCTCCCAGAGGCTCGTCGGGTCGCCGAGGGCGAGCCCGAGCGGCACGACGGCCGTCGTGAGGCCGACGGAGAGGGTGCCCATCCAGCTCACCGATCCCCGGTATGCCGCGGGCGCGCCGTTGGCGGACCAGGCCAGGACCAGCGTGCCGGCGAGGAAGGAGGCGGTGCGCCAGGCGGGCCAGGGGTGGTTCGTGCGGCGGGCGGCGCGGAGGAGGAACAGGTAGGCGGCCGCCAGGGTCACCGGGAGCAGGAGCAGCGGGGTGAGCGACCACTCGGAAACCAGGCTGGCCGAGGTGAGGGGAGCCATGGCGCCCGAGTGTGGGAGTTCGCGCTGACTGTTCGCTGGGAGGCTCGGCGCTCGTCCGTTGCTCGGGCACGGCGGGCACTGCGGAGGCTGGCTAGGATCGGCACTGCTCCGCGGCCCCGCGTGGGCCGCGGAGCGCCAGGGCCTCTAGCTCAACTGGCAGAGCTGCGGACTTTTAATCCGTAGGTTGTGGGTTCGAGCCCCACGGGGCCCACTGTCTTCCCAGGTCAGCGGCCCTTTTCGACTTGCCACAGTCGGCCGCCCATCGAGTCGGGCACACATGTGGGCACTTATGTGGGTTCGACCGCGCTCAGTGTCCTTCCTTGGCGGTGGCAGGCGGCAAGGAGTCGAGTGGGGCCAGCAGGTGGTCCGCAACGTAGGCAGCGGCCTTGTCGACGTCGTAGCCGCTCGGCACCTCCCGCACGAGGGGTTCGATGTCGCGGCGGAAGGTCCGATCCCCGAGCTTGGCGGCGAGGTTGGCCGCAGAGGCCGCCGCGGTGAGGCCCAGCGGGCGATAGGGCGCGAGTGCCGCCAGGATCTCGCCCGGGGCCAGGCCGAGCTGGGTGAGTGCCAGCCACAGGTCGAAGAGGTCGCGCCCCTTGGAGCGCTGGTAGAGCGCGCGGATCTTCGCCGCGACGAGCTCCGCCGGTTGGAAGGTCAGCACCTCGGCTTCACCCGACCACCACGTCGAGGCAACGGCGTGGGTGTGCCGTACGAGCGGCAACGCAGGCGACCGCTCGTAAGTGTTGACCTCGACCTTCAGGCGAAGGGGTGCCCCGGTCGTAGCGGTGGTCCGCCAGAGGATCTTCGGGTGCTCCCCCACCCTGGTGCGTACCTCGAACCCGAGGTCCTCGCCCAGCCGGCTCAGCGCCTTGGTCACCGGGCCGATCCCTGATGCCGTTGTCCTGACGTAGTCCAGGTCCTCGCTGTACCGAAGGGGCTCCGCGAGGTGGAGCTTGTGTAGGGCCGTACCGCCCCGGAAGACGAGCTCTTCACCGAGGTAGGAGTCCACGGCGATCGCGCAGATCGCCCGCGAGAGGAGCAGGTCCTGCTCGACCTGCTCACGGTGGGCCATGGGTGGGCGACACCCCATGCGGTGGCGACGTCGTAGGGGATCACAGGTCAGCCTCCACGTCGCGGTTGACCCGGACGTTCCAGCCGGGGTCGATCGGCCCGACGAGGTCCGCTGCTGAATCGAGCCGGGCAGGCGTGGGCGGCCCGGCGAGGGCCAGGGCCCGCAGCGCCTCGAGGTCCGTGCGCTCCGAGAACCGCTCGAGAAGCCACCCGAGCCGGCGGATCGTCGCCACCGGGTAGCGGCCCGCGAGCGCCACGATCTCGGCGATGTCGAACGCGTCGTGTTCGGCGAGCTCGGCCAGCACGGTCGCCGCGTTGTCGATCCCGCCCGCGATGGTCGCATCGGTAGCCACGTCAAGGGCGGTGACCGCCACCGTGGAGACGTGGGCAACGCCCGACCGGGTCTGGTGGTCGATCACCGGGAGGACCCCCACCTGTGCGCGATGGTGGAACTCGAACCTCGTTCGGCCGACCCGCCGGTCGCGGACCTGCCGGGAGACGGCGACCTGGAACACCTGGGGCGCCTGGTTGGCCACGCCGTGCAGCTCGGCGGCGGACAGCCACCCGACGTAGTACTCGACGCCGAGGTGGTTGGCGAGCCGCTCGACGACCTCGACTCCCGGCGGCGCCCCCCAGGTCCGGTACTCCGGCGGCACCGGCACCCACAGCCCACGGGCCGGGCTCACCCACTCGCCTCGGCGCACCGGAGCGTGGAGCCGCTGCCGCACCTGGCCCGCGGGGACGCCGAGCAGGTCGGCCACCTCGTCGGTCGTCAGGGCACCCATCCCGCGGGACAGCGCCCAGTCCGCTGCGTTGGGAGCCCGTACCGCCGACGTCACCATGGCCGTATCTCCATAACGCATATTGTCACATAATTCGTGACTTTCTGCGTAGTACAGAGCGCGCCCGGCATCCGTCCCAGCAACGTCTGGTCCTTCCACGCTGACGAGACATCTCAACGACGCGCATGCAACCACCCGGGTCGACGTCGTGATCGAGTTGGAAGCCGACTCGGTCGATAGAACGCCGTGCTCCGGTCGACGTCGGTCGAGCACAGGGCGACCCGCTCGAGTCGCATGTTCACGCGAGGCACTGTGGCCTCCCGGGTCTGGGGGTCGCCGGTCCCTCGCGCCGCTGATCGGCAGTGGATAGGCTGGTTCTCGAGGGGGTGCACGTCATGGGACGAGCACGGGTGACCTTGGGGGTAGCCGCGGTGCTGCTGCTGTCGGCTGGGGTCGCGGGCTGCTCGTCGTACCTGCACGCCGTGGATGACGGCGTGTACGGCGCGCTAGTCCCGACGACGGAGCAGTGGGCCGACAAGAGGTCGGAGGAGATGCCGGGAGGCTTCGCCGCTCTCAGCGCCGACGGCGCGGAGCGTGTCGTGTTGCGGATCGAGGGCGACACGGTGAAGTTCGAGCTGGACGGGGGACCGCCGTGACCCGGACCGTGGTGGAACGCCGCGACATCCAGGACAGTGAGGGCTCTGGCCCGTTCAAGGCCGAAACTCAGGTCCTCGCCCTGGGGGAGGAGCCGCTGGTCCTGGGCTCCCTGAGGGTCAGCGACCCGGTGATCTGGTATGCCGGCGGCTACGAGAGCACGGGGTTGGTCGCGGTCAAGCCGTGGGACCCCGAAGAGCGGGGGCCGATCGTCCAGTGCGACGCCGCGGACGAGCAGTGCCTGGAACTTCCGGTCGGCGAGATGCTGGTCGGGGACCCGATCGGTGACTACACACGGACATGAACGAGCCCGGTGCCGCGGAGAACCCGGTGGCCGGCATCCGGGTGACCGCCACAGACGTCGTCTACACGCTGGACACCGGGGAGGAGGTGCACAGCAGCCGTGAGGCGGAGTTCCTTGCCCGGGCATGCGCACTCTTGGAGTCGGCGGTGTGGCCGGTCCCGGCCGAGGTCGGTGTCGCCTTCGACGACCCTGTGCTCGTGGAGACCAGTTGTCCCCTGCCCTCCGGGGAGGCGCCCAGCCTCACCGTGATGGAACGGGCCGCGCTCCCCGTGCTCGCGCCGCTGGCGCCGAAGCGGGACGGGGAGTGGTGCCAGCCTGGGCCGGACTGCCTGTGGTTCCTCGACGAAAAGGGCGGCGAGGGCTGATCGCGGCAGCGTCAGCCCCGGCTGGCAGCACGGCGATTCGTGGGGAGAGGGAGAAGGTGCGTGGGAGGTGGCGGAACCCAGCCACAGCCCGTCAAGGCTCCAGGTGGGTATGCCGGCGCCCGTGTTCGCGTACCTGATGAACCAGCGCCGCTCTGTCGCCACGAGCCTGAGCCGGGCCCTCCGGGTGGGGCTGACACAAGTACCCCTGTTCGTGGTCTTCGTGCTGTTCGATGTGCCGCCGTGGGCATGAACGTCTGAGGAGTAGCGATGCCGGCACAGGTGGACGAGCACGACACCCGACACGAGGACCGCTTGCTGCAACAGCAGTGGCATGGCTGGGGCTAGCCAATCGCCCTGGGTGTGGGCTTGCTCTATGTCGGCGGGTTCTTCGTGCCTCTGGCGCTCGGGCTCTCCGTCCTGGCGTCGATCGGCTGATTCCCGACCGAGGCGGCCGCGAACTCCCCCGAGCCTGTTATCCAGGGACCTGCCCCACGCCGCCGCGATCGGTCCATGCCGTCACACAGGAACTCGGGCGCCGCTGCTGCGGAGAATCCCGGCTGCCCGGGACACCGGCCTCTGGGAGTGGGACCCCGGTGCCGGCGACGCTCCTGACAGCCGCCCGCACCCGTCGGGCCCGATCAAGGAGCAATCCCATGCCTACTCGCTACCAGGTCGCCGGCGCTGTCTCGCTGGTCGTCGGCGGCGCGGCGGTCCTGCTGCAGTACATCGTGACGCCGTTGAGCGGCGAGATGACGGGTACGGAGCTCGTCGCGAAGGTCACCGAGCACCACTCCGCGATGGGGTGGGCGGTCGCACTGGACTTCCCAGTGCTGCTCGCCGCACCGGCCTTCCTCTTCGTCGGACACCTGGCGCACGCGCGTACGTCGGTGCTCGCCTCGATCGCGACCGCGTTCCTGTTCTTCCCCTTCGTCCTCAGCCTGCCAGCCCTCGGTGGGTTGGACGGCCTGGCGCTCCTGGCCGGTTCCGAGCCCGACAAGGCAGCGATGGCGCACCTGGTGGACAGCTGGGAGAACTCGGCCTGGTTCGCCCTCAGCCTTCTTCCGTACCTGCTGCTGCAGGTCGTCGGGGCGATCCTCATGGCGATCGCCCTCTTCAAGGCGAAGACCGCCCCTTCCTGGGTCGCCGTCGCGACCGGCGTCTGGCCGTTACTCGGGGTGGTCGGCCAGGAGAGCGGCGTCCGAGCCGTCGGCATCATCGGCTACGCGGTGCTCTTCGTGACATGGACCGTCCTCGCGATAAGCCTCGTGAGCGCTCGCGAATCCACTCTGGCCGAGCCGGCCCTCGTCGCGGGCTGACAACCACCGGGTGCGAGCGGGAGAATCCGTGGACATGAACCGCTGGGCCGTCGCCCTGGGCCGCGTAGGCATCGCCTTCGCGGCTCTCGGCGCGGTCGTCTCGCTGCTCGTGGTCGCAGTTTGGCACCACGCGCCGTACCCGATCCTTATCGCCGTCGAGACGATCCCGATGCTTCCCCTCGCGATCGTCGGGGCGAGTGCCGTCCGCGCGGCGCCGCGTAACGTCGTGGGGTGGTTGCTACTTGTCGGCGGCGTGTTCATGCCCGTCGCCACGGCGTCGTACCTCTACGCGCGAGCGGCTTTCGTCCCGGGCCACGACCTGCCTCTGGCTCGCCTCGCCGGGTGGTTCGACGGTTGGCCGTGGGTACCGGCGCAGCTCAGCGTCGCGCTCTTCGCACCGCTGCTCTTTCCCGACGGGCGGCTCCCTTCGAAGCGGTGGCGTATTGCGATCGGCATCGATATCGTCTTGTGCCTGCTACTTGTCGCGTCCACGCTCTTCGACCCGCATCTGCTCGACTGGCCCCACCGACACAACCCGACCGGGATCGGCGGCGGTTTCGGCGAGTTGGCGCACGGGCTGATGGCCTTCATTCTCTTGGTCGCGCCGATGACGCTCGCCGGAGCGATCGGCTTCGAGATCAAGCAGCACAACGCGACCGACCTGGCGACGCGCGCTGCAGCCCGACAGGTGCGACCGGCGGTGTGGCTGCTCACCGCGTCGTGGTGGGTGTGCGTGATCATCTCGTCGTCGGGAGCGTCGTCCCTCTATGCACTGGCCTTCGAATCGCTCGGCATGGTCGCCGTGGGGGTCACCTGCTGGCTCGCGATCCGGCGCTACCGCCTCTTCGACGCGCGGCTCGTGGTCCGACGCAGCCTCGTCTACGGCGCATTGAGCGCCTGCATCCTCGCCGCATACGGCGTGGTGGCGTTCTTACTCACGAGGATCGGCGCCTCTCACGCGACCGCGCCCATCGCGTTGGTCGTCGCGATCCTGATTGCTGTGCCGTTGCGGGACAGACTGCAGCGAGTCGCGAACCGCCTGGTCTTCGGGCTTCGCGACGATCCCGTGGCCACGCTGCTTTCGCTCGGTGACCAGCTGGAACGAGCCGCCGCCGCAGACGACGTCCTGCCGGCAGCCGCCCGTTCGCTGCAGAGGACGCTGCGCCTCCAGCACGTTGAGATCCTCGACGGCGACACTGTGGCCGCCGAGGCCGGACGACCCAGCGATGGCCAGCGGGTCGCGGTTCCGCTGGTGTACGCCGGCGAGACCGTCGGCACGCTCGTCGCGACCCAGTCCGAAGGCGACACCCCGATGGACGCCGAGCGGTACGCCCTGCTGACGGGCATCGCGCGCCCGGTTGCGGCCGCTCTCCGCACGACGGGGCTCAGTCGCGACCTCGCGGCATCGCACGAGCGACTTGTGTCCGCGACCGAGGAAGAGCGTCGTCGCCTGCGACGAGATCTGCACGACGGCCTAGGTCCCGCCCTGTCGAGCGCGGTGCTGGGCGTGTCGCGCGCCAGCGCCCTGCTCGGCCCGCGACCCGATGCAGCGGCAGCACAGCTCGAGACGCTCACCGCCCAGCTCCAGGAGGCTGTCGCCGACGTACGACGTCTCGTGTACGACCTGCGCCCGCCCGCCCTCGACCATCTCGGTCTCGTCAGAGCCCTGGACGAGCAGGCCAGGTCACTCGGCAGCTTCACGGTCTGCGGCCCGCGGTCGACGCCATCACTTCCAGCAGCGGCAGAGGTCGCGGCGTACCGCATCGTGATGGAGGCGATGACCAACTCCGTCCGTCACGCCAAGGCCAACAGCGGCTCGGTGGAGATCCGCCTCGACGACGGCCTCCACCTCGTCGTCAGCGATGATGGTGTCGGCATCCCGGACGGATACCGCGCCGGGGTCGGTATCACGTCGATGCGGGAACGCGCGACAGAGCTCGGCGGCACGTGTGTCGTCGAAGCCGGGCACGACGGAGGAACAGTGGTGAGAGCATGGCTCCCGGCCTAGAGGACATCACCGTCGTGGTCGTCGACGACCACCCCATGTTCCGCGCAGGGCTGCGCACACTCGTCGAGGAGGCCGAGGGACTCGCGCTCGCGGGCGAGGCGGAAGACGCCGCGACGGCGATAGCGGTCTGCGAGGAGGTCGTGCCCGACGTCGTGCTGATGGACATCAAGATGCCGGGCTCGAGCGGCATCGACGCCACGCGCCACATCGCGGGCGCACTGCCGAACGTCGCCGTCCTGATGGTGACGATGCTCGAGGACGACACGTCCGTGTTCGCCGCCATACGCGCGGGCGCTCGCGGCTACATTCTCAAGGGCGCCACGCCCGACGACATCGTGCGAGCGATCCGTACGGTCGCAGCAGGCGAGGTGATCTTCGGCGCCGCGCTTGCACGCCGCATGGGCCACTTCTTCACCGCCGGCCGCGACGGCGACGCGCACCCCTTCCCCGAGCTGACCACGCGTGAGCGCGATGTGCTCGGCCTCATCGCCGACGGGCGCCCCAACGCCGACATCGCGGCCTCGCTTGGCTTGAGCGAGAAGACGGTGCGCAACAACGTCTCGAACATCTTCGCCAAGTTGCTCGTCGCCGACCGCGCGGGCGCCGTGGCGAAGGCTCGTACGGCCGGCCTCGGTTCAGCCGAGCTGACCCCCTGAAACCTCTGCAGCGCGAACGTCACTGAAGTGTTCGTCGAGTCCAAGCCATCCAAGGCGGTACCTGAGGCCAAGACCCGCGAGTGGTCTCACGATCCCGATCGAGTGGTTGGCGGGGGTTTCGATGTCGTGGGTGGTGAGCGGACGTTCACAGTCGCGTGAAGATCTATCGCGGCAATGCCGCTGCTCGCGACCACTCAAGGCGGACCACGTGGGGCGTCGATGACGACAGTCTCGTCGAGGGCACCGGGCTGGAGGAACGCTTCGCGCCACACCCGGTGGCGTCGAGTGGGCCGGCGCAGCCGGGGGTGACGGCTACGGTTGTGGGGTCGCGGGGCTACACGCGCTCAGCAGGAACTCTCGTGGCGAGGGCAACTGCACTCGGAAGGCCGGCGCGGCACGGCTCGTGGGCGTCGTCATCGGCCAGGCGAGGATCGATACGTCAGCTCACTTCCGCGACCCGCTGGTCTTGAGGTGCGTCTAACCGCCGCCTGTCGACCTCCTGGCGTGGCCGCTGACCAGCGGGTGTGCCGCCTCCCCGGGCCACCGGCGGCGCATTGCCTCTCACCGCTCGTCATGTCCTTCCCTGACCTCCCGCGGAACGAGTCAGTTCACGATGAGTCGCCCCAACCAGACCAGTCGTGAGGGATCGCACGACTCGACAGCGACCCAGACCCCGTCCCCGGCGGCCGGGATCTCGTCCGGACCGCCCGCGGGCAAGCACGCCACGGCCCACGCCGCTTGGTCCCCGTGCAAGTCAGGAACCTGAACGAGCAAGCGTCGCTGAGCGAGCGGGTCGACATTGTCGAGCACCGTGGCCCGGAAGACCCCGCAGGTCCCGCCCGGCGGCGCCTCACCCCAATCGGTGTCAACGATCACCCGCCCCCGCTGCAGCAGCACGGACGAGTACCTCCGTCCGGCCCCGTACCGCACCCCGATCGAGCTGTCGGACGACGGTCGCCGACCGTGCACGCCGTCCCCGAACTCAACGACGCTCGCACCATCTTCGCGGTGCCTGACGAGATAGTGAGGCTCATCCGGGGCCGAGGCGCCCAGATCGGGGACCTGCAGCCATGGCTCGCCGTCGACCTCGACCGCGATCCCGAGCGCCCCCCTGGTCCGAACGCCCGTCGTCCGGCTCCCGCGCGCCCCACCCAACTGCGCCTCGTCCGCGACGCGCTCGGCATAACTGCTGAGCAGGTCACCGACCAACGCCCACAACTCGACCAGCGCCAACCCCGGGTCGCGATAAGTCGCAGACGTCCAATCCCGCAACTCACCACGAGCGCGCCGGACCAAGCTCTCGAGCTGCGGCCGGCCCGAGGCATCCCGATCCGCGCTCATCGACCTGACGATCCACTCATAGGCGCCATTGTCCGCTCGACAGGCGCTATTCGTGGCCCAGGGTGCAACGTGGATCTGATCGATCGCCGCCGAACGCCGGGAATCCTGCGCCCCCTGCAGTCGTCAAGGTGCGTCACAGCGCCGCGTTAGTCCGACCGTCGCACGGCGCGTAGCCCTCGGCCGCCAACCAGCGGCGGGCCCTCCCCCGCTGGCGGTCGTTGGAGAACGCATGCCAGCGCGCCATCAGCTCGGGGCGCTCGGACAGCCGATCCTTGAACCGGCGGAAGACGCCTCGCCCGGAGATGGCCCGCGCGAGCTTGTCAGCAAACGCGGCGTCGTCAACGTCCTCGATGAACCACTCCATGTCCCGATAGCCGTCACGCGACCCCTCGCCTTGCACCCACAGCCAGCGTTCGGGATCGTCATCGCCCTCGTCGATCTCGCCGACCTCCTCGGCGTACTCGATCGCAGACTGGGGCCAGACCTCGCCGGTGCGGAGGTCGATCCGGCCACCACCGTGGACAGGGTCGCCCTCCAGGATCGTGGCGAGCTCCTCCAGGTCCACCGACAACGCCCGAAGCATCGGGGTCGGGCCGTCGCCGAGAGTCGCTGCCAGGGCCTGCGCCAATTCGTGGTCGCCTTCCCAGCTCCTCCCTTCGAGCGCGTTGACACACGTGCGAGCCAGCTCAGGCGCATCGCCGATGCCGTCGGAGACCGCTGCCAGCAGGCCGTCGCCGATCAGCTGCAGCGAGTCAGCCGGCCACGGCCCCTGGTCAAGGACGGCCACCAGCCCTGGGCCGTCGCCCTGGTACACGAGCGACCGCAGCCGCGTCAGCGCTTCTCGGTCGTCCATCTCGCTCAGTCTCCCGCGAGGGCCCGATCGCGCTCGTCGACCAGCTCGCGGCGACGTCGGGAGACCAGGAGCCCCGGGTCACCCACTCGGAGCGAACCATAGGTCAGCCGGTGGTCGATCCCGGCTGCGCGGATGAGCGATTGGGCCCGGTCCGAGACCGACCCGGTGATGCCGAAGTGGGCGAGCAGGTCCTTGCCGGTCATCGGCGATCGGTAGGAACCGATGGTGCGGTTCGCCGTGGCGATCACCCAGGCCGCCGCCGCGGCGCCGCGAACCGGTGAACCCTTTCGCCGGAAGAGCCCGGCGTCATTCCTCGCGGCCTTGGCGAGGAAGCGACGCATCGCGGTCCGGTGCTCGACGTCCAAGATCGCGTCGGCACAGGCATCGCACCCGTCCAGGATCGCCTGCACGGTCGGCCTGGCCTCCTGGTCGATGCCGCTCCAATCGAACTCCTCGTCCGCGAGCGGCTCGGCGTCGAGCCTCATCAGCGTCTCGACGCCGCCGACCTCGTCGGCGATGTACCCCAGGTGGATCTGACCGTCGCTGAGGTGATCGACCCGCTCGGACCCGAGCAGTGCCTCGGCCAGACCCGCCATCGCCTGCTGCCGGTCGCCGCGGATCAGCTGCAGGTACTCCGGCTCGTACTGGTCAACCGCCGCGAGAGTCTCCTCGGTCAGGCCGGCGCGGATGTCGTTGCGGTCGTGGCAGTAGCGGATGTAGGCGCGCACCAGGGCGGGCAGCTTCGCCAGGTACGTCGGCTCGGCGATCACCTTGCGCGGGAACCAGTCGGCCAGCAGCATCTCCACCGTCACCGGGCTCCACCGCCACGGGTCGCCGGTCCCGTACCCGGTGCAGAACCACACCACGCTCTCCAGCATGCTGCGATGGTCGTCATCGTCAAGAGCAGCGCCGAACGGGGAGGCGAAGAACTCGGCCGCCACCGCGGCCGTCTCCTCCTGCGACCACTCCTTCCAGTCCGGGGCCACGCCTCCGGCCGGCAGCATCCGGAGCATCCACTCCACCAGCGGCCGGCACATCGGCCAGCTGTCCGACGACAGCGGCGGGTACAGCCGGGAGCCGGAGTCGATCGCCGCCTCGATCACCGCCCGCGCCGTGGCCGGATCAGTGCGCGTCAGCGACTGGTCCGCGTCGTCGATCAGCGTCCCCATCTTGATCGCCAGATCCTCCAGCGGCTCGGGGACCACGAACGCGTCCTTCACCACCGTGCCCAGGTTGTGGTCGACGTACACCAACGCCGACAGCGACTCTCCCGACGGCAGCGTCACGCCGAGCAGGTAGTCGTCGCCGTCCCCGAGCACGTGGGTCATGAACCACACCTCCGGGTCGAGCTGGGCCCGGCCGAGCCCGGTCAGCCAGTCCGGCATCGGGTGCCGACGACCCTCGAGCTCGCGTCCGATCCGGGCGGCAAGCACGTCGTCGGTTACCAGCGCCCTGATCCCGGTCAGCGCGGCAGTGGTCTCGGCGTACGGCGTCCCGACGAACGACTCGACCAGCTCGGCGAGACTGGTCCGTTGCCCCTCCGGCGCAAACGGATCCCGGCTCCGCGGATCGGTGACCTCGAGGAACCCACTGACGATGGCCAGCAGATCCAGGGGCTCACCCGACCGCAACGCCGCACGCAGACTCTGGAAGAGCTGCTGCTCCTGCGCGCCGTGCGGCTGTCGGACCGGCTGCGAGGTGGGGTGTCGTCGCTCCGGCTGACGTCCCCGGCCGCGGCCATGCTTCTTCTTTGGCACAGTCAAACCCTACGGGCGGCGCCCACGCCAGCTGTCAACGCGCTCGTGGGGACCAGGTCAGAAGTCGTCCGCTGGCCCGCTCGGCAGGGGTCCATTTCCGCGCGGATGCTGCTCCCTCGGGCTGGTGTAGGGCGGGACTACACGAGAGAACTGAGGTATCCGAGGGTCTCGGTATCGGGCGAGTAGATGCCGACGCCCTGCATTCCGCGCGTGAGCAGCACCTTGTAGACGTTGCGGACGAGTCGGTCGAAGTCGGCGTCCGACACGGCCTTCGAGTTACGCAGCGACGGATCGCGGTTCGCCGTGCGCACCGTCACCCAGCGGTCTTCGCGCCAGACGAGGTCCGGGCCGATGATGACGCCGGCGAAGTCGTACTCGAACCCCTGCGCGGTGTAGATGCACCCGACCTGGCCGAAGCCGGCCGGGTCGGTCGCCCACAGCGGCGACGGCGGCGCCCCGCCGACGGACCGGTCGCCCTTGAGGTTCCACGGCCGGGACCAGTCGCCGATCGCGACGTCCGGCACGAGCGAACCGTCCGGGCGCGGGTCGCTCCACGGCCAGCAGTAGCCGGCCGACATCCGGGCGCCGTAGCCGTCGGCCAACCGGGCCGCGAGCCAGACCTCGAGCTCGCGCGGGGAGTCCATCACCGAGACGGTGAAGCCGTCGTCGCCCTGCCCACGGGATCGGCCCGCCCGGAGCCAGGCCGAGCAGCCGCTCGACCCACCGCACATAGGCCAGCGACCCGCCGCAGCGGAACTGGTCATCCAGTCTCACGTGCATGACGTCAATGCCGTGCGCGGCCGCGGCCGCGGTGATGTCCGCAACCGTCCCGAGCTCGCCGGGCCGCACCACCTGGAACTGGTCGAGCAGGAACACCGGCGTCCGCGCCGCCGCCAGCAGCTCGTCGATCTGCGGACGCCCGGTCCGCATCGACGCCTTGGTGAACCGGTTGACCGAGGTCTCCCGGATCCGGTGCGCCTCATCGAGGATGAGCACGTCGAGCTCGTTCGGCTCGGATGCCATGAAGGAGTTGAAGTACTGGAACGCCTTCCGCACCCGCGGCGACCCCTTCGCCGCGACCTTGCGCAGCGTCTGGGTGAAGGACTGCGACCCCGTCGCGTGCACCACGGTCCGTCCCTCACGAGCCAGCTCCCCCATCAGCGACAGCGCAATGACGCTCTTGCCCGACCCTGGACCGCCGGAGACGACCACCGCCGTCTTCGTGTTCTGCCGGCGGGCGCTGGCCACCGCGTGCTGCACATACTCGAAGGCGTCCCGCTGCTCGTCCAGCAGGACGAACATCTCCCGTCGCTGGACCTCCTCGGCTGCGAGCGCCATGAGCTGCTTGGAGGGGGCGATCTTGCTGCCCAGCAGCAGGTCCGCGGCATACGCGCCGCTCTCTGGTGTGAAGAACGACCGGAGGAAGTCGCGGAACTCGCCGCGGCGCTGCCCGGTGAACATCCGCCCGAGACTGTCCTGGGGCCGGGCGAGGAGGTCGGCGACATTGAAGTCGGTGGCGTTGTGCAGGTACGCGACGCCCGCCACCGAGTCCGGGGTGTCGGCGAGGACGGCGGCGAAGTCCTGGAGGTACTCGCAGTACCCGCGAACCTGGTCCAGCGGATGCGTCACCGGCCGGCCGTAGCCGGGCACCGACACCAGGACCTCGCTGTCCTCGAACCGTTCGGCCTCGGTCCACTGCTTCAGCTCGACGACGAGGTATGCCGCACGCCCGGTCCGCGCGGACGTGCCGGCGAGCACGACGTCGGCCCGCTTGCTCGTCAGCGGCAGCTGGTACTCGATGAGCATCTCGACGCCACCGAGACCGGCGTCGTTGAGGTCGGCGGCGAGCGCTGGGAGGCTGCGCTCCCAGGACCGTCGCTCCCCCGGGGACGGCCGGTGGCCCGCCGTGATCGCCATCTGCTCGGCCAACCTGTCCGCCAAGTGCGCCTCGAGCGCCGAGAAGCCCGCCGCGGAGTGGCGAAGCAGCGACGACAAGGGTGGGCTCCCGGGCAGCACGACATGGCGTGCGGGGGGAGCATGTCCGCTTGGGAAGCTCGTCGATCCGCTCTAACGTCACCGACTCTACGAGAGGGCGAGCACCGTCACCCGGAGGACCTAGCATCGTGTCCCGTGAGTGACCAGGAATCGGCCTACCGACTCGAGGACCTCCAGCGCGAGCTGAGGGAGTTCCGCGACGAACGCGACTGGGCCCAGTTCCACGACCCGAAGTCGCTCATCCTCGCCCTGGTCGGGGAGGTCGGCGAGCTGGCCGAGCTCTTCCAGTGGATCCCGGCCGACGAGGCCGGGGCCCGTTTCCGGGAGGGGCAACCCCGGCAGCGTGCCGCCGAGGAGATGAGCGATGTCCTGATCTACCTGCTCGGGCTGGCGAACGTCCTCGACATCGACCTCCTGTCTGCCGCTCGCGACAAGCTCGCGGCGTCCCGCGACCGCTTCCCCAGCCACGAGGTCACGGGTGTCGCGCCGCGCAAGGGCGGCATCTAGGCCGGCTGGGAGAATGGCCGGGCCTGATCCACGTCGAGCGCTCCACCGAGACGTCTGAGCTGGTTCTCGCATGGCGCCCCGGGCACTCATGTGGGCACACATCGGGTCGCGTCCAGGCAAGCCATCACTGGTGTCCAGTGCTATTTGCGCAGGCCAGAGGCCATCTGAGGGCGAATCCCTACCGCTTTGAGAGGTTTCCGTAGGTTGTGGGTTCGAGCCCCACGGGGCCCACTCTCACCGCTGTTCGGCACCCCTTTCGACGTGCCACAGTCGGCCGCTCATCAAGTCGGGCACACGCGTGGACACTCAAGTGGTCCGGGCGCGCCAACCAACGGTGGGATTCACAGCCGGCCACCACCTCGCGGCTGACCTGGACGTTCCAGCCGCGGTCGATCGGCCCGACGAGGTCCGAGGCTGGGTCGAGCCGGGCAGGCGTAGGCGGCCCGGCGAGGGCCACGGCGCGCGGCGCGTCGAGGTCCGTGCGCCCGGAGCCGCTCGAGAAGCCATTCGGGCGGCGGATCGTCGCCCCGCCAGGTCGCGGCCCGCGAGGGTGGAGACCTTCCTCATGTTCTTCTGGCACCGACCGCTCACCCTGACCGTGGACATCGACCGGTCGGGCGAGTAGCAGACCTCTCAGCGGCAGGACCACGAGGACCACCCATGCGATAGCCGCGCGGCGATGGACGATCCTGATGACTCGCCGGAGGAGTCGCCGCCGCGTCTCCACTGCGCTGCTTCGCTGATGAGGCGGACCAGGGGCGACACTGGTCCCGAGGCCGGCAGCTGCGAGCTGCCGGTCCGGTATCCACGGCAGGACGGAACAGCGATGAGCTTCGACACGACGAACGGCTCCCGGGGTGCACGCCAGCCAACGGGTGCGTTCATGAGGTGGACCAACGCGCTGGTGGCTCGGCGGGTCGCCCGCAGGGGCAAGGCTCCCGGCATGGGGTTCGACGCCTTGGTGCTCGTCACCGTCGGCGCGAAGACCGGTGAGGAGCGAAGGATCCCACTCGGCTGGTTCCCTGGCGAGGACGGTAGTTGGCTGGTCGTCGCCGCCGCAGCGGGCGCGCCGAAGAACCCGGCGTGGTACTACAACCTCGCTGCCAACCCCGACCAGGTGTCCGTCCAGATCCCGGAGGGGACGGTGGCCGTCACCGCCGAGCAGCTGCACGGTGCCGAGCGTGAGAAGGCGTGGAACAGCATCGTCGCGGCCTCACCGCAGTTCGGCAGGTACCAGGAGAAGACCGACCGCGAGCTCCCCGTCATCCGACTGGCTCGGAAGGCCGGCTAACGCGCGACGACGCGCGGTCAGGATGCTGGGGCTCTGCCCCTCCATGCCAACCGCTCCGCTCGGCCGCCTCGGTCATGACGGTGAAGTGGCCCGGCAGCACGCTCAGGTCGTCCGGGAGCCGCGCGCCCGCCGCTGCACGATCGGCGTCATGCCGACATGGAGGTGGTCCAAGCGACCGGCGCGCAGGACGTCACGCCGACCCGCGCGCCGGCGCCGGTGCGCGCGTCGTGACCGTCGGCCGCCGCCCGGGCCGGGTCCCGGGCTCGACCGGAGCCACCGACAGGGCGGGTCGCCGGCGACGGACCACGCTACGCCACCGCAGATCCGGCCCCTCAGCACGTGACCTCAGGGCTTCGCCCGCCCGCAGGCAAGGTAGGCGACGGGCCCGACTGGCTGGATGAGGCAGCCGAGCAACCACAGCGCCTTCGGGCCTCGAACCTGCTCACGGGGCCGCCGGACCAGGTCGACCAGGGCGGCCGCCGTCAGCGACAGCTCGACGCTCCCGCCGACGAGGACGGCGGCCTTCTGGGTGTTGGTGAGATCGCTCCACTTCTTCTTGCTGGCCACATCCTCAGGCTAGCTGCGCCCGCTCCGGTCGTCGCCCGCGCACGGGGTGACGCAAGCCACCTTCGGCCAGGCCTCCCGGCCCGCAGTCGGGCTGCCGCCGCAGGTCCGCGTCGAGCTCGACGCGAGGCTCGCTCCGGCGTCTGGGCGCATGCGGGAGGCCGAGGAGGGTGGTTCGATGAGTCGCTCCGTCCCTCAGTCCGCGACCTGGCTGCCGCCGCCGCTGGGTTCGCCCATCGACTCGAGCACGAGATAGGCCCGCGTAGTACGCCGGGTGGCGTGCGCGGTCACGACACGGTCGGGTGGATGAACTCTGCAGCGGGCCGCCGGAGCCACTGGGTGACCCGCATGGTGAGCTCGAGGTCGGCCATCCGGGCCGCGCGCAGGTTCGTGAGCCTGCTGGGGGTACACCCCAGCTCCTGCGCGAGCTGGGCCCAGGTGAGCTCACGCGCGCGGCGCTCTTGATCGAGCACCCGGTGCAGCTCTGCCAGGTCCCAGCGGAGCCGGCGGTCCGGTCCGGCCTCGGGCAGCGCGGTGTCACCGACGTGGTGGGGCGGGCCGGCGAGGAAGTCCTCGGGAGGGCGGGCGAGCCATCGGAGCATGAACAGGGCGTACTGGCACGAGGTCGCTCCCCGCTCGCCCATGCGTCCTACTGCTCCGCCGCACAGGGGGTGGTCGTCCCGGTCGGCGTTGAGCTGCTCGGACTGCTCCCACAGCTCGTCGGCGACGTCGTACCAGCCCAGGCCGCGCCGGCCGCGCTCGGCGTCGACCGCGGCGAAGAACGCGGGAAAGTCGAAGACGGGCCCTACCGGCATCCTCACAACCTAACGCCGGTGGCTGTCCGGCGGTGGTTCGGGCCAACCCGATGACAGGGCCCAGCCTCGCTCACCGTCCCATCGCCACGTCATGACGTGGGCTGATGGCCCCGCTCGAGGCCTGGCCCACCTGGTGTGGAGCCAGTTCCATCCGGATCCGGTCGTTTCGCCGAGTCCAGGGGAACCTGCTTCGCCGTTCCTTGAGCACTCCCGGGTGCACCAGGGGCAGCAACTCCACCCGCCGACCGTTGACGGTGAGGTGCCTGCGAGCGCCGTAGCGCCCCGCGTGGAGGTCCGCCATCGTGTCGGCCGGTGGCTCGGCGGTCAGGGCGGGGATTCGCCTGAGCACCTGGAGCGTCTCGTCCCCCAACGTGGTCACCAGCGGCGCATCCGCTGCCTCGACAGCGTGAACGAGCCGGCCGGGGAAGCGGTCTCCAAGGACTCCCTGGCCAGATCTCCGGGTGTAGGACGCTCGGCGAGGGACGATGTGGGGACGCCCAGGTCCGTGGCGATGGCGCCGTACCCGCCACGAGACGCGCGCCTCGAGGTGCCCGAGGTCGGTCGGCCGGCTCACGACCGGTTGAGGGCGGCCGCCTCTCGGACCAGTTCGACGAAGGCGCTCTCATCCAACACCTCGCCCTTGTGAACATCGATGGCACGCCGCGTGCCGGCATCAAGGCTCGCATTGAACAGACCAGACGCGTCGGCCAGAGAGGCGCCGTGGGCGAACGTGAGCTTCACCTTGTCGTTGTACGTCTCGAGGGTGCAGACGAGCCCGGCGCAGGAGAAGGTCGGGACACCGTCGGGGTTGGACGCCTTGCGCCACTTGGCCTCCTCGACGATGTCGGGCTCGGCCGTCAGGATCAGCGAGCGCAGCTTCCCAATCGTCACGGTTCGCCAGTCGTCCACGCCGACACCATACTGCGCGCGGGTGCCCGCGTTGAGGTGCCAACGCCGGCCCCGTCTCGACCGTAGGTTGTGGGTTTGAGCCCCAGGGGGCCACCGGCCAGAGGTTCGTCGAGCATCGCTGCCGGGCGTGGTCGTCGACCTGGCGATCAACACCCCGGGACACTTCGGTGCGGCGATGCGTCGGGCGGTGCTGCGGACCTTGGCGGCGCTGCAGAGCAGCGCCCCGCCCACGGCACGGCTGCCGTTCGACACCAGGTTCGAGCTGCAGGTGCTCACCGACTTCCTATACGAGCGGCACTACGTCGGCACGGCCGTCTACACGAAGGTCGGTGCGCGTTTCGTGCTGGACCACGTCGACACCGCTCGGGGCTTGGACAAGACGAGCCGGGTCCGGGTCGACCCGGTGGCCGCGGACCGGGTCCGTACCCTGCTCGCGACTGTGGGGGAGGCCGGGTCGTGCGCTCGCCAGCGCTGGATCCCGCCCTGGCCAGGTTGCTCACCACGGCGATCGTTCCCGACGCCGCGACCATGTCCCCGACCGTCGCCACCACCTGGTCGTAGGCCCACCGGGCCGTAGGCCCACCTGGTCGTAGGTCCTCAGGGATCGCGCCGAACGGCTCGACCGACCGCGCCGCGGTACGTGGCCGAACACCCGCGACGACGTTCGAAGCACCCCTCGAGAACGACGGCGCACGTCATGTCCTCATCCAGGTCGGAAGCCCCGTTGAGGCGACTACGCCCTTCGCCTGGAACCTTGCTTGGGTTGTGGGTTCGCGCACCCGGCTGCCCCGGGTAGCCCCGGCTCAGGCAAAGGTGGTGTACGAGAACGCCGGGCCCTGCTTCAGCGCGTCCAGCCCGGCGAGATCGTCCGCGGTCGGCTCCCACGAACCGGCCTCGACGTTGGCGGCGATCTGCTCCGGCCGCGACGCCCCAGCGATGACACTCGCCACCCCGGGCTGCGCCGCCAGCCCGCCGATCGCCAGCGTCAGCAGCGAGACCGAGCGCTGCGCGGCATACGCCTCCAACGCCTCGACGCGATCCCAGTCCGCTCCGGCCAGCCGCGACGCCTGCGCCGTCAACGCCAGCCGGCTCCCCGACGGCGCCGCCTCACCCCGTCGGTACTTCCCGGTCAGCAGCCCATAGGCGAGCGGGAAGTACGGCAGGATCCCCACCCCCAACGACGAGCACGCCGGAACCAGCTCCGCCTCCGCAGCACGGTTGTACAGCGAGTACTCGTTCTGCGCCGACACGAACCGCTGCAACCCGCCCGACCGGGCCACCCAGTCCGCGTCCACCACCTGCCACGCCGCCAGGTTCGAGGACCCGAGGTAGCGCACCTTCCCCTCGGCGACCAGCTCCGAGAGCACGCCCAGCGTCTCCTCGACCGGGGTGACCGGGTCCGGCCGGTGCAGCTGGTACAGGTCGATGTGGTCCGTGCCCAACCGCCGCAGGCTCGCCTCGACCGCCCGCCGCACATACCGCCGCCCGCCGTGCGCGCCACCCTGCTCGGTGGCCCCCGGACCCATCCCGAACTTCGTGGCCACCACGACGTCATCCCGACGCGACCCCAGGGCCCGGCCCAGCGCCTCCTCGCTCGCACCGTCGGCATACGCGTCCGCCGTGTCGAACAACGTGACCCCACGCTCGATCGCCTCGTCGACGATCGCCTGCACGGTGTCCTGACCGATCCGCGCACCGAACGCGTTGCAGCCCACCCCGACGACGGACACCATCAGGCCGCTGTTCCCCAGGGGCACGTAGCGCATGTCGACCATGCCTCCCAACCTACGACGGATGTGGATCCACAGGGCCCGGGCCCAGCGCAGGAGGCGTAGCGTGACCTCGGCTGTCCTGACCAACCCCTTCACCGGCGGGGAGACCCCATGGGCCCATCGGATCTGCACAAGACCCTGGCGACCGATCCGGCAACGGCCCCCCACCGAGAGCTCGGTCCATGGCAACGAGGCGGAGGTGGGCGCCTCCCTCGAGCGGGTCATGGGAGGGCTCTGGGGCACCAACGGGGAGATCACCCCGCCGTAGTCCCACGCCCGACGATCGGGCTGACCCCGAGGACCACCATCGACGCCGGAGGCGGCAACGGAGGATGTGCGACGTGCCAGGAACCATGACCGCGGCATACCTGCCCGGCAACTCGACCGTCGAGATGCGGACCGTACCGGTGCCCACCCCGGGCCATGGCGAGGTCCTGCTGCGGATCAAGGCCTCGACCATCTGCGGCTCCGATATTCGCGCCATCTACCGCGAGCATCTCGGCAGCGGGCCCGAGGGCTATCAGGGGGTGATCGCGGGCCACGAGCCCTGCGGGCAGATCGTCGGCGTCGGCCCGGGCTGCCGTCGGTTCACGACCGGGGACCGCGTCATCGTCTATCACATCTCCGGCTGCGGGGTATGCCATGACTGCCGTCGCGGCTACATGATCTCCTGCACCAGCGAGACATACCGCCGCGCCTACGGCTGGCAGCGCGACGGCGGCATGGCCGAGTACATGCTCGCCGAGGAGAAGGACCTCATCGCGCTGCCCGACGAGCTCACGTATGCCGATGGCGCGCAGGTCGCCTGCGGGTTCGGCACCGCCTACGAGGGCCTGCAGAAGATCGGCATCGACGGCAACCATGCTGTGCTCATCACCGGCCTGGGCCCGGTAGGCCTGGCCGCCGCGGCGCTCTGCCGCGCGCTCGGCGCGAACCAGGTCATCGGCATCGACGTCGTGCCCGAGCGGCTGACGATCGCCCTCGACCTCGGACTGTGCGACACCGTGCTCGAGTCGGGCCGGGACAACGTCGCGGAGGTGAAGGCGCTCACCGGTGGCCACGGCGTCGAGCGCGCCGTGGACTGCTCGGCGCACCACGCCGCGCGCGCCACCGCGGTCCGCGCCACGCGCCCCTGGGGCCGGATCGTCTTCCTCGGCGAGGGCGGGACGGTCGAGCTCACCCCCTCACCGGACCTGATCCACGACCAGAAGACCCTCTACGGGTCGTGGGTCACCTCGACCTGGCTCATGGAGGAGCTCGTCGAGCGGCTCGTCCGCTGGAACCTGCACCCGGCCGACATCATCACTCACCGCTTCGCGCTGGACCGGGCCGCCGACGCCTACGCGCTGATGGCCTCCGGCAGGTGCGGCAAGGTCGCCGTGTGCCAGGACGAGGAGCTCCCCTAGGACAGCGGGCCGACGGCGAGGTGGCGAAGGCGCCGGGTGGTCCTGTCCGTGATCCCGACCTACGTCAGCCAGGACCTGTCCGGGGACCACGGCCACGCCGGCGGGCGTCGCTAGCCGGCCCGCAGCCGGAGTATGCCGGTCGGGTCGACCCCCCTTTCGCCCCCGTCACACGCCTCCGCGTCCGCGACCAGTGCCCGACGCCAGGCTGACCTTGTCCGGGTCGTCCCGCCAGACCCGGTAGGAGTACACAGTCAGCACCACGACGACCACGATCATGGCCGCCACCATCGTGATGACCGCCGCGGCGCCACCGACGACCGCGGCGACCACCGTGAGCACACCGGCGCCCATGAACAGCCGGCCGCCGAGCCGGTGGGTCGCCTCCCACGAGCGCGTGCTGCTCAACGTCCACGGCGTGCGGATGCCGGCGAACCAGTTGGGCTTGAGCCTGCCCATCGCGCCACCGAGCACGATGAACAACACCCCCACCGCACCGAAGATGAGATTCCCCACCGGCACGGACTCCTCGCGACCGATCGCGAGCTGGGTGACCAGCGCGAGGAAGGCCAGATAGATGACCAGGCTCACCCGCAGCAGCAGGTAGGTGCCCGCGAACGCCGCGTAGTTGCGCCGGGCGGGGTCGATCCGCGGGATGAGGAGCAGCAGCAGATACAGCGCGAGCGCGATCAACGGCATGAGGAGCAGGCCCTCGAACCTCCCGCCGTAGCCGTCCACCCGGCCCGCGGCGTTCCAGTGCACCGGAATGCGGTCGGGAACGGACCCCCACCGGATCGCCGCGACCGCGAACATCGCCCCGATGAGACCGACCTGGACGGCCTCCCAGAACCAGCGACGCCCCATGAGCGCTCCCCTTCCTTCGGGGTCCTCGTTCCAACACCGCCACGGTAGACCGCAGGCAGCCAGCGCGGCCCACCGCGTGACGACGGCCTCACCGTCGGGACCAGGGACGGTGCGATCGGGGGTCCCGCTCCGGCAGCAACCGCGGTCTCAGAGGCGGACGACCATCTTGCCGGTGTTCTCGCCACGCAGGACCCCGAGGAAGGCGTCGACGGCATTCTCGATCCCGTCGACCGAGGTCTCCCGCAGCGACAGCGTGCCGTCCGCGAGCCAGCCGGCGGCCTTGGCGGCATACTCGCCGGCCAGGTCGTCGTGGTCGCCGACGAGGAAGCCCTCGATGCGGCCCCGGGTCTGGATGAGGCGCGAGAGGTTGCGCGGTCCGGGCGTGGGCTCGGTGTCGTTGTAGACCGAGATCATCCCGCAGACGGCGACGCGGCCCCGGAGCCGCAGCGACCCGATCGCGGCCTCGAGGTGCTCGCCGCCGACATTGTCGAAGTAGACATCGATGCCGTCCGGCGCGGCCTCGCGCAGCTGGGCGGAGACGGGCCCGTCCTTGTAGCTGAACGCCGCGTCGAAGCCGAGGTCCTCCACGACGTGGCGCACCTTCTCGGCCGACCCGGCGCTGCCGATGACGCGGGCGGCGCCCAGTGCCTTGGCGACCTGGCCGACGGCGCCGCCGACCGCCCCCGCAGCCCCGGAGACGAAGACGACGTCGCCCTCCCTCAGGGCCGCGATCCGGGTGAGGCCGGCGTATGCCGTGAGCCCGGTCATCCCGAGCACGCCGAGATAGGCCGAGGCGGGCGCGGCGGTCACGTCGACGACGCGGGCGGCGGAGCCCTCGAGCACGGCGACCTCGCGCCAGCCGAGGCCGTGCAGGACGTGGTCACCCGGAGCGAAGCCGTCGGCGCGCGACTCCTCGACGACGCCCACCGCACCACCGTGCATCGCCTCCCCGAGGGCGTAGGGGGCGGCATACGACCTGGCGGCGCTCATCCGTCCGCGCATGTACGGGTCGACGGACATGACGATGTTGCGCACCCGGATCTGGCCGTCAGCGAGCTCGGGGACCTCGCTCTCGGCCAGCTCGACGTTCTCGTGCGTCGGCCAGCCGACCGGGCGGGAGACGAGGCGGACCTCACGGGGGCCGGTCGGACGGGGTGCGGGGCTGGGCATGGTCGGGGGAGCCTTCCGTAGTCGGGTGTCCCCCGTGCCAACCGCCCGCGGACGTCCCGTCTTCCCGCTCCGCCCAGCGAGCGGTGCCCGCGACCCTCAGGTCCCGCTCCCTCGATCGACCGAGACGGCCGGTCGGCGGAGCCCCGGGGCGGTCGCCCGCACCGGATAGGGTCGAGATGACCGCGCGAGGACGACCGCGAGAAGAGGGCACGAATGCTGGCGGTGCACGGCTTCTGGTCCGCCGCCCGGGGGCTGTGCCTGTGGGCGGAGGACTCCGAGCCGGTGGTCACCAGCCCGAGCCAGGCGGTGCGCAGCGCCCGGCCGCATCCGTTCGCCGCGGCCGCCGAGGACCTGGCCGACCTGCTGGCGGAGGTGGCCCCGGGCACGGCCGGCCTGACGACCCTGCTGCTGCCGTCCGCGCGCCGGTCGCCGCTGGACTCCCCGGAGCTGGTCCGCCTGCAGCCTCGGCGCGAGACCGGGCACGACACACTGCTCCTTCCCTGGACCGTGCCGGTGCTCTGCGTCGACCCGCATTCGGCGCTGGCCGTCCTCGACCTGCGCCTCGTCGAGGCACGCTACGGCGCCTCGATGCACTACCTGGCCGAGGTTGCCACCGTCGCCCGTGACCTCGCCGAGCGCGGCCGGGTGCTGCCCGGCATCGAGCCCGGCACCGACGACGCCCCACCCACGGGCCGCTGGAGGCCAGTCCTCCAGGGCCCCGACATCGTGGCCACGCACGCGCTGTCCGCCGCGATGCCACCGGCATGTCGCGCCGAGGCGGCCGGACCCCACGACACCTCCGGGCAGAGCCCTGGCGACCTGGTCACCCAGATGGTCGCCGCACTGACCGATGCGGTGGTGCGCGACCGGCTCGCCGGCACCGTCCTCCTCCCGCGGCGACGGGGCCGCCCACCGAGACGTATGCCGGCCGCCGAGGCCTGGCTCGCGTCGCTCACCAGCGCCGACGCCCGGTTCGAGGCCGGCGCCGAGGAGGTGGCCGGCCTCGTCCACGCACTCGAGCCGTGGACGGCGTTCGGGGTCGGCCCGACCGGACCGGCACGGCTGACCTTCCGCCTCACCGAGCCCGAACCCGCCGACGAACCGCCGGGCTGGCGGCTCGAGTTCTGGCTGCAGTCCGTCGATGACCCCAGCCTGCTCGTGCCGGCCGAGCAGGTATGGGCCGGCGGCGACGGGCTGGGCCGATGGATGGACCGCCCCGACGAGCTGCTCCTGGCCGAGCTCGGCCGGGCCAGCACGATCTACCCGGCCATCGTGGGCGCGCTGCGCAGCGCCCGGCCGGCTGCTCTGGACCTCGACACCGTCGGCACCTACGACTTCCTGACCGCCCGGGCCGCCGTCCTCGACCAGGCCGGGTTCGGGGTGCTGCTCCCGTCCTGGTGGGCGGATCGGCGCCGCCTCGGCCTGCGTGGCTCCGCCTCCACACCGAAGGACAGGGCCGTCACCGGGGGCCTGTTCAGCCGGGAGTCGCTGGTCGACTTCCGATGGCGGCTCGCGATCGAGGACGACGTGCTGACCGAGGAGGAGCTGGCCGCGCTCGCGGCGACCAAGGCCCCGCTGGTGCGGCTGCGCGGGCAGTGGGTGGCCGTCGACCCCGAGCATCTGCGCCGGGGCCTGGAGTTCCTCGACCGTCAGCCCGCGCGGCCCACGACGGCAGCCGAGGTCATCGCCCTGGCCGCCAGCCACCCCGACGACCTCGACACCCCGCTGCCGGTCACCTCGATCCACGCCGACGGGGCGCTCGGGCACCTGCTCGCCGGGTCGGCCGAGCAGGTGCTGCAACGGCTGGCCACTCCCCCGGGGTTCGAGGCCGACCTGCGCCCCTACCAGCATCGCGGCCTGTCCTGGCTGGCGTTCCTGTCCGACCTCGGGCTCGGCGCCTGCCTCGCCGACGACATGGGCCTGGGCAAGACGATCCAGCTGCTCGCGCTCGAGGCACACCACCGCAGGGAGCGTCCCGACGCCCGGGCCACCCTGCTGCTGTGCCCGATGTCCCTCGTCGGCAACTGGCAGCGCGAGGCCGCCCGGTTCGCGCCACGCCTGCGGACCTACGCGCACCACGGGCCGGGCCGCCGACACGGAGCGGACCTGGAGGACCACCTCGAGACCGCCGACATCGTCGTGACCACCTACCACACGGCGACCCGTGACATCGACGAGCTCGCGGCATACCCCTGGGAACGGGTCGTGCTCGACGAGGCGCAGGCGGTCAAGAACAGCCTGTCCCGCTCGGCCCGCGCCGTGCGCCGGCTGCAGGCCGGACACCGGGTGGCGCTGACCGGCACCCCGATGGAGAACCGGCTCTCGGAGCTGTGGTCGATCATGGACTTCCTCAACCCCGGCATCCTCGGCTCGGCCGAGCTCTTCCGCACCCGGTATGCCGTCCCGGTGGAGCGTCATGGCCAGACCGAGCCCGCGCAGCGGCTGCGGACCGTCACCCGCCCCTACCTGCTGCGCCGGGTCAAGACCGACCCGTCGATCATCGACGACCTCCCGGAGAAGATCGAGATCAAGCAGCACTACCGACTCACCACCGAGCAGGCCTCGCTCTACCAGTCGGTGGTCGACGAGATGATGCGGCGGATCGAGACGAGCACCGGCATCGAGCGCCGGGGCAACGTCCTCGCGACGATGACCAAGCTCAAGCAGGTCTGCAACCACCCGGCGCAGCTGCTCCACGACCACTCCCCCGTGGGCCGACGCTCGGGCAAGGTGACCCGCCTGGAGGAGATCGTCGAGGAGATCCTCGCCGAGGGCGACAAGGCGCTGCTGTTCACCCAGTACACCGACTTCGCCGAGCTCCTCCTGCCCCACCTGTCCGCCCGTTTCGACACCGAGGTCCTCTATCTGCACGGCGGGACACCGAAGAAGCGGCGCGACGAGATGGTGGACCGGTTCCAGTCCGACGACGGCCCGCCGCTGTTCCTGCTCTCGCTCAAGGCCGGCGGCACCGGTCTCAACCTCACGGCCGCCAACCACGTCATCCACCTCGACCGGTGGTGGAACCCGGCGGTGGAGAACCAGGCCACCGACCGCGCCTTCCGGATCGGGCAGAGACGCAACGTCCAGGTCCGCAAGTTCATCTGCGTGGGCACCCTGGAGGAGAAGATCGACGAGATGATCGAGGACAAGAGGGCGCTCGCCGACGCCGTCGTGACGGACGGCGAGCGTTGGCTGACCGAGCTGTCCACCGGAGCCCTGCGCGACCTGTTCACCCTCTCGCAGGACGCCGTCGATGAGTAGCTGGTTCCCGCCGCCGGCCCGACCCCGCCCTGTCCCGGACGGCATCCGGGCCCGCAGCAAACGCGGAGCGATCGCCCAGTCGTGGTGGTCCGAACGCTTCATCGAGGTGCTGGAGTCGCTCGGCGTGGGCGCCCGGCTGCAACGCGGACGCACCTACGCGCGCAAGGGCCAGGTCATCGACCTCGCCGTGGGACCCGGTGCGGTGACGGCCCAGGTCCAGGGCACCCGAGCCCGCCCCTACCGGGTGCGGATCGGCGTCACCCCGTTCGACAAGACCGCGTGGGCCGAGGTCACCGAGGCGCTGGCCGGCGACGCCTGGTACATCGCCCGGCTGCTCGCCGGCGAGATGCCCGACGACATCGAGGCGGTCTTCGCCGCCGTCGGGCTGTCCCTGTTCCCGAGCAGCGCGGACGAGCTGTCCCTCGACTGCACCTGCCCGGACTGGTCGGTCCCCTGCAAGCACCTGGCCGCCGTGTTCTACCTGCTGGCCGAGTCCTTCGACGAGGACCCCTTCGGCATCCTCGCCTGGCGCGGGCGGGACCGGACCGACCTGCTCGAGACCCTGGCCGCGCTGCGGGCCGGCACCCACCGGGCCGACCGGGACGCGCAGACCGAGCCGGTCGTGCCGCTGGCCGACTGCCTCGACTCCTTCTTCGCACCCCAGTCGGAGCTGGGGGCCGGTATGCCGGTCGCCCCGGCACCGAGCGACACCCTGCTCGGCCAGGTTCCCCAGGTCGACGTGACCGTCCGGGGCACCGACCTCGTCGACGTCCTGCGAGCGGCATACCTCCGGCTCGGGCAGGAGCCGGACGACACACCGACCGCGTCCGACCGACCCACGAGCTGACGGGGTCGACCCGGCAGCGAGCAGGCGGACCAGCAGCGTCAGCCCAGCGGGGAGCGCTGCGCCCGGCGCCACGACCCGGGCACGAGGGCGGCCTGCATGGTGCTGGTCACCTGCGACGGCCGCTGTCGGCTCACGACCGGTCTGCCGAGGGGTGGCCCCGGACGTCGCGGACTACGGCTCGCCCGTCGCCGTTCACCAGGGCGAGAGCCGTCGTCGACGGAGCCAGTGGGACCGCGAGGGCACCGCCGTCGGTGAACACCTCCAACACCAGGGCGTCGACGAGCAGCCCGACCCAGGTCGATGGTCCCGTGGGCACCACGGCCGACACGTCGGGGGTCGTGACGACGATCTCCTCGCCGCGATGCTGCAGCCGCGCGACGAGCTCGCCGTCGCCGCCGACAGCCTCCAACGTGGGGAGCAGGTGGTCCCGTTCGGCACCACTGCCGCTGACCCACTCCACCCAGCACGCCTGCGGCAGCTCGAGCCGCTCCCCGGCGCCGACGGTGCCGACCACGGGACCAGTGGTGGCATTGGGGTGTGGTCGCGCGACCAGCCTGTCGCCGTCGAGGTGGAGGACCTGGGGGATGCTGGCCGCACCGGCCCACCGGCCACCAGGGTCGACCACCCCGCGCAGCCAGTGGACCAGTCCGCGACGGCCTGCGGCATCGACGAAGGTCGACGAGGCGTAGTAGCAGGGTCCGTAGCCGAGCCGGCCCCAGGTCGTCGCGACGAAGCGCCCGTCGACGAGGTCGCCGACGGCATACCCCACCCAGTGCAGCACCGCGGGCTCCCACACGGAGAAGACGAGGACCCAGCGGGTCCGGAGTGGGAAGAGGACCGGGCACTCCCACGCCTCGCCGGTCCACACCGGGTCATGCTCGCCGGACGAACGGCTGGCCAGCTCGCCGTCGAAGGCCCAGTCCCGGCGGTCCCCGGAGACCCAGGACCAGGCAACGGCGGTTCCGTCGCGGAGCCCGCCGCCGAGGACCATCCGCCAGGTCGCACCGTCGTGGAAGACATAGGGGTCGCGGAACGCGACGGCGTCGACGCCGGCAGGGAGCTCGGCGACGACGGGGCCCTTGACCCACGAGTCCCAGGCCCCGTCGGCGGGGGAGGCGACCCGGACGCGTCCGATGGTGACGTCCTCGAGGTCGACGGAGGTGTAGAAGAGCTGGGCTCCGGGCTCATCGTCGGTCCCCCGACCCGGGTCGACGACGCTGCCGGACCACACTCCGCCGTCGCCGTCGCCCGGGGCCAGCGCCACCGGCCGCGCCGCCCAGGTGATCAGGTCCTCGCTCACTGCGTGCGCCCAGTGGCAGGTCGGCGCCCACTCGGTGCGGTCGGGAACGTACTGGGTGAAGAGGTGGTACCGCCCGTCGTGCCAGGTCAGGCCCAACGGGTCGTTGGCCCAGCCGGCGTCGGGCGTCAGGTGCGCCAGCGGACGGGGTCCGGCTGGGGCGAGCCGGCCCTCGGCCCCCTCAGCCACGGCGCGGAGGCGGGACAACCGAGGCACGGCTGGGAGTTGTCATGACTCAACCTAGCCGCGCGTGAGGTACGACCGGGACACCCGCGCGCTGCTGTGGGCGCTGACCGACCCGGCTTCGTGGGCTCGGCAACCGGGGCTCGTGAGCTCCTGGTCCGGGCGCAGGGGAGCCAGGCCCTCGGCCGACACCGCGGGAGCGGCAGCTACATCCCGGCATCGTGCAGGGTGGCGGCGATCAGTGCCCCGCTCTGCTCCAGGGCCCGCCTCCCGTCTGCGTCGCCGAGCCCGAGCAGCGTGTGGAGCGGCCAGGCCCAGTAGTAGATCCCGTCGTCGGTGAAGTTGAGATGGCCCGTGCGCGGCACGGTTGCTCGCCGAACCGCCCCGGTCGATGCGGAGGCGAACGTCGCGGCGGCGGCGGCGTCGGCCCGGTCCGCGGCGCTGGTCGGGACGCAGTCACCGGTGATGCAGGAACCGTCGTGGGCCATGAGCAGCGAGGGGACGTCCAGACCGTCGGTGGCCACGGCCCCGTAGAGCGCACCGTCGAGGTTGACGGCTGCCGTGCACCGCCGGTCCTCGTGGCAGGCCTGGAGAGCCGTGGTTCCTCCGAAGGAGTGGCCGACGTAGGCGAGCCGGCCCCGGTCCACATGTCCCGCCAGCGCCGAGGACTCGGTCAGCGTGGCGGCGGTGTCCGCGGCGAACCGGGCGTCCCCGACCCACCTGTCCAGGAGGGGCCCGGCGATGGTCCGGTCGTGGGCCGTCTGGCTGCCGGCGAGGTCCGAAGGGTTGCCGTCGGTGGTGGGTCCGACCGCTCGGCCGTCGAGCACGGTGAGGTTCGCACTGCCGGTCGGGGTGACCCCGACGACGACATAGCCGCGGCTGGCCAGGTCCTCGGCGAGGACCGCGTACTGGGGGGCGGCGAACCCGAGCCCAGGGAGAAGGACGACGAGCGGGAACCTGCCCGAGGCGGGGGCTGCCTGCTCGTACGCGATGTCGTGGATCCGCCCGAGCCTGGTCTCCCCGATCGGCAGCCCGATGGCGAGCCCAGCCCACCGGCCAGGTGCGTATGTCGCGGGCGTGCCGGTTCCCGCGGCGGCCGGGTACCACGTCCAGATCGACAGCTTCCGACCGCCCCGGCCGGCGTCGGTGGCGGTGTCCCCGACCCGCCCGACCGGGTAGCTGCCCGCTGGGTGCGGCAGGTCGACGTCGACGTAGCTGCGCCGGGCGACGAGTCCGGCGTACGCGCCCCCGGTGACGCCGACGAGCGCCAGCACCACCGCGCCCAGCCTGAGACGGCGGGCCAGTCGGCGCTTCGCCACCATGTTTCCCTTCTCCACGATGGGAGTCCTTGACGAGCGACCTGCCTCCCGGGCACCGGGGCCCGACGGGTCGAGGCCCGCCCGCTGCCGGCGAGCACCGGTCCCGACCTCGAGCGTACGAAGGTCCTGATGCAGCCCGTGCGTGGACACCGTGAAGGTCTCCTGCAGATTCTCGCCTCGACCGGCGCACACGCCCTCCCCTACGCCAGAGCCGGCTCCCGACCGTCATGATCGACGCCGCCTCGTCCCCACCCGGTCGCCGGACGGATGCTCGGTGTCTCCCCTCAGCCCTATTGTCGGCAGCATGAGCAAGGCGGTGGGGTTCGGTCTTCTGGCGTCGGCCTTCGCGCCGATGGTGGCGCTGCTGGCGGTGCTGCGGCTTCCCGGGCTCGGTCGGGCGGGCGTGGCGATCCTGGTCGTGTGTGGGCTCGCGCTCCTGCTCCTCCGGCTTGTCCTGCGCCAGGTCAGCCACCTCCAGAGCCGGACACTCGTGACGACGTCGGTGCGCCGAGCCGACGAGCGGGTCCTGGCGTTCGCGTCGAGCTATGTCGTGCCCGCCGTGGTCGCGGTCTTCGGGAGGAGCAGCGTCCCCACCCTGGTCGGGACCAGTGCCCTGGTGGTGTTCCTGGCCCTGATCTACGTGCGCTCGGGTTTGTACCACCTCAACCCGACGTTGGCGATCCTCGGCTTTCGTCTCTACGAGGTGACAGCGACCAATGGCACGGTGACAATGCTGCTGACCCGAGAACGGCACATCCCCCAGGTCGGGGAGCTCGCATGCCGCTACCTCGGGGATCACGTCGCCATCCAGATCGGGGGAGACGGGTGACCGCGGAACCGGCCCGCGCCGCGCTGACCGACGCCATGGCAGTGGCATCGGCCGCCCTCGACAACGTCGTCCTGCGCGGAGGCGACATCGCGACCGCACGGGCGTCGCGGTTCGACCTGGTCGCGACCATGGCTGCCCAGGTCGTCAGCGACGTCTCGACGAGCGCCGAAGCCCTGACCCGCAAGCAGTTCATCCCCTACGACCCGTCGTACCAGACCAGCTCCTCCCAGGTCCTGGTCGAGGCCCTCTCCGCGATCCCTGACCTCGAGGCGGTCGACGCGACCATCCGCGGCGGCGACCTCCCGGACGACGCCGGCGGCGAGTCGCCGGCCGCCATGGTCCATGCCGTTGGGGTCGGCGAGCACCAGATCGTCGCCTACCGGGTCAAGGGCCCGGGGATCGCGACCCGCCGCGCGAAGTGGGTCCAGCTCATCCCCCGCGACGGGGTCTACCAGCCGATCGAGGACGAGGTGCTCTACTACGAGCCCCGCTTCGACGTCCTCACCTGCGCCGGCTACGCCTACTTCACCACGGTCACCCTGATCCAGACCAAGCTCAACGCGGACGACAAGGCACGCCGGCTGGCGAAGGACACTCTCGTGAGCGTGACCACGCACGTCTCCATCGACGGCCTGGCCGGCCTCGAGGCCGCGGTGATGGACGACCCGACGCTGAGGGCCAAGATGGCCTCCATCGCGCGCCTCATCGAGGCCGACCCCGCCTATGCCGTCAACCTGACCACCGAGAGGCTCGTCGAGTTCATCGACACCAACCCGGACTACGACATCCCCATCACCGAGGTCGGCGGTCAGCGGGTGCTGCGGTTCGACCCCTCACCGCAGCACCGCCACCAGATCCCCAAGCTCCTCGCCGACGACTACCTCCACTCACAGCTGACCAACCGCAACTACGAGGCCGGCTCCAAGCACCGCGTCCAGGCATGAGGGCCGATGCCCGAGACCCTTCGACCGTCGCTGTTGAGCGCCCTGCGCTCGGCCCCACCGGTCGAGCTGGACGAGCAGGTCGTCCTCGAGTGTCTCCACGGGCCGAGCCGCAACGCAGGCGAACGGCGACACCGACGAGTGTCCGCATCTCCCCTCGCACCCTCAGGGCCCACCGTCCTCGCCGGTGAGCTCAGGACCGCTGGCTGATTGACCTGACGGGCAAGCGCGCGCAGGCTTGCCACATCACGTCTGCGCCGTGGATCGAGGTGAGCGATGTCGTCAGCACCGATCGAGCTCCGGACCCGCTTCTGGGTCGAGGCGATCCTGGCCTCGGTCTCGGCGGCCGTCATCGTCGTCACGATGTTCTGGCACGACTGGCTCGAGGCCCTCGGGGTCGACCCCGACCACCATGACGGCACGGTCGAGTGGCTGATCGTGGCCGGTCTTCTCGTGGTCACCCTCGCGTTCGCGGCACTGGCCCGGCTCGAGTGGCGGCGGACCGTCGTCGCGAGAACCTGACCGGATGCCGGCCCCCGACGTCCTCAAGGTGGTGCTGACCAACCGCACCGCCGCCAAGGAGAAGTACGGCGCGAGCGGCTGGCGCCGGATCCGGGCCGCCGTGACCGCTCTGGCGAAGGCAGACGCGGCCCGCGGGATCACCACCCGGTTCTTCGCCCTCGACTCGGCCGCCGACTGCCGCAAGGTCGGTGCCACGCCCGTCAGCGCGGCGGCCGGCGCAGAGCCGGTCAAGGCCATCGTCGACCGCATCTTCGCGGCCCGGAACCCGGCCTACCTCATGCTCCTCGGCGGACCGGAGCTGGTGCCGCTGGTCGACCTCGCGAACCCGCTGTGGACCGGCGACCCGAACCACGACCCCGACCCGGTCGTCCCCAGCGACCTGCCCTACGCGTGCGACGCCCCCTACTCGCTGGTCGCGTCGAGCTATCGCGGGCCGACCCGGGTCGTCGGGCGCCTCGCCGACCTGACCGGTGACAGCGACCCCGAGGCGCTCCTCGTCCAGCTGCGCCACGCGGCCACCGACAGCTCCGCCACGCGTGCTTCGCCCGAGCCGGTGTTCGCGGTGAGCGCCCGGGTCTGGAAGGGGTCGACGACGATGTCGGTCGCCGGGCTGCCCGACGTGTCCGGCGCCGTCCGGACATCACCGCCGGAGGGGCCCGCCTGGACGACGGCCGATGTCGCGCCGCGCGTGCACTTCGTCAACTGCCACGGCGCCGAGTTCGACCCCAGCTGGTATGGGCAGGCGGCGCCGAACAACTGGAACCTCCCGGTCGCCGTCGCCGCCGCCGACGTCACCCCACGGGTGGTGCCGGGACAGGTCGTAGCCGCCGAATGTTGTTACGGCACAGCGCATTGGCCTCCGTCCGCTGCCGGTGGTCAGGCGAGCGTCGCGTTGAGCTACCTGCTCGGCGGGGCGGCTGGCGTGTTCGGGTCGTCGACCGTGGCCTACGGCCCGGCGAGCACCAACGAGTATGCCGACGTCATCTGCCGGCTGTTCGTCGAGCAGGTCCTCGGCGGTGCCTCGATCGGGCGGTCGGTACTCGTCGCCCGACAGCGGTTCATCCAGTCGCAGGCGTTCCTCGACCCGACGGACGTCAAGACGCTGGCTCAGTTCGCCCTGCTCGGTGACCCCTCCGCCGTGCCGTTCGTCGCGGCCTCGGGCACGGCGGGAGGCTCCGCCGGCGGGATGACGGCAGCCCCGAAGTTCGGCGCTCGTCGGCCCCTCATCGCCCCGCCGACCGCCTCGGCGTCGATCGGCACCCGCCGGCACACCTTGGCCGCGATCGGGGAGGCGCTGCACCGCACGACGGTGTCCTGCTCCCCCACCTCCCGCCCGCGAGCCCGGATGACCCACCGCAGCCTCGGAACCCTCCTCGGGAGAACCTTGCCCGCCGAGACGCACATCCGGACGTTTGACGCAGAGCGCGCCGACGGTCCGTTGCCGCGGGGCAGCGCGCCCCGCGCCCAGGTGGCCTTCCTGCCGCCGACCTCCCGCGAGGCCGCGTCGCTCGTCGTCGTCCGGGAGGACGCTGGTGGCCGGCCGGACGTCCGGGTGGTGCTGCGCCGATGAGCCAGTCGAGGCAGACAGGCCGGGTCAGCGTCCGCCGGGTCGGGCGCGGGTCCAAGAGCGAACAGGTCAGCGTGGTCCTCACCACCGAGGATCGCACCTGGTTGCTCCGCCGCGCGGGAGCCGCCGCGTTCGGGCCCGACCGGGACCTCGCGAGGCTGGCGGGCCGCACCGTCACCGTCACCGGCTACGAGGGCAACGGCACCTTCCTCGTGACCGCCGACCCCGTGCCCCACGACTGACCAGGACCGACCGACCCCGCCGGGTCAGGTCAGCTGCACGGACCGGGCGGCGGCGTGGGGCGAGGTGGTGACCAGCTCGAACCCGGCCTGCGCCGTCCCGCCACCCATGGACAGGTCGGCCGCGCTGATCTGGTCCGGCTCGCTCATGACGACCGCGAGGAACACGATCGCGGCGCCGGTGGGGTCGGACGAGAGGTCCACGTCGAACGTCACCGTCCGCGGCACCCGGGTGTCGACGTCGTCCTGCGGGTTCAGCCAGAGCGAGGTGGCAGCGGGTTCCCAACCGTCCTTCAGGGCCGCCGGCACCGCCGCCGCCGGCGCGGCGACGGCGACGAGCTGCGGCCACAGCTGGCCGATCGGGACGATGCCGTGCGCGGGCAGGTCGTGGCGCAGCAGTGCCACCTTGACCTTCCCCTTGGGCAGGACGGCGCTCCACCGGTGGTGGACCAGGACGTGGACCTGGACGTGCCGAGCAGTGGTGGAGACCTGGGCGCGGTCGGTTGCCGCTCCGGCGGCCGGCAGCGCCGCCAGCTGGGCCTCGGTCGGCGGGGCCGCCCACGCGGTCCCGGTCGCGTCGACCACGACGTCCGGGCTGTCGTCCCAGTGCGTCGGGTTGGCCACGTCGCCGGCCAGCACGTCGCCGCCGGTGGGCGTCGGCAGGACCCGCCGGGTGTCGGTGGCGAACAGTCGGAGGTAGGTCCGCGGCGACACCACGCCGCCGGCCAGGTCGATCTCCCACACCCCCCGGGCCTGGGTCGCCGCGCGCAGCAAGGTGAGCCCGCCTCTGGAGAACAGGGAGAGGTCCTGCACCGGAGCCGTCGGCAGGCCGTTCATGAAGCGGCTCCAGGTCCACAGGTAGGTGGGCGCCGCGGCGGTCCCCCCGATGGCGAGGGTCCCACGCACCACCCCGACGCTCGTCGCCACATACACCGTGCTCGTGTCGGCGGGGTTCACCAGGACGCCCAGCGCGGGCGAGGTGACCCGGTCGGCGGCTGTCGGCCAGCTGCCGTTGGGGTGGAGGTTGCGCAGGCCGGTCTGCACCCAGGTGTCCGTGCCGTCGAACCACCACAACGTGTCCCGGGCCATCGTGTCCGGCCCGCTGACCAGCGGGTAACCGAGGGTGGTGACGTAGCACGACCCGAGCGTGCCGCGCGCGGGGTCGTGGACGCACAGGTCGCTCACGATGTCGGGCGTGGGGAGGAACTTCAACGGACCGCCGGCCTTGAGGGTGTTGGTCTCGCTCCCCGCCCGGGGCACCCGCACCTTCTGGCGCGGCGTCGTCGCGATCGGCGTCCAGCTGAACGCTCCCGTCGCGACCTTGGCCCGAGTCCCGACCATCCACACGATGTCGCTCGAGTGCATGGCGATCGCCCGGAGGACGAGGTTGCCGCTCGCGTCGTCGGGCGCAGCACTGAGCTTGACGGTGATGATGCCCGGACCGCTCGCGCCCTTGCCGGTGTAGGTGGTGGAGCAGCAGTCGGTCGAGCCGACCGTGTCGCTGTATGACGGGTTCGTCGTGGCGTCGAGCACGTCCTGGGCCAGGTTCGGGTTGTCCGCGGCGCGCGGGTCCTTGGCCGACGGAAGAGTGACCCACGAGCGGCCCCAGTCCCGCGAGTACCACACCCGGTCGGTGCCGAGAGCCAGATGCGTGTCCCCGCCGTGCGTCACCGACGACGTCCCGGAGTAGAACAGGGACGCCTCCCCCTCGATCGTCTCCGATGTCTTCAGGGTGCCCCTGGCGCGGGGCTGGCGGCGGTAGACGGGGGCGACATTGCCGCCGTCGCTGCTGTTCCAGGTGGCGCCGTTGTACTGCCGGAAGTAGCGCCCGGTGCCGGCCGGGTCGAAGACCACTCCCCCACCGTCGGCGGCGAACTCCTGCCGCCACACGCTGTCGCTGATGCGCCGTGCCGTCCCGTTGTCCTGGAACCCGGCGACGACGATCCCCGGGTTGGTCGGGTGGCACGCCACGAACCCCGGCTCGAGGACCGCCAGCCCGTCGTTCTGGTTGACGAACGAGCCCACGTCGCCATCGGCGTCGGAGCGGAAGAGGCCGCCGTCGCAGCCGACCCAGACCGTGTGCTTGGCGGCCGCGACCGGCGGTGCCGGCCATACGCGCACGACGTGGACGTCGGCGTGCACGCCCTCCCCGATGAGGGTCGGGTTGGCCGCCCCCCCGGAGGTGTCGCAGCGGTACAGCGAGGCGTTGTACCCGCTGCGGGTGGACACCGTCGCTCCCCCGATGAAGACGCGCCCCGCCACGCTCGGGTCGGCGGCGACCGCCATGTCGTAGTCGGACTGGTCGCCGGTGGACATGAACACGTCCTCGGGCACCCCGGTCTGCTTCGTCCCGGCGAGGCCGGCGACGGCGGCGGTGGCGTCCACCACCCACAGCGCAGCGGCCGGCGTGGTCCGCTTGCTGCCGTGCGGGATGACCTGGCGGCCGAGCACATAGACGCTCGTCCCCGCGGCGGCCAGGGCGATCCTGGTGCCTCCGGCGTTGAGCGTCTTCGTGGTGGGCAACGGGTTCTTGGCGACGTCGGGCAGCCCCACGGTCGTGAACACCAGCTTGGTGGGGTCGAGCGGGTTGGCGTCCGCGCCGCTCACCTCGGCCACGCTGAGGGCGCTCGCCGAGGCGACCCAGACGCGCAGGTGTCCCGCGGACGGCTGGGTCAGCACGACGTCCAGCGGCTGGGTGTCCCAGTGCAACGCCCAGCTCGCCACCTTGGTCCAGCTGCCGGCGCGCGGCAGGACGTACAGACCGTTGGTGGTGCCGGCGACGAACTGGCCCTTGACGGTGGGGTCCGCGGCGATCCGGAAGAATCCCGCCCCGCGCAGCGTGTCGTGGTCGGCGGCGAAGGTGTCGCCCTTGACCACGGTCCACGCCCCGCTGCTGACCGCCGGGTCGCGACGCAGCAGGCCCACCCCCAGCAGGTTGCCGCCCGGCAGGCCACCGCCGGGGAGGCCACCCGCCGGCACAGCCGGGGTGAGGCCCCCCGCCGCCAGGCGCGGCTCGCCGGTGCCGACCCACACGACGTCGCCGCTGCCGTCGTCGGCGTTGCCCCAGTCGACGCCGATCGCCCCGCAGGACAACGCACTCGAGATGGTGTGCACGTCACTGAGGTCGCTGAGCTGGAAGTCGTCCAACGGCGTCCATGAGCGCCCGCCGGTGGCGGAGAACCACACCCCGCCGCCGGCCGCAGCGGCATACAGCCGTTGGCCCTTGACCGGCTCGACCTGGACGTCGATGACACGGCCCGCGACGTTGGGGTTCCCGCCGGCCTGGCCGTTGGACATGGCCGTGGGGCCGATGGGGAACCACAGGTCCTGGACGCCGGTCGGCATGGTGTGCGGGACGGCGCGGTGGCTGCGGCTGCGGGCCGACGTGGGCAGCGGTGGGACCGACGCCGGGTCGCTGCCGGGTCGCATCCGGGCCAGGTGGTCGGCCCGGGCCAGGGGACGGTCCTCACCACGCGGCGGGGACGGCCAGTCGTAGCGTGCCATGTCGCCTCCCTACCCTCCCGCCGTCGTTCCGCCGGCCGCCTGGGCCCCGCCCGAGGTGGCGCCGTCCGACGGCTGGGGGTTGGGGTCGATGCGCACCCAGCCCTCCTGCACCTCGGGCTGGGTGTCCGGCAGGAGCGCGGCCTGGGTGGCGGCCAGGATCGGGTCGTCCTTCCAGGTGTTCGGGGTGTCCCGGTGGGTGAAGAGCTGCTCGGCGGGGAAGGACGCGACCTTCGGCAGGCGCACCTTGTCGGCGTCGATCAGCAGCGGCCCGCTGCGCAGCGACGGTGCCAGCGTCGCCAGCCCCGGCTGCACCCAGTCGCGAGCCAGCGCCTGGCTGGTCCGGGGCAGGATGCCGCTCGTCAGGTGCGCCTTCCCGCCGGGGTGCATGAGCAGCGTCAGCCGCACGGTCTGCCCGGGGCGCACCCGGATGACCCCGGTGGCGTCGATGTAGGGGTGGGCCGGGTCGATCGGGTCGGGCGCCAGCGGGTCGGGGTTGTCGGGGTCGAGCAGGCCGCGGCACCGGCCACTGGGCAGCGCCTCGTCGGCGATCACCCGGTCGACGAGGTGGAAGACGGAGTAGTCGTCGTCCACGAAGTAGCCGAGGAGGCCGTCGTCGGAACGGGTCACCTCCCCCAGCCGCACCTCGAAGATCTGCTCCGCCAGCGCGTCGTATGCCGCCTGCCGGCCCGGCTCGAGGGCGCCGGCACCGTCGGCGTCGGCGTAGACCCGGGTGTCGACGTCGGACTGGACGTCGAGCGAGAGCCGGGCGTTGACGACGGCGATCGGCCGTCCGACCAGGCCCGCAATGTGCTCGGTGCCCAGGGAACCGAAGGGGTCCACCGACCAGAGGGTCGTGTCGATCGCCCGGAGCATCGCCGAGAGCGCGGACTCGGTCTCCGGGCGGTTCGGCGTCCCCTGGCGGGCCGTGGCGTCGGAGGCCACCAGGCCGGCCGCGAGCCAGCCGATCCGCCGGTGCGTGGGATCGGGGTCGTCGGTCGGGCCGGCGGCCGGTGCGACGTCGGTGCGGCCCGGGGCGATCTCCCACGTCACGGCGTCGGAGAACGCGTCGTGCGACAGCTCGCCCAGCGGCCGCCCGTCCACCGCGAACACCTCGAGGGACTCGTCCATGTGGTCGGGGAGGAGGAAGCCGGCGACCGGGTTGACCTGGCGGGTGGGGTCCGCCTGGTCGATGGACGCCAGCGGCGCGTCGGCGGCGGTGGAGGTGGCGTCGACGAGGGAGTACCGCCACCGCGTCGGGGCGCTCAGACGAGGGCGGTAGAGCATCGCCCGGTCCTCGCCGTGGGCGACGCGCTGGGGGACGAGCAGCGCCTCCAGCGGCAGGTCGACGCACCGGCCGAACGCGTCGACGAGCCGGGCGACGGTCAGGGTCACCAGGCCGGCCGCCAGGAGACGCGGCAGGGCGTCGACCAGGGCCCGGCGCGTCCCGTCGTCGGCGACGTCGGAGTCCTTGTGCAGCAGCCCCCGGTCGTAGCTGAGGCCGAGCAGCCGTTCGCGGACCCCGTCGAGCGCCACGGACAGCAGGTCGAGCCGGGCCAGCGAGTCGCGCAGGGCGGCGAGGGCCGTCTCGGTCGCCGGGTCGGCGAGGCCGTGGCCGCCGATGTCCCGCTGCCGCTCCTCGGTCAGCCAGCGGTCGATCCCGGCGGCGACGGTCTGTGCAGCACCCGCCGCCAGCGGCGAACGTCCCTGGAAGACAACGGAGTCCGGCCCCGGCAACGGTGCATCCCCGGCATACTCCAGGTCGGTGCCGACGAGGTCCCAGCCGCTGTCCGGGCCGACCTCGAGGGTGACCTCCCAGTCGCAGAACAGCGGCCGCCACGGCTGGCCCCAGATGGTCACGCCCTCGGGGTGGGCCCAGACCCCGTCCGACACCGAGCTGCGCAGCAGCGCTTCGGTCGCCTTCTGCCGGGTGGCGGTCGAGGAGACGTCGGTGCCGACGAGGCCACCGAACCGGGCGTTGTCCGCGGTGTAGTAGGCGTGCGAGACGGCAGACTCCGCGCGGAACCGGGCGAAGGCCAGATCGCCGTCGACGCCGTTGGCCTTGGCCCGGGTCGCCCGCCAGGTGCTGAGGAAGGGGTCCTCCGCCAGGCACTCCCGGGCCAGGTCGAGGACCTCGTCCGGGACGGCGGCCGTGCCCAGCGTCGTGAGCAGCTCGGCGCTGGCGAGGATGCCGGTGTGCCCGCGGGAGGTCTGGTCCGAGAGCCGGCACATGAGCTTGGCATCGGCCTCCTCCCGCTCGACGGCGCTGAGCACCCGGCCGCCGCCGGCCACGCCGAGCACGGCGGCCGCCGGCTGGTGGTATGCCGGGGCCGGGCGAGGAACCTCGCGGACGACGGCCGGCCCCGGGGGCGGCACGGTGTTGAGAGGCCCGTCGAACTGCGAGTACCGGCGGGAGACGGCGAGGTCCAGGGTCGCGTTCAGCCGGGGACGTTCGACCGCGCTCCACAAGACGGTGGCCCGCGGGGTCGCCGGGGCCTTCGGCGCGGCCTTGGCCGATGACGCGCGGCGCTGCCCGGCGCCGGGGTCGGCGGTGGGTGCCGGCTTGTCGACGAACCGGTCGACGCCCTCGGTCCCGCCCGCGATCGAGACGAAGCCGTGGGCGTGCTCGTACTCCGCGATGTCCGACCACGCGTCGCTCTGCCCTATGCGGACGAGGTCCCCGGAGGCGAACGCCGCCAGCAGCCGCTCGGCGTCGCGCCGGGCGTCCTGGTCGGCCTCGCCCATGCCGGTCCCGGCGACCGACAGCGTCGCTGCCACGTCGGGGGTGGAGGTGCCGAGGACGACCCGCAGGCTCTCGCCGGCCGGGCGGCTGTCGGGCGTCGGGGCCCCCCGGACGGGCACCCCGTGGATCCGTCCGTGCAGCAACGTCGTTCGCGTCGGGGCAGGTGGCAGGGTCGCCGCGGCCACGACATCGCGGAGGAAGCCGCTGTATGCCGGGCGGGCGCCCAGGGCGACGGGCGTGACCTCACCGGAGAGGACGCCGGCCGCGGCGGCCTTGCCGGGGTCGAGCAGCAACGGCTGGGTGTAGCGCTGGGTGGCGGCCAGGCCGAACGTCTTCGCCACCTCGTAGCGCTTGTCGGAGGCCGCGCGCTGGTCGGCGTCGGGGCTCGGGTGGTCGGGGTCGTTCCAGCCGAGGTCCTGCAGCCGGCTGCGGTAGCCGGTGTCGGTGCCGACCCCGTCGAGCGGGTCGTGCGCCGAGACCGCCCACCAGCCGCAGACGAGGTAGGACACGGCGTCGCCCTCGACCTGGGTCCCGGCCAGGTCGGACAGGTCGTCGTGGAGGCTGAACCTCCCCAGCGCGCCGTCGTAGGCCTGGGTCCACGCCGCGCCGCCGGTGTGGACGGTGAGCTGGTCGGCGGCGACCGGATCGGCCAGCGGTGTCGCGACGCCGGCCGGCCACTCGGTCAGCGCGCTGACGGTGCCGGAGTCGGCTTCGAGCACCCACCCGGTGACCATCGGGTCGCGTGCCCCGCCCGGCACGGCGAGGCGCACCACGACCCAGCGGTCGGGCAGGGGCGGCAGCTGGAGGCGCCGGCGGCGGGCGTCGCCCGGGGCCTCCGGGTCGTCGACGAAGGTGCCCCGCCCGAGGGCGCCGGGTGCCGACCAGAGCAGGTGGACCCCCGGGTCGCGGGGGGTGCCGGGGTCGTGGACGTCCAGCGGGGCATCGTCCGGCTGGCGCCACGGCAGGCGGACCATCGGCTCGGTGTCGTTCGCCCCGGCGCGCACCACCAGGGCCTGGACGTCGATCGGCACGAGCAGGCGCGGCTCGCGGATGAGGAACTTGTCGTGGTTGTTGAGGTCGGCCGCGACCCGGCCGAGCTGGCTCAGCGCCGCCCACCGCGGGGTGAGCGACGCGGCGCGGATGTCCTTGGCCTCGAACTGGCTCATGTCACGCCCCCAGAACCCTGGCGGCGAGCCGGAACCGCTCCGTCAGGGTGTCGATCTTGATCGTGGCGACGAACGCGTCGGCCGTCGGCGAGATCGAGGTGTCCCCGAAGACCTGCCGCAACGGGAACCTCAGCATCTGCATGGCGTACTCGGCTGCGTCGATGTCCGGGCCCATGTGGGCCTTCGTGACGGCGATGAGGTCCTGGTTGAGCTTCTTCATGTTGATGACCCCGGGCGAGCCGGACCGGAACGGCACCGGCACGGTGACGTCCTTGCCGCCCGACTTCAGCGGGCCCTTGTTGGGGTGCAAGGACGTCGCGGACGGTCACGACGGCCGTCTGTTTCGTCGGGTCGGCGCCCGGGTCCAGTCGGACGCCGAACTGGATGCCCGACCGCGGCTCTTCGATGTGCACGACGGCCGGAACGCCGTCGAACAGCACGAGGAGCACCGCCGGGCGAGAGCCGCTCCATGCGCAGCAGGCGCACCCGGTCCGGGCTGGTGTCCATGTCGGGCATCGTCTGGTCGTCGGGGTGGGTGTCGGTGGCGTACGCCCGCACGTGCAGGCCGGGCCAGCCGGACACCAGGCGCGAGCGCAGCAGGAACCCGAGATCTGGCCTCCGACGCCGATCGGGCGACCCTGCGCGTCGACGGCCGGCGCGTCCGAGTCCTTCATCCGCACCAGGCGCTCGGCCGCGTCGACCTCGTCGCGCACGGTCGCGTAGAGCTGGGCGAGCTGGGCCCGGTCGGCCGCGTTGACGGTGCCGACGCTGAGCGCACCCTCGACGAGCGCGTCGGTGGCGTTGCGGTCCAGGTAGAAGAACCGGATCGTCTCGGCCGGGATCAGCTCGGCGTCGGGGACGAGGTAGCTGAACGGCACGCCCTGCAGCAGCCGGAGCTGGGCGAGGAAGCGCACGATCTCGGCGGGTACCACGCCGTCGGGGCGGATGCCGTCCTCGAGGCCGCCGCTCTTCGGGAGCTGGGCGAGGGTCGCCTGCAAGGTGGTGAGGGCGACCTTCATCGAGGTGAGGTATGTCGTGGCCCTGAGCTCCATGTCAGCCCTTCCGTCCGCCGGGGCCGGTGTCCGTGCCGCCGGCCCGCGCCCGTGACTCGGCCTCGGCGATCAGCCGGTCGAGGGTGTCCTTGCGCCGTCCCCGCTTGGGCCGCATGCCCTTCGGTGGTGCGTCCGCCACCTTGAGGGCGCTCTGCACGAGGTCGTCGACCCGGCGGCCGAGTGCGCCGGAGAGTGCCGCGCGGGCCCTCTCGTCCTGCGCGGCCGGCCCGGTCGGCGCCGTCCCGACCGCCACCGGCACGGCGCCGAGGCCGTCCACCCCGCCCAGCTTGGCCGCGCGGGTCATCGCGGCGACGCTGACGCCGAGCCCGTTGAGGACCTCTGCGGTGCCGAGGTCGGCGAGCTCGGCCGGCACCCGCGGCGCCGTCACCCGTGGCGCCGGGCGCGCGAGGGCGTCGGCCGGCATCGACGTGAACGACCCGACCACGCGATGCGCGGACGAGGTTCTCCAGCGCGTCTCGCCCGCCGACCGCCCCGAGACCGATGCCTTGGTGAGCACCGAGCCGACCAGCGTGCTCGGCGAGCTCGCGGGCCCGGGCCGCACCGAACAGGTCGCGTCGCCACTGCATCAGCTCCGCGACCAGGGTCGGCTTGTTCAGGGTGAGCAGCCGGCCGATCTCGAACAGCGCGGCGAGCGAGATGTCCTCGCGGCCGTCCGGGACGAGCTTGCGCAGCTGGTCACCGGTGTTGGCGAGGGCGAGGACCCCGTCGACGGCCTCGGTCCGCACGGTGGGCTGCGGGGTCAGCGGGCCGCGGTACCACGACCGGGTCGCCTCGCCGCGGCGGGTGCGATGGTCCAGACCCACGTGCCCGGTGGCGGCCACCTCGAGCCCGGGCGGCGGCCGCCTCGTCGACCGTGCCGAGCAGTCCGACGTCGAGGGAGTTCATCAGCCGCTCGAAGCCGCCGTCCGCGGTGCAGGTGAAGTCCCAGGACACCAGCACGGGGAAGCGCAGCCTCGCCGTCACGGCGGTGATGAACCCGGTGCCTACAGCCCGCCTTGTACTCCCCGGCGGCGACCAGGTCCTTCGAGGTCGAGACCCCCGTGCGCCGACGGCCCGGTCTGCCACGCCCCGGCCTTCTCCTCGATGCCTCGCGAGGCCTGGAACGGTGCGACACCGGTGGCGCCGGTCCCGCGCCGCGCCAGCGCTGGCTGACCCAAGGTCAACGACGGCCGAGGCGGGACCGAGCCGCATCGCGATCTGGTCGAGCGTCGCGTTCGGGCGCCGACGGCAAGCAGCTCGACGTCGACCAGCGACGTCGACCTCGAGGGCGTTGAAGAACAGGACGGGTCGCGGCTCGGTGGGCAGCAGCTTGTCGAGCTGCTTCTCGAGGTTGACCAGGTAGGCCGTGTACTTCAGCGGCAGCGCCGGCTGCCCGGCCTGCGTCGGCGGCGTCGGCTGCGGCAACCGGCTGGACAGGACCACCGCCAGGTAGCCGTCGTCGTCGCCGAGGGCCAGCTCGGTGTCGCTGAGGTCGACCTTGCGCACGTGGCAGAGCAGGTCCAGCTCGTCGCGGCACGGGAAGACCTTCTCGACGATGTCCTTCGACTGACCTCGAGGTACTTCCCGAGCGGGACGTCGGCCTCGGGGCCGAGGTCGACGTCGGCCGAGACGCACTGGCGACGGGTCGACGTCGGACACCAGGGTGCCTTCGCCCTCGGCGAGGACGACCAGGGCGAGCCACGGGGGCGAGGTCTCGGGGTCGTGCGCCGGGTCGGGGTTGCGCTCCCACGGCAGCGTGCGGCGCTTGAGGACGATCTGTGGCAGACGCTCGCGCCAGTCGCCCTGCGAGCCGGCCGGCGGGAAGGTCGACAGGATCTGGCCGGGCGGCATCTGGTAGCGCGGGGCGTCGACGACGAAGTGGAAGTCGGCGTCGTCGATGGGGACGGTCTGCGGGCCGTCGTGCGGTGTCTGGGCCACCAGCTGCTGGTCGCCGACCGCGGTGTACGCGCCGGCGGGCAGGGCCGGCCGGGCCGCCGAGTAGAGCTCGAAGAAGCCTGGCGTGGTCATCGGCTGCTCCTCTTCCTGGCCGGAGCGGTGGTGGCCCTCATCGCCGGGGCCTTCGTGGTTGCCGCCTTCGTGGTTGCCGCCTTCGTGTGCTCTTCGCGGTCCCTTCTTCGCCGGGGCCTTCTTCGCCGGGGCCTTCTTCGGCGGCGGCCTTCTTGGCGGCGGCCTTCTTGGCCGGCGTCACGACGCCGGTCACCGGCCCGGAGGGCACCGGGGTCGGCGGCGGAGGCGGGGCGTCGTCGCCGAGCGCGATCGCCACCTGCCGCTGACCGGATCCGCCCACCAGTGGCTGCTGCACGGCGGCGGCGACGCCCGACAGGGCCAGCGCGTGGGCCAGCGCGGGGAGGCCGACGGACGAGCCGAGGACCCCGGCGAGCTGGCCGCTCGAGGCACCCTCGACGAAGACCCTCGGGTTGGGTCCCACGGTGTCCACGGCATACAGCAGGATCGTCCGCACGCCGTCGACGAGGGCCTGCGGCGGCTCGGGGTTGCCGGAGGCGTCCACCGGTCGGGAGGCGTCGGCCAGCCGGATGGACACCTCGGCGGCCGCGTCGGCGCCGACCGCGTCGTCGACGACCACCGCGACCACGTTGACCGGGTCGGTGAAGGTGGTGACGACGAGCGGCCGCGGCCGCGAGCTCGCGGGCGGCCACCCAGCCACCGTCGCCCCGCTCGCGGTGGGGACGGACCCGGCTGCCCTGGGCGGTGACGATGACGCCGCCGCCGACCGCGGCGCCCCAGCCGACCTGCGGGAGGGACTGTCCGGCATACCATCCGGGCACCGACCCGCCACCCGCCGCCTGGCGTCCCGAGCCCGATCACCGCGACGCGCTCGGTCTCCATGGGCAGGGCGAGGCTCTCCTGACGGTGCTCCGGCGACCCCGACGATCCGGTCGTCGAGGACGCGCGCCGCCCGCTGCCATCGACAGGACCCGGGTCGGCCCCGCCGGTCACGGTGAGAGTGTCCGGGCGGTCCCGGCCGGCCGGTTCGCGATCGGTCACGATGGCCAGCTCGCCGTCGTGGACGACCGCGCCACCCGGGGTGACGCCCTTGGCCGACGACCGCGGCGCCCCGACTTGGGCCCGGCACCGTGGCCGCCGGCCCCGACCACGAGGCTGGCCGACATGCCGCCCAGCCGGGTCGCGGCCGCCGGCGATGGGCGCGAGTTCGCCACTGCGCCAACGGTTCCGGAGGCGAGGCGGGTCAGCGGGGAGACACCGACGGGCGCGAGCGTGCGGCCGACGGCTGGGCGGCCCGAGGCACGAGCTGCAGGGACACGGTGGCGTCCGGCGAGCTGTGCCTGGAGCGATCGGCCAACCGGGGAACGGTCTGCGGGACGGCCGGGCCCGGGTCCTTGACGGTCGTCAGGGTCGGCCGGTCCAGGGTCAGGGACAGCGGTACGCCGAGGACGGACTTCACGAGCGGGCCGTAAGCGGCGCGAGGGTGCCGGTGTGCGGTCGACGACCACCGGCACGACGGGTGTCGAGACGGCGTCGGGGCTGTCGACCAGGTCGTCGGCGAGCGAGCCGAAGGAGGGCGCGCTGTTGCGCTCGCCGCGCAGCGCCGCCACGGTCGTCCGTCCGGCGGCGGCTGCATCGAGCATCAGCGCGGCCCGGACGAAGCGCTCGTCGGTGTCGGGGTCGCCGGCGAGTAGCACCTCGGCCGCGTCCTTGAGGGCCTTGGCCGCCGTCACCCGAGCGTCGGTCTGGCGCGGTTCGTCACGAACGGCAGCGGTTTGCGGCCCGCAGAGCGGCAGCTCGACCTGGTGGTAGTCGATCTCCGGGGCCCCGGTGAACATGCTCGCCGGGCAGCCGGGTGTCGACGGTGAACCCGTCGCAGCCGCTGACCGTGTCGCCGGCCGGGACCGTCTTCGCGTCCGGGTTCTGCGCCGGGCCCCAGATGCCCTTGGGGAACGCCGCCCCGGGGCGCAGGGTGAGTCTGACGGCGTCGAGGTCGAACGCCTGAGCGACGTCGGAGGTCACCGTGACGGTCAGCCGGACGTCATCGACGCGGCATACATCGGGCGCCACGGCGAGCCCCGGGCGTCGACACCGACTGCGCATGTGACCCGGCGCGGGCTGGCCAGGGTGAGCCGCTGGGCCGGGACGGTCGTCACGAAGCTCATCTGGAACTCCGGCACGACGCGGAAGGGCAGGGCGGCGGTGCCATCCGGAGGCTTGGCCACCCCGCCGGAGCCCGGGTCGCTCGACTTCCCGGCCGTCAGGGCACCCTTGATGACGGCGGCCTGCATGATCTGGGCGTCCTGGTCGCCGCGCAGGTACTTCTGGGCGAACGCGTCCGACCCCAGGGCACGGTCGGCCGGGTTGCTCTCGCTGACCGAACTCGAACGGGATGCCGACGCCGCACACGCGAGAAGTGGCCCTCGACGTGGATCGGCGGGCCGGACACGTCGACGTCGAACCCGAGCGAGACGTCGATGTCGACGCTGCCGAACAGCAGCCAGATCGTGATGCCCACCCGCGCCTCGGCATACACGGCGATGTCGAAGAAGAAGGGGTCGAAGAAGACGATGCCGTCGCCGCCGAAGTCGAGCGTCGCGTGGGCCGGGCCGAGGTGGGCGGCGACGTGCATCCCGGCGCCCGCCATGATCGCCTCGGAGCAGAGCGCGAAGTAGACCCCGCCGGTGATGCTGATGAAGTCCGCCGGCTGCCAGGTCAGCCCGACCCGGGGCACGAGCGGGTAGCCGTCGTGGTGGAACCGCGGGTGGTAGCCGCCGACCGTGATGACGAACTGCCCGGCGTTCGGCCCCTTCCACCAGGTCTCGAACGCGAAGCCGCCGGTGAGCCGCACCGACTTGTCGAGCAGCCAGGAGTTCTCGGTCAGCTGCGCCTGGACGAGCAGCAGGCCTTCCTTGGTGGAGAAGCGCGCCAGCAGGGCGAGCTCGATCGAGACCAGCGGGAACGCCGCGTCGGGCAGCTGCGCCCGGGCCAGGCCGAGGACCGCGACCTCGAGGCCGTCGCCGAACTGGACCGTGACGAGGACCTCGCCGGTGACCAGGACGAAGCTGGTGAAGCTGATCCCGGCGGCGATCCAGTACTCGCCCTGCGCCGGCTTGCATGTTGTCGCGCAGGTCCTTCAGCTGCTTCATCGGGTCCTGGGGCGGTGCCGCTCGCCCGCAGCGCCAGCATGAACGGGTTGCTGTTGACCTCGTCGATGGTCGGCGTGTGCAGCTCGCGGTTGATGCCGAAGCCGATGCCGATGCCGGTCACGAAGAAGGCCGGCGGCGCCGCCGAGCGGGGCGTGCAGCACGCCGAACGCGAAGAACGACGCGAACTCCGCCCCACCGCGGCGCGGTCGGGTGCGCGTAGCCGCCGAAGAGGTCGATGCCGTAGCTGGCGTAGCCGATCTTCAGCATCCCGAGGTACTCGACGCCGACGAGCGGCGGGTCGAGCGTCGAACTTCGCCAGCCCGCCGGCCAGCGTCAGGGCGCCGAAGTTCGCGGCGATCGCGAACCCGGCGACGTCGACCTCCCAGGACGACGGGTAGAACAGCGGACGGGAGACGTGGTAGCCGAGCCGCAGCTTGTCGACCGAGGCGGTCAGCCCCAACAGGGAGACCTGCCCGTCGAGGAAGAGGCTGACCATCTCGACCTGGCGTGGCGTGAGGTCCTGCTTGTAGGCCACGCCGAGCCCGATCTGCTCCAGGTAGACCGGACCGAACGCCCGCTGGATCGGCAGGAACCACGGCCCGTCACCGCTGCCGGCCCGGAGCGAGACGGCCACGCCGGTGCCGTGGTCCTGCACCGCGACGGCCGGGCTGAAGGCCGGCCGCGGCGGCGCGCCGCTGCCCCCGCGTCGTGCATGATGCCCTTCGCCACGGCGTTGTCGCCCCCGCCGCCACCCAACGGCACGGCGAGCCCGCCGAGCTCGATCTGGACGCCACCGGCGATATCCGGGTGCCCGTCGCTGCCCAGGACGACGCTGCCGAACACGTGCAGGGCCACCGTCTGTCAGCTGCAGGCCCGCGTCGATGAGCGGGCCGGTGGACTTGCCCAGCCGCAGCCCGACGCCGTTCACGGCGATGCCCGGAGCGGGCTCCAGGTCGGCACCGTTGACCCGCAGCAGGTCCAGGACGATGCCCGGGGACGGCGGCGGCCCGCTGGGCGGCTCGATCCAGGACGCGTCGACCTCGAGGTGGAGGCTGATGTCGCCGTCGGGGTTGAGGTCGATCCCGGCCTGGTCGGCCGTCGTGAGCGAGACGCCGAGGACGCCGTCGGTGTTCGCGATGCCGATGTCGAACGGCCCGACGGTGACCGAGGGCGCGGCGGCCGCGAGCTGGCCGGCCATCGTCAGCAGCTTGCCCGGCCACCCGGTGAGCACCCCCGGCAGCAGCCGGGCCGGCGTGCCCGTCGCGAGCACGGAGCCCTCGAGGACGAACTTCACCGTCTTCCCGTGGGAGCCGACACTTCGACCGAGCAGCGTGCCGACGTCCGGGACGTCGAGGATCCAGCCGCCGACGAGGTCGATCACGGCGTCGATCGCGGCGGCCGCGACTACCGCCCGGCGAGGTGTCCTCACTGACGGCGGTCGGACCGGTGCGCGTGGCGACGAGGATGCCGAGACCGCCCGCCTGCCGCCACCGTGCCGTGCAGCTCCTGGTGTCCGGTGGCGTCGGGGGCCAGGTCGTCCAGGCCCAGACCGAGGCCGACCTGCCAGCCGGCCGCGCGACGAACCCGACACGGACGAACGGGCGGACCACCGGCCCGTCCAGGTCGAGGGCGGCCGGGCCCACCCCGACCGACCAGCCCGCCAGGCCCGTGCCGTCGATGTCGACCGACACCTCGACCGCGTCGACGAACGGCAGCCCGGTGACGCCGCCGACACCGACACCGAGAGCGGCGAGCGGGTGCATGGACGACGACGGCACCGCGCACGGTGACGGTGAGCACCCCGGCGCCGTCGAGCTGGGCCGCGTGCTCGCCGGCGCCGAGCCCGAGCAGGCGGACCAGGACGGGGTCCAGGGCCGCACCGGCCTCGGCCAGCAGGGCGCCGAGGTGCGCGCGCAAGTATGCCGGCGGGGTCGGCGGCCAGCGCCTTCAGCGGCGTCCCGTCGAACACCGCCGGCGAGCCCGTGCGCGAGGGCCAGACCGCGCCCGGCGCGATCCGACGAGGCCGGCGACCTCGGTGCGGACCTCGTCGCCGGACAGGGCCGCGACTTGGTTGAGCGCGAGCGGCAGCACCTCGGTGACCCCGGTGGCGAGAGCGTCGCCGAGCCCGGCCGTGTTGGGGTAGATCTCGATGTCGGAGCCGGCGGCCGGGCGCAGGAAGACCCGCAGGCTGACCCGCGTCGACGGTGACGTGACCGGCCCGGCGATGCTCGGGGGTCGTCGTGCCGCCGGCACCGTCCGGGACGCCGACGAAGACCTCCACAGACGGGCTGCGGTGCACCGGCGGGCGGCAGGGTCAGCCCGACGCTCGCGCCGGCCGCGAACTCGGCCCGTCCGGCCAGCCCGGCCAGCCAGGCCGTGGCGTCGACGGCCAGGGCCAGGGTCGGGCCGCTCGATCCCGAGGTGGCCGTGACGGTGACCCCGTCGACGATCGGCCACTGCGCCGCGCGGGCTGCCGACGAAGCCCAGGAACGGCTTGAGGCTCTCGAAGCAGGTCGATGACCTTGGCGGCGTCGAACGTCCCGCCCTCGACGAGGGAGAGCACGCCGGCCTGGCGGAACCAGCGGGACGGGGTCGCTCGAACAGCCCGATGGGCGTGGCGATGGCCCGGATGCCGCGTTCGTCCGCGGCCTTCAGCATCCCCAGCGCGTCGGCGAGGGCGTCCAGGACGAGGGCGAGCTGGTCGTCGATCCGGCGCAGCCCCTCGAGGAGCACCCGGACCGCCTCGGCCGGGATGGCGGCGAGCGCCAGCTGCGCCAGCCCGTCGACGTCGAGGGTCGGGAAGAGCCCGATCGGCGGGCGTCCGCCGGGCCGCACCAGCTCGGCATACGGATGCGGCGCGGAGCCGACCGAGAGGGCGAACGGGTCCGTCGCGGCGTCGCCGAGCCCGATCGTGAACGACGGGTGGCCGGCGCTGTCGAAGGACGCCCCAGCACTCCAGGCGAGCAGCCCATCGCCGGCCGCAGCGGTGAAGCCCACGGTGCCGGCCGCGAGGTCGGCGTCGGCGCTCACCGGTCCGGCGACCAGCTGCAGGGTGTCGCCGGAGGAGGTCAGGCCCGGCACGAGCCCGGCCAGCGCGGTGAGCAGGGCGGCCCGGCTGGGCGGCGTCCCGACCAGGGTCCGCAGGTGTGCGCCCGGGTCGTGGAGCAGGTGCACCAGCGCGTCCGGGACGAGGCCGCCGTCGGCTTGGGTCACGCCGAGCGCGGCGAGGAGGGCGGCCGCGGCCCGGGCGGGGCTGCCACCGGCCTCGGCCGCGAGCTTGGCCGTCAACGCGGCCAGGACCGCGCTCGCCTCGGGCAGGATCGGCTGGGTCTCGAGCTCGCCCGTCGCGGCACCGGCCGGCGCGGCGAGCAGCTCGGCGAAGTCGGCGCCGAGGGCCGACCCTTCGTGGAGCCGGACCTGCGCGGAGGACGTGCCGCCGTGCAGGCCGATCTCGAACCGCGCACTCACCCGCCGCAGCTCGAGCGGCAGGGCGCCGCCGAGCGGGGCGACGCCCGGGCCGCCCACCAGCCAGCCGTCGGTGTGGGCGATGGTGAGCTCGGCCACCAGCCCGGCCTGTGCTCCGGCGGCCAGGTCCTCGGTCGCGACCCCACCGAGGCTGAGCGCGAGGGAGCCGGCGACGGTGACCCCGTGCCCGCCCGGTGGCGTCAGCAGGTCGAAGGGCACGCGGACCGCGACGTGCGCGGACTCCGGCTCGGCCGAGGCCGCCGCCACCCGGACCTGGGCCCGCGTCGACAGACCGGCGGCGAACACCGCCGTCACGGCGCGCCCCACCGCCGCCTCGCTGAGCACGCCGAAGACGCCGACCGCGGTGAGGCCGGCGCGGACGGCGAGGGTCGGGCGGGGGGCCTCGAGCTCGGTCACGGCGTCGGCGCCTCGTGCGGCCGCGAAGAACCCGTCGACGAGCTGCCGGCCCACGGCCAGGTCGGCGTCGTCGGGTTCGGCGAGGTCGAGGGCGGGCAGCACGGCCCGCAACAGGCGCAGCGCGTCAGCGGGCGCGCCCGTGCGGGCGGAGTCGAACGTCACCGGGCTCCACGGCGTGCCCAGGGTGACCAGGTGCGTCACGCCGCTCACCGCGTCGGCCGCCAGGCGCGCCGCATGGCCGGCGCCGCCGAGGGCGACGAGGACGACCGGTCCCGCGGTGGCGAGCCGGGTCAGGACCTGCTGCAGCCGCCCCGACTGTCCGACCAGACCGGTCGGGTCCCCCACTCCGCCCAGGGTGGCAGCCGCGCGGGGCGCGAGCGCGACGACCCACTCGCCGCTGTCGGGCGACTCGACGGTGAACGCTGCGGGCGTCACCCCGGGGGTGGTGAGGTCGAGGAGCCGGCCGGCGGCCGGGGTCCACGCCGGCGCGTCGGCCGCCGTGATGGCGACGCGGACGACGACCGAGCCGGCGGGCAGCCCGCCGGGCACCAGCTGCTCCAGGTCGAGGGCGGCCAGCTGGGCGGCGGTGAGGTCGGGGCGGCGCACGACCGTGAGGGCGTCGATGGGGTCGGGCGGCGGTGCCACCAGCCCGTCGGTGCCCACCCAGCGTCCGGTCAGGGCACTCAGCCCCGTGCCGAGGTCGGCGCGGCCGGCCGCGAGCGCCGCGACGTCCTCGCCGGCGAGGGCCTCGTCGAACAGCGCCTGCGCGAGACCGTCCGGCGGCAGGCCGGGCGTGCCTGGACGCCAGCTGGTCAGGGCCTGGCCGGCCAGGGTGGCGGCGAGCACCGGGCCGTGCGGCGCCAGCCAGACCGACAGGGCCGGCCCGGTCCCGTCGGAGGTCAGCGAGGCCAGCCACGGGTCGGTCGGTGTCCCCGAGCCGCTGAACCCGCCGGCTCGGCCGTCGAGCGAGCCGCCGACCAGATGCGCCACGGTCGAGGTGAGCGTGCCGAGAAGGTCGGCGTCGGTGGCGAGCGCGCCGAGCCAGGCGGACAGGGCGGGGCCCGGGTCGGTGGCCAGCTGCTGCAGGGACAGGCTCGGCCCGTGGACGGCCCCGGTGACGGTCCAGCCGGTCAGGCCGACCAGGTCGGAGAACCATCCCAGCGGTGCGTTCGCGGCCAGCACGCCGAACAGCGCCTCGACCGAGTGCCATGCGTCGTCGGGGACGACGAGGTGGCCGTCCGCGTCGAGGGTGGGGATGACCAGCGGTATGCGGTCGGAGTCGGTCTCGATCCCCAGGTTCGGCGCGGCGAGGTCGACCGCGAGCCCGGCCTCGGGGCTCCACCCGGCATGGACGCCGATGTGGTCGGCGGCGATGGCGACCGGGCCGAGCACCAGACGGGCCTCGGTCCCGCCCGTCGCTCGCATCTTCGCGGTGAGGTCCGCATGGACGGGGAACGTCGCGTGCCGGCCCGCGAGGTCGAGAGCGAGCAGGCGGATCCGCAGCTCGGTCGTGACGGTGGTACAGCCGGCGCCGAGGTCGGCCACGACGAGGGACACGACCGGCTCGAGGACCAGCAGCCCGTCCTCCAGGGCGAGGTCGAGGGTGAGGTGGTCGATGACCGGGATCGACCACGGCCCGACCGCTGGGTCGGCGACGGCGATGGCGTCGGCGACCTGGCTCGGGCCCGCGACGAGGTCACGCACGTGGGCGAGGACGGCCGGCAGGTCGGCGGCGTGGTTGGTCACCAGGTCGTGCCACCAGTCGGCGAGCGTGCCGAGCGGGTCGGTGAGCAGGTGGGAGGCGTCGAGGGCGGTGATGCCCCCGGTGGGGACGAGGCCGAGCAGCGCCTTGAGGTCGGCGCCGGCGTCCCCCAGCCCGTCGAGGGCGGTCGCGATGAGGTCGCCGGCGAGGTGCCCTGCGGCCGCCACGACGGCGTCGGGCGTCGAGAGGTCCACGACGGCGTGCGGATGGCCCTCGAGCGTGACGTCGCGCAGCTGGACGAGGGCCTGCGCCGCCCCGTGGTCCACCGCCAGGCCGAGCCGCAGCATCCCGACGACGAAGTCGCCGGTGTGGACCAGGTCGGCCGCGTCCCCGGCGCCGGCGCCCGTCGCGGTGGCGACAACCTCGACGTGGGGGACCGCCGAGAGCGCGCCGGTGGCCGTGTCGATCGTGAGCACGTCAGCGACCGCCTCGGCGCCCAACCGGACGGCGCCGGCGACGTCGGCGGTGAGGGTGATGCCGAGCCGGGGCGTCACGATCAGGTGGCCGCTCGGGCCGGTGGCGGCGCTGAAGCCGATCTCCACCGTCACGGGGCTGCCGGGAACCGGGATGCGCACGAGGTCGCCGGTCGGCCCGGAGTCGACCGAGCCGCCGAGCAGCCCCGCGAGCGAGCCCATCCACGCATCGCGTGCGGCCGGGGCCCCGACCAGGCCGGTGAACCAGTCGCGCAGCTCGTCGACGCCGCGGTCGAGCAGGTCGGCGACCGGCAGCGGCGGGATGCCCACCGCGTCGCCGAGACCGAGCAGGTCCAGGGCTGCGCGCGCCTCGTCGCCGGCCGCCCCGGCCAGGGCGTCGGCGCTCTGCCGGACCAGGCCGAGGACCAGCGACAGCAGGGTCTGCTCGAGGTCCTGGCCGGGCCCCCCGATCGCCAGGTCCTCGCTGCTCGTGGCCCCGGGAAGGTGCAGACCCTTGAGCACCAGCTGGAACGACGGCTGGGCCCCCTCGGTCAGGGCGGTGTCGAGGCCGACGCTGACCCCGGCCAGGCCGAACTCGTCGGTCGCCGGCACCGCCGTCGACACGACGATGTCGCAGGCGAGGTGGATCACGCCCCCGGCCAGCAGCGCGAACGGCTCGGGCACACTCTTGCCGGTCTTGGCCGCCCGGTAGAGCGGCACCGTGAGGTCGGTGCTCGTCGCGGGGTCCGTCGTGGCGAACGTGACGGCCAGGCCCACCTCGACGTAGTCGGGCGACCGCGCGTCGAGCGAGGCCGAGACCGTCAGGTCCGGGAGGGTGTCGTCGCCGGCGAGCGTGCGCAGGTTGAACAGGTGGATCCGGCTCACGCCGCCGCTGTCGTCGTGCTGGCCCTCGGCCATGACGGCGTCCGCGAACCGGACCAGCGCGGTGCGGCGGTCGTCGTCGGCCAGCACGCCGGTCAGTCGCTCGCCGGGGTCGTCGAACCACGTGCTGTCGAGCTCGACACCATCGGTGCCCGCACTGAGCAGGCCGATGGCCAGGCCGAGGTCGGCGATCTCCGGGTCGAGCGTCGGGAGCCCGCTCACAGCGCCCGCCCGGCCAGGAAGGTATGCCGCGCCATCGGCGTCACGGTGAGGCCGGCCTTGGAGACGGCGACCGACGCCGGGACCAGGTCCCGACCGGAGAAGTCGTTGCCCCCGGCCCCGCTCATCGCGGCGACCGCGATGACCAGGGTGTGCCAGGCGAAGGCGACGAGGGGCTCGGCCCAGCTCTCCACGACGACCTCGGGGCCACGCGGGTGGTCCTCCGCGGTCGCGACGCCACCGGTCGGCTGGTCGGGCGAGCCGGTCACGAACGTGACCGTGACGTCCTGCGGGCCGGTCTGGTCGCAGCTGACCGGGAGGGTGATGACGATGACGCCGTCGCTCAGGTCAGCGTGGACCTCACCGATCCGCACGAGCAGCTGCCCGGCATCGCTGGACCACAGCACGGGTGGAGCGGGCCGGGTCACGGCGGCCGGGTCGAGGCCCGCGGCGACGACGGCGGCGCTGGAGATCAGCAACCCCAGCGACGCCGCCGGCAGGGTCCGGTCGGTGGCGGCGCTGCCGGGTCGGAGCGGCTTGAGGGGGAGGGAGTCACCGAGGGCCTTGAGCAGCCGGGCCCGGGTCTGCGGGTCGACGTCCGCGCGCTGCAGGGCGGTGGCGAAGAGGAGGGCACCCGCCACCGCGCCCGGGCCCGGGACGGTGGCGGTGCCGACGACGGCCCCCACGACGGGAGCAGCGGCCGACAGGTCGACGGTGGGGGGGACGTCCGGCGTCATGTGCACCTCTGATGAGGAGTGGTGAGCGAGTCACCCACCACGTCGGGAAAGCGCTCACGGGCACCCTCTCCCAAAGCGGCCGACCGGTGACGCGCCTACGGGGTCGCCGCCCTTGGTGCCCTACGGACTTAGGTAAGGCAAGGCTAGCCAGTTTGGGGTGCGCCGTATACACCACGGGCGCCGACGTCCCCCGGCGGCATACCGGTGCTAGCGGCCGGCCCGGCCCCGGCCGCCGCGGACGAGCAGCCAGATCCCGCCGAGGGCCACCAGCGGTCCGACCACCGCCCACAACGTCACCCCGGTCATCGGGCTTCCGGTGAGGTAGCCGAGACCCTGGGCCGTCCAGACGGCGCCGACCAGGACGAGGAGGCCACCGAGGCCGACGGCGAGCGGGCGGTTCATCGTCCGAGGCTAGCGCGGACCGAGATCCGCTCCCGCGACCGCTAGCGCTGCCTGTTCACCGCCTCGGCGATCGCCAGGGCCATCGCACGCGCCCGGTCGTCGGTCACCTTGAGCATGGTCGTCGAGACCACGACGTGCGTGTCCGCCAGTGCGGTGACGAGCCCGGCGCCCGTCCCGACCGGCTCGCCGGCAGCCACCCAGAGCGCTGTGGCCGGGCGGCCGTGCGGGTCGTAGGCCGTCCCGTAGACCACGCGACGCTGCGTCACCGAGGTCACCAGCTGCATGTCGTATGCCGCGTGGCGCGCGCTGGTCCGGATGCTCACCACGACGGTGGTGGGGTCGTCGAGGCGGGTCCCCCAGGCGCACCCGCTGCTCGTGGCGACGGGCTTGACCGTGCGCCCGAGAATCGACGTGAGCTGCGCCTGGGTGAGGGTCGCGCAGTCGGTCGCGGGTGGCCCGGGTGCCGCTGTGACGGCCGGTGTGGCCGAGGGGTGCGCCGATGCCGCCAGCCTCGCGCTGCCCTCGGCCAGGACCGACGGCAGGACCGTGACCACCAGCGTGAGGGCGAGGCCGACCCCGACGACCCCACTGACCAGGCGGAGCGCCCGGGACGCCCGGGACGCCCGTCGCCGCGGAGCCGACCGGCTCGCGGTGGCCCCGGCGAGCGGCACGGCGTGGCGGCCGGCCGCCGCGTTCCGCTGCCGTCTGCGAGCCCGCCGCTGCGTGGCGGCCGCGAGGCCCATGGCCGCCAGGAGGTCAGGATCCGTCGTCGTCGACGGGAAGTCGGTCATGGCCTGCGACGCCCGCCGGGAGGCGCCCTCTCGGTCGAGGACGTGCGGGCGCGCCTCGAGCCACCGCACGAGCCTGGACATCGGTACGACCCATACCCCGCGCAGCAGCACCGGCTCGCCGAATGCCACCTCCTGGGCCCCGGCCAGGCAGAGGACCGGGATGACCGGGCTGGCGGACTCGACCGACATGTATGCCGCCATGCCGTGGACCTTCTTCAGCTCGCCGGCCAGGCTCTCGGTGTGTCGCTCGCCGTCCTTCGTCACGCGCTGGAAGAGCCCGCCCTCCCACTCGGTGACGAGCCCCGCGCGGTTCTTCGCGTCGACGAGGAAGAGCCCGCCGGGGCCGATGACGATGTGGTCGAGGTTCGCCTCGGACAGACCGGGGCGGAGCAGCCTGTCGTGCAGCACGGTCCACCCGTCGGGCAGCTCCGACAAGGCGGCTGCCACCCGCCGCTCGCCCTCGGCACCGGCCGCCCAGGCGCCCGCCGCCGGATCCGATGCGGCGCGGAGCTGCTCGGCCCTGCGCGCTGCGCTCCACCCGCCCGGCTGCGTCTGCTGCGGCCGGCCGACCACCTCGGGCGCCGAGGTTGCGTCGGTCGCTGCCGAGGGCACAGCGACATCGGCGGGTCGAGGTGGGTGCTCCGACATTCGGGTCCTTGCGCGAGGGGATTCGCGGCGATGCTATGGCGCGCCCGGACCCGCGGTCGGGGGAAACGGCCGCCGGCGCCGAATCCTGGCCGAACGTCTGACCCGCATCCCCCTCCTCAGGCGGACGTGCGGACCACGTACGTCGCCTCCGTCACGTCCGTCGCAGAGCGTCACCGCGCCCCGGTGCCCCGACCGCCACGGCGGCGGCTCCCTCGAGCCGTCAGATTTTCGTATCTCTATATCCCATATTGGGCGCGACGGGTGCAGGTACGTTGTGCCCAGGGATCTGACCGTTCCCACGGGGTTGGGGCGGTCGATGGGGGCTTCGCCCAGGGGTTGGCGAGGCCAGAACGGGGAGGCCATGCTGCAGTCGGACGAGGGTGACGCCAGGGCGACGACGGGCGGCAACCCGACAGACCGGTGGTACGGCCAGAACGGGTCCAGGCCGCCGCTGGTCAGGCCCCGGACCCGGGAGGGCGACGACGAGGCCTTCGACCTCGTCGAGGCCGTCGCCGCCAAGGTCGCGGACCAACTCCCCGCCCTGAGCTTCCTCACCCCGAACGGCCTGCTCGACCTCCCCTTCGACCACGGCCGCATCGTGGCGGTGCACCTGGAGCTGCCGCCCGGCCAGCCCCTCCAGCTCCAGTCGATCGGTCTGGCCGCCGACGGCGTCGACGACCTCGCACCCCTGACGACGCTCACCGCGAGCAGCGGACACGGCTCCGGCCTCGACCGCGGTGACCTGGCCCGGCTGCTCGACGTCGACCACCCGACCGGGACCCTCGTGCACACCGAGCCCGACTCGCCGGCATGGGTCGAGCTCCGCTTCTCCCGCCCCGTCCAGCTCCGCGGGATCCGGCTGCGCAATGTGCCCACCCCGACCGCTCGGGCGGCCCGGGGCCTGCGGGTCGCCCTCACCGCGCGGTTCCGCCGGGTCCACGCCATCTACGACGGGGCGGCCGACCTGCGCGAGCTGGACCATCTCCTCGGCCCGGCCCGCGCGGTGGGTGCGGTCAACTCGCTGCTCGGCAGGCTGCTCCCCACGCTGGAGCACACCCTGCGCGGTGACTACCCGGCCGCGCTGGAGGCGTTCACGGCGATGTCCGGGGTGGACGACGCCGACGGAGCCCGGCTCCGGGCCGTGCTCAACGCCGGGCTCCTGGCCTCCCGGCGCCAGACGTGGCATGACCCCGAGCCGATCGTCGCCACCGGGGCCGGGTCCGCCGCGTAGCCGGGGAGGCCAGGCCGGGCCGGGGTGGGGAGGTCAGGCACGCCGCCGCGTTGACCTGCTCGATGAGCGGCGCCAGCTCGTCGATGACCGTCCGGCCGTGGGGATGTCACCGACGACGGCGTGGACCTGGCCGGCTGCGGGTGCCCCGCCGACGGTGTCGTGAGGATCTCCCCAGGGCTCGGCCGAGCGAGGCCGCGGCGCACGGGTGGCGGAGGTCATGGGCCCTGGTGCTGATCGGGAGGGGGCCCGGGAGAGTACGTTCGAGGGGCACCTGTGCGTGCTGCAACCCGGTTGACCAGGAGCCGACATGGACTTCCTCCGACCCACCTCGTGGGCCGACGCGCTCGCCGCCAAGGCGGAGCGCCCCGACGCCGTCCCCCTTGCCGGGGGCACCGACGTCATGGTGGAGCTGAACTTCGACCGCCGCCGCCCGGCGGCGCTCCTGGACCTGACGAGGGTCGACGACCTGGCCCAGTGGTACGAGGAGGACGGACTGGTCCGACTCGGCGCCGGGGTGACCTACGCCCGAGTCATCACCGAGCTCGGCGCCCGACTTCCCGGCCTGGCCATGGCATCGAGGACCGTCGGCTCCCCGCAGATCCGCAACCGGGGCACCGTCGGCGGCAACCTCGGCACCGCCTCCCCCGCCGGTGACGCCCACCCGCCGCTGCTGGCGGCGGGCGCCGAGGTCGAGGTGGCCTCGGCCCGCGGAGCGCGGCGCATCAAGGTCGCCGAGTTCTACACCGGGGTCAAGCGCAACGCCCTCGCGCCCGACGAGCTCATCCGGGCGATCTGGGTGCCCCGGGCCACCGGACCACAGCAGTTCTCCAAGATCGGCACCCGCAACGCCATGGTCATCGCCGTGTGCGCCTTCGCTCTCGCCCTCCAGCCCGAGGCCAGGACGGTCGGCACCGGCATCGGCTCGGCCGCGCCCACCCCGCGCATCGCCGAGGAGGCTGCCGCCTTCGCCGCGGGGGCCCTCGAGGACGCCAACCTCTGGGAGTCGCGGGGCGAGCTTCCGTCCACTCTCGCACCGGAGTTCGGACGGCAGGTATGCCGGGCTGCGGACCCCATCGACGATGTCCGCGGCAGCGCGGCATACCGCCTCCACTCGCTCTCCGTCATCGCCCGGCGCACCCTGGTCTGGGCCTGGAACGACTACCGCAAGGCGGCCTGAGCCATGCGCATCACCACGACCGTCAACGGCGAGCCGCGCCAGGTCGACGACGTCTGGGAGGGCGAGAGCCTCCTCTACGTCCTGCGCGAGCGACTCGCCCTCCCCGGCTCGAAGAACGCCTGCGAGCAGGGCGAGTGCGGCTCCTGCACCGTCTATCTCGACGGCGTCCCGGTCTGCTCCTGCCTCGTCGCGGCGGGCCAGGCGCAGGGGCGCGAGGTCGTCACCGTCGAGGGGCTGTCCGGCGGCGAGGAGGGCAAGCGACCTCCACCCCGTGCAGCAGGCCTTCGTCGAGACCGGCGCCGTCCAGTGCGGGTTCTGCACCCCGGGCCTCGTCGTCACCGCCCACGACCTCCTCGAGCGCACCGGCCACCCCAGCGACCCGGAGATCCGTGAGGCGCTCGCCGGGAACCTCTGCCGCTGCACGGGCTACGAGAAGATCCTCGACGCGGTCCACCTCGCCGCCGACCGGACCTCCGACGGCCAGGAGCGCTGACGCATGGCCGCCGCGAGCACCCGAACGGTCATCCAGGGCTGCGCCATCGCCACGGTCGACCAGGCCCGCACCGAGCACCCGACCGGCCACGTCGTCGTCTCCGGCAACCGGATCGAGAGCGTCGGCACCGGCCCCGCTCCCGCCCTCGACGGCGCCCGTGTCGTCGACGGCTCGGGCTGCCTGCTCACCCCCGGCCTGGTCAACACCCACCACCACCTCTACCAGTGGGTGACCCGCGGGCTCGCCGCCGACGCCACCCTCTTCGAGTGGCTCACCACCCTCTACCCGGTCTGGGCGGGGATCGACGAGCATGCCGTCAACGTCGCCGCCCAGGGCGCGCTGTCCTGGCTCGCGCGCACGGGCTGCACGACGAGCAGCGACCACCACTACGTCTTCCCCCGCGACGGCGGCGACGTCCTCGCCGCCGAGATCGAGGCGGCCCGCTCGGTCGGGCTGCGCTTCCACCCGGCGCGCGGGTCGATGGACCTCGGCGCGAGCCAGGGCGGGCTGCCCCCCGACCGCGTCGTCGAGGACCGCGACGCGGCGCTCGCCGCTACCGAGGCCGCCGTCGCCCGCTGGCACGACCCCTCGCCCGACTCGATGCTCCGGATCGCCGTGGCGCCGTGCTCCCCGTTCTCGGTCACGAGCGAGCTGATGAGCGAGGCCGCCACCCTCGCCCGCCGGCTCGGGGTCCACCTGCACACCCACCTCGCCGAGACCCTGGACGAGGAGGACTTCTGCCGCGAGCGCTTCGGCTGCTCCTCGCTGGAGTATGCCGAGGGGCTGGGTTGGCTCGGCGACGACGTGTGGTTCGCCCACGGCATCCACCTCGACGACCGGGCCGTCGCGCGGGTCGGCGAGACGAGCACGGGCATCGCCCACTGCCCCACCTCCAACGCCCGGCTCGGCGCCGGCATCGCCCGGACCCGCGACCTCGTGGACGCCGGTGCCCGGGTGGGCCTGGGCGTCGACGGCGCCGCGAGCAACGAGTCGGCCAGCATGCTCGAGGAGGCCCGCCACGCGGTCCTGTTCGCCCGCGCCCGAGGCGGCCCACAGGCGCTCGGGGTGCGAGACGCGTTGGCCCTGGCCACGATCGGCGGCGCCCGGGTCCTGGGCCGCGAGGCCGACCTGGGCTCCATCGAGCCCGGCAAGCTGGCCGACCTGGCGCTGTGGCGGCTCGACACGATCGCGCACGCCGACATCACCGACCCCGTCGCCGCCCTCGTCCTCGGCAGCCCACCACCGCTGGAGCTCCTCCTCGTCGACGGCCGCGTCGTCGTCGAGCGCGACCGCGCCGTCACCGTCGACGAGGACGCCATCGCCCAGGACGCGGCCGCCGTGCACCGTTCCCTCGTCGCGAAGGCCCGGTGAGCACCATGACCACGACCTCCACCCGCACCGACCCCCGCGCCCGGGAGCGCACCGGAGCCAGCCGGCGGTGTCGGCGAGAGCCCGCAGCGCCCCGACGCGACCCTCAAGGTCCGTGGCGAGTTCGCCTACGGGAGCGACCTGTGGATGGACGCCATGGTCTGGGGCGTCACGCTGCGCAGCCCGCACCCCTATGCCCGGATCCGCTCCATCGACATCGGCCCCGCGCTGGCGACGCCCGGCGTGCATGCCGTGCTCACCCACGAGGACGTGCCCGGCGAGAAGCTCTACGGCCTCGAGATCAGCGACCAGCCGGTGCTGGCGTTCGACGTGGTCCGCTACCAGGGCGAGCCCGTCGCGCTCGTCGCCGCCGACCACCCCGAGACCGCGCGACGGGCGGCCGGGAAGATCGTCGTCGACTACGAGGTCTACGAGCCGGTCACCGACCCGGTCCTTGCCCTCGGGCATCGGGGCTGGGACGGCCCCGGGTCCGCGACGAGCGCTCAGGAGGCGACCGCGCCCGAGCCGAGCCCGGAACGGGGCGGGCTGCACCCCCACGGCAACCTCGTCCGGCACCTCAAGGTCCGCACGGGCGACCCCGAGCCGAGCGCCGAGGTGGTCGTCGTCGGCGAGTACGAGGTCGGCACCCAGGACCAGGCCTTCCTCGGCCCCGAGTCCGGGCTTGCGGTCCCCGCGGAGGACGGCGGCGTCGACCTCTATGTCGCGACCCAGTGGCTGCACGTCGACCAGCGGCAGATCTGCGCAGCGCTCGGACTCCCGCCCGAGAAGGTGCGGCTCACCCTCGCCGGCGTCGGCGGCGCCTTCGGTGGCCGCGAGGACCTGTCGATGCACATCCACGCCTGCCTGCTCGCACTGCACACGGGCAAGCCGGTGAAGATGGTCTACAACCGCGAGGAGTCCTTCTTCGGGCACGTCCACCGGCACCCCGCCCGGATGCGCTACGAGCACGGCGCCACCCGCGACGGCACGCTCGTCTACGTCCGGGCCACGATCTACCTCGACGGCGGCGCGTACGCCTCCAGCACCCCGGCCGTCGTCGCCAACGCGGGACTGCTCGGCGTCGGCCCGTATGTCGTCCCGAACGTACGGGTCGACTGCTACGGCGCCTACACCAACAACCCGCCGAGCGGCGCCATGCGCGGCTTCGGCGCCGTCCAGGCCGCCTTCGGGTACGAGGCGCAGATGGACAGGCTCGCCGCCGCGCTGGGGATGGACCCCGTCGAGCTCCGCTGCCACAACGCCGTGACCGAGGGCTCCCGGGCCGCAACCGGCCAGGTCCTCGACGCCCCCGCCCCGGTCGAGGAGCTGCTCCGCCGGGTCCAGTCGATGCCGCTGCCGCCGCAGCGCCCGGCCGAGGGCGCCGTCGACCTTCGGTCACTGCCGGGGGGCGTCTCCAACGTCACCCACGGCGAGGGTGTCGTTCGCGGCGTCGGGTATGCCGTGGCCTACAAGAACGTCGGGTTCTCCGAGGGCTTCGACGACTACTCGACGGCCCGGGTGCGGCTCGAGGTGGTGGCCGGCGAGCCCACGGCGACCGTCCACACCGCCGCCGTCGAGGTCGGCCAGGGGCTGGTGACCGTCGAGCAGCAGATCTGCCGCACCGAGCTCGGCGTGGAGCGGGTCCTGGTGCACAGCAAGGACACCCAGGTCGGGTCGGGGGGGTCGACCTCCGCCTCCCGCCAGACCTATGTCACCGGAGGCGCGGTCAAGGCGGCCTGCGAGCAGGTGCGTGGGGTCGTCCTGGCGATGGCCGAGGCTCGGCTCGGCGTGCCGGCCGCTGGGCTCCGGCTGGAGGGAGGCGCCGTCCTCGACGGCGAGGCCGTGGCCGCCACGTTGGCCGACGTCCTCGGCGACGAGGCGGTCGAGGAGACCGTCGAGTGGCGGCACCGCCCCACGGTGGCCGTCGACCCCGAGACGGGGCAGGGCGACGCCCACGTGCAGTACGCCTACTCGGCCCACCGGGCCGTGGTCGACGTCGACATCGAGCTCGGGCTGGTCAAGGTCGTCGCCCTCGACTGCGCCCAGGAGGTCGGCAGGGCGATCAACCCGCAGGCCGTCGTCGGCCAGATCCAGGGCGGCAGCGCCCAGGGGCTCGGCCTGGCCGTCATGGAGGAGCTCGTCATCGCCGACGGCGTGGTCCGCAACCCCAGCTTCACCGACTACCTGGTGCCCACCATCCTCGACATGCCGCCGATGCAGGTGGCCGTCCTCGAGAACCCCGACCCGCACGCCCCCTACGGCCTGCGGGGGGTCGGCGAGCCACCGACGATCTCGTCGGGCCCCGCCGTCGCGAGCGCGATCCGGCAGGCGGTCGGCAGGCCGCTGCCCCGGGTCCCGGTCCGCCCGGAGCACATCACCGGGACCTGACCCCGCGCCGACGGTCGGCGCGGTCGTGGTGCCGTTCGGCCGACCGCGCCGCGACCGCCTGGTGGACGAGCGCCCCGGAGGACCTGGCAGGATCGACGGGTGCCTGACGACGCGAGCGCCTACTTCGTACGCACCGGCCCGACGACGTTCCGCCCGACCCGGCACACCAGTGGCGCCTGGTCGACGACCGAGCAGCACATCGCCCCGCTCACCGGGCTCGTGGTCCACGAGATCGAGCGCGCCGTGGCCACCCGCCGGCCGACCGCGACCGGCTCGGCCCCCGACGACCTGGTCCTCGCTCGCCTGACCTTCGACATCCTGGGCGTCGTCACCATCGAGGACCTCGACATCACCGTCGACCTGGTCCGCCCCGGCCGCACCATCGAGCTGCTCGAGGCCGTCGTGGCCCAACACGGACGGACGGTATGCCGGGTGCGCGCCTGGCGCCTGGGCCGCCAGGACACCAGCGCGGTCGCCGGCGGGGCGCCCGAGCCCGTCCCGCACCCCGACACCGTCGAGCCCCAGCACCTGGGCGCCGTGTGGCCCGGTGGCTACATCGACGGCCTCGACGTCCGCCCGCTCACCCCGCCACAGCCCGGCCGGACGATGACCTGGGTCGCCACCGGCATACCGCTGCTGCCCGACGAGCCGGTCAGCGACCTCGCGCGGTTCATCGGGCTGGTCGACACGGCCAACGGGATCGCCGTCCGCGAGGACCCGCGGACCTGGGTGTTCCCCAACGTCGACCTGACCATCCACCTGCACCGCACGCCGCGGGACCGCTGGGTCGGCCTCGACACGACGGTGGTCTTCGGCGCCGACGGCGTCGGGCTCACCGAGACCGTCCTGCACGACGTCCACGGACCGGTCGGTCGGGCGGCCCAGTCGCTGACGATCCGCCCGGTCACCCGCTCGGCCTGACCGGGTGTCCCGGCCTGACCGGGTGTCCCGGCCTGACCGGGTGTCCCGGCCTGCCCGGTCAGCTCGAGATCTCCCAGCGGCCCACCGGGGCGTACCCCGAGTCGTACACCTCCTCGCTGGCCCCCTCCTCGACGGCGAAGTGCCTGAGGTTGCCCGCCCAGTAGCGCAGGATCCGCGCCACCTCCTCGACCTGCTCTCCGGTGAGCGCGTCCAGGTCGACCTCCAGGGTGAACTTCATGCCACGCCTCACTTCCCTGCCCGGCCAGTGGGGAACGCCTCTCAGTCTGCGACGGCGAGCACCCGGATGGGGGCCTGCGGGTCCACCGACGCTGCGGGCGGCTAGCGTGCGAGGCATGATCATCGCCTTCAGCATCTCCCCATCCGACGCCGGGTCCGACGGCAGCGTCAGCGAGGCCGTCGCGGCGGCCGTCCGAGTCGTGCGCGAGTCCGGCCTGCCCAACGAGACCAACGCGATGTTCACCAACATCGAGGGCGAGTGGGACGAGGTGATGGCCGTCGTCAAGCGGAGCGTCGACGTCGTCGCCGCGGTCTCGCCGCGGGTCGCGCTCGTCCTCAAGGCCGACATCCGGCCGGGCTGGGACGGCCAGCTCACCGCCAAGGTCGACCGCATCGAGGAGCGGCTCGCCCAGGGGTGAGCCCGCCCGCTGTGGCCGCGGGACCGCTGGCTGCGCGGCCGCCCTCGCCCACCCTCGGCCGCCGACCCGTGGACACCGGGCCGACGGCGAGGTTCAATGAACGGACAGTCGGCAGCGGGAAGGGGGTCTGCGATGGGATCCGAGGAGAGGCCGTTCCCACCGATCCGCCCCACCCCCGACTACACCCCGCAGGAGGAGCCCGACGAGGCGACCGTTCCGGCGGAGCCCGCGCCGGAGCCCCCGCCCGACGAGGACGACGAGCCCGAGGACCACCCCAGCTAGGCCCGTGCCGGCGAGCACCGCGCTTGTGAGGTGCCCGTCGGGTCCCGCGCCCTACAGGGGCGTGCCCCCCGTGGTGCCGACCAGCTGCTCGCGGAACTCCGGGCCGGCCAGTCGTTGCGCCTCCACCCGTGCCGCCTCCACCCGTGCGGGCATGCCCAGGCGGGCCGTGGGCTCGTCGTTCCCGGGGGTCGAGACGAACTTCTCGATCGCCGCGAGCCCGGCGTCGGCCCGGGCGCCTGGCGGCGGCCTGCTTGGCGTCCAGCCGCGCGGCATACCAGTCCGACGCGAGGACCGCCTCGCTGGTGAACATGCCGCGGAACTCCGGCGAGTCCAGGCCCCATCCCTCGGCCGTGCGCCCCTCGGCCATGATCTCCAGCAGCGCCCGGAGCGGTGGGACGGCGAGCTCGATGGTGCCGTCGGTGAAGTAGGCGCGTGCCACCCGCTCGTGCGTCGCCACGATCGTGGAGATCGACTCGGCGAAGACGCCGACGTCCTGCAGCTCCGGCCGCAGCATCTCCGCCGTGAAGATGACGTCCGGATGCAGGAAGATGCGGCCGAAGTACTTGGTGGCCAGCCGGTCGGTCATCCGGTAGCCCAGCCTGCTGGCGGCCACGGGTCGGCCGTCGTGCTCGAAGTCGACCAGCTTCTCCAGGGCGCCCTCGGCGATGAGGTTGCGCGCGTCGCGCTCGTCCGGGGACATCCGCGAGAACAGCTCCGGCACGAGCAGGGAGACGTCGTGGTCCACCCGGACGTGGGGCCCGACGTATCCGGCTGCGGACACCCAGCCGTCATAGCCGGTGAGGGCGTAGGACAGCAGCGCGGCGTTGAGGTCGATGATGGCCGGCATGGCGTTGAAGGGGCCCTTGGTGAGCGCGCCCTCGGAGCCGGCACCGGTCGTGGAGGGGGACTTCCCGGTCATCGAGGAGATGAACTCCATGAACAGCTCGGGCAGCTCCATGTAGTGCAGCGGGTTGTACGAGCACAGCGGCGGCACCCCCTCCTCGGGTGGGTTGTTGCGCCGCCCGGCGGCGACGACGTCCACCGGAAGCAACAGCGGGGCGGCCGACGGCAGCCGACGGGCCAGCCGCGAGGACAGCTCCGCCACCGCCGTCGCCTTGGCGTCGGTGCGGTCAGGTCGCCGCTGCAGGTAGCGCGGGTTCTTCGAGGGCTTGCCGTCGACCATCCGCGGGTTGGCCGAGCACACGACGTATGCCGGGCCGTCGCCGTCGGCCGCATCGGCGAACCGGTCGAGCATCTGCGCCATCGGCTCGGTGAAGGCGCTGAACGCCACCGCATCGTCGCGCATGGCGATGACATCGGCCCGGGTCAGCGGCTCGAAGTTGGACAGGAACGTCCCGGGTGTGGCGAGGTCGCGCTCCGACTGCTTGTCGTAGCCGCGGTGGATGGCGTCGTCCGGGCGCTGGAACAGCAGGTCCTCGCAGTTCTGCACGAGCTTGTACGAACGCGCCGTGTCGATCCCCAGCGCGCTGCCGGGGACGACCGTCGATGCGGTGATGTCGTCCTCGGTCTGGACCTTCACCGCGGGTGAGAAGTCGTGGCGAAGGCTGAACAGACGCCAGGACCCGTCCGGCTTGTAGCCGACCCGCAGCATGTTGATGGTGATCCGTGTTGCCGTCCAGTCGCAGCCTGTTGCCCTGGCGGCCGTCGACGGCCGCGACGCTGAAGTGGCTGCGCCAGTCCTCGCCCCAGTCGGGGCGGTAGGAGCGCTTGACCGCGTAGACGAGCTCCTTGATGTAGGGCGGGACGCGGCCGAGCCAGGCGTTGTAGTCGGCGTCTGTACTCCGACCCGGACGGCGTGAGCAGCTTGATCACCGAGCCGATCGAGCGTTCCTCCGACAGGATCGCCCGCCCGTCCTGGCCGTTCCTCGCCGGATCGAGGAAGCGCCGGGAGAAGTCGCGGTCGAGGATCGCGGCGACGGAGTCCATGTCGGTGTCGAAGCTCGCGACGAACTGGGACCCGAGGATGAACGCGTCGGTGATGGCCTTGGAGATCTCGGACTTGCCGCCACCGGACACCGTCGCCGGCTTGTGGCACGACGTGGCGGTGGGCACCGTGCCGATGAGGCTCCACGCCGTCCGGTCGGCGGGCTGCGCGGCGATGGAGACGCGGTAGCCGTCCGGGCTCAGGTAGACCTGGTCGGCACGCAGCGGGATCGACTGGCCCCGGCCGTCGGCGTCGGCCCAGGACACGGTCATGGCGCGCAGCGAGAAGTGCGCGTGGGCCGGGACGAGCACGATGTGCGGCTGCTGCAGGTCGAGGGCATGTCCTGGTGGCTGCGCGGCGAACCGTTCCGGGTCGCGCTCGAGGACCTCGGCCAAGGTCGGGAGGTCGTCGGAGGGAGGCTGGGTGTACTCCTGGCCCAGGTTGTAGCTGGCGAACACCAGCGCGCCACCGGAGTGCTCCTCCTCGGCGTTGCCGAACAGGTTCGCCGAGTAGGAGATCTGGGTCTTGATCTCTTTCTTGCAGTAGCCGAAGTACGTGTCGGCGATGACCGTGACGATCACGCCCCTGGCGTCTCGGGCACAGATCTTGAAGGCGCGCCCGCCGTTGTACGGCTCGTCCTCCTGCTCCCAGCACACCCCGTCGCGCTTCTGCCGGTCGGTGGCCTCACTCACGTGGGGCAGCCCGAGCACCTTCTTCGTCAGCCGGGTCAGGTGCGGGGCGAGGATGACGCAACCGGTGTGGCCCGTCCACGTCTCCGGGGCCAGGGACGCGTCGTTCTCGGGCAGGTAGGGGTCGCCCCCGTTGCCGAAGATGCCCTCGACGAAGTCGAGGTTGGCGACCAGGCCACCGGGGGCGAAGAAGCGGGTCTCCATCCGCTTCTCGCGCACCGAGCCGGGTACCTCCGGGGCCACCAGCGGGCGAAGGTGCAACGAGACGACGCAGGCGGCCGGCTGCGGCTGGTTGGCCGTGTAGGGCAGGACCGTGTCCGTCTCCGGCGGCTCGAACGCGCGAGCCAGCAGCCGCGCGAAGGCCACCGCGGGCACGGCGATCTTGTCATCGGGGATGGGGAGGCCCCCCTCGGCGATGTGGAAGACCCCCGCGGTGGTCCGGCGATCGGTGGCAGGGTTGTGCAGGACGCCGTTGACGAGCCGGTAGCTGCTCATCAGCGGCGAGGTGAAGCTGTCGCCGTCGACGGGCAGGGACAGGTCACGCGCCAGACCCGGCTCATCCAGCACCAGGGTCCGCCGGGGAAGCTGCGGGTGCTCACCCGTCTCGGCCAGGTAGTCGTCGAGGAATGCCTGGATCCGACCGTCTGCGGCACAGAACCGGTCGGCCAGCCGGCGACTGAGCTCACGCTGGCGGGCGAGGATCGGGCGGGTGAGCCGGGCCGACTCGGTGTCCTCGGAGCCTTCGGGCAGCGGCAGCCCGAGCTGGGCCAGACGGAGGTTGATGGCAGCGTTCTGGAGGTAGCGCACGCCCCATTGTCTGCCTTCCCGATGAGCCCCCGCGACCTGCCCGCGAGGGGTCCCGGCCCAGCCGGCGGCGTTCGCCGCCCGACTCGCGATCCCGGGTCCTGCGGTGGTGGACGCCCGATGGGCCGCGCTCAGGTCACGACCGAACGAGGGCGTCTATCGTGGACGTCGAGGCCCCCGGCCCGAGGACGCCGACGCAGCCCAGGAGGCACATCGTGACCGAGACCCCGTCCAAGCCGATCCGGCCGACCCCCATCCCCGCTCCTCCGCCACCGCCCGGGGAGCCGGGACACCTGGCCGCCACCGCCTGACCGGTCCCCCTCGACAAGCCGCCGGCGCCCCGGGGGCATGCCCGCTGACGCCCACGCCCCGAAGGGAGAGGCGATGTCCATACCCACGACTGACGAGGAACGGCGGACCAAGGCGCTCGCCGACGCCAACGCCCTCCTCACCGGGTCGGCGAAGTGGCTCATCACCGCCCTCGGCGCCATCGGCGCGGTCCTCGTTGCCGGCAGCCAGCTCTCGAGCCTCGGCAGCCTCCCGGTCGGCCCACGGTTCACGATGGCCGTCGGCGCGCTGGCCGTGGGCCTGCTGGGGGTCCTCTGGGCGATCTTCACCGTGCTCGGCACGATGACGCCGCCGCGCTACACGATCTCCGAGCTGGACAAGGAGTGGACCGCGGCCGGGGCGACGGCGGCGACGGACAGGACCGGAGGCGGCGCGGCGACCTTCTGGAAGCGGTACCGCTACCCCGTCGTCGACTGGCTCGCCCGCCATCCCGAGCACCTCGCCGGGCAGGACTCCCCCGGGGAGCTGCTCCGGCACTGGACGCGCAGCGAGCAGGACGGCGCCGAGGACCGGGAGGCGGCCCTGCGGGCCGTCAACGACATGACCCAGCTCGCGTACTACCTGCGGGCGCGGTCGCGGTTCGTCCGGATGCGCGCCCCCCTGGTGCTGGCGATCCTGGTCGCGGCGGCCGGGGTCAGCGTCTTCGCCTGGGCGGCCAACCCCGCCACCGCGCCCGCGCCGTCCCTGCGCAACGTGAGCCTCGTGGGCGCCGACCTCACCGGCGCGGCGCTGACCCACGCCGACCTCACCGGCGCCGACCTCACCCGGGCCAACCTCAAGGGTGCCAACCTCACCGGCGCGACCCTCACCGACGTGACCTGGTCGGGCACGACCTGTCCCGACGGGACGAACAGCGACGACACCGCGGCGGCCGACGGCACGAAGGGCAGCTGCGTGGGCCACCTCAGCCCCTAGCCCGGCGGGCCCCGGCCGCGGCACCGGGATGCCGCGGGCTCCTGCCGGCGTGGCGGCAAACCGTCATCCGCCGTTGGGGCTCTGGCGGTACCGGCATACCGGAACCGCGCCCTCGTATCCCGGGACCCGTCCTCGCGCTCCTGTCCTGCGTTGATCGTTCTCTCACACAGATTCGGGGGCGCCAGCCATGGCACAGATCACGACCGGGCTCACCAACGGTGGCCTGACAACGCACTACGCCTTCACCTACGAGGACAGCCTTCGGCAGACGGCGACCAACCCGACCGGCCCGGAGCCGGCGCGGACCAACGCCGTCATCGCTGCCGCCGAGGCCGACTTCACCCAGATGACCGGCTGGTTCGGGGGGACGGCGCTCGACGTCAGCTTCCCCGCCGCGGTCAACGTCAAGAACGCCGGCGGCGGCGCGGCCTGGGCCACCTCGGGCGGGTCCCTCACCGTGACCATCAAGCCGACGACCACCGGCACGGCGACCGACGTCCGCTACCTGCTCGTCGCCGAGATGACCGAGCAGTTCATGCGCGCCCACGGCCTGGGCTGGTACGGGGACAACACCGAGGGCAGCGAGGGCGAGGGCCTCTCCCGCTTCCTCGCCCGGCAGTTCCTCGACACCAACGGGCTCGGCGCTCCGCCGGCCGGCTTCGGCAACTCCAACGCGTGGCTCTCGAGCAGCCGTGACGACTGGGTCAACAACGTCAAGGGCAAGGACGACGGGCCCGACGAGGTCACCGGCTGCACCCTGCTCTTCATCTGGTACCTGTTCAGCCAGCTCGGGTTCACCATCGAGGAGATCGTCGCCGGCGGCGCGGACAACCTCGGGCAGGTCTACCGCAACCTCACCGGTGACACCGGCGACCCGTTCCCGTTCTTCAAGCGGCTCATGGACACCGCGTTCCCGGGGACCTCGACGATCTCCACGGGCTCGAGCAACATCGACAACCCCTTCCCGCTCGGCATCCTGTCGTTCTGGGTCGACAAGAGCACCTACGGCCACGACGAGGTCGACGACGTCATCTCCTCCAGTGCGCACGGCACGTTCTCCGACGCCTTCTGGCTCGTCCTCGAGGGCTTCAACATCCAGAGCTTCCTCGACTACGGCATCTCGGCCCCGGCCCTGTCCGGCTCGTTCAAGGCCCTCACCGGCTTGCAGATCACGACCGACCCCTCGGGCACGAAGTTCGAGGACACCAGCGACGCCCGGATCCCCCAGCGGATCCGGTTCCCGTTCGACGTGACCTTCCAGAGCTCCACCCTGGCCGACTTCCCGGGGCCCAAGCAGGCCGCGAGGTTCACAACGCTCCAGGCCCAGGCCAAGGTCGGAACCGCCGACCTCCTCGGCGCCTCGGCGCAGACCGAGTTCGAGCTCGTGGGCGGTGCCGACCCGTACTTCACCGACGTCGACCCGGCCAAGGGCAACGACTTCTGGCTGAGCCGCGACCTGCGAGTCTTCACCGCCACCCCGTCGCTCAACGACCACCCGGTGTCCGGGGGGCCCGCGTTCTCGTCCGACACCTTCGCCGGCGGGTACTCCTACATCCAGAGCCTGCTGTCCTGGCTCAACGACCCGACCAACGGGTTCACGACGGGGGCGAGGGACCCCTTCGCCGACGGCACGATCCCGCAGCAGGGAGCGGCCCTCACCGGCGACTCCTCGGTGACGCCGTGGACGTTCGTCCCGTGGCCGCCGTCGCTGCACCGGAACTACAACTTCGCCATCGCGCGGGTGCGGCTGCAGGACGCCGTGGGCGAGAGCGCCGACGATGTGAAGGTCTTCTTCCGGATGTGGACCACCCAGAGCGCCGACACCGACTTCCAGGCGGGAACGACATACAAGAGCCATCAGACCGGGGGCAAGCCGCAGTGGCCGCTGCCGGCCTCGGACGCGCACACCTTCCCGTTCTTCGCCACCGGCAACGCGCCGAACCTCTCCGACCCCGCCAACCCCGAGTACGGGACGAACGGCGTCAACAACCGCTCCGTCGGCGTCTCGAGCGGCGACCAGGGCTTCGCCTACTTCGGCGTCTTCCTCAACGTCTACGACCCGGGCATGACGGTGAACGGCACGGCGGTGCAGGCGGTCATGGGCGGCACGCACCACTGCCTGGTCGCGGAGATCGCCTACGACGGCGCGCCGATCGTCAACGCGGGCGGCGTGACGATGAGCCCGGCGAACTCCGACAAGCTCGCCCAGCGCAACCTCCAGGTCACCCACTCGGACAACCCGGGGCCGGCCGACACCCACCGGGTGCCGCAGACCTTCGACGTCCGGCCCAGCGCGGCCCTGACCAGGGCGCCCGGGGACCTGCTGGACTACCCGGACGAGCTGATGATCGACTGGGGTCAGGTGCCGCTCGGCTCCACCGCGCACATCTACTGGCCGGCCGTCGACGCGACCGCCGTCCTGACCCTGGCCCGCCGGCTCTACGGCTCGACGTCGCTCACGGCCTCCGACGCGCACACGGTCGATGCGCCGGTGACCCGGGGGGTGACGTACGTGCCGATCCCGCCGGGCACCGGGGAGCGCTACGCGGGGCTGCTGACGATCGACCTGCCGACGACGGTCACCACCGGGCAGGAGTTCGACGTCGTCATCCGGCGGGTCACCACCCGACGGCAGGAGGTCGTCGAGATCCCGGTCTCCGAGGTGCCACGGATCGCGGCGACGCCGTCGACGCCCGCGACGAAGGCGGCCGCGAAGAAGGCGGCGGCGAGGAAGGCCGTGACGAGGAAGGCCACGTCGGCCGCGACGGCGACGACCACCGCGAAGAGGACGACCTCGGCCGCCATCGAGCCGACCCCACCACGGGTCACCGAGCGGATCGGCGCCGCACCGACGGCCGCGGCATACCGCAAGGGCCCGCTCATGACGAACTGGCGCTACGTCACCGGCACCTTCCAGGTGAAGATCCCGGTCACGACGGCCGCCGTCATGCTCTGGCCCGACGAGAACACCCTCGCCATCGTCCGGTGGCGGCTGACCCAGATGCAGCCGACCAACCGGTGGGTGCCGGTGCTCACCCGGTATGCCGAGTACCTCGCGGCCCGGATCGACGGCCTCGGCGGCGACTCGACCACGATCCAGCCCTCGCCCGACGGGGCGCCGCCCACCGGGAGCATCCGCGGCGACGGAGCGCACACCCACACCGGGCGGGTGGTGGACGTGACGTTCGACTGCTACGGCGAGCTCGAGGGCTTCACCATCGAGGCCTGCTGCGGCGGCCGGCATACCTTCCCGGCCCGCGAGCCCGGGGTCCGCGACCTCGTCCTGCGAGCGCTCAAGGAGCGACTGACCCTCGTCGTCGTCACCGAGGGGGAGAAGAGCGAGCGGGTCTGCCGGATCCACGTCCGGTTCTGAGCCTCGCGCCTCTCACCCGTCAGTGTCCGAGTAACTGGTCGCCATAGGCGCCAGTTACTCGGACACTGGCGGCTGCACGACCCCTGTGTCCGAGCAACTGGTCGTCATAGCCACCAGTTACTCGGACGCTGGGGTCTCTCACCCGGACACTGGGGTCTCACCCGGGCCCCGGCGTCTCGAGGCGCAGGCGGTAGCCGAGGGTGTGCGACGCACCGGGCGCGACGGTGACGAAGTCCTCGAGGGCGTTGGCCGCCTCGACGCAGACGAACGAGGTCCACGACTCCTCGCCGATGTCGGACGCGTCGCCGGCCTTCTCGGCCCACGGCGTCCACACGACGATGTTGTGGGCGTCCCGTGTCCCGACGACGAGGGTGCGCCCGAGGACCGGGTCGACGAGCCGCACCGGACCGCCGCAGTGGTAGACCCGGTCGGTCTCCCCGGAGAACCGGACCGGCCCGTCCTGCACCGGCATCCCTCCGCCGACCTTGTCGACATAGGCCACGCCCTCCAGCCCCTCCAGCCGGACCTGCCGCACGTCGCCCACGGCGAGGTAGGCGTGCAGAGCCTCGTCGACCTCGAACGGCTCGTCGCCGGTGTTGGTCACGGTGAGGTCGAGCGCCAGCTCGGGCCCCAGGACGATCCGGTATGCCGCGTGGTAGCGGAACGGGAACGCCGGCGCCGTCGCGTCGGCGTCGGTCAGCTCGTAGTGGAGGCTCACGGCGGCGTCACCGGCGTTCTCGGACACCAGACGCCAGGGCGTCGTCCGGGCGAACCCGTGGGCGGGCCGGAGGTCTGCGCTGCGCCCAGGACCGAACCACGGGAAACAGATCGGTACGCCGCCGCGGATCGCCGTGCCCGCCGCGAACCTCGCCCGCGGGCTCAGCCACAGCACCGGGTCGACGCCGGCCGGCGCCCAGCGGGTGACCTGCGCTCCATGGTCGTACACCTCGGCGGTCATCTCGGTCGTCGCGTACGTCCTCGGCGGCGGCAGCGCCCCGCCATCGGAGAGTGCTCCCGTCGGGTCCTGCACGTCGCTCATCGACCCAACGTCGCACACCTCTCGCCCGCCTCGCCACCGCCGGTGCCGGGCCCGGGCGGACCTGCTGTGCAGAATGAGGCCCATGGACGCCCCGGCATTCGGCCACCTGCCCGACGGAACCCCGGTCCACGCCTGCCGCCTCACCGCCGACGGCATCGCGATGGACGTCCTCGACTACGGCGCGACGGTCCAGCGCCTCGAGGTCCCCGACCGGACCGGCATCTCACGCAACGTCGTGCTCGGGCACGCCGACCTGCCGGCATACCTCTCGTCGTGGGGCTACTTCGGGTGCACGGTGGGCCGCTACGCGAACCGGATCGGCCGCGCGCGGTTCACCCTCGACGGCACGCGCCACGAGCTGAGCAGCAACGAGGGGGCCAACCTGCTCCACGGCGGCCAGGACGGGTTCGACAAGCGGGTGTGGACGGTCAGCGACCTGTCCGAGAACGCCGTCGCCCTCGACCTGGTCAGTCCCGACGGGGACCAAGGGTTCCCGGGCGAGCTCGCGGTGACGGTGACCTACACCGTCGCCCCCGGCGAGGTCCGGATCGACTACTCCGCCACCACCGACGCCCCCACCGTGGTCAACCTGACGAACCACTCGTACTTCAACCTCGAGGGCGAGGACGCCTGGAGCGTCGAGCACCACCTGCTCACGATCGAGGCCGACGAGTACACCCCGACGACCGAGGACTACCTCCCGCGGGGGGTGGCCCCGGTCGACGGGACGGCGTTCGACTGGCGCGAGCCGCGGCTGATCGGCGACCGGCTCCGGGTCGCCGACGACCAGCTCCTCCTCTGCGGCGGGCTCGACCACAACATGGTCATCCGCGGCGAGGGCCTGCGCCGGCACGCGACCCTCACCGCCCCGGCCACCGGGATCACCCTGGCCGTCGACAGCGACCAGCCGGGCAACCAGGCCTACACCGGCAACTACCTCAACGGCCGGCTGGTCGGCACCTCGGGGCGGCCCTACCGTCAAGGCGCCGGGATCGCCCTGGAGACCCAGCACTTCCCCGACAGCCCCAACCACCCGGCGTTCCCGTCGACCGTGCTCCAGCCCGGAGAACGGTTCGCGTCGACGACGCTGTGGCGGTTCACGACCGAGAGCTGATCCGTGCCGACCGCTCCGCCGACTCACCACGGCCGGCCCCGCGACGGTCGGCCCGCAGGCTCGTCACGGTCACGGTGAGGAGGATCCCGAGGATGACGCCCAGCGAAGCCAGGGTGGGGATCTCGGGTACCCAGGCCCGGACGCCGTGCGCCCAGTGCAGGACGAGCTTGGTCCCGATGAAGCCGAGGATGGCGGCCAGGCCGAACCCGAGGTGCCGCAGCCTCGACAACGCACCCTCGAGGACGAAGTAGAGCGCCCGCAGCCCGAGCAGGGCGAAGGCGTTCGTCGTGAAGACGAGGTAGGGGTCGCCGGTGATGCCGTAGACGGCCGGCACCGAGTCGACGGCGAAGACGACGTCGGTCCCGAGGATGGCGATGATGACGAGCGCCATCGGGGTGAGCGCCCGGCGGCCGCCGCGGACCACGGTGAGGCGAGGGCCGGCATACTCCTCGGTCACCGGCCACAGCCGACGAACGAGTCGGACGCTGCGCAGCGACCCCGGGTCGACCAGCTGTTCCTCCTGGTTGAGGGCGTCGCGGAGCACCTTGACGGCCGTGACGAGGAGGACCGCGCCGAAGAGCAGGAACGCCCACGCGAAGCTCGAGATGAGCTGGGCGCCCAGGGCGACGAAGACGCCGCGCATGACGAGGGCCCCCGCGACCCCGATGAGCAGCGCCCGCTGCTGGAGCTCACGCGGCACGGCGAAGGCCGCCAGCAGGAGCATGAAGATGAAGAGGTTGTCGATCGACAGCGACTTCTCGACGAGGTAGCCGGTGTAGTACTCGACCCCGCGCTCGCCGCCCTGGGACCCCCACAGCCAGGCGCCGTAGGCGAGCGGGATCGCGACGTAGAACACCGACCAGCCGACCGCCTCCCGCATCGATACCGTATGCGGGCGGCGGGTCAGGGCGAAGTCGACGAGCAGCAGCAGGGCGATGGCGCCGATGGTCACCGCCCACAGCAGGGGTGTCCCGATGGGTGCCGTGGTCACGGTGGGCGCGGCGAGGGGTAGGCCGGAGGGGGACATGCGGGGCTCCTCAAAGCACGTGGCTTCGAGGTCTCCTTCATCGGCGCGGGCGCCGACCCTGTCCGGGAGCGCTGTGGAACGCTCGTGATGACCGGACGAGGACTGGGAAGTACTCCCCTCGGGTCCCCATGATACAAACCGGCCGCGAATTATCCAACATGGCCGTTCGGATATGCCGCCTCGAGGTGACGTTGGTCGGCGCCCCGCCCGGCCGGCACCTCGGCTCGGTCGCGTCCGACGTCGCCCATCACGCGCCGTGCCCGGTGCGCGTCCACCGCACCGCCACGCCCGTCGGTGACACCCGACATCCACAGGGGAGACCGGGGGCTTCCGCCCCATCGGCTCGGCCGGTGAGGCGGACCGATGCCCTCAGGCCGGCAGGCCCGTGGCAGCCTCCACCCAGGCCCACATCCGCCGGCGCTGCTCCTCACTCGTTCGGGTCCACGGCACGACCGAGCTGGGGCGCTGCCGCCGGTCGTGCCACAGACCGCCGCCCGTCGGACGGGGGTCGACCGCGAGCAGCCACGTCGTCGTGTCCGCCCCGGCCGCCACGTCGCGCAGGATCGGCCGGGCCACCCGCTCGAAACCGGGCAGTGACTCGCTGACCCCGGGGGTCGCGGCCCAGCCGGGGTGCGTCGCATAGACGGCCGCTCCGCCGCCGGACCAGCGCCGTCCCAGCCCCGGGAGCAGCTCGACCTGGGTCCGTTTGCTCCGCGCGTATGCCGTGGCGCCGGCATACGTTCCCTGTCGGTACTCGGGGTCGTCGACCGGCAGGGAGTGGGTGTACATCCCGCCCGAGGTGACGAAGACGACCCGGGCCCGCTCGCCGGCCATGGCCGGCAGCAGCAGCTCGGTCATGAGCACCGGACCGAGGACGTGCAGGGCCATCGTCAGCTCGTGCCCCTGCGGCGACTCTGCGCGCTCCGGAGGCAGTGCACCGGCGTTGTGGACGACTCCGTGGAGCCGGGCGCCCGAGCCGACGAGGGCCCCCGCGAGCTCTCGAACGCTGTCGAGGTCCGCGACGTCGCAGCGCCACACCGTCGTCGGCCCGCCGAGGGCGCGGGCCGTCTCGCGGCCCTTGGCCTCGTCCCGGACGACGAGGTGGACGTGGGCGCCGTGGGCGAGGAGCTGCGCCGCCGTCTCGGTGCCCAGGCCGGAGGATGCGCCGGTCACGACCACCTCGCGTCCGACGAGGGCGTCCGGCGGGGGGTCGGCCGGCCACGTCGGCAGGCGACGGCGCACGGCATACCCGATGGCGGAGAAGCCGGGGACGACGAGCCGGTCGAGAGCCGTGTCGACGACGGCGCCGACCGCGCCGGCGACGCGCTCCTGGCGGGTCCCGATCGTCGGTGGGGTCATGGCGACACCGTAGCGCCGCGGCGTGCGCAGGAAGGTCGTCGTCGAAGGTTCATCCGAGCGCGAGGTCCCGGCCGAGAGGACCTGGCGAGGCGACCCCATACGACGTTGGCAACCTCCAAGTCACACCGCTCGCACCGAACGTGATCTGCGCCCTAACACCCCGGGCCGGCCTCGTGCCAGCGTGGAGGTGAAAGGGGGAACATCAGATGAGTGAGCAGCCAGGTCGCCCGGTCATCGTGGTCGGCATCGACGGGTCCGACCTCAGCGTCGACGCGCTGCGGTGGGCCGTCGGGCAGGCCCGCCTGACGGGCGCAGAGGTCAACGCTGTCCTCGCGTGGGACATCCCGGTCGGCTACTACCCGATGCTCGCGTTCGAGGACGCGGACTTCCAGGCAGACGGCCAGGAGATCGTCGACCGGGCCGTCGCCCAGGTCCTTCCGGGGGCGGGCGATGTGCCCATCAGCACCCGGGTCATCCGGCTCCAGCCACGCGCGGCCCTCGTCGAGGCGGCCCGGGGCGCGGCACTCCTCGTCGTCGGCAGCCACGGCATCGGGACCCTTCCCGGGCTGCACCTCGGCTCGATCGCGTCGTACTGCGTGCACCACGCACCCTGCCCCGTGCTGGTCTACCGGACGTCAGCCACCGGCCGCTGACGCCCCCAGCCCGGACCCCGACCCCACCCCAGCGCCCCCACCCCAGCGCCCCGCACCGGCCCCGTCCCCCGCCACCCCCGACCCCCGACCCCCGACCCCCGACCCCGCCCCTAACCTCTGCTAGCAGAAGTTAGGGGACCAAGCAGAGGGTGCAACCTGTGCTTGGTCACCGAAGCTCTGCTAGCAGAGGTTAGGGGTCGAAGCAGAGGCGAGGGGACCTGGCGGAGGTGAGGGGTCGGGGAGGCCAGGAACGGGGCGCCGGGACGGTCACCGGCGGGCGGACTGGTAGCGGCGCAGCGCCTCGCGGCGTTCCGCGGCGTGGTCGACGATGCGCCGCGGGTAGCCGTGCGCGTAACCATCCGGGTGCTCCCACGGCTCATGGGCGGTCTTGCCGGGCAGATGCGCCAGCTCGGGGACCCACTCGCGCACGTAGTCCCCGTTCGGGTCGAACCGCAGCCCCTGCGTCACCGGGTTGAACACCCGGACGTAGGGCGCGGCATCCGTCCCGGTGCCCGCGACCCACTGCCAGCCGTGGTTGTTCGAGGCGATATCGCCGTCGAGCAGCTGCGACAGGAAGTGTCGCGCCCCGACCGGCCACCACACGTGGAGATCCTTGGTGAGGAAGCTCGCCGTGACCATCCGCACCCGGTTGTGCATCCAGCCGGTGGCGAGCAGCTGGCGCATCCCCGCGTCGACGACCGGGTAGCCCGTCCGCCCCGCCTGCCACGCCTCGACGGCATCCTCGGGCTCGTCGTAGCGCAGCCCGGACAGCCCCTGCCGCAGGTCGCTCCACGCGCTCCCGGGGTTGTGCCACAGCACATCGGCGTAGAACTCCCGCCACGCGAGCTCGGTCTCGAACGTCTCGGCGCCGGCGCCCCCCAGCACCGGGAGATCCGCGAGGAGGGTCCGGGGATGGACGACGCCGAGCTTGAGGTAGGGAGACATCCCGGACGTCCCCGGCAGGTCCGGCCGGTCCCGATCCTGCGCGTATGCCGCGACCCGACCCTCGACGAACCGCCGCCACCGACGCAGGGCCGCCTCCTCCCCCGCCGGCGGCAGCGGAGGTATGCCGTCGTCCATGAGTGCCGCGCCGACCAGCTGCTTGGCGACCTCGTGGCTGCCCGCCTCGACGAGCCGCAGGCCCCGCGGCGCCGGAGCCGGGTCCGGCCAGCCGTGGGCGCGCCACGCCTTCGAGAACGGCGTGAACACCCGGTACGGCTGGCCCGAGCCGTTGACGACGAGACCCGGGCGCACGGCATACGGGGTCCCGGTCTCGACCCACCCGACACCGTCCTCGCGCAGCGCCGACGCCACCGCCTCGTCGCGACGCCGCCCGGCCGGTGTCGTCTCCCGCGAGACGTGGACCGAGGTCGCGCCGACCTCGGCGGCCAGCCGTGGGATGACCGTGCGCGGGTCGCCGAGGCGGAGCACGAGCCGGCCGTCGTATGCCGCGTCGAGCCGGACGAGGTTCGCCGCCAGCCAGGCGCGCCGCACCGCACCGCCGCCGTTCCACAGCGCCGGGTCGATGACGAAGACGACGGCGACGCCGCCATCTGCACCGGCCGAGGCCGAGGCGGCGCCGAGCGCCGGCAGGTCCCGGCGGCGCAGGTCCCGCCGCAGCCAGAGCAGTGCGGTCACAGCGCGGCGAGCGCCGTCCGCAGGGTGTCCTCGGTCTGGTCGCCCAGCCGGTTGAGCAGCGGGCTCATGAGCGGGCCGAGGAGGCGGGCGGGCCCGGTGAAGGTGAACTCGGCCGCGTAGTCGACCACGCTCCCGGCGCCGTCCGGCGTGACGGTGATCGTGTCGCGGCTCGTCGTCGAGGCGTTGCGGCCGACGACGACGAACCGGGGCCGCTCCACCGACTCCACGGTGTAGTCGAGCTCGACGGTGCGCCCGGCGAACCTCGAGACGTTGCGGTACACGGTTCCCGGTCCTCCCTCGCCGGAGACCCGCTCGCACCCGATGGTCCCGGAGTCCCATTCGATGGCGTTGCGGAAGTCGACGAGGTAGGCGAACACGAGGTCCGGCGGGGCGTCCGCCCGCACGGTGCGATGCAGAGTCGTCATCGGGGTCTCCTTCGGGGTCATGCCGCCGACGCGGAGACCGCGCGCGGCGAGCCGTTCTTGGTCAGGGTGATCTGCGCGACGTCGAGGTAGCGGGTGGCGAACCCCGCCTCGCAGTAGGCGAGGTAGAACTCCCACGTCCGGCGGAAGGTCTCGTCGAAGCCGTGCCGGGAGATCTCCGGCCAGCTCGCCACGAAGCGCTCGCGCCACCGGCGCAGCGTCTCGGCATAGTCGGTGCCGAACGAGTGGACCTCGACCGTGCGCAGCCGGGTATGCCGTGCCGTCACCTGCTCGATCGCGCGCAGCGACGGGATGATCCCGCCGGGGAAGATGTACTTCTGGATCCAGCCGAAGGAGTTCCGCGTCGCGAGGAAGCGATGGTGGTCCATGAGGATGGCCTGGATGGCCACCGTGCCGCCCTCGGCGACGAGCGAGTCGAGGGTGGCGAAGTAGGTCGGCCAGAACTCCTCGCCCACCGCCTCGACCATCTCGACGCTGACCACGGCGTCGAAGCGGCCGGTCGTCTGGCGGTAGTCCTCCAGCCGGATCTCGACCCGGTCCGACAGGCCCGCGTCCTCGACCCGCCGGCGGGCGAGGGCGGCCTGTTCCGAGGACAGCGTGATCGACGTGACGCGGGCGCCGCGCTGAGCGGCCCGCAGCGCCAGCTCGCCCCAGCCGGTGCCGATCTCGAGCAGCCGGGTGCCGTCCGCGACACGCGCCGCGTCGAGGATGGCGTCGATCTTGCGCCGCTGGGCGGCGGCGAGATCCTGCGAGGCGAGCGGGGCCGACCGGTCGAACAGCGCCGAGCTGTACGTCATGGTCTCGTCGAGGAAGCCGGCGAACAGGTCGTTGCTGAGGTCGTAGTGGGCCTCGATGTTGGCGCGGGACCCGGTCAGGGTGTTGCGCTGGTGGCTCGGGACCCGGTCGTCGACGAAGGCGCGAAACGCGAGCAGCGGCTTGGGCACGAGCCGGTTGACCCGCTCGGCGAACGGCATGAGCAGCTCGGCGAGGTCTGTCCCGGGGGCGGCGCGCCAGTCGCCGGCCATGTAGGACTCGCCGAGCCCGATCTTCGGGTGGCTCTCGAGCCGCCGGAACAGCTCGGCGGGCCGGACCAGCTGGAGGGTCGGCGCCTGCGAGCCACCCCCGCCGACGACGGCGCCGTCGGGGTAGGCGAGCCGGACCGGCAGGTCGGCCACGGCACGGTGGACGATCGACCGGGCGAGCGAGCCGCGGGTGAGCCGGGCCCGGAACCGGGGCATCTCGAAACGGGTGCTGAGGGTTGTCGCGGTCATGCTGGTTGCTCCACGTGGTGTCGGGGTCGGGGGTGGACGGGCAGGCGACGCAGCCACAGCACGATGCCGTGGGCCCGGATCAGGGCGGTGACCCGCTGCGTCATCAGGGGGTGGGTGAGCGCGGTCCTGGCCACGGCGCGGGTCGTGGCCGGGATGCACCGGCCGGCGACGCTCGCCGTGAGGAGGGGCTCGCCGTCGCGCATGAGCCGGATGGCCACCCCCACCCGGTCGGGCCGGAGGCGGAGGCGGAGGTCGTAGTCGCCGGAGACGTCGTTGAACGGGGAGACGTGGAAGTCCTTCGCGACCCGGTCCCGCCCCTCGGCGTCGGGACGCAGGACGTAGGCGTGCCGGCCGCCGTAGGTGTTGTGGACCTCGACGACGACACCGAGCAGCCGCCCGTCGGTGGCGAAGCACCAGAAGGCGCTCATCGGGTTGAAGACGTGGCCGAGGACCCGTGGGTTGGCGAGCATGACGACCCTCGCAAGGTCGTCGGTGGGCACGCCCTGCGCGGCCAGCCGGCTCGCGACCTCGCGTCGCAGCGCGGCCAGGCCCGGCGCCCCGTCGAGGTGGTCCTCGCCGCGGAAGTCCGCGAACGGGCTGAGCCAACGTGGCAGCCGGGGCGGGTCCTCGAGGTCGACGAGCCACGCGTAGTGGCGGTGGGTGAACGCGCGCCGGAACGGGGTATGCCGCGTGTGGTGGACCGCGCCGACGGCCAGCGCGGGGAGGGCCGGCAGGTCGGCGGTGGTGGTCACCAGGCCACCCCGAACGCCGAAGCCGCCTCGACGCCCGAGCGGCAGCCGTCCTCGTGGAAGCCCCAGCCGTGGTAGGCGCCGGCGAAGGCGACCCGGTCGGTCGTCAGCTGCGGCAGGCGGCGCTGGGCCGCGACGGCGGCGAGGTCGTAGATGGGGTGCGCGTAGTCCATGACGGCGATGACCGCGTCGTCGTCGACGAGATGCCGCCCGTTGAGGGTCACGAGCAGCGGGTGCTCCTCGGGGAGCCCTTGCAGCCGGTTCATCCAGTACGTCACGACCGGCCCCGGACCGTCGGCGGGGGTGAGGTAGTTCCACGAGGCCCGGGCCTGACGGGCGCGCGGCAGCAGGCCGGCGTCGCGGTGCAGGACGGTCTCGTTGCGGGAGTACCGGAACGCCCCCAGCACCTCCTTCTCGAGCGGGGTCGCGTCGTCGAGCAGGGCCAGCGCCTCGTCGGCGTGGGTGGCGACGACGACCCGGTCGTAGTGGGCCCTCATCCCGGTCCCGTCGGTGACGGTGACCCCGTCGTCGTCCCGGGTGATGCCGGCGACGCCGGCGCCGACCCGCACCGCGGGCAGCCGGGCGGCGATCGCGTCGACGTAGGTCGCCGAGCCGCCGACGACGGTCATCCACTGCGGGGAGTCGCTGACGCTGAGCATCCCGTGGTTGGCGAGGAACCGGAACAGGTAGCGCGCCGGGTAGTCGAGGGCGTCGCCCGGGCCGCTGGACCACACGCACGAGACGAGCGGGACGGCATACAGCTCGACGAAGGAGCTCGGGTAGTCGCCGGCCGCGATGAACTCACCGTAGGTCGTCGCGTCGGTGTCGTCGCTCTCCAGAAGGAAGGCGCGGGCGGCGGCCTGGAAGCGGCGGACCGCGAGGAGCATCGAGAGGTAGTCGCGTCGGGCCAGCTGGCTCGGGCGGGCGAGCAGGCCGCGCAGCCCACGGCCGCCGGCGTACTCGATCCCGGCCCGCTCGGCCCGGATGCTCATGCTCATCTCGGTGTTGCGGGTCTCGATGCCGAGCTCGCCGAACAGCCGCCGCAGCAGCGGGTAGGTGCGGTCGTTGTGGACGATGAAGCCGGAGTCGACCCGCAGGGGGGAACCGCCGGCCACCGGGACGGTGTGCGTGTGGGCGTGCCCGCCGAGCCGGTCCTGCGCCTCGTAGAGGGTCACGTGGTCCCGGCGGGAGAGCAGGTATGCCGCCGTGAGACCGGAGACCCCGGCGCCGATGACGGCCACCCGCCCGGCCTCGACGGAGGAGGGGGCGGACGGTGACGGGGAGAGCGCGGGTTCGGTCATGGACATGATGTTAAAGGTTTGTCGAAGGTTTTGTCAAAGGTTTGTATAAAGTTGGTCGACCGTCTACGGTGGCCGTCATGAGTGGTTCGCCGCCGCGCGGCATCCGGATCGGTGAGCTGTCCAAGCGCACCGGCGAGACCTCCCACGTCCTGCGGGCCTGGGAGGACCGCTACGGCCTGCTCCGCCCGTCCCGGACGGCTTCGGGCTACCGGCTATACGGCCCCGAGGACGAGCTCCGGGTCCGGGCCGTCATCGCCTTGCGCGCCCAGGGGATGCCGACCGGCCAGGCCGCGGCCGCGGTGCTCGAGGGCGAACGGACCCGGTCCGCCGGCGTCGCCCCCGATGAGCCCCTCCAGAGCACCGTCGCGGCCGCGCTCATCGCCCGGCTGCGGGACGCGATGGACACCTTCGACGAGGAGGCCGCGCACCGCGCGCTCGACGAGGTGCTCACCTCGGTGTCGCTCGAGGCGGCGGTCCGCGACGTCCTCCTCCCCTACCTGCACGACCTCGGCGACCGGTGGGCCGACGGCCAGACCGGCGTCGCTGCCGAGCACTTCGCCAGTTCGGTCATCCGGCGGCGACTGTCGGTCCAGGCGCTCACCTGGGGCGTCGGTCACGGTCCCATCGCGGTCCTCGCCTGCCCGCCCGGCGAGCTGCACGACCTCGCGCTGCTCTCCTTCGGACTCGTCCTCGGCCGGGCCGGCTGGCGGGTGCGCTACCTCGGCCAGGACACCCCGCTACCGTCGTTGGCCTCCGCGAGCCGGGTCATCGGCGCCGACCTCATCGTCCTCGCCGGGACCCGGCCGGACGTCTTCGTGGCCCACGCCGCCGCGCTGCGCCGGCTCGCCACGTCCTTCACCGTCGCCATCGCCGGGGCCGGCGCGAGCCGGGACGTCGCCGACCACGTCGGGGCCCACCTCCTCGAGGGCGACCCCGTGACCGCATCGGTCCAGGCCGCCGCGCTGGTCAACCACCGCCCGTCCGCGCGGTCCGAGAACGCCAGGTGACTGGCCGGCCGGGCTGGTCCGTCGCCCCCACCCGCCACAACTTTTCCGCCCCATCCGGGTAACCCGAGGTTCGCACGGGTAGATATCCCCCGCGAACCTCGAGTTTCCCCTGCGAAGCACGCCGAGCGACCGTATGCCGCCCGCCGAGCGACCGTATGCCGCCCGCCGAGCGACCGTATGCCGCCCGCCGGACGGCCGTATGCCGCCCGCCGCACGGCCGTATGCCGCACGCCGATGGCGGTGTGCGGTGTGGACCGGGGCGGTCACACGAGCTGGGACACCGCGTGGATCAGCAGCCCGGCGAGCGCCCCGACCACCGTGCCGTTGATCCGGATGAACTGCAGGTCGCGGCCCACGTGCAGCTCGATCCGGTCGGCAGCCTCCTTGCCGTCCCACCGGTCGACGGTGACGGAGATGACCTCGGCCAGCTCGCCGCCGTAGGTGTTGACGAAGAAGGACACCAGCTCGCCGAGGGTCGACTCGAGACGCTCGCGCCACGGGTCGTTGTCGACGAGGTGGCTGCCGAGGTGGGCCAGCAGCTCGTCGCCGCGCCGGTAGAAGTAGGAGTCCGGGTCGTCCATCGCCGAGGTCAGCGCGGTACGCAGCGAGCGCCAGAGCCCGACCGCCGTCTCGGGCACCTGGGGGTGCGACAGCAGCCGCTCCTTGAGCGCCTCCGCGCGCTCCATCACCTCGGTGTCGTGCTGGAGGTCGTGGGCGAGCCGGCGGAGCAGGTCGTCGAGGGCCCGCCGCGCCGGGTGGGTGGGGTCGAGCCGGATGTCGGCGAGCCAGTCGAGGACCTGCTGGTACGTCCACCCGATGACCCGGTCGTCCAGCCACGGCGGGGTCCACCAGGGCGTCCGCTCGCTCAGCACCGCGGCATACGTCCCCGGGTTCTCCGCCAGCCACTCACGCAGCTGCTCCAGGCCGAGGTCGACGAGGCCCCGGTGGGTCTGGTCGGCGACGACGGCCTCGAGGAGCGACCCGGCGATCGGGCTGATCGGCTCCGCCGACAGCCGTGGCAGGAGGACGTCGCTGACGAGCCCGCGCACCTCGTCCTCGTCGAGGCGGCCCAGGCCGGCGCGCGCGACCCGGACCACCTCGGCCATCACTCGGTCGCGATGGCTGCGCTCGCCGAGCCAGCGCCCGACCCGCTCCCCCACGTGGGCGGCGGCGAGCCGCTCGCGGGCGATCTCCTCGGTGAGGAAGCTCTCGGTGACGAACTCCTGCAGGTTGCGGCCGATCTCGGTCTTGCGCTTGGGGATGATCGCCGTGTGCGGGATGGGCAGCCCGAGCGGATGCTTGAACAGCGCCGTGACGGCGAACCAGTCGGCCAGCGCGCCGACCATGGCCGCCTCTGCTCCGGTGTTGACATAGCCCCAGACCCCCGTGGTGTCGCCGAGGGTGACGAGGTAGACCACGGCGGCGAGGACCAGCAGGGAGAGCGCGAGGGAGCGCATCCGGCGCAGGCCGCGGCGCCGAGACGCGTCGGCGGGCGAGGGCGGGATGAGACTCACGCCCCGATCTTGCCGCACTCGTTGCTGCGTCCGAGCGGATGGCTGTCATGGCCACCACTCACTCGGACACAGCGGTGGGGGCACCGGCGGCGGCGCGCGCGGGGTGCGGGGCGCGCCTAAGGTTGGAGGGTGGACTTCCTCGGCGGTATGCGGCCCCAGCTCGACCTCACCTACGAGGACGTGTTCCTCGTCCCGAACCGCTCCGACGTCTCCAGCCGGCTCGACGTCGACCTGTCGACCGTCGACGGCAGCGGCACCACCCTCCCGATCGTCGTCGCGAACATGACGGCCATCGCGGGTCGCCGGATGGCCGAGACCACCGCCCGGCGCGGGGCGCTCACGGTCATCCCCCAGGACATCCCCGTCGAGGTCGTCCGTAGCGTCATCGACTGGGTGAAGTCGCGCCACCTCGTCTACGACACCCCCATCACCCTCGACCGGGCGACCACGGCCGGCGAGGCCCTCGTCCTGCTCACCAAGCGCGCCCACGGCGCAGCCGTCGTCGTCGAGGGCGAGCGCCCGGTCGGGATCATCACCGAGTCCGACCTGCTCGGCGTCGACCGCTTCACCCAGGTGAAGGACGTCATGGTCCAGGAGATGGTGACCCTGCCCGACGGGGTCGACGTCGAGGAGGCGTTCGACGTCCTCTCGCACGCCCGCCGTCGGCTGGCTCCGGTCGTTGCCGCCGACGGCCGCCTCGTCGGCATGCTCACCCGGCAGGGCGCCCTCCGGGCACACCTCTACGCCCCGTCCGTCGACGCGGCCGGCCGCCTCCGGATCGGCGCCGCCATCGGGATCAGCGGCGACGTCGCCGCCAAGGCCGCCCAGATCATCGACGCCGGGGCCGACATCCTCGTCATCGACACCGCGCACGGCCACCAGGACAGGATGATCGAGGCCCTCAAGGCCGTCCGCACCATCGACCCGTCCGTCCCGGTCGTCGCCGGCAACGTCGTCACCGCCGAGGGCACCCGCGACCTCATCGCCGCCGGCGCCGACATCGTCAAGGTCGGCGTCGGCCCGGGCGCGATGTGCACGACCCGGATGCGCACCGCCGTCGGCCGACCCCAGTTCTCGGCCGTCCGCGAGTGCGCCGACGCCGCCCGCGAGCTCGGCAAGCACGTGTGGGCCGACGGTGGCGTCCGCCACCCGCGCGACGTCGCCCTCGCCCTCGCCGCGGGGGCCGCCAACGTGATGATCGGCTCGTGGTTCGCCGGGACGCTCGAGTCGCCGGGGGACCTCTACTCCGACGAGTCGGGCCGGCACTACAAGGAGTCCTTCGGGATGGCCTCCGCACGCGCGGTCCGCAGCCGCACCGCCGCCGACACGGCATACGAACGCGCCCGCAAGGCCATGTTCGACGAGGGGATCAGCACGGCCCGGATGTACGTCGACCCCGAGCACCCCAGCGTCGAGGACGTCATCGACGAGATCGTGTCCGGGCTGCGCAGCAGCTGCACGTATGCCGGCGCCCGCACCCTCGAGCAGTTCCACGACCGCGCGGTCGTCGGCATCCAGAGCACCGCCGGATACGCCGAGGGCCGGCCGCTCCCGACCTCGTGGTAGCCCCCGCCGGGGGCCCGTCCACCCCTTGTGTCCGAGTGGCTGGTCGCCATGACCGCCAAGGACTCGGACACAAGGCGGGTGGGTGGCGGGGTGGGCGCACACCGAGTCGAGCGGGAGGATGTATGCCGTGAGCACCCCTTCCGCATACGACGTGGCCTGGGTCCGGTCGCACTTCCCCGCCCTGCGCGAGGGTGCGGCCCACTTCGACGGGCCAGGCGGGTCGCAGACCCCCGACGTCGTCGCCGACGCCGTCCGCGACACCCTCGTCTCCGCCGTGGCCAACCGCGGCACCGTCACCCGGGCCGAGCGCCGCGCCGAGGAGATCGTCGGCGCGGCCCGCGCGGCGGCCGGGGACCTGCTCGGCATCGACCCCCTCGGCGTCGTGTTCGGGCGCAGCGCGACCGCCCTCACCTACGACCTGTCCCGCGCGCTGGCCAAGCAGTGGGGCCCGGGCGACGAGGTCGTCGTCACCCGGCTCGACCACGACGCCAACATCCGCCCCTGGGTGCAGGCCGCCCAGGCCGTCGGGGCGACGGTGCGCTGGGTCGACTTCGAGCCGGGCACCGGGATCCTCGACGTCGACGCCGTGACCGCCCAGCTCAGCGAACGCACCCGGCTCGTTGCGACGACCGCCGCCTCCAACCTCATCGGCACCCGACCACCGGTGCACCAGATCTCCGACCGGGTGCACGCGGTCGGCGCGCTGCACTGGGTCGACGGGGTCCACGCGACGGCCCACGCCTCGGTCGACCTCGCGCGGCTCGGCGCGGATTTCTGGGTCTGCTCGCCGTACAAGTTCCTCGGGCCGCACTGCGGGATCGCTGCGGCCGACCCGGCCCTGCTCGAGACCCTGCACCCCGACAAGCTGCTGCCGTCGACCGACGACGTGCCCGAGCGGTTCGAGCTGGGGACGCTGCCGTACGAGCTGCTCGCCGGCACGACGGCCGCCGTCGACTTCATCGCCTCGCTGGCCCACACCGGCGACGAGACCTCGCACCGTCGGGACCGCGTGCTGGCGAGCATGGCCGCGGTCGAGGCCCACGAGGACGCCCTGCGCGAGCGTCTCGAGCCCGCCCTGCGGGCCCTGTCCGGCGTGACCGTCCACAGCAACGCGCCCGCCCGTACCCCGACCCTGCTCTTCACCGTCGAGGGCCACGACCCGCGGGACATCCACCGGGAGCTCGCCCGGTATCGGGTCAACGCCCCCGCCGGCAGCTTCTACGCCGTCGAGTGCTCGCGGCACCTCGGGCTCGGCGACGAGGGCGGGGTCCGGGTGGGTCTGGCCCCCTACACCGACGAGGCCGACGTCGAACGCCTCCTCGACGCCCTGCACCGCGTGGTCTGAGCCACACTCTGGCGCAACCCTCTGCGGCGCCCCTCGGCGCGTTGCTACGGTCCTGCGGCGGCGGCGTTTCGGGACCGCCCGGCAGGAGGTCTACGTCATGCGCCGCGCCACGTCCAGAGCACGGTATGTCGCGGTCGCCGCGACCGCCGCCGTCATCGCCGGGGCGCTGGCCACCGGGTCCAGCGCCAACGCGGCGCAGGGGGCGTCGGGGCCCGACCGGTCGTACACCGCAACCACCATCGCCGCGAACGACGGCCGCGCGCCTGGGGCCTACGTCCCGCTGAGTCCCGCCCGGCTCCTCGACACCCGCACGGGTGTGGGCGCGTCGGGCCCGGTGCGGGCGCACTCGACGGTCCACCTCCAGGTCACCGGGCGCGGCGGCGTCCCCGCCCACGTGGCCGACGTCTCGGCCGTCGTCCTGAACGTCACGGTGACCAGGCCGACCGCGTCCGGCTACGTCACCGCGTACCCGGACGGCACCGCACGGCCCACCGCGTCCAACCTCAACTACGTGCCGGGTCAGACGGTGGCCAACCTCGTCACCGTCAAGCTCGGCGCCAACGGCAAGGTGGCGCTGACCAGCACCTCCGGCGGGACGGTCCAGCTCGTGGCGGACGTCTCCGGCTACTACGTCGGCGGGGCGGCCACCGAGCCCGGCACCTTCGTCGCGGTGGCGCCGACCCGGGTGCTCGACACCCGCACGGGCCTCGGCGTCGCGCGGGCGATCGGCCCCCACCAGACCGTCTCGCTCACGATCGCCGGGGCCGGTGGCATCCCGCCGACCACGGCCCCCTCGACCGCGAGGTCGGTCGTCCTCAACCTCACGGCGACCGGGCCGAGCCGGTCGGGCTACCTCACGGCATACCCCGACGGCGCCACGCGCCCGACGGTCTCGACCCTCAACTTCGCCCGCAGGCAGACCGTGCCCAACCTCGCCACGGTGGCCCTGCCGGACACCGGCGTCATCCGGCTCTACAACGGCTCCGGCGGCACCGTCCACGTCGTCGCCGACCTCGCCGGGTACTACCTCTCCGGCGGGTGGCTCTTCGCTCCGCCCATGGGCTCCTTCGTGCCGGCGCCCCCGCAGCGCCTCGTCGACACCCGAGCGGACCTCGGGGCGGCCGGGCCGGTCGCGGCCAACGGGACGATCCGGGTGCCCGTCGCCGACCTGACCCCTTGGACGGGCTTCGGCAGCGTGGGGGCCGTCGTCCTCAACGTCACGGTGACCCGGCCCAGGACGGCGGGGTACCTGACGGCATACCCGGGCGGCACCCCGCGCCCGACGGCGTCCAGCCTCAACTTCCGCGCCGGCCAGACCGTCCCCAACATGGTCATCGCCGCGGTGGGGCCCGACGGCGAGGTCGACATCTCCAACCGGTCCGGCGGGACCGCAGAGATCCTCGTGGACCTCGCCGGCTTCATCACGTTCAAGAACGGCGTCGGGACCACCGGCAACACGGTCGCCGTCGGCGACCTCCAGTCGTGCGCCGTCACCGCCGACGGAGGGGTGGCCTGCTGGGGCGACAACAGCCGGGGTCAGATCTGGCCTTCGGAACCCCCGCAGGCCACCACGCCATACAACGTCTTCCCCGGACCCGGACCGTATGCCGTCACGGCGAGCGGCATGACGTCATGCGCGTTCTGGGCCGACGGGGACGTATCCGGCCAGATCGTCTGCTGGGGTGACAACTCCGGGGGCCAGTTCGGCGACGGCTCGACCAGGTCGGGCGCGTCAAGTGGCGTCACGACGTCGGCACCCTGGGTCGACGCCACCCTGGGCGACGGGTTCGCCTGTGGCCTGGACAGCGCCGGAGGCGTGTGGTGCTGGGGCGAGAACGCCCACGGCCAGCTCGGCGACGGCACGACCACCCGCCACCTCGCGCCCGCTCTGGTGCCGAGCCTGACGGCGGGCGTGGTCGCGCTCAGTGCCGGCGACACCCATGTCTGCGCGCTCACCCAGCTCGGCACCGTCCTGTGCTGGGGCGAGAACTCCCACGGCCAGCTCGGTGACGGCCTCACGACGACCGCCACGACGCCGGTCCCGGTCTCCGGCCTGGCCGGGGCGACCGCCATCTCGGCCGGGCACGCCCACACCTGCGCGGTCGTGGCCGACGGCGACGTCCGCTGCTGGGGCGACAACGAGCAGGGCGAGATCGGCACCGGCAACACTCACGCCGATCCCCCTGCCGACGCCCTCACCCCGGTGGGCGTTTCCGGCCTGGACCGGCCGGCCACCGACGTCGCCGCGGGCGGCGAGCACACCTGCGCTCTGCTCGACGACGGCCGCATCGCCTGCTGGGGCGATAACGCCGAGGGCCAGCTGGGCATCGGCACCCTCGACAGCCCGCAGCCGCAGCCGCAGCCCGTGTCCGACCTCGCCGGCCCCGCCACGGCGGTGGACACCGGCCCACACCACACCTGCGCCCGCCTCGCGGACAGGACCGTCCAGTGCTGGGGAGCCGACGGCTCCGGCCAGCTCGGCAACGGCCGCACCGCCGCCGTCCGAAGCCCGGTCCAGGTCGACGGCCTCACGTCCGGCGCGACCGCTCTTTCTGCGGGTCAGACCGGCTGCGTCGTGGTGGACGGTGTGCTGAGCTGCTGGGGCAGGGGCGACACCGGCGCGCTGGGCGACGGCGGATGGCTCGACGCGTCGACGCCCGCCCCCGCGACCGGCCTCGCCGGCGACGTCGTCTCGGTGAGCACCGGAGGCGGACACACCTGCGCGGTGACGGCCGTCAGCGCAACGGTCAGCACCGACCGCGCACTGCAGTGCTGGGGCGAGAACGCCAACGGTGAGCTCGGCAACGGCACCACCACCGCGAGCGCGACGCCGGTCGAGGTGACCGGGCTGACCAGCGGGGCGGGCGCCGTCTCGGCGGGCGCCGTCTCGGCGGGCTCCGGCTTCACCTGTGCCCTGCGCTCGACCGGAGCCGTGATGTGCTGGGGCGACAACGGGAGCGGCCAGCTCGGCAACGGCACGACCATCGCGAGCGCGACGCCGGTCCAGGTCTCCGGCCTCGTGCACGGGGCGACAGCGGTCAGCGCCGGTGGCTCGTTCGCGTGCGCGGTCCTCGGCGACGGGTCGGTCTCCTGTTGGGGAGCCAACGCCGACGGCCAGCTGGGCAACGGCTCGACCTCCCCCTCGAGCATCCCGGTCTCCGTCGGCGGCCTCCCCGGCCCGGCCGTGTCCGTCAGCGCCGGGGCAGCCCACGCCTGCGCGGTGACCGCCGACGGCGCCGCCTACTGCTGGGGCAGCAACGTCAGCGGCCGGCTCGGCACCGGTGTCAGCGGCGGTCGGTCGCTCACGGCGCACCTCGTCACCGGCCTCACGAGCGGGGTCAGCGCCGTCGCCGCCGGAGGGCGGCACTCGTGTGCGGTCGTCTCGGGTGCTCTGGAGTGCTGGGGCGCCAACACCGCCGGCCAGCTCGGCATCGGCTCGAGCGATCTCCTCTCCGCCAGCCCGAGAGCGGTCGACGGCCTGACCGCCGGCGTCACCGACGTCAGCGCGGGTGGAGACAACAGCTGCGCGGTCGGGTCCGGGGCGTTGCGGTGCTGGGGTTCTCGGGCGTATGGCGCCGTCGGTGACGGCACCTCCCTCGTGGACCCGACGCCGGTGACCGTCCTCGGCTTCTGAGCGAAACCGGCTTCTGAGCGAAACCCGGTGTCCCCGAGGAGGGCGGCACCGGGACCTCGGGTCGCGGTGTGCCGCGGAGACGAGTGGTACCGTCCGCGCGACGGCCACGTCGGGTATGCCGTCGCCACAGGAGGCACGATGGGGTTCGCCGTTCGCCGGGGCCGGGCCGCCGTGCTCGCCACCGTCGCCGCCCTGACCGTCGCGACCGCCTGGGCCGCGCCGGCCGGTGCCGCGGCTTCGACCGCGGCACCGTCGGAGGTCTCCTCCGCTGCCGCACCGGCTGCCTCCTCCGGGCCCGGCCACGCGGCGGCGGCCCACCTCCCGGGGACGTTCGTCTCGCTTCCTCCCTCGCGCGTCCTCGACACCCGCAGCGACCTCGGCGCCTTCGGCCCGGTGACCGCCCGCCGCACGATCACCCTCCAGGTGACCGGGCGCGGCGGGGTCCCGTCCTCGGGGGTCTCCGCGGTCGTCCTCAACGTGACCGTCACGGCTCCGACCAAGGCGGGGTACATCACGGCATACCCCGGTGGGACGTCCCGGCCGACCGCGTCCAACCTCAACTTCACCCCCGGCCAGACCGTCGCCAACCTCGTCACGGTCACGGTGGGCGGCACCGGCCTGGTCGCCCTGACCAACTCCTCGGCGGGCCGGGTCCAGCTCGTGGCCGACGTGGCCGGCTACTACCTCAGCGGCACGGTCTCCGAGCCCGGCGCGTTCGTCGCCAAGGCGCCGCAACGGATCCTCGACACTCGCACCGGCAACGGCGCCCACGGGCCGGTCGGCCGTCATGGGACGATCTCGGTCCAGGTGCTGGGTCGCGGCGGTGTCCCTGCGTCCATCGTGTCCGCGGTCGTCGTCAACCTCACGGTGACCGGGCCGACAGGCACGGGCTACCTCACGGCCTACCCGCACGGGGTCGCCCGCCCGACGGCGTCGAACCTCAACTTCGTCAAGGGCCAGACCGTCCCCAACCTCGCCACGGTGTCCGTGCCGTCCAACGGGAGGGTCGACATCTACAACGGGTCGAGCGGGTCCGTCCACGTCGTCGCCGATGTGGCGGGCTACTACCTCGGGGGCTCGCACACCGGGTCCGCCGGGACCTTCGTCCCGATCGCGCCCACCCGACTGCTCGACACCCGCATCGGCACCGGCGCCCACGGCCCGGTGGCGGCCTGGGGGGACGTCAGCCTCGCCGTCGACGGGCTCGACACCGTCCCCGACACCGGCGTCGCGGCGGTCGTCGCCAACGTCACGGTGACCGCGCCGACCAGGGGCGGCTACCTCACGGCATACCCCGGCGGCACGAGCCGGCCCGACGCCTCCAACGTCAACTTCCTCAAGGGCCAGACGATCCCCAACCTCGCCGCCGTGCAGGCGGGGACGGACGGACGGATCCTCCTCGCCAACAGCTCCGGCGGCACCGTCCAGCTCGTCCTCGACGTCGCCGGCTACTTCCTCTTCGACAACCCGCTCCCCACGGGCGCATCGGTCGCCGTCGGCGACCTGCACTCGTGCGCGCTGGCCGCGGACGGCGCCGTCGAGTGCTGGGGCGACAACGCGGTCCGGCAGGTCGCGGCGCCTCCGGCCGGGGAGTCGCAGCCCACCGCGACCACGGCGCTCGCTGCCGATGCCCGTCAGGTGGCCGCCGGTGGCTCCGACTCCTGTGCGCTGACCACGGCCGGGGACGGCACCGGCGGCGTGCTCTGCTGGGGGGCCAACGACTCCGGCCAGCTCGGCGACGGCACGACCACCCCTCACGACGTCCCACGGGGCGTCATCGGGATGGGGCGCGCCGCGGTCCAGGTCGCCGTCGGCGACCGGTTCGCCTGCGGCCTGCTGGCCTCGGGCTCCGTGACGTGCTGGGGCCTGGGCACCTCGGGCCAGCTGGGCAACGGCACGACGGCGAGCTCGGCGACGCCGGTCCAGGTGCGAGGCCTCTCGTCCGGGGTGACGGGCATCGCCGCCGGCGGCGCCCATGCGTGTGCCGTCACCTCCGGTGGCGCGGTCCGCTGCTGGGGTTCCGGCCTTCGCGGCCAGCTCGGCAACGGCTCGACGACGACCTCCGCGACCCCGGTCCAGGTCTCCGGGATGACCCGGGGGGTGGCGGGCATCGCGGCCGGCGGCTGGCACACGTGTGCCGTCACGACGACCGGCGCCGCGCTGTGCTGGGGCGAGAACGACGAGGGTCAGCTCGGCGACGGCAACCCCTCGGTCGACTCACCCACCCCGGGGCCGGTCAGCGGCCTCGGGTCCGGTGTCGCCGGGATCTCGGCGGGCGGGCGGCATACCTGCGCCCGCATGACCTCCGGCGACGTCCGCTGCTGGGGCGAGAACTCCCTGGGCCAGCTGGGCACGGGGTCGTTCTCGAGCCCGGTCCTCGAGCCGCACACCGTGACCGGCCTCGGTGGGGTCGCCACCGCCGTCGCCACCGGCCCGGGCCACACCTGCGCGTCGCTCGACGACGGCACGGTGCGGTGCTGGGGCGGCAACGGCTCCGGACAGCTGGGCAACGGCGAGACGATGGCCGTGCGCACGCCCGTCCAGGTGAGCGGCATGACGAGCGACATCACCGACTTCTCGGCCGGGCCGGCCGCCTGCGCCGGCGTCGACGGCGCCCTCAGGTGCTGGGGCGAGGGCGGTCGGGGCGCCCTGGGGAACGGGGCGCGCAACGACCGCACGACGCCCACCCTCGTCTCCGGACTGTCCACCGGGGTCACCGCGGTCGACAGCGGCGGGCACTCGTGCGCCGTCACCAGCGGCGCCGTGATGTGCTGGGGCGACAACACCGCGGGGGCGCTCGGGGACGGCACCACCGTCAGCACGGCCTCTCCGGTCGCGGTCTCCGGGCTCACGAGCGGCGTGCAGTCGGTCGCCGTGGGCGACGACTTCTCCTGTGCCCTCACCGGGGTCGGGGGCGTGACGTGCTGGGGTGGCAACACGGCCGGCGAGCTGGGCAACGGGACGACCACCGGCTCGACGACACCGGTGGCCGTCACCGGTCTGACGAGCGGAGTCCTGTCGCTGACCGCCGGGAGCACCTTCGCCTGTGCGGTGCTGGCTGACGGGTCGGTCGCGTGCTGGGGCCAGAACACCTGGGGTCAGCTGGGCGACGGGACCACCACCTCGTCCGACACCCCGGTCGCGGTGGACGGCCTGCCGGACACCGCGGTGGCAGTCAGCGCCGGCGACGATCATGCGTGCGCCGTGACGAGTGGCGGCGCGGCCCGCTGCTGGGGGCTGAACCACGTGGGCCAGCTGGGCACGGGCTCCGCCGGGGGGATCTCGCTCACGGCCGTCCAGGTCAGCGGGCTCACGTCCGGGGTCACGGCCGTCGGGGTCGGGGGCCACACCAGCTGTGCGGTGACCTCGGGGGCGCTGACGTGCTGGGGCCTGAACACCTCCGGCCAGCTCGGCACCGGGTCCTCGGACCACTCGGCCGCAACGCCCCAGCCGGTCTCGGGCATGGACGCCGGGGTGACCGGGGTCAGCGTCGGCACGGCCACGGCCTGTGCGGTGGTCTCCGGTGCGCTGAGGTGCTGGGGAAGCAGGTCCCACGGGGACCTCGGGAACGGCACCTCGACCGCCCTCGCCTCTCCGGTCACCGTCCTCGGGTTCTAGCCCTCAGCGTGCCGGGCCCGCCGACGGGGCCCGAGGCCGCGCGGTCTACCCGGGCCCTCGGGCGACGTCGACTCGCTGGATCTTCGTCGGCTCGCTGAATATCCGGCGAGTCGAGCCACGATCAGCGAGTCGGCCGGGGCGGGGCCGCTGGGGGACAGCTCCCCGGCCGGGACGGGCCACCCCTCCCCCGCGGCTCCGACTTCGGCAAGACTGGTGCGATGACCATCGCGCGCGAACCCGTCCTCGTCACCGGCTGCTCCAGCGGCATCGGCCGGGCCACGGCCGAGTCCCTGGTCCGCGCCGGGCACACGGTCTACGCCACGGCCCGGCGTCCGGAGTCCCTCGCCTCCCTGGAGTCGATGGGTGCCCGGATCCTCGCCCTCGACGTCACCGACGAGTCCTCGGCGGCCGCAGCCGTCGACGCCATCACCAGCGAGCGCGGCGCGGTCGGGACGCTCGTCAACAACGCGGGCTACGGCGAGTACGGCACGATCGAGGAGACCGACCTCGACGCCGTGCGGCGGATGTTCGAGACCAACGTGTTCGGCCTCGCTCGGCTCACCCAGCTCGTCCTCCCCGGGATGCGCGCGGCACGCCGCGGCCGGATCGTCAACATCGGATCGATGGGCGGCCGGATCACCTTCCCCCTCGGGGGCTACTACCACGCGAGCAAGTACGCCGTGGAGGCCATCACCGACGCGTTGCGCAACGAGGTGCGGGGCTTCGGGATCGACGTCGTCATCGTCGAGCCGGGCGTCACACGGAGCAACTTCGAGGAGACCATCAACGGCTCCGAAGCCTATGCGGCACAGCAGGACTCGCCGTATGCCGCGTTGCGCGCCTCGGTCGCGAAGTCCAACTCCGGCGCCTATGCCAACCCCCGGGTCGCCGCTTCTGCACAGAGTGTCGCCGACGCCATCGTCCGGGTCGTCGAGGCCGACAAGCCACGCTCGCGCTATCTGTTGACCCCGGCCGCCAAGGGGATGGTCGCCGTGCGGACCCTCGGGGGCGATCGCGCCTGGGACGCCCTGGTCAAGCAGCAGCTGGGTCTGTGAGCGCCGCGCCGGCATGGTCGCCCTCCTCGCTCCTCTCACCGCGCCGGTCGACCCCGTCGAGGCGCTCCGCCGGATCGCCTTCCTCCTCGAGCGCACCCTCGCCGGGTCCTACCGCGTCGAGGCCTTCCGCAAGGCCGTCACCACGCTGCGGGGCCTCGAACCCGACGAGATCGCCGAACGCGCCCGAGCCGGCACCTTGCAGGAGCTCCAGGGCATCGGGAAGTCCACGTCGGCAGTGGTCGAGGAGGCCGCGCGAGGTGAGCTACCGGCATACCTGACGTCGTTGCAGGACAAGGCTGGTGGCCCGCTTGTCGACGGCGGTGAGGACCTGTATGCCGCGTTGCGCGGCGACTGCCACCTGCACTCGGACTGGTCCGACGGCGGCTCCCCCATCGACGAGATGGTGCTGACGGGGGTCGAGACCGGGCACGACTGGATGGTGCTCACCGACCACAGCCCGCGGCTCAAGGTGGCCAACGGGCTCAGCGTCGAGCGGCTCACGAGGCAGCTCGCCGTCGTCGACCGCATCAACGCCTCGGTCGGGGACCACCTGCGGCTGCTCAAGGGCATCGAGGTCGACATCCTCGATGACGGCTCCCTCGACCAGACCGACACGATGCTCGGGCGGCTCGACCTCGTCACCGCCTCGGTCCACTCCACGCTGCGGATGAACGCCGGGCCGATGACCAAGCGCCTGGTGGCGGCCGTCTCGAACCCCCGGGTCAACGTCCTGGGGCACTGCACCGGCCGGCTCGTCATGGGGTCGCGCGGCACGCGCCCGCCCTCGGACTTCGACGCCCGAGCCGTCTTCGAGGCGTGCGCCGAGCACGGGACGGCCGTCGAGATCAACGGCCGGCCCGAACGCGAGGACCCGCCCGACCCGCTCATCAGCCTGGCGCTGGAGACCGGCTGCCTGTTCGCCATCGACTCCGACGCCCATGCGCCGGGCCAGCTCGACATGGTGGCGTACGGGTGCGAGCGGGCCGAGCGGCTCGGGGTGCCGCACGAGCGGATCGTCACGACCTGGCCCGTTCAGCGGCTGCTGGCGTGGACCTCGGCCTAGCCCCCCCCGCGCCGGCCCTCCGCCGGCGCGGGCAGCGGGGGTCAGGCGGAGCGGCGCAGCCGGTCCTCGAGGTCGGAGCGCAGGGCGCGTGGGTCGGCGTTGAGCTGCCACAGCACCCGGCGGACGACGACGTCGTCGCAGCGCAGGACGCCGAGCGCGAGGTGTTCGGCCCGGATGTCGCCGCTGTGGGAGCGGATCGCCTCGCGGAGCGCGAGCTCCAGGCACTTCTTGGCGGGCGCGTTGAAGGGGGTCCGGGCGCCGCTGAACCGGGAGCGCCGACGGCGCCCACTGCTGCTCGCGGCCTCGCCCGGCGGCAGGTCCGCCACGAGGGAGGGCTCGTCGAGGGCGCCCTTGCCGAACGACGCCTCGACGGCCCGGCGGATGGCGTCGAGGTCGATCCCCAGAGCGCGCAGCGCCTCGGCGTCGTCGTCGCCGAGCGGCGCCTTGGCTGCGGCACCGGGGTCACGGGCCTCGGCCGCGAGGGCGCCGTCGACGGAGGCTGCGTCGACGCCGTGGGCCGCGAGAACCTCGGCCGCAGGAGCGTCGAGCCCGGTCAGGGCGAGGAGCAGGTGGACGGGGCCGATCTCGGCGTCGTCACGGTCGCGGCATACCTCATGGGCCGCGACGACGACGCTCCGGGCGTCGGCAGTGAAGCGTTCGAACACGGTTACCTCCGGGCGTGCTTGCGGTGGACGGTCTGCTTGGTGACGCCGAGAGCCTCGGCGATGTCCTGCCACGACCAGCCCTTGGCGCGAGCGTTGCGGACGTGCAGGGCCTCGAGCTGGTCGAGGAGCCGACCGAGGGCGGCGACGGCACGCAGGCCGACGGCAGGGTCGGTGTTGTCGAGATCTCCGGCGAGATCGGTGGCGGTGCGGTTCATGGGCGTCAGCATATGCTGACGCAGGTCCCCTCGTCAACACATGCTGACGCAGGCCCCCTCGCCCGGCCCCCACGCACCGCCTCCCCGCAGCGTCCGCGTGGATGGTCGCCATGACTGCCGTTTACCCGGACGCAGCGGCCGGGCGCGGCCGGCGTCGTGGCCGGGCGCGGCCGCATATCGTGCGGGGGACCCGTTTTGGCGAACGACGGCGGGGGCCTCTATGCTTGCCCAGTCCTCGACGGACCCGAGCGCTGCTCGCTGGTGCTGGTGTCGCAGCGGGGGGTCATGGCCGAGGCCAGGTCCCCATCGTCTAGCGGCCTAGGACCCCGCCCTTTCACGGCGGTAGCACGGGTTCGAATCCCGTTGGGGATACGCGTGTCTTGCATCATCAAGGCCCCGTAGCGCAGTTGGTTAGCGCGCCGCCCTGTCACGGCGGAGGTCGCGGGTTCGAGTCCCGTCGGGGTCGCCCAGCCAGAGGGCGGGTGCACCGGTCCATGCCGGTCGCCCGCCCTCCGCCGTCCCACCGCCGCGCCCGAACCACGGCGGTGGGGCAGCCACCTCAGGGGCGGAACCCGCGCAGCGAGGACGCAAGCCAGGTCATCACCTTGGGGATGAGCGAGGGAACGATGCTCACCCGGTGCCCGCCCGACCCCAGGATGTCCGCCGTGACGGACAGCGGGGCCTTGGCCGCCTTGAGGAAGTCCATCGTCGGCTTGTAGGCGCGGTGGTCGTCCTTGGCCGCCATGACCCACATCGCCAGCGGCGGTGGGGCCGAGTGGGCCATCGCGATGAGGTCGTGGCTCAGCCCCGCGGGCGAGCTCGGGGCGGCGGGGTCGTACGACGGGGCGAACTCCGGACGGAAGTAGCCCATGAAGACCACCGAGGCGCCGAAGATGTCGGGGTGGCGCATGCCGATCATCGCCGAGCACCACCCGCCGAGCGAGTAGCCCATCGTCGCCCACGACGTCCGCGCGCGGGAGACCCGGAAGTGGCTCACCACCCAGTCCGGGATGTCGCGCGACAGCCAGGTCTCGACCTGGGGCCCGCGGCCGCTGGGGTCGTTCATGCACTCGGTGTCGAGCCGGTTGGGGTTGTCCGTCTGGGGTAGGACGACGATCGCCGGGGCGGCGGTGTGGCTGCGGACGGCGGCGTCCAGGGACCCGGGGAGCTGGAGGGCCCGCTGGCCCGAGAGGGGGACGCCGGGGTAGCCGTGGAAGGCCTCGATGACCGGGTACTGGCGCAACGACCGTGGGGTCATAGCCGGCGGGAAGGACGACGATGACGGTGCCGTGCACCCCGCTCACGGCGCCGGTGAGCGGAGTATGTCTGGATCCGGGCGCCGGGCTGCGGCAGCGGCGGGAGGACGGCCGGGGTTCGCAGCGTCGTCAGGCCCACTCCCGGCGGCGTGGACTCGGCCGCGGCCCGTGGGCTCAGGCCCCTGCTCGCGGTGGTCGACACGGAGGACCCGCCGAACAGGTCCGACCACGAGACGTAGAAGTCGTACTGGTCGTTGAGGAGGACCCCGCGACGAGCACGACGACGAGGTTGAGCGCGAGCACCTGCGCGCCGCGGACCACGAGGGCGACCGAGCGCCGGGTGAGGCGGGGCCAGCCCGCGACGACGAGGGCGAACAGGCCGGTCGCCGCGATGACGAGTGCGACCGGGAGGGGCTGGCCGGTGAGCGAGGTCATTGCGCGGCCGTCCCGGGCGACGGCGTGGCGAACACGTCCTGCAGCGCGGCGAGAACCGCCCGGGCGAGCAGCAGGTGTCCCTGGCTGTTGGGATGGTCGCCGTCCGCGGCGAGGTCCCCCGTGGCATCGCGGCCCCCCGTCCCCTTGAACGGGCTGTAGGCGTCCACGTAGATCGCTCCTTCCTGGTCGGCCACCTCGCGTAGCACGACGTTGACGACGCGGGTCAGGTCGTCGCTGCCCGCCACATACGCCCCTCCCCTGGCCCGCCCCACGGCACCGTCCTTGAAGACGTTCCAGTAGCCGAGGACGGCGACCTGCGCACCGGGGGTCTGCTGGTCGGCCTGCACCGTCTCGACGATCCGGCGCACGTTGGCGCGCAGCCTCGACAGGGTCGCCGAGTAGCAGGAGGAGGTCGCCGCCGGCTCGCACGAGGGGTCGGACACATCCGCTCTCGTCGAAGTCGTTGGCCCCGATCTCGACGATGGTGAGGTCCGCCGCGGCCAACGAGCGGCGCACGGCCGGCTCGGTCAGCGAGCTCCTCAGGCCGGCTGGACGTGAGTCCCCCGACGGCGAGGTTGTGCACCACGGAGACGTCGTCGAGCTCCTGCCCGAGGGCGGTGCCCACACGCTGCACGTATGTCGTGCAGTCGCAGGCGAAGCCGGACGGCACCGAGTCACCCAGGGCGGTCACCGTGACGGTCCCGGCCGGCGACGGCGACGGCGTCGGCGACGGCGAGGCGTCACGAGGCCGAGGGCGAGGCGGCCGGCCGCGGGGCCGCGGCGGCCCCCGACGCGGAGGCCCCCGACCCGGTGGCGGGCGAGCCGAGGACGTGCACGGCCGCCACGGCGACCCCCGCTGCCCGAGGGTGGCGACGGCTGCGAGCACGACCCAACGGCCGGTGCGCGCGGGCGGCTGTGGCATGGGCCTTCTCCTGGGGGACGACAGGGGTGCGACGAGGTCCATCACCCCACCCCCGGATGGGCTTCCGCTGGTCGTGGGCAGGGAGGCTGCTGGGCGTCGCTCCGGGCCCCGGGCCGCCCGTCCACCCGTCGCGCGGGCGGCGCCCGGAGTAGATTCCCAGGTGAACAGCAGGCGAACGAGCCGGCATGGCCGCCGCGCTCCCGGTGCCGGGGCGACGGCGGCGGACCAACAGCGAGCGGCCGTGGAGCACCCAGGACGAGCGGGCCCCCGACGTGGCCGGCCAGGACGGCGCCACGCCGCGACTCCCGCGCGGCCCCGACCCGACCCGCCCCGCACACCCGACGCCCCGACGCCGTGGACGACGCCGACCCGCAGCCCGCCCGCCGAACCCGGTGGGGGCCGAGCGCGCCGCCCGGCTCGCACCCGACCCGCCCCGGGCCAAGGGCCGCTACGCCGACGGGTCCACGGCGCCGGCATACGCCCGGGCCGCGGCCGAGATCGCCGCCGAGCGGGCCGCCACGGGCCGCCGACGGCAGCAGGCCGACCCAGCGGCCGACCCGGGTCCGCTGGTGCGCCGCACCGAGCGATCGACTACGACCTCGACGCCGAGAAGGAGCACTGGGCGGTCAAGGCCTTCCAGGCGGCGACGCCCGGGCTGACCTTCCTCACCCAGCGCTACGAGCGGGCCTGGCTGCGCCGCGACGCGATGGCGGGGGTGACGGTCGCCGCCTACCTCGTCCCGCAGGTCATGGCCTACAGCGCCATCGTCGGCGTCCCGCCGGTGACCGGGCTGTGGACGGCCCTGGCCGCCATGCTCGTGTATGCCGTGATGGGCAACTCGCGGGTCCTGTCCGTCGGCCCGGAGGCGACGATCTCGCTGCTCGCCGGGCTCGCCATCGCGCCGCTCGCCCACGGTGACCCCAGCCGGGTCATCGAGCTGGGCGCCGGCGCTCAGCCTCGTCGTCGCCGGGTGGGCGCTCGTCGCGCGGATGTTCCGGCTCGGGGTCATCGCCGACCTGCTCTCCCAGCCGCTCCTCGTCGGCTACCTCGCCGGGGCGGCCGTCCTCATGGTCGTCGGCCAGCTCGGCAAGATGACCGGCACGACCGTCGACGGGGAGAGCATCGTCGAGCAGGTGCGTTCGTTCGCCCAGGTCGTCGGCGGCACCGACCTGCCGACGCTGGCGGTCGGGCTGGGCTCGCTCGCGTTCATCTTCGTCCTGCACTGGCTCCGGCCACGATGGCCCGCCTCGCTCATCGCCGTGACGGCTGCGACGATCGCGTATGCCGTTCTGCGGCTGGGCCGCTACGGCGTGGCCGTGGTCGGGGATGTGCCGAGCGGCATACCGCTGCCCCACGTGCCCGACGTGTCCTGGCCCGAGCTCAAGGTCCTGCTGGTTGCGGGCCTCGGCGTCACGCTCATGGCCTACAGCGACAACATGCTCTTCGCGCGCGCCTTCCCGGCGCCCCCGCTCCCCGACGAGCGGCCCTCCGATCGCGAGGTCGACGCGCAGAGCGAGCTCGTGGCCCTCGGCGGCGCGCACATCCTCGTCGGGCTCATCGGCGGGTTCCCCGTGTCGTCGTCGGGGTCGCGGACCGCTCTGGCCGTGTCGGCCCGGGCTCGCAGCCAGATGTACTCGCTGGTCGCTGCGGCCGTCGTCATCCTCATGCTCTTCGTCGCCGGGCCGGTCATGAGGTACCTTCCCCAGGCCTCGCTCGGTGCGGTGGTCTTGTATGCCGCGTCGAAGCTGGTGTCGTTCAAGCAGTTCCGCCGGCTGCTGCGGTTCCGGCGGCGCGAGCTGCATCCTCTCGCTCATCACCCTCGCCGGCACCGTCGTCTACGGGATCCTCGCCGGGCGTCGGGCTCGCCGTCGCCCTGTCGCTGCTCGAGATGGGGCAGCGGCTGGCACGTCCGCACGACGCGGTCCTCGGGCGGGTGCCCGGGCTCGCCGGGATGCATGACGTCGCCGACTACCCCAACGCCGAGACACTGCCGGGGCTGGTCATCTACCGGTTCGACGCGCCGCTGTTCTTCGCCAACGTCGGCGACCTGCGACGGCGGGTCCAGCTCGTCGTCGACAAGGAGACCGAGGCGTACCCCACCGCGCCGCCGCGCTGGCTGCTGCTCAACGTCGAGGCCAACACCGAGGTCGACCTCACGGCCGCCGACGGGCTGCGCGAGCTGCACGACGACCTCACGGCGCAGGGGATCCGGATGGGGCTGGTCCGGATCAAGCGCGACCTCTACGAGCCGCTGCGCCGGGCCGGGGTCATCGACCTCGTCGGCGAGGACATGCTGTTCCCCACCCTCCCGGTGGCCGAGGAGGCCTATATCCTGTGGGCGGCGACGCACCCCGCGGTGACGGCCCACGACGCCGACCCCGACGTCCCCGATGGACGGACGGGAGCGGGCCCGGCGGAATGAGACCCACGGCACCGGCCGTTGACCGGGGTGTACCGGCCCACACCCAGGAGATGACATGGAGATCGACAACGACGTGCACCGGCTCGCGACGGGCAAGAACCTCGCGACGGTCGTCACCCTCATGCCGGACGGGCAGCCCCAGGCGCTCCCGACGTGGGTGGACAGCGACGGGGAGCACGTCCTGATCAACACCGAGCCGCAGCGCCAGCGCGGCCGCAACATCGAGCGCGACCCCCGGATCACCGTGCTCATCCAGGCCAGCGACGACCCGTGGGACTGGGCCGAGGTGCGCGGTACCGTCACCGAGAGGTCACCGGCCAGGAGGCCCGCGACCACATCGACGCACTGTCGCGCAAGTATGTCGGCACGGACTACGCCAACCCGATCGGCCCCCACGGGCGGGTCATCCTCAAGGTCCTCCCCACGAAGGTCAACACCCCCCGGCGTCTCGGCCGTCGCTGAGGCGCGGTCGCGGTCGGCCGCAGCCCGCGGCATACGTCCCCCCGGGCCACCAGCGGACCTGACCGCAGCCTGACAGCAGCCTGACCCCGTCATGACGGGCTGCTGACCGTGCCCTGACCGTGGCCTGAGCCGCCGGTGAGGACCGGTGAACAGGTCCGTGACACTTCGGCGTTAGGTATGGCTCACCTACCTCCGGGGGCGCTGACATTGGCCGACGGTGCCCGGCGTGGGCGCCCCGGGGCACAGTGGGTGAGTCGGATGGGCGAACACGGCCACGTTCAGTCGATCGGCACGGGCGGGACGTGCGCCACGACGCCGACGCAGGGGCGACGTCCCGTCGGCTACGGCCGCCGGCGACGCCTGCACCGGGGTGGAGGGACGACGCTGCGGCGCATCATCACCACCGTCAGCACCTTCGCCCTGGCCGTCGGCGGCGTCGTCGTGGCGCCGGTCCTCACGGCCGCGCCCGCCCGGGCCGCGACGACCAACAGCATCGGCGTCACCGTGGTGAGCGCGCGCACCGAGGCCCATCACCCGGGTGGCGCCGTCACCAAGGGCGACCCGGTGACGACCTTCCGCTACATGATCAACGTCGACAACAGCGGCAAGGCCGACCCCGCCAGCGGCCCCGAGCTCGGGTCGGGGTGCTCTGCAGACGACCCCGGGTACCCCGCGGACTGCAGCTGGCCCTCGATCAACCAGGATCCCGGCGCCGCACCGATCTTCCGTGAGGGCACCCAGGCCGACTTCGCCGCCGGCCACACGATCGACCTCCCCGAGGGCAGCTACCTCATCTCCGTCCTCGCCGACGACTACAAGATCGACGGCGCCCACTTCTCGGTGCCGATGGACGTACCCGGTCTGGTGACCGTCGAGATGCAGCCCGACCCGCTTCCCGACTCGACGCTGCGGGCACAGGTCTATCTCGATGAGGCATCGACCAACGGGGCGATCGACAACGGCGAGCCGGGGCTCGCAGGGTTCCAGGGCCACATCAACGACATCCTCGGTGAGGTCACGACCGACATCTACGGCAACCCGCTGTGCTCGACGTACGTGGGCGAGGACCCGGACACCCACGTCATCCCGTGGAACGCCACCTCCCGGGACGCCGACGGACTGCCGATCCTCGACACGGTGGGCGGCAAGTGCCTCAGCGACAGCCTGGGGATGGTCACCATCCCGCATCTGGGGTCCAACCGGTACACCACGACGGTGACCCCGCCGGACGGCAGTGGCTACCTCCAGACGACGACCCTCGAGGGCAACCACGACTTCGACACCTGGCTGATGGAGGGCTCGACCGGCTACGACACCGAGTCCACGGTCGCCGGCGAGCCGGTGCCCACGCCCCAGTTCGGCTTCGTCCACCCGCACAACGACCTCACCGGCTCGGACGCCGGCTCCGTCAGCGGCGTCGTCGTCGCGGTCAAGCAGTACTACCCGCCCGTCGGCGGCAGCTTCAACTACTGGTTCGGCTCGACGGGCAGCCGGCTGGACAAGCCGATCGAGAACCCCGTCCTCTCCCTCGTCGACCTCGACAACGGCGACCAGGCCGTCTGGGTCGGCCGAGGAGCAGCCGACGGCTCGTTCTCCATCCCCCACGTGCCCGACGGCAACTACCAGCTGACGTGGTGGGACGAGCCGCAGAACTACATCCTCCAGCTCGTCAACGTCACCGTGTCGAACGGCGAGGCCGTCACGCTCGGCCAGCTGCCGCTCAACGGCTGGTGGACCCAGATCAGCGGCCATGTCTTCCTCGACGACAACAAGAACGGCAGGCGCGACCCCGGCGAGCAGGGCGTCGCCCAGTTCCCGCTGACCCTGCGCAAGGTCGACAACTCGCTCATGGACCGCGGCTCCAACGCCGTCGGCACCGACATCAACGGGTACTACGACTTCGAGGGCGCCTACCCGCTCAGTGAGTGGACGGTCCTCGAGGCCTACTCCGACAGCTTCTACACGACGGGCGTCACCTACCAGGCAGACAACCAGCCGACCCCGACGACGGTTCTGGGAGGAGGCGTGGACGTGAGCACCCTCAACATCATCGGTCTGTCGGGCACCGTCGACTGGGGCGTCCAGAAGTACGACGCCGCCGGCACCAAGGGCGGTCCGCGCAACGGCGGCATCGTCGGCTCGATCAGCTATGACACGACCCGCAACGAGCTCGACCCGCAGTATGCCGTGTCCGAGGACTGGCAGCCCGGCGTCCCCAACGTCCCGGTGAAGCTCTACGCACCGGTCGACTGCGGCACCGACGCCGGTGTTCCCTGTGACCTCACCGACCGGTTCGAGGTCGCCGACGACGGCTCCATCCTCAAGGGCGACCTGCTCAACTCCTACGTCTCCGAGAGCTGGAGCAACCCGACGGGCTGCACCGCGCGCGACGTGGACGGCAAGCCCCTGACCCACCCCGGCGACGAGGACGTCCTCTCGCCCGACCAGTCGACCACCGGGCAGTGCCTCGCAGCTCTCGTCAACGGGGTGCAGTTCGGGACCTATGCGGCCGACCAGGGCACGCCGGACGCCAACTTCGGTGCGGCGGTCGACGGCAACTACGGCTTCGGTGACGGGTGCACCGGGACGCTCGACGACACCGACCCGGCGAACCCGATCTGCACCGGTGGGACCTTCGAGCCCCTGGGCGCGGGGAGCTACCTCGTCCAGATCGAGATCCCGAAGGACGCCGCCGGCCAGCCCCAGTACCAGGTGACCTCCGAGGAGGACATCAACATCGCCCGCGGCGACCAGGTCGTCCCGCAGGTGCCGCCGCCGGCATGCGCCGGTCCGCTGCACACGGTGGACGTCCAGGACGGGACCGACAGCTACGGCGCCGTCGCCGGTGACGGCACGAACGGCGCGCCCATCGGGATCACCGTGCCCGCGTCCACCCCGGTCGACAACCCGACCTTCGCCGACATGGGCGGCTCGCCATACGAGGGCATGGTCAAGCCGCGCTGCGACACCAAGCTCGTCGACCTCAACAACGGCAAGTCGATCGTGCCGATGTTCAACATCTACACCGACGTGCCGGTCCCGTCGCGCCTGCGCGGCCTCATCGTCGACGACCTCAACTACTCGACCGACAAGCGCACGGTGCTCTACGGCGACAAGGCAGGCGCCGCCAACGCCCCCGTCGGCATCTACGACTTCACCAACCGTCTGGTCTACACGGCGGAGGCCGACTTCAACGGCTACTACGACGTGCTCCTGCCGTCGACGGACCACATCAGCTGCCCGACGCCGTCCGGTGTGTGCCAGAACATGTACCGGTTCGTCGGCAACGACCCCGGCACGCCGGGCCATCTCAACGCCAACTACAACCCGCGCTTCCGGACGATCGCCACGGAGTTCGAGGCCCTGCCGGGCGTGACGATCCCGACAGACCTCGCGCCGACCCAGGTCGGCGTCAGCCTCGGGACCCCGGGGTCCAGCCCGACGACGGTGAAGTGCATGATCAACCCGGCGGCACCACAGCTGTTCGCCGTGTCCAAGCCCTACGCACGCTCCTCCGACTCCGGTGGCGCCCGCAACATCACGATCAACGGCCTCGGCTTCGGCAGCGCCAAGGGCACCGGGAACGTCCACCTGGGCTCGACGGCCCTGGCGACGGTGTCCTGGACCGACACCCAGATCGTCGCGACGATCCCGGCCGTCGGCACGTCGGGCACTCAGATCCCGGCCGGCCCGTACGCCTTGAGCATCACGGCGGGCAACGGGAAGACGACCGTCAACGGCATCACCTTCCACGTCCTCGGTGGCAGTGGCTCCAGCGCCTACAACCCCACCGTGTACGAGGTCGGCCCTGGGGTGGCGACGGCCAGGTACGACCCGACGAAGGCGGCCAGCCAGTCGGCCGCCGGGGTCAGCCACGCCATCCAGAACGCCATCGACGACGCCGCCCGCAGCTCCGCGAGCGACCTGGTCGTGGTGCACCCCAACACGGCAACGGCGGGGAACCCTCGCGGCGCCTACTACGAGAACCTCGTGGTCTCCGCCCCGCTGAAGCTCCAGGGCGTCGGGGCCGGCGGCTTCCAGGGGCCGAACATCAACAGCCCGTACGTCGCGGGCGCGATCCTGGACGGCTCCGCCTTCGGCGGTGACACCGCTCTGGCCACCGACTGGTTCACCAAGGTCGGCGCGATGACGTGGGCCGGCAACCAGACCGTCAGCGACGGCGCGGTCATCTACCTGCTGGCGTCGCAGAACGCGTTCCCCACGAGCGGCTCCTTCCGGCCGTCCATCGACGGGTTCGACATCCGCGGCGGCGACCAGCAGGGCTTCCCGGGCAACATCAACGACCTGACCGGCCAGCCGACCGGGCTGCCGCCCAACATCGTGACCCAGGGCGGGGCGGTCTTCGCCAACGCCTACGTCCGTCGGCTCGAGGTCACCAACAACGTGGTCGAGAACAACGGCGGCGGCTACGGCACCATCCGGATCGGCACGCCTGACCTGCCGGCGCCGGACACGAACCAGCACAACGAGAACGTCCGCATCGTCAACAACCGGATCGTCCAGAACGCCGGGACGAACCTCGCCGGCGCGATCGGCCTGTTCGCCGGGTCCGACGGCTACGAGGTGTCCGGCAACGACATCTGCGGCAACTTCTCGCTCGAGTACGGCGCCGGGGTCAGCGCATACGGCCTGAGCCCGAACGGCTCGATCCACCACAACCGGATCACCCTCAACAACTCCAACGACGAGGGCGCCGGCATCATGATCGCCGGCCAGCTCCCGGCCAACCCCGACGACCTCTCGCCGGGCTCCGGAGCGGTCGACATCCACGACAACCAGATCCAGGGCAACCTCGCCAACGACGACGGCGGCGGCATCCGGTTCCTCCAGGCGGGCAACTTCCCGATGAACGTCTACAACAACGTCATCGCGAACAACGTCTCGACCCACGAGGGTGGCGGCATCGGCATCAACGACGCGCCGGACGTGCGGATCTACAACAACACGATCATGAACAACATCACGACAGCCACCGCGGTGACGTCGAACGGGACCCCCGCCCCCGCGGGTGTCTCCACCTCGCAGAACAGCGTCCAGCTGCAGGCAACGCTGCCCGCGGGCTCCCCCACCTTCAGCAAGCCGCTGTTGTTCAACAACATCCTGTGGGACAACCGGGCCGGCAGCCGGGCGGGCACCACCGTCACGGGCATCGGTCTGGACGGCGACGCCTCCGTGGTCAACCACTGGGACGTCGGCGTGGCCGACGGCACCGGGGTCCTCGCGCCGGTGAACTCCGTCATCCAGCAGAGCGCCTCGGACTACCCCTACACCGCCGACCCCACGAACTCGAGCTCTGACCCGCAGGTCGTCGAGGCCTGGAACATGTCGGTGTCCTTCGCGACCTGGCGGCAGAACCCCGCCTTCGTCGACGCGACGCTCGTCGCCATCGAACAGCCGGCCGACCTCATGGGCGACTACCACCTCCAGTCGTGCACGGGCGGAACGGCATCGCCCGCCTGCAACCTGGGGGCAGCGAGTCGTGGTGGCGTCAACGCGCCGACGACCGACATCGACGGTGACACCCGTCCCTCCGGCGGCGGCTACGACGCCGGTTCCGACGAGCTCACGGCCGCCACCGTCGAGCCACCGGTATCGTTCCTGTTCTCCACCATCGGGAACAAGAACCCGCCGGGGGTGACCGGGCGGGCGGACGACGCCGACCTCTACGGCTGGGACGGCTCGGCGTTCAGCCGGGTCCTCACCGCCAGTGACTACGGCATCCCGGGTGCGGCCAACGTCGACGGCTTCGCGCAGGTCAGCGACACCCAGTTCTACCTCTCCTTCGCCAACGACACGACCCTTCCCGGCCTCGGGGCGGTGCAGGACGAGGACGTCGTCTACTGGGACGGGACCGCGTGGTCGGTGTACTTCGACGGCACGGCCCACGGGCTGACCGCCGGGGCCCAGGACGTGGACGCCATCAGCGTCCGCAACGGGACGCTGTACTTCTCGACCTTCGGCGCGAAGAACCCGCAGGGTGTGAGCGGCACCGCGGACGACGCCGACATCTACAGCTGGAACGGCACCTCCTTCGCCCGGGTCTTCGACGCCAGCGCGAACGGCGTGCCCGCCAGCGCGAAGGTCGACGGGGCCGCGTTCGTCGACGCCACGCACTTCTACCTGTCCTTCGCGGCGAACACCTCACTGCCGGGCGCCGGCCCGGTCGAGGACGAGGACATCGTGTCCTTCACCGCCGGGACCTGGTCGACCTGGTTCAACGGGACGGCGCACGGGCTGGTGGCGGCCGCCCAGGACATCGACGCCTTCTCACTGAGGAACGGGGCGACGGCGCCATGACCGCCACCGGCAGGGACCGCCCGTCCCGACACCTGACCAGGCCCACAGCACAGGGGGACAGCATGGGAACGCTCGGCCACACCAGCAGCAAGGACGCCGTCGAGGGCACGGTCGTGGGTCGGTCCGGCCCGGCCAGCCCCGGGTTCAGCCGGCGCCGGCTTCTCGGCCTGGCCGGAGGTGCGGTCGTCCTCGGCGCGGCCAGCTGGGCCGGACCGGTGCTCGAGCCGGAGCAGGTGGCCTTCGCCGACGGGACACCGCCCAACCTCTACCTCGCCGGCACCGACGGCTGGATCCACCTGCCGCCGACGCCCGCCATCGCGCCGTACCACCCGGACCCCCTCGCACCGGCCGGGCTCACGACATACATCTTCGGGTTCCGCAACGTCACCGGGATGACGGACACCCAGCGGCTCGGGCCAGAAGAACAAGGCCCAGCACTCGGCGCCGCTGTTCTGGGCGAACGAGTACGACGGGCACCCGGCGAACGAGTTCCGCGTCCAGCTGACGAACCTCGGTCTGGCCCTGCGCCCGGACCTGTTCGACGCGCACACCCTGCACTGGCACGGCTTCCGCAACGTCATCCCGTTCTACGACGGCGAGCCGACCGGGTCGGTGTCGGTGCCGGCCGGACGCGAGTTCACCTACGTCTACCGGCCGCGCGACCCCGGGACCGTACATGTACCACTGCCACGTCGAGGACGTGGAGCACGTGCACATGGGCATGACCGGGCTGGTGTTCGTCCGCCCACGCCAGGACGGCGACACCTCGCACTACCCGAGCGGCAGGTACCTCTACAACGACGCCGACGGGTCCACCGGGTACGACCGTGAGTTCGCGATGTTCCTCTCGGAGGTGTGGGCCGAGGCGCACTGGGCCGACGCGCACATCCAGCTGCCGGAGTGGAGCGACTACCGGGCCGACTTCGCCATGATCAACGGGCGCGTCTACCCCGACACCATCGCCCCGAACGGCTCCATCGACCCGTTCCACCCGGTGTCCGACGCCACCGGCGACCTCGTCGCGCCGGCCGGGCACCCCGAGCTCCAGTACCAGCCGCTGTCCTCGCTGGTGAACTGCAACGCCGGGGAGCGGGTCGCGCTGCGCTTCTCCAACCTGGGGTTCAAGGAGTCGGCCATGACGATCGCCGGCATCCGGATGCGGGTCGTCGGACGGGACGCGACGCCGATGAAGGGACGCGACGGCACCGACACCTCCTACGAGACCGACACCATCAACGTCGGGCCGGGCGAGAGCTACGACGTCATCTTCACCGCCCCGGACAAGGTCGGGTCGGGGCCCTACGACACCTACTACCTGTACAACCGCTCGTTCGCGCGGTCGAACAACCGCGCCGACGGCGGCTTCGGCGGCCAGGCCACGCAGATCCGCGTGTATGCCGGCGATGTCGCCCCGCAGGCCTACCCGAACGACTGGGGGATCTGAGCCATGAACGCGCTGCCTCGCGCCGCCCGGCACTCGCTGCGACGCCGTCTGTCCCTTCCGCTCGCCGCCCTGGTCGGTCATGGCCGGCACGACCGCTGCGCAGGTCTCGACCGCGACGGCGGACCCGCCGCCGCGCAACGGGATCGTCTGCACGACCGGGGGTCCCAAGGCCGGTGAGCCGGTCTTCGACCTGACGACGCGGACGGGCTACATCGACCTGCCCGACGGCAACACCGCCTTCATGTGGGGGTACTCGGCAGGCTTCGACGCCTTCCAGCACCCCGGGCCCGTCCTGTGCGTCCACGAGGGCGACACGGTGACGGTCATCCTGCACAACACCCTCCCCGAAGGCGACGTCGATGGTCTTCCCCGGCCAGGACGACGTGGAGGCCGACGGGGTCGCCTCGCAGCCCCAGGTGAGCGGCACCGGGATGATGACCAGCTTCGCTCCCGGCGCGGACGCGGCCACCGGCTCGGTGACCTACACCTTCACCGCCTCACGACCCGGGACCTACCTCTACGAGGCGGGGACCAACCCCGAGAAGCAGGTCCGGATGGGCCTGTTCGGCGCCCTCATCGTCCGGCCCAGCCTGGGCGACGACTACGCGTACGACTCCGCCGAACAGCCGGCTTCGGTGCGACGGAGGAGTTCATGGTCCTGCTCTCGGAGATCGACCCGTACCAGCACCAGGCCGTCGAGCAGAACAAGGCGTTCAACCTCAACAACTACAAGCCGAGGTACTGGCTCATCAACGGTCGCGGCTACCCCGACAGCATCGCCGACAACTATGCGTCGTGGCTGCCGTCGCAGCCCTACGGATCGCTTGCCACGGTCAAGCCCTACGACCCGGTGACCCACCCGTCGCCCGGGATCGCCCGCTATCTCAGCGTCGGCACCGAGGACTACCCGTTCCACCCCCACGGCAACAACGGGCTCGTGGTCGGTCGCGACGGACACCCGCTCAGCAACGCCGGCAACGACCTGTCGATGGAGAAGTTCGCCATCAACATCGGTCCCGGCCAGACCTGGGACGTGCTGTTCAAGTGGTACGACGCCGAGGGCTACAGCCCGACGAACCCGGTGACCGTGACGGTCCCGAGCCTGGCGAACCAGGTGGTCGGCACGTTCTACAGCGGCAGCCCGTACCTCGGTAGCACGCAGGTCCTGCCGCCGGGAGTGCAGACCCTCAACCAGTGCGGCGAGTACTACATCATCTCGCACAACCACGCGCTGTACCAGATCACGTCCTGGGGAGTGACGATGACCGGCCCCATCACGTACATGCGGATCGAACCGCCCGAGCCCAACACCTGCGGATGAGAGAGGGGGCGACGATCATGACGACGAACCTGCGCAGAGCGGCTCTGACGATCGCGGCCGGAGGGGGCCTGACCCTGCTGGGCCTGCTGTTCGGCCCCGCCGGGTCGGCCAGTGCGGCCGACGTGGAGATCCACCTGGACGCCACGACCGGGACGGCGGCCCTGCCGTCCCCTGGCGGGACCACCGACGTGACCGTATGGGGCTACTGCCGGCGCACCGACCCCGGCACCGCCTGTGGCACGGTGACGGCGCCCGGCGGGCCCGTCGTCAGCGTCGACGTCGGGGACGTCCTGCACGTGACCCTGCACAACGCGCTCAGCGAGGCCTCCTCGCTGTACTTCGGTGGGCAGCCCATGGTGCCCGACACGGTCGGGGCGGCGAGCGGCGGCACGGCGACCTACACCTTCACCGCGAGCCGGCCCGGCACCTACCTCTACGAGGCCGGGTTCACCCCGAACAGCCAGCACCAGGTGGCCATGGGTCTCTTCGGCGCCCTGGTCGTCCACCCCGCGGCCGCCGGTCAGGCCTACGACGCGACGACGGCCTACGACACCGAGTCCGTCCTCGTCCTCAGTGAGGTCGACCCTGCCCTCAACGGCGCGGCCGACCCCGCGACGTTCGACATGCGCGGCTTCAAGCCGCGCTGGACCCTCATCAACGGCAAGGCATCCCCCGACACCGACCCGATCCCCGCACAGTCGGGACAGAACGTCCTGCTCCGTTGGGTCAACGCCGGCAGCATGTACCACTCGATGGGCATCCTGGGGGCCGACCAGCGCTTCGTGGCGTTCGACGGGAGCGAGCTGAAGAACGGCACCACCGACATCTCGCGCCGATACGTCGCCGAGACCATGGGCCCCGGCCAGACGGCCGATGCCATCGTCACGGCGCCCACGACGACCGCCGACCGCCGCCTCGCCGTCTACGACGCGAGCCTCACCCTGCACAACACCAACGCTCCCGGGGTCGGCGGCATGCTCGCCCTCCTCCAGGTGCAGGGGGTGGGAACGGCCACGGACACCTCCGGACCGGCGACCAAGGAGGTCGCCTGGGATGCCGGCACGCTGACCGCGACGGTGAGCGACGCCGCCACCGGAGGCGCCACCGTGCAGGCGGCCGAGTACTTCCTCGACTCGCTCACCGCGGCACCCGTCGCGGTCGACGCGGCCGACGGCGCCTTCGACTCCGCTACCGAGGCGGTGACCGTATCGGGCCTGTCCATCGCCACCGGACGGCACGTCGTCTACGTGCACGGCCAGGATGCCCTGGGCAACTGGGGCCCGCTCAGCTCGGTGCTCGTCATGGGCGCCGACGACCAGGGGCCCTCGACGACCGGCCTCACCCTCACGCCTGACCGGGCCAACGGCTCCGGGGATGTCGCCGTCGCCGCAACGGGCAACGACTCCGCGTCGGGCAACTCCGCCATCGCGGCGGCCGAGTGGGCCATCGACGGCGGCACGCCCCAGGCCATGACGCTCAGCACCTCGGGCCCCGTCGCGAGCCTCGAGGGGACGATCCCCGCCGCGGCCGTCGGCGCCTCGAACACGGGCGGACTCGCTGAAGGAACCCACACGGTGACGGTCCGGACGCAGGACGCCGCCGGGAACTGGGGAGACCCCGTCTCGGCCGCGCTCGTGGTGGACCGGTCCGGCCCGGGCGCCAGCGGGCTCAACGTCACGCCGAACCCGAACAACGGCACGATGCCGGTCAACGGCAGCTCGCCCGCGGTGCGGCTCTCGGCGACGCTCACCGACTCCGCGTCCGGTGACCCGGGCTCGGCGTTCGGCCAGGCACAGAGCAACGTGGTCAGGGCCGAGGCGTTCGTCGACCAGGCGACACCGGGTGCGCCCGGCTCGGGCATCCCGCTCGAGGCGGCCGACGGCGCGTTCTCCTCGCCGACCGAGAACGTGTACCTCGACATCCCCCTCACCACGGTGCGACAGCTGTCCGACGGTGCCCACAGCCTCACCGTCCGCGGTATGGACGCGGCCGGCAACTGGGGCGCCCTGGCCTCGACGACGCTCACGGTCGACAAGACCGGTCCGGCCGTCACCGGGCTGGCCCTGACGCCGAACCCGACCAACGGAGCCCTCAGCGTCTCGCTCACGGGCACGGTCACCGACGCTGTGTCGACCGTGTCGTCCGTCGAGTGGTTCATCGGCGCCGACCCGGGCGTCGGCCACGGTACGAGCATCACGCCAGGTCCCGGCGGGGCCATCTCCGCGACGATCGAGACCTCCGCGCTGCCCGAGGGTGACGCCACTCTCACGGTGCGGGCCCTCGACTCGCTCGGCAACCGCGGGTCGGCCGCACAGGTGCTGCACGTGCAGCGTCCGCTGTGGTTCTCGACCGCGGGCACCACTGACCGTTCCGGGCGTGAGCGGCGGGGGCAGCGCCGGCGACATCTACCGCTGGAGCGGCACGGCCATGACCCGGAACATCGACCTGAGCGTGGCGCCCTACGGTATGCCGACCAGCGCCAACGTCGACGGGTACAGCCGCGGGGCCGGGACGAGCTTCTACATCTCGTTCTCCGGCAACGTCAGCGGTGTCCCCGGTGTGGGCGCCGTGAACGACGAGGACGTCCTGTACTGGACCGGTGCGGCCTGGCAGATGTACTTCGACGCCAGCACCCACGGGTTCCCCACCTCGGTGGACCTCGACGCCATCAGCGTCCGCGGCGGGAGCCTGTACTTCTCGCTCGACACCAACGCCAACCCTCCGGGGCTCAGCGGCGGTGACGACGCGGACATCTACCGGTGGAACGGTGGATCCAGCTATGCCCGGGTCGTCGACGCCTCCACCATCGGGCTGCCGAACAACGCCAACGTCGACGGGTTCGTCTACGCCGGGGCCGGCGACTGGCTGTTCTCGTTCAGCGGGACCACCACCACCGTACCCACGCTGGGCAGCGTCCCCGACGAGGACGTCGTGCGGCGGACCAACGGCACCTGGTCGACCTACTTCGACGGCTCGGTGCACTCCCTGACCGCCTCCAACCTGGACGTCGACGCGTTCGACATCCCCTGACCGGACAAGGAGGTGCCGGCCCCGTGGGGACGGGGCCGGCACCCCGTGGAGAGGAGCCACGATGACCGCTGACACGCTGCCCGCGCCGGTCGCGACCACCCCCGAGCTGAGGCGCCCACGGCGGTGGCGGCTGTGGCTGGCCGTCGCGGTGGCCGTCCTCCTCGTCGGCCTGACCGGCCGGGTCGTCCTGGCCAACCGGGCTGCCGACGTCCGCTCGGGGACCGAGGCGGTGAACGCCCAGGAGTTCGCCGCGAGGACGGGGGTCAAGGTCAACCTCCTCGGCCTCACGGCGGGCGGCGGGATGATCGAGTTCCGCTACCAGGTGGTCGACCCCGACAAGGCCAGCCTGCTCCTGCACGAGGCCGACAAGCGCCCGGTGCTGGTGGCCGAGGACACCGGGTCGACTCTGGCGATGGTCTCCCGGCCGCACATCCACCGGGCGGACCTCAAGCTCGGCGGCACCTACTTCTTCCTGCTGGCCAACGCCCACAACGCCATCAAGGACGGCACCCCGATCACGGTGGTCATCGGCGACGTCCGGCTCGAGCACGTGAAGGCACAGTCATGAGGGCCCACGCCAGGAACGCCACCGGGGCGCCGTCCACTGTCGCGCCCCACCTCGTCCACCGCCTCGGCCGGCTGGCCGTCGTGCTCGTCGTCCTGCTCCTCGGCTCCGCCCTGCCTGCCTCGGCGCACAGCAACATCGAGCGGTCCGACCCCGCCAACGGCGGGATGGTCCCGACGGGCCGCACCGAGCTGACCCTGTGGTTCGGCGAGGCGATCACCGAGAGCGGCAGCTCCTTCGCCGTCCGCAGCATCGACCCGACCGTGCCGCCCGTCCCGACCACGCCCACGCTCGACGACGGGGGCACGGTCGTCCACCTCGCCACTCCCCCGCTCACGGCGGGGACCTACACCATCGCCTGGGCCGTCGTGGGGGACGACGGGCATCCCACCCAGGGCACCATCACCTTCGGTGCCGGGTTCCGCCCGGACGGCATCCCGAACGCCGAGTCGACGAGCCCGCCACCGCTCTCGGTCGGCGTCCGGCTGGCCGACCTCTGCGGGGCCCTGCTCGCCCTCGGTGCGATCGCGGTCCTCGGTCGCGTCCTCGCGGCATACGCCGGCGGCGGTGTCTCGCTTCGCCGCCGGGTGCTCACAGCGGGCGCGGGCGGGGCGGCGCTCTCCTTGGTCGCCGCGACGGCGACGCCGCTGCTCATCGTCCGGGGCCAGGTGGGCGCGGACGCGGGCTTCCTCCCGGCGGTCCGTGACGTGCTGCTGGGCAGCACGTGGGGGCTCCTCTGGCTCGCTCGCCTGCTCGCCCTCGCGGTCGCGGTGGTGACGCTCTGGCAGGCCCGCCGCGTCTCGGCCGGCCCACGGCCGGACGGGGGCCGGACCGGGGCGTCACGGACGGTCCAGGTTCGCGCGGCCGGGGCGGCGCTCGTGCTCGCCGCGGTGCTGGATGCCTCCTCCGGACACGCCTCGACCCTGCCGGCCCGGTCCGCCCTGGCGGTCGTGGCCGCCGCGCTGCACGTGCTCGCGGCCGGCGTGTGGGCCGGTGGGCTCATGGTGCTCGTCCTCACAGTCGTCCCGCTCATGCGGATGGAGGCCACGACCCGTCGGACGGTGGGGCTGGAGGCCTGGCGGGCGTTCGCGCCGCGGGCTGCGGTCGCCGCCGGGGTCCTGGTGGCCACCGGGCTGTATGAGGCGGGGCGCCACCTCACGACGCCGTCGGACCTTTCCGGCGGCCCCTACGGCCTGGCGGTCCTCGCGAAGGTCCTCCTCGTCGCGGTGGCGCTGGCCGTCGCCGGCTACAACACCCTCATCGTCAACCCGCACGTCGCCGACCGGGTCGGACGCCGTGTGGGCCGTGGGCCCGGGTGGGGACCGCCCCGTCACCGCCTGCTCACGACGGTGACCGTCGAGGCTGTCATCCTCCTGGTCGCGGTGGCCGGAGCCGCCGTGATGACCTCGGTGCCGACGGCGCGCGAGGCCGACGCGGCGTCCGCTGTCACGGCACCGTTCACGGACACCGTCGACGGGCTGTTCGTGACGTTCGAGGCCGTGCCCATCGGGTCGAGGACCCGTCTCGTCGTGCGGTCGGAGGCGGTGGAGAAGCCGCTGCCCAACCCCGTGACCGGGGTCGAGGCCGCCATCGCCGATGGGGCGTCCACGGTGGCGGGCGCCGGGGACCGGGTGCAGATGACGGCCACCGAGCCCGGCCGCTACGAGGCGCTGGTCACCTCGGTGCCCACGGGCCGACTGGACCGCCGAGATCGCCATCCACCGGGCGGGCGCGCCGGACTCCGTCCTCAGCGCTCCGTGGTCCACGGCGGCGTCCAACGCAGCCACCACCCTCGAGCTCGCGGGCAGCGGGGCGGCAGCGCTGCTGCTGCTGGTGACCGGGTCGGGGCTCGTCCTGGTCCTGCGCCGCCGCCGCGGTGCCGGCGCGGCAGGCGGCCCCTCGGCAGCTGCCGCAGCGCACTCCCCCAGCACCTCTCCAGGGGCTGTGGCCGATGCCAAGCCCGACTCGGTCCCGGCCCTGGAGGAGGTGGGTGGACCGTGATGCCGGCTCGTCGGCGGCGGGGAACCGTCGGCGTGGTCGCTCTGGTCCTCGCCGCGGTGGTGACCTCACCCGCCCTGCCCGCCGTGGCGGCGCCGGCCACCACCGAGGCCCCGGCGTCCCTGTCCATCCCGCTGCGGCAGACCCTCTCGCAGGCTCCTGCGGGCGGCCTGACCCGGGTCCTCATCACCCTCCGCGGGCACCCCGACCTGGGGGGCCTCGCGGGCAGCCGCCCCCAACGGCTCCGGGAAGTGGTGCGCCGGCTGCAGGGCGGCGCGGACCGGTCCCAGGCCCCGCTGCGGGCCCGGCTGCGCACCCTCGCCGCTCGGGGTGAGGTCACGGCGGTGACGCCCCTATGGGTCACCAACTCCGTGTCGGTCACCGCCACCACGAGCGCCATCGCCGAGCTCGCGGCCCGCCCGGACGTCGACAGCATCGTCCCGGACGCCGTCACCGTCAGGACCGTGGCCGGCGCGGCCGAGGCCAACATCGCCGCGGTCGGCGCACCCGATCTCTGGGCGGCGGGCCAGACCGGTCAGGGGGTCGTCGTCGCCACGCTGGACACCGGCGTCGACACGGCCAACCCGGATCTCGCGGGGAGCTGGCGCGGCGGCTCCGACAGCTGGTTCGACCCCTACGGGGAGCATCCCGACGCCCCGGTCGACCTCGACGGTCACGGCACGGCGACGATGGGCGCGATCGTCGGCGGCGAGGACAGCGGCACGTCATACGGCATGGCCCCCGGGGCGAAGTGGATCTCCGCCCGGATCTTCGACGACCGGGGAGCGGCGAGCACCACAGCCATCCACCAGGCGTTCCAGTGGATCCTCGACCCCGACCAGGACCCGGCGACGGCGGATGCCCCGTTGGTCGTCAACGGGTCGTGGGTCCTCGGCACCGGGCCGTCGTGCGACCTCACCTTCCAGGGCGACGTCCAGGCGCTGCGCGCGGCCGGCATCGTCCCGGTGTTCGCGGCCGGCAACTTCGGACCGTATGCCGCGTCCAGCGCCAGCCCGGCGAACTACCCGGAGTCGCTCTCGGTCGGAGCCGTCACCTCGAGCGACGTGGTATGGGCCTACACGAGCGCAGGGCCCTCGTCGTGCGGTGGGCGCAGCCGGGAGTTCCCGGACCTCGTGGCCCCCGGCGTCTCGGTCCTCTCGGCCGACCGGTACGACGGGTACACCTACCTCTCCGGCACGTCCATCGCCGCGCCGCACGTCACCGGCGCACTCGCCCTCCTGCTGGGCTCGCACCCCGGTGCCGCCGGATCGGCCGAGGAGGCTGCCCTGACGGCAACGGCCGTGGACCTCGGAGCAGCCGGGGCGGACGACCGCTACGGGCACGGGCGGATCCACGTCGCCGCGGCCGACGCCTGGGTGGCACCCGCACCGGACCTGTCCGTCACCACCGCACCCTCGGCGGCCACGGTCACAGCGGGCGGGTCGGTGGCCTTCGCCGTCGTCGCCTCACCCGAGGGGGGCTTCGACGCCCCCACGACGTTGTCCCTGCAGGGACTGGACCCTGCCGCCGCCACCTGGTCCTTCGTTCCCGCGTCGCTCGGTTCCGGGACGTGGTCCTCCACCCTGGCCGTCAGCACCTCCCTGGCCCTGATGCCCGGGACCTACCCGCTCACCGTGGTCGCCGCCGGCGACGGGCTGACCCGCTCCAGCCCGCTCACCCTCACCGTCACGCCCGGGCCCGACTTCACGCTCACCACGACGGCGACGACGGTGACCGTCAAGCGCGGCAAGGTGGCGAAGTACCCGGTCCGGGTCTGCTCCGTTGCGGGCTTCAACGGCTCGGTCACCCTGGGTGCCTCCGACGTGCCCGCAGGGACGACGTCGGTGCTGAGCGCCAACCCGGTTGTGGCCCCGCACAACGTGACCTGGAAGCTCAAGACCACAGCGAGGACGGCGAAAGGCACCTACACCGTCGTCCTCACCGGGACCTCCAGCGGCCTGACCCACCGGCTCAGCGTGACCCTCGTCGTGACGTAGGCAGCCGGGCTCAGGGTCGCGAGGGAACGGACAGGGCCACCCGCGCGCCCCCGAGGTCCGACGTCGACGCCACGAGGTGCCCCCCCGCCGACCGTGCGATGCCCGCGACGAGCCGGAGCCCGAACCCGGTCTGGGAGTACATGTCCCGAAGCATGACCGACCGGTCGTCGAGGGCGTCCGCCCCGTCGCCGAGGTCCGGCGGTGCGTCTGCCGTCCGGTTGATGCGTGCGGTGAGCTCGGGCGACATACCCGACCCGGCGTCCGCGACGCCCACCTCGACGTGACCGGCGACGGCACGGGAGAACAGGCAGACCCGCTGCCCGGGCAGGGTGTAGCGGACCGAGTTCTCGACCAGGGTGTCGAGGGCCGCCCTGAGCCGGTCCGCGTTGATGGGGACCGTGTGTGCCTCGGCCACGACCACGAGGTCCCGGGCCACGACGACATCCCAGCGCCGCCGCACCTCCTCCAGCACCGCCCGGACGTCGGTGGCCCCCTCCGGGGCACCCAGGTCGAGCGCGACGGCACGGACCAGCCGCTCGCTCACCCTCGCCAGGTGGGTGAGCTCCTCGCGCACCGTCTCGAGGTCTCCGCGCTGCCGCCCGGCCTGCTCTCCCATGAGCAGCTGGTCCACATACGCGGTCGCGATGGTCAGGGGCGTGCGGAGCTCGTGGGAGGTCATCCGGCTGAGCCGGTCCCTGGCCTGTGACCTGCGGCGGTTGGCCTCGGCGAGGAGCCGCTCGCGGCGCACGGCGTCGGCCCGGCGCCGCACATGGAAGATGACGACCCCGGCGAGCGCGATGGGCGCGAAGACCTCGACGAGCTCCGACGTCGGGAGGTCGCCGACCCTCGCGCGCGGGTACATGACGAGTGCCGCGACGGTACCGAAGGCGACCATCGTCGCGACGGTGCGCGCGACGGGCCATACACCGAAGCCGTAGAGCAGCGCGAAGGACAGCACGACGGACTCGACGGCGAACGGCTCCTGCGCCGGGAAGCGGACCAGCGCGGCAGACGCCACGACGAGGATCAGCAGCCACAGGGTGAACAGCGCGAGCCGGGCCGGCTCCTCACGGCTCGGCGATGCAGTAGCCGACGCCTCGAACCGTCTCGATGATGGCCAGACCGGCCAGCTTCGCCCGGATGCGCCCGACGCAGACCTCGAGGACGTTGCTCCCCGGGTCGAAGTCGTAACCCCAGATGTCATGCAGGAGCTCCTCCCGTGTGCAGACGTCTCCGCGCCGCCTGAGTAGGTGGGCCAGCACCGCGGCCTCTCGCTCGCTCAGCGGCAGCGAGCCCTCGGGCGTGATGAGCAGCCGACGGTGGGTGTCGAGCCGGACCTCGTTGTGCTCGAGATAGCGGCCCTCGTCGGGCGCGGTGCGGACGACACCGATGTGCCGGTTGACCCGGGCGAGCAGCTCGGCGAGGACGAAGGGCTTGGTGACATAGTCGACCGCTCCGGCGTTGATCGCCTGGACCCGGGTGCCGACGTCGCCGATCCCGGAGAGGACGACCACCGGCGGCGGGTTGGTCTGCTGGTTGACGTGTCCGAGCGTCGTAAGCCCGTCCATCCCGGGCAACACGAGGTCGAGCAGCACCAGGTCGACCTGGTTCGCGTCGATGAAGTCGCAGGCCGCCTCGCCGTCGCCGACGGCCGCGGGCCGGTGGCCGGCGGCCGACAGGGTGCGCGACAGCAGCATCCGCAACTTGAGCTCATCATCCACGATGAGAATGTTTCCCATGGCCCTGCCCCCCGGTTAACGCAATGCTGACAAGAGGGTAACGGCCCGCTGAGTCTAAGGTGAGGCTTTCCTGAGTTAATATCCGGCAACCTTCTCCTCGGCGCTCCCGGGGCGGCAGAGTGGGAGCACGGGGCCGGCCGTCTGCGACCGGACGGGGGACAGGAGGGGACCGGATGACGACCGTGGGGCGCCCAACTCCTCCCCGGGGCGCTCGACGGTCTGCTGGGCGCTGGTAGGGGTCCCGGACGGCGCGCGAGCGCCGGCCGTGGGTCCACACGGCGGCGTGCCGTCGGACCCGGCGCCCGGGCGCGGCCGCGGTGGCCGTTCCCCCTCGCAGGGTGCGGTCCCCGCCCCCTGTGGCCACCGCGGCCGTCACCCACCTAGCGCGCTGCCGGACACCCAACCCGGCCCTCCGACCACTGATGGCAGGGCGAGCTGGGGCGTAAGGTCGAACCGAGGAGCCACGCTGGCTCCCAGCAGGGAGCATCATGGCCGACAAATCGCCTCGCCAACATCTGACCAAGAAGGCCGGCAAGTCCCTCAAGGAGAAGCGCGCCGACAAGCGCGCGAAGTCCGGCGGCACCGCAAGCGAGATCTTCCCGCCCGGCAAGAAGCACTGACCAGGACCGCCTGGAACCCGGTCCCACCGGGGACCCGGGTCACTGGATGGTCGTGACGTCGTCCGAGATCGTCAGGATCTGGCTGCCACCGTCATACGCGTACTGGAAGCGACCGTCGACCGTCGTGTCCGGGCAGGAGTGGCCGCTCAGCTCCCCGTACCCGAGCTGCGCGCCGGTCCGTGCGTCCACCGTCGCCCACTGTTCCACGGTCGACACGAGCACCTTGCCGTTCTGCGCACCGCACGTCTCCGACGCCGGCACGGTCCACAGCACCTTGCCGGACGTGTCGTCGACCGCAAAGAGGTAGCTGGCGGACGAGGCGCTCGCATGCGCGATGACGACCTGGTCGGCTCTGTCCCACACGATCTGGTCGATGCGGTCACCTTGTCCCGCGCCCTCTCCGGTCTTCTTGGGGATCGCCGTCGCCCATTGGTATCTGCCGGTCTTCAGATTCAGGCGCCGCAGAGTCAGGTCGGCCCCGATCGGGTCCACCGTCACGAGCACCGTCCCCCCGACCGACGCGGGGCCCCGATACGTCCCGTTGTTCCCGAAGTAGCCCCCGGACATCGTGCCGATCTCGCGGATGATGTCCTGGTCCGCGAAGGGCAGCTTCGCACCCGTGGTGCGGTTGTAGAGATATGTCTTCGGGCTCCACGCGTGGGGGTCGTCCTGCTTCGACATGAAGGGTCCGAAACCTTCGTAGCCGTTCCACCTGGTCAGTCGCTGCCCGGTACCCGGGTCCACCCAGAACCCCACGCTGTTCCCATGTGGATCGGGAGCCATGGCGTAGAGCATCTTCCCGTCGAGGCTGGCGCCGGCCCGGCACCAGAACGCATCGCTGCCGGTGCCGCCCTCGCTGTCGCCTTCGAGCGTGTTCACCTTGACCTTCCACAGCTGGGTACCGGTCAGGTCGTATGCGGCGTCGAAGAACGACGTGTGTGCCAGCTTCACGCCCTGCGCCGGCGTGACCTCGCGGATCGGCCACATGGCCACCGGCCCGTTCGCCGTCTCCCCGAACGTCGGCCCGCAGTCGCCGGTGCCGGTGCCGGTGCCGGTGCCGGTGCCGGTGCCGCTGCCTTCGGCGGCCGGCCGGTTGAACGTGCCGAGGTCCACTCCGGCGGTGTCGTACGCCTCCCAGCTCCCCGGCGACTGGTCACCGCCGATGCCCACGACGAAGGTCGTCCCGTCGTAGGACAGCTGCGGAACATCCTGCTGCGAGCCGTCAGAGGCCCACGTACCCCACGCATCGCTGATCACGAGGGGGAAGCCGCCCTGCGCAACCGGTGTCGGCGTGACGGTCGGTGCCGGGGGTGAGGTGAAGGTGGACGACTGCGACGTCGACGATGCGGTCGCGACCGGCCCGGACGACGAGCATGCCGCGACCAGGAACCCCGCGGCGGCCGTCACGACGACAATGCTGAACTGCGATGAGCGCACGCTCGCGGTTCCTCCCTGGCAGTGCTCCTGCTTCGCGTGGAGCCTACCGAGGTTCAGAAGGCCAGGGCTGTGGTTCGCCATACCACGCCGTCCTGGTTCCGGCCGAGACGTGCGCCGGGTACGTCGGTCAGGCGGTGGTGCCCACGTGTCGGACATCGGTCTGTGGCCGTTCGAGGGCCGGGCCGAGGTTCGCGGCGGCGAGTGGCACCACACGGCACGAGGTGGCACGAGGTGGCGCCGCGGCATCAGGTGGCGCCATCGAGCGGTCCGCGAGAATGGGCTATGATCGCTCCGTCGCGACGGGCCTGTCGAGCGGGAAACCGCAGGTCAGACCGGTCGCGAAGGCATGTTCCCGGCCAGGTAGCTCAGTTGGTATGAGCGTCCGACTGAAAATCGGAAGGTCGGCGGTTCGACCCCGCCCCTGGCCACCCACGAAACCGCAGGTCATACGGCCTGTCGTGCCTATGAGTTCGCCACCTAGAGCCAGCTCGCTAACACCTGCCTGCTAACGCCGACGGAGCATAGCGGAACGAGTGCGGCCGCCGTCCGTTTTGCTGTGGACCGGAGGTCGGCGGTGCGACCGAGATTGTTCCGGACCACAATTCGGGGGGCCGCACACCTCGAAATGTTGCGTTTCTCTCGATTCCGAAGCCCTGCACTGGACCTCTGGCCGTGGCGCCAGACAGTGGCGAAGGTGCCGCCCCGGCGCTCCGGTGTCCGGCCTGTCGAGAGGGCCCCGCCACGAACCGGTTGCTGCACCCGCCGCGACCCGCCGACGCCGCCGAAAGGTGGGTGGACGAGACTGCCGCAGCCCAGCACGGCGAACGCCGCGCCTTCGCCGCCCCGGCGCAGCTACGACCGTGTTGACCAGGCGGGTTTGGCGCGCCGCGGGTCGGGGAAGCCGAGGCTGCGGTAGCCGGGGGTGCGCTTGGACAGGGATGAGGCGAGGACGGGTGTGTCGATGTCGTGGTAGTCGTGGACTTCGGCGGTGGCCTTTCCCGGGCGGGGACGGAGCACGCGACCGACGTATTGCACGAGGCGGCCTTTGAAGGCGATGGGTGCGGTAAGGAAGAGGGTGTCGAGGGCGGGGCAGTCGAACCCTTCGCCGATGTAGGGGCCGGTGGCAACGACGAGCAGGGGGGCAGTGGCGTCTGCTGGGTCGAGGCGGGCCAGGGCGGCGGCGCGTGCCTTGGCGCCCATCCCGCCGCGCAGGATGACCGGGTCGTGACCCCGCTGCCGGAGCTGCTGGTCGAGGTGTTCTAGGTGCGCGGTCCACTGGGTGAGGACGAGGCAGTTCCGGCCGCGGTGGAGTGCGTCGACGACGTCGTCGAGGATCTGGGTGTTGCGCTGGTCGTCGGTGGTCAGGTCGCGGTAGACGGCGGCGATTCCGCCCGGCGCGGATGGGTCGGTGTCGCCCGTGTAGCGGAATGAAGTGGGGTGCACTCGGAGAACGGGGCGGGGTGGGGCGGCATCCGGGCTCGGGGAGGCGAGTGTGGCCGCGGTCGGCGCGCCGATGGTGTACCGGGTCGGGCCGAGCAAGAGAGTCATGAGGTCATCCAGCCGGTCGCGCCGGTAGGGGGTTGCGGTCAGGCCGACCCATCGTCGGGCAAGGACCTGCCGGACGGCATGCTCGAACGCGGCGGCCGGCACGTGGTGGCATTCGTCGACGACGACCAGCCCGTAGCCGGCGGTGATCTCGCCGAGATCATCCCGTCGGGCCAGGGTCTGCAGGGTGGCGATGTCGATGATCCCGGTGGTCTTGGTCCGTCCGCCACCGCGCTGCCCGGCTTTGACGCCGAGCAGGTCTCGGATGCGCGTCCGCCACTGGTCGGCCAGGGTCTTGCGGTCGACCAGCACGAGGGTCGACGTCGCGTAGGTGGCGATCAGGGCGCAGGCGATGACGGTCTTGCCGGCACCCGGTGGCGCGACCAGGACACCCAGATCGTGACCGGCGAGGGCGTCGTGGGCGGCTTGCTGGTCTTGGGTGAGGTGGGCGGCGAACTCGAAGCTGTGGGGCAGGCCGGTGGTGCGGTCGTCAGTCAGCTCGACCCGGCGGCCGTCGTCGACAGCCGCAGCGGTGCCCCGCCCCACCCGTCACAACTTTTCCGCCCCATCGGGGAAACGCGAGGTTCGCACGGGTTGACTACCCCGGCGAACCGCGAGTTTCCCTTGTGTAGTCGGGCGAGCAGCCCGGGGCACTCCGTGGGGCGGACGCGCCCTGCCCCGGCGGACGGCATGCCCGTGCCGATCACTGGTGTGGCGCCGGCTCGTGCACAGCGCGCGCCCCGCCGGGTCCGGCGCAGGTCCGGCCTAGGCTCTGCCTGCTCCGGTGGAACCTCCAGGTGGCGCCGAGGCGTCGCTGTCCTGCGCAGGGTCGGCCGTCTCCAGGCCGGAGGTGCCCGGCGACCCCGCCGGATCGGCAGCGTCGGCGCCGTGGGCGGCTCCGGCGCCAGGGGCGTCGGGCTTGGTGTAGTGGCTCACCGGTGTGAGGACCAGCCGGACAGCGACCCAGCTCGCCAGCAGGGCCCCGATGAACCGGATGAGCGCCGTCTGCACCGACAGGTCGCCCTGCATGACGAGCCACAGGACCGGGACGAAGAGGACCAACGCGACGGACACGACCGGGCGCGGTGAAGTCGCAGCCGGTCGGTCGAGCTCGCCCGCCGACGGGCGCTCCGTCTCGGTCGACGGCTCCCGGGCCGCCTTGCTCCGGCGGCTCACCGGCGCTCTCCTTCATGGGTCAGCATGGCCATCCAGCGGGGAACGGTCGCTCGTTGCCCGTCGAGCAGACCGATGGGCAGGGGCCCGGCCAGCGCCGCTGCGGGGTCCGCGGTCGCGCTCACGTTGACCAACGCCAGGGCATCGACCTGCCCGATCCCCGATGCCCAGGACGTGACGTCGTTGACCTTGGTCGAGGCCTGGGCGACCGCCCAGGTGAACGTCGGTGCCAGCGCGGAGACAACCTCGGAGAGCCACCGGCGGTCCGCCGGCGGCATCCCGGCCTCGACGACCACGATGGTGGAGCCGGCGTACTGCTGCCAGTGCGAGCGGCGGACGGCGATGTCGGAGACGTCCGACAGGAGCCGTCCGGTGGACACCATCGACACCAGCTTGCCGACCGGCACGTCGCGACGCATGGAGGCCGACACCGCGAGGTTGATCTCGAAGGGGGACACCCCCAGCTCGGAGGCCAGCTTGCCCGCGACGCTGAGCGCGGCCTCGGTGTCGCCCACGACGACGATGACCTGGCCGGGGTAGGACACGACCATCGGCGCCACCGGCCGGGACTGGACCCAGGCGAGGAGCCGGCGGTAGACGTCCGCCGCGTCGTCGGCGCCGGCCAGCACGTAGTAGGGCACGCCCATCCGCGTGGCGCGGGCGGCCATCTCCCGAGCGCTCTCCAGCACGTCGGCGCCGGGCGCCCGCAGGGTCGTCGCCGTCGCCGGTGACGGCTCGACCGCGAGCGTCCTCGGGCGCGCCGCCCCCTGCTCGGCCGGGCCGGCCTCGCCCACCGCGGCCGGGGCTGCGGCGGGCTCGCGAGCTCGGATGCTCCGCTCGAGCCGGGCGAGGACGTCGGCGAAGGTCGCGGACTCCGTGGACACCGGCCGGCGAGGGGCGGCCGGCGGATCGGCGGCGGCCGGTGCGGGGTCCGGTACGGGGTCCGGTACGGGGTCCGCCGCAAGGGCGCCGCCGACCGCCTGGGCTGCGGGCCCCTCGGCCGGCTCGGAGCCGCCCGGGGCGTGGTCCAGCGGCGGAACGGGGTACAGCACCGGGGGGACGAACTCCCTCGGCGCCGGACCCAGGTCCAGAACCGGAACGGACCTCAGCGCGTTGGGCCTGGAGTCCACCGCCGTCAGGGCCGAGCTCGGCCTCGCCGGTTCGAGCGCGGTCGGCGCGGCCTCGAGCGCGGTCGGCGCGGCCTCGAGCGCGGTCGGCGCGGCCTCGAGCGCCGACGACGCACCCGTGATGTCGTGGTGCAGGTCCTCCTCGGCCCGGTTGAGCCGGTCGACGAGATCCATCACCGACCGGACGGCCTGTCCCGACGCGGGCGTCGCCGGCGGCGCGGCCAGCGCATCGGGAACCTCGACCTGGATGTGGAAGCGTTCGTGGGCGAAGAACCCGCCCACCCCGCCACGGCGGACCTTCTCCGCCTCGAGGATGCGCGCCTCCGCGCCGTACTTGGCACGGATCTGCTCCAGCAGGGTCTGCAGGTCGGGGCCCTCAAGCAGCAGGCGCATGGGCGACATTCACGGCTCCGAGGGTGTGGATGCTCAGCTGGGCGCCGAGCTCTGAGTAGGACAGGACGGGGAGGTTGGGCGCCACGGACTCGACCAGGCGGCGTAGCGGAAGGCGCAGTGGCTGGGCGCACACGAGGACCGGGCGCTCCCCGTCCTGCTCGGCCATCTCGGCCAGACGCGCCGCCTCCAGGGCGACCCGCTCGGCATACTCGGGGTCGAGGAGCAGGAAGGCACCGGCATCCCCGGCGCGCAACGACTCCAACAGGCCCTGCTCCATCAAGGGGTCGAAGGTGATCACCGGGAGCCGCCCCGCGACGGCGTGGGCGGCCGAGATCGCCGGGCCCAGCGCGGTGCGGGCCGCCTCCACCAGGCCGTCGGGGTCGGTGCTCGCGCGGGCCCGGGAGGACATGGCCTCGAAGATGCGGACGAGGTCGCGGATGCACACGCCCTCGGCGAGCAGGGACTGCAGGCAGCGCTGCACCTCACCCAGGCTGAGCGGGGTCGGGGTCAGCTCCTCGACGACCATGGGATGGGTCGCCTTCGTCATGTCGATGAGGGTCTTGACGTCCTCACGCCCGAGGAGCTCATGGGCGTGGTTGCGGACGATCTCCGCCAGGTGCGTCGTGATGACGGAGGACCGGTCGACGAGAGTGGCCCCGGACAGCCCGATGTGCCGGCGCACCTCGACCGGCACCCACTTGGCGTCCAGCCCGAACACCGGCTCCCGGGTGACCGTTCCCGGCAGTGAGGCCAGGTCGTCGCCGATGGCCAGCAGCATGCCGGGAGGGGCCTCGCCCCGAGCCACCTCGACTCCGTGGAGCCGGATCGTGTAGGTCTTCGGCGGCAGCTCGATGTTGTCCCGGGTGCGGACCAGCGGCGTGACGATTCCCAGCTCGAGTGCGAGCTTGCGGCGCAGGGCGCGGACGCGGTCCAGCAGGTCCCCGCCCGTCGAGGAGTCGACGAGGTCGATCAGGTCGTAGGCCAGCTCGAGCTCGAGGGGCTCGACGCGCATCTCCCGGACGATCGACTCCGGTGTGTCGAGGGTGGGAGCGGCGGCGTCGGCCGCCAGGGCCGCGGCGTGGGCCTTCGCGTCCTCCGGCTGGTCCTGCTTGGGCAGGCGCAGCGCGATCAGCAGCATGCCGGCACCGACCGCCACGAACGGCACCTTGGGCAGGCCCGGGATGAGGGCGAGGAACAGGACTGCGGACCCGGCGATCTGGAACGCCCGGCGCTGCTGGCCGAACTGGTGCAGGAGGTCGCTGCCCATGTCCCGCTCGGTCGTCGCGCGGGTCACGATCAGACCCGTGGAGATCGAGATCAGGAGCGCTGGGATCTGCGAGACGAGGCCGTCCCCGACAGAGAGCAGGCTGTATGTCGCGATGGCGTCACCCATGGACTGGTGCCGCTGCACGACGCCGACGATGAACCCGCCGAAGAGGTTGACCACGGTGATGACGATCGCGGCGATCGCATCGCCCTTGACGAACTTCGAGGCCCCGTCCATCGCGCCGTAGAAGTCGGACTCCGCCGAGACGTCGTGGCGGCGCTGTCGCGCCTCATCCTCGTCGATGAGACCGGAGTTGAGATCCGCGTCGATGGCCATCTGCTTGCCGGGCATGGCGTCGAGGGTGAACCGGGCGGCGACCTCGGCGACCCGGCCGGCTCCGTTGGTGATGACGACGAACTGGATCACCACGAGGATCACGAAGATCACCAGCCCGACCACGATCGAACCACCGACGACGAAGTGACCGAACGACTCGATCACCTTGCCGGCGAACCCGTCGAGGAGGACCAGCCGGGTGGCACTGACGTTGAGCGCCAGGCGGAACATCGTGGCGATGAGCAGCAGTGACGGGAAGACGGCGAAGTCGAGCGGGCGGGTGACCGAGAGACTGACCAGCAGGATGAGGACGGCGCCGGTGATGTTCGCGGCGATCAACAGGTCGAGGACCATGGTCGGCAGCGGGACGATCATCATCACCACGATGGAGATGATCGCGGCCGGGACGCCGATCTGGCCGATGTGCCTGGACTTCACGAGACCCTCACGTGCTCGGATGGACCGTCCTGGCCTATGGATGCCGTCCTGGCATGAGACCCATCGGCCGCGAGGCCCGCGACCTGAGGGTTCCGGTGGGCCGCTACCGGCCGGCCATCGCCCTGGGCAGGGTGTGGACGCCCGTCAGGACGGACCCACGGCGGCGCAGGGACATGACGAAGGCGAGGACCCGCGCCACGGCGTCGTAGACCTCGACCGGGATAGCCTGACCGACCTCGCAGTCGGCGTAGAGCAGCCGGGCCAGCGGGATGTCGGCCACCATCGGCAGGTCGTGCTTCTGGGCCTCCTCGCGGATCCTCGCCGCGATGACGCCGGCGCCCTTGGCCACCACGGTGGGTGCGCCCGCACCCGGCTCGTACTTCAGCGCGACGGCGATCTCGGTCGGGTTGACGATCACGACGTCGGCGTTGGCGACCTCGGCCATCATCCGGTTACTGCTCAGCTGCCGCTGGCGTCTGCGCAGCTCCCCCTTCTGGAGCGGGTCGCCCTCACTCTGTCGGTACTCGCGCTTGATCTCCTCGCGGCTCATCATCATGCCCTTGTTGACCCGCCTGCGCTCGAACATGTAGTCGAGGGCCGCGATGACCAGCCCCACGGACGCGGCCACCCGGATCATCGAGAGCGAGGACTCCCCCGCCGCCGAGACGGCGGTCGAGAGCGAGACCGCGCCGATGCCCATCGTCCGCTGCTCCGAGGAGCTGAGGACCTGCCAGGCCACGCCCCCGATCAACGCGAACTTCATCAGCGTCTTGGCCAGGGTCCAGGCGGACTGGACGGAGAACCACCGCTTGATGCCCTTGGCGACGTTCAGGTGCTCGAACTTGGGCTTGAACCTCTTGGAGGAGATCTTGAGGCCGCCCTGCCCGACGCCGCCGACGATCGCCAGGCCCATGGCGGCGAGGACCACCGGGGCGAGCGCCTCGGCGGCGCCGGTCGCGGCGAGCTTGAGGATCTCGGCCGCGGAGCTGGGCTCGGGCATGGCGATCACTGCCGGCACCCGGTCCATCAGACTCTGGAACGTCCCCTTGAGCCGGCCCACCGCCATCGGCCCGAGGAAGCTGAAGGAGAGAACGGTCAGCCACGCCGTGATGTCGGCCGACCTCGGGACCTGCCCGTCCTTGCGAGCCTGCTTGCGCCGTTGGGGGGTGGGCTTCTCGGTCTTCTGCGACTTGTCGGCCACGGTCAGCCCCCCACGCCTTGGGTCGCCGACCCCATCGCCGTGATGACGTGGTCGACGATGGTGCTGACCACGCCCGGCAAGCGACGCGATGGCGATGCTCGCCACGCTCAGCGTGAGCAGGATCTTGACGGGGAAGCTCATCACGAGGATGTTGAGCGACGGCACGGCCCGGCTGACGAGTCCCAGGGCGAGCTCGGCGAGGAAGAGCACGACGAGCACGGGAGCGGCGATCTCCAGGGCCGAGACGAAGAAGATCCCGACGTGCGAGGTGACCGTCCTGGCGAGGACCGAGATGCTGACGGGATGCATGGGGAAGACTCGGAACGACGCCATGAAGCCGCGCAGCAGCAGGAGGTGACCGTCCAGGGCGAAGAGCAGGGTGACCGCGACCAGCTGGTACACGCGCCCGAACATGCTGACGTTGACGCTGGACACCGGGTCGTACAGCGACGCCAGCGAGAACCCGCTGCTGACGTCGATGAGCTCACCGGCCGCCTGGACCGAGGCGAACAGCAGCTGGGTCAGGAACCCCAGGGTCAGCCCGACGACGACCTGGAACATCACCGCGACGACCAGGGGCGAGCAGCTCCGCCGGCGGCGCCTGGGACGCGAGGCGGGGCCCGATCGACATGGCCAGCGCCAGCGCGATGCGCGACCTTGACGAACGACGGGGATCGCGCGGTTGTTGAACGGCGGTGAGACGACCAGCCACGCCGAGACCCGGACGGTCGCCAGCAGGGTGGCGAGCAGCTGGTCGACGGGCAGCTGGACGTTCACGGTGAGCTCACCGGCTCACCCGGAGAGCAGCTGGGGCAGCGCCGCGAACAGCTGCGTGGGTGAAGTCGACCGACTGGTCGAGCATCCACTGCCCGCTGAGGAGGATGACGAGCGCGACGCCGACGAGCTTGGGCACGAAGGAGAGCGTGACCTCCTGGATCTGGGTGACGGACTGCATCATCGAGACCCCGAAGCCGATGCCAGGCTGGCCAGGAGGATCGGCCCGGCCAGCTTCGTGGCGAAGGTCATCGCCATGACGGCGATGTGCACGACAGAGGCGTCGTTCATGGCGGTCCTCGTGCGCGGCCATCAGTGGTGATAGCTCGTGATCAGGGCGGTGGCGATGAGGTCCCAGCCGTCGACCATGACGAACAGGAGCAGCTTGAAGGGCAGCGAGATCATCACCGGGGGCAGCATCATCATGCCCATCGACATCAGCGAGGAGCTGACGACGAGGTCGATGACGAGGAACGGGATGAAGATGACGAAGCCGATGATGAAGGCCGACTTCAGCTCGGAGAGCACGAAGGCCGGGATGAGGGTGGTCATCGGGACGTCGTCGGCGTTGGCCGGCTTGGCTGGCTCTTGCTCAAGGTCGGTCATCGTGCGCGAGCTCGGTCTTGCGGGTCTGCTTGAGCATGAAGGTCCGCAGCGGCTTGACGCCCCGGTCGTAGGCCTGGGACTGGGTGATCGTGCCCTTGAGGTAGGGCTGGACGGCCTGGTCGTTCATCTGGGAGAGCACCGGGGCCATGATGAACAGGCTGAGGAACAGGGCCAGCCCGGCCAGCACCTGGTTCGGGGGGATCGTGGGCGTCCCGAGCGCGTTCCGGGTCAGGGACAGCACGACGATGATCTTGGTGAACGCCGTGCACAGCATCGAGCAGCGCGGGCGCGATCGAGAGGACCGTGAGCAGCAGGATGATGCTGACCGTCTGGCTCGGCTTGCCCAGGCCGGGGTCGAGGTTGACGGTCACCGCCCCGGGGTCGGTAGGCTGCTCGCCCTGGGTCTCGGGCCAGGTGTGGCGTGCCGGCGGCCGGGACCTGCGCGGCGGCGCGCGCCGACCAGGCGAGACAGCACGGCGGCATGGGCGTCATCGCCGGCGTATGCGGTGCTGGCGTGCGCCGTGGCGGCGTATGCCGGCGTGCCACCGGCCACGCCGGAGAGGCCGAGCAGAAGAACAGGCCGGACAGGGCGAGCAGCACACAGCATCCGGCCTCGCCGACCGGCGCCGCGGCGTCACGGTCCTGCTCCACGCGCGGCCGCGGCGCTCCACGCCCGGTGCCCGGGCCGAGCCAGGCCCGCAGCACGGCCGCGGGATCAGCCACGCCGGACCGTCCGCTCGCGCAGGGTCTCGATGACCGAGCCCGCCAGGGCCCGGCCGGAGGGCCGCAGCACGGACACGGAGCCGGCGAGACCGCCTGGGAGTGAGCTCGGGCGTCGAGGACCGTCGGCCGCCTCGATCCTCCAGCTCGCGGAGCACGGACACGGCGGACTCGGTGACCCCCAGCAGCAGCGAGCTGGCCCGAGACCCTGACGACGCACGAGGCTCGACGCGCGAGAGAGCGCCTGCCGTGCCACGACCTCCAGCCGGAGCGCCTTCTTGCGGTGCCGGCCGGCCACCGCCACCGCCGCCGGTGCCGCCCTGACGGCGGTTGAGGTAGCGCGCGAGGACGAACATCAGCGCCAGGACGGTCGGCCAGCGACACGACGAGGCGAGCGAGCGTGCCTAGCACCGGTCCCCCGATCCGTCGGTCATCTGCGTGGCCTGTCACGGTCACGGCCTCAGATCCCCGGCCGGCCGTCTTGCTCCGGGCGTGACGATCTCGGAGATCCGCACCGCGAACTCCTCGTCGATGACGACCACCTGGCCGCGGGCCATCGAGGGTGCCGTTGACGAGCACGTCCACCGGGGCGCCGGCGGCCTTGTCCAGCTCGACGATCGCGCCGGGCGCCAGGGCCAGGAGGTCACGGACCGCCATCCGGGTGCGGCCGAGCTCGACGCTGACGCCCATCTCGACATCGCGGAGCAGGTGCATGCGGCGGACCTCGGCGGCCGTCGTCGTCCGTCGGGGGCCAGGGCCTGGAAGACCTGCGCGATCGCGGCTCGGTCCGGGGCGCCGGGCTCCGGCACGAACCCGATGGCGGCGACGCAGCTCGTCGCCGCGGAAGAGGCCGACCGAGATCGCCTCGGGGTCCAGGGCGGGTCCGCTGCCGGCCTCCGGCGTCGAGGACGCTCGACGCCCTGCGGCTCGAGATCGCCCGTCCGGTCGGTGAGGACGACGATGATCCCGGCCATGACGGCCTCCCAGCCGTCCGGCGCCGTCGCCCTGTCCGGCCATGGCCGCGGCTCGCGTCGGCGCCGGCCACCAGGCCGACCCGGCCGGGGTTGGTGCCACGCGGTCGTGACGCTCAGCGCGACGCCGGCCCGCGGCAGGGCGTCCGGGCGCGGTCTGCGGCGTCGAGGGGTCGGACGTCGAGCTCGCCGAGGGCCGGCAGGTGCGCGGCGGCCGCACCGGCCGCCGCGATGAGGGCGTCGAGGTCGATCGCGTGGGCGGTGGCCTGGAGCGTCATGGTGCTGGTCCTTCGCGGGTGGTGTCGGGGCGACTAGAGGGAGACGATCTGACAGGCCAGGTGCTGGCCGTGGCTGCCGGGCACGGCGGCCGCAACCTGGACGCCGTCGGCCGTGACGGTGAGGGGCTGGGCCACGGGGTGGCGCAGCGGCAGCACGTCGCCCACGGTGAGCGAGAGCATCTGCGACGACGTGACCGTGACCTCCCGGAAGGCGACGGACAGCTCGACGGGGACCGCCTGCAGCTGACGCTCGACGGCCTGCGCGGCGCGCTCGTCCTTCTCGGTGCGGTGGGTCGCGCGGCTGCTTCGTGAGCGGGTCCAGGCCGGCTGCAGCGTGGCGAAGGGGATGCACAACGTGCTGGCGGCGAGCTGCTCGCCGATCCGGACGTCGAACTCCGCGACCATGACGGGCTCGGACGGTGCGGCGATCTGCAGGAACTGCGGGTCGGACTCCAGGCTCTCGACGACGGGAGTCACGGGGGCCAGCGACTCGAACGCGTAGGTCAGCTCGTGCACGATCGCGCTCGAGGAGGTGGCGGACCAGGCCCACCTCGATGTCGCGCAGGGCACGGTTCGGCTGGTCCGGGCCACCGGAACCGCCGAGCAGCCGGTCGACGACCGACATGACGATGCCCATGGGGAGCTGGAGCACGCCCGGCTCCGGCGATCTGGCGCTCGTCGGGCCGACCCCGTCCGCCGGCCCTGCCGAAGTCCAGCACGGCAAGCAGCGACGGGTTGGGAACGGCGCGCGTGTACTCCTCGGGCGGTGTCCTGGCGCACCGACGTCACCGACACCAGGCAGCTGACCCGCAGCGCCGTGGACAGCACCATGCTGAACTGCCGCGCGAACGTCTCGTTGACGATCTGGAGCGCCCGGACATGCTCGCGGCTGAAGCGGTTGGGACGACGGAAGTCGTAGAGCGCAGGCTCGGCAGTCACGATCTGATGATATCGGCCGATCGGGTTCCGCGACCTGAGGAGTGGCGTGACACACAGCGGCACTTCAGCTGGGTCGATGGCACCCCGCGGACCGGCAGCCGACGCAGCGCTCCCTCACCGCGGCCGAGGGCCCCGCCGATGCGGCGGCTACGGCCTCCGGGGGCCGGGGCCCGCGAGGCCGTGCGGTGCTCCCGGCACGCCTCGCTGGCGGGGTCACGACGCCCGTCCGGCGTCGATCCGGCCTGGTCCGCTGCGCGACGTCCGTGGGCCGGCGGGGTGGCCCGGCCCGGCTGCAGTCGCGAGGGTGACGTGAGGGCCGGCGGCGAGGTTCACGGTCGCCGGGTCCGGTCGCGGACCACCCCGTCCGGAGGCCGCTGGTCCGGGCAGTGGCAGGCGCACCGGCCCGCGGCCAGGAGCCCGCCGCGGCGAAGCCCCCGACGATCAGCGCACTCCCGTCGTGCTGGGTGACCATGATCATGGCGATATCCGTCCGTGGATATGTCGCGCGCGGTGTCGATCCGTGACTCCGCGCTTCCCTATCGGCAGGGCTGCCGGGAACCTGAGGTTCTGGAGAAGGCCTGTGGGCTGGGATCCCGGTCCGAGCCTCGGCGTTGTCACTGCATGAGGAACTGGGTGAAGTAGACGCCCAGGACCTCGCCGTCGTAGCGCTTCTTCACCTGTCCGAGAGCGCCGTCCTGGGCGGCCGCCCGGCCGCCCGGGGCCAGCAGCTGGGTGTAGGTGCGCTGGCCCCAGCACGCCGATCGCGGCGTCCAGGGCCTTCGCGCCGTCGACGGCGGCCCGGTCGCGGCTGCCGCGTCGACGCTGCCCGAGGCCGGCGAGGCGGCCTCGCTCAGCTGCAGGGCCAGGGTGACCTTGAGGTAGCGCCCGTCCGCCAGGTTGAGGGTGACCGGGTCGAGGGTCTGGATGCTGGCCCGCCACCGTCGTCGGGTCCGGTGGCCGGGGTGGACGGCACCGCCAGGAGGACGTCTTGGCGGCGAAGCCGCCGCCCCCCGAGCAGGACGAGCACCGCGACGACGATGATGAGCAGCTTCTTGCGGGACTTCTTGGGCTTGCCTGCGTCCTCGGCGGCCGCAGCGTCGGGCTGGCGAGGGTCTTGGTAGGCACGTCAGCCTCCTGTGGTCGTCTGCTGGGTCGCCGATCCGGTCACGTCCGGCCGTGACCGCGGACAGTGGTGGGGTCAGCCACGATCACGATGGCCACCCGCCGGTTGCGCGCGTTGCTGCAGCGCTCGTCCCGGGGGCCAGGGGCCGCTGGTCGGCGTAGCCCGCGGCGGAGACCATCGAGGGGTCGACCCCCCGCTTGAGCAGGTAGCGCAGGACGGTGGTGGCCCGTGCCGTGGACAGCTCCCAGTTCGAGGGGAAGCTGCGCGTCGCTGATCGGCTGGCTGTCGGTGTGGCCCTCGATGACAAGCTGGTTGGGCAGCTTCCTGAGAACCGGAGCCAGGGCGCTGAGGACCTCGACGCCCTTCGGGCCGCAGCGTCGCCTCGCCGAGGTCGAAGAGCAGCTGGTCGGTGACGATGTTGACCGACAGACCTCGCTGGTCGATCTCCTGGAACTCCACGGCCTTCGTCGAGGCCCTCCTTGGCCAGCGCCGCTTTGATGGTCGCCTCGAGGGCCCGGTTGGCCTCGGCCTGCCTTCTGGGCCGCCTGGGCGGCCGCCTGCGCGGCGAGGGCGGCCTCGTCCTGCCGCGCCAGCATCTGGGTCCCCATCTGCGCCTGGTCCGGCGCGTCCGCCTGGACGGCGCTCCCGTCGAGCATGCCGGCGCCGCCGTCGAGGACCGAGGACTCGCCGAAGGACTTGGCCAGGCCGTCGTGCAGCTTCGCGAACTTCTTCTGGTCGACCTGGCCGATGGCGAACAGCACGATGAACAGCACCATGAGGAGCGTGATCATGTCCGCGTAGGTCAGCAGCCAGCGCTCGGCGTTCTCGTGCTCCTCCTCGGCGCCGCGCGTCTTGCCGCGACGGCGGGCCATCAGGCGGCCTTCCCGGCGGCCCGCGCACCCTTCGCCGGGACGACGGGCATGATCGAGCGGAGCTTCTGCTCGACCAGACGCGGGTTGGTGCCGGACTGGACGGCGAGGACGCCCTCGAGGACCATCTCCATCTGCGCGATCTCCTGCTCGCTCATCCGCTTGAGCTTGGCGGAGATGGGGAGCCAGAGCGCGTTGGCGCTCAGGACGCCCCACAGGGTCGCGACGAACGCGCTCGCGATCAGCTCGCCGAGCTTCTCCGGCGAGCTGAGGTTGCCGAGGACGTGGATCAGGCCGATGACCGTACCGATGATCCCGAGCGTCGGTGCGTAGCCGCCCATGTCGCCGAAGAACTTGATGCGCCAGCTTGTCGTCGGCGCGCTTGGCGGCGATCCGTGGCCTCGAGGATCTCGAGGATCTCGTCCGGGTCGGTTCCGTCGATGGTCAGCTCGATCCCCTGACGCAGCAGGGGGTCCTCGACATCGCGCACCATCTCCTCCAGAGCCAGCAGGCCCTGTCGCCTGGCGAGGTCGGCCATCGCGATGATGGAGGTCGACCGCCTTCTGGGCGTCCGCCGGGCTTGCCGACGAACGACTTCTTCAGGTCGCGGAGCACGGCCGGGAGGTCCTTCACCAGGTTCCCGGCCATGGCGGCCCCGAAGGTGCCGAAGAAGACGAGCAGGAGGGCCGGCAGCAGCACGATGGCCATGGGGCTGCTGCCCTCGAGGACCATCGAGATGAGGACGGCGACGAAGACGCCACCGATCCCGCCGATGGTGCCGAACTCCATGTCAGACCTCCCGGTTCGACACCGGGCGTAGGTATGACGGCCAGGTGTGCTCCACGAGCGGGGACGGCGGCGACCTTGAGCACCTCGGCGCGGTGCGTCACGACGGCCGCGATGATGTCTCTCAGGTCTTCGACGACCACATACTTGGTTCCGCCCACCAGGGAGATGACCGTGTCGGGGTTTGCCTCGACCCGCTCGATGAGGTCGGGGTTGAGCGCGAAGACGCTCCCGTTGCGTCGAGTGACCATGATCATGGCGATATCCATCCGTGGCTGGGTGTGACGCGGTGTCAATCCGTGACTCCGCACCTACCTATCGGCAGCGCCTCCGGCGTCCTGAGGTCCGCTCGCCGCGCCATGACTCGTCCGTCGGGTCCCGCCTACGGCGTCGCTGCGGACCCAGGTCGCCAGCTGGCGACCTGGGTCCGCAGCGGTGACGAGCGGAGCGGCGGGCCCCGCCGACTACCACTGTCCGGTCGGCGGGATGCTCGGGTCATCACCGCGTGAGGTTGACCAGGTTCTGCAGGATCTCGTCGGAGGCGGACACGACCTTGGAGTTCGCCTGGAAGCCGCGCTGGGCGATGATCAGGTTGGTGAACTCCTGCGCCAGGTCGACGTTGCTCATCTCGAGCGACCCGCTGGCCAGGACACCCCGCCCGCCCTCGCCGGGAACGCCGATGGCGGCGACCCCGGAGTTGTTCGAGGTGCGGTAGAGGGAGCCGCCCGCCTTCTCCAGCCCGGGGGGGTTGTCGAAGGTGGCGAGCGCGACCTGGCCGAGGGTCTCCTGCACGCCGTTGGAGAAGACACCGATCAGCTCGCCGCCGGGTGCCAGCGAGAAGGACTCCAGGATGCCCATGCCGGCGCCGTCCTGGGAGACGGCCCCCGCCGTGTCGGTGGCGGCATACTGCGTCAGGGGTCGGGTCGCCGTCCCCAGCGTCACGGTCACGTCCGTGCCGAAGCTGTAGCCGGCCGTGGTGAGCGAAGCGGCACTCAGCGTGGCGGAGGCGGTGGAGAACGTCTTCGTCGTCTGGTCCCAGGTCATGCTCGCCGCTCCGCCGACACTGACGTCGGTGCCGCTCGCGTCCGGGACGGTCACGTCGAGGGACCAGGTGTCGGTTGCCGTCTTGGTGTAGGTCATCGTGGCCTGGACCGGCTGCCCCTGGGTGTCGTAGATGTCGATCGAGCTGACCGAGGTGGTGCCGACGGCGGCATCGCCCGACAGGTTGCCACCCATGGTGATCTCGGTGCTCTGGCGCGGTGGCACCGTCTGGCCGATCGGCAGCTTGAGGTTGCCCACGGGGCTGTTGGTGTCGACGACGCCGCGGGTGGCCGCCCACCCCTGGACGAAGGCGCCGTCGGGGTTCACGAGGTTGCCGTTCACGTCGAAGTCGAAGGCGCCGGCGCGGGTGTAGAACGACTGCCCGTCCAGCTTGACGGCGAAGAACCCGTCACCCTGCAGGGCCACGTCGGTGGACCGTCCGGTGACCTGGGTCGCGCCCTGGCTGAAGTTGGTGGAGATGCCGCCGACCTTGACACCGAGGCCGACCTGCGCCGGGTTGGTGCCGCCACGCAGACCGAGCGGACCCCCGCTCGTGCGGACGACCTGGTTCAGGGTGTCCTCGAAGACCGTCTGGCTGGACTTGAAGCCGGTGGTGTTGACGTTGGCGATGTTGTTGCCGACCACGTCCATCATCGTCTGGTGGGCGCGCAGTCCTGAGACGGCGGTGAAGAGGGAGCGAAGCATGTCGGGACCTTCCTAGGGTGAGATGGACCGGCGTCAGCCGGCAGCACTGATTTCGGTGACGGACGAGAGCGGGACATCGGTCTGGCCGACCGCGAGCATCGGGCCCGACGCGGTGAGCCGGACGGACCCCACGACCCCACTGAGGGTCTCGTCGCCTTTGGTGTACGAGATGGTGCGGCCGACGAGCGCGATCGCACTGCTGGCTTGCTGCTCGCTGAGCAGCTGGGTGGTCTGGGCAGCGAGCTGTTGCAGCTGCTCGACCATCTGGAACTGGGCCGTCTGACCCATCAGGGCGGTCCCGTCCGCGGGGTTGGTCGGGTCCTGGTACTTCAGCTGGGCAACCAACAGCTTCAAGAAGGTGTCGCTGCCCATGGAGTTGGTGGACGACGTCGTTGTGCTCCCGCCGGTCGAGCCGAGGGTCGCTGATCGCCTGCACCGGTGCGGTGTTCCCTATGACATTGGTCATGTATGTCGTCCTTACATTCGTAGGTCGAGACGGGTGCTGCCTGCCGGGCTCGGGGTCGCGACCGGCTGTTCCGTTGGGACGGTGGTGTCCCCGGGAGGTTCGGCGTGGGCCGGCAGGCGACGGGGGTCGGGCTGGCGCGTGTCGGCAGCGCCCGATCCCACCTCCATCGAGCCCGCCCGAAGGCCCTGGTCCTCGAGCTGCCGGCGCAGGTCGGACAGCCCGTCGCGCAGGGCGTCGCGGGCCGCCGCGTCCGGCGCGTTCAGCTGGATCGAGACCTCGCCGTGGTGCACGTTGACGAGGACCCGCACCACGCCGAGATCTCGAGGGTGCAGCTGCACCTGGACGTCGTAGCTGCCGTCCGCGCCACGCATCAACCGCGACGCGGCCGCGAAGACCTGCTCCTGGACGGGGGTCGCCATGGGGGCTGGGGCCGGCACCGGCGCGGGCGAGGCGGGCGAAACGGGTGCGGCTTGGACGGGGGAGAGCGCGGGCGCGGCACCTGGCGCGGGCGTGGCCGGATCGCCTGGAGCCACTGGGGCCTCGGCGCCCCGGTGCGGCTGGGGCGCGGCCGCGGGGGTCGGTGCGACGGGTGACCCGACCACCGAGCCGGTCGGCTGGGCGGTGCCCTGGCCCGCGGCCGCGGCGGCGTCACCGCTCGACCCGACCCTCGACGCGACAGGTGAACCGGCGGGTGACCCGGCAGGTGACCCGAGCACCGAACCGGTCGGCTGGGCGGTGCCCTGGCCCGCGGCCGCGGCGGCGTCACCGCTCGACCCGCACTCGACCGACAGGTGACCCGGCAGGTGACCCGGCAGGTGAGCCGAGCACCGAACCGGTCGGCTGGGTCGTGCCCTGGCCCGCGGCGGCAGTCGACGGGCTGGCCGCGGCCGTCGGGCCCGCAGCGGCCGTCGGGCCCGCAGCGGTCGTCGGGCCCGCAGCGGTCGCCCGGCCCGCCGGGGTCGCCGAGGCGACGGGAGTCACCGAGGCGACCGGGGTCGTTGACACCGCCGGCGCGAGGCGCGCGCGGGCCACGCCGGGGTGAGCGGTCGGCGGCGCCGGGACGGCCCCGGCGTCCACCGGAACCTGGGTAGGCACGGCCGAGGCGCCACCGGCCTGCGCGGCCGCGGCCGAGGGCCCGCCGGTCGCCGGGGTGGCGCCGGTCGCCGGGGTGGCGCCGGTCGCCGGGGTGGCGCCGGTCGCCGGGGTGGCGCCGGCGGCCGGCGTCGAACCTGCCGTCGGCGGCGCTGGGACCGCAACGGCCCCTGGCGTCGTCGGGGCGCCGGGATCGGTCGACAGGAGCACCGGCGCGGGGCGTGCGCCGGGGGTGGTCGGGGCACCGGGCAGTGGCGTCGACACGGCGCCGGCCGGGATGGCGGGCGCTGCGGCCTCAGCCACCGGGATGCCGGACGCTGCGAGCGTCGCCTGTCCCGCAGGGCTCGGCTGCCCGGGGTCGGCGGCGAGCGCGTGCCCGGCCGGGACCGCCGGCTCGGGGCGTGCGAGGACGTGGTGCGGCGAACGGGCCGGGCCGCTGTCCCCGGTCCCGTCGGTCGCCGGCTGGCCGGGCTCGGATGCCGCCGCGGGTGCCGGACGCGCCGTCGGGGGGCGGCAGTGGCCGGCGAGTACCGAGTCGAACCCGCCCGCCTGGGCCGACGCGTCGGCGTCAGCGTGTCGAGAGACGTCGCGGGCGCCGGAGGTCGGGGGGAGCGCGAGAGGCGAGGGCACGCAGATGGCCGGAGCGCCGCTCATGACGTCCTCCCGGCGGCCGCGAGGACCTTCGCCACATACGACCGGGTCTCGGCGTACGGCGGCACTCCGTGGTATCGCTGGACCGCACCGGGTCCGGCGTTGTATGCCGCGAGCGCCAGCGACGTCGAGCCGAAGCTGCGCAGGTGCTGGGACAGCAGCCGCGCCGCACCGTCGACGGCCTGCGCCGGTATCGCTGGGTTCACGCCCAGGCTCTTGGCGGTGGCAGGCATCAGCTGCATGAGGCCGCGAGCGCCGGCACTCGGAGACCGCGGCCGCGTTGAAGCTGCTCTCGGCCTGCGCCACCGCCGCCAGCAGGTCAGGGGACACGCCGTACTTCTTGCCGGCCTGCATGAACAGCGCCCGATAGGCGGCCGGCGCAGCGGCCATCGCGGGTGAGGACGCACCCGAGCCGGCGGTCGACGAGCCCAGGCTCTGCGACGTCGCCGCGGACGCCAGTGACTTCACCTGCGAGGTCCCGCTCGAGGTTCGCCGACAGCACCCGTCGGATGTGGCTGGGCTTCTCGTAGACCGTCTGGACCTTGACGACGTCGCCGGTGTGGGGGGCCACGATCATCTTGTTCCCGCCGATGTAGATGCCGATGTGGTCGGCCGGTATGCCGAAGGTGACCAGGTCGCCCGGCTTGGCCTGCGAGAGGCTGGCCACCTCGGTGCCGACCTTGGCCTGGTCCCGAGCTGCCGCGCGGTAGGTCGATCCCGAGGTCCTTGTACACGCGCTGGACCAGCCCCGAGCAGTCGAGCCCCTTGGCCGGGTCGGTCCCGCCCCACAGGTACGGGACACCGAGGTACTTGCGGGCGTCGGCGACGACATCCTTCCCGCTGACGGAGGAGGGGGCGGATGTGGCAACGCGGTCGACTCCCGCGGTGAGCTTGGCGAGCGCAGCCGCGAAGTCGGAGCCGGAGCTCGTGGTCGCCGAGGTCGCCGAGGTCGCCGAGGTCGCCGAGCGGACGGTCGTGGCCGCGGCGAACCGTTCCTGGATCGCCGCGATGCGGGCCTGGATCTCCAAGAGCCCCGTCGGCTGGACGGTCATGGCCGGCCCCCTGCGGTCCTCACGGCGGAGCGGTCCGCTCGCGTGGCGGAGCGGACTCCTCGGAGGTGCGCTGTTCGGCCGCCGAGCCGCTCCGTCCTGGCGGCATCGGCGGCCCGCTCCTCGAGGCGCTCGAGGGCGGCCATCCGCATGGCCGCCTCGCTCCACTCGTCCCGCGCGAGCCCGGTGGCCTCGGCCGCCGCGTCGGCGCCGGCACGCGGCCAGTCGGACGGACCCGGCCAGGGCGTCACGGTGCTGCCGCTCGGCCAGGAAGGCAGGGTCATCTGCTGGAGGGTCGGCGGGGGGCTCGGCCTCTGGGGCGGCATACCGCTCGTGCGCCCGGCGCCAGAGCGTCCTGCGGCGCGCGCGCTCGGCGGCCGACTCGGCGAGCAGCCGGGCCCGGGCGACATCCTCCTGGATCCGGCGAACCCTCAGGAGGGTGTTCAGGCGCGAGGTCCGGCCGCTCACCCGGTCACCACCAGGTCGTGGAGGGCCGCCCAGCTGCGCGGTCGGTGTCGGCGACGTGGTCGACGGGCTGGCGCAGGAAGCGGTCGATCGCTGCGGACTTCGCCAGGGCCCGGTCCACCAGCGGGTTCGAGCCGGCGACATAGGCGCCGATCTCGACGAGGTCCTTGGCATCGCGCCGGGCCGCCAACAGCTGCCGCAGCACCTCGGCGTCGCCCCGCTGCTCGGCGGTGGTGACGTCCCTGCCGCTGCGGGAGATGGACTCCAGCACGTCGATGCTCGGGAAGTGGCCCGCCGTCGCGAGGCGGCGGTCGAGGACGACGTGGCCGTCGAGGATGGACCGCGCCGTGTCGGCAACCGGGTCGTTCATGTCGTCGCCCTCGACGAGCACCGTGTACAGGCCGGTGATGCTGTCCGCGCTCGGCGGTCCCGGCACGCTCGAGGAGCTGGGGCAGCAGGCCGAAGACGGACGGGGGGAACCCGCGCGTCGCCGGCGGCTCCCCGGAGGCCAGGCCCACCTCCCGCTGCGCCGTGGCGACACGGGTCACGCTGTCCATGGCCAGCAGGACGTCGTCACCGCGGTCACGGAACCACTCGGCGATGCGGGTGGCGGTGAACGCGGCGCGCAGCCTCACCAGGGCCGGCTCGTCAGAGGTCGCCACGACGACGACCGCGCGGGCCAGGCCCTCCGGCCCGAGGTCGCGCTCGACGAACTCGCGGACCTCACGGCCACGCTCGCCCACCAGCGCCAGCACACAGACCGGGGCGTCGGTGCCCCGGACGATCATGGACAGGATGCTCGACTTGCCGACCCCGGAGCCGGCGAAGACGCCGATCCGCTGTCCCCGGCCGCACGGCACGAGGGTGTCGAGGGCTCGCACGCCGAGGCCGAGCTGGGTGTCGATGCGGCTGCGCCTCATGGCGCTCGGCGGGGCGCCCTCGATCCCGGTGGGCACGACGTCGCGCAGTGGAGGGCCGCCGTCGATGGGGCGACCGAGAGCGTCGACGACCCGGCCCAGCAGGCCTGGCCCGATCGGCACCGTCAGTGGGGCACCGGTGGAGACGACGCGGTCGCCGCGGCGCACCCCCCGCAGGTCGGAGACCGGCATACAGGTCACGAAGTCGTCATGGAGGGCGACGACCTCGGCGAGCACCGGGCCCCCGCGGCCGTGCAGGGTCACCGCCTCACCCACGGCCAGGTCGAGCCCCGAGACGTCGACGCTCAGCCCGACCGCCCGGACGACCTGCCCGTTGACCGCCGGCGCGGCGGCGCGGGTCAGCAGCTCGAGCACGGCGTTCATGCCAGCACCTCGTGAAGTCGCCGCAGGGCCGGCCCGAGCTGGGCGTCGATGGTCCGGTTGCCGGCCTCGACGATGCAGCCACCGACCTCGACCGAGGGGTCGGCGACGACCTGGACGGCTCCCCCGGGCAGCGCGTCGGAGAGGTCCGGCAGCCGCCGTGCGTCGTCCGGGTGGAGGCGGACGATGGCCTCGGAGTGTCGCGGTGCCAGGGCCAGCGCCCGCTGCACCGCGTCCAGGGCCGGCAGCTCCCCGACCTCGAGGTGGCGACCGACGAGGGCCTCGGCGATCTGGACGGCCATCGTGGCTACGGTGTGGTCGACATCCCGGAAGATCGGGGCGTCCCGGGCGTCGAGCGCGGCGACGCCGGCCCGCACCGCGGCGAGCAGCTGCGCCCATTCGTTGTCTCGGCGAGCCGTCTCGGCGTCGGCCTGCTGTGCCCGGGCCCGGTCACGTGCCGCGACCTCCTGCCGGGCGGCCTCCCGGCCCTCCAGCAGGCCGCGCTCCCAGCCGGCTCGGCGGGCATGCTCCTCGGCCTCCGCGACGACGGCCACGAGCGACGGGTCGACCAGACGCGGGTCGACCCAGGGGCGGCCGGCGAACGGGCTCGTCCGCAGATCCGCAGTGATCCGGGCGGGGGGCGCGTGCTGGGGCTCGACACCGTGCAGCACCATGGTCGCGCGCAGGTCAGCTGACGAAGGCATCGCCGTCTCCTTGGGAGATGATGATCTCGCCGGCTTCCTCGAGAGTGCGGATCTCGCGGATGATCTTCGCCTGCGACTCCTCGACCTGCTTGACCCGCACCGGACCGAGCACCTCCATGTCCTCGGTCAGACCGACGGCGGCCCGCTCGGACATGTTGGTCAGGAACTTGTCGCGGACGTCCTCGCTGACCCCCTTGAGCGCCACAGCCAGCTCCTTGAGGTCGATGTGGCGCATGAGGGTCTGGACCATCCGGTCCTCCAGCTTGCAGATGTCCTCGAACATGAACATCTGCGCCCTCACCTCCTCGGCCAGCTCGGTGTCGAGCGCCTCGAGGCCCTCGAGGATGAGACGCTCGGTGTTGCGGTCGCTGTGGTTGATGATGTCCACCAGGGGCTTGAGACCGCCGACGCTCGAGGACTCGCTGCCTTGGAACACGGTGGAGATCCGCTGCTGCAGCTGGGACTCGACCTGCCTGACGATGTCAGGGGAGGTGGCGTCCATCATGGCCAGCCGGTGGGCGATGTCTGCCTGCGCCTCCTGGGGCAGCCCGCTGAGCACGGCCGCCGCCTGCTTGGCGTCCATGTGCGCCATCACCAGCGCGATCATCTGCGGGTGCTCGTCCTGGAGGAAGGACAGGACCATCTGGGGGTCCACCCGCCTCAGGAACGCGAACGGCATCCCCACCATCTGGGCGGACTGGCGCGACAGGATCTCGTGCGCCTTGTCGTGCCCGAGCGTGGCCTCGAGCACCTCCTCCGCGTAGCGCAGGCCGCCCCTGGCGAAGTAGTGCCGCTCCGTCGCGAGGTCCTTGAACTCCTGGAGCACGCCATCCGCGACGTTCGGGTCGATGCCGTCGAGACGGGCGATCTCGGCACTCAGCTGCTCGATCTCGGTTTGGCTCAGCGACTTCAGGACCTTGGCGGACTGCTCCTTGCCGATCTGGACGAGGAGCACCGCGGCCTTGCGCACTCCCGGCATCTCCAGCATGGACACCTCAGGTCCTCCGGTCCGCGAGCCAGCCCCGCAGGAGGCGCGCGACCTCGTCGGGCTGGTGGTCGATCAGGACGCCGATCTCACGACGGGCTGCCGCCTGCCGCTCGGCCTGCGCGATGGCGGGCCGGGGGTGAAGGACCGGCGGGGTCTCGCTGGCCACCGGCTCGGCCGCCCGGTTCGACGCCTCGAGCGCAGCCTGCTCGCGCAGGACGGTGAGCTCTCCGATGTCGACGGGGGTCCGGTCCTCCCGCCGGCCCTTCTTCGCCGCGATCAACAGGGCCAGCACGATGACGAGGATCAGGCCCCCGGTCTTGCCCGTGCTGATCAGGTCCGAGCGGGTCTTGTCCGAGGCGGCCGCTGCGATCTCCTTCTGCGCCGCCGCGGCGGCCTTGGTGTCGAACGGCATCTGGCTCACCTCGACCACGTCTCCACGCGTGGGGTCCAGCCCCGCTGCGGCGGTGATCAGCTTGGTCAGCTCCGTGTCGTCGAGGGACCCCGCAACCGCCTGGTCCAGCACGACGGCGACAGTCACCCGGCTCGGCTTGCCCGGCGCCGTCGTGGTCGTGGTCTTGAGCGTGCCGACGGCGTTCTGGTTCGTCTGCTGCTCCTTGACGTAGGACGAGCCGGCCCCACCGGACGAGGCCCCGCTGGGCACCGCGTTGTTGTCCGGGCCGAGCACCCCGCCGACCGGCGTGCCGGTCCCCGAGTAGGTCTCCTTGGTCGTGCTGTCCGTCAGCGGGGGGTTCTTGGTGTCGGAGATGTACTCCTGCTTGTCGGTGGTCTGCTGGTCGAAGTTGAGCACGGCGTCGACCCGGGTCACCGAGTGTCCGGGGCCGACGAGCTTGTCCAGCATGGTCTGGACGGCGGATGCCGTGTCCGCTTCGTAGCCCTGGGCCTGCTGGGCCTGCTGGTCCGACAGCGCCGATGCCCCGCCCTTGGCGCCCGCCGCGCTGAGGACGCGGCCGGAGGAGTCTGCGACGGTGACCTGGTCGGCGGTCAGCTTGGGGACCGAGGAGGAGACGAGGTGGACGATGGCCTCGACCTGCGACGCGTTGAGCGAGACGGTCGGGGCGGTCTTGACCAGGACAGAGGCGGTGGGCGTTCCGGCGGAGTCGGTGAAGACGTCGTCGGCCGGAATGGCGAGGTGCACGACGGCGGTCTGGACGCCGTCGATGGCCTCGATCGTCTTGCGCAGCTCGCCCTCGAGGGCCCGCTGGTAGGTGACCTTCTGCTGGAAGTCCGAGCTCGTCATGCTCGAGTTGTCGAGCAGCGAGTAGCCGTCGCCGCCACCGGTTCCCGCCGGCAGACCCTGGCCGCTGAGGTTGATGCGCTGCTGGTACACGTCGGCCTGCGGCACGAGGATCGGTCTGTCCGCCGTCGGCGAGCTGGTACGGCTCCTTGGCCTCGGTCAGCTTCGCCGTGATCGCCGACGCGTCGGAGGTCGACAGACCGGAGAACAGCGGGGCGTAGGTCGGCTTCGCAACCCACGAGACGAACATGGCTGCGCCGACGAGCGCCGCGACGAGGGCGATGGCGGTCATCGCCCGCTGGCCGGCGGTGAACCCGGAGAACAGGGAGCGCAGCCCGGCCCGTCAGCGCGCCGAGGTTGAGAGCCTTCACATCTGCATCCGCATGATCTCGGTGAACGCGTCAACGGCCTTGTTCCGGACGGCCACGGTCAGCTGCGTGGCGACCGACGCCTCGTTGGCGGCGATCATGTAGTCGTGGATGTCGGAGAGGTCCCCGGTGGTCGCCTTCACGGCGAGGTTATCGCTGGTCGCTCTGGGCCGCCTGGAGCTTCTCCAGGCCCTGCGCGACCATGCTGCCGAAGTCGGACTTCGCGGCGCTGGTCGTGCGTCGCCGGCGCAGAGATGGCGGGCAGCTGCAGGGCGCCGATCGACGAGATGGCCGAGATGCTCATGATCACTTGCCCAGCTGGAGGGCCGCGGAGTAGGCGTCCTGGGCGCGCTGCACCACGGCGAGGTTCGCCTGGTACCCGCGCTGCGCCATGATCAGCTGGCCCATCTGGTCGGCGAGGTCGATGTCCGGCATCCGCACGTTGCCCTCGGCGTCGGCCAGCGGGTTGTCGGGCTGGTAGACGATCCGTCCCGCCGGCGTCGCCGAAGGCGGCGCCTGCGACCCGGGCGCCACCGGCGTTGCCGTAGTTCGCCGCCTCGGCGACGACATAGCGCGCCTGGAAGGCCGTGTCACTGGTGCTGCGCACGTCGTTCATGTTGGCGATGTTGTCGGAGACGGCGTCCAGCCACTTGCGGTAGACGACGAGGCCCGAGTTCGCTGCGTCCATCGTCCCGAAGATGCTCATCAGAACGCACCCCCGGCCGCGATCCGCAGCTGCTGGAACTTGGCCGTCATGGCCTGGAGGGCGAGGTTGTAGGTGAGGTTGGTCTCGGTGCCCGGCGACCGTCTCCTCGTCGAGGTTGACGTTGTTGCCGTCGGTCCGGGTGGGCTCCAACGAGCGGGCGGTCGTGTAGCTGCTGTCGAAGGGGTCGGTGCCGTTCGCCACCGAGCTGCGCAGCGCGTCCTCGAAGTTGACCTTTCCCGCGAGGAAGCCCGGCGTCTCGATGTTGGCGACGTTGTCCGCGATGGTGCGCTGGCGAAGGGCGAGGCCGTTGAGCGCGTAGTGCAGTGCGCTCATCGTCGCGTCGCCGACTAGCTCCGGCATGATGGCTTCCTCGACTGCTGGTAGGACTGGCTGGCCCCGGAACGGGGCTCGTGGTGCTGCGCCGCCAGTCCGTGGCAGCGGGTGGTCATCCTGACCGCCCTCCTCATCGGCCGGGGCCGGGCCACCTGACCAGCCGAACGGACGATCTTCGCCTCGTCCCTGCGGCGGTCCCGGACCCTCCGCCGCAGGCGGACAGGGGCCGGGGGCGTATGCCGGGGGGCCGCGTGCTGCTCAGCGCGGGCGCAGCGGCAGCCGCGGGCGTCGTCAGCGCCGAGGCCCGCTGGGCGGCGGGGGTGGCGTGGGTCAGCGGAGGAAGTCGAGCAGGGACGGCTGGAGGACCTTGGCGGCTGCGCCCAGAGCCGCCTGGTAGGCCGTCGACTGGATCTGCATGTCGATGGTCGTCTTGGCCAGGTCGATGTTCTCGGCCGTGGAGAGCTTGGCTGACACTGCGTCCAAGCGTGCTCTCCCCTGCGGTCTGGATGCCGAGCAGTCGGTTGTACCGCGAACCGACGACGCTGTGGGTGTTCTGCATGACCGCCGAGCGCCGACGTCGAGGTTGCCGAGGTCGCTGTCCAGGGCTGCGGGGCCGTTCGGGTCGCGCAGCTCAGCGGAGATCCGGTCAAGGATGCCGGGAGCGTTGCCGTCACTGAGGAGCGTGGAGAAGGCGTCGTCGCCGGTCACAGTCACGTCCATCCTCGTGGAGCCGTCGGCGGAGACACTGCGCTGCACGGCATCTCCGTTCCCCAGGTACTGCCCGGTCGTGGTGTCGAAGGCCGCAGGGACGTTCTGCGTTCCCGCAAATATGGGCCGTCCGAGGTACTGTCGTGTTCGCGAGGGGGAGAGCCCGTCCTTGAGCTGGTCGACCTCGTCGGCCATCGCCGCGCGGTCGCTGGCGGTGTTCGTGTCGTTGAGCCCGCTGACGACCAGCTGCCGGACCCGTTGCAGGAGTGTGCTCACGGAGTTGAAGGCCGAGTCTGCGGCCCCGAGGGTGCTCAGACCGTCGTCGATGTTGCGTGCGACCTGCTGGTTGGCCGCCTGCTCGGCCCGCAGCCGCATCGCGGCGGCGGCGTCGACCGGCGAGTCGGACATCTTGTTGATCCGCCGGCCGGAGGAGAGCTGCTGCTGGGTGCGCTGCAGCCGGGCGAGGTTGGCCTGCAGGCCGGCCATCACGCCGCGGCTGAGGCTTGCCGAGGTGACCCGAAGTGACATCGTCGATCCTGCTTTCAGCGCATCATGTTGATGAGGGTGTCGAGCGTGCCGTTGATCGCGGTGACGTACTGGGCCGCTGCCGAGTAGGCGTGCTGGAAGGCGACCAGGTTGGTCATCTCCTCGTCGATGCTCACGCCGGAGACGCTGTCGCGGGCGTCGTCGACCTGGCGACGACCGCCTGCTGGGTGTCGTGCGGTGCTGGACGGTCTGCGACTGCACGCCGAGCCGGACCATCATGTCCTGGAACTGCGCGTCCGGCCCCGTCGCGTCACTCGCGTGGGCGCTCATGGCCAGGGCGTTGTCGCCGTTGAGCACCGGCGGCGCCTGCGACGAGGTCGCCAGCCCCTCGGGGTCGGAGAGGACAACGGTCAGCGTGGCCGCCGTGGTGCCGGAGAAGATCGGGGCGCCGGCGTTGCCCGCGCCGTCGAAGCCGGCTGCCTGCTGGGCGTTGACCGTGGACGCCAGGCTGGTGGCGACGGCGTCGAGGTCGGCCATCGAGCCCGGGATGGTGGCGTTCAGAGCGGTCAGCTGCCCGTCGAGGGTGCCGCGTGATCATCGCCGGCTGCCCCGTGGCGGCCCAGGTGATGCTCATGGTTCCCGGTGCCGGAGGGGTAGCTGGTCGGGCCCAGCGCCTGCAGCTGCTGGCTGCGGTCGACGCTGACCAGGGTGCGCCCGCCGAGGGTGAGGTTGACGACCCCGTCGTCGCCCTTGGCGGCGACCGCTCCCGTCGCCTCGGAGATGCTGGAGGACGAGGGGGTCCCGCTGGTCGGCGAGCTCGTTGGGCGAATCGCCGCCGAGGGTCGCGCTACGGATGGCGCCGTTGAGGCGGGCCACCTGGGCGGTCATGGAGTTCACCTGGGTCGACGGTGCTGTCGACGTCGTCGCGGGTGGCCTCCCACTGCGCCGCGAGCTGGGTCGGCGAAGCCGTTGACCGTGCCGGCGACCGACTTGGCCTGCTCGAGCACGAGGCTGGCCGGCGCCGGCGTCGCCGGGGCTGTTGGCGGCGTCCTGCCAGGAGTTCCAGAAGGTGCTCAGCTGCGACTGCAGGCCCGTTCGTGGCTCGGCTCGCCGAAGGTCGACTCCAGGTCGGTGTAGGTCCCGTTGAGGGCGGTCAGGCCGGCAGACGTGCGCGTGCTCCTGCTGGGCCCGCGCCTCGAGGAAGTAGTCCCGGATCCGCTGGGTGCCGGTGACGTCGACCCGCCCACGGAGGGGTCGGTGGTCGACCACATGGCCGGGATGGTCGAGGCGCCGCGCGACGACCTGCTGCACGCGCTGGCGCGAGTAGCCCTCGGTGTTGACGTTGCTGACGTTCTGGCCGACGACGTCCAGCGCCTGCTGGGCGGCGAAGAGCGCCTGCGTGCCAACGTTCAGGCTGGAGAAACCGGACAACGGACCTACCTCATCACGTGAGGGTGCTTGGCGTCCTATCGGCAGCGCGAGTCGGCGACCTGAGCGACTACGCCCACCGATCGATGTAGACCGAGACGGGCCGGCCTCGAACGCCTGCCGACGCCGCCGGGTCAGCTGCTTGCGCGGTCGCCACGCGGAGGCCGCCGCCGCTCGGTGAGGGCCTGCGAGCGGCCCAGCAGCTCGGCCGCCCGGTCGCCAGGGACGACGGGCAGCGGCGGCAGGTCCGCCGGCGGGTCGAAGGCGAGCGACCTCGTCGTAGCGGCCCTCCTCCAGCTGCCGGGCCTGTCGTCCAGGTGCCGCTCGAGGGCGTCCAGGGTGGTCGAGCCAGCCGGCCGTCATGAGCCGACGGCCTGCGCGTTCGCGGCCTCGTGCCAGGCCTCCCGCAGGGTCTCGACGACCTCGCGCACCGGCCGGCAGCAGCGATGCGTCCTTGGCCACGTTCGCCGCGACGAGCTCTCGCATGAGCCAGGCGTAGAGGCGCTTGAGGCCCGCGCCGCCCGCCCACACGGTGGCGTCGAGGCTGACGGAGAGCTCGGCCAGGATGTCCTGCGCGTGCCGCAGCGCGTTGTGCGCGGCCTGGTGGTCGGCGGTCGAGATGGCGAGCTCGGCGTCGTCGAGGTCGCGCGCGAGACGGTCGTAGAGCATCGTGACGAGCCGGGCCGGCGAGGCGGTCTGGACGGCGTCGCGCGCGTAGCGGGTGCGGAGCTGGACTGCTGTGGTCATGGCCTGTCGTCCCGTCTCACTTGCTCGAGCCGACGTGTACGTGGGCAGGGAGGCCAGCTGGCCGGTCAGCCAGTCGCTCTGGGACTTCAGCGTGCCGAGCATCGTCTCCATCGCCGCATACTGCGTCTGGAGGGTCTGCTGGCGCAGGGTCATCCGGTCCTCGAAGTCGGCGATCTGGTGGGTGTAGTCGCTGATCTGTCCTGCTCGGCGGTGATCCGGGTCGTGAGGGTGCCGTAGATCGGGTCGGACGCGGCGGTGGCGACGTCCGAGGGCGCTGGGCCATCGAGGTCATCGTCGCGGTGACGCCCGCCGGGTCGTCGGCGTATGCCGCCAGGAAGGCCGTCCTGTCGAAGGTCAGGCTGCCGTCACGGGTCACCGAGACGCCGTCCATCGCGGGCGTGCTGGACGAGGACCCGATGACGGTGTCGGTGATCCGCTGGGCGAGGTCGCGGGCCATCGAGTCGCCGAGCAGCGGGACCGCCGGTCTTGGACGTGGGGTCGTAGGTGCTCTTCGAGCTGAGGCTCGAGAGCACCGAGTTGGCCTGCGTCCACCAGCGAGGCCATCTTGTCGGCCATCCCGGCGCCATCGGCGCTGACGTTCACCGTCACCGGCGTGCTCGGGTCGGCCTTGACGGCGTTGATGGTGACGCCCGGCATCAGACCGGTCACCGAGGTGGTGGACGAGGTGACGTCGAAGGCCCCGGGCCCGGTGCCGACGTGCAGCACCGTGTCGGTGCCGGCGGACAGCTCCTGCATGTCGCCGAGCGTGGACTGTCCCGCCGGGAAGGCGCCGCTGCTCACGGTGACGTCGGACGCGGAGCCGGTCGTGGTGGACGTGAGCTGGAGGCGGTATGCGGCGGTGCCGACCTGGACGGCGGTGGCGCTGACCCCGGTGCTCGGGTCGTTGAGGGCGCTGACGACGTCGGCGAGCGTGGCGCCCGCGGCGACGTCGACGGAGCTCGTCGTGGCGACGCCGCTGCGCAGGCCACCGGCGAGGGTCGCGACGACGGAGTCGCCTCCCGCGCCGACGAGCGTCACTGCGGTGCCGGCGACCGCGTTCGACACGGTGGTGGCGGCCCCACCGTCGAGCGAGATGAGGCCGTCGACGCCGTGGCTCACGGTCGTCGTGTCGGTCAGGCCGAGGGCGGCGTTGGCCGTGCCCGAGCCGGCGAGCTGGAGGCTCGGCGTCGGAGCCCTCCTCGACGGTGCTGAGCTGCAGGCGGCCGGAGGTGTCGACGGTGGCGGTGAGGGTGCCGCCCGATGCCCGGCCGATCTCGCTCGCGAGCTGCGACGGCGTGTAGGTGCCGGAGGTCAGGGAGATGGTGGTGGGGGTGCTCGAACCGTCGAGGTAGAACGCGATCGTGTTGTTGCTGCTGTCGATCGTGACCGTCGAGGGCAGGGCCGCGGTGCCGGTGAGGGTGGCGCCTGCTGAGGACTGGGTGACCTCGATGCTGTGGGTGCCCGAGCTGAGCGTCGCAGCCGGCGTCGACGCCTGTCAGACCCAGGGCCGGCGCTCCCTTGGTGAGCAGGAACGGGCCGGAGGCGACCGCCGCGGTCAGGGAGCCGACGGTGCCGCTCGAGACGGCGGCTCCGGCGGCGGCGACGCGGGTCACGCTGAAGGTGGAGCTTCCGGCCAGGGCCCCGGTGCCCGCCAGGGCGGCGGCCAGGGCACTGTTCGAGGATGCGGCCGTGGTCGTGGTCCAGGCCGACTGCTCGGTGATGGTGTCGGGGACGAACGCCTTCGCCGCGGTCTGCAGGGCGGTGATCAAGGTGTTGAGCTGCTGCAGGGTGCTGACCATGGTCTGGCTGGCGGTCTTGCTGTTGGTGAGCTGCTGCTCGGGCAGCCGCTCGACCGCCATCAGCTGCGAGATGATGGTCGGTCGTGTCCAGGCCGGAGATCAGTCCGTCGACGCTCGTCATTGCCGTCTCCTTCTCGGCTCGGCCGTGCGGCGGTTGCGTCCCGGGGCGGACCGGTGGGTCCGCCCCGGGACGATCAGGTCAAGCGCTCAGGGTCAGCCGAGGAGCTTGAGCACCGACTGCGGGGCCGAGTTGGCCTGGGCCAGCATCGAGACGCCGGCCTGGGTGCAGGATCTGGCTGCGGGTGAAGGTGGTCATCTCCTTGGCCATGTCGGTGTCGCGGATGCGGGACTCGGCGGCGGACGCGTTCTCCGCCGCGACCGAGAGGCTGTTCACGGTGTGCTGCAGCGGTTCTGGACCGCACCGAGGTCGGCGCGCTGGCCGGAGACCGTGTTGATCGCGGCGTCGATGGCCGTGATCGAGCTGCTGGCCGTGGCCTGAGAGCTGACGTCGACACCGTTGGTGATCGAGAACGAGCCGGTGCCGGCCGTGGTCGCATCCTTGTCGAAGACGACGGTGCCGAGCGTGTTGTCGGTGAAGGTCACGGTGTTCGTGGCGTAGGCACCGACCTTGAGGCCGGCCGAGTCGAGCACGTCGCCACCAGCGTTGATGGTGAACTGACCCGTCGGCGTGGAACCGGTGAAGGAAGCGGCGCTCGCACCGTTGGCCGAGGCGGCCGCGAAGCCCGCGCCGAGGCCGAGAGCGCTGGTGTCCATGTTGCCGATGGAGACGTCATGCTCTGCGCCGCGTTGGCGCCGACCTGGAACTTGCCGGCGAAGGAGCCGTCGAGCAGGTTCTTGGCTGTTGAACTGCGTCGAGCCGGAGATGCGGTCGAGCTCGGTGGTGAGAGCGGTGACCTCCTTCTGGATTTGGGCGCGGTCGGCCGTCGCTGTTCGTGTCGTTGGCGGACTGGACGGCGAGCTGCCGCATGCGCTGCAGGATCGAGTGCGTCTCGTTGAGGGCACCTTCAGCGGTCTGGATGAGGCTGATGCCGTCCTGGGCGTTGGAGGTGGCCTGGTTGAGGCCGTTGGACTGCGCGCGCAGCTTCTCGCGAGATCGCCAGGCCGGCGGCGTCGTCGGCCGCACGGTTGATCCGCAGACCCGAGGACAGCCGCTCCAGGCTGGTGGACATGGCGTTCTGCGTGCTCGAGAGGTTGCGGTAGGCGTACATCGCCGCAATGTTGGTGTTGATCTGAAGACCCATGATGATTCCTCCTTGGATGGGGTCCTGGGGAGTCCGTCCGTGGGCTCCTCACGTCGCCACACCGGGTGTCGACAGCTGTCTATCGGCCTGCGCTCACCGGACCTGAGCAGTCTCGAGGGATTCATCTGAGAACCAGCCGTCCGCGCTGCCCGACGCCACCATGGGCATGCTCAGCCGGGCCTGGTAGGACGAGCGGCCGGCGATGGTGGCGTAGTAGGCCTCACGGCGCCCCGCGGCAACGCCGCTGGAGGCCGCGGGCAGCATGCTGGGCGCGAGCTGGGAGTTCATGCCGTCCCGCAGCAGCTTCAGCGCCTCGGCGCGCAGCTGGGAGATCCGCGACTCGGACACCCCGAGCTCCTCCGCCAGCTCCCGCATCGGCCGGTCCTCGAAGAAGCAGCCGAGGACGACCGCCCTCAGGCGGTCGGGTAGACACTGGACCGCGTCACGTAGGTAGGACTGGCGCTCGCGTTCGACGATGATGGCCTCGGGGGTCTGGCTCGTGGACGGCAGCAGGGACTCGACGCTGTTGTCGGTGCCGAGGTGGTCGAAGCGCAGGACCACCGACTGGTGCAGGTCGGCCTCGGTGCGGGCGAGCTCGGAGCGGGTCACGCCCAGCTCCCGGGCGAGCTCGTCGGGGGCCGGGGTACGGCCCAGCCGGCCGGCGAGCGACTCGTGCGCGGTGTCACGGGCGCGGACCCGTGCCCTCAGCGACCGCGTGGCCCAGTCCGCCGAGCGCAGCTCGTCGAGCAGCGCACCGCGGATCCGTCGGGCCGCATACCGGGCGAAGGGAACCCCGAGCTCCGGGTCGAAGGACGTGGCGGCGCCGAACAGGCCGCTCATCCCCGCCGACATGAGGTCGTCGGTGTTCACGTGACCTGGTAGCCGCATGCTGATGGAGCGCACCTCGTGCTCGACGACGGCCATGTGGGTGCGGCATAGCTCTTCGACGGTGGGCGCGGAGGCAGGCTGCACGGCAGGGGCTGGTGGGCTGCGAGGGGGACTGTTGCACGAAGGACAGGAAATAGGGACCCGTGCCGTCAGGTTCGGCGTTTGTCGGCGGGATAGCCCGACCGTCGAATACGACTGGCCAAAAGTACTAGACGAATGCGCGATATGCGGACGACGCGCCCCTTGCCCCACGCCGAGAATGCGCCATTTGGTTAGGCTCACTTTAGTGAGTCCCATCACATTGCCAGATGAATACCGTCTGTTTGCAACGGTTTTGGGCCGGCCCCCAGGGGGGCCCCCGAGGACGCTCAGTCGGGCCAAGAGTTCCCCTGGAAAGATTAAAGATATGACAGGGCGAGTTCAACGAAGGTTAAAGAGCGCCCCAAGTCTTCGCCAAGGAATGGCAAAGAAATGCACGGGTTCGCGGGCGCGACTCGGCTCGCCGCGATCGTGACGCCCGACCATATGGGGATAGCCGAGGAGGCTCCGCGAGGTCTCCGTCCTCGAGGGCGGCGTCGCCGCGACGGCCCTGCCGCGGAGCCCTCAGATCCGGGCCCGCCCTGCCGATGAGCACAGCAGTCGCTGGGACACCGGCATACGTAGGGCTCGCGAAGGAGGCACTCGGTGGAGGTCATGGACGAGATCGTCGCCGAGTTCCTCGTCGAGAGCCACGAGAACCTCGACCAGCTCGACCGGGACCTCGTGGCGCTGGAGCGCGACCCGGGCTCTCGCGAGCTGCTGTCGAGCATCTTCCGCACCGTGCACACGATCAAGGGCACCTGCGGCTTCCTCGCGTTCGGGACCCTCGAGTCGGTCACCCACGTCGGCGAGAGCCTGCTGTCGCGGCTGCGCGACGGGGAGATGACGCTCGACCCGGAGCTCACCACCATCCTGCTCGAGATGGTCGACGCCGTCCGGTCCCTTCTCGCCTCGATCGAGGAGTCCGGCGAAGAGGGCGACGACGACTACGCCGAGCTGGTGGTCCGGCTGCAGGCCGTCCTCGACGCCGGCCGCGCCGTCCCCTCCAGCCCGTCTCCCGCCACCCAGCCCGCGGCTGAGCCGGTGGCTGAGCCGCCGGCCGACCACGTCCCGTGTGAGCCGGTGCTGTGCGACCCGCTCCTCGACGAGCCGCTGGGCGAGGACGCCGCCGAGCCGGACGACCTGGCGGCAGCGCCCGCCGCGCTCGAGGTCGGCGACCCCGGGACTCCTGTCATGACCCCGACCGACGACGCCCCGCTCAGCCTCGGGGAGGTTCCCGACGCACCCCCCGCTCAGCAGGGGGGACGGCGCTCGGTCGCCGACAGCAGCATCAGGGTCGACGTGGACCTCCTCGACGAGCTGATGAACCTCGTGGGCGAGCTGGTGCTGACGCGCAACCAGCTGCTCCAGCGGGCCTCGACCCGCCAGGACGCCGAGCTGCAACGGACCGCCCACCGGCTCAACCTGATCGCCGGGGAGCTGCAGGAAGGGGTCATGAAGACCCGGATGCAGCCGATCGACAACGTCTGGAGCAAGCTCCCCAGGGTCGTCCGCGACCTCTGCGTGAGCCTGGGCAAGTCGGTGCGGGTCGAGATGGTGGGCCGCGACACCGAGCTGGACAAGACGATCCTCGAGGCCGTGAAGGACCCGCTGACCCATCTGGTCCGCAACTGTGTGGACCACGGGGTGGAGGAGCCCTCCGTCCGTGCTGCCGCCGGTAAGCCGGCCGAGGGGAGGCTGCTGCTGCGGGCCTTCCACGAGGGCGGCCAGGTCATCATCGAGATCACCGACGACGGCGCCGGCATCGACCCGGTCAGGCTGCGCGCCAAGGCCGTGTCGCGCGGGATGCTGACCCCGGAGGCCGCGGCCACGCTGGGCGACCGCGAGAGCCTCCAGCTGATCTTCCAGCCCGGGTTCTCGACCGCGGCTGTCGTGACCAACGTGTCGGGCCGCGGGGTCGGCATGGATGTCGTCAAGACGAACATCGAGCGGATCGGCGGCGCGATCGACGTCGTCAGCACCGTGGGTCAGGGCACCACGGTGCGGATCAAGATCCCGCTGACGTTGGCGATCATCCCGGCGCTGGTGGTCAGCGCCGACCACAACCTGTATGCCATTCCGCAGGTGAACCTGTTGGAGCTGGTCCGCCTGGGCAGGGAGCAGGCCCTCACCCGGATCGAGACCATCCAGGGCACGCCGGTCTACCGTCTGCGCGGCACCCTGTTGCCGTTGGTCGACCTGCGCGAGGAGCTGGGCCTGGAGGCCGTGGACCGGGAGACGACGTTGATCGTCGTGCTGCAGGCCGACGGGCGGCAGTTCGGTGTCGTGGTCGACGAGATCACCGACACCGAGGAGATCGTCGTCAAGCCGCTCGGCAGGCAGCTGCGCCACATCGCCCTGTATGCCGGAGCGACCATCATGGGCGACGGCAGGGTCGCCCTGATCCTCGACGCCAACGCCCTGGCCAAACAGGCCGGGATGGTCAGTGACTCCTCGCAGTCGGGCACCAGGACGGGCGCGGCCTCCGACGACGTCGAACGCACGACACTGCTCGTTCTCGGCCTCTCCGACGGACGCCGGGCAGCCCTCCCGCTCAGCGCCGTCGACCGCCTCGAGCAGTTCCCTGTTCGGCAGCTCGAGCGGATCGGGGGCCACGAGGTCGTTCAGTACCGCGGCGAGATCCTCCCCGTGGTGCGGCTGGACCGGGCGCTGCAGTCCTACGACGAGCAGGTCGACACCGACCCGATCCAGGTCGTCGTGTGCCGGCACCGGGGCGGGTCCGTCGGCTTCGTCGTCGCCAGGATCCACGACATCGTGGAGGAGGAGCTGGCGGTACGGACCCGTCTGGACACCGGCGGCCACCATGGCTCGGCGCTCATCGGCGAGCACGTCACCGAGCTGATCGACGTCGAGCGCGCCATCTCCGCCATCGACCCGGAGCTGCTGGCTCCGCTCGCGGCGAGCTGAGGAGAGCCATGTCACGCCAGTACTGCACGTTCCGCCTCGACGGGCACCTGTTCGGAGTGCCGGTCGGCTCTGTGCAGGAGGTCCTCAAGGAGCAGGTGCTGACCACGGTTCCCCACGCTCCCGCCGGGGTCCGCGGCCTGATCAACCTGCGGGGCCAGATCATCACCACGCTCGATCTGAGGTCCAGGCTGGGCCTGGCGGCCAGGCCTCCCGGCGCCCAGGGAGTCAACGTCGTGGTCCGCACGGTGGATGGCGATGTCGTGAGCCTTCTCGTGGACGAGATCGGCGACGTGCTCGAGCCGGGCGACGAGAGCTTCGAGGCGCTGCCCGAGACGGTGCCCGCCAACATTCGGGCCGTCGTCGACAGCGTCTGCAAGCTCGACGGACACCTGATGCTGGTCCTCGACACCGACCTGGCCGTCGAGGTCGCGGAGCCGGTCTAGGACCCCCAGCCCTGGCGACGACCGGCTGCTCTGCGCGCATAGGCGCGGGCAGCCGGTCGTCACGGTGTGGTCCCGGCCGTCCCGGTTCTCCGCGGAGGTCCTCGTCAGGTGCCGGTGAGCCGGTATGGGGGGGGTGGTGGGCCGTCCGGGGATTCCTCAGGTAGGGGGCATGGATGCCGATGAGTCGGCAGAGGCAGAGCGCCTGACGCCGCCGCAGATCCGGTGGCCACCCGAAGGGATTCAGACCGTGCAGAAGAACTCGACCCGACACGCACGGCTCTCCTTCTTCCGCAACCTGAGGACCACGCGCAAGCTGATGGTCGGCTTCGCGGCCATGGCGTTGCTGATGGTCACCGTCGGGGGGCTGGGCATCGCCCGGCTGGCGTCGGCGAACGCGAACATGCAGTCCATCCACGACCGCAACATGATGGCCTCGAGCCACCTCAGTGACGTCTATGCCGGTTTCCAGAAGATGCGGTATGCCGCCCTCAGCCCGGCCATCGGCACCGACCCGGCGGTCCGTAAGGCGGCCGAGGCGAAGATCCCTGCCGCGGACCAGTTCGTCGACCAGGCGTGGGCGGCATACCTGACGAAGACCGGCCTTCCCGACACCGGGGGGCAGCGGGATGCCTTCACAGCAGACCTGAAGAAGTACCGGACGGTGAGGGACGAGCAGCTGCTGCCGCTGGCCGACGCGGGACGTACGGCCGACTTCGTCGCCCTGAGGGACTCCACGTTCGGCCCGCTGGCGGCCGAGACGGACGGCACCCTGGTGGCCCTGCAGACCTCGGAGGAGAACGCCGCTCTGGCTGCCATCACGGCAGCCAAGGACGACTACGAGTCCGCGCGGACCCTCATCGTCGGCGTGATCGTCGCGGCGGTGCTGTTGGCCATCGGGTTCGCGATCGTGATCGGGCGAATGGTCGCCGGGCCGCTCCAGAAGACGGTGGTCGTGCTCGAGGGGCTGGCCGAGGGCAAGCTGGACCTGACGTTGGACGTGGACAGCACCGACGAGGTGGGCCACATGGCTGTCGCCCTGAACACCGCCATGGGCCGGATCCGCGAGACGATGAGCACCCTGGGCATGAGCGCCGACCTTCTGGCCGCCTCGTCGGAGGAGCTCTCGGCCGTGTCGGCGCAGATGAGTGGCTCCGCCGAGGAGTCCGCGGCCCAGGCCAACCTGGTCTCCGCGGCTGCGGAGCAGGTGTCGCGCAACGTGCAGACCGTGGCCACGGGCACCGAGGAGATGTCCGCCTCGATCCGCGAGATCGCGAAGAACGCGCAGGACGCAGCGGGCGTCGCGGCGCAGGCCGTGCAGGTGGCGGAGACCACGAGCAGCACGGTGGCCGCGCTCGGTCTGTCGTCAGCCGAGATCGGCAACGTCGTCAAGGTGATCAACTCCATCGCGGAGCAGACCAACCTGCTGGCGCTGAACGCCACGATCGAGGCGGCGCGCGCCGGTGAGGCCGGCAAGGGCTTCGCCGTGGTGGCCAACGAGGTCAAGGAGCTGGCTCAGGAGACGTCCAAGGCGACCGAGGACATCGGGCAGCGCATCCAGGCGATCCAGTCCGACACCGAGGCAGCCGTGCACGCGATCACCGAGATCTCGGGGATCATCGCGCAGATCAACGACACCCAGGCGACGATCGCCTCGGCCGTCGAGGAGCAGACGGCGACCACCAACGAGATGGGCCGGAACGTCGGCGAGGCCGCAGCCGGCTCGAACGAGATCGCCGACAACATCAACGGGGTGGCGCGCTCGGCCTCCGACACCACCTCGGCCGCTGCCAGCGCCTCAGGAGCGGCGGACGAGCTGGCCAAGATGGCCACCGACCTCCGCAAGCTCGTCGGACAGTTCGCCTACTGAGCATGCCCTGCCACCACGCCCCAACGACTTGGAAGAGAGGTCACCGTGCGCGCACTCGTGATTGACGACTCACGCGCCATGCGGTCGATTCTGTCCCGCGCCATGGGCAACATGGGCTTCGACGTCGAGACCGCGGGCAACGGCGCCGAAGGGCTCGAGGTCATCCGTCGTGGGCCGCTGCCCGATATCGCCCTCATCGACTGGAACATGCCGGTGATGGACGGCCTGGAGTTCGTCTCGGCGCTGCGCGGCAACCGCGAGTGGCGCGGCATCACCTTGATGATGGTCACCACCGAGAACGAGCACTCCCAGGTGGTGCGCGCCCTCGCCGCCGGGGCTCACGAGTACGTCATGAAGCCGTTCACCGTCGACGCCATCGGCGACAAGCTGCGCGTGCTGGGGCTGGTGTAGAGCCATGGCGCGCATCGCGGTCCTTGTCGTCGACGACTCGGTGGTCGTGCGCCGCCTCGTCTCGGACGTCCTGTCGAGCGACCCTGCCATCGAGGTCGTCGGCGTCGCGTCGAACGGCAAGATCGCGATCGCCAAGATCCCCCAGCTCAACCCGGACATCGTGACGCTGGACGTCGAGATGCCCGTCATGGACGGGCTCGAGACCCTCGTCAGGCTGCGCGAGCTCTATCCGCGGCTACCCGTGATCATGTTCTCCACCGTCACCGAACGAGGCGCGAGCGCCACCCTGGACGCCCTCGAACGGGGCGCCAACGACTACGTGACCAAGCCGGCGAACGTGGGCAGTGTCAGCGCCTCGATGGACGCGGTCAAGGCGCAGCTCATCCCCAAGATCAAGTCCCTGACCCTGGGGCGCCGTGGAGCCGCGCCGACGGCACCAGCGCGGGTGCCGCTGAGGCCAGTGGTCGCGCGCCCCGCTGCGACCGCCGCCTCACGGGTGGACGTCGTCGTCGTGGGGGTGTCCACCGGGGGACCGGACGCGTTGACCACCGTCGTCACCGCCCTCCCACCCGACCTGCCGGTGCCGGTGGTCGTCGTCCAGCACATGCCCCCGGTCTTCACGGCGCTCTTCGCGAAGAGGCTGGACACCAAGAGCCACCTCACCGTGACCGAGGCACGCACCGGGGACCGGGTCCAGGCGGGACGGGTCCTCATCGCTCCCGGCGACTTCCACCTACGGCTGCGCGCGAACCCAGCAGGGGCCGTCGCCCACCTTGACCAGGGGACGCCCGAGAACTACTGCCGGCCCGCGGTCGACGTGCTCTTCCGCTCGGCCGCGGAGGTCGTTCGGCCGCGGGGTGCTGGCCGTCGTGCTCACCGGCATGGGATCGGACGGAACCAACGGTGCGGCACACATCGTGCAGGCCGGGGGATCCGTCGTCGTCCAGGACGAGGCGACGTCGGTGGTATGGGGCATGCCCGGATCGGTGGTGGCCGCCGGCCTGGCGGCCGAGGTGCTGCCTCTCGGCGACATCGCGCGCGCCATCCAGGCGCGGGTCGCGCGCGGCCGAGCGCCCGCCTTCGCGCACGGGAGGTCACAGTCATGACCATCGCCACCGTCGACTTCGACTTCATCAGCACCCTGGTCCGCGAGCGCTCCGCCATCGTCCTGGAACAGGGCAAGGAGTACCTCATCGAGGCCCGCCTGCTGCCGCTGGCGCGCGAGCGTGGCACGGGCAGCGTCGCAGAACTGGTCCGAGAGCTCCGGCGCTCACCGAGCAGTGCGCTCCGGGATCTCGTGGTCGAGGCCATGACGACCAACGAGACGTCGTTCTTCCGCGACGTGCACCCCTTCAACGCGCTCTCGGACCACATACTGCCCGACCTTCTTCGGGCCCGCAGCGGCGACCGTGCCCTGAATATCTGGAGCGCGGCATGCTCCAGCGGTCAGGAGCCCTACTCGATCGCCATGCTGATCAACGACATCATCGGCGCAGACCCGACCTGGAAGGTGCGGCTGCTCGCCACGGACATCTCGCCGGGCATGCTGAACCGAACCCGCGAGGGTGTCTACAGCCAGTTCGAGGTCAACCGGGGGCTGCCGGCCGCCATGCTGGTCCGCTACTTCCGCAAACAGGGCCTGCACTGGCAGATCGAGGAGCCGCTGCGACGGATGGTCGAGACCCGGCTGGTCAACCTGAACCAGAACCTCCCGCCCATGGCGCAGATGGACATCGTCTTCATGCGCAACGTCCTCATCTACTTCGACTCGGCAACCAAACGACAGATCCTCGCCAGGGTGCGCAGGGTCATGCGGCCCGACGGCTACCTCGTGTTGGGCGGCGCCGAGACCACCCTCAATCTCGACGACTCCTTCGTTCGAGTCCAGATCGGCCGGGCACCGGTGTATCGGCTGCATGGCGGGAAGGGGATGAAGCCATGACCACGACCATCACACAGGACCAGATCGTCGAGATCGCGGAGGCCGTGTGGGCGTCGCTGTTCGCCATGACGTTGAGCGAGCTGAACACCCAGGGGTGCACCGAGGTGGCCCGCGGTCGCTCGGCGACGGCAACGGCGCACATCAGCGGGGGAGCGAACGTCTCCGTCGTCCTGTCGTGCTCCGAGGCGCTCGCTCGGCGCGCCGCCGCGGCGATGTTCGAGTCCGGTGAGGAGGAGCTCGCCGACGAGGAGGTCGCGGACGCCTTCGGGGAGATTGCCAACATCATCGCCGGGAACATCAAGTGCCTGCTACCGGAGCCCAGCGAGCTCTCGCTTCCGACCGTCAGCCGAGGGGTGGACCAGGTGGTCACCATCCCCGGCGCCAAGCTCATGGAGCAGGTCGATCTGGGCTGCGACGAGGACCGGATGCGTATCGCCCTGTGGAGCCGGCGCGTCGACCTGGGCCGCCACGAGCTGGTCGATTCGGGAAGGAGAGGTCAATGAAGATCCTGATCGCCGACGACAGCCGGGTCATGCGTCAGATCGTCAAGCGCACGCTGCGGCAGGCGGGCTACCCGGACGCGGAGGTGAGCGAGGCGGGGAACGGGCAGGAGGCCCTGGCGGCCATCACCAGCGATGAGCTCGACCTGGTGCTCTGCGACTGGAACATGCCCGAGATGAACGGCATCGAGCTGTTGACCACCCTGCGGGCGCGTGGCCACGGCGTCCCCTTCGGGTTCGTGACGTCCGAGGGTTCGCCAGAGATGCGCGAGAAGGCGCAGAATGCAGGTGCACTCTTCCTGGTCGCCAAGCCCTTCACGGCCGATGCGTTCAGGGACGTCCTCGAGCCGGTACTGGGGTGACCGCCATGGTCGATATGCCCGATCTCCCGCCCAACATGGTCGTGCGTGACACGCTCCAGGACCTGCTCGGCCGCGACGTCCAGGTCGCCCTCTCGGAGCCCTGGGCGCCCACGCTGGCCGAGCCCGGCGCCGTAGCGGTGTATGTGAACGACGGCTGCCGGCTGCAGGCGCTTGTCTGCTCCAACCTCGAGCTCTCGGTCGCCCTCGGGTGCCTCTCTCGCCCTCATCCCGGCGAAGGCCGCCGCCGACATCGTCGAGGAGCGCGTTCTGCCCCACGACATGGTGGAGAACCTCCATGAGGTGATGAACATCCTCGGGGGCCTGTTCAACCGCCACGGTGCGCCCCATGTCCGGCTCTTCGAGCTGCATGTCCCGGGCCACCCGCCGCCCACGGACATCTCCGAGCACCTGCGCCGTCTTGGCCAGAGGTCGGACCTCAAGGTCGAGGTGAGCGGGTACGGCAAGGGGCTGCTCTCAGTGGTCCTCGTCTGACACAGGCAGGTTGTTGCGACATGGCATTCAGTGCTCCGAGCCGTCCGGTCCTGGAGGCGTAAGGTGTCCCTGGCTCGTGCCCATCGCTACCCACGGGGACCTCTCCCGAAATCTCTTGGCCGGGAATCATCAGTATGTCGTGCTCTCGGCCGATCAGAAGGAGTGATCCAAATGTGCCCACCGATGGTCTCCGTCCCGGGCGGTGAGAACCGCACAGAGACCGCGCTCGCCAACATCTCCTCGGCGCTGTGGGGCATCCGCGAGCTGCTGGAGCTGCTCAGCTTCAAGCTGGAGACCGAACAGGTTCTCGTGGCCGCCGGCCGCACTCGCTGGCTCGGGCGCGCCACCCATGAGGTCGAGCTCGTCCTCGAGGAGCTCCGGCATGCCGACCTGCGCAGGACCATCGAGCTCGGCGAGGTCGCCGAGGCCCTCGGCCTCGACCCCGACATCTCCCTGATCGAGCTGGCCGACAAGGTTCCCTCCCCATGGGACGACGTGCTGGCCGACCACCGCGCGTCGCTCCTGCGCTCCACCGCCGAGATCACCGCCCTGGCTGAGAGCAACCGCGAGCTCCTCCACTCCGGCTACACGGCGCTGCAAGAGGCTTTCGGCCTGGTCTCCGCCACGTCCGAGCCGTCGACCTACACCGCCGACGGCGCGGCCTCCAGGCCGACCACCAGACGACTGTTCGACCAGTCGACCTGACTTCCCCTCTGGAGACACCGTGATCGATACCGACACCCCTGCCCACAGCGAGACCGATGCCGTGGACCAGCCAGAGATCCACTTCGCCTCCGGCCTGGTCGGGTTTCCCACCGCCCGACGCTTCCTTCTCGAGCAGGGCGAGGGCGGGGTCTTCGAGCTCCACGGGGTTGACCGCGAGGACCCGGACTTCGTGGTGGTGGCGCCTGCGCCGTTCCTGCACGGCTATGCCCCGGTCATCGACGACGAGACGGTCGAGCGGCTGGACCTGCAAGCGCAGGAGGACGCGCTGGTCCTGCTCGTCGTCACCCTGGGTGACCAGCCCGAGGACGCCACGGCCAACACCCTCGCGCCCCTGGTGGTCAATGCGCGGACCCGTGAGGCCGCCCAGGTGGTGCTGACCGATCAGTCCTTCTCGCTGCGTCAGCGACTGCTCACGTCCTGATTCCCACCGGGGACCGGACCGGTGCCGCACGGTTGCGGCACGGCCGCTTAGGGTGGTGTCGTCCCGGCAGGAGAAAGGACTCTCAAGTGCTGGTGCTCAGCCGACGCCCGACGCAGAGCTTCGTGATCGGCCACGACATCATCGTCACCGTGCTGGAGGTCAACGGTGACACGGTCCGCCTGGGCATCGCCGCGCCCCGAGAGGTGACGATCCACCGCGAGGAGGTCTACCTCGAGCTCCAGAAGGCCAATGTGACCGCGGCCTCCCCGCCCGCCGAGTCGGTGACCGCCTTCACGGAGCGGGCCTCCCGCCATCAGAGCGAGAAGGACGACTAGCCGGTCGCCGGCGACGACCCGGCGTCGTGGCGCGTGGCGGGCGCCTGACCGGCGGCCCGCCGAAGACACCCTCACCGCGCTGTCGGTTGCCCCAGCATGTGGAGCAACCGACAGCGCTGTGGGCGGGCGCTCCGACCGGCGGCCGGCCGAAGACACTCTCAGCCACTGTCGGTTGCCCCAGCATGTGGAGCAACCGACAGTGCGCTGACGACCTACCAGTCGACCGGGGCGCACACCCCCTCGGCGCGCACCCTCTCGGCCACCGTGGGCGGCATCCGAGGAGTCAGGCCGGCGGGCCGGACGTGAGAGCGGCCGTCGCGCTGTGCGACCGTCCGACGGCATCCACCCAGGTCACCTTGACCCGGTCACCTGCGTGGTAGCGCTGCATCAGCGTGGTGAGCGAGGAGGCTGAGCCGACCGAGTGGCCGCCCACCGAGGTGATGGTGTCCCCGGCGACGATCCCCGCCGTCGCGGCCGTGCCGCCCGGGACCACCCCGGCGATGGTCGCGCCGGCCGCGGCGGTCGCGCTCCGGTCGCCACCGACCCGGCCCCCATACGCCTGCTCGTTGCCGGTCGCGACCAGCACACCGAGGAACGCCGTCGACCCGACGTGCACCGTCGCCGAGCCCTGCCCCGACTCGATCTGGTCGGCGATGGCCAGGGCCGCGTTGATCGGGATGGCGAAGCCCTGGGCCGCAGCGGACGTCCTGTTGTTGCTCGAGGCGGCGGCGTTCATGCCGACCACCTCTCCGGCGGTGTCGACGAGGGGGCCGCCCGAGTCGCCGGCCACGATGGCGGCGTTGACCTGGATCAGGCCGCTGAGCTGCTCGCTGGTGCTGCCCATCGCGTCGCTCGCCGTGATCGTCTGGCCCAGCGCGGTGACCGAGCCACCCACGGCGGAGGGCGTGCCGCCCTTCCCGCCGGCGTTACCGACCGCGACGACGCCGTCACCGACGCTGAGGCCGGAGGAGTCGCCGATCGTGGCCGTGGCCAGCCCCGCCGCCCCCCGGAGCTGCAGCACGGCGACGTCCGCGGAGGAGTCGTAGCCGACGACGGTGGCGGAGTACGTCCTGCCGTTGCCCACGTCGGTGACCTTGATCGAGGTCGCACCGTCGATGACGTGGTTGTTGGTGAGGACCTCTCCGGTCGAGGTCAGCACGATCCCGGTGCCGGCCCCGGACGCTCGCTGGTAGCCGAACGTCGTCACGATGTCGACGACCGCCGGGTCGACGTGGCCGGCGAGCTGGTCGACGTTGCTCGGGCTGCCGCTGCCGGTCGCGGCCGAGCCCGGGGTTGCCGAGGTCCCCGGGCCGGCGGAGCCGTCGTTTCCGGCACCGCCGGAGCCGTCGAACGGCGCTCCGCTCACGCTCCCGTCGCCGTTGAAGCCGGCGTTCCCGACCGAGAGCCCGTTGCCCGCCGTCGACGACGCGGTCAGCGCCCGGGTGACGCCGAACCCGAGGAGGGCCACGACCATGAGGGCGACGGCGAGCAGTGCCGACCAGCGGACCGTATGCCGCGGCGGCGCCAGCGTCGCGACCCCGCCACCGGCGGGCGCCCCGGGGACGGGTCCGACCAGCGGCGTCCAGCCCGGCGGGGGCTGGTACGGGGCGGGCCCCCATCCGCCTGCCGGAGGCGGGCTCGAGGACACCCAGGCAGGACGTGCGCCGGTCGCCGGCCGGCCGGTCGCCGGGGGCGTCGGGGGCGTCGGCGGCGTCGGCGGCGTGGGGAGGGCCGCCTGGGTGGGCGGCGGCGAGGCCTGCGGCCGCGGGAACGGTGGGGTAGGCGCCAGGGGGTCGGTGGATCGGGGGATGTTGTGCCGCGGGTCGACGGGCGGGACGTTCTGGCCGCGTCCCTGCTCTGTGCTGTCGGTCATGGTGGGACCTCCCTGGTCTGTCTCCTCCAGTTCTCGTCCTCCTGCCTTGGCGTGGGCTGTGGGCGAGGCATGCCCGACCCGTGACGTGCCTTCGAGAACCCTGACAACCCACCGCCTCCTGGTGCGCGACGATCCGCGACGCGGGCCGGACGGCCGGCGCACCAGGCGGCACAGATCCGTCACCTTCTCGACGCGCACAAGACGCCCGCCGAGCGTTAGCGTGACAAGGCATACCCCATCAACGAACGAGGAGATCCCCTGTGTTCAGTCTTCGTGCGCGCCGCCTGTCTCGGCGCTCGACCCTCGTCACCGCCGTGGTCGCGGCCGCCCTCGTCGGCGGCGGCGTGGCCTACGCCGCCACGGCACAGCCCGCCATCTCGACCTTCACGCCGAGGTCCGCGAACCAGATCACCAACATCGACGTGCTCCGCCAGCAGATCCGCAACTACTACGGCGACCCGCTGGGCACCGGTACGTTCGCGCCGGACGGCAACTACGCCAAGGAGGCGTCCTCGGTGGCCAGGGCCGGCGAGCGCTGGCTCGCGTCGCGCAGCCACGTCCACGGCAACGACCACCAAGCACTCCGGCCACAAGACCAGGGCCATCGTCCTCGATGTCGACGACACGACCCTGACGACGTGGAACTACGAGATCGCCAGCAACTGGGCCTACAACCCGACGACGAACGGTGCCTACGTGACCGGCCAGCTCTTCCCGGCGACCCCGGGGATGGTCGAGATGGTGAACAAGGCGGCGGCCGAGGGCTACGCGATCTTCTTCATCACGGGCCGCCCGACCTCGCAGGAGGACGCCACCTTGGGCAACCTCACCCATGACGGCATCGGCGTCGACGCGGGCTACCCCGCCCCGACGACCCTGAGCAACGGCGAGGACGGGCTGTTCACCAAGCCGGACGTCACGGCATACCCCGACTACCTCCAGACGGCCTGCGCGGCCGACCCGGGCGGCAAGTGCACGACCATCCACTACAAGGCGGCGACCCGCGCGCACATCGAGTCCCTGGGCTACGACATCGTGGCGGACTTCGGCGACCAGTACAGCGACCTCAAGGGTGGCTACACCGACCGCACCTTCAAGATGCCGAACCCGAACTACTACCTGCCCTGACGTCGTAGCACGCGACTTCACCGGTCTCCGGTGAGAGCCGCAGACCGCGGGCACCCGGCACGAACCCCTCCGGGTGGGGCGACCCCCCGTCGTGCCGGGTGCCCGCTTCTTCGCCCGTGTCCCCCTCCGCGCCCCCCGCCCCCCCGCCTCCCCCGCAGCGTCCGAGTAACTGGTGGCTATGGCGACCATCCACTCGGACACAACCACCCGCCACCTGGTTGCGTCCGAGTAACTGGTAGGTATGGCGACCATCCACTCGGACACAACCACCCGCCACCTGGCAGCGTCCGAGTAACTGGTAGGTATGGCGACCACCCACTCGGACACAACCACCCCCCACCTGGCAGCGTCCGAGTAACTGGTAGGTATGGCGACCACCCACTCGGACACAACCACGACTCGCGGCATACGCGCGGGGACGGAGGCGTTGGGTCAGCCATGAGCACCCCAGACCCGCACCCTCAGGCAGTCGTCCTCCCCGCCCGGGACGGTCCCGCTCGGCGGGCCGCGGGCGATGACCGTGCGCCGCAGCCTCCCCCAGCGCGGGCGCACCCTCATCGGCGCGTGGTGCTTCGTCGACCACTACGGCCCCGACGACGTGGCGCTACCGGCGGGATGGCCGTGCCGGGCCACCCGCACACCGGCCTGCAGACGGTCTCGTGGCTGTTCTCCGGTGAGGTCGAGCACCGCGACACCACCGGCGCGCACGCGCTCGTCCGGCCCGGCGAGCTCAACATCATGACCGCCGGCTCCGGGATCGCCCACTCGGAGTACTCCACCCCCGGCACAACGACCCTGCACGGGGCCCAGCTGTGGGTCGCGCTGCCCGAGGCCTCCCGGTTCGCCGAGCCGGGTTTCGAGCACTACGCCCCCGAGGTCGTCGAGCACGACGGCGCCCGGGTCCGGGTGTTCCTCGGCTCGCTGGCCGGGCGCACCTCGCCCGTGTCGACGCACACCGCCCTCGTCGGCGCCGAGATCACCGTGGCCGCCGGCGCGACGGTCACCCTCGAGGTCGACCCAGCGCACGAGCACGGGTTCCTCTGCGACACCGGCACGGTGTCGATGGGCGACCTGAGCGCCAAGCCTGGCGAGATCCTCTTCCGCCCGGCCGGGGCGCACCGTCTGACGGTCCGCGCCGGCACCGACGAGCCCGCCCGGATGCTCCTGCTCGGCGGTCCCCCGTTCGGCGAGGAGATCGTCATGTGGTGGAACTTCGTCGGCCGCAGCCACGACGAGATCGTCGACCTTCCGGGAGGACTGGCAGCGCGAGCGCGAGCCCAAACCCGAGCGCGCGCAGCGGTCGGGCTCGGGGGCCGACCGGTTCGGGCCCTTCCCCGAGGCCTGGGACGACACCCTCCCGGCACCGCCGCTGCCCCACCTGCGCCTGCGCTCCCGTGGCGCCGATGCCAGCGTCCGAGTGACTGGTGGTCATAGCGACCAGACACTCGGACACTAGCCGTGAAGGGGCCGTCAGCTGCAGGCGCGGAGGCGCGGGAGGTGTACGGGGCCCAGGGGCGCACCCTCCGGACTTCCGGCACCGGCAGGCAAGCGCTGCGCTCGTCGAGACGGCCAGCCTCGTCCTCACGGCGGCCCGCGCCCGCCGAGGCGCGGCCGGCCAGGCCACGAAGCGGTGTCTCAGCTCGCGGCGAGGATGTCGATGACGAACACCATCGTGTCCGTCGGCCCGATCGGCGGGGACCCCTTCGCGCCGTAGCCGTCAGCTGGCGGCACGATGAGCAGGATCCGGCTGCCGACGGTCTGGCCGACCAGGCCCTTGTCCCATCCCTTGATGACCTGGCCGGTGCCGATCTGGAAGTCCACCGGGGCGCCGTGGTCGGCGGAGGCGTCGAACTTCTTGCCGTCCTTCCACGTGACTCCGGTGTAGGTCACCTTGATCGTCTGCCCGCTCTTGACGACCGCGCCCGCGCCGATGATCAACGGCTGCACGACCAGGGTGGTCGGCGGCGCGGTCGCGGGGATGTGCACCGTGGCCACCTTGTTGCTCCCGACGGAGACCCTGGGCAGCCCGGGTTTGGGTGGGACCTCGGTGCCGGTGGCCGTCGCCAGCGGCGTGCTGGCGGAGAGCACGTCGATCAGGAACACGATGTTGTCAGTGGGTCCGACACTGGCCTGCGTGCTGCCCTGCGTGCCGAAGGCGTCTGCCGGTGGGATGGCGATCAGCAGCCGGGAGCCGACGTGCTGGCCGAGCAGGCCCTTGCTCATACCCTTCATCAGGCCGGCGGACGACAGGTCCAACGGCACGGTCCCCTTGCCGTAGCTGGTGTCGATCTCCTTGCCGGTGTTGGCGTTGTAGAGGGCGTAGTTGAAGACGACCGAGTTGGCGGTCGTCAGGGCGGGGCCCGACCCGGGCTTGAGGACCTTGATGGTCGTGGCCGGAACAGTCAGCGGCGTCGTCTTGAAGACCAGCGAGGGCGCCGCGTCGGTGCCCGCCACCGTCACGGCATCCAGCACGTCGGAGGCACCGGTGGATGGCGTGCTGGACGAGCCGCAGCCCCGAGCACCGTCACGGCGACGACGCCGACCACCGCCGCGCGGAGACGGGACAAGGGCATGTGAGGACCTTTGGTAGGTATGTCGCGTCCTCCGGCGAGAACGCGGCCATCAACGAGGCTGACGGCAACGGTACCTGTGCCGGCTGAGCCCGCCGCGTGCGCCGGTGATGCCAGCGTCCGGGTAACTGGTGGTCATAGGCACCAGTCACTCGGACACAAGCGATGAAGGGGCCGCCCCTGATGCCAGCGTCCGAGTAACTGGTGGTCATCAGCACCAGATACTCGGACACAAGCGATGCAGGAGCCGCCCCTGATGCCAGCGTCCGAGTAACTGGTGGTCATAGGCACCAGTCACTCGGACACAAGCGATGAAGGGGCCGCCCCTGATGCCAGCGTCCGAGTAACTGGTGGTCATAGGCACCAGTCACTCGGACACAAGCGATGAAGGGGCCGCCGTGATGCCAGCGTCCGAGTAACTGGTGGTCATAGGCACCAGATACTCGGACACAAGCGATGAAGGGGCCGCCAGGCGCGGGGGTGCAGGAGCCGACAGGTGAAGGGGGCGACAGGCGCGACAGGCGTGGGGGCGCGGAGGGCGCGGGAGCCCCTGGCGTGACAGGATCGGCATCGTGGCCGGCTCCGCACAGATCCTCATCGTCTGCACGGGGAACATCTGCCGCTCGCCCTACGTCGAGCGCCTGCTGAGCCGCCGTCTCGACCAGGCGCGGCCCGCGGCCGAGTGGCCGGTCCAGGTCCACAGCGCCGGGACCCGGGCGATGGTGGACAGGGGTATGGAGGACCGGGTCGCGCTCGCGCTCGCCGGCCGCGGGGGCGACCCCTCGGGCTTCCGGGCCCGGCAGGTCAGCGCCGCCCTCGTCGAGTCGGCCACCCTCGTCCTCACGGCGACCCGCGCCCACCGAGGCGCGGTCGGCAAGCTGGTCCCGGCCGCGCGGCGGCGGATCTTCACGGTGCGCGACTTCGCCCACCTCGTGTCCGAGGCCGAGAGCCTGTATGCCGGTCCGGCACCCGAGGACGCCGGCGACTGGGTCGCTCTGGTGGCCGAGACCGCGGCATCCAGGCGCGGCCTGGCACCGCCCCTCAGCCGGGCCGAGGCCGATATCGTCGACCCCATGGGTCGGGAGGACGAGGTGGTGACCACGATGACGCAGCAGGTCGAGGCGGCACTGCCCGCCATCGTCCGCGCCCTCACTGCGGAGCGCTGAGCCGGTGAGGATCCCGCGCCGCCTGGCCACTCCCGGCCTGATCGCGTTCGTCGTGCTCGACATCGTGCTCGTCGGGCTGGCGCTGCGCTCGACGGCGACCCCGCCACCGGCGACAGGAGCCGGCGCCGTGGCGACGACCTCCCCGTCGGACACCGGGTCGCCGTCGCCGACGCCGTCTGCGTCCCCGACCGACTCGCCGACCGACTCACCGACGGCGACAGCGACCCGGCCGGCCGGCCCTGCGCCGCTCACGACCCTCATCGTCGGCCTGAGCTCGACCGTCGCCTGGCGGGCCGAGGTCGGCTCCTGCGCCACCGGCGGCTCGTCGCTCGCCGTGACGACCGACGGGGGCTCGACCTGGGCCTTGGCGGCCGCGCCGTTCCCGAGCGTCGTCCGCGTCAAGGCGGTGAGCAGCCAGTCGGCGTTCGCCGTCGGGGGCGACTCCGGCGTGCCACCCGGCCTACGCCAGCACCAGCAACCAGGGCGGCCACTGGTCCTCCGGCGGCCCCCTCGACCGGGCGTGGTACCGCGACCCCGCCAAGCCGACCGTCGTCCACGCCCCGGGGCCCTCGACGGTGACGCCGTGCGGGCGACGCGACGTGCTCGACCTGGCGGTCATCTCGTTCTCCCGGGCGCGGGCCCTGTGCGATGGCGGCCTCGTCGTCTCGACCTCCGACACCGGCGCCACCTGGAGCAGCGCCGGCCGGGTGGCGGGCGCGGTGGCGCTGGCCGTCCCCGCGTCGAGCCCCTCGCAGACGTTCGTGGCGGCGGTGGGAACGTCCTCGTGCGCCGGCGTCACCGTCCGGCAGCTCGGCACGAAGGAGACTCCCTCCTGCGCCCGGGCGGGCGACCTCGGCCGGCCCGGCCAGGTGGCGCTGTCGGTCGTGCAAGGGGGCGGCTGGCTGGCCGTGGGGTCGCAGACGCTGCGCTCGACCGACTCCCTGGCGACCTGGACGGTGCGCTGAGGTCGGCGCTCGAGCCGCGGCGTGCCGAGGCCGGCTCAGCCGCGGCGGACCGGGAGCGTCCTTGCGCGAGCTGCGACGTGAGGCCCCCTTGGAGCGGTCCTTGGCGCGCTCCTTGGCCCGCTCGCGAGGGGTCTGGGCGGCATACCCATGGTAGTAGCTGTAGGAGTCGGCGCCCTTGGTGGGGACCCGGTTGATGACCAGGCCGAGCAGGTTGGCCTTGACCGACTCCAGGGACTGCAGGGCCTTGGTCAGGTGGTCGCGGTCGACCAGCCCGGCCCCCACGACGACGACCGTCCCGCCCGCGACGGTGCTCACGCACGGCGGCGTCGGTGACGGGCAGCAGGGGCGGGGCGTCGATGATGACGACGTCGAAGCGGCTCTCCAGCTCACGCAGCGCCCGCTCCATGGGCGCCGACCCGAGCAGCTCGCTCGGGTTGGGCGGGATGGGCCCGGACCCGAGCACCCACAGGTCGGCGTCGCTGAACTGCTGGAGCGCGGCCTTGACGTCGACGTGGCCGATGAGGACGTCGGTGAGCCCGACGGACCCGTCGAGACCCATGTAGTCGAGCAGCTTGGGCCGGCGCAGGTCGGCCTCGACGACGCACACCCGGGAGCCGCCGGCGGACATCGTCATCGCGAGGTTGGCCGCCATCGTCGTCTTGCCCTCGCCGGCGATCGAGGAGGTGAACACGATGGAGCGTGGGTGGGTGGTCGCGTCGACGAACTGGAGGTTGGTGCGCAGGGTCCGGAAGCCCTCGGCCCGCAGGCCGTGCGGGACGGCCTGGACGATCAGGGGCCGCTTCGCCGCGTCGCCGTCGAAGGGTATGCCGCCCAGCACCGTGGCGTCGGTGAGCTCGGCGAGGTCTGCCTCGCCCTTGACCGTCGTGTCGAGGAGGTCACGCAGCAGCGCCAGCCCGAAGCCCAGGAGCAGGCCGAGCACGAGGCCCAGCGCGAGGTTGCGGACCGGGCGGGGGCTGACGGGCACGGTCGGCGTCGACGGCGCGCTGACGATGCTCACCTTGACCGGGCTGGGCGAGCTGTCGGACACCGACTCCAGGTCGGCGACGGTCGAGGTGAACTGCTTGCCCACGGCGTCGGCGATCCGGGCGGCCTGCGCCGGGGACCGGTCGCTCACCGCCACGTGGATGATCACCGTGTTGAGGGGGACGCTCGCGGTGATGTGCCCGGCGAGACTGGCCGCGGTGGTGCTCAGGCCGAGCTGGTCGATCACCGGCCCGAGCACGGCCGGGGTGGTGATGATGTCGGCGTAGGACTGGACCCGCTGCTGGGTGAAGCTGCTGCCCTGGAGCAGGGCGGTGGCGTCGTTGCCGCCGGAGGTCGACACGAAGAGCTGGGTCTGCGCCTCATACACCTTCGGGCTCAGCGAGGTGGCCACAGCCGCCGCACCGACGGCCACGAGCACCACGGCCACGATGATCCGCCACCGCTTGCGGAGGACGTGGATGTAGTCCCGAAGCTCCAAGGCCAGCCCAACTGTCATAAGCCAGCCATCGCGCCGGCCGTTCGCCCCCCAGGTTACTGCGGCCGCCACGGACAGCGCGCCCCGAGGTGCGCTGGAGCGCGCCGAGCGGCAGCATCCGCCGGTGGGTCCCGGGACTGCCTCCACCGTCCCGTGGTGGGCACACCGGGCGCACGAGGATACTCATTCTGCCAATTGCAAGGAAAGGTTTACCTAATCTTTACTGCGCCTTTGAGGGCGTACCCTTTCAGTGTCCGCAGAAATGCGGGCGGGCGTTCACCATCCGGAGAAAGCCCCCTATTGGGTTGACTAATCGCTACAGTGGCCCGGTCACCGGTCGGCTCGGAAGGGGACCTCTGTGCGCACACCACCGCGTCGCCTGGGTCGTCGCTGGGCCTGGGCGGTCGTCGACGGGCTCGCCTGGGTCGTCGGCATCGTCGCGGCCGACTGGCTCCGCTTCGACTTCGACCGTCACCAGATCGTCGTCTCGGCGGCCGTCTGGCTCTCGGCCCTCGCGGTGGGGCTCCAGCTGCTGATCGGTGCCGCCGTCGGACCGTATGCCGTGCGTCATGAGCGCGGCTCCTTCGAGGAGACCTCCGACGTCGGCAGGACCGCCGCGATCGTGGGCGCGCTGGTGGCCTGCTTGGTCATCGCGACGCGGTGGCACGGCGTGCCGCGGAGCGTGCCGTTCACCGCGACGGCGCTCGCCATGCTCATCATGTTCACCTCGCGCTTCGTCATCCGCTCGTGGCGGACCCGGCTGCAGGCAACGCCGACGGCGGATGCCCGGCGAGCGATCGTCTTCGGCGCGGGCGACGCGGGCCGACGGCTGACCCGCAGCCTCATGCGAGACACCGAGAGCAACCTCCACCCGGTCGCCCTCCTCGACGACGACCCGCGCAAGGCACGGCTGCGCTTCGAGGGGATCCGGGTCCGCGGGAGCCGGCGCGACATGGCCGCCGTCGCTGCCGCCTCCGACGCCGACACGCTCATCATCGCCCTCCCCCAGGCGGCAGCGGGCACGATCCGCGTGCTGACCGAGCTGGCCGAGGACGCCGGGCTCGGCGTGCTCACCCTGCCGCCGCTGAGCGAGATCATCGGCTGCCGGCCCACGGCCAGCGACCTGCGCGACGTCAACGTCGAGGACCTGCTGGGGCGCCGGCCGGTGGCGCTGGACACGACGGTGATCGCCGAGCAGATCGCGGGGCGCAGGGTCCTGGTGACCGGCGCCGGCGGCTCGATCGGCTCCGAGCTGTGCCGCCAGATCTCCCGGTTCGGGCCGGCCAAGCTCTTCCTTCTCGACCGTGACGAGTCCGGTCTCCTGGCCACCCAGATGAGCCTGAGCGGGGAGGGCCTGCTGCAGGGCGACGACGTCATCCTCGCCAACATCCGCGACCTTGCCGCGCTGCGGGCCGCCTTCGCGGCCGCCCAGCCCGACCTGGTGTTCCATGCCGCGGCTCTCAAGCACCTGCCGCTGCTCGAGACCTACCCCCTGGAGGCGTGGAAGACCAACGTCGTCGGCACCCTCAACGTCCTCACGGCAGCGACCGAGGTCGGCGTCGGCACGTTCGTCAACATCTCCACGGACAAGGCGGCCGACCCGACCTGTGTGCTCGGGTACAGCAAGCGGCTGGCCGAGCGGCTGACGGCGGACTTCGCCGCCAACCAGGCGGGGCGCTACGTGTCCGTGCGGTTCGGCAACGTCCTCGGGTCGCGCGGGTCCGTCCTGCACACCTTCACCGCCCAGATCGAGCGGGGCGGGCCGGTCACGGTCACCCATCCCGACGTCCGCCGGTTCTTCATGCTCATCCCCGAGGCCTGCCAGCTGGTGCTCGAGGCGGCGTCCATCGGCGTCGACGGCGAGGTGATGGTCCTCGACATGGGCGAGCAGGTGAAGATCCTCGACGTCGCGCAGACGCTCGTCCGGATGTCGGGCAAGAAGGGCATCGACATCACCTTCACCGGCCTGCGTCCTGGCGAGAAGCTGGCGGAGGACCTGTTCTTCGGCGACGAGGAGCGGCTGCCGTCGGGCAACCCGCTGATCGACCGGGTGAGCGTGCCGCGGCTGCCCGGCCACGAGATCGAGGCCATGGTGCCGCAGTCGCACGACGAGGCCGCCACGTGGATGCACGCCGGCGCACTCGACGGTCTCCACGACGTCCGGTTCAACGGGGCAGCAGCGACCGAAGATGCCCGCTGAGCATGTGACCCCTTCGTCGTCGGCCTGCTCGTCACACCCGTGGCGGCGTGGGGCGTTCGGTGGCTCATGGTGAGAATGGGCGTCATCGACATCCCCAATGCCAGGTCCTCGCACACCCGCCCCACCCCACGTGCAGGCGGGTTGGCGTGTCTCGTCGGCGTCCTCGCCTCGGGAGTCGCCGCTGATGCAGTGGGACTCGAGGTGCCCTGGCCGTTGATCGGGGCGGCGTTCGCACTCGCCATGGTCGGTCTTGCCGACGACAGCCGCAGGCCTGGGTGCGATGAGCCGACTGGCCGGGCAAGCCGCCGCCGGTGCATTCATCGGCTGGGCGGCCGGCGGGGGGTGGCTTGTGGCCGCTGGAGCGGGCATCGCCCTGGTCGTCGTGAACAGCGTCAACTTCATGGACGGCATCAACGGGATCACGAGCCTGAATGTCGCGGTGTGGGGCGTGACGGCGTGGCTCGTGGGGCTCGCTGCGGGCGTCGGGGATCTCTGGGTCATCGGCGCGGCAACCGCCGGCGCGGCACTTGGATTCCTGCCCTGGAACGCCCCCACCGCACGGTTGTTCCTCGGGGATACCGGCAGCTACCTGTTCGGGGCCCTGCTGACCGCGGGCATCGTCGTGGCCGTCGCCAGAGACGCCTCGCCGATGGTGGTCGCGGCTCCCCTGACCATCTACCTCGCCGACACCGGGTCAGTTCTGCTCATCCGGGCCCGACGCCGCGAGCAGCTCTTGACGAGCCCATCGCGATCATGCCTACCAGCTCATGACCCGCGACCCACGCGTGCCGCACATCCGGGTGTCATTGCTCGTGGCCGCGCTGGCGGGCCTCGACACACTCCTCATGGCGACCCTGACGATCTGGATCGCCGTGCCACTTCTGGCAGTCATCAGCCTGGCCTACATTGTCCTTCCCAGAGTCTCGGCGCATCGGGTCGAGGCGGCATCTCCTCGCCCATCAGGAGCGGATGGATGAGGGTCGGCATCGTCTCGCACTGGTACGACCCCGAGCCCGGGGCTGCCGCGGGACCCGGGACCGTCGCGCGCCTCCTCCGGGACCGTGGTCACGACGTCCAGGTGCTCACCGGGTATCCCCACTACCCGACGGGGAAGGTCCTACCCGGCTACCGCATACGTCCGTATCGGCGTGAGGATCTGCAAGGGGTGACCGTCCATCGGGCACCGATCTATCCCAGCCACGACGCGCATCCGGCCCGGCGTGCGGCCAACTACCTGAGCTTCGCGGCGTCGGGCGCCGCGCTCGCGCCCTACGCCTTGCGGAGGGTCGATGTCGCATTGGTGTACTCCACACCGGCGACAGCCGCCATTCCGGCAATGTCACTCAAGGTGCTGAGTCATATCCCATATGCGTTGTGGGTCCAAGACCTCTGGCCAGATTCCGTCACGTCCAGCGGACTCTTGGACGACGCAGCGAGTGGTCGCCTCGAGGGTATCCTCCACCGTTTCTGTGACCACACCTATCGCGATGCGGGCGCTGTCGCCGCGATCGCGCCGGGCATGGTCGAGCGCATCGCCAGCCGCGGCATCTCCCGGTCCAAGCTGCGCCTCATCCCGAACTGGGCGGACGAGGCTTCCTTCCATCCGGCCGTGGCAAGCGAGGACACCCGTCGTGAGGTCGGCCCACTTCGCGAGTTCTCGGTGATGTATGCGGGCAACTTCGGGGAGATGCAGAAGCTCGAGACGGTCATCGAGGCCGCGAACCTGCTCCGAGACCGAACTGACATCGGCTTCGTGTTGGTCGGCGGCGGGGTTCAAGAGCAGCGGCTCCGGGACGGCGGTTAACCGGAGGGCACTGACCAACGTCACCTTCGTCACCGGTCAGCCTTTCGAGCGCATGTCCCAGGTACTTTCCGTGGGCGACGTTCAGCTCGTCAGCCTCAAGGACGCCCCTATCCTGAGATCCACGATACCGAGCAAGCTGCAGGCCAACCTCGCCGCGGGTCGGCCGGTGATCGGCGCAGTCGCGGGCGACGCTGCCGCCGTGATCGAGGAGTCCGGGGCCGGTCTTGCCGTCCGGCCCGAAGATCCGCAGGCTCTGGCGGAAGCCGTCGTCACGATGGCATCGCTGGACGAGGCCACCCGACGGGACATGGGCGAGGCGGGCCGCGCCTACTACAGCACCCACTTCTCGCAAGCGGTGGTCGGTGAGCAGCTCGAGGGGATGCTCATCGAGGTGGTCGGATCGAGGGAGTCATGACTGAGCGCGTCGCCGTCATCGGCGCGTCTGGATTCGTCGGCTCCGCCGTGTGCCGCGCGCTGGCGTCCCGGGGGGCCGCCGTCGTGCCGGTGAGCGCGCCCCGGCTCCCCCGGTGCACCGAGGATGAAGCGCTCTCCATGACGTTCGCGGAAGGATGTGTCCGACGATCTGCGACTGCTCCTCGATGGATGCTCGGCGGTCGTCAACGCCGCCGGCCTGAGTGACGCCGTCGAAGCCGACACCGGACGCCCTCATGGCCGCCAACGGGGCCCTCCCCGGCGTCGTCGCGAGGGCAACCCGAGAGCCCGGCAGAGGCTGATCCACGTCAGCATGCCGCGGCCGTCCAGGGGCGGGTTGCGCTCCTCGACGACTCTCCCGGCGGCGACCCGTTCTCCCCGTACTCGACCTCGAAGCTGGTCGGAGAGCGCGCCGCACACGCATCCAGGCCGGACGCGGTCGTATATCGCCCTCCGGGGGTTCACGGCCCAACGCGGAGGGTGACCCAGACGGTGGCGAGGATCGCCCGGTCGTCGTTCGCGACCGTCGCGTCACCGGGCGACATGCCCACGGCGCAGGCGCTGATCGACAACGTCGCGGACGCGATCGCCTTCCTCACCACGGTGCCGAAGCCCCCCCGCCCATCGTCAGCCATCCCCGGGAGGGCCTGACCACGGCAGGCCTGCTGGAGTCCTTGGGTGGGCGACGCCCGAGAGGGTGCCCCGGCCAGTCGCCGCCTGGGTTCTGGGGCTGGTCAGGCTCGTGGGACGGTTGTCGGCTCCCATGGCAGCCAACGCACGGCGCCTGGAGGTTCTCTGGTTCGGGCAGGGGCAGGCGGATAGTTGGCTCACGCGCGCAGGGTGGACGCCCGTGGCCGACCATGAGCAGTGGAAGGTTCTCGGGGCGCAACTACGATCACAGTCTGTGCAGGAAGAGAAGCGATGAACCAGATGCAGGGCGCAACGGTGGCCATCACCGGAGGGACGGGCTCGTTCGGGTCCACCATGGCGCGCCACCTGCTCGACGCGCGACGTCGCCGCCGTGCACATCCTGTCCCGAGACGAAGCCAAGCAGGACGAGATGCGCAAGCGGTTCTCCGACTCTCGCCTGCGCTTCTTCCTCGGCGATGTGCGCGACTACGACAGCGTCTACGGCGCGTTCGTGGACACCGACTTCGTCTTCCATGCCGCGGCCCTCAAGCAGGTCCCATCCTGCGAGTTCTTCCCCGAGCAGGCAGTGAAGACCAACGTCATCGGCAGCCACCACGTCGTCGAGGCGGCAGCGAAGGCGGGCGTCCGCTCCGTCGTCTGCCTCAGCACCGACAAGGCCGTCTACCCGGTCAACGCCATGGGCATGACCAAGGCCCTCATGGAGAAGACCGCGCAGGCCTTCGCGCGCAACCACCCCCACTCGAGCACGACGGTGTCGGTGACGCGGTACGGCAATGTCATGTACTCGCGCGGGTCGGTCATCCCGCTGTTCGTCCAGCAGGTGCAGCAGGGGCGCCCGCTCACCCTGACCGAGCCGCGCATGACGCGCTTCCTCATGTCCCTGCGAGGAGTCGGTCGACCTCGTCCAGCATGCCTTCACCCACGCCGAGCCGGGTGACCTGTTCGTGCGCAAGGCACCCGCCTCGACGGTGGAGACGCTGGCGCGGGCCGTGGCCTCACTCTTGGGCGAGGACGACCCCGAGATCCGGGTGATCGGCACCCGCCACGGCGAGAAGCTGCACGAGACGCTGCTCAGCCGCGAGGAGATGCTCAAGGCGGCCGACCAGGGCGATTACTTCCGGGTGCCGCTCGACGCCCGATCGCTGGAGTACGAGCTGTACTACGAGCAGGGCGAGCCGGACGCGGCGCAGGCCGACGAGTACACCTCGGCCAATACTGTGCAGCTCGACCTCGAAGCGACCGAAGAGGCTGCTGCTCGAAGCTGCCCGAGGTCCAGGCCATCCTGGGGTGGCATCGCCGTGAGGGTCGTCGCTGACCGGCGCCGACGGGTTCCTCGGCTGGCACACCCGCGTCCGGCTCCGTGCCCTGACCGACCACGAGGTGGTGCCCGTGCGGGCGTGGCAACTGGGCCGAGCTCCCGAGCCTGGTCGCGGACGCAGACGCAGTGGTCCATCTGGCGGGAGTGAACCGCGGGGAGCCGGGCGAGGTGGAGCGCGGCAACGTCCGGCTCGCCGAGCAGGTGGCGAATGCGGTGGCAGCGCGCAGGGCGGCCGATTCGGGTCGTGTTCGCCAACTCGATCCAGGCCGGCAACGGCACCCCGTACGGCGTGGGCAAGGAGCGCGCAGCCCACGTCCTGGCGAGTGCCGCCGGCACGGCCGGCGGCCACTTCGTGGACGTCCTGCTGCCGAACCTCTTCGGCGAGCACGGCCGCCCGGCATACAACTCCTTCGTGGCGACGTTCGTCGACACCGCTGGCTCGCGGTGGAGTGCCCGAGGTGCAGGACCGCGAGGTCGACCTCCTGCACGTGCAAGGCGCGGCCCAGTCGCTCATCGACGCCCTGACCACCGGCGAGTCGACCCTGGCGCCGCCCGCCACGCGCAGCACCGTGGCGGGCGTCCTCGCCATGCTCCAGGAGTTCGACGCGCTGTACCCCAGCGGCGATCTGCCCGTCCTGGACACCCCGTTGCGCGTCGACCTGTTCAACACCTACCGGGCGGCGCTCTTCCCCGAGCGCTATCCCATCGCCTTGACGACGCACTCGGACGACCGTGGCCGACTCGTCGAGACGGTGCGCGCCCATGGCGGTCAGGGGCAGACGTTCGTCTCGACGACCAGGCCGGGCATCACCCGAGGGGAGCACTTCCATCTGGGCAAGGTCGAACGGTTCGTCGTGCTGGCGGGCCAGGCGCGGATCTCGCTGCGCCGGGCATTCCACTCGCAGATCGTGTCGTTCGACGTCTCGGGGGCGGATCCCGCGGCCATCGACATGCCGACCATGTGGGCCCACAACATCACCAACACCGGCGACGACCGAGGTCACCACGTTGTTCTGGACCCACGCCCTCTTCGACCCGGACAGCCCCGACACGTACCAGGAACCTGTGGGCGATGTCGTGAGGGCAGACGCATGACCAAGGTGATGACGATCGTCGGCACGCGGCCCGAGATCATCCGCCTCTCCCGGGTGATGGCTCGCCTGGACGACGACGGTCGACCACGTGCTCGTCCACACCGGCCAGAACTACGACTACGAGCTCAACGGCATCTTCTTCGACGAGCTCGGCATCCGACCGCCCGACCACTTCCTCGACGTGGACACGAGCAGCCTGGGCCACGTGCTCGGCGAGACCCTCATCAAGGCGGAGGAGGTGCTGCTGGCGGAGCGCCCCGACGCCGTCCTCATCCTCGGCGACACGAACAGCAGCATCGCCGCGGTCATGGCCAAGCGCATGCGAATCCCCGTCTACCACATGGAGGCAGGCAACCGCTGCTTCGACGAGAACGTTCCCGAGGAGACCAACCGCCGCCTCGTCGATCACGTGGCCGACTTCAACCTCGTCTACACGGAGCACGCTCGACGCAACCTGCTCGCTGAGGGGCTTCACCCGCGACGCATCCTGCTGACCGGCTCCCCCATGAAGGAGGTGCTGCTGCACCACCAGGAACAGTTCGCCGCGAGCACCATCCTCGACACCCTCTCACTGGAGAAGGGCCGCTACCTGCTGGCGTCGGCCCACCGGGAGGAAAACGTCGACCACCCACGACGACTCGGGCAACTGCTGGACTGCCTGGTCGCGGCGCACGAAGGTTCGGTCTGCCCGTCCTCGTCTCGACCCACCCCCGGACCCGCATTCGGCTCGAGGAACTGGGACGCGACCTGCCTGAGGGAATCACCTTCCACAAGCCGCTTGGGCTTCATCGACTACGTGCGGCTGCAGCAAGACGCCTTCTGCGTGCTTTCCGACAGCGGCACCATCAGCGAGGAGTCGTCCATCCTCGGGTTCCGGCCA